>NZ_JOIJ01000015.1 GCF_000719975.1 Prauserella rugosa
CGCGGATGTGACCGCCGACCTGTTATTGGGCAACGACCCGGGCGTTCGCGTCCCGGAAGCCGCTGCCATGGTCTACCTGCACATGCCGGTTGACGCGGCCCTGTCGATGTCCGACAGCGGCTGCGAGCTCGACGGCTATGGGCCGATTCCGGCTGCGGTGGCGCGGGAGATCATGACCAACCGCGACAGCACCTGGCGGAAGGTGATCTGCGATCCCGCCACCGGCCAACCTCTGGATCTCGGCCGTAGTCGCCGACGGCCCAACGCGGCCATCCGCGAACTCGTCCGCGTGCGCGACCGGGAATGCGTCGTGCCCTGGTGCCGACGACCCGCTCGGCACTGCGACCTCACACCGGCAGACGCCGACCGATACTCCCGCCGAAACGATCCGACCCCGACGAACCGCCACCCTTCTAGGTGTACTGACCGGGGACATTGATCGAGGAAACGGTTGACCTTGTCGTAGCGGCAATGTTTACGGTCGCTTGTCATGACCATTTCAATGATTGACAGTGCCTCGGGCATGAACCGAGTCCTGACGGCGGACGCGAAGGATCGCGCCGACCTCATCCGTGACATGTGGGCTCCGATGGCCGGGATGTACCACTTCATCCCCGGCGGCGTGGACATGGCCACCGTGCACCAGCAGAACTTCGGCTTCCGTCCGGACTCCGCGATCGAGCAGGTCCGCGAAGGTCTGGAATCCCTTGTCGCGGCCGATGCGTGGACCCGCATCGAGAAGGCCCTCGAGGACGGGGTCGCAGCGTTGACGTCTGCCGATCCGGGTGTGACCATCCCCGACCTGAACGTGCTGCTCGTCCTGGGAGATCCGACCAGCCAGCACTTCGTCGACGAGGTGCAAGGGATGTCAGGGTTCGGCGGCATCAGCGGCTACATCGCCATCACCGTCTGGCCCACCTCGCGCGTTCTCGATCGCCTCGAGGCGATCGCGGTCCACGAACTGCACCACAACGTGCGCTATTCACCCGGCGGGATCGTGTGGGACCCACAGACGGTGATGGTTGGCGAGCACGTTGTGTCCGAAGGGCTCGCCGACGTTTTCGCGTCCGAGTTGTATGGCGCCGCCGGCTACACCCACTTCGTGCGCGATGAAACCCGCTCCGACGACCAGGTCCTGGCGAAGGTTGCCAGCGGCCTGGGCGTCACAGGAATGGCAGACTTCGCCGCCTGGGTGCTGGGCGACTCGAGCGCACAACTGTTCGGTGCCGAGCCTGTCGGCTTGCCGACCGGGGCCGGTTATGCAGCCGGTGCTCGGCTTGTCCGCGAATACCTCGACGCCACGGCCGCCACGGCCGCCCAAAACGTCCGCACTCCCGCGTCCGATATCCTGCGCATTGCGCTGCCACGGCTGGGCCTGACCACAGACGCGGCACACTGAGCAGCACGTCGATCGACAGGAGCCCGGTGATGGAATGGACGGTGCACGAGCTCGCTGAACGCGCAGGCATCAGCGGCCGCACGCTGCGCCACTATCACCGCATCGGGCTGCTTGAACCCGATCGCGTCGGGTCCAACGGCTACCGCTACTACGGTCCCGACGCGGTCGCTCGCCTGCAACGCATCCTTCTGCTCCGCGACACGGGTATGCCACTGGCCGACATCGCCGCAGTGCTCGACGCCCCCGAGACGCCGACCGCCGAGGTCGAAGCGCTCGAGGCCCACCTGACACAGCTCGCCGAGGACCGCGAGGCCCTGGACCGGCGCATCAGCGCGGTCAAGCACACCCTGCAGATGCGCCGCGAGGGCCGCGAACCGCGCATGGATGTGATGCTCGAAGGCTTCAACGACCGCTACGAGGCCGAGGTCGTACGACGGTGGGGACGCGAGGCCTTCGACGCGTCGAACCGGTGGTGGCATGCCAAGTCCGTGGAACAGCAACGCGACTGGCAGGCCAACGCCCAGGCCCTGCTCACGCGGTGGGCAGAAATCCACGAAGCCGGCCACACACCCGGCTCACCAGTTGCTCAAGCGCACGCTGCCGACCACGTGGCCTGGTTCGCTGACATCCCCGGGACACCCACCCACGCCGGCGATGCCGAACGATCCGCCGCAATGGTGCAAGGCATGGCCGACCTCTACGAAACCAACCCCGACTTCCACCAAACCTTCGGCAGCCCAGAAGCCGCGCAGTTCGCCGCGAACGCCCTGCGCATCCACGTGCAGCATCCGGCCTGACAGCGGCGGATGCCGCGGCGACGTCCCGTACCGAAAGATGCTATGTCCCATCCCAACGCTGCCCTCACACCGCGTCACCGTCTGAAGGTTGCCCAACTCGTCGTCGAGGAGGGCTGGCCGATCAGTGAGGCCGCCGCCCGATTCCAGGTCTCGTGGCCGACCGTGAAACGCTGGGTCGACCGCTACCGCGCCGGCGAGCCCATGCACGACCGGTCCTCGCGCCCGAAGAGCTCGCCGAACAAGACGAGCAAGCCCGTCACGAAGCGGTGCGTCAACCTGCGGATCAGGTTGCGGGAAGGACCAGTTCAACTATCAGCGAGGCTCGGGATCGCGCCCTCCACCGTCCACCGCATCCTCACCACTGCTCGATTGAATCGGCTGTCGCACGTCGACCGGGCGACCGGCGAACCGATCCGTCGTTACGAGCACGCGCACCCCGGGTCGCTGGTGCACGTGGACGTGAAGAAGCTGGGGAACATCCCCGACGGCGGTGGCTGGCGCTACGTCGGCCGACGCCAAGGCGACCGCAACCGCGTCGCCACGCCGGACAAGCCACGCAATCAGCACGGCGGACCCAAGCTGGGCTACGCCTACGTCCACACCGTGATCGACGACCACTCCCGCGTCGCGTACACCGAGATCCACGACGACGAGACTGCTGTCACTGCCGTTGGCGTCCTGCAACGAGCTGTCAACTGGTTCGCCGAGCGTGGGATCACGATCGAGCGAGTACTGTCCGACAACGGCGGTGCGTACCGGTCGAATCTGTGGCGCGGTACCTGCGAGGCGCTGTCGATCCGTCCGAGGTACACGCGCCCATATCGCCCGCAGACGAACGGGAAGGTCGAGCGCTTCCACCGCACAATGGCCGACGGGTGGGCTTACGCCCGCTGCTACTGCTCAGAGGCAGAACGACGCGACGCTCTCGAGTCATGGCTGCATCACTACAACCATCACCGACCCCACACGGCCTGCGCCAACCAGCCGCCCTTCACGCGGTTGATCAATGTCCCCGGTCAGTACATCTAGGGACCGGTAGTGGCACGGAGTGCCGTTAATCGGCCAGGGCGGCGTTGATCCTGCGCACGACCTCGGCGGTCGGGGTCGACGTGGTGAACACGGTGACGACCGTCCCGTCGGCGGTCGTCGCCGTGTCGGTGGTGGCAGGTACGACGGTCGCCGAGGTGGCCGTCGAACCCGTGGCCGGCCCGGGTGTGGCGCTCGCCCGGCGAACCATGGCGAACGCGCGGTCGGCCAGGCCGTGTGCATCGACGGTGCCGCCGCTGTGCAACCATTGCCGCAACACGTGGTTGTGGGCGGCCGCCACGGCAGCGGCGACGATCGGCGCGCGCATGTCGGCCGCCGGATCACCCACGTCGTGGAACCGCTCACGCAGATAGCGCGTGAACACTCGCTGATAACGGTCGACGCTCGCGACCTCCTTGTCGCGCAACGACGTCACCGTGCGCGTCAACCGATATCGTTTCAACGATACGTCCGGATCGTCCAGATACGAGTCCAACACCAACCGCACCGCGCGGCACACCGCGTCAACGGGATCCTCGACACCCGGATCGGCCTCCGCCAACATCCGCTCGATGTCCGCGAGCAGATCGTCGTGATTCGGGAAAATCGAATCCTCTTTGGACCGAAAGTAGCGGAAGAACGTCCGCCTTCCCACTCCCGCCGCCGCGGCGATGTCGTCCACCGTCGTCGTGTCATAACCGTGCGACAGGAAAAGATCGATCGCCGCATGCGTCAACAACCGCCGCACCTTCCGGCGACCCGCCTCCGTCCGCCCCGCACGCGGGCGCGGAGACCCGTTCGACGACGACGCGACCGACACCGCCGCCGACCCGGACGACCCGGACGATGCCGCGGACGGCGGTACGGACGACGAACCCGACGACGAACCCGACGGCGAGGAAGAGGCGGTCATGCGGCGAAACGTAGCAGAAAACCCTTGCTAACGGCACTGAGTGCCATTAGCGTAATGGTCCACCAAGGGAGACCAGGCTGGAGCAATGACGCGCCGCAGGAGGACCGCGATGACCCTGGAGCTGGACGCGCAGGACACCACCCGTCCCGACTACCGCGGCACGTTCGGTTGGCCGGTCGAACAGTACGCGGGCGGCTTCCGCCTGATCACCGGCTCGGGCGTCGCCGCCGTCGTCGTACCGCGCGCGCTCTCCGACGCGGTGCTGACCGACCTGCGCAAACTCGACTGCCTCGGTCCGGCGCTGGGACTGCCGACCCGGCGGGAACGCGTCACCGTCCTGCTCGCCGAGGCCGACGACTTCGGCGCCGCCCACCACCAGCCTCCCGACGGCGTGCGGGTGCTGCCGGCCGGATCCGTGGTCCCCCTGCCCGACGGACGACCCGACTGCGCCGCCCAGTGGCTCGTCGAACCCGACCCGTTCCGGCGATGGCTGCCCAGCCTCGGCTCCGTGCTCGCGGCGCTGGCCACCGTGCCGAACACCCGCGCCGGACACGCCTCCGCACGCCGCGACATCCCGCGGGAACTGCTGACCTGGTGAACGAACGGGGCCGCGGCGCCCGCCGCTGTCGGCCCGGCCGCCCGGGCCGACAGCGGCGGTGCCGGTGCCGGCCGTCAGATGTCGACACCCTGACTGCGGAGCCAGGGGAGCGGGTCGATCTTGTTGCCGTTCTCGTGGATCTCGAAGTGCAGGTGCGGGCCGGTGGACTGGCCACGGTTGCCCATCGTCGCGATCTGCTGCCCCGCCGACACCTGCTGGCCGACCGACACCATCGACTGGTCGATGTGGCCGTACACCGAGACGATGCCGCCCTCGTGCTGGACGCGCACCCACAGGCCGAAACCGCTCGCGGGGCCCGAGTCGATCACCTCGCCGGGCAGCGTCGAATGGATGGGCGTGCCGATGCTGTTGGCGATGTCGATGCCGTAGTGGACCGTGCCCCACCGGGCACCGTAGGTCGACGTCAGCGTGCCCTCTGCGGGCTTGGCCGCTCCGCCGGGCACGGTGGGCGCCGCCGTCGACGAACCGCTCGCGAGCGTTTGCGTGCGGCTGACGAGCCGGTCGATCTCGGCCTTGGCCTCCTCTTGCTCGTCCTGCGCCGCGGTGTAGGCCTGTTCGGCCTCGGCCTTGGCCGACGCGGCCCTGCGCTCGTTGGACGTCGCCGTGCGCAGCGCCGTCGTGGCCTCGCGCTCGGATGCGCGTTTGGCGCCGAGCGCCCGTTGCATCCGCTCCAGGACGCTCAACTGGTCGTCGCTGATCGCATTGAGCAGGGACGAACGTTCCAGCATCTCCGTGGGACTGTCGGCACCGAGATAGGCCGACATCGAACCGATCGTGCTGCCCTGCCGGAAACTCGCCGAGGCGAACTTGTCCAGATCACCCTGCATGCCGTGGAAACGGCGGGCGGCCGACTCGGCGGCCGTGCGGGCCTTCTCGGCGCGTTCGCGCGCCTGGGTCGCGGCCTTCTGCGCCGCGTCGTGCTTGCGCTCGGCGTCGGTGAACGTCTGATAGCGCTGCGCCAGGCGGGCCTGCGCCTCGCGCAACTCGGTACGTGCGGTCTCGACGTCGTTCGTCGATTCCTGACCGTGAGCCGGGGTCATGGGGGCGACGACCAGCGCCAGCGCGGCCAGCGCAGCGGTCGTCACCCGTCTGAGCGCGTGGGGCGCACTCATGCGGGGTCTCCAATTGTGTTCCGGGCGTGTCGGGGGAAACACGCCACTCGGGTCGGGGTGTGGTGACTATGCGCAAAGTTCGGCCCGCGAAGCCAGCGCCTTTGAGAAGGACCACAACGATCCGATCACGCCCACGCCACGATCGGACGCTGAGTACTCGTGCCGGAACCCGGTGTGGTCATCCGCTCCCGTGCGCCTCGCCCGCGCCCACGAGCGGTTCGGTGTGCACCGACGCGGCCGTCAGCCGGGGCACCTCGGCCGTGAGTGCCCGTTCGACGTCGTGCGCGATGGCGTGCGCGGCGACGACGTCGAGCGTCCCGTCCACCGCGACGTCCAGCTCCGCGCGCATGCTGTGGCCCAGCCAGCGCAGCCGCACCTGACGCACCGCGTGGACCCCGTCGACCCCGGCCGCCGTGCGTTCGACGTGCTCGGTCAGGTCCGGTTCGACCGCGTCCATCAGCCGGCCCAGCACCTCGCGCGCCGCTCCGCGGAGCACCCCGAGGATGGCGACCGTGATGGCCAGGCCGACGATCGGGTCGGCGATCGGGAAACCGAGCATGCTGCCCGCCGCACCCGCGACGACCGCCAGCGACGTGAACCCGTCCGTCCTGGCGTGCAGGCCGTCCGCGACGAGCGCCGCCGAACCGATCTCCCTGCCGACCCGGATGCGGTACCGCGCCACCAGTTCGTTGCCCACGAATCCGGCGAAGCCCGCGAGCATCGCCACCCACGCGTGCGTCATCGGCACCGGATCGACCAGTCTGCGCACCGACTCGTAGCCCGCGAGCGCGGCCGACGCGGCGATCAACACCACGACGACGACCCCGGCCAGGTCCTCGGCCCTGCCGAAGCCGTAGGTGTAGCGCCGCGACGCCGCGCGCCTGCCCAGCACGAAGGCGATCGCCAACGGGATCGACGTCAACGCGTCGGCGAAGTTGTGGATCGTGTCGCTCAGCAACGCCACCGACCCGGTCACCAGCACGATCGCCAGCTGCGCGATCGCCGTGACCAGCAGCCCGACGAACGACCACGCCAGCGCGCGCAGTCCCTTCGCGCTCGTCTCCATGGCCGTGTCGACGCGGTCGGCCGAGTCGTGGCTGTGCGGGGTCACCAGGTGTTTCAGGCGGGCCACCAGGCTGCTCCCGTGCCCGTGCCCGTGCCCGTGCCCGTGCCCGTGCCCGTGCCCGTGCCCGTGGTCGGTGGGGTCGCCGGAGTGGTGGTGTTCGTGCTGACGTGTCACGGCATCACTATCTGCGTACTCACGCAGATAAGCAAGTGCGTATGTGCGTGAGAGTGATATTCGGTACGGACATCCAGTACGGTGACGGGCATGCACAGCTCGGTGCCCGACTTCGACATGCCGAACGACGAACAGGTCAACCTGGCCGCCGAGTCGTTCCGGCTGCTCGCCGATCCGACACGGATCAAGGTGCTGTGGGCGCTGCTGCAGGGCGAATCATCGGTGGCGTGCCTCGCGGAACTGGCGGGCGCCGCCCCGACCGCCGTCAGCCAGCACCTCGCGAAGCTGCGTCTGGCCGGCCTCGTGACCGGACGGCGCGAAGGCACGTTCGTCTACTACTCGGCCGCCAACAACCACGTCCGCGGGCTGCTCGCACAGGCGTTGTTCCACGCCGACCACATCGACCGCGACCTGCCACCCGCAGCCGACCCCGCGGCCGACAATGCCCACCACGAGGCTGCCCACCGCGAGAGCACCCGCAACGAGAACGCACCGCACGGCGTGGCCTGACCGCCCGTGCCGGCACCCCGTGCCGGCCGCTCCGTGTGGGTCGTCAGTGGCCCGACATTCCTCCGTCGACGGCCAGGGTCGTGCCGGTGACGTACGAGGATGCAGGGCTCGCCAGGAACACGACCGCCGTGTCGAGTTCTCGCTGCTCGCCCAACCTGCCGAGGGTGGAGGTCTGCTCGACGAACGGAAGCAGCTTCTCGTCCGGGATCTCCGCCGTCATCTCGCTCGCGAAGTACCCCGGTGCGACGGCGTTGACCCGGATGCCCTTGCGCCCGGACCACTGCTGGGACAGATCGCGCGTCATTCCCATGACCCCGGCCTTGCTCGCCGCGTAGGCGGCCTGCGGGGCGAACGACTTGATCAGGCCCAGCACGCTCGCGATGTTGACGATGCTCGAGCCCGGTTCCATGCGCCGTGCGCACGCCTGCGCGGCGAGGAACGCGCCGTTGAGGTTGATGTCGACGACCCTGCGGAACTCGTCGGGATCCTCCCTGAGCGCCGGGACCGCCGTGCCGACCCCTGCGTTGTTGATCAGCACGTCGAGTCTGCCGAACTCGTCGACCGCGGCCTCGGCCATGGCCTCGCAGCTCGCGGCGTCGCCGACGTCGGTGGCGACCGCCAGTGCGCGCCGGCCGGTCGCACGGACCCGCTCGGCCGTCTCGGCCAGGCGATCCGCCCGCCGGGCAGCGAGCACCACGTCGGCCCCCGCCTCGGCGAGCGCGACGGCGAATCCCGCACCGAGGCCCGAACTGGCGCCCGTGACGACGGCGACCCGGTCGTCGAGCCGGAACAGATCGAGCACGCCGGTCATGCGATGTCTCCCTTCAACGCCCGCAGCCCACCGGCGGCCAGCGGGGCGACGGCCTCGCCGACCCGGTCGAATCCCTCACCGCGGGTCATGCCCTGCTGATAGCGCGCGTGAATGCCCTCGGCGACCACGGCGATCTTGAAATAGCCCAGGCCGAGGTAGAACTCCAGGCGGCTCAGATCCCTGCCGCTCGTCTCGGCGTAACGCTGCGCCACCTCGCGCGCCGACGGCAACGCCGAGCTCGTCGACGCCGCCGAACCAGCGAGAACCGGGGCGAACGACGGGTCGGCATAAACCAGGTACAGACCCAGATCGGCGAGCGGATCACCCAGGGTCGCCATCTCCCAGTCGACCACCGCACGAATCCGTCCCGGATCGCCGGGATCGAGGATCGTGTTGTCGATGCGGTAGTCGCCGTGCACGATCGACGCCCCGCTCTCGGCGGGACAGAGCTCGGCGAGCCGGGCGTGCAGCGCGTCGATGTCCGGCAGCTCCCGGGTGCGCACCCGCTGCCACTGGTCGTACCAACGCCGCACCTGGCGCTCGAGATACCCCTCCGGCCTGCCGAAGTCGCCCAGTCCCACCGTGTGCGGATCGACCGCGTGCAGCGAGGCCAGCACGTCGACGAGAGCCTCCCCGCAGCGGCGGATGTCCGAGGGGGACAGTCGCCGCAGTTCCTCCTCGGTGCGCAGCACCGGACCCTCGACGTACTCGACGAGGGCGAACGGCACGTCGAGCACCGTGTCGTCGTAGGCCACGGCCTGTGCCACCGGAACGTCGGTGCCGCTGAGCGCGGCCACCACGCGGTACTCGCGCCACATGTCGTGGGCCGACGGCGTGAGGTTACCGAGCGGCGGCCTGCGCAGGACCCACCGGTGCTCGCCGTCGGTGAGCAGATACGTCAGGTTCGACTTGCCGCCGGCGAGCATCTGCGCGTGCAGCGTGCCGCCGAACCCGGGGACGGTGCGGGCGAAGAACTCCGTGAGGGCGGGCAGCTCCAGTCCGTCCGGTGTGGACTCGCTCATCGGGTGGACTCCTTGTCGTGCCTGCGCAGGACGCGGCGGGCGATCGACCACCGGTGCGTCTCGGAGGGACCGTCGTAGATTCGGAACGGACGGACCTCCCGCAGGAACCGGCTGAGCAGAATGTCGCCGGAGACGCCGAGCGAACCGCAGATCTGCAGTGCCCGATCGACACAGCGCCACACCGCCTCGGCGCAGAACGTCTTGGCGACCGATGTGGACTGTGCAGCCGACCGGCCCCGGTCGAGTTCCCAGCACGCCTGCGTGATGAGTCCGCGGGAGGCGGCGATGTCGATCTCGTTGTCGGCGATCATCTGCTGCACCATGCCCAGTTCGCCCAGCCGGGAGCCGAACACCTCGCGTTCGGAAGCCCGCGCCACGGCGATGTCCTGCGCGCGGCGTGCGATGCCGAGCCACCGCATGCAATGCGTCATCCGGGCGGGCCCGAGCCGGACCTGCGCGTACCGGAAACCCTCGTCGACCTCGCCGAGCACCGCCTCGTCGGGCACGAGGCAGTCCTCGAACACGACCTCCATGTGCCCGCCGTAGAGGCTTTCGTCGAGGGTGTCGATGTGCCGGACCAGCCGCATGCCCGGGTTGTCGGCGTCGACGAGGAACATCGTCGCGCCCTCGGTCCTGCCTGCGGAACCGGACGTACGGGCCATGCAGATCGCGAAGGCCGCCCCGTCGGCGCCGGTGATGAACCATTTGCGGCCGTTGATCCGCCAGCCGTCACCGTCGCGTACGGCGTGGGTCGTCAGGGCGGCCGGGTCCGACCCGGCACCCGGCGCGGGCTCGGTCATCGCGAAGCAGGAACGCACCTGTCCGTTCGCGAGCGGGCGGAGGTACCGCTGCTTCTGCTCCTCGGTCGCGATCGCCTCGAGCATGTGCATGTTGCCCTCGTCGGGCGCGGCGATGTTGAGCGCGAGGGGACCGAACAGCGAGTACCCCGCCTCCTCGAACACCGCGGCTCTGCCGCACATGTCCAGCCCGTGGCCGCCGTACTCGGGGGAGACGTGCGGCGCGAACACGCCCGCGTCCTTCGCCGCCCGTTGCAGCTCGGTGCGGACCTCCTCGGTGCGGGCGACACCGCCGTGCTGTTCCTCGAGCGGGACGACGACGTCACGGACGAAGGCCCTCGTGCGGTCGACGAGCTCGGCGACGTCCGGACTGTGGCTGAGGTCGACGGCCATGGCGACTCCGTTCGGCTAATGACGATTAGCCGAGACTGTAATGGTGCATCGCGCTGAGAGGCAACCTCGTGAGTACTCGGGAAGTTCTCGGCTATGCTCTGTTAGCCGGAACGCGCGTGGTCCGGTGCCGTGCGACGTGGGAACGAGGGATGGGCGTGGACCGGTTCGACGACATCCGCAACGCCGCGCTCGCGTTGTTCACCGAGCAGGGGTACCGGGCGACGACGATGGCCGACATCGGTACGGCCGTCGGGATGCGGGCGCCCAGCCTCTACAAACACGTCGCGTCCAAACAGGACCTGCTGGCCCGCATCATGAGTTCGACCATGGAGGCACTGCTCGCGGGCTACCGAGGTGCCGTCGCGACCACCGACGACCCCGCGGAACGCCTGCGCAGGGCCACCGAGGTCCACGTGCGCTACCACGCGCGGCACCGTCTCGAGGCCTTCGTCGGCAACCGGGAGATCGGCAGCCTCGTCGAACCCAGCCGTACTCACGTCCTGGACCTGCGTGCCGACTACGAGCGCGGCTTCCGTGACCTCGTCGCCGCCGGTGTGGACGCGGGCGTGTTCCACGTCGACTCGGTGCGGTTGGCCTCGTACGCGGTGCTCGACCTGGGCATGGGCGTCTCGGCCTGGTACCGGGAGGACGGCGAGCTCAGCGAGGACGCCGTGGTGTGGCAGTACAGCCGGTTCGCGTTGCGCCTCGTCGGATATCAGGGGCCCGGATATCAGGGGGTCGGATATCAGGGGTAGGCACCGACGTGCGTGCACGCCGGCTGCGCGGGTGACGACGACGAAGGCCGGTGTCCGCGTGCACGCGGACACCGGCCTGTCGTGGTCGGATCGGTGGGACCCGCCGGACCGGAGAACCGATCAGGAGGCCGACCGGGATGCCCCGGCGCCGCTCTGGCCGCCGAAGATCTCCTCGGCCCACTCGGGGTGATCGATGAACGGGTTGCGGTTCTGCTGGAACTGCTCGTAGATGACGTCGTTGCGCTTGCGCTCGAAGTCGTCGACGGGGTCGGCGTTGTGCCATTCGAGCAGGACCGACTGGCGTCCCATGAACGGCTGCTCGCCGTTGTCGACCTCGTCGTTGAGTTCGAGGTCCGGCGCACCGTCCTCGCCCTCGTACCGGACGGCCATGTAGAAGATCATGCGGGCGACGTCGCCCTTGACCTCGTCGCGGGGTTCGAACGAGTCGTCGTCGGTGAAGTTGCCGGGAGCGCCGTCGACCTCGTCGCCGCCGTTGTCGAAGTCCTTGTTGCCGCGGACGCTGTTCACCTGGACGTCCGTCGGCCGCAGGTGGTGGGCGTCCGCGCCGGGGCCCGAGGTGCCGAAGTCCCCGTGCGACTTGGCCCAGACGTGCTCGCGGTTCCAGTCGCCGCTGCCACCGCCGTTTGCGTCCTTGCTCCGGGACTCGCCGCTGTAGAGCAGAACGACGTTGTCCGGGTTGGCCGGATCCTCGTCGGCGGCCTTGATGGCGTCCCACACCTCGTCGTAGGACAGCTGGGTGCTTTCGCTGATGATGTCGTTGAGCGCCGACTTGAGTTCCTCGCCGGTCAACCCGTCGGTGCCGTCGTAGTAGCCGGCCGGTATGTCGGCCGGGGCGGTGTCGGCGGGCGCCGCGGTGCCTGCCGTCGCGGTGCCGTACGCCGTGCTGGTCGGTGCGTTCGCCGCAGCCGGAACCGGTGCGAGCATGCCCGCGGTGACCGCCAGGGTCGATACCGCCCCGACCGCCCACCGCGTCGTTCGTGTCCGCATCCCAGAACCTCGTTTCTGCCGTCGTCACAGAGGGCGGACGTCACTTTCACACGGTGTGGCGAAATGGCAGAACCGACGATCGTCGGCGAAAAGTGAACACCTCGTCACCGCGGCGTGATCACCGAACTTTCGTCGCATGAAATCCGCGAACGGATCAGTGGTCCTGCTCCGAACGGCGCAGTCAGAACGTCGTCACCCGGTTCGCGAATGTCTGCTATGTCGGTTATTGAGGGGCTTTCGGAAAATGTGTGAATGACTTTAGGCTGAGCCGAATCCGGTGGCATTACCGAACGTGATGCCCTCATCGCAACGAGTGGAGGAACGGCGCATGGTGGTACGGAGGACGGCGGCGCTCGCGGGTGCGGCCGCGCTGGCGTTGAGCGTGTCGGCACTGGTGCCGGCGCAGGCGGCGCCGGAGGCGGTGAGCACGCCGCCTGCGGTGGCTGGGCAGGCCACCGCAGGGCAGGCCGCGGGTGACGTCACGCCGCGGGGCGAGGTCACGCTGGACATCGAGTACCAGGTTCAGGAGACGAGCTACTGGTGCGGGCCCGCGGCGACCCGCATCGCGTTGTCGGCGAAGGGGATCTCCCGCAGTCAGGCCGACCTCGCGGCCGAGCTCGGGACCCACACGGGCGGGACCGACCACATCAGCCAGGTCACGACCGTGCTGAACAACCACATCGGCGGTTACACCACCACGGAGATGCCGAACGATCCGCCCACACAGGAGGAGAAGGACCTGCTGTGGAACAACATCGTCGGTGCCATCGACGGGGGTGAGGCGGTCGTCGCGAACATCGTCGCGCCGCCCGGGAACCAGCCTCCCGGCTACCCGTCCGACCAGACGATCTACCACTACTTCACCGTGACCGGATACAACGACGTCGACGGCACCGTGCAGATCGCCGATCCGGCCTCGTTCGGAGGGAATCAGATCTACTGGCTGACGTTCGATCAGCTCGCGTCCCTCATTCCGCCGAAGGGTTACAGTTCCTGATCGTTGTCGATCGGCTGATTTCTCGGGCAGAAGCGGCGCCTCGGAGCAGGGTTCACCTGATCCGAGGCGCCGCTTCGCTGATTTCCGACGCAGTACGGAACCCGTTCATGATTCTTTTTCCATGCGAGCCGGCGTGTTTTCCTCGTCGACTATGACGCACGGTTTCCGTGCGTTTCCCCAGTGTATTTCCTCGGGTGTTCCGACGATTCTGCGGTAAACTGGAGGACAGTTTTCTTCGCTCGCCGGAGAGGTGGAGACCGTGTCCGCGATTCGAGTGGAAAGTCTCTACAAGGTATTCGGCCACCGCGCACCCGAGGTGGTGCGATCACTCCTGTCCGGTGCGCCTCGGATATCGACGTGCCCGGGACCACCGCTGCGGTCGTGGACGTGTCCTTCGAGGTCGACGCGGGCGAGATCTTCGTCGTGATGGGACTGTCGGGATCGGGCAAGTCCACGCTGCTGCGCATGCTCAACGGGATCCTTCCCGCCTCGTCGGGCAAGGTCTACGTCGACGACGTCGAGATCACGTCCATGACGGCCCGCGAGATCCGCGACCTGCGCAAGCGCCGGATGAGCATGGTCTTCCAGCACTTCGCGCTGTTTCCACATCGGACCGTGGAACAGAACGCCGCCTACGGGCTGCAGATCCAGGGTGAGCCGAGGCAGGTGCGGCTCGAGCGGGCGCGACGTGCGCTGGACATGGTCGGGCTCTCCGGCTGGGAGGACCGGCTGCCCGAACAGCTCTCCGGTGGCATGCAGCAGCGGGTCGGCCTGGCCAGAGCGCTCGCGGCCGATACCGACGTGCTGCTGATGGACGAGGCGTTCAGCGCGCTCGATCCGCTCATTCGCAGGGAGATGCAGGACCAGTTGCTGGGACTGCAACGCCAGCTGGGCAAGACGATCGTGTTCATCACGCACGACCTCAACGAGGCGATGCGCCTGGGCGACCGGATCGCGGTGATGCGCCGGGGCCGCATCGTGCAACTCGGTACGGCGGAGGCCATTCTCACCGACCCCGCCGACGAGTACGTCGCCCAGTTCGTGCGGGACGTCGACCGGGCGCGGGTGCTCACGGCGCGGTCCGTGATGGACAAACAGCTGCACGCCGTGCGGTCCGGTGCGTCCGCGACCGACGTCGTACGGGCGATGCACGACCATCACGTCTCCGCGGTCGTCCTCGTCGACGAGGCGGGACGTCCGGTCGGCGCCGTGGGGGAGCGGGCCGCCGAGGACGCGGTGCGCAACGGGCGGTCCGGCAGGCCCGTGGACGCCCGGCCGGTGGCGCGGGTGAGGGAAACGGCCACGGTCAACGAACTGTTCACCTCGGTGTCGGGACCGCTCCCATTGGCGGTCGTCGACGCCGACGGCGTGCTGGTGGGCGTGGTGCACCAGTCGTCCCTGTTGTCCGCGCTCGGCGACGTCGACCAGGCCGCGGCCACCGCGGAGACGTCGGCGGCCACCGCCGAGCCGGCCGGGGACGCCGTGGCGGGGTGGGAATCGGAGGACGACCATGCGTGAGCAGCCTGCCGTGACGCAGTGGGAAGTACCGAGGATTCCGCTCGGCGAGTGGTTCTCGGAGCTGGTCTCGTGGCTCAAGGACAACCTCGGCGACGTGTTCGACGCCGTCTCGGAGGGCCTGGATACCGCGGTGACGGCACTGGCCGACCTGCTCACGTGGGCCCCGACCTGGGTGATGATCCTGCTGTTCGCCGCGGGCGCACTGTGGTTGCGCGGCTGGAAGTTCGGCCTCGCCGCACTGATCGGATTCGCGGTCCTCGACGGGCTCGACTCGTTCGCCAGTGCCATGCAGACGCTCTCGCTCGTCGTCCTGGCCGGTGCCGTGGCGGTGGTCGTCGCGGTGCCGCTCGGGGTGCTCGCGGCACGCAGCGACGGAGCCAGTCGCGTGGTCAAACCCGTGATGGACTTCCTGCAGACCGTTCCGCAGTTCATCTACCTGATCCCGGCGGTCATCTTCTTCGGCATCGGGGTCGGTCCCGGTGTGGTGGCGACGGTGATGTTCGCGCTCGCGCCCGGTGTTCGCCTGACCGAACTGGGGATCCGCCAGGTCGACAAGGAGATGGTCGAGGCGGGGGAGGCGTTCGGCTCGTCGCCGGCACGCATCCTCACCGGCATCCAGATCCCGCTGGCCATGCCCTCGATCATGGCCGGGGTCAACCAGATCATCATGCTGTCGCTGTCGATGGTCGTCATCGCAGGCATGGTCGGCACCCCGGGACTGGGCGCCGACGTGTTCGAGGCGACCACGCGGCTCCAGCTCGGCGCCGGTTTCGAGTACGGCGTGAGCGTGGTGATCCTCGCCATCTACCTCGACCGCATCACCGCATCGTTGTCCGCGAAATCCGCGGTCAGCCGCGCGCGCAGGCTCGCGGGCGTGGCCTGAGAACCGGCGCGCGCGAACGGACGAAGGAGGACGGTATGCGCATCGGAAGGAATCGCGTGCTGGCCGCCGTGTTCGCGGGCCTGCTCGTGGCGGTCACGGCAGCCTGCGGTGGCGGAGGAGACGGGCAGGGCGGAGGCGGTGGCAGTGATGGCGGTGACCTCACCATCGGATACATCGCCTGGGACGAGAACATCGCGCTCGCCAACCTGTTCAAGGCCGAACTGGACCAGCGTGGTTTCAACGTGGAGCTGCGGCAGCTCGACGTCGCGCCGACGTGGCAGGCGGTCGCGCAGGGCGAGATCGACCTGTTCCAGGACGCGTGGCTGCCCACGACGCACTCCGACTACTGGGAGCAGTACCGGAGTCAGGTCGAGGATCTCGGCGTCTGGTACGACCAGGCGACGCTGAACATCGCCGTGCCGTCGTACGTGCGCGACGTCAACTCGATCGCCGATCTGAAACAGCACGCCGACCAGTTCGGCGGCACGATCACGGGCATCGAACCCGGCGCGGGGGAGACCCGGCTCGTGGAAACGCAGATGATGCCCGACTACGGCCTCGAGGGCAGCATGACGCTGCAGAAGTCGTCGACGACGGCGATGCTGTCGGCCCTCGACTCCGCGATCCAGAACCGCGAACCGATCGTCGTGACGCTATGGCATCCGCACTGGGCGTACTCGCGCTACGACCTGAAGGACCTCGAGGACCCGAAGGGGTCCATGGGAGAGGCCGAGAAGCTGCACATGATCGGCCGCGAGGGATTCGGCGAGGACTACCCCGAACTGACCGAGGTCATCAAGAACTTCCGCATGGACGACAAGCAGCTCGGTGACCTCGAGGACGCGATCCAGCAAGCCGGTGCCGGCCAGGAGCTGCAGGCAGCCCAGCAGTGGGCCCGGCAGAACAAGGCCGCCATGGACGAGGCGTTCGGCAGTCTGTCGCAGGGCGGTTCGTCCGGCTACTGAGCGGCGGGCCGGGTTCGGGCCTTCGTCAGACGGCGAACACCTGGTCGTCGTCGGCGAAGGCCTTGAACTCGAGCGCGTTGCCGGCCGGGTCGCGCAGGAACATCGTCCACTGCTCACCCGGTTCACCCTCGAACCGGACGTAGGGCTCGATGACGAACGTCGCGCCCGCGGCGCGGAGCCGGTCGGCGAGGGTGTGGAAGGCCGGGATCGTCAGGATCAGCCCAAAGTGGGGGACGGGTACGTCGTGCCCGTCGACCGGGTTGTGGATGCCCTCCGAGCGGCCGGGGGCGAGGTGCGTGACGAACTGGTGGCCCTGGAGGTTCCAGTCGATCCACGACTCGGAGCTGCGGCCCTGTTCCAGGCCCAGCACCTCGCCGTAGAACCGGCGCGCGGCGTCGAGGTCGTCGACCGGCATCGCGAGGTGGAACCGGGGGATCGGCGAGTCGAGCACGGCCATGGGAGCGCCTCCTGAATCCTCGTGGACCGCATTCCTCAGCGAGTCCTTGTCCGAATGTTAACATTGAGACAAGAGGAGGTGGCATGGCCGAGCGATCGATCACACCCGCCCGTCGCCGCGGGCTCGCCGACGAGGTGGCCGACGCGGTGCGGGAGGCGATCTTCGACGGCACCTATCCGCCCGGGGCACAGCTGCGCGAGGTCGAGCTGGCGCGCGGACTCGACGTCAGCAGGGGGCCGATCCGGGAGGCGCTGCTGCGCCTGGAACGCGAAGGTCTGGTGCGGACGGCGTGGCATCGCGGCGCTTTCGTCGTCGAACTGTCCACGGCCGACATCGCCGAGCTCGACAGCCTGCGTGGCGCGCTCGAGGAACTCGCGGTCCGGCAGGTCGTCGACCACGCCGACGAGGAGGATCTCGACGCGATCGAGTCCGCCGCCGAGGAGCTCGCCCGTGCCCGGGACCCGCACGCCATGGTCCGCGCCGACATCGCCTTCCACGACGCGGTGTACGCCGCAGCGCGACACCACAGGCTGCAGGAAGCCTGGGGAGCGATCCGCTCCCAGGTGCACGTCTTCCTCCTGACCCGCATCGGTCTCGACGCGGACGTCGAGCACCTCCCGGGGGAACACCGTGAGCTGGCCGACGCGCTGCGGGCCCGCGACGCGGGACGGGCGGCCCGGCTGTTCGCCGATCATCGCGCGCACGCCCGTGCCGTGCTCGCAGGCGGTGACGCCGCCGAGTCCCGTTCGGATCCCGATCGGCAGTCCGAATAGGACTCGGCGGCGTACCGGCGCCCTTCGGCTCAGCGCCAGTCGAGTTCGCCGTCGATACGTTCCCCTGCGATCAGCACGTTGTCGAACGTCAGATCCTCGACGTTCTCGAGCACCATGGGGGTCTCCGACTCGGCGACCTCCACGTTGCGCAGCGTGACGTCCCGCAACGGCACGGCGTCCGGCCCGTGGATCTCCAGCGTGGTGTCCGCACTGTCGACCGTGACGTCCTCGAACACGAGGTCCCGATACACCGGCGGGAAGTTTCCGCCGAGTTCGCCGGGATAGTCCAACTGGAACCAGATCAGGTTCTCGAACTCCTCGACCTCGAAATCCCGCACCCGGATGTGTTCCACCGTTCCTCCGCGATCGAGGTTGCCCTTGAACCGCACCGCCGAGGCACCCGAGCGCAGCGTGTTGTCGTCGAAGAAGACGTAGCGGATGTCGCCGGACATCTCGCTGCCCAGGGCGATTCCGTCCTCTCCGCCCATGTCGTTGCCGCGGACGACGACGCGTTCGCTGGGCCTGCCGATGTCCCTGCCGTCCTTGTCCCGGCCGGACTTCACGACCACGGCGTCGTCACCCGTGCGGAACGTGTTGTTCTCCACCAGCACGTTCGTGCTCGAGTCGACGTCGACGCCGTCGTTGTTGGCGTTGTGGCTGTCGACGGTCAGGTTCCGCACCGTGGCGTCGTCGGTGTAGACGAGGTGGTTGATCCAGAACGGCGAGTTGGTGACCGTGTAGTCGCTCAACAGCACCCGCTCGGCGCCGAAGAACTGGATCATGCTCGGCCGCAGGAAGTGGCCCTCCCCGAAGCGGCGCTTGTCGAGCGGTTTGCCGTCGAAACCCATGCGCCGGAGCTTCTGCATGTCCGCGTCCTGTTTGTCGTACCAGGACAGGAACTCGCTCGCCTCGTTGCCGTCGATCACGCCGGTTCCGGTGATCGAGACGTCGTGCACGTCCTTGGCATAGATGAGCGGCGAGTAGCCGTACATCTCGGTGCCCTCCCAGCGCGTGTGCACCACGGGCAGGTAGTCGGCGGGATCGGAGCCGAACAGCAGGCGCGATCCCTCGGCGACATGCAGGTCGATCCTGCTCTCGAGATGGATCGGGCCCTCGCTGAGCCAGGTCCCCTCGGGAAGGACCACCCGGCCGCCGCCCGCCTCGTGGGCGGCTCGGACGGTGGCCATGATCGCGTCGTGGTCGTCGGTGGTTCCGTCACCGACCGCGCCGAAGTCGGTGACCCGGAACTCGCGGTCGGGAATCGCCGGCTCCTCGACCGTGTCGACGATCCGGTCGGCCATCTTCCACAGCGGGTCCGCACCCGCCTGCGCCTGACCGGCCGGTTCCGGGGCCGCGACAGCGCCCGAACCGGCGCCGACCCCGGCGCACAGCAGCCCGACCAGGGCCGCGATGAGTGTCTTCTTGCTTCGTGACCGTCGTGTCATGCGTTCTCCTCCGCAGTGAGTCGAAGCAGTGAGTCCAAAAGGATGAGTCGAGGTGGTGATCGGGTCAGCTCAGGGGGCCTGCGTCGATGACCTCGTCGTAGTGGCGGTCGTTGATGTCGACGTTGTCGAGATGGAGGTTCCGGACGTGTTCCAGTTCCATCGGCGTCTCCACGTCGGAGAAGGTCGAGTCGCGAACGGTCACGTCGCTGATCGGGGAGCGTTCGTAGCCCCGCAGGTAGAGCCCGAACGAACCGCCCGTGCTGTGGACGTTCTCGATCTGGACGTCGCGGACCGTCGGGGTGTGTTCGCCGGCGTCGCCCTCCTCGTACTGAAAGTTGATGCGGATGACCTCGCCGCCGACCTGGGGGATCCGGTTGTTGCGGAAGTAGACCTGTTCCACCGTGCCGCCGCGGACGGAGTTCGTCTTGATGCGCAGTGCGCGGTCGAGGTGCTCGCTGTCCATGACGTTGTCCTCGGCGAAGACGTTGTAGACGTCGCCGGACATCTCGCTGCCGATGGTCACGCCGCCGTGTCCGTCGGCCATGGTGTTGTCGTGGATGACGATGTTCTCGCTGGGCACGCCGATCCGCCGGCCGTCCTCGTTACGTCCCGATTTGATGGCGATGCAGTCGTCACCGTTGTCGAAATGCGAATTCTTGATCACGACGTTCTTGCTCGACTCCGGGTCCACGCCGTCGCTGTTCGGACCGTCGGGACTGTCCAGGGTCACCCCGTCGATCGTGACGTTCTCCGACAGCACGGGGTGGATCATCCACATCGGAGAGTTCGTCAGCGTCACGTCCTTCACGAGGATGTTCTCGCTGTCGTAGAACTGCACGAAGTTCGGGCGCAGCTTGCTGTCTTCCAGCCTGCGCTGTTCGACCGGGACACCGTCCTCGCCCCATTGGAAGAGCCGGTCGCGGTGCTCGGTCTCGATGACCCCACCGTTTCCGTCGGGCTGTTCCTTCCACGGCCACCAGTGCTCGTCGTCGGCCTGCCCGTCGAGCGTCCCGCCGCCGGTGATGGCGACGTCGCGCACCCCGTCGGCGTAGACGAAGGGGGAGTAGTTGTACAGCTCGACGCCTTCCCAGCGGGTTTTGACCGCGGGCAGGTAATCGGCGGGGTCTTGGCTGAATCGGACGGTGGCGCCGTCACTGACGTGGAGTTCGATGTTGCTTTCGAGGTGGATGGCGCCGGTGTGGAATTCGCCGGGCGGGATGACGACCTTGCCGCCGCCTTTGGCGGAGGCGGCGTCGATGGCTTCGGCGATGGCATCGGTGCTGTCCTGCTCGCCGGTGGGGTCGGCGCCGTAGTCGGTGATGTCGAACGGGCGCTGGGGGATGGTGGGTGGCTTGACCTCGTTACGGATCTGGTCGGCCAGCTCCCAGCCGTGCGGCTCGGAGGGGGCCTGCCCGGATGGCGGGGCCGCGGCGGCGGGTGGCGTGAAGACGGACATCGCGAGCGCCGCGCCGAGCACGGCGGTCAGGGCGCGGGTGGCGGCTGCTGAGCGCATGGATTCTCCTCGGGTACTCGACGGTGAGCACGCTCGCTCCCGCGCCGACGTCGGACGGGAGCCGGGCCTCGGCCAGGGCGGCACCGCGCACGCGACACGGTGTCACCAACGGCTGGAAACCGGTTTCTGATGGAACAGGAGGCGGGGTGGCGTGTCAATGGATCGGAGTGAATGGACGAAACCGACATCGCGTGGCCGGGTGGACGCAGGCCGCGTGGACGTCGTCGTTCCGGGTCGAGGTGGGCAGGTCGTTTCCGCACGTCGGAAACGCGAGTCACCGCGGCGGCGGCCGTCTGACGTGGGATAAGATGGCGGCTGTCGACCGTGCCGGGGTGAAACCGTTTTCTCCTCATCGGCGGACGTCGACGTGGAGCTGACCTCGGATGTCGACGAGTGAGGGGCGGTCAGATGGGTGCGGGCGAACGCTCGCAGTCGGTCACGATCCGTGACGTCGCGCGTGCCGCGCAGGTCTCGCCTGCGACCGTGTCCAGGGTGATGAACCGGAGGAGCACGGTCGACGTCGAGCTGGCCAGGCGGGTGCAACAGGCCGCGGCCTCCCTCGGTTACCACCCCAGTGTCGTCGCGCAGGGGCTGGCGCGCGGGCGCACCGAGCTGGTCTCGATCCTGGTTCCGGACCTCGGCAACCCGATGTTCCAGTCGGTGCTGCGGGGTATCAGCAGGGCCGCCGGTGTCGAGGGGTACCGCGTTCTGGTCACCGACAGCCACGAGATGCCGCTCGAGGAGCCGGTGCTGGCGCACGAGACCCGGTTGCGCACCGATGGTCTCGTGCTGTGCTCGCCGCGTTCGCACGACCAGGAGTTGCTGGAGCTGGCGGGCAAGCTCGAACCCTTCGTCCTGGTCAACCGCAGGATCGAGGGACTGATGGCCCCGACGGTGTCGGTGGACTACGCCGCGGGAATCCGCGCCCTCGCCGCCCATCTGGCCGGCCTGGGCCACCGGCGCGTCGCGTACCTGTCCGGTCCGATGGCCAGCGTGTCCAATCAGGAGCGACTGGACACCCTCCACGAGTCGGCACAGGGCAGGTTCGAGGTGAACGTCCTGGAATGCGGCTCGATGCACGAGGACGGCTACGAGGCCGCGGACCGGGCGCTGGCCACGGGCGCCACGGCGATCATCGGGTACAACGACCTGGTCGCACTCGGCGCGCTCGGCAAGTTCCACGCCATCGGGGTGTCGGTGCCCGAGCAGATCAGCGTCGTCGGATTCGACGACATCGCCTTCGCCCGGTACGCCTCGCCCATGCTCACGACGGTGGCCGTCCCCCAGGAATCCCTCGGCGAGGAGGCGTGGCAACGGCTGTCGGCCGTGCTGCGCGGGGAGGAACCGCCGGCCGACGTGTGCTTCACCCCGCGGCTCGAGGTCCGGCAGAGTACGGCGCGGGCTCCCCGGTAGACGCGGTAGACACCGGCGTCCGTAGCGGGGACCGCGCAGGCTGAGCGGGCCGGTGCGGCTTCCGTGTCGCGTTCGAATCGGTCCCGGATTCGCTCTTGACAGCCGGGCGCCCGTGGCTAGGGTAAGAAACCGGTTTCTCGCACGGGTTCCGTGCGTGCTCCATCAAAGTCGATCGGAGTCTCTCGTCCATGTCTCAGTCCCCACCGAGGTCGTCGGGGCCGAACCGGGCCTTACGCCTGGGTATCGGCGTCGTCGACCGGACGACCGACGCGCTGACCTTCATCGCTCTCGTCGTGATGGTGCTCGTGATCAGCTGGCAGGTCTTCGCCCGTTTCTTCCTCGGCTTCACGCCCGGGTGGGCGTCCGAGGTCGCGCTGTTGCTGCTGTGCTGGCTGGCGCTGCTGGCCACCGCCAAGGGAGTGCGCGAACGCAGCCACATCGCGGTCGGCCTCGTCGTCGACCGCATGCCCACGCGCCTGCGCTCGGCCGTCGCACGCCTGGCGCCGCTGCTGATGGCCGTGTTCGGCGGTTACCTGCTGGTCAAGGGCGGTGAGTTCACGTACCTGATGACCGGCTCGACGCTGCCGGGTACGGGGTTGCCCACCGCCGTGCAGTACGGGGCGTTGCCGGTCGCCGGCGCGCTGATCCTCGTCTACAGCGTCCTGCAGCTGTTCGGAATGCTCCCCGCCGAAGCACCGGAGCCGCAGGGCGAGGAGTCGCCCGACACGCACCGGGCCGACACGCCGGACGCACCGGCCGCCACCGGCGACGGTGCAGGTGACGAGGCCGGCCCCACCGGCCGCCGGTCCACATCGGACGACGACGGTTCCCAGGAGGGTGATCACCGATGATCGACCCGATCACCGTGCTCCTGCTCTTCGGCGGGTTCGCCGTGCTCTTGTTGCTGCGGGTGCCGATCGCGCTGGCGCTCGTCGTGTCGTCGATCGCCGCCGCACTGTGGATCGCCGTCCCGTTGCCGATCGTCGGCATGAAGATGGTCCAGTCGCTGAACTCGTTCCCGTTGTTGGCGATCCCGTTCTTCATCCTCGCCGGTGAGGTCATGGCGAGTGGCGGGGTAGCCCGCAGGCTCATCGAGCTCGCCAACATCGTGGTCGGATGGCTGCGCGGCGGACTCGCCATGCTGAATGTCGTCTCCAGCACCTTCTTCGGTGGCATATCCGGCTCCGCGGTGGCCGACACGTCGTCGGTGGGCTCGGTGATGGTGCCGATGATGCGCAAACAGGGCTACCCGGATTCGTACTCGGTCGGGGTCACCGTCTCGAGCGCGACGCAGGGTGTGTTGATTCCGCCCAGCCACAACATGATCATCTACGCGCTGGCCGCAGGTGGGAGCGTCTCGCTCGGGGGCCTGTTCGTCGCCGGCATCGTTCCCGGTCTGTTGGTCGGGGTGCTACTGCTCGTGACGTGTTACGTGATGGCGCGCAAGCACCGGCATCCCACCGGGGAACGGGTTCCGGTCAAGGACGTGCCGAAGGTCGTCGCCCAGGGCTTCCTCGGGCTGCTCACCCCGGTGATCGTGATCGGCGGAATCCTGAGCGGCGTGTTCACCGCGACCGAGTCGGCCGCGATCGCGTGTCTGTGGGCTGTTTTCGTCACGTTCGGGGTGTATCGCGAGGTTCCGCTGCGCGCGTTCCTCGGCATGGTCCGACGTTCGATCAAGACGCTCGGCACCGTGCTGTTCCTGATCGCGGCCGCGGGTGCGTACGGGCACCTGCTGACGGTCATGCAGCTTCCGGCCGCGTTGAGTGACTGGCTGCTTGGACTGTCGGGCAACGCGATCGTGCTTCTGCTGTTGTGCAACGTGCTGTTGCTGGTGCTCGGTGCGGTCATGGACATGGCGCCGCTGATCCTGATCATGACGCCGATCCTGTTGCCGGTCGCCGAGTCGCTGGGCATGGACCCGATGCAGTTCGGCGTGATGCTCATGCTCAACCTGGCCATCGGCTTGATCACGCCTCCGGTCGGCAGCGTGCTGTTCGTCGGCGCGTCGATCGGCGGTATTCGTATCGAACAGGCCGTACGAGGAGTCCTGCCATTCTACGTGCCGATGCTCGGCGCCCTGCTGCTGGTGACGTTCGTGCCCGCAGTATCGATGGGCTTGCCGCAGCTGCTCGGCTTCTGACGCCGTGTCCGGTTCCGGAAAGGAGACATATGCGCAGCGCAGCGCTTCGTCGAACGATCGCGGCCGCCGCGGTGGCCGCCATGGGGTTCGGGCTGGCCGCGTGTGGCGGTGCCCAGGCCGAGGAGGAGTCGGGTGCCGTGCACTGGCGGCTGGCCGAGAGCCACGCCAGTGACTACCCGACGAGCAGGACTGATCAGTGGTTCGCCGACCAGGTACGCGAACGCACGGACGGACGGGTGCAGATCGACGTCTACACAGACGCGCAGCTGGGCGAGGAACGCGACGTCCTCGAACAGGTGCAGTTGGGCTCGGTCGAGGTGAACCGCGCGAACGCCAACCTGCTCGGCGAGTTCGTGCCCTCGTGGAAGGCCTTCGGCCTGCCCTACCTGTTCGACGACGAGGAACACATGTGGAACTTCCTCAACGGACCGGGCGGGAAGCAGAAGCTTGCCGAGCTCGGGCAGATGGGGGTCGAGGGGTTGGCCTACTACGACTCCGGCGCCCGATCCCTGTACACGAACGGAAAGCCGGTCGAGAAGCCGGAGGACCTCGCCGGGCGGAACATCCGGGTGCAGCCGGGGTCGGTCGCCGCGGAGATCGTCGAGGCCTTCGGCGGATCGGCGACCACGATGGACGGCGGCGAGATCTACAGCGGTATCGAGACCGGGGTCATCGACGGTGCCGAGAACAACATCCCCACCTACGCCTCGTCGGGTCACTACGAGGTGGCGGAGAACTTCACGGTGAACGAGCACCAGCGCGTTCCCGAGGTGCTCATGGTCTCCCACGACGCGATGGCGCAGCTGTCCGAACAGGACCGCGAGATCGTGCGTGACGTGGCCGAGAAGTCGACCGCGTTGGAGCGCAGGCTCTGGAAGGAGGAGGAAGAGAAGGGCCGCAAGGTGATCGAGGACGCAGGGGTCACGATCACCGAGGTCGACGAGCAGCCGTTCCGCGACGCCGTCGCGGGGCTCATGAAACGTTACTCGAGCGAGTACGGCGACTTCCTGAAGGCGGTCGACGCCGCGCGGAAGTGAGCGGCTCGGAACCGTCTGCGCGGCGTGCGTGCCGCTCGGGGCCGTGGCGGTGAACCGCCGCCGCGGTGGGAACCACAGTGTGAGGAGTAGAAATGCGGGTCCTCGTGACCGGAGGGTCGGGACGACTGGGACGCAGCGTCGTGGACGCGTTGGCCGCGGCCGGGGTCGAGGTCGTCTCGGTGGACACGGCGCCACAGCAGCGTGACGACGAGGTCGTGACGCTGCCTGCGGACCTGACCGATGCGGGGGAGTGCTACTCGACGGTGGCGCGGTTCCGGCCGGATGCGATCGTGCACCTGGCCGCGATCCCCGCCCCGGGCCTGGCCAGCGACGTGCGCACGTTCACCACGAACACCACGATGGCTTTCAACGTCTGCCAGTCCGCGGCCGACCTCGGGGTCGGGCACGTGATCGTGGCCAGCAGCCCGACGGTGATGGGCTACGGCAACCCCGCGGGCTGGCAGCCGTCCTACCTGCCCCTCGACGAGGCGCACCCCGTGGCGCCGTGGAACGCCTACACGATGTCCAAAGTGGCCACTGAGGACGTCGTGCACGGATTCGCGCTGCGTGGTGAGGGCACCTACCACGTGTTCCGCCCGTGTTTCGTGGTCGCACCCGAGGAGTGGCGCGGCGCCCCGAGTCAGGGCGGGCGCACGATCCGCGAGCGACTGGAGAACCGGAAGGCGGCCGCGGTGTCGCTGTTCAACTACGTCGATGCGCGCGACGCGGCCGAGTTCGTCCGGCTGCTGCTGGTCAAGCGCGACGAGGTGCCGAACGGGGAGACGTTCTTCGTGTCGGCCGACGACGCGCTGGCCGAGAAGCCGCTCAGCGAGCTGCTCCCGGAGTACACGCCGGTGTCGGCGGAGACGGCCGGTGTCCTGAAGGGGACCGCATCGGCGTTCGACACGAGCAGGGCCCGCAGGCTGCTCGGGTGGCAGCCGCGGTACGACTGGCGTTCGGAGCTGGTGTGAGCGGCGAGGCGACCGTCACCGAGCTGACGTGCGCGAGCAGGCGGCTCCCGCTGCCGGGCACGTGGGACGGCGGTGTCGACTTCCACGACGTCGTCGTGGCGCGCCTTCGTACCGACGACGGTGGTGAGGGGACCGGGTTCAGCTGGACGCCGCGTATCGGTGCGAGTGCCGTGCGCGCGGTGCTCGAGGACGAGTGCGCGGACGTGGTGCGGGGCATGGGCAGCCACCCGGTGCCGACATGGGAGGCCCTGTACGCCCGGCTGCACGAGGCGGGCCCCGGTGGCATCACCGCGATGGCGCTGGCCGCGGTCGACATCGGACTGTGGGACCTGCGGGCGCGGACCGCCGGCGTGAGCCTGGTCGACTTCCTCGGCAGGCGCAGGGACGTCGTCGGTGCGTACGCCAGCGGGGTGAACCTCGACTACGGTCTTGACGAACTGCGTGAGCAGGTGTCCCGATGGGTGGCCGCGGGACACCGCGCGGTGAAGATCAAGGTCGGCTCGGCCGAACTGGACCGCGACCTCGAACGGATCGCGGCGGTGCGGGAGCTCGTCGGGCCGGACGCGAAGCTGATGGTGGATGCGAACCAGCGCTGGGACGTGCCGACGGCGTCGCGGGCGATCAACGCCTTCGAACGGTTCGACCCGTACTGGATCGAGGAGCCGCTGCCCGCCGACGACATCGCAGGACACGTCCGGTTGCGCCGGACCACCCGCGTGCCGTTCGCGGTCGGCGAGAATCTGCGCACCGTGCGGCAGTTCCGCGACATGCTGGTCGCCGGGGTGTGCGACGTCGCCCAGCCGAACGTCGTCCGGGTCGGCGGCATCACGCCGTTCCTGCGGATCGCGGAGCTGGCGGCCGCGTTCGACGTGCCCGTGGCACCGCACCTGCTGCCGGAGATGTCCGCGCAGCTCGCGCTGTGCGTGCCCCAGGTGTCCATGGTCGAGGCGATCGACAGGGCGTCGCTGGCCGAACTCGGAGGGCTGGCCGAACCCTCCGGGGTGACCGTCGACGCCGACGGTGCCCGCGCGCACACGGCGCCGGGGCACGGGCTGGTCTTCGATGCCTGATCCGGCCGTGGTCCGGGTGGCCGGCGTCCTCGACGAACGCCGGTCACCCGGACGGTGGCCGTCAGGCGAGCGACAGCACGCCGCTGAGCACGGCGGCGATCGTGAACGCGATGCCGCCCATGAACGTCTCCATGAGCGTCCAGCTCTTGAGCGTCGTGCGGATGTCGATGTCCATGTAGCGGTTGAACAGCCAGAACCCCGAGTCGTTGACGTGGGACAGCACCGTGCCTCCCGCGGCGATCGCGATCACGACCAGGGCGATCTCCGGTTGCGACATGCCGGCCTGCTGGATGAGCGGGGCGACGATCGGGGCCGTGGTGACGATCGCGACCGTCTTCGATCCGAGCGCGACCCGCAGCGAGGTCGCGATGAGGAAGGCGAGCACGACCGCGGGCAGCGACGTACCGGACAGCGCGGCGGCCAGCGCGTCGCCTGCGCCGGTCGCCTCCAGCACCGCACCGAAGATGCCGCCGGCCCCGGTGACCAGCAGCACGAGGGCGATCGGGCCGAGGGATGCCGATGCGGCCTTCTCGAGCCGTTCCATGCTGAATCCGCCGCGAACGCCCAGCATCCAGAACGACAGGAGTGTCGCCACGGTCAACGCGACGACCGGTGCTCCGACGAACTCGAGCGTGCTGCGCAGTGCGCCTTCGGGGAAGACGATGCCCGCGAAGGTGTTGAGCATGATCAGCAGCACCGGCAGCAGGATCACCGTCACCGTGACCTTGAGCGACGGTGGCGCCTGCACGGCCGTGGTGACCCCGCCCGCTCCCGAACCGGCAGAATCCCGGGCATCGTGGGTCTTACCGCTGCCTCCGGTGTCTCTGCTGTTCCCGCTGTCTCCGCTGTCCTGATCGGACTGCCCGGAACGCTGCCTGGCCTCGCCGACGAGCTGTTCCGGGACAGGGATGTTCAGCCGGTCGCCGATGCGGGTACCGAACAGGTAGGCACCGAAGAACCACGCGGGCAGGCCGCAGACCAGACCCATGATGGCGATCCAGCCGAGGCTGGCTCCCAGCAGTCCGGCCGCCGCGACCGGTCCGGGGTGGGGCGGCAGCACGGCGTGCATGATCGCCAGACCGCCGACCGCAGGCAGCGCGACCGTGATGACCGAACGGCCCGAGCGCTGGGCGACCGCGTAGATGAGCGGCAGCATGATGATGAACCCGACGTCGAAGAACACCGGGACGCCGAAGATCAACGCCGTCAGCCCGACGGCCAGTGGGGCGCGGCGTTCGCCGAACGCGGCGAGCAGGCGGCTCGAAAGGACCCCGGCCGCGCCGGATTCCTGCATCACACGTCCGAGCATGGCGCCGAGCGCCACGATGGTGGCGATCTCGCCGAGCGTGTCGCCCATGCCTTCCTCGATGACGCCGGGCACCGCCGACGGTTCGAGGCCGGCACCGACGCCGACGACGACACTGACGACCACCAGCGCCACGAACGCGTGCAGCTTGACCTTGATGACGAGCAACAGCAGCAGCGCGATCCCGCCTGCGACGAGCAGCAACAGCGCCCACGACGGAAGGGACCACGCCAGGTCGGGTTTCTCCGCCGCCAACGGGACGACGGCAGGGGACGGTACGGGAGTGACAGGCAACATTGCCTCCTGAGGCCGGCGCGCGGTCGTCGCGCACCGTGTGCGGGGACGGGAGCGGGCCTGCGGCCCTCCGCGGATCAGTCGCGGTCGAGGGCGGGCCGTTTCGGGTCGAACGTCCACTCGGGAACGAGGTAGCGCATCGCGGTGGCGTCGTCCCGTGCGCCGAGGCCTTCGCGGCGGTACAGCTCGTGCGCGGCCTCGACCTGGTCGAGATCGAGGTCGACACCGAGTCCGGGCCGGTCCGGCACGGTGAGCTGTCCGCCGGCGATCCGGAGCGGCTCGCGCGTGAGGCGCTGGCCGTCCTGCCAGATCCAGTGCGTGTCGATCGCGGTGATCGGGCCCGGTGCGGCAGCCGCCACGTGCGTGAACATCGCCAGCGACACATCGAAGTGGTTGTTGGAGTGCGACCCCCACGTCAGTCCCCAGTCGGAACAGAACTGCGCGACGCGGACCGACCCGTTCATCGTCCAGAAATGCGGGTCGGCCAAGGGGATGTCGACGGCACCCGCGCGCACGGCGTGGCCGAGCTCGCGCCAGTCGGTGGCGATCATGTTGGTCGCGGTCGGCAGGCCCGTGGCACGCCGGAACTCCGCCATCGTCTCGCGGCCCGAGTAACCGGCCTCGCCGCCGCACGGGTCCTCGGCGTAGGCGAGCACGTCGCTCAAGGTGCGACCCAGTTCGATCGCCTCGCCGACCGGCCAGGCGCCGTTGGGGTCGAGCGTGACGCGGGCGTCGGGGAACCGCTCGGCGAGGGCCCGCACGGCCTCGGCCTCCTGCGGGCCGGGCAGCACACCGCCCTTCAACTTGAAGTCGCGGAATCCGTAGCGCTTCCTGGCCGCTTCGGCCAACCGCACGACGGCGTCCGGGGTGAGCGCCTCCTCATGGCGAAGCCGCAGCCAGTCGTCGGCGGTGTCGTCCTCGTCGGACGGCGTGCGGTAGGGCAGGTCGGTCCTCGTGCGGTCGCCGACGAAGAACAGGTAGCCGAGAACCGGAACCTCGCGGCGTTGCATGCCGTCGCCGAGCAGTTCGGCCACCGGGACGTCGAGCAACTGCCCGAGCAGGTCGAGCAGTGCCGACTCGACGGCGGTCACGGCGTGGACGGTGATGCGCAGATCGAAGGTCTGGTTCCCCCGTCCGCCCGCGTCGCGGTCGGCGAAGCGGTGGTGCATGTCCCGCAGCACCGACCGGAACCGCGCCACGGGGCGTCCGACGACGAGGTCGGCCGCGTCGTCGAGGGTACGGCGAATCGACTCACCGCCCGGCACCTCGCCGACCCCCGTACGGCCGTTGGAGTCGGTGAGGATCACGAGATTGCGCGTGAACAGCGGTGCGTGGGCGCCGCTCAGGTTGAGCAGCATGCTGTCGTGTCCGGCGACGGGGACCACGCGCATCCCGGTCACCACCGTACGTTCGGCTGATGTCATGTCTGTCCTCTTTGACTTGTTCCGGGGTCGAACAGACTGTGTGCCCGCCCCGCGGTGCGGAGCGGGCACACAGTGAACGGGTTTGGCTAGTGTCGTCCGAGCGCGCCGTCGACCCGGCGGAACAGGCCGTCCGGGTTGCCGTCCGCGATCGGGCTCGGCAGCAGTGAACTCGGGACGTCCTGGTAGGCCACGGGGCGGAGGAAGCGTTCCACGGCGCGCGTGCCGACCGAGGTCGTACGGGAGTCCGAGGTGGACGGGAACGGCCCGCCGTGCACCATCGCGTGCCCGACCTCGACGCCGGTCGGCCACCCGTTGAACAGCACCCGGCCCGCGACGAGCTCCAGCGTGCTCAACAGCGCGCCCGCCTCCCGCTCGTCGCCGGATCCGGTGTGGACGGTCGCGGTGAGCTGGCCCTCGAGTGCTTCGGCCACCGCGTGCACCTGCGCCATGTCCTTGCAGCGCACGACGATGCCGCTCGAGCCGAACACCTCGTGTTGCAGCGCCTCGTCGGCGACGAAACGGTCGGCGTCGGTGGCGAACAGCGCCGGACGGCAGGTGATGGGACGTTCGGTCGCGACGCCCTGCGCCAGTACCTCCACACCGTCCTGACCGGACAGTGCGGTCACGCCCTTGCCGTAGGCCTCGGCGATCCCGGGGGTGAGCATCGTCGCCGGTTCCGACGCGGCGACGGCCTTCGTCGCCGCGTCCACGAAACGCTGCAGGTCGGGGCCGTCGACAGCGATGACGATGCCCGGGTTGGTGCAGAACTGGCCCGCGCCGAGCGTCAGCGACCCGACGAAGGCGGTGCCGATCTCCTCGGCGCGGTCGGCGAGGGCGCCGGGGAGCAGGAAGACCGGGTTGGTGCTGCTCATCTCGGCGTACACCGGGATCGGACGCGGTCGCGCCTGCGCCGCGGCCACGAGGGCGAGCCCGCCCTGCCGCGACCCGGTGAACCCGACGGCGCGGATCCGGGGGTCGGTCACGAGTGCCGTGCCGAGGTCCGGGCCGTGTCCGAACAACAGTGAGAACGTGCCCGCGGGCAGGCCCGCCTGGGCGACGGCCTCGGCGATGGCGGCACCGACGAGTTCCGACGTGCCGGGGTGGGCGTCGTGTCCCTTGACGACGACGGGGCAGCCCGCGGCGAGTGCGGACGCCGTGTCGCCGCCCGCGACCGAGAACGCCAGCGGGAAGTTGCTCGCGCCGAAGACCGCGACCGGGCCCAGCGGCACGTCGCGCTGCCGGATGTCGGCCCGTGGCGGGGTGCGGTCGGGCTGTGCCGGGTCGATACGCGGAATCTCGAGGCTGCCGTCGCGCAGCAACGTGGCGAACATGCGCAGTTGGCCCGTCGTGCGGCCGCGTTCCCCGGTCAACCGGGCCACAGGCAGCCCGGATTCGGCGTGTGCGCGGGCGACCACCTCGTCACCGATCGCCTCGATGTTGTCGGCGATGCGCTCGAGGAAGGCGGCCCGCGTGCTCGTGGGCAGTGCGCGGTACGTGCCGAAGGCCTCCCACGCGGCGGCACACGCGCGGTCGACGTCGTCGTGGGTGCCGTAGGCGAAGGCGGGCTCGAGCTCGTCGCCCGTGCTCGGGTCGACGGCGCGGATCGTGGCTCCGGTGCCGGCGATCCGCTCGCCTGCGATGATCATGCGTCCGGTCGGCGCGGTCATGCGGACTCCTTGGGAATGCGGGAGATCAGCTCGTCCAGGTTCTTGAGTTCGTCGTCGGCCAGGTCCGTCAGGGGTGGCCGCACCGGGCCCGCGGGGCGGCCGATGGCCTTCATACCCGCCTTGACGATGCTGACCGCGTAACCCGCCTTGCGGTTACGGATGTCGCAGTAGGGCAGGACGAACTCGGAGAGGTAACGGTCGACCGTCGCACGGTCGTGGGCACGGACGGCCGTGTAGAAGCGCTGTGCGAACTCGGGCACGAAGTTGTACATCGCCGACGAGTAGGTAGTGACGCCCAGTTCGAGGTACGGCAGCGCGAACGTCTCGGCCGTGGGAAGGCCGCCGACGTAGGTCAGCCGGTCGCCGAGGCGCGTGTGGATGCGGGTCATCCGTTCGATGTCGCCGACGCCGTCCTTGAATCCGATCAGGTTCGGGCAGGAGTCGGCGAGCCGGGCCACGGTCTCGTCGGTGTAGACGGCGTTGGCGCGGCTGTAGATGATCACGCCGAGCGACGTGGCCGCGCATACGGCCTTGACGTGCTCGACCAATCCGTCCTGGGACGCCTCGGTGAGATACGGCGGCAGGAGGAGCAGGCCGTCCGCGCCGGCTTCCTCGGCGCGGCGGGCCAGGTCGACGGCCGTGGCCGTGCCGTAGCCGGCGGGTGCGATGACCGGCAGGCCGTCGGGGGTCTCGGCCACCGCCGCCGTGACGACGGCCGACACCTCGTCCGGGGTGAGCGAGAAGAACTCGCCCGTGCCGCCCGCGGCGAACAGTCCCGCGGCGCCGAACCCGCTGAGCCAGGCGATGTTCTCGCGGTAGGCCGACTCGTCGAAGCTCAGGTCGTCGCGGAAATGGGTCACCGGGAACGACAGCAGGCCGCCGGCGAGCTGCTCGGCTGCTTCCCGGGGCGTGAACTGGGACATCGCGTGCTTCCTCCAGGTGTGGTTTCCCTGCCTAAGACGCTAAGCTCACGATCAATGCACGTCCAACTCCATTTCGGCATCTTCTGATACAGGAAAAGCATCGATGTTCACGATCCACCAGCTCCGGGGCTTCGTCGCCGTCGCCGAGGAAGGGCACTTCGGGCGCGCGGCGCACCGGCTCACCATGACCCAGCCCCCGCTGAGCAGGCAGATCCAGCAACTGGAGAAGGAACTGCGGGTGAGCCTCATCGACCGCAGCGGCAGGAATGTGCGGTTGACCCCGGCGGGCAGGGCGTTCCTGCGCGATGCGCGCAGGCTCCTCCACGACGCCGAGAACGCCACCCAGTCGGTGCGGAGGGTGACCGAGGGCAGGGCCGGTCTGCTCAGCCTCGGCTTCACGGCCACCTCGGGCTACGGCGTGCTGGGCACGGTGCTGCGCACCGCGGCCGAACGCCTGCCGCACGTCGAGATCGTGCTGAGCGAGCTCGTCACGCGCGACCAGCTCGACCGGATCAGCGCGGGCACGCTCGACGCCGGTCTCGTGCGCCCGCCGACGCCGCCCGCGGTGGAATCGCGGCCGCTGCGCAGTGAATCGCTGGTGGCCGCGCTGCCGGCAGGGCATCCACTCGCCGAGGAGCGGGAGGTGGCGCTGTCGGCGTTCCACGGAGCCGACGTCGTGGGGTACTCGCCGCTGGAGGCGCGGTACTTCTACGACCTCGTGGTGGGCGTTTTCGGTGCCGCCGACGTGCGGCCGAGCTACGTCCAGCACGCGCACCAGGTGCACACGGTGCTGGCGCTCGTGGAGGCGGGCCTGGGCATCGCGCTCGTACCCGAGACGGCCGCGCGGTTGCGTTTCGAGGGAGTGGTCTTCCGGCCCGTGCCGACGCCTGTCGCCGAGCCGGTCGAACTGCACGTGGCCTGGCGCGGCGACAACGACAACCCTGCGCTGCGTACGTTCCTGGACCTCCTGCTCACCGGCGACGGCCACACCGAGTGAGCGTCGTGGACGCACCCCGAAATCAGCGACCCGGAATCAGGACCCGGAATCGGTGAATTGGAATTGCTGCCCGGAGGACCAAGGAATTGCTGTCGCGGAATCGGTGAACCGGGACGAACGGCCCGAACACGGTCATCGGGTATCAATTCCGCCGTTTCCCGGAGTATGCCTCGTCGTCACGTTTCCGTCGCGTGGATGAGGGCTTCTTCATCGTGTCTCCATGGGTCGCTCATGCCTCGTCCTTAGTGTCGTTTCCGTTGACAGCGCGTCAGGTCGCGCCATCCGGACGAAAAGAGAAGGGCACCATGAGCGTCTCGGCAGAGCAGAGGGACACGGTCGACGAGAATGCGACGCACGTGGCCGTCGCGCCGCCAGGAACCCCCCTTTCTGCGGCCCGGCTCCATCGGGTGAAAAAGGCTTACACGACCCGGTCGGTCGCCGCGCGGATCGACGCCGATCCGTCCGGCTATGCACTGCTGGACGGCCCCGAGGTCGTGCCGCATCCCGGTGACGTCGTACTCGCCCGGATCGAGCGGCTCGGCAACCACACGCGCCTGGAGAGCCCGGTGAGCAGGCGGCAGACGTTGTTCGTCGGCGACGAGGTGCTCGTGGCCTACGGCCATCGGTACGCACCGGATCAGTTCGAGGCCGAGGTGCCCGCCGACCTCGGGCCGGCGCACCTGGTCGCGGCCGGTGGCGTGGCGGCACTGGCCACGGCGAAACACGCCCGGATCGCCGATGCGACGGCCCTCCGGCCGCTGGGTCTGCTCACCGACGACCACGGCATCGTCACCCTCGAACGGTTCGCCACCCACCGGCTGTCCGTGGCCGCGGACACCGCGCGGCAGAGCAGGCGTCCGACGGTGGTCGCCGTGCTCGGCACGTCGATGAACTCGGGCAAGTCGACGACGGTCTCCTCGCTCATCCGGGGCGCGACGAGGTCGGGATTGACGGTGGCGGCGGGCAAGGTCACCGGCACCGGTGCGGGCGGCGATCCGCACGGTTTCGCCGACGCGGGCGCGTCGGCCGTACTCGACTTCACCGACTTCGGTTTTCCGTCGACGTTCCGGCTCGAGCACGCGCAGGTGCGCGGTCTGCTCACCGCGCTGGTCCGGGAACTGTCCACTCCGGACGTCGATGTCGTGGTCCTCGAGGTCGCCGACGGGCTGTACCAGGACGAGACGTCGCGCCTCGTGTCCGATTCCGTCTTCCGGGAGGTCGTCGACCGTGTGGTGTTCGCGGCGGACGGTGCGGCGGGCGCGGTCGGTGGTGCCGAGGTGCTGACGAGGGCTGGGGTGCCCGTCACGGCGGTGAGCGGCGTTCTGACGTCCGCACCGCTGGCGATGCGTGAGGCGCAGTCGCTGCTGTCGGTTCCCGTGATCGAGACCGCGGCGCTGACCGAACCCGATGTGGTGCGGGCGGTCCTGTGACCGGCCCGCACGGAGCCGGCCCGCCCAATCCCGGTCGGCCCGATCCCGGTCCGCTCGCTCCTGGTCCGCCCAACCCTGGTCCGGCAGCCACTGATCCCGCACTGCCCCGGTTGCTGACCGCGGGCCGGTCGAAGACGTTCGCGTTGCTGGTGGCGGCCGGACTGACGCAAGCGGTGCTCGCCGGCGCGACAGCGGTCTGCATGCCACGACTGCTGGAGTCCGGCGGACGCGAGCGGTGGACGTGGCTCGCCGCGCTCGTGGCCGCGGCGCTCGGGATGGGGGCCGTGCGCGTCGCGGAGTGGGTGCTGGCGGAGAAACTCGGCCAGGACTACGTGCATCGGATCCGCCTTCGGTTGCTGAGCGCCGCGGTGGCCGAGGGGCGCGGTCCGTCGGTGGGCACGACGATCGCGCGGGCCACCAACGACCTGACCGCCGTGCGCAACTGGATCGCCTGGGGCGTCGCACCACTGGCGAGCGGGATCCCGTTGGTGGCGGGCGTTCTGGTCGTGCTCGCGGTCCTGCATCCGGCGTTGACGCTGGCCGTCGCCGTGCCGCTGGCCGTGCTCGGAGGCGTGCTCGCCGCGCTCTCCCGGATCGCCTACGCCCGGGCCCGCACGGTGCGGAAGGCGCGGGGCCGGCTCGCCTCGCAGGTCGCCGACACCGTGGCGGCCGGATCGGCGATCCGCGCCGGTGGGGGCGTACCTCGGGAGATGGACCGGTTACGCAGGCTCAGTGGCCGCGTGCGCGCGACCGCCGTGCGGCGAGCCAGGGTCGCGGGATACCTGCGTGGCACCGCCGTGGCCGCCGCCGCGGTGGCCACCCTCGGGGTCGTCGTCGTGGGAGCCGGGCTCGGACTGGCCCATGCACTCGTCGCCACGACGATCACGGTGGTCGGGGTGCTGGCGACGCCGATCCACGACCTCGGACGCGTCGTGGAGTATCGGCAGTCCTACCTGGCGGCGCGGCGGGTTCTGGCGCCCGCGCTCGCCCGCGAGACGGAACCGCCACGCCCGGCGACCGACACTTCCGGGTCCGGCGAGATCCGCGCCCCGGCCGAGGTCCACGTGCACGACCTGGCCGTCGACGGCGTGCGGTTGCCCGGCCTGGTCGCGGCACCCGGGGCGCGCGTGGTGCTCGGCGGTCCGTGCCGCGACCGGACCGACGCCGTCCTGGCGCTGTTGGCGGGAACCGGGACCCACGCCCGTGGATGGGTGCGCGTCGCGGGCCACGACCTCGGTGGTCAGCGTCCGCGCGTGCGGCGGTGTTCGGTCGGCTATGCGGCTCGAGGTCTGGCACTCGAACGCGGCACGATCGGCCGCGCCGTGCGGTATCGCCGTCCCGAATCGGACCTGCCCTGCGGCGGCGCCCTCGACGCGGTCGGGCTGGGTGAGCGGGTGCGGGCGCTGCCCGACGGTGAACGGACCGTGCTGCGCCGCGGCGGGGAACCGTTGACGCCGCCGGAACGCGCGCGGTTGCAGTTGGCGCGCGCACTGTACGGACAGCCGCCGCTGGTGGTGCTCGACCACATCGAGGACGAGCTCGGGGCGGGCGGTGCGGCACTGCTGCGGACCCTGCTCGCCGACTACCCCGGAGTGGTCGTGCTGGCCACCGATGTCCCGGAACTCGTGGTCGACCGGTTCGACGTATGGCAGCTGGACGCGGTCGAGGACGGGCCCGGTCGCGTCGTGGCGGCGGGGTACTCCCGGCCCGCCTCCGCCGGTGGGGCCGTCAGCCGGGAAGGGGCTCCATGAACGACCACAGGCCTCCCCCTCGGTCGTGGGTCGCGGGCGACACGAGCCCGTGTTCGGGCGCCTCGCGGTGCATCCAGATCACCCCGTCACCGGCGTCGACCTCACCGTGCACGACGACACCTTCACGCTAGGACTTTCCGTCACGTCAGGAGCAACCGTCGACGTGCCGCATCGACGTCCCGGCGGAGGTATCGGGCAGAGGCATCGGGTGGAGCCGATCCTGAGCTGGTGTTCGTAACGTCCGGCGGGGTCGCAACGACGGTCAGTACGAACCGCGCCGATCAGGTTGCGGTGCCGCGTCGCGGTGGTAGCCGCCGGCGCGGAAGTGGTTTTTCGGTGACTCGACGGTGTGGGGCTGACCGCTGTGCGCAAGCTGGACGAGGCGAGGACGAACGGAGCACGAGTGATGGGGCGGGTGGCGACCCGGGCGCTGGACATCGGACGGAAGGTCCGCAGCCGCAAGGAGAAGACGGCCGCGGAGTCGGCCGCGCCGCGATTCCGGCTGGAGAACGTCAGCGGTCTGGTGTACCGCCTCGTCAACGCCGGTCCGGTCACGGCCAGTGACATCGTGATCGAGCCGGGCGAGGCCACCGGTCTGCGACTCGGCAGGCACCTGCCCACGGCCGACAAACCGGTCACCCTCGGCCCCGACGAGGACCACCGGCTGATCCTCGCCATCGCGCCCTCGAACGGATCCACCCGGCCCACGCTGCGGATCCACTGCTCCGAACTCGACGAACCGTGCACCGTGCGCGTTACGCCGCCCGCCTGAGGGGATCGGCGCCGAATTCGGATCCGACCCGCGGGTGCTCGTCACCGGCACCGGCGGGTCGGCGTGGCCCCGCGTTCGTGGCGGAGCCACACCGGCTTTCGTCCACGCGCGATTAACCGGATCGGCCGCGTCCGGCTACCCGAGCCGGAAATCGGCCACCTTGACCGGTGACGGCGTCGTGCCGTGCGAACGTTGCTGATACATCACCGAGATCGTGCCGTCCCGAGCGGCTCTGGTGTCGTCGACGAGGACTTCACCGAAGGCGTCGAAATCCTTCGGATCGAACTGCAGCGTCCAGTCGGTCCAGCCGCTGGATTGGGAAGCGGTCAGGATCCTGCCGTACGGCAGGACCGCGTAGGCGTTGTCCGCGCGGTCGAAACCGATGCGACTACGCCCGAACGCCTCCAGAGACACGGGTAGCTGGGTTTCCACCCAGCGGCCGTCGGCGTCCCGGTGCTGGTGATAGACGCGCCCCTGGCTGCGCCGCTGCGCGGTGAAGTCGGTGACACACTCGGTCGCCTCCTCGGGAACGCGGCTGACCAGCACGTGCGGTTGGCCGGTGCTGTCGACGGCTTGGCTCTCCTGGTTGATCAGGGCGTGATCGACGTCCGTGTGATGGACGACGTGCCGGGGCGAATCGATCGAGACCTGCTGGCCGCCGCCCGTGGTGGCGACCCGCTTGCCCGCGTTGTTCTGCCACGTCCGGCCGTGGTCGTCGCTGTAGACGTAACCGGTGTCGTGGTTGGTGAGCCCACCCGGGTCGCACAGCACGGACTCGTCGCCCTCGCGCCACGTGAACGTCGCATGCAGGCGACCGTTCGGGCCGTAGGTGAGTCCGTGCAGGTACATGTTCCGCGTGGCGCTGGTGCCACCGTTGGCGCGGTACTCGCCGGTGCTGCTGGTCCAGGAACCGAGCTTCTGCCAGGTACCGTCGTACTCGGCCAGTTCCAGCACGCCGTTGCCGGATCCTTGTCCGGTGCGATAGCTCAGTTGGAGCCTCCCGTCCGGCGCGACCACGAAGCGGGGGTAGGTCATGTCACCCACGTCGAGGCCTTCCAAGGTGCGTTGGACGGTGCCGAATGATTCCGGTCGCCACGCGCCGCCGCCGCCGGCCAGGCCGGCCTCGGACCTGAAGTAGTGGACGGGGTTGTTGTGCGTGTCCATCGCGATGTGGAGGCGGTCGTCGTCCGGTGAGACCCCCAGCGAGATGGTGTTGTGGGAGTCGTCGACCGAGAGTCGGTGCGGCAACGTGACCTTCTCCCAGTGCGTCGTACCCAAGGCCCTGCGGGCCACGACGGCGCTACGGTCGGCGGTGTACCAGGCGGAGTACTGGAATCCCTTGTGCGTCAGGATTCCGCTCTGCTGGTACGAGGCCGCGTTGACCAGGCCGTCGTAGGAAACGAAGTAGAGCCCCTGCGGATCGAGCGTGCTCTGCGCGATCATCCGGACCTCGGGAGCGGCGGCTTCGGTGGATACGGCGCCGGCCGGCACCGCGGTTGCCAGCATCACCAGCGAGGTGGTGAGCACCAGACCCGCCTTCTTGTTCCAGGGCGTGATCGCTTTTCCTGCCGTGCGGGTCGTGCTGGTGCGGATCTTGGCCGTGCGGGTATTGGTCGCGCCGGCGCTTCCGGCTGGTGTTCTGGACACGCGGACTCCTCGTTGAGCGCGGGACGTGCGACGTCGTCCGGCCGATCAGCCGGGCGTCGCGAAGCCGAGAACGTTGAAACGATTCACTCGCCGCCGAAACGCTAGGTACGGAGTGTCGGCGCTGTCAAGGTTCATCCGTGTGCGCGGCGGTACTCGCGACGCCCCGTGGGTAGGTCCGGAGGTGTTCGGTCGGCGCCCGTGGTGGCAGGTGTTGAAACGGTTCAAGCAACCCTTCGGGCATGGTCGGCCGGCGGTGCCAACGGCCCGGGTCTCGGCGGGGAAGGTGCGGCAGGACCGCGTGGGGACATGCTGCAGTCGACAGGAAGTAGCGGGTCGGAGAGTGCCCCCGGTGAGACTCGAACTCACACTTGCACGATTTTGAGTCGTGTGCCTCTGCCAATTGGGCTACGGGGGCGTTCGGCGCCGATGACTGTACTCGGTGTGGCGATGCAGGCCGCATTCGGGTTAGCACGTGCGGTGGCCGCGCAGGTTTCGTGCGTGTGATCACCTTGCGTGGCGAAGGCCATCGTTACGGTCAGCGACATAGCAGGTAGTCTTCACATGGCGAAACCCGCTATGTCTTTACGTGTTTGATCGTCCCAGGAGGAGCCCTGTGACCGAAGCGGCAACCGAGGCCAGCGAAGGCGCCGCGGCACCCCAGCGTCGTGTGCTGGTCGCGGAGGACGAGGCGCTGATTCGTCTCGACCTCGTCGAGATGCTGCGCGAGGAAGGCTACGAGGTGGTCGGTGAGGCCGGCGACGGCGAAGAGGCCATCAAGCTGGCGACCGAGCTCAAGCCCGACCTGGTGATTCTCGACGTCAAGATGCCGAAGCTGGACGGCATCGAGGCCGCTTCCAAGATCACGGGCGACCGTATCGCCCCCGTGGTGATCTTGACGGCGTTCAGCCAGCGCGATCTCGTCGAGCGCGCCCGCGAGGCCGGCACGATGGCCTACCTGGTCAAGCCGTTCGCGAAGCGTGACCTCGTGCCGGCGATCGAGCTGGCCGTCAGCCGGTTCGCCGAGCTGCAGGCGCTCGAGTCGGAGGTGGCCGGGCTGACCGACCGCCTGGAGACCCGCAAGGTCATCGACAGGGCGAAGGGCCTGCTGATGACGCAGCAGGGGCTCACCGAGCCGGACGCGTTCCGCTGGATCCAGCGCACGGCCATGGACCGCCGTTCCACGATGAAGGCGGTCGCCGAGGCCGTGATCGAGAGCATCGCCGACTGAGCGAGTCGGCACCCGCAGATCCGACACGGGCGCCCCGTCACCTCACGAGGTGACGGGGCGCCCGTTGTTGGTAGGGCCCGCTGCTTGTAGGGCCGCTGTTCGGCCGGCGGTTCAGGCTCCCGCGCGGTCGGCGGCTTTGCGGCCCGCCTTCCGTGCCGCCTTGGCGATCGCCTTGTCCGGGTGCAGTTCGCCGAGGGCGGTGAGGACGTCGAGCACCTCGGGGTGCTCGGCCCGCCACATGGTCTCCACCACGGCCGCGGTGTCCGTGCTGATCAACCGCGTCAACAGGCCCGTCAACTGTTCGGCCTCGTCGGGCTGGCGGTCCCGGGGCAGCTGGCCCGCGATCGTGTCCACCAGCAGCCAGCCGATCTCGGCGTCGTCGAGATCGGTGTCGGCCTCGTGCAGCGCGGCCAGCTCGTTGCGTGCGTGCAGGCTCACGTTCGGAAGGTCCACGGCGCGGCGCCACGCCGGTTCGGCCTCGACGCCCGTGTACTCGCGTACGAGCGCGATCGCGCCGGCCCGGTGCGCGGCGTCGCCCTGGGCCGCCTCGGCCAGCAGCGCGTCGGCCGCCGCCTCCGGCGTCCGTGCCTCGAACCACGCGGGAGCCTCGGCCTCCAGTTCGCCGTCGAGACCGTGCAGCAGCACCTCGACGAGGTCGGCCGCCGTCACGTCCTCGGGGTCGGGCAGCAGCGGAACATCCACATCGGACTCGATGAGTTCGCCGCGCAGGGATGCCGCGCCCAGATCGGTGATCCGCGCGAGCGGGCCGCCGGCCGCCTCGGAGTGCGTCACCTCGACGGCACCGTGCGAGGCCAGTCTGCCCAGCAGCACCTCGGCGGGGTCGCCGTGCTCGGCCGACCATGCCGACCACGCGGCGCGCGCCTGGTCGGCGGTCAGATCGTCGCCCGCGATGTCGGCCATCATGTCGCTGATCGCGGCCACCGGCAGTCCGACCCGCCACGTCATGAACAGTGGCGCGAACCAGGCCGAGGTGCCCGTGAAGTCGAGTGTCTCCTCGCCGGCCCGGTCGGCGTCGGACGGCAGGCTCCACGCGAGCAGCCAGTTCAGCGCATGCCCCCAGACGGTGAGCACGTCCTCGTCGTCCCCGCCCGGCCACTCGTCCAACGTCGGACCGCAGGCAGGCTCGGGTGCGCTCTCGTCGGTTTCGGCGTCGTCCCCGGCTTCCGGACCGTCGACGTCGTCGGCGTCGTCGGGCTCGTCGGCGTCGAAGGTCAGGAAGCCCAGTTCGGACGCCAGCGCGGAGATCGTGGGCAGGTCCTCGTCGGACACGCCGGCCGCCTCGGCTGCGCCGGCCTGGTCGGCGCCGTCGAGAATCCGTTCGGCGAACGCGCGCGTCGTGGCCAGCAGCGTCGACCGGCGCGCCACCTCGGCGAGGTCGCTCTCCGCGGGCAGCCGGATCGGCCCGAGCCGGTCGGGCAGGTTGAACAGTTCCTTCAGGTTCGGCTCGTCGCCCGCGATCCGCGGGACGTCGAGGGAGCCGAGCAGGGCGGTCTCCGCCGCGTCGAGTTCCTCGAGCAGTTCGGCGTGCAGCTGTTCGTCGATGTGCCCGGCGTCGAAGGCGAAGTCGACCAGCACGTCGACGGCGTCGACCGCCTCGTTCGGGTCGTCGTCGGGCCTGGCCTGCGGATACACCTCGAGCAGCAGTCGGGTCAGGTCGCCGCTGCGCAGTCGGGAGAGCTCGCCGACCGCGCACTCGCCGACGAGCAGCTGGTAGGCCGTGTGCACGGCTTCGGGGTCGACCGCGTGGTCGGGGCCGTCCCCGTCGGCGGTGTCCCCGAGGGCGCTGTCGAGGGCACTGTCTCGGGTGTCGACGGCGCTGTCGAGGGTGTCGAGGTAGGCCGACAGTTGGTCCGCGGTGGACGGCTCGTCGCGGTTCATGCGGTCAGGCTATCCATCGCTGCCGACGGTGATCAGGCCGACGGGGGCTTGTCGCGGACCATGCAGGTCAGCCGAGCGGTGCAGGTGCGCCTGCCCGCGTCGTCGCTGATGACGATCTCCGCGGTGACGGCGCTGCGGCCGACGTGCAGGGGAGTGGCCACGCCCGTGACGGTGCCGGAGGTGGCCGAACGGTGGTGGGTGCAGTTCAACTCGATGCCGACGGCGATCCGCCCGTCGCCGGCGTTGAGCGCGGCGACCGTGGAGCCGAGCGCTTCGGCCAGCACGGCGTTCGCCCCGCCGTGCAGCAGCCCGTAGGGCTGGAGGTTGCCCTCGACGGGCATCGTCGCCGTCACGCGTTCGGGCGAGAGCTGCCCGAACGTCATGCCCACCTTGTCGTTGAGCTGCTGTGCCGCGATCTCCGGTGTGATGCCGGCCAGGGCCTCGCGAAACGCCTGCTCAGAACCGTTGTCGGTCACTCGTCGCTCCTCCGTCGATACGACAGGCAACGCTGTCGGACCCTCACCCTAGACTCACGGACGTGAGCCCCAACGCGAAGACCGGCGACACCGTCACCACCGAAACCGCAGCCTCCGCAGGCACCGCCACCGACGCGGACGTCGCACCGCGGCGTCTGCTGTTGATCGACGGCCACTCGATGGCCTATCGCGCCTTCTTCGCGGTGCCCGCCGACCGGTTCCGCACGTCGACGGGCCAGGTCACCAACGCGGTCTTCGGGTTCACCTCGATGCTGATCAACCTGTTGCGGGACGAGACGCCGACGCATCTGGCCGTGGCGTTCGACGTGTCCAGGCAGACGTTCCGTTCGGAGACGTTCGCCGAGTACAAGGCCAACCGCTCGGCGACCCCGGACGACTTCAAGGGGCAGGTCGAACTCATCAAACAGGTGCTCGACGCGCTCGCGATCCCGGTGCTGGAGAAGCCCGGTTACGAGGCCGACGACCTCATCGCCACGCTCACCACCGAGGCGACCGGCGTCGGGTACGAGGTGCTCATCTGTACCGGCGACCGGGACGCGTTGCAGCTCGTCACCGACACGGTCACGGTGCTGTACCCGAAGAAGGGTGTGTCCGACCTCGTGCGGTTCGACCCGGGCGGGGTCGAGGAGAAGTACGGACTCTCGCCCGTGCAGTACCCGGACTTCGCCGCGCTGCGGGGCGACCCCTCGGACAATCTGCCCGGCATTCCCGGCGTGGGGGAGAAGACCGCGGCGAAGTGGATCCGGCAGTTCGGTTCGCTCGCCGAGCTCGTCGACCGCGTGGACGAGGTCAAGGGCAAGGTCGGTGACGCGCTCCGGAGTCACCTCGACGCGGTGTTGCTCAACCGCCAGCTGACCGAGCTGGTCCGCGACGTGCCGCTCGAGTCGACCCCGGCCGATCTCGAGGTGCGCGCCTGGGACCGGGACGCGGTGCACCGGCTGTTCGACGAGCTGGAGTTCCGGGTGTTGCGGGACCGGCTGTTCGCCACGCTGTCGAGCGCCGAACCGGAGGCCGACGAAGGCTTCACGGTGACCGGAGGGGCGCTCGAGCCGGGCACCGTCGCATCGTGGCTCGCCCAGCACGCCGCGGCGGGCTCGACGGTCGGTCTGGCCGTGCGCACCACGGGTGCGTCGATCGCGGCCGATGCCGCCTCCGTCGCGCTGGCCGCTCCGGACGGCGAGGGCGCCTACGTCGACCTCACGACCCTCGACCCGGCCGACGAGGCCGCGCTCGGTTCCTGGCTGGCCGACCCCGAGGTGCGCAAGGTCGGCCACGCGCTCAAGGCGCCACTGCACGCCCTGCTCGCGCGAGGCTGGCGGGTGCGCGGGCTCGCGATGGACACCGAGCTCGCCGCCTACCTCGTCCGTCCGGGCCAGCGCACCTTCGAGCTCGCCGACCTCGTCCTGCGGTATCTGCAGCGGGAACTGCGCCACGAGTCCGCGGGCGGCGAGGGACAGCTGTCGCTGCTGGACACCGCGGGCGGAGCCGAACACGACGAGGAACGCGAACTGGTCCACGACGAGCTGGTGCGGGCGCGGGCGACGGCCGAGCTCGCCGACGTGCTGGCGGGCGAGCTGGACGCGATCGGTGGCCGGTCGCTGCTGGCCGAGATCGAACTGCCGTTGCTGTCGGTGATCACCGAGTTGGAGGCGGCCGGCATCGCCGTCGACCTCGATCGGCTCACCACGCTGGAGGCGCACTACGCGGCGCGGGTCAAGGAGGCGACCGAGAACGCGCACAGCGTCATCGGCAAGCAGATCAACCTCGGCTCGCCGAAGCAGCTGCAGGTCGTGCTGTTCGACGAGCTCGGTATGCCGAAGACCAAGCGCACCAAGACCGGGTACACGACCGACGCCGACGCGCTGCAGACCCTCTACGAGAAGACCGAGCACCCGTTCCTGCAGCACCTGCTCGAGCACCGGGACGCCGCGCGCCTGCGCAGCACCGTGGAGGGGCTCATCAAGGCGGTCGCGCCCGACGGCCGGATCCACACGACGTTGCACCAGACGATCGCCGCCACCGGCCGGCTGTCCTCTGTGGACCCGAACCTGCAGAACATCCCGATCCGCACCGACGAGGGCAGGCAGATCCGCGAGGCCTTCGTCGTCGGCGACGGCTACGACCAGCTGATGACCGCCGACTACAGCCAGATCGAGATGCGGATCATGGCTCACCTGTCCGGCGACGAGGACTTGATCAGTGCGTTCCAGAGCGGCGTCGACTTCCACGCCGCGACCGCCGCCGCCGTGTTCGGCGTCGAGGCGAGCGAGGTCACCGGGCCGCAGCGGGCCAAGATCAAGGCGATGAACTACGGCCTGGCCTACGGGCTGTCGGCGTACGGACTGTCGCAGCAGCTGCGGATCTCCACCGAGGAGGCCCGCGGCCTGATGGACGACTACTTCGCCCGTTTCGGCGGGGTGCGGGACTACCTGCGGACGATCGTCGACCAGGCGACGAAGGTCGGTTACACCGAGACCATCTTCGGCAGGCGGCGTTACCTGCCCGACCTGACGAGCGAGAACCGCCAGCGCAGGGAGATGGCCGAGCGCATGGCGCTCAACGCGCCGATCCAGGGCAGCGCCGCCGACATCATCAAGGTGGCCATGCTCAACGTGCACGCCGCGCTCGCCGCGTCGGATCTGCGCAGCAGGGTGCTGCTGCAGGTGCACGACGAACTGGTCGTCGAGGTCGCCGCCGGTGAGCACGCCGAGATCGAGACGCTCGTGCGGCGGGAGATGGGGTCGGCGTGCGAGCTGGCCGTGCCGCTCGAGGTGTCGGTCGGCTTCGGCCGCTCCTGGGACGACGCCGCGCACTGAGCGCCCCTCGGCACTGCTCGGGACTGGCCGACACCGACGGCTCGGCACCGACGCTCGGGTCCGCTGGGTACCGGTGAGCGACCCAGGTCCGATACGCCGGTTCGGCTCCCCGCGGCGCCGATGCGCTGCGAACGGGCGATGCGCTGCGAAGGGGCGATGCGCTGCGAACGGGCGTCGGCACCGCTAACGTCGTCGACCATGACGCGTCGCGCGCTGATCCTGGCCGGAACCGGAATGCTCCGAAGGGTCGCGCGGGAACTCGCGGTCGACGGCTGGCGCGTGGTGCTGCCGAGCCGGCGCTACGCACCGATTCCCGTGGGAGATCCGCAGCTGCGGTCGGTGCGCTGGACCGCGGGCAACCGGCACACCAGCGTCGGTTCCGGGAAAGCCACGTGGGTGCAGGCCCACTGGGACGAGCCGGCCGAACTCGCCCGCAAGGCCGGTCATGTCCTCGACGGACCGGCCGACCTGCTCGTCGCATGGCTGCACGCGGCCTACCGCGGCGCGGTGCTCGAGGCGGTCGAACCGTTGCTGTCCGACACCGCGCCGGTGGTCGAGGTGTCGGCCGTGCCGGAACACGGCGACGTGATCGAACCTCCCGATCCGTTCTACCGCGACAGGGCGACCCAGCAGGTGCTGCTCGGCACCACCTCCGACATCGCGTTCGGCAGGCCGCTCGGACACGAGGAGATCGAGCGCGGCGTCCTCGACGGGGTGCGCAGGGCACTCGACGGCAGGCCGACCTCGGTCCACCAGCTCGGCGAACGCCGCCCGGTGCCCGGGCCCTGAGCGCCCCGCGTCAGTCGGTGCCCGCCCGCGCCGCCAGCAGGGTGAGAATCGAGTCGCGCACGTCCTCGCGGCGACGATCCGGTTCGAACACCAGCCAGTCGAGCGCGGACACGAGCAGCGTTCCGAACAGTGCCGCCGACGCGGTGCGGACGGGCACGCCCGCGGGGAACCGGCCGGTGGCGGCGACCCGTTCGAGCTGCCCCTCGAGGATGGCGAGGATGTCGCGCCGCAACGGTGCGAGTGTCTCGGCCCACCGGCCCGGGGTGCGCCACAGCTCGCTGACGAGGATCTGCGAGAACCCCGGATACCGCTCGACGAACTCCAGAGCGGCATCGACCAGTGCGGCCAGGCCCGCCGTGGCGTCCTCCGCCTCGTCGATCGCCTCCTGCATCCGGCTGCCGAGATCGGCGACCCCGTAGCGCAGCAACGCCTCGACGAGCCCGTCCTTGCTGCCGAAGTTGTAGTACACCGTGCCCTTCGCGACGCCGGCCTCGGCCGCGATGTCGTCGACGGTGACGCCCGCGAGTCCCGTGCCGCGTGCCAGGCGCATCGTCGCGTCGAACAACCGGCGGCGGGTGGTGCCCGTCTGCGCCGTCACAGGGCCAACTCCGGTTTCAGCTGCGACACCGTCCACACGCGACGTTTGCGGGCGGCGAGCGTCGAAGCGGCGAGTCCGACGACCAGATAGGCCACCAGCACGCCGACGTCGAGCAACACCCGGTCGTTCGGCGCACCGTAGAGCAGATGCCGGAGCCCGTCGATCACGTAACTCATCGGCAGGACCATGTGCAGTGGCTGCAACGCGTCCGGCAGCGTCTGCCACGGGAACGTGCCGCCCGCGCTGACGAGCTGCAACACGAGCAGGACCAACCCGAGGAACTTGCCGACCGCCCCGAACAACGCGTTGAGCGCGTGCACGATCGCGGTGAACGTCAGCGACGTGAGGATCGCGAAGCCGAGCGCGGCCACCGGGTTGGCGACGTGGATGCCGACCAGCCACGTGACCGCCGCGAACAGCACCACCACCTGCGCGGCACCGAGCGTCGCGGCCGAGAGCCACCCGCCGATCGCCACCCGCAGGGGCGAGGCGCCCGCCGTCAGCGCCCGTGTCGACAGCGGGCGCAGCAACAGGAACAGCACGAAGGCCCCGATCCAGGTGGCCAGGCCGATGAAGAACGGCGCGAGCCCCGCTCCGTAGGTTCCTGCGCTGGCCATGTCGGCGTTGTCGACCGAGACCGGGTCGGCGATCGTGCGTGCCGTGGCCTCCCGCGTGTCGTCGTCGGTGTTGGGGATGTCGTCGAGTCCCTCGTTCAGGCCGTCGCGGAGCTCGCCCGCTCCCTTGGCGAGGTCCCGCGAACCCGACAGCGCGTCCTGCTCGCCCTCGTCCAGTTCGGCGGCGCCCTTGGAGAGTTTCGACGCGCCGTCGGCGGCCTGGGCGATGCCGCTGGTCAGCTGTGGGGAACTCGAGGCCAGTTGCTGCGCGCCCTGCGCGACCTTCTGCGAGCCCTCGGCGAGGGTGTTGAGGTTCGACGAGGCCTGCTGGACCCGTTGGTCGGCATCCTCCACCGGGGTGCGCAGCTCGCCCAGCACGCCGAGGACCTGTTGCACCTCGTCGTCGCCGAGCCCTTCCTCCCGCAGCCGTTGCGCGAGCCGGTCGTCGACGTTGCCGAGCTGGTTCTGCAGCTGCGTCGACCCCTCCGCCAGTGCGGACGCCGTCGCCGCGATCCGTTCGTTGCCCGCCGCGACCTGCTTGGCGCCCCGCGCGAGCTGCCGAGTCTGCGCGGGCAGCTCCTCGGTGTTGGACTTGAGCGTGGCCAGGCCCTGCGAGAGCTGTGCGCTGCTCGTGGACAGCTGGCCGGCGCCGCTCGCGAGTTTCTTCTGGCCGTCGCGGAGTTCGCGGGCACCGTCGGCCAGCTCGCGCGAGCCGTTCGCCGCCTTCTGCGTCTTCTCGTGGATGGTCGAGAAGCCGACGAGGAACCGGTCCGCCGCCTGCTGGCCGACCTTCTTCGCGATCGTGTCCCGCACCTGTTCGGCGACCTGGTTGGCGATCGTGTGCGACAGATAGTTGTTGGCGTCGTTGGTGGTCAGCGTGATGCCGGCCTGGCGAGGCTGGAAGTCGGCACTCGAGGTCAGCGACCGCGTGAAGTCGCGGGGAATGGTGATCGCGAACGCGTAGTCGCCGTCGCGGACGCCGTTGCGCGCCTCCTCGGCCGACACCTGGTGCCAGTCGAAGTCGCCCGAGCGCACCAGCTCGTCGGTGACGTCGGCGCCCACCTCACGGTGGTCGTCGCCGCGGCCGCTTCCTGCGTCGTCGTTGACGATCGCGGCCGGCAGGTTGTCGAGCCTGCCGTACGGGTCGTAGTTCGAGTAGAGATACAGCGAGGCGTACAGCAACGGCACGAGGACGATCGCGCAGATCGCCAGCTTCGGCAGGGTGCCGCTGGTGAGCCTGCGCAGTTCGTTGCCGGCCAGGCGAACGGCGTTCACGAGTGGTCCTCCCGCAGACAGCGCATGGGGTCGGGCTGGCTGAGCCTGCCGAGCCGTGCGGGGGTGGCAGGCAGAGCGGAATCGGGTGCGGTGGCGGTCAGCACGACCACCGCGAGGCCGCGTTCGGCGTGGGCACGGGCGACATCCAGCCAGGCGTCGACGTTGCTCGTGTGGCGGTCCGGCCGGTCGAGCACCACCAGCTCGACCCCGGGTCGGGACGCGGCGAGTGCGGTCAGCAGGCGGATGCGCAGACCGGCGTCGAGGTGCTCGAACCGGGAACCCGCGAACGCCGCGGCGTCGTGCTCGGCGAGCCAGCGGGCGACGTCGGCCTTGCTCGCGGGCGCTCCCGCGAGGGCGAGTTCCTCGCCGACGACCACGCGCACCGGCAGGGCCTCGTCCGGTTCGCTGACGCCGGGGGAGTCGACGACGGCACTGCAGCGGCGCAGTTCGGCGGGAGCGGTGAGCCGCGTCGTCCGCGTGCTCCCGTTCGGCTCGTCGGCCTCGGCCTCGGCCTCGGCCTCGGCGTCGGAGTCGGCGGTGGAGTCGGCGGTGGAGTCAGTGGAATCGGCAGTGGAATCGGCAGTGGAGTCCGAATCGGCTTCGGCGTCAGCGTCGTCCGCGTCATCGGCCCCGGCCCCGGAGTCGGAATCGGAGTCGGACTCGGCGATCGTCACGGTTCCGGTCGACGGCCGCAGGCGTCCCGCGAGTGCGAGCCCGAACGCGGTCACGCCGGCCCCCGGATCTCCCGCGACGAGGGCGAGTTCGCCCGACGCCACCGTGAGCGAGGTCTGGGGCACGAGGGTTCCGTGCGGGCCGCCGACACCGACCCGATCGGCGATCATCTGCATACGCCATCCTTTTGAACTGACCAGTCAGTTCAAATCATAGGCGCGTCGCGACCGGACGGCACGGAGGGTCACCCTTCGGCGTGATCTGCGGCCGCGAGGTGGGTCGGGCGGTGCGGCGCGCGGTGTGCGGCTCAGTCGGCCAGTTCGGTGCGGAAGATCGCCGTCCCGGGGAAGAGCTTGCCGCGCAGCGGGCTCCACTGGCCCCACGTGCGGGTGTGGCCCGCGGGCCATTCGGGCTCGATCAGGTCGACGAGCCGCAGGCCCGTCGCGTGCAGTGCACGCACGTAGTCGCCGAGCGTGCGGTGGTACTCGACGTAGGTCGCCTCACCGTCGGCGTTCTGTTCCACGTAGGGGGTGCGGTCGAAGTACGGCTGGGTCGCCGTGAGACCGGTCGGACCCGGATCGTCGGGGAAGATCCACCGCATCGGGTGCGTCACCGAGAACACCCACCTGCCGCCGGGCCGGAGCACGCGCACCACCTCGGCGAAGACGGTCTCCAGCGACGGGACGAACGGAAGGGCGCCGAACGCCGAGCACGCCACGTCGAACGAGTCGGTGCGCAGCGGCAGGTGTTCGGCACCGGCCTGCAGCAGTGTCGGCGCGAGGCCGGTGCGTTCGGCCGCGTCGGCGGCGTGGCGCAGCATTCCCGCCGAGAGGTCGAGTGCGACCACCCGCGCGCCACGGGAGGTCAGCCAGCGGGCGCAGGCCGCGGCTCCGCAGCCGACCTCGAGCACGTCCGCGCCCTCGAGCGCCGCGGGATCACCCAGCAGGTGTGCATCCTCCTCGCGCACGCCCTCGGGGCACCAGACGAAGTCGGCGTCGCCGAGGAAGTCGCCGTGCTCGGCCAGGTAGGTGTCGGCGTCCGCGTCCCACCAGGACAGATTGGCCCGCTCGGCCTCGGATGACTCGACGCGGCGATACGCGACACCCGCCGTGCCGAGCGCGCTCTCGGTGCCGGCGTAGCGTGCCGGGGACGGGGTCTCCGACGTCGAACTTCCGGACGCGGTGTTCCCCGTGTGCGCGGCGGAGGGGCCTTTCGGCGATCCCGGGGACGAGGCCGAAAACGAGGCCGAAAACGATGCCGAGGACACGGCCCCATCGTGCCCCGGACGGCCGCCTGATCACCGGCGTACCCCTGATTGTGCCGGTCACCGCAGGCCGCGTACGATGTTTGTTAGCGCAGTGGGTTTCGCGCCTCCTTCGCCTATCGGTCCGGTTCTCCGGTCCGCCGGGGCGGTGTGGTCGCGCACCTCGAGATGATCCTCAGCGGCTGTTCATGGCGCGGGTTCCGTGTCTGTCTCCGCTGGTCGTCCTCGTCGTCGACCCGGCCTGCGCCGCCCTACGTCCCCGGGTCGAGCAGCCTCGGCGCGGAGTCGGCGGGCGGTCGCGAGCGGACTGCCGTCACTGCGCTGGCAAACTGCACACCCTTCGACATCTATCCGCTACCGGAGCAACCCACCTAATGACCATCGACACCACCACCGCCCCGAGCGCCGAGCAGGCCCAGGTCGCCGTCAACGACATCGGGACGGAGGAAGACTTCCTCGCCGCGATCGACAAGACCATCAAGTACTTCAACGATGGTGACATCGTCGAAGGCACGATCGTCAAGGTCGACCGTGACGAAGTGCTGCTCGACATCGGTTACAAGACCGAGGGCGTCATCCCCTCTCGTGAGCTGTCCATCAAGCACGATGTCGACCCGGCCGAGGTTGTCGCCGTCGGTGACGAGGTGGAGGCCCTTGTCCTGCAGAAGGAGGACAAGGAAGGCCGTCTGATCCTGTCCAAGAAGCGCGCCCAGTACGAGCGCGCCTGGGGCACGATCGAGGAGCTCAAGGAGAAGGACGAGCCGGTCAAGGGCACCGTCATCGAGGTCGTCAAGGGCGGCCTCATCCTCGACATCGGCCTCCGCGGCTTCCTGCCCGCCTCGCTGGTCGAGATGCGCCGCGTGCGCGACCTGCAGCCGTACGTCGGCCGCGAGCTCGAGGCCAAGATCATCGAGCTGGACAAGAACCGCAACAACGTGGTCCTGTCCCGTCGCGCCTACCTGGAGCAGACCCAGTCCGAGGTGCGCAGCGAGTTCCTCAACGCGCTGGCCAAGGGCCAGGTCCGCAAGGGCGTCGTCTCCTCGATCGTCAACTTCGGTGCGTTCGTGGACCTCGGCGGCGTCGACGGCCTGGTGCACGTCTCGGAGCTGTCCTGGAAGCACATCGACCACCCGTCCGAGGTCGTCGAGGTCGGCCAGGAGGTCACGGTCGAGGTCCTCGAGGTGGACATGGACCGCGAGCGCGTGTCCCTGTCGCTGAAGGCCACCCAGGAAGACCCGTGGCGTCAGTTCGCCCGCACCCACGCGATCGGCCAGATCGTGCCGGGCAAGGTCACCAAGCTCGTCCCGTTCGGCGCGTTCGTCCGCGTCGAGGAGGGCATCGAGGGCCTGGTGCACATCTCCGAGCTGGCCGAGCGCCACGTGGAGATCCCGGAGCAGGTCGTGCAGGTCGGCACCGAGGTCATGGTCAAGGTCATCGACATCGACCTCGAGCGTCGTCGCATCTCGCTGTCGCTGAAGCAGGCGAACGAGGGCTTCACGCCGGACGCCGACTTCGACCCGACGCAGTACGGCATGGCCGCCGAGTACGACGAGCAGGGCAACTACATCTACCCCGAGGGCTTCGACCCCGACACCCAGGAGTGGCAGGAAGGGTACGAGGCCCAGCGCGAGGAGTGGGAGAAGCAGTACGCCGAGGCGCACGCTCGCTACGAGCAGCACATGCGCCAGGTGGCCGAGGCTGCTGCCGCCAACGCCGCTGCCGCGGCCGACGCCGCGACCGGTGTCGAGGGTGGCGAGCAGAACTACACCTCGGGTGGCGGCTCGACCTCCTCGTCGACGTCCACGTCGTCGGAGCAGCCCGCCCAGAGCGGCGGCACGCTGGCCAGCGACGAGCAGCTCGCGGCGCTGCGGGAGAAGCTCTCCGGCGGTGCGTGAGTAGCGTGAACACCTCGCGGAGGTGTTCGGACGCGCTGTGAAGCGAGAACGGCGGCCCCGGTCCGGCAACGGATCGGGGCCGCCGTCGTATGTGTGGGTGTGCCGGTGTCGCGCGGCAGCTGCGGCGCGACACCGGTCACGGACATGCGAAACGGCCCGCCACTGCACGGGGCAGCGGCGGGCCGTTCGGCTGTCTCGAGGCCGGCGGCCGAGCGGGGTGGCGTCAGGCGGTGGCGGGTGCCCAGGCGCGTTCGTGTGCGGCGGCGCGGGCGCGGCGGCGCAGGCCGGCGAGGCTGTGCTTCGCGGGTACGAGCAGAGCCGTCAGCCAGTTGCGCCGGTGCTCGTCGAGCGCCTGCGCGACGGCCCGGTGCATGACACAGTGCACCAGGCCCGGTGTGCCCAGTCGGTGTTTGCCGACGTACGTGTTGGCGGGCATCGTTCCTCCGTATGAGCGATAGCCGTCGCCAGGGACAGTAGGTAGTCAACGCCTGAGTGTGGTGGAACCCGACGGCGTGTCACCCGAATTCGCTGCATAACGGTTTGGTCGACGGCGGAGCGTCGGCCCGCGTGGCGAACTGGTTGAATGCGCGCATGCTGCGTGTAGGGCTGACGGGTGGAATCGGATCGGGCAAGTCGACGGTGGCCGCGAGGCTGGCCGAGCTCGGTGCCACGGTGATCGACGCCGATCGGATCGCCAGGGAGGTCGTCGAACCGGGAACGGACGGACTCGCCGAGATCGTCGCGGAGTTCGGCGAGTCCGTCCTGACCGCGGGCGGCGAGCTCGATCGCACCGCGCTGGCGGCCAAGGCCTTCGCCGACGACGAATCACGGGCGCGGCTGAACGCGATCACGCACCCGCGCATCGGACGGCGCACCGTCGAACTGATGCAGCAGGCGGCCCCGGACGCGATCGTCGTGCACGACATCCCCCTGCTCGTCGAGGGCGGTATGGGCGCGAACTACCACCTCGTGCTGGTCGTGGACGCCGACGAGGACGTGCGCGTCGAACGCCTCGTCGGTTCCCGCGGCATGGCCGAACAGGACGCCCGCGCCCGGATCGCCGCGCAGGCGACCCGCGAGCAGCGGGAGGCCGCCGCGGACGTGTGGCTCGACAACAGCGGGACGCAGGAGAAGGTACGGGCCGAGGTCGACGAGCTGTGGCACGAGCGGCTGGTTCCGTTCGAGGCGAACGTGCGGCTGCGTGCCCCGCGTCCGCCGAAGCCCCCGGTGATCGTGGAGCCCGACCCGACCTGGGCGGTGCAGGCGGAGCGGTTGCTGGCCCGGGTGCGGGTGGCGGCGGGCGACAAGGCCGTTCGGGTCGACCACATCGGGTCGACCGCGGTGCCGGGGCTGCCCGCCAAGGACACGATCGACCTGCAGCTGACCGTGCGCACCCTGGCCGATGCGGACCTCATCGGCGACGCGCTGTCGGACGCGGGTTTCGTGCGCGCCGAGGGGCACTGGTTCGACCAACCGCAGGACGAGTCCACGCCGCCGGAGCGGTGGCACAAGCGATTCCACTACGGCGCCGATCCGCAGCGCCCGGTGAACCTGCACGTGCGCTCGACCGAGGGACCGGCGTGGCGGCTGGCGCTGCTGTTCCGCGACTGGATCCGCGAACACCCGAAGGAGGCGGAGGTGTACGCCGACATCAAGCAGCGGCTGGCACGCGCGCACGCCGACGACGCGAGTTCGCTGAACTACTCGGAGGAGAAGCAGTCGTGGGTCGACGCGGCGTTCGTCCGCGCGCAGCGCTGGGCAGCCGACACCGGCTGGGAGGCGTGACGCTTACGCAGCCGTGCCCATCCCGGCGAGATAGGCCAGGTGGTGCGAGGTCGCGAAAGCGATCGGCTTGCTCGAGTCGCCAAGGCCTTTCGCCCCGCCATCCGCTGCCACGGACAGGGCATGGTCGCCCCACGAGAAGTCCGGTCCTGCGAACACCGCATCGTCGGTCAGGTCCCGGCATACGTTGCGGAAGGCGCGGGCCCGGGGCGGCCCGTCCACAGAGGGAGATTCCGCGTCGTCGGGCGAGGGGATTGGGCGCCGTCCGTACCACCAGCCGGCTCGGCAGCTGTACTTCACGCTGACATGGCGGGCTCGCCATCCCTGGCCGGGCGCAGGGTGGACGACACCGTAATCGCCGAAAAGTACGTCGGTGTGCTGCGTGGTCGCCGCATGCCACAGCTGCTCTTCGTGTCGGTCCTGACGCCATGCACCTCGCCTGTCGAGTTGTGCCGGTACCGAGCCGCTCAACAGGACAAGGCTGCGGAACTCCGCGGTCGTTTTCACCGCCTCCACGGAACTCACCACACGATCCGTGGTGTGGGTGGTTGCTGATTCGACGAAACCGAGGTCGAGCACGATGTCCGTCGAAGACGGGGGCGTCCTTACGGCTGCTAGGAGCCGTGCGAGTTCGACGGCGAGATGGGCCGACGGGCGAAGACGGACCGCGACGCCCGTGCCTGTCTCCGAGCCGAGCCTGCCGATGCTCGCCGCCATCTGCACCGTGGCGCCGTGACGCACCACCGGCAGGATCGGTAGTGAACCGAACAGGTCGCTTTCGGCCTCCAGCCGGTCGATCAGTGCTCCGAGAGGACCCTGTGGGGCGAATTCGGAGGGCTCCGTGTCCGTGGCGTCGACCGCGAGCGCACGACCGTGACAGTGCAGATGCTGTGCGGATCGAACAGCGCAGCTTAGTTGGCTTTCCGCCGTCGATGCCTGATCGAGGATCATCATCGGCTGCACCCGGTGGATGTGATCGCGCGGCATTCGGGTGATGGCCGAGGTTTCACCGCCCTTCGCTCGCAGGGCGACCCAGGTGAGAGCGCTATGTGCCACGGCCACCACCTCCGCAGAGCTCCCAGCAATCGCGTGCTTTGGGTGAAGTTACCGTTACGGCACGTGTGCGCGAAGCCGCCAGGAAGGTGATCGCCGCGCGACTCAGTCACGGCGTTTCCAGGTGAGGGTGACGTCGAGAGTGGCGAGCCAGGCGCCGAGGTCGTGGCCGTGGCGGGACAGGGCGGCCAGCGCCGTGTAGGCGGTCTCGAGGGCCTCGGCGGCGTCGGCGTGGGTCAGCAGGCCCGTGCTCGCCGCCTCGAGGAGCTCGTCGGTGTCGATGACCTCGACGTCGCGGTGCTGGCGCAGCACCAGGTCCAGGTACAGGTCGCGGGCGTGCCACACGTCGTCGCCGCGCGTGATCGACACGACGTCGAGGTAGAAGTCCTGGTCCTTCTCGTACCCGGGGTTGAACCAGAAGTCGGTCACGCGCAGGTCGAGCTCGGGCAGCAGCCACGATTCGAGGTAGTGGAACTGGCGCCTGCCCGGGGTGGGCCGTGCCAGGTACAGGCCGAAGGGGGTGACCCGGTACTCGTCGACCTCGCGGACGATGCCCTTGGGGTCGGTGTTGGTCCCGGCTGCGACGTCGAAGGTCTCGCACTTCGGCGGGTGCATGGCGATCATCTTGCTCGGTGCGCGCCCGGTCGTCGAGCGATCGACCGGTGGATCCGGCCGCGAGCCGCGGGCCGACATTGTCGGTGGGGCCGCATACCCTGGGGGACGTGGCATTCGCGACCGAACACCCCGTGCTGGCGCACTCCGAGTTCCGGCCCGTCTCCGACGTCCCCCGCAAGGGCGGCCGGTTCGAGGTCGTCAGCGAGTACGAGCCGGCCGGCGACCAGCCCGCGGCCATCGAGGAGCTCGACCGCAGGCTCTCGCAGGGGGAGAAGGACGTCGTGCTGCTCGGCGCGACGGGTACGGGCAAGTCGGCCACCACGGCGTGGCTCGTGGAGCGGGTCCAGCGGCCCACGCTCGTGCTCGAGCCGAACAAGACGCTGGCCGCGCAGATGGCCAACGAGCTGCGTGAGTTCTTCCCGCACAACGCGGTCGAGTACTTCGTCAGCTACTACGACTACTACCAACCCGAGGCGTACGTCCCGCAGACCGACACCTACATCGAGAAGGACTCGTCGATCAACGACGACGTCGAACGGTTGCGGCACTCGGCGACGATGAACCTGCTCTCCCGCCGCGACACCATCGTGGTGGCGAGTGTGTCGTGCATCTACGGTCTCGGTACGCCGCAGTCGTACCTCGACCGGTCGTCCCGGCTGGCGGTCGGCGAGGAGGTCGATCGCGACGTGTTCCTGCGCGCGCTGGTCGACGTGCAGTACACCCGCAACGACCTGGCGTTCGCCCGCGGCACGTTCCGCGTGCGCGGCGACACCGTCGAGATCATCCCCGCCTACGAGGAGCTGGCGATCCGCGTCGAGTTCTTCGGCGACGAGATCGACAGCCTGTACTACCTGCACCCGCTGACTGGCGACATCGTCAGCGAGGTCGACGAGGTGCGCATCTTCCCGGCCACGCACTATGTGGCCGGCCCGGAGCGCATGGAGAAGGCCGTCCACGCGATCGAGACCGAACTGGAGCAGCGGCTGGCCGAACTCGAGAAGCAGAACAAGCTCCTCGAGGCGCAGCGGCTGCGCATGCGCACCAGCTACGACATCGAGATGATGCGCCAGGTCGGGTTCTGCTCGGGCATCGAGAACTACTCGCGCCACATCGACGCGCGGCCGGCCGGGTCGGCACCCGCCACGCTGCTGGACTACTTCCCCGAGGACTTCCTGCTCGTCATCGACGAGTCGCACCAGACGGTGCCGCAGATCGGCGCCATGTTCGAGGGCGACATGTCGCGCAAGCGCACCCTCGTCGACCACGGTTTCCGGCTGCCCAGTGCGCTCGACAACCGGCCGCTGACGTGGGAGGAGTTCGCCGACCGCATCGGCCAGACGGTGTACCTGTCGGCGACCCCGGGGCCCTACGAGATGGGCCAGGCCGGCGGCGAGTTCGTCGAACAGGTCATCCGCCCGACCGGCCTGGTCGACCCGGAGATCGTCGTCAAACCCACCGAGGGGCAGATCGACGACCTGGTCCACGAGATCCGCACCCGTGCCGACAAGGACGAGCGGACGCTGGTCACCACGCTCACCAAGAAGATGGCCGAGGATCTCACCGACTATCTGCTGGAGCTCGGCATCCGCGTGCGCTACCTGCACTCGGAGGTCGACACGCTCCGGCGGGTCGAGCTGTTGCGCCAGCTGCGCTCCGGCGACTTCGACGTGCTCGTCGGCATCAACCTGCTGCGTGAGGGCCTCGACCTGCCCGAGGTGTCGCTCGTGGCGATTCTCGACGCCGACAAGGAAGGCTTCCTGCGCAGCGGCACGTCGTTGGTGCAGACGATCGGCCGCGCGGCGCGCAACGTGTCCGGCCAGGTGCACATGTACGCCGACACGATCACCGACTCGATGCAGTACGCCATCGACGAGACCAACCGCAGGCGCGAGAAGCAGATCGCCTACAACACCGAACACGGCATCGACCCGCAACCGCTGCGCAAGAAGATCGCCGACATCCTCGACCGCGTCTACACCGAGGCCGAGGACTCCGAGGAGGAGGTCGACGTCGGTGGCTCCGGGCGCAACGCCTCGCGGGGCAAGAAGCCCGAGCAGGGCGACAAGGTGCGCAGCTCCGGCATGCTCGTCGACCGCGAACCGAGTTCGATGCCGCGTGCCGAGCTGGCCGACCTCATCCAGCAGATGACCGACCAGATGATGCAGGCCGCGCGCGACCTGCAGTTCGAACTCGCCGCCCGGCTCCGCGACGAGATCTCCGAGCTGAAGAAGGAACTGCGCGGGATGGACGCGGCAGGACAGCAGTGACCGGTCAGGACGCGCCGGGGTCGGGCTCGAGCATGCCGAACAGCGTGCCCTCCGGGTCGCGGCAGTAGACCAACCTGCCGACCTCCGGGATGGTGCGCACCGGCCCGGCCACACTGCCGCCCGCCTGTTCGACTTCGCGCATCATCAACTCCAGGTCGTCGACATCCATCGTCAGCGAACACGTGGGAGCCGCGGCACCGTTCTGCGGCGGTGGCTGGTCGCGCAACACGAGATTGCCGTCGATGCCCTGCGCGCCGGTGCCGGTCGTGATCGCCCACATGGCCTCGGGCGCCCATCTTTCGAAGTGCCATTCGAACACGGTCGTGTAGAACGTGATCGCGCGCTCCGGATCGCTCGCGTAGACCTCGAAGAACACGGGACGAGGCATGACGGCCTCCTTACCGGATATCGGTCGCATGCGGGAAAGGACGATCCTGCCTCGAAATTGTCGGTCATTCCTGCCGGCCTGTCATCAGCACCGAACCCACCGGGTGGACCCGGAACCCTCCGGTGACGCCGAACCGACCGGGAAACGTCGCTCGCGGGAAACACCGGCGAAACGGCGCGTGACTAGCGTGCCGCCATGACCGCCACCCCGATCACCAAGAAGGACGCGGCCACCGTCGTCCTGGCCGCCAAGGACCGCCTGGGACTGACCTGGGAGAAGCTCGCCGAACTCCTCGACGCGCCGGTCGCCTGGTCGACCGCGGCGCTGCTCGGGCAGCACCCGTTGAGCGCGGAGCAGGCGCGTACCGCCGCGCAGGTGCTCGAACTCGACGACGAGGTCGCCGCCGCCCTGCGCGCGCAGCCGACGCGCGGAGCACTCGAGACCGCCGTGCCCACCGACCCGACGATCTACCGGTTCTACGAGGTCCTCCAGGTCTACGGGCCCACGATCAAGGAACTGATCCACGAGAAGTTCGGCGACGGGATCATGAGCGCCATCAACTTCCGGCTCGACGTCGACCGTCGCGCCGACCCGGGCGGCGACCGGGTCGTGGTGACCCTGGACGGCAAGTTGCTCGCCTACCAGTGGGGCTGATCCGCACGGGCCGAGGCACGGCCGGAGGCACAGCTGAGGTGGTGGCCGCCGCGCCGTCCACCACCTCAGCTCGTGACGTCCTTTGTCGCGAACCGGCGTGCCGCGAGCAGGAAGAACACCGTCCCGAACAGCGTGGCCGACAGCGCGCCGGACGCCATCCGGGTCCACTCGACGTCGGTCGCGATCAGATCCATCCACGCGAACGAGAAATGCGTCGGCAGGAAGTCCCGCAGATCGCCGAGCGCGGTGATCTGGTCGAGGATCTGCGACAGGATCGACACCAGCACGGCCCCGCCGACCGCCCCGAGCGGCGCGTCGGTCGAGACGCTCAGCACCATCGCCAGGCCGGCGACCCACGCCAGGTGCACGATCAGGTACAGGGTGGCCAGGCCGAGCGCGAGCACGCTGTCGGAGAAGGCGATCGAATCGCCCGTCGGACTGATCGCCTCACCCGTGCCGTACCAGATCGTGCCGACGACGAGGGCCGACACCGGAAGCACCACGATCGTCAATGCCGACAGCAAAGCCGACGCCATCGCCTTCTGCCGGAGCAGCCGGTGCCGGGGCACCGGAATGGCGAGTAGGTATTTCAGGCTCGACCACGACGACTCGCTGGCGATCGTGTCGCCGAAGTACAGCGCCACGATCATCGGCAACAGGAACGAGCCCGACACGAACAGCGCCACCACGACGAAGTTCGGTGCGCTCGCGGTCGCCAGGTCGATGAACCCGCCCGACCGGCGGTTCGGACTGGCCTCGCCGATCTCGAACGCCGCGACCAGGATCACCGGCAACAGCGCGACGAACGCCAGCACCAGTTGCGTCCGCCGCCTGCGCAGCTGCCGCCGCAGTTCGACACCCAGCCGCAGCGTGCGGCCCGCGCGGTAGCCGGCGACGGCGCCGTCGGCCCCGACACCCGCGGTCGGCTCGGCGTCGGCGGCGTCGGTCAACTCCTGCAGTGCAGCCGGGTCGGTGTGCACCCCGTGCTGATCGAGGGCGTGCCCCGCCCCGGTCGCCGCCGGGTTCCGCGCAGGCACTGTGCCGTCGCGTTCCGCGTTGCCCTTGCGTTCCGCGTTGCCCTCGGCGCTCGAGGTGTCCCGTTCCGCGTCGCTCATGCGCCGTCCCCTTCCCCGACGAGTTGCAGGAACGCGTCCTCGAGCCTGCGCCGCGGACCGGCCTGCTCCACCGACACGTCGGCGCGCACCAGGGCCGCGACCGCCGCACTGCGCGGCAGGGCTCCGAGGTCGGCGTGGACGAGTTCGCCGTCGACCTCCACGTCGGACACCCCGGCGAGCCCGCGCAGCGTCTCGGCGGCCAGCACGGAGTCGTCGACCCGGAACGTCGCCTCGCCGCCCGCGGCGATGATGTCGTGCACCCCGCCGGAGGCGATGAGCTCGCCGCGGTGCATGACCACGACGTCGGTGCAGGTCTGCTCGACCTCTGCCAGCAGATGACTCGACACCACGACGGTGCGGCCCGTGGCCGCGTACCGGCGCAGGACCTCGCGCATCTGGTGGATCTGGGGCGGGTCCAGCCCGTTGGTCGGTTCATCGAGTACGAGCAGTTCCGGCAACCCCAGCATCGCCTGTGCGATGGCCAGCCGCTGACGCATGCCCTGGCTGTAGGTGCGCACCTTCCGGTGGACGGCGTCGCCCAGCCCGGCGATCTCGAGGGCCTCGGCCACGTGCGCCCTGTCGGCCGGACGGCCCGTGGCCTGCCAGTACAGCTCGAGGTTGGCCGCGCCCGACAGATGCGGCAGGAAACCCGCGCCTTCGACGAACGAGCCGATGCGCGACAGCACCGGAGCACCGGGACTCACCCGGTGGCCGAAGACGCGGATCTCGCCGTGGGTCGGCGTGATCAGGCCCATGAGCATCCGCAGGGTCGTCGTCTTCCCCGCGCCGTTCGGACCCAGCAGGCCCAGCACCTGCCCGCGTTCGACGCGGAAGGACAGGTCGCTGACCGCGGCGAGGCCGCCGGGGTAGGACTTCGTGAGGCCGGAGATGACCATCGGGGTGTCGGCCAGGTCCGGGTCGACCGTGTGCGAACGCCTGCGCCGGATCGCGGCGATCACGGCCACGGCGGCCGCGACGGCGAGTGCGCCGCCGATGCCGGCGAGCTGCGCGACCGGCCATCCGGCGGTCTCCGTCGTACCCGGTACGACCGGGACGGCGAGGCCGTCGTCGCCCGCGACCGAGATCCGGTAGGCGGCGGGGGAGTCGGGTACGTCGTAGGACTGGTCGGTGGTGCTGACGACGAGCTGCAGGCGGTGGTCGGCCTCGAACGGCCGGACGATGCCGGGCAGGGTGACGTCGACCTCGGTGGGGGAGCCGTCCTCGGACAGGGGCACGCGGATCGGTGCGACCGCGTTCCCCGGCAGGGTGCGGGTGCCGTCGGGGCCCACGTCGTAGACCTTGGCGAACAGCACCGCTTCCTCCGGCGTGTTCCGCCCGTTCCCGTTCCCGTTCCCGTTCGCGGTGCTGTTGCCGTTGCCGTTGCTGTTGCCGTCGGGGTTCCGGTCGTCCTGGCGCTCGGGAGCCGCCTGCTCGGGAGTGATCCGCAGCCGGACGGTGGGCGCGCCCGCGGCGAGCAGCTGTCCGGACATCGGCTGCGAGGTGAACATGGCGGCCTGTCCGGGCGGGTCGAGCGTGAACAGTCCGGACAGGCGCGACGAGCCGGCGACGATGCGGTTGAGGCCGGGGATGCCGGTGATGGAGGCCGGGGTGCCGCCCGGCGGGCGGACGATCTGCTGTTCGCCGCCGTCGAGCCGCACGGCACGGCGCTGCACGTCGTCGCCGTTCACGCCGGGATAGGCACCGGCCTCGACGTTGCGCACCGACGGGGCGCCGTTCGCGCGCAGGGCTCCGGTGACGTCGTAGGCGAACGGTGCGGCCGGGACAGCGGCGGCATCCGCGTCAGCGGGGGCAGAGGGAACAGAGGGAGCAGAGCCTTCGCCGGTGAGGTGGTGCCAGAGGAAGTCGGCCATCACCCCGCGCAGCGTGGGGCCGGGGCCGCCGCCGTCGTGGCCGCCCGCGTACCAGGCGACCGACACCTCGCCGCCTGCGTCGGCGATCTGCCTGGCGTTGGCGTCGGCCTGGTCGAGACCGAAGAGGGTGTCGTGCTCACCCTGGACGAGCAGCGTGGGGATGGTGATGTTGTCGGTGACCGATGCGGGGGAGACGCGGTGCAACAGCTCCAGCGTCGCCCGGTCGGCCTTGCCGTCGGTGGCGACGTCGGTGTAGGCGGCGCACACCTCGGCGCTGAACCGGCCGCACGCGCCGTTGCCCGCCCCCTGTCCGCCGCTCGCGTCGCCGGACAGGCCCGGGACGGAACCGCCCGTTCCGGTGCCGTTGCCGGTGCCGCCGTCCCCCGGTGCGGTGGCGACGTCGTCGTTCTCCTCGTCCTGGCCGGCCTCCACGGCGTCGGGTCCGGCATCGCCCGACGACGGCGTCGCGGCGCCGCTGCCCGCCGAGAACAACGTCCCGATCCACGAGGTCTTCAGAACCCCCGACTCGGCGTCGCCGCCGGGCGCGGGCGTGGCCTTCTCGACGTCGCCCCGGGCCGCGTGGTTGGGCAGCAGCGAGCGTCCGAGGTCGTTGTAGGTGATCGCCGGGGCGATGGCGTCGACGCGTTCGTCCGTGCCGGCCAGCAGCAGCGCGAGCGCCCCGCCGTAGGAACCGCCCGTGACACCGACCCGCGGATCGCCGTCGTCGTCGGTGATCACCTCCGGCATCGCCGAGAGGTGGTCGAGCAGTCGGGAGGCGTCGGCGACCTCACGGTCGGGATCGTTGAGCGAGATCTGCCCGGTGCTGTTGCCGAATCCGCGTGCCGACCAGGTCAGCACCACGAAACCCTTCTCGGCCAGTTCCCGCGCGTCCCGTTCCACGCTGCGTTTGTCCCCGCCGAAGCCGTGCGGCACCAACACCGCGGGTGCCGGCGTCTCGTCCGGCACGTAGAGCGTGGTGTCGAGCTGCTCGCGCTGCTCGGAGCCCGGCGTGGCCTCGACGTCGATGGTCGCCGTCTGCGTCCGGTACGTCACCTGCTGCTCGTCGTCGCCGAGCAGCAGGAGCCCGCCGGCGACGAGTACGACGACCGCGGCGGCCAGTGCCGCCAGTCGGCGGCCACGGCTGTGAAGGAAGCGGGGCACGATGCTCACACTATTGGCCCGGTGCTCGCGACGCGGGGGCGGGAGGTTCGGTTCGTCCCGCATGCCCGATCCCTGACCGCGTGTGATCGATGTTACACACGTGGTGACCAGGGGAACGTCGGTCTCGACTGGCGCCGCGGCGCGGCGAGGGGCAAAGATGGAGGGGCTGTGGAGGGGAGTATTCCCTCACGGCGGTGTCGTCAACACGGTTGCCTCCCGAGCACCCGGCATCGCCGGCCGGATGGGTCGCCGCAGGGCGCCGCCGGTGGAAGAGACCTCCGGATAGTGGCAGCTACCCGCTAACCGGAGGAGTTCGTCCATGACCGTGCCGTTCTGGCTCTGGGCCGCGACCGTCGGCGGCCTCATCGTGTTGCTCGCGATCGATCTGGTGATCGTCGACCGCAAACCCCACGAGGTGACGACGGGAGAGGCCGCTCGCTGGGTGACGTTCTACGTCGCGTGTGCGGTGCTGTTCGGCATCGGCGTGTGGCTGCTGGCCGGGCACGATCCCGGCGTCGAGTTCTTCACGGGCTACATCACCGAGTACTCGTTGTCGGTGGACAACCTGTTCATCTTCATGGTGATCATGGCCTCGTTCAAGGTGCCCGCGATCCACCAGCACCGCGTGCTGCTGATCGGCATCGTGATCGCACTGGCGATGCGCAGCGTGTTCATCGCCATCGGCGCCTGGGCGATCTCCCAGGTCGTCTGGATCTTCTTCCTGTTCGGGGCCTTCCTCATCTTCACCGCGATCAACATGGTGCGGAAGAAGGACGACGACGAGTCCGAGTACCACGAGAACCTGGTCACGCGCCTGACGCGCAAGGTCTTCCCGGTCACCGACGACTACGAGGGTCACCACTCGATCGTCAAGAAGAACGGCAAGCGGTACCTGACGCCGATGGCGCTCGTGATCGTCGCGATCGGCAGCGCCGACCTGCTGTTCGCCGTCGACTCCATCCCGGCGATCTTCGGTATCACGCAGGAGGCGTTCCTCGTCTTCACCGCCAACGCCTTCGCGCTGATGGGCCTGCGGCAGTTGTACTTCCTGCTCGGCGGGCTGGTCAGCAAGCTGGTGTACCTGTCGCAGGGGCTGGCGATCATCCTGGCGTTCATCGGGGTGAAGCTGGTGCTCCACGCGCTGCACGAGTACCACGTGACGCCGCCGTGGCTGGAGATCAACAACTGGATGTCGCTGGGCGTCATCGTCGTCGTGCTGGCCGTGACCACCGTGGCGAGCCTGGCGAAGGCCAAGCGCGACCCGAGCGTGGTCGAGCAGTCCGGACTCGACCTGCATGCTGCCGCGCCGGAGGACAAGCCCGACGAGCGCGGCTGACGCGCCAAGGTCTTTAGCGCGGCTAACGAGTCGGTGTAGGGTCGGCGCCGTGCGTCCTACCGATATCGAACTGCTGAAGACCGCCGGCAGGCCCGCCCTGTCGGGGGAACTTCTTCTCGTCGCCGTCAGCCGCCCCGACCTCGACACGAACAGCTACGTCTCGGCCCTGCACTGGGTCGGCGACGACGGACTGAGCGCGTGGACCCACGGTGCTCACGACAGCTCCCCGGTGATCTCCCCGGACGGGCGATGGGTCGCGTTCCTGCGGGGCGAGGGGTCCGGACCCGCGCAGCTGCACGTGATGCCCACGGCCGGCGGCGAGGCGCGGGTGCTCACGGCCCTGCCGCTCGGTGTCGGTGAACCGGTGTGGGCGCCGGACTCGCGGCGGATCGCCTTCACCGCGCGCGTGCCCGAACCCGGCCGGTACGGCACCCCGGACGACGAGGGCCGCACGCCGGAGGCGGGGGAGGAGGCACCGCGGCGCATCACCCGCTACGACTACCGCGTCGACAACGTCGGATTCCTGCGTGACCGTCCACAGCGGCTGTTCGTCGTCGACGCGCTCGCCGAGGACCCGGTCACCGAACCGGAACCGATGACCGACGACGCGGCCTCGGTGCGGGAACCGGCGTGGACGCCGGACGGGCAGACGATCCTGGTCGTCGCGCCGCGGGACTGGGACGCGGTCGAAACGCTGCAGAGCGACATCTACGCCGTACCCGCGGACGGCGGCGACCCCCGGCTCGTCGTACGTACCGCGGGGCGGGCCGAACGGCCGGTCGTCGCCGATACCACCGTCTACTACTACGGCGCGGCCTTCGAGGGCGCGGCCGCGGCGGCGACCAACTCGGGTCTGTGGGCGGCGCCGCTCGACGGTGGGCAGCCGCCACGCAGGCTCACCGACGCCGAGACGGTCGACTGCGTCGCCGCGGCGGGGCCACCGGCCGTGCGCGACGACGACGTGCTCGTGGTGGTCGGACATCGCGGCGCCGCGGAGTTGCGGTCCGTGCCGCTGCACGGCTCGGACGCCCTGCTCGACGAGCTCCCGGTGCTGACGGGCGAGCGGGCCGCCGTGCGGTCGTTCGCCGTGGACGGGGATCGCATCGCGGTGGTCCAGGCCGGACCGGCCGACTCCGGTGAGGTGCTCGTGTCGACGGGCGGTGGTGGGTTCACGGCCCGCACCGCGCTGTCCGTCCCGCTGCGCGAGGCCGGCGTCCTTCCCGCCGAGGAGCTGACCGCGACGTCGGCGGACGGCTACCCGGTGCACGGATGGGTGGTGACGCCGGAGGGCGAGGGTCCGCACCCGGTGCTGCTCGTCGTGCACGGCGGTCCGTTCGCCGCGTACGAGTGGAGCCTGTTCGACGAGGCCCAGGTCTACGCCGCGGCCGGATACGCCGTGGTGCTGGCGAATCCGCGCGGTTCGGCCGGGTACGGCGAGTCGCACGGCCGCGCGGTGCTGCACGCCCTCGGCACGGTGGACGCCGACGACGTGCTGGCGCTGCTCGACGCCGCGCTCGACCGCCCCGACACCGACGCCGACCGGGTCGGCGTGATGGGCGGTTCGTACGGCGGGTTCATGACGGGGTGGCTGGCCTCGCACCACGGGCACCGGTTCCGCGCCGCCTGGAGCGAGCGTGCGGTGAACGCATGGGACTCGTTCGCGGGCGCCTCCGACATCGGCTGGTCGTTCACCGAGAACTACGTCGGCGCCGACCTCGACGAGCAGCGCAGGCGCAGCCCGCTGTCCTACGTCGCCGACATCGACATCCCGTTCGCGGTGGTGCACTCCGAACTGGACTGGCGGTGCCCGCTTGAGCAGGCGCAGCGAATGTTCGTGGCGCTCAAGAAGAACGGGGCGGACACGGAGTTCCTGCTCTTCCCCGGTGAAGGGCACGAGCTGACCCGGTCGGGCAAGCCTCGGCACCGCGTTCAGCGGTTCGAGGCCGTGCTCGACTGGTGGTCGCGTCACCTGCCCGTCGGCTGAGCCGCCGGGGTCGCGTGTGGACGGACGCGGCGGGACACATGGTGCAAGGCCGGTCCCGCCGCAGTTCGTCGTCGTGGGAACTCCCGGCAGGCACGTCCGTTCGGGCCGGCTCGGGAGCGGTGCTCAGTCGACCATCACGTAGCCGAGTTCCCGGCACACCCTGGCCAGCGGCACGTCCAGGCCGGGGTGGTCGAGGCCGAGCAGGATGTCGGGCGTAGCGGGCAGTGCCGAGGCGGCGGGCGGGTCCCACAGGCACACGGCCGGTGCGCCGCCGTCCATGGACGAGCGGTACCAGAGCCCGTCCAGATCGGGCAGTTCCGCGCGGATGGCGCGTGCCCATGCCTGGGTGACCTTCTTCGCACCGCTGGAGATCTCCTGCGACGCGCCGGCACGGGTGGGCCACAGTCCGGTCAGATCGAGCAGATGCAGTGTGCGGGCGGGCCGGACGACGACCAGGTGTGGCCCGCGGGTCTTGCGGTCCACGACGGAGGTGGTCTGGAAGACCTCGGCCACGCTCGTGCGCACCGACAGTCCGAAGTAGAGCACCCCGTTCTCGGGGTCCTCGGCGGGTGACTCGGCGGCGGGATGCGGGTCGAAGCGGGCGTGCGGAACCGGGCCGACGCGGCGGAACGTGTCCCACCGTTGCGGGTGGTTGCCGCGTGCGGAGAACACGCGCACGAGCCGGGTGGCGGGGTGGACCGCGACGATGTCCTCGTCGGGGCGAAGGTGCTCTCGCAGGACCTCGCCCGGCGGGGGCAGGGGTAGCCGTGCCATGGGTGTGCCGACGTGCTCCTCGGTGCGCGGTCGTTCGTGGATGTGGTGCGTGGGTGGTGCTGCGCGGTGTCCCGGGTGTGGATCAGGCGGGTGTTCCGAGGGTAGCGGCCAGCTCGGCGACGCGCGTGGGATCGCCGCCCGCCAGCAGCCAGTCGCGCGGGGTCGTGGGCCGGTCGTGGATGCGCAGGTCGTCCTGAGGCGTGGTCATGAAGCCGGCGACCACCAGGGCGGGCTGGTCGTCGGGTACGGCGCGCAGCACGACGTCGAGCCCGGGGACCGCGGCGTCGGCCGTGAACTGCCACGCGGGCAGGCGCCAGCCGCCGTGGTCCTTCCACCCGGCGAGGCGGTGCTGCTTGAGCCGGTGCCGCACGCGACTGTCGTCCACGCCGAGCCTGCGGGCCGCCTCGCCGACGGAGAGTGCGGAGTCGGCGAAGACCGCCTGGGTGGCCACCGTGGACGCCCGCGGGTCGGCTTCGTCGTCGCGGGTCGGCGACAGGTCGAGACCGACGTCGGTGAGCACGTCCCGCTGCTCGGTGGAGAAGTAGTGCGCGGGCTCGGGGTTGCCGGGGGACAGGCGCTTCGCCGCCTGTTCCACGAGCGCGAGGAACTCGGCGGTGTCCACCTTCAGTCCCGCGCGGGCGAGCACGGTTTCCAACGCTGCGGTCATGCACCCAGATTAGCACGGCCGTGCGCATTCGTGCGCTGGCAACCAGTGCCTTGTCTGATTGCTTGCTCTGAACATTCCGCTCTGGTTATATAACCAACGTGGCAACTACGTTCGCGGCGTTGGCCGAACCTCGTCGGCGGGAGATCCTCGACCTGCTCAGAACCAGGGAACGCCTGGTGGGGGAGCTGGTGGACGAACTGGCACTCACCCAGCCCGCGGTGTCCAAGCACCTGCGCGTCCTGCGGGAGGCCGGTCTGGTGTCGGTGCGACAGGAGGCCCAGCGCCGCTGGTACCGACTGCGACCCGGCCCGCTGGCCGACGTCGACGAGTGGCTCGCGCCCTATCGGCGGCTCTGGTCCGACAGTCTCGACGCCCTCGAACGCCACCTCGACGCGATGCCGGACGACCCCGAGATCCAGAACGAGACCGGGACCCCGGAAGAGACCCAGGACGAGACCGAGGAGCAGACGTGAGCGACACCCGACGGCGCACCGACGACGGCTGGCAGTTGCGATTCGAACGGCGGTATCCGCACCCGCCCGCCAAGGTGTGGCGGGCGCTGACCGAACCCGAGCACCTCGGTGCGTGGTACCCGTTCGCGATCGAGGAGCTGGACCTGCGGGTCGGCGGCATCATCCGGTTCCGCGAGCCCGACGGCGCGCCGACCGATCTGTACGCCGAGATCACCGAACTCGCTGCCGAACGGACGTTGGCCTTCACCGAGTTCGACGCCGAGACCGGCGCGCACCGGCTGCGATTCATGCTGGAAGCCGACGGTGCCGGATGCGTGCTGACGTTCGAGCACACCTTCGCCGACAACCCGTGGGCCGAGCAGACCTTCACCGGCTGGCAACAGTGTCTGGACGTGCTGCGCACGACGGTCGACCGGCTCGGCACGGCCACGACGTACCGCACCGACGGCCGATAACCCGTCGACCGACCTCGCCGGTCGGTGGTGGGCACCTGCCCGCCGCCCACCGGCGAGGTGCTTCGCCGTTACGCGCCCGCCTCGCGGAGGAGGATGTCGACCGCCTCGTCGTTGCGCTGGGTCTCCGGGCCGATGTTCTCGTCACCGGGGTAGAACCCGTCGAGGCCGCCCCCGTCGCCGGGGTACATCTCGAACGTGAAGCTCAGGATCTTGTGCTGGCCCCACATCCAATCGGTGACGTCGCCGTCGGTGACGTACAGGTCGCTGGACTGCTGCGGGGTGTAGCCGTTGGTGCCTGCCATCTCCTCGCCGACCGACCGGAAGCGCTGCGCCTGCTCCTCGGTCATGCCCTCACCGGTGTCGTCGGTGGTGTGCCCGAAGGGCCACAGCACGAGCTCGCCGTAGGTGTGGAAGTCGATGTGTGCCTTGATCCGCTGTTCGCCGTCCACGACCCGCGAGTTGACGAAGTCCCGCACCGCCGACGTCTCCGGGGCCGAGAAGGCCTCAGTGCCGCGGTAGGTCTCGGACGTCGGCTCGCCGCTGGAACCGCCGCAGCAGCCCCACTTGTAGCCCCAGTTGCGGTTCAGGTCCGTGCCCTGGTCCTGGCGGTTCTTGCGCCAGCCCTGGTACTGGCCGCCGCTGATGTCGTACTCGGACCCGTCCGGGTTCACCGTGGGGATCACGTAGATCTGGCGGGTGTCGACGAGCTCGGTGACCGTGTCGTCGGTGCCGTAGCCGTCGGTGAAGCGCTCCACGATGCGCAGGCACATCTCCGTGGTCAGGTGTTCGCGCGCGTGCTGGTTGCACGTGAACAGGACCTCGGGCTTGTCGGTGTCGGATCCGGCTCCGATGCGCATGAGCGGGATGGTGCGCCCCTCGTGGGACGTGCCCACATCGGACAGTTCGGTGATGTCGGGGTGGTCCTGCGCCGCGGTTTCGAGCGCGGTCATGAGCTGGTCGTAGGTGTGGTAGTCCTCGTCGCCCTCGGGGAACTCGTCGGCGGCCGCCTTCGGGTCGGCCACCTCGGGGTTGCGCTCGGCGAGCATGGCGTCGAAGTCGCCGACCGGGTTCAGTGCGACGTCGGCCGCCCGCAGCTGCTGCGCCTGCGCGGGGTCGGCGACCACCGTGACGGTGTCGCCGCGGGACCCGAGGACGTCGACGCCCGCGCGGGCGAGGGCCTGCCCGTCGGCGGCGCCGGCCGTGACCTCGTAGACGCCGCGGTCGGGCGCGGCGCCCGTGGCGTCCGTGGTGTCCGTGGGGGCCTGGGCACCCGCCGGCGCAGCGGTGGCCAGGAGGAGCAACGCTCCGGCTGTGACGCTGAGTGTTCGACGTGTCATCCGCATGTGATCAGGCTGAGTGTGGACCGCGTCCACGGCAACCGACGGAAGTCGCACGCGGTTCCCACGTGACCGAGGTTCCCACTTGACTTCGAGTGCGCTCGAGGGACGAGGCTCGTGCGCAGTGGAGATCGACGGGCGGTCTCCCGGCGCCGGCACAGAACCGGCACAGACGCCACGGAGGGCTTGCCATGAGCGAGGGGACCATCGCGCGGGACAACTTCGACCGCGCCTACGTCGACGGCACGGCGGGCTGGGTGATCGACGGTGCCCAACCCGCCGTCGAGGCGCTGGAACGGGACGGGCGGATCCACGGCACGGTGCTCGACGCCGGGTGCGGCGCGGGCGAGCACACGATCCTGCTCGCCGAGCGCGGATACGAGGTGCTCGGCGTCGACTTCGCCGACCGGGCCGTCGAGCTGGCGCGCCGCAACGCCGCGCAGCGGGGCGTCGCCGCACGGTTCGAGGTCGCCGACGTGTTCGCGCTGGGGACGGCCCACGAGGGTGCGTTCGACACCGTCGTGGACAGCGCCCTGTTCCACGTGTTCGGTGAGGACGACCAGCGGCGCTACGCCGACGTGCTGCACCGGGCCACCCGGCCGGGCGCGACGGTGCACGTGCTCGTCCTGGCCGACACCGGTGAGCCGGGGTTCGGACCGCGTATCCGCGACACCGCGATCCGGTCGGCGTTCGGCGCCGGATGGGACATCGCGGCGTTGGAGGCCTCGCGCTACCGCGCCGTGGCGACGGTTCCCGAGCACGCCGAGGGGCTCGGTGTCGCGGTCGGGGACACCGTCGAGCTTCCGGCGTGGTTGGCGCGGATCCACCGCCGCTGAGCCGATCGTCGCGCCGGTGCGGGGGTCGGCGCGGAGCGGGGCGTACCGAGGGCTGGTGCCGTCGGTACGCCCCGCTCCTGTGTTGGGGCCCTGTTTCTTGGGGTCTGCTGTGGGGCCGGGTGCGTGGGGGACGTGCGGCACGGTCTATGCCGCGGATATCGCCGGAACAGTCCATTGACACCCGGATGGGTGACTAATAGGTTTGGCCTGCATTTCGAACGACGTCCGAAATCTCGAACACACGCTGGGGTGTGCTTGTGAAGATCACCGGAATCAGTACGCATGTCGTCGGGACGCCGTGGCGCAACTTGACCTACGTGCTCGTCCACACCGATGACGGCCTCACGGGCGTCGGTGAGACGCGCATGCTGGGCCACACCGAGGCGCTGCTCGGCTACCTGCGCGAGGCCGAGGTCAACCACATCGCGGGGTCCGATCCGTTCGCGATCGAGGACCTGGTGCGTCGCATGAAGTACGGCGACTACGGCAGAGCGGGCGAGATCGTGATGTCCGGCATCGCCTGTATCGAGATGGCGTGCTGGGACATCAAGGGCAAGGCGCTCGGCGTGCCGGTCTGGCAGTTGCTGGGCGGCAAGGTCACCGACCGGGTCAAGGCCTACGCCAACGGCTGGTACACCACCGAGCGCACGCCCGAGTCGTACCACGCCGCCGCGCGCACCGTCGTCGAACGCGGGTACCGCGCGCTCAAGATCGACCCGTTCGGCACCGGCTATTTCGAACTCGACCACGACGCGACCACCTACGCCGTCTCGCTCATCGAAGCGGTGCGCGACGCGATCGGCGACGAGTGCGAGCTCATGCTCGAGATGCACGGCCGATTCAGTCCCGCGACCGCGGTGCGACTGGCGAAGGAACTCGCGCCGTACAAGCCGGCGTGGATCGAGGAGCCCGTCCCGCCGGAGAACCTGAAGGCGCTGGAGAAGGTCGCGAGCAAAGTGGACGCGCCGATCGCGACCGGTGAGCGGATCCACGACCGCATCGAGTTCCGCGAACTGTTCGACTCGCAGGCCGTCGACATCCTGCAGCCGGACGTGGGCCACATCGGAGGCATCGCCGAGACGCGCAAGCTCGCGGCCACGGCCGAGACCCACTACATGCTCGTCGCGCCGCACAACGTCGGCGGGTCGGTGCTGACGGCGGCCTCCCTGCAGCTCGCCGGCTGCACGCCGAACTTCAAGATCCTCGAGCACTTCAACGACTTCGCCGACGCGCAGATCAAGCACGTCGTGAAGGGCGCTCCGCAGGTCGTCGATGGCTACTTCGCCCTCCCCGACGAACCGGGTCTCGGCGTCGAGCTCGACACCGACGCGGCGGCGGAGTTCCCGCAGCAGCGGGCGCACTTCGACCTGTGGGCCGAGGGGTGGGAGAAGCGCGATCCGACGGGATCGGCGTGAACCCCGGGGTCGCGGTGGTCGTCGACGAGCCGGGCAGCGCCCGACTGGCCGACACCGCGCCCCGAGCGCCCGGCCGCGGCGAGGTGCTCGTCCGTGTCCACGCATGCGGACTGTGCGGCAGCGACCGGGAGCTGTTCGCGGGCACCCGTCCCGCGGAGTACGTGCGGTACCCGGTGACCCCCGGCCACGAGTGGGCCGGGGTGGTGGAGGCGGTCGGCGACGACGCCGACCCCTCGCTGGCCGGCCGGAAGGTCGTCGGCGAGGGATTCCGCAACTGCCAGACGTGCGCGCGGTGCCGGGATGGTGACCCGACGCTCTGCACGGCCGGTTACGACGAGACCGGCTTCACCCGCCCTGGCGCCATGGCCGACACGCTGACCCTGCCCGCCCGGTTGCTGCACGTGCTGCCCGACGACGCGGATCTGCACGCGGCCGCGCTGTTGGAGCCCGCGGCGTGCGGTGCCGCGGCGGTGCTGGCGGCGCAGGTGCAGCCGGGCGACCGGGTCGCGGTCGTCGGCGACGGAGCGCTCGGGCTGACGGCACTGCAACTGCTGGCCGCGTCCTCACCGGCGGAGCTGCTCGTGATCGGCGGTGGTACCGAACGGGCCGCGGTGGCACGGGAGCTGGGCGCCGATTCCTTCCGTACCAAAGACGAACCGGTCGACGACGTGGCCGGCCGCATGGACGTGGTCGTCGAGACGGCGGGTGCGTCGGCGTCCGCCCGCACGTCGGCGGAGTTGCTGCGCCGCGGCGGCAGGCTCGTGCTCACCGGCATCCCGCCGGAGGGCGCGGCGGGACTCGACCCGACCGACCTCGTGGTCCGCAGGCTCGACGTGCGCACCGTGTTCGGTGCCCCGCCGCGCGCGTGGTCGCACGCCGTGCGCGCGTTCGCGCTCGGTCTGCTTCGGACGGAACCACTGATCACCCACCGCAGACCGCTGGCGGAGTTCGCCGACGCGATCGCGCTCGTCGGCTCCGGCGACCCGGCGGTCGGCAAGGTCCTGCTGATCCCCTGAATCCCGCCCACGGGAAGGAGTCCCATGACAGCACCGGATCGATCCCAACCGCCGCGGCGGCCGGGTGCGGCGGCACTCGACCTCGTCGGACTCGGAGCGCCCGAGCCCGACCCGGCACACGGATCGCCGCACACGTTCCCCGACGGAGGGACGTGGCGTACCGAGATCCCGTCGGTCGAAGGTCCCGAGGCGCTGGCCACCGTGCTCAAGGAGGCGACCCGGCTCGACGTGCCCATTCACCGCATCAGCCAGGGCAGCGGTGTATGGATGCTGACCGACGCCGAGATCACCGAGATGGTCGAGGCGTGCGCCGAACGGGACGTCGAACTGTGCCTGTTCACCGGTCCCCGCGGAACCTGGGACATCGGGGCGGCCACCCGCACCCCGTCGGGAGGCGGCGGACTGCGGGCCCGCGGGCACGCCTCGGTGGCCGGCTGCGTGGAGGACGCACTGCGTGCCGCCGAACTCGGCGTGCGGTGTCTGCTCGTCGCCGACGAGGGTGTGCTGTGGACACTGCACCGGCTGCGCACGCTCGGCACGTTGCCCGCCGACCTGACGTTCAAGGTCTCGGCCCTCGTCGGGCCGGTGAACCCGGCGGCGTACGCGGTGTGGGAGGGCCTGGGCGCCGACTCGGTGAACATCCCCTCCGACCTCGGTCTCGACCAGTTGACCGAGATCCGCCGGGTCTCGCGCGCGCCGATGGACCTGTATCTGGAGGCCCCCGACGACCTCGGCGGCTACGTGCGCATGTACGACGCGCACGAGTTCATCCGCCGCGGCGCTCCGCTGTACCTGAAGTTCGGTCTCAGCAAGGCGCCCGGCATCTACCCCTACGGCGCGCATCTGCGCGACGTGACCCTCGATACCGCTCGTGAGCGTGTCCGCCGTGGCCGGCTCGCGCTCGACCTGCTCGCCCGCCACGGTGCCGACGGCGGCATGTCGCCCCTCGGCTCCAGGGACCCGGGCGCGCTCGAGCGGTTCCCCGTGCCCGAAAGGAGTTGATCATGCGCATACGCGTGAGGCGCGGCGGTCGCAGCGTGGCGACCGTCGTGTCCGCCACCGCGGCGGCCGTCGCGCTCGTCGCGACACTGGCCGCCTGTGGTCAGGAGGCCCGCGGTGGCAGCCGCTACCAACCGGAGGGCGGCAAGGGGTCGACCGTCGGACTGGCCATGCCGACGAAGTCGTCCGAACGCTGGATCGCCGACGGCCAGAACATGGCCGAGGAGTTCGAGAAGGCGGGGTACGAAACCGATCTGCAGTACGGCGACGACAAGGTCGAGAACCAGATCGCCCAGATCGAGAACATGATCACCAAGGGCTACGAACTGCTCGTCGTGGCCGCCATCGACGGCTCGGCGCTGACGACCGTCCTGCAGCGGGCCGAGGACGCGGGTACCCACGTGATCGCCTACGACCGCCTCATCATGGGCACCGAATACGTCGACGGGTACGCCTCGTTCGACAACGAACGGGTCGGCCAGCTCCAGGGCCAGTACATCGTGGACGCACTCGAACTCGAGGACAATCCGAACGAGACGTTCACCATCGAACTGTTCGCGGGCTCCCCGGACGACAACAACACCCAGTTCTTCTGGAACGGCGCCATGAAGGTGCTCAAGCCGTATCTGGACAGCGGGCAGCTCGAAGTCCGCAGTGGACAGACACGGATGAACCAGGCGACGACGCTGCGGTGGGACGGCGGAACCGCGCAGAAGCGCATGGACGACCTGATCAGCCGCTACTACGGCAACACCGAGCTCGACGCGGTGCTCTCGCCCTACGACGGCATCTCCATCGGCGTCATCTCGGCGCTGAAGAGCTCCGGCTACGGCGGGGCCGACCAGCCCTACCCCGTGGTGACCGGCCAGGACGCCGAACTGGCCTCGGTCAAGTCGATCGTCGCGGGCCAGCAGACCCAAACGGTCTTCAAGGACACCCGCAAGCTCGCCGACCAGGCCGTGCAGATGGGCGATGCGCTGCTGACGCAGGGTGAGCCGGAGTTCAACAACCGGACCGATTACGACAACGGAGCGAAGGTCGTGCCCGCCTACCTGCTCGACCCGGTCAGCATCGACAAGTCCAACACGGACGTCCTCGTCGAGGAGGGCTACTACAAGGCGGGGCAGATCGAATGACCGCGGCCGGCAGGGACACATCGGCGCCCGCGGTCGACGCGGCCGCACCGGTGCTGGAGATGCGCGGGATCACGAAGACGTTCCCCGGGGTGAAAGCTCTGTCCGGAGTGGACCTCATCGTCGGCGCGGGGGAGATCCACGCCGTCTGCGGCGAGAACGGCGCGGGCAAGTCGACCCTGATGAAGGTCCTCAGTGGAGTGCACCCGCACGGCAGTTACGAAGGGGAGATCCGGTTCGACGGTGAGTCCGTCGCGTTCCGCGACATCGCCGAGAGCGAGCGCCGCGGCATCGTGATCATCCACCAGGAGCTGGCGCTCGTGCCCGAACTGTCGGTGGCCGAGAACATCTTCCTCGGCAACGAGCAGGCCTCCCGCGGCATCATCAGCTGGGGTGCCACGCTGCGCGATGCGGCACGGCTCATGCGGCGCGTGGGACTTCCCGACAGCCCCGGGACGAGGGTGGCCGAACTCGGGGTGGGCCGCCAGCAGCTCGTCGAGATCGCCAAGGCGCTCTCGAAGGAGGTGAAGCTGCTCATCCTCGACGAGCCGACGGCCGCGCTGAACGACGAGGACAGCCGCAACCTCCTGCAGCTCATCCTCGACCTGCGCGACCAGGGCATCGCGTGCATCGTCATCTCGCACAAGCTGGAGGAGATCCGGCGGATCGCCGACTCGGTCACGATCCTGCGCGACGGCCGCAGCGTCGAGACGTTGCGCGTGCGCGAGACACCCGACGCCGAGCCGGAACTATCGGAGGACCGGATCATCCGGGGCATGGTGGGCCGCGACCTCAGCAGCCGTTTCCCGGAACGCCGCGAGTACCAGGGCCCGGACGCGGGTGAGGTCGCGTTCGAGGTGTCCGGGTGGACCGTGCGCCATCCGGTCGAGCCGCGCAAGGTCGTCGACGACGTGTCGTTGACCGTCCGCCGCGGCGAGATCGTCGGCATCGCCGGACTGATGGGTGCGGGCAGGACCGAACTGGCGATGAACGTGTTCGGCCGCAGCTACGGCGTCTACGAGGGCGGAACCGTGGCGGTGAACGGGACACCGGTGCGCACGCGGACGGTGCCCGAGGCGATCGGCCACGGCATCGCCTATGTCACCGAGGACCGCAAGACCTTCGGGCTCAACCTCATCGACACGGTGCACCGCAACATCTCGCTGACCTCGCTGCCGTCCATGACGCGGGGGGTCGCCGTCGACGAGCACAAGGAGCAGCAGGTCGCCGAGCGCTACCGGAAGTCGATGAACATCAAGACACCCACGGTGTTCGAACCGGTCGAGCGGCTCAGCGGCGGCAACCAGCAGAAGGTCGTGCTGAGCAGGTGGATCCACGCCGGACCGGAGGTGCTGATCCTCGACGAGCCGACGCGCGGCATCGACGTCGGCTCGAAGTTCGAGATCTACACCGTCATCGAGGAACTGGCCGCGCAAGGCAAAGCCGTGCTGTTCATCTCCTCGGAACTGCCCGAACTGCTCGGGATGTGCGACCGGATCTACACGATGGCCGCGGGACGGCTGACCGGCGAGGTCGACCGGGACGAGGCCACGCAGGAAGTACTCATGCGGTACATGACCGCCACGGACACCGAACCGAAGGTCCTCACATGACCACGACAGAAGATCGCACTCCCGACGCGCCGTCACCGGACCATCTGCCACCCGCGCAGCAGTCCACGGGCGCGATCCTGCTCGACGTCGCGCGCAACAACGTCCGCCAGTACGGCATGCTCATCGCGTTGGCGCTGATCGTCCTGCTGTTCCAGATCTGGACCGACGGGACGCTGCTGCTGCCCAGCAACGTGTCCAATCTGGTCCAGCAGAACAGCTACATCCTGATCCTCGCCATCGGCATGATGGTGGTCATCATCGCCGGGCACATCGACCTGTCGGTCGGCTCCCTCGCGGCGTTCGTCGGGGCGATAGCGGCCGTGATGATGGTGAACTACAACCTGCCGTGGGGCGTGGCACTCGTGCTCTCGCTCGTGATCGGCGCGGTCGCGGGCGCCTGGCAGGGATTCTGGATCGCCTACGTCGGCATCCCGTCGTTCATCGTGACCCTCGCCGGCATGCTGCTGTTCCGCGGCGCGACGCAGATCGTCCTCGAAGGACAGTCGGTCGCCCCGTTCCCGCAGGGATTCCAGCAGATCGCGCAGGGGTTCATTCCCGAGATGGGCCCGTACACGCAGTACCACAACCCCACGCTCGTGCTGGGGTTGCTCGCGGTCGTAGCGCTGCTGGTGCAGCAGTGGCGGGACCGCAGGCGTCAGCTTGCGCACCAACTCGACGTGCTGCCGTTCCGGCTCTTCGTGGCCAAGTGCGTCGCCATGGCGGCCGCGATCGTGGTCGTCACGCTGACGCTGGCGAGCTACCACGGCGTGCCGGTCGTGCTGCTGATCCTGTGCGCACTGGTGATCGTGCTCGGCTACGTGATGCGCAACGCCGTCATCGGCAGGCACGTCTACGCCCTCGGCGGCAACAAGGCGGCCGCCAAGCTCTCGGGTGTCCGGGACAAACGCGTCACGTTCCTCGTGTTCGTCAACATGGGAGTGCTGGCCGCGCTGGCCGGTTGCGTGTACGCGGCGCGCCTCAACGCCGCCACCCCACAGGCCGGGCTCATGTTCGAACTCGAGGCGATCGCGGCCGCGTTCATCGGCGGCGCCTCGATGCGCGGCGGTGTCGGCACCGTCGTGGGTGCCGTGATCGGTGGCCTCGTCCTGGGCGTGCTGAACAACGGCATGTCCCTCGTCGGCATCGGCACCGACGCCCAGCAGGTGATCAAGGGCCTGGTGCTGTTGGCCGCCGTCGGCTTCGACGTGTGGAACAAGCGCAGGGCCGCAACGACCACCTAGACGACCACCTAGAGGGAAGGTCACCCGGGGTCCGCCCGGCCGCTGGGCCGGATCCCACCACGCCGGGCGGGCCCGGCTCACCCCGCGAACGCGGGTTGGGCCAGGCCCGTTCCCGCGCCGGGCAGGACGAACACCGACCCGGCGTCCGGGTGCGGCGTGTCCTGGCCGACCCGCGCGGTCGTGACGTACAGATCCGACAGTGCCGAGCCGGCGAAGGCGCACGCCGTCGGATGGCTCACCGGGAGTGCGACCGTGCGGTCGAGGCGGCCGTCGGGGGTGTAGCGCCGGACGGCGCCGCCTGCCCAGAGCGCGACCCACACGCACCCGTCGGCGTCGACGCACAGCCCGTCGGGAAACCCCGCCCCCTCCTCGAGCACGGCGAGGGGACGGCGCCCGCTCACCGACCCGTCGTCGTGGGCGTCGAAGACGTCGATCCGCCGGGTGGGAGTGTCGATGTAGTACATCAGCCGCCCGTCGGGACTCCATCCGGTGCCGTTGCTCACCGTCACCCGCGGCAGCACGGTGGCCGAGGACCCGTCCGGGCCGAACCTGGTCAGCGTGCCGCCTCCTGGTGCCTCGTCGTAGCGCATCGTGCCGACCCACAACGCGCCGTCCGGTGCCACGGCGGCGTCGTTGCCGCGCCGCCCCTCGACGGGCTCGTGGTGCAGCCACCGGAACGCTCCCGCGCCGTCGTAGACGCCGACCCCGTCGCGCAGGTTGACGACCAGACCCCGGCCGTCGGTGCGCGGTTTGGCCGCACCCACGTGCTGCCCGGTGTCGGTCGTGGACGTCGCCCCGCTCGCCGGGTCGAACGTGTGCACGCGGGAGGAGAGGATGTCGACCCACAGCAGGCGCCGCGTCGCGGGATCCCACGTGGGGCCCTCGCCGAGCTGTGCCGTCGCGGCGACGGCGATCTCCGGGCCCCTCACGGCCTGCCCCGGTGGCCGAGACGCGCCGACAGGTCCGCCGCGCCCTTCAGCGCGAGCTGTTCGAGTTCCGGGGTGCGGGCTGCGTCCCACCGGACGGTGGGCACGGAGATGCTGAGCGCCGCGACGACCGCGCCCGAGGCGTCCCGCACGGGCGCGGCCACGCAGTGCACGTCCGGATTGGACTCGCGTTCCTCGACGGCGATGCCGCGCTCCCGGATCTCGGCCAGGTGCGTGCGCAGGTCGGTGGGGGAGGTGATGCTGGCGGCCGTCATCGCGGGCAGGGCCGCGTCGACGGGAATGCGCTCGTCGAGGACCTCCCCCGGCAGCATCGCCAACAACATCTTGCCCACCGCGGTGCAGTGGGCGGGCAGCTTGCGGCCCGCGGCCGACACCATGCGCACCGCGTGGGTGCTGTCGACCTTGGCGATGTAGATGACGTCGGCGTCCTCGAGGATCGCCACGTGCACCGTCTCGTCGCACGTCTGCGCCACGTCGGCGGCGACCTGCCTGCCCTCGGCGGCCAGGTCCAGCTGCTCGGCGTAGCGGCTGCCGAGTTGGTACGTGCGTACCCCGAGGCGGTAACCGCCCGCCTGTTCGGGCGCCGGGACCAGGTAACCACGCGCGGTCAGCGTGCTCACCAGCTCGTGGACGGTGGTGCGCGGCAGGCCGAGTCGTCTGGTCATCTCGGGCGGCGACAGCACGGCGTCGGCGTCGAGGAACAGTTCGAGTATGTCCAGCGCTCTCGCGACGGCGGGCACCTGACGTCCCATGGTCTTCCCATCACCCCGTTCCGTGCGGTACCGCAGCGCCTGTTCGAGACCGCAACCTGTTCGACACCGCTGCCTGTTCGACACCGCAGCTTGTTCGACACCGCAAACGGCTGTCGAAATACCGAACACAGCCTACGAGGTGAACCCGGTCCACGACCAGAGCGCGCGGCGAAAACCCGGCGCTGCCGACCACCGTGGCCCGCCACGTCGGTACACGCACGAAGGCCCGCCACAGTGTGTGACGGGCCTTCGTATGACGGGTATTCGTGCGACGGTCTTCACCAGCCGCGTTCGCGCCACTCCGGCACCTTGGGGCGTTCGGCACCCAGGGTCGAGTCGTCCCCGTGCCCGGGGTAGAACCATGTCTCGTCCGGCAGCACCGCGAACACGCGCTGCTCCACGTCGTCGAGCAGCGACGTGAACTCCTCCTGCGAGTTCGTCTTGCCGATGCCGCCGGGGAACAACGAGTCGCCGGTGAACAGGTGCGGGGTGCCCGCCGGGTCGCGGTAGAGCAGCGCGATCGATCCGGGCGTGTGCCCGCGCAGGTGGATGACCTCGAGCGTGCACTCACCGACCGACAGGGTGTCGCCGTGTTCGACGAGGTGGTCGGGCGGCACGGGAAGCGGGTCGGCGTCGGCGGGGTGCGCGGCGGTGTAGGAGCCGTTGGCGCCCGCCACCGCGCCCAGCGCCTGCCAGTGGTCGGGGTGCTGGTGGGTCGTCACCACCGTGCGCAGTGCGGGACGGTCGTCGGAGTGCCCGATCAGGTCGGAGATGCGCTCCGGGTCGGCCGCGGCGTCGACGAGCAGCGCCTCGTTGGTCGCCCTGCACACCAGCAGGTAGGCGTTGTTGTCCATCGGGCCGACCGACAGCTTCGTGATGGTCAGGTGCTCCAGCGTGCGGCGGGCCGCATCGCCGCCCGGCTCGACGTGACCGGTGTAGTCCTCGGAGACGTTCACGCCGCCCACCGTATTACGTGACCGCTGTGTGATGTCAGGGGTGGCGGCCGTTAAGGTCCGTGACTCGGATCGCCGCAAACCGGGCGATCGCGGCAGGCGACAGGGGGACGCGCGTGGCAGCGACAACGGGGGCGGCGCGTGCGCCGGGCCGGAGGGCCGGGACGTCGAACCGCAAGATGAGCTGGGACGTCATCCGCGTCCTGGCGATCACGTTCGTCGTGGCGGGCCACGTCACCGCCGGTGCGGAGGCGATGCCCGACATCGAGCCGTACCCCGGCACGCTGCGCCTGCCGTTCGGCACCTTCACGCTGCTGGTCCTGTCCGGTTACTTCATGGGCCCGACGCTGCGCAAGCTCAGTGCCGGGCGGTGGTTCCAGGCCCGGTTGGCGCGCATCCTGCCCGCCTACGTCGTGGCGATGCTGGCGACGTTCCTGGTCCTGCGGATCGTCGTGCCGATCTTCAACGACGGCGAGGAAGGCCCGTGGTACCTGCCGGGCGTGGGCGACCTCGTGCGCAACCTGCTGCTGGTGCACGAGTGGACCGGTAACATGCACCGGCGCATCGACGCCTCCTACTGGACCCTGCCGGTGCAGGTGGCCGCGTTCGCCGGGGCCGCGCTGGTCGCGTGGTTCTGGTGGCGCAGGCGGCCCCGCCGGGTGCGGCCCGCCGTCGTGGTGTGGGGCGTGCTCGGCGTCGCGGCCGCCAGCCCGGTGCTCAGCGGGATCACGCAGGTCGTGCCGACAGCCACCGGTCTGTACTACGCGCACCTGTTCGCCGCCGGTACGGCGATCTGGCTGTGGTCCGAGCGGCGGCTCGCGGGGCCCAACCTCACGGCGATCCTGCTCGTCGTCCTCGGCCTGCAGATCTTCCGCTCGAGCGAACCGCGACTGGTGATCGTCGCCTGCCTCGGCGTGATGCTCGGGCTCATGTGCCTGGCCGCGCGCGGCCCCGACTGGGACCGCGTGCTCGGCGTACTGCGCAGGCCGATCTCGTGGCTGGCGGGGATCAGCTTCGGGATCTACCTGGTGCACCAGAAGCTCGGCTACGTCGTGGCGCGCGTGCTGACGGGCATGGAGGTCGAGCCGTGGTGGCTCCGGCTCGGCGTCGTGCTGACCGTGATCGTGCTGGCGGCGTGGGCGCTGACCGTGTTCGTCGAACGGCCCGCGCACCGGCTGCTGGCACCCGCACGCCCCTCGAGAAGTCCGCAGAGCTCTCGGCCCGACGCCCCGGGACCGGACGCCCCCGCACCGGACACGACCGAGGCCGCCGAGTCCCCTGCGCCCGCCGAGCCCGCCGAGCCCGCCGAGCCCGCCGAGCCCGCCGAGCCCGCCGAGCCCGCCGAGTCCGCTGCACCCGCCGAGGCCCCTGTGCCCGCCGAGCCTGTCGACCCCGCTCAGCCCGTGAAGGGCGCTCCGACCAGGGCGTGAACCCCGGTCCCGGACGGCGGGCGGCATTTCTGTCGGGGGTGCGACCTAGCATGGTGGTCGGCGGGTATGCGCATGCGACCGTGCGTGCCTCCCGTCCCACACACGACCTCGCTTCACGCGGCCCGGGCCCTCCGGCCCGCACCGCGCTGCACCAGTGAAGGGACCATCGCCGGTGGCTGACCGTCTTGTAATCCGCGGCGCCCGCGAGCACAACCTGCGCGGCATCGACATCGACCTGCCGCGCGACAGCCTCATCGTGTTCACGGGGCTGTCCGGGTCGGGGAAGTCGAGCCTGGCGTTCGACACGATCTTCGCGGAGGGCCAGCGGCGCTACGTGGAATCGCTGTCGGCGTACGCGCGGCAGTTCCTCGGCCAGATGGACAAGCCGGACGTGGACTTCATCGAAGGCCTCTCACCCGCCGTGTCGATCGACCAGAAGTCGACCTCGCGGAACCCGCGGTCCACCGTCGGCACGATCACCGAGGTCTACGACTACCTGCGGCTGCTGTACGCCCGCGCGGGCAAGCCCCACTGCCCGCAGTGCGGGGCGCCGATCAGCAAACAGACGCCCCAGCAGATCGTCGACCAGGTGCTTGACATGGAGGCCGACGTGCGCTTCCAGGTCCTGGCTCCGGTGGTGCGCGGCCGCAAGGGCGAGTACGTCGACCTGTTCTCCAACCTCCAACAGCAGGGCTACGCGCGGGCGCGCGTCGACGGCACGGTCCACTCGCTGACCGATCCGCCGAAGCTGAAGAAGCAGGAGAAGCACGACATCGGCGTCGTGGTCGACCGGCTCAAGGTCAAGCCGAGCGCCAAGCAGCGGCTCACCGACTCGATCGAGACGGCGCTGCGGCTCGCCGACGGGCTCGTCGAGCTCGAGTTCGTCGACCTGCCCGAGGACGATCCACATCGCATCCGCGGCTTCTCCGAGAACCTGGCCTGCCCGAACGGGCATGCGCTGGCCGTCGAGGATCTCGAGCCCCGTTCGTTCTCCTTCAACTCGCCCTACGGCGCCTGCCCGGACTGCACCGGCATCGGCGTCCGCAAGGAGGTCGACCTGGAGCTGATCGTCCCGGACGAGGACCTGTCGCTGGCCGACGGCGCCATCCAGCCGTGGAGCGGAGGGCAGAGCGCCGACTACTTCGAGCGGTTGCTGACGTCGCTGTCGGAGGCGATGGGCTTCCGGATGGACACGCCGTGGCGCAAGCTCCCCGCCAAGGTCCAGAAGGCGGTGCTCTACGGCGTCGACGAACAGGTCCACGTCCAGTACCGCAACCGCTACGGCAGGCGGCGGTCGTACTACGCGAACTTCGAGGGCGTCATCCCGTTCCTGGAGCGCAGGCACGAGCAGACCGAGTCGGAGCACACGCGCGAACGCTACGAGGGCTACATGCGCGAGGTGCCGTGCCCGGTGTGTCAGGGCACCCGGCTCAAGCCGGAGATCCTCGCCGTCACCCTCGAACACGGCGAGCACGGCGAGCGGTCGATCGCCGACGTGTGTGCGCTGTCGGTGGCCGAGGCCTCCGAGTTCCTCGACGGCCTCGTGCTCGGGGAGCGGCAGGCCATGATCGCCGGTGCCGTGCTGAAGGAGATCCAGGCGCGGTTGCACTTCCTGCTCGACGTCGGACTCGACTACCTCTCGCTCGACCGTGCCGCAGGCACGCTCTCCGGAGGGGAGGCGCAGCGCATCCGGCTGGCCACGCAGATCGGCTCCGGACTGGTCGGTGTGCTGTACGTGCTCGACGAGCCGTCCATCGGTCTGCACCAGCGGGACAACCAGCGGCTGATCGACACCCTCAGCAGGCTGCGCGACCTCGGCAACACGCTGATCGTCGTCGAACACGACGAGGACACGATCAAGGCCAGCGACTGGGTGGTCGACATCGGTCCCGGCGCAGGCGAACACGGCGGCCAGGTGGTCCACAGCGGGCCGTACTCGAAGCTGCTGAAGAGCAAGAAGTCCATGACGGGCGACTATCTGGCGGGCCGCAAGGAGATCCCGGTGCCGCAGATCCGCCGCCCGGTGAACAAGAAGAAGCAGCTGACGGTGGTCGGTGCGCGCGAGAACAACCTGCGCGGCATCGACGTGTCGTTCCCGCTCGGCACCCTCATCTCCGTCACCGGCGTGTCGGGTTCGGGCAAGTCGACGCTCGTCAACGACATCCTGGCCACCGTCCTGGCGAACAAGCTCAACAGCGCGCGCCAGGTTCCCGGCAGGCACACCCGCGTCAACGGGCTGTCCAACGTGGACAAACTGGTGCGGGTCGACCAGTCGCCCATCGGCCGCACGCCGCGGTCCAACCCCGCCACCTACACCGGCGTGTGGGACCGGCTGCGCAAGCTGTTCGCCGAGACCACCGAGGCGAAGGTCCGCGGCTACCAGGCAGGCCGGTTCTCCTTCAACGTCAAGGGCGGCCGCTGCGAGGCGTGTGCCGGCGACGGCACGCTCAAGATCGAGATGAACTTCCTGCCCGACGTCTACGTGCCCTGCGAGGTGTGCAAGGGCGCGCGGTACAACCGCGAGACGCTCGAGGTGCACTACAAGGGCAAGACGGTCGCCGAGGTTCTCGACATGCCGATCGAGGAGGCGGCGGAGTTCTTCGAGCCGATCAAGCCGATCCACCGGTACCTGTCGACCCTCGTCGACGTCGGCCTCGGTTACGTGCGCCTCGGCCAGCCCGCGCCGACGTTGTCGGGCGGCGAGGCCCAGCGGGTCAAACTCGCCAGCGAACTGCAGAAGCGTTCCACCGGCCAGACGGTCTACATCCTCGACGAGCCGACGACCGGCCTGCACTTCGAGGACATCCGGCGGCTGCTCGACGTCGTGCAGGGCCTGGTCGACAAGGGCAACACGGTGATCGTCATCGAGCACAACCTCGACGTGATCAAGACGTCCGACTGGATCATCGACATGGGCCCCGAAGGCGGCAGCGGCGGGGGAACGGTCGTGGCCGAAGGCACCCCGGAGGACGTCGCGGCCAACCCGGACAGCTACACCGGCCGGTTCCTCAAGTCCTACCTGGACGGCTGAGGGGGGCGGCGTTCGCACCGCGGGCGAACGCCGCCCCTCAACAGCCTCAGTAGCCTGAGTCGTGTCAGGCGTGGTCGGCGCAGCAGGGCGTCGGGTTCGGGACCTCGAACGGGACGTAGATTCCCGGCCCGGCCGGGGAGACCGCGAGCGTCAGCACCCCGTTGCTCCATTCGGGACGCACGTGGTCGCGCGTGCGCAGCACCGCGTCCGGCTCGGGCTCGCCGCCCCCGAGCACGGCGAGCCCGTCGATCGCCGACCCGTTCAGCACCCGCGACACCGGCACCTCACCCGTCAGCGACCCCACCCCGGCGAAGACCACCGCTCGTCCGTCGGTGCGTGCGGCCGCCTCCGCGGCCCGCTCCGCACTGGCGCCGGGCACGGCCTCGGTGTCGACCGTTCGGTCGCCGAGGGACACCGCCGCGGGAGTGCCGGCCCCGAGCGTTTCGAGCGCCGAGAGTGCGTCGGCCGCCCCCGCGGGATCGCCCAGGTCGGCGGGGAGGCCGCGCAGCGACACGGCCACCCGGCCGGCGACGAAATGGGTGCACACCAACAACGACGCGTGCGCGTGGCCCGCATCCGGCGGCATCACGTGCTGCGCCCAGCGTGCTGCCAGGTGGTCGGCCTCGGCCAGCGTCCTGCAGTTCGCGTCCAGCCCGAGCACGACGGCCCCACTCGCCGGCGCCGCACTCGCCGGGCCTGCGTTCACAGGGGAAGAGCCCACAGCGGGTTGCTGTAGAACCACAGGTCCTCCCACGGGTCGGAGTCGGCCATGACGTCCATCTTCGGTCCGTGGGGGTCGATGTGTTCGCCCAGCAGACCCGGTGCCGACCGTTTGCCGTCGGTGCCGCGGAGTCGCACGTAGCACGGCTGGTCGAGCCGGCCCAGCGAGTACGTCAGTGTCACCGTGCCGCTCGTCTTCTCGATCTCGAACGAACGCGCGACCTTCGTGTCGGGTGTGGTGAACGCGTCGGCGTCGTCCACAGGGCCCGTCACGCTGCCGCGAATGACGTCGACGCGGGCGAGCTTCGGCACGAACTGCGCCCAGTTCGGCGTGTCCGCGAGGCGGATGGTGACGGCCAGCTCGACCGGTGTGCCCCGCCGCGCGTGGAGCATGCCGCCCAGCGGCACCGCGCGCTGCGGTCCGCGCCCGGCCGTCCGCAACGACACGTCGAGACCGGCGATCAGCCCGCCGTGGTCCACCCACACGCGTCCGGCGCGGATGCCCTCCATGACGGCGGCGTAGTCGAACCCGCGCGCGCCGACGTGGGTGCGGCTGTAGTAGCCCGGCCAGAAGTCGCCCTCGGTGAAGTCGGGCCCGCCCGAGTACACCGGGTCGGCGTGCTTGCCGTGCTGTTCGTAGTGCTCGTCCGGGGCTCCGCGCTTCGCGGTGTCGCCGATCACATGGTGGGAGTCGGAGTTGGCGGTGATCCACCACGGCTTGCCCTCGGCGAGCAGGCTGTCCCACAGCCCGCCGACGGTCGAGGTCATCCAGTCGAACCCGCCGAACGTGCGGTAGCTCTCCAGCGGGTAACCGGGGAACGAACCGGCTCCGGGGCTGTTGTCGTAGAGCCCCCGGGCGCGGGCCATGCCGTACGGTTCCGGCAGTCCCGCGGCCTGGTGGCCGGGCGCGCCCTCCATGCCGACCGCGATGTGCGGGGCGGCGTCGCGCCATCCGCGGATCTCGTGCGGCGCGTCGATGCCCTTGCGTGACGGGTGGTTGGCCAGGAACAGCGCGTCCTGCAGGCGTTTGCTCTTCACCGCGTCGGACAGGAAGTTCACGCCCGCGATGGCGAGCGCCTCGTTCTGGGGCGTGCTGTCCTCGGCGTCGGCGACCTTGCCGTCATAGGAGTTCTCGAACTCCTTGAGCACGTCGACCTCGTTGCGGCCGGGGTGGACGAACACGGTGCCGTGCTCGGCGGCCGGGATGTTCCACTCCAGGCCCTGGAACACCAGGGTGCCGCGGACGGACTCGCGGGCGGCGACGATGTCGGGGTTGACCTTCTCGACGCCGATCTTCGCGTGGGTGACGTTGCCGTGGTCGGTGATGACCATCCAGTCGAGGCCGTAGGCGTTGCCGTGCCGCACCTGGTCGATGACCCGGTACTTGCCGTCGTTGCTGTACTGCGTGTGGATGTGGTGGTCGCCTGCCAGCCACTGGAGGCCGCCGCGGTAGGCCGATCCGGTCTCGGCCTTCGCCGCGGCCTGCGGCGTCGCCAGCACGTTGCCCGCGGCGAGCCCGGCGCCGAGCAGTCCCGCTCCGCGCAGCATCGACCGGCGCGACAATTCGGCCTGGCTCAGTTCCGTGTCGGGAACGGACAGATCCGCCGACGGTGGCAGCTCGGCCGGGTCGCTGCCGGTGCCGTGGGTGTGCGGGTGCGCGTGGGTGTGCGGGTGGGGATGGGCGTGAGGATGCGCATGGTGGTGATCCGACATGCGTTCAGGTTCATATGTTCCGGTGAATTCCGGCGAAATGCGCGGCAACGCCGAAACGTAACGACCGCGCACAGTGAGCTGACACCCCGAAGCCGATACCCCCGGCGCCGGCACGCCACGAGTTGACGGCCATGAGCTGAGCCGCGAGCCGGGCCCCGCTGACATAATGGGCGCGTGCCGCTGAACAGCTACCAGTTCCGCACGACGTGGTCGCTGCCGTCGCCCGCGGACGCGGTGTTCGCGGCGCTCGTCGACCTGGCCCGCTATCCCGAGTGGTGGCCCGACATCCGGTCGGTGACGCAGGTGGACGACGACACCGCTGAACTCGTCTGCCGGGCGAGCCTGCCGTTCGCCCTGCGGTTGCGGATGACACGTGTCGAGGAGAACCGGCCGGGCGGCCGCGTCGCGGTGGCCCTGTCGGGCGATCTGGAAGGCATGCTCAGCGGCAGACTCGAACCCCGGCCCGGCGGGACACGACTGGCCATCCGGCAACGGGTGGTCGCGCACAAGCCCGTGCTGCGCAGGCTCTCGCCGGTGGCCCATCCGGTGTTCCGCATCAACCACGCGCTGATGATGCGCCGGGGACTGCGCGGACTGCGGACCCACCTGACCCGTCCGGAGCCCGCCTGACCGCGGACATGGAACCGCGCCGGTGCGATCCGTTTCGGGGGTACGGACCGCACCGGCGCGGTGGTGGCCCCGCGCGCGCCGGGGGACGGGCACACGCGGGACCGGGCTCTGCGCCCGCTCAGACGGTGGCGGGCTGCTTGTCGTGGCGGGCCTGGCCGCCGTCGGAGCCGCCGGAGCCATCGGAACTGCCGGAACCGCCGGTGCCGGAGGAGTCGCCGCCTTCGCCGGAGCCGTGGCCGTCGTCGACGAGCGTGGCCTCGTTGAACGGGTCCTGTTTGGCCAGAACCCGGTTCAGCTGGTCGCGGTCGAGACCACCGGTGACCGATCCGATGAGGACGGTCGCGACGGCGTTGCCCGCGAAGTTCGTCAGCGCGCGGGCCTCCGACATGAACCGGTCGATGCCGAGGATGAACCCGACGCCGTCGACCAGTTCGGGCCGGTGCGACTGCAGACCACCGGCGAGGGTCGCGATGCCCGCGCCGGACACGCCCGCGGCCCCCTTCGAGGCGATGATCATGAACACCAGCAACGAGATCTGCTCGCCGATCGACAGCGGGCTGCCCTGCGCCGTGGCGATGAACAGCGTCGCCATCGTCAGGTAGATGGCCGTGCCGTCGAGGTTGAACGAGTAGCCCGTCGGCACCGTGATGCCCACGACCGGCTTCGACACGCCCAGGTGCTCCATCTTCGCGATCAGTCGCGGCAGCGCCGATTCGGACGACGAGGTCGACACGATGAGCAGGAATTCCCTGCCGAGGTAGGCGAGCAGCTTGAAGATGTTCACCCGCGCGCCGAGCCACAGCACCGCGCCGAGGACGACGAAGATGAACACCAGGCACGTCAGGTAGAAGCCGATCATGATGACGGCGAGGCTGCGCAGTGCGTCCCAGCCGGTCTCACCGACGACCGCGGCGATCGCGCCGAACGCGCCCACCGGGGCCGCCCACATGATCATGGCGAGCACCCGGAACACCAGTCGCTGGATGTGCTCGATCCCGCGCAGGACCGGTTTTCCGGCATCGCCCATCTTCTGCAGTGCGAAGCCGGCCAGCAGCGCCACCAGGAGCGTCTGCAGCACCGAGCCGTCGGTGAACGCCGAGACCATCGACTCCGGAATGATGCCCAGCAGGAAGTCGACCGTGCTCTCGTTGCCCTCGGAGGCCTGGCTCTGGACCTCGGACACCGCGTTCGGGTCGAGGTGCATGCCCTCGCCGGGGTGCAGGATGTTGCCGACGACGAGCCCGATCCCGAGCGCGAACGTCGACATCAACAGGAAGTAACCGACGGCCAGCACGCCGACCTTGCCGACGCTCGCCGCCTTGGCGACCGATCCGATGCCGAGCACGATCGTGCAGAAGATGATCGGGCTGATCATCATCTTGATCAGATCGACGAAGCCGCTGCCGAGCGGTTTCAGATTGGTCGCGAAGTCGGGGAACGCGAAGCCGACGACAATGCCCAGTACGACCGCGGCGATCACCGCGATGTACAGGTAGTGCATCTTGTCGCGGCGTTTCGGGGCCTGGGGCGCCGTCGTGGACGGTTCAGGCAACGTTGCCTCCTCACGGAAGTCGCCTGCGGTGCGGCCGCACGGGTACGCGGTCCGTCACCGGACGAACGCGCAGCACCGCGTGGGGATCACCGCCAGATTCCGGACGACTATCGGCGCGGGGGACGGGCGAGGTCCACCTTGTGTTCATTTCGGTCGCGAGACGGGCGTCGTGGCGGCCGTGATGTCATGGACGGGCTGGGCTCGTGCGGCTGGGCTCGTGGGGCTGGGCGTTGCTGCAGGGACGAGAGGACGAGAGGACGAGGTGTCGACGGGGTGATCACGTGAGGGATCGGTGCGGGTGCGTCCGGTGACGACGCGGCGACGTCGGGCCGAGCGCCGGAACTGGAGTCTGGCGCGGCAATTGCTGGCGCTGCAGCTCGTCGTGGTGACGGCGCTCGTCGCGGTCGGTGCCGTACTGGCCTATGTGGACGCCTCGCAGGCGGTGCGGGACAAGGCTGCCGAGGAGGTGATGTCGGTCGCGGCGACCCTGGCCGACTCGCCCGACGTCCGGGATGCCGTGACCGGGTCCGAGCCCAGTCGCACCCTGCAGCCGTTCGCCAATCGGGTGCGGGCCGACACCGGGATCGACTTCATCACGATCATGGACACCGACCGGACCCGGTTCACGCACCCGGATCCGCGGCGCATCGGCGAACCGTTCATCGGCACGATCGGTCCGGCACTGCAGGGAAGACTGTTCACCGAGACCTACACCGGCACGTTGGGTCCCTCGGTGCGCGCGGTCGCCCCCGTGCGTGCCGACGACGGACGCGTGGTCGCGCTCGCCGCCGTCGGCATCACGGTGGAGGCGATCTCGGCGGAACTGGCGAGCAGGCTCGTCGTGGTCGCCGCCGTCGCCGGCGGAGTGCTCGTCGTCGGCGGGGTCGGCAGCTATCTCGTCAGCAGGCGCCTGAGCAGGCAGACCCGCGGCGTGGCGCCCGCGGAGCTGTCGTCGATGTTCGAGTACTACGAGGCGATCCTGCATTCGGTGCAGGAGGGTCTGGTCCTCGTCGGCCGGGACGGGCGCGTGGTGCTGTGCAACGACGCGGCCGGTGTGCTGCTGGGCCTGCCCCGGGACCCCGTGGGCAGTCCGCTGGCCGATCTCGGCCTGGCCGCCGATCTCGAGCGGACCATGACGTCGGGTGAGCCGTGCACCGACGAACTCCACGTCACCGACACCCGCGTGCTGTTGGTCAACTCGGTGCCCGTGCGCTCGGGCGACCGGGCGATGGGCACCGTGGTCACGTTGCGCGACCACACCGACCTGCAGACGCTCACCGGCGAACTCGACACGGTACGCGGATTCGCCGAATCGCTGCGTTCGCAGGCCCACGAGTCGGCCAACCGGTTGCACGCCGTGGTCTCGCTCGTCGAACTCGGCCGCAGCGAGCAGGCGGTGGAGCTGGCGACCGCGGAGCTGGAGACGGCCCAGCAGCTCACCGACCGGGTCGTCGGCGCGGTCGCCGAACCGGTGCTGGCCGCGCTGCTGCTCGGCAAGTCGAGCGAGGCGGCCGAACGCGGCGTCGACCTCACCCTCACCCCGGACAGCTCGATGGACGACTCCGCGCCCGGGCTCTCCTCGCGCGATCTGATCACGATCCTCGGCAACCTCATCGACAACGCCGTGGACGCCGCGATCGACAACGCGGGCGAACGGGCCCCGCGCGTCACCGTCACGGTCCGCTCCGACCCGGGTGAGCTGGTGCTGCGGGTCGCCGACAGCGGTCCCGGCATCGCCCCCGACCTGCTGCCCGGCATCTTCCGGCGGGGATGGTCGACGAAACCGGGAGGCAGCGCGGGCGAACGCGGCCTGGGCCTTGCCCTCGTCGGCCAGGCGGTGCGCCGCTGCGGCGGGAGCATCGATGTCACCGGCGACGACGGTGCGGTGTTCACGGTGCGGCTCCCGGAGCGGCCCGAATCCGGTGGCTCGCCGCCTGGGTGACGAGCCGCCGGTAGGGTGATTCCAGGATGATTGCGGTTCTGGTGGTGGAGGACGATCCCGTCGCGGCCGACGCCCACCGTGCGTACGTGGAGCGTGTGGCCGGCTTCACCGTCGCCGGGGTCGTCCATTCCGGTGCCGAGGCGGTGCGGTTCTGCCGCGCCCATCCGGTCGATCTGGTGCTGCTGGACTTCTACCTGCCCGACACCCACGGACTGGCCGTGTGCCGCACGCTGCGCGCGGAGGGCAACACCGTCGACGTCATCGCGGTCACCTCCGCCAGGGATCTCGGTGTCGTGCGGGCCGCGGTGTCCGCGGGCGTCGTGCAGTACCTGCTGAAACCGTTCACGTTCGCCACGCTGCGGGACAAGCTGGAGAGCTACGCGCGGTTCCGGGACAGCGTCGCCCGGTCCGGCCAGGTCGGCGGTCAGGCGGAGGTCGACCGCATGCTCGCGACGTTGCGCACCACCGACCACGCCTCGCTGCCGAAGGGTATGAGCGGCGAGACCCTCGACGCCATCAGCGCCGTGCTCGCCGAGGCCGCACGTGGCGGCACGGAGGACGGCCAGGGTCGCGGCGGCGACGCGGATTCCGACGGCGGCATGTCGGCGGCCGCCGTGGCCGAGGCCACGGGCGTCGCCAGGGTCACGGCGCGGCGCTACCTCGAGTACCTCGCCGACAACGGACTGGCCCGCCGTCAACCGCACTACGGCGGGGTCGGCAGACCCGAGGTCCGCTACACGGCCATGTCCCGGAACGCCTGACGGCGCTCGGTGGCGGCCTCGGTGGCGGCCAGCCGAGCCGCGAACGCCCGGCACCACGCCCACAACCGGTCGGGGTCGACGTCGAGCGAGGCAGCCAGCTCCTCGGCCGCGGCGCGCCACCGGGCGGGGACGCCGAGCACGACCCAGTCGATCGCGTCGGACGCCGGATCGGCCAGGCTGGGCCGAGGGTCGATCGCGACGAGGCGGCGCTGCGGGTGCTCCGGTGCGCGCCCTGGGGTGAGCACGTTGCCCGGGTGCAGGTCGCCGTGGGCCAGGACCAGACGTGGTGGATCGCCGGCGAGCTCGGCCGCGAGCGCCCGCCCGCGTGCGAGGGCCGCGGCGAGCTGCGTGTCGCCGGCCGCGCGGCGAGTCCACAGTGCGAACAACTCGTCGGTGCGCGCGGCGGCCGAACCGATGCCCCCGGCCGCGGCCTCGTCGGCGAAGCCGGGTGGGTGCAGTGCCTGGATCAGCGCGGCGACCTCGGTGAGCGGGGCCGGTTCCGCCTGCTCGGCCAGCGGTGTCTCGGGGGTGATGGCCTCCAGCAGCAGTGCCCCGGTGCCGGCGGCGTACACGGCGGGGACCCGGCCGGTCGGCGCCCACACCCGCAGCGCGGTCGCCTCGGCGCTCGCGATCGCCGGATCCGGGGTGAGCTTGAGGATCGCCGGCTCGTGCGCACGCCCTGCGCGTCGGCACCGCACGACGAGGGACGTGTTGCCGCTGCCCACCGGCTCGCCGAGCTCCAGCTCCCAGTCGTGGGCCAGCCCGCGCAGCACCGACGGCAGCTTGGCCCACCAGGCCGCCACGTCGGCGCCGAACCGCGCGCGGAGGCGTTCACGCGTGGCCGTGGCACGCGGTGCGGACAGGTCCACCACCGGACCTCCGATCTGCCGGGCTGGCCTCTCCTACGCCGGCATCTCCTAGGCCGGCATCTCCTACGCCGGCATCTCCTACGCTGGGCGGCCATGACGAGCATCAGCACCGACCGGGCGCCGAAGCCGGTCGCCAACTACTCGCAGGCGCGCCGCAAGGGCAACATCGTCCAAGTGGCCGGGCAGGTCGGCATCGACCCGGCGGCCGCAGATAGCGGCGCCGTCCCGGGCGGGGTGGGCGCGCAGACCCGTCAGGTGCTCGCGAACATCGCGGCGATCCTCGACGAGGCCGGGTCGAGTCTGGCCGACGTCGTCATGCTGCGCGTCTACCTCACCGACCCGGACCACTTCGGCGAGATGAACGAGGTCTACAACAGTGTCCTCGCCGACACCGTGCCGGCAGAGCAGTTGCCCGCCCGCACCACCGTCTACGTCGGCCTCCCGCCGGGCTTCCTCGTCGAGATCGACGCCCTGGCCGTCCTCGACTGAAAGCTCCCAAGGGCCCCATAGTTGCGTTCAACGCGACTATGGGGCCCTTGGGAGCACCAAATCGGGGGTCAGTGCACGGGGCCCGTGTACTTCTCGCCGGGGCCCTGACCGGGAGCGTCGGGGACGGCGGAGGCCTCGCGGAAGGCCTTCTGCAGGGACTGCAGGCCGTCGCGCAGGGGAGCGGCGTGCACACCGAGGTACTCCGCCGACGCCGTGACCAGGCCGGCCAGCGCGGTGATGAGCCTGCGGGCCTCGTCCAGGTCGCGGCGCGGGCTCGTCTCCGGGTCCTCGTCCGAAAGGCCCAGCCGTTCGGCCGCGGCGGACAGCAGCATCACGGCGGCACGGCTGATCACCTCGACGCTCGGGATGTCCTCGAGTGCGCGCACGTCGTCCTGGTCGTCGGTGGCGGGATTACCGCCGGTGTTCGGTGCGTTGAAAGAGTCGTCGACCACGTCTGGTACCCTTCCATGTGCGACCAGCTCCCGAGCCATCGGGGGCCGCAAGTGGAGCCCCGCTCCCACCCGAGTCGCCGCCCGTACAAGGCGGCCGGGTCCGGTCCCGCCTCGTCCTTCGGAACGGACGTCGGCGGAACGCCTCGCAGCCACGCTGCAGGCCGTGATCGGATTGATGGGCCCCGCGCCGAGGTACTCGACAGTACCGGTGTCCGGGGCCCGTGGTATGTGGGCACTGTGGGCACCAGGGTCGAACGAGAACTGGCGACACTTGGACCAAGGAGGCCCCATCAGCTCCGAGACGCGCATCAATGAGCGCATCCGAGTCCCCGAGGTTCGCCTCGTGGGACCGAACGGCGAGCAGGTCGGCATCGTCCGCATCGAGGACGCGCTGCGACTCGCCGAAGAGGCCGATCTCGACCTCGTCGAGGTGGCCCCGCAGGCGCGGCCGCCGGTAGCCAAGCTCATGGACTTCGGAAAGTTCAAGTACGAGTCCGCGCAGAAGGCTCGCGAATCGCGCCGCAACCAGCAGCTGACGGTCATCAAGGAACAGAAGCTGCGCCCGAAGATCGACCAGCACGACTACGAGACGAAGAAGGGGCACGTGTCCCGCTTCCTCGCTCAGGGCAACAAGGTCAAGGTCACGATCATGTTCCGCGGCCGTGAGCAGTCCCGCCCGGAACTCGGGTTCCGGTTGCTGGAGAAGCTGGCGGAGGACGTGTCCGACCTCGGCTTCATCGAGTCGAAGCCGAAGCAGGACGGCCGCAACATGATCATGGTGCTGGCGCCGCACAAGAACCCCAAGGCGAAGTCGAAGGCGACGAAGGAAGCCGAGGGCGCCGAGTCCTGACCCGGCGCGGATCATGGCCCGCCGCTCCGGTGCTCCCGGGCACCGGAGGGTGGCAACGTGTGCAGCACACCGCGAGTCGGTGTGCTGCCGTTCGAAAGAGGGAAGAATGCCGAAGAACAAGACGCACAAGGGGACGGCCAAGCGCGTCCGCGTGACGGGTAGCGGCAAGCTCCGCCGCCAGCGTGTCGGTCGCCGGCACCTGATGGAGCACAAGCCCACCAAGCTCACCCGTCGCCTCGAGGGCACGACCGACGTCGCCGCTTCTGACGTGCGCCGCGTCAAGAAGCTCCTCGGTCGCTGACCTTCTCGCACTCGCCGTAAGCCCGGGGCGCCTGTGCGCCCCCCGAACGACAGGATGGATTCGTGGCACGCGTCAAGCGGGCGGTGAACGCCCAGAAGAAGCGTCGCGCAACTCTCGACATGGCCAGCGGATACCGCGGTCAGCGTTCGCGGTTGTATCGCAAGGCCAAGGAGCAGACGCTCCACTCGTTCCAGTACTCGTACCGGGACCGTCGTGCCCGCAAGGGTGACTTCCGTCAGCTGTGGATCACCCGGATCAACGCGGCCGCGCGGCAGAACGGCATGACCTACAACCGGCTCATCCAGGGCCTGAAGGCCGCCGGTGTCGAGGTCGACCGCAAGATCCTGGCGGAGCTGGCCGTCAACGACGCCGAGGCGTTCGCCTCGCTGGTCGAGGTCGCCAAGCAGAACGTCAACACCGACGAGAAGAAGTCGGCCTGAGCACGCGCGCTACACGACCCGGGGCTGTCACCGTGTTCACGCACAAGACGCCCCGGGTCGTTGCTGCTCGGCGCCTGACGACCCGGTCGGGGCGGGACGACGCCGGCCGGTTCCTCGCCGAAGGCGCACAGGCGGTCCGTGAGGCCCTGCGGCACGGCACGGTGCACGAACTGTTCGTCACCGAGGCAGCGGCGGACCGGCACGCCGACCTCGTGGCCGAGGCCCCGAAGGTCTCGTTCGTCGACCGGCGCGCCGCCGAACTGCTGTCCGAGACGGTCTCGCCGCAGGGGATCGTGGCCGTGTGCGACACCGTGACGGTGCCGCTGGAGACGGCACTCGCGGACGGGCCACGTCTCGTCGCCGTGCTCTGCGGTATCGCCGATCCGGGCAACGCGGGCACGGTGCTGCGGGTGGCCGACGCCGCCGGCGCCGACGCGGTCGTGTTCGCGGGCGAGACCGTCGACGTGCACAACGGCAAATGCGTGCGCGCCTCGACGGGCAGCCTGTTCCACCTGCCGGTCGCGCGGGAACGGGACGTGCCCGCGGTGCTCGAGGCCTGCCGTCGCGCCGGTCTGCGCACGCTCGCGACCGACGGCTACGCCGACCACGAGCTCACCGACGTCGACCTCGACGGGCCGATCGCGTGGGTGTTCGGCAACGAGGCCCACGGGCTGCCCTCCGACGTCGTCGCCGCGGCCGACGACGCGGTGCGCGTACCCGTGCACGGTCAGGCAGAGAGCCTGAACCTCGCCACCGCGGCGGCGGTGTGCCTCTACGCCCGCATCGTGCGCGGCTGAACGCCGCCGCCCGGACACCGGCTGCTGACCGAGGGTGACCGCCGGTCGCGGGGGAGCGGTTGCTTAGAATCAGGACCCGATTAAGCGTCGTGCGGTGCGGCGGGCACGTCCCGAGCACCGGCGATCTCACCAGCTCCACGCCGAGGAGACATGTCCGAAGCCAGCGATAAGCAGTCCTCCAGCGGGAGCGAGGCGCTCGCTCCCGAGACGTTGCAGGCGGCGGTGGCCGAGGCCGAGAAGGCCTTCGCCGCGGCGGGCGATCTCGACGAGCTGGCGGCGGTCAAGCCGGCGCACCTCGGCGACCAGGCGCCCGTGCCGCTGGCCAAGCGAGCCATCGGATCGCTGCCCAAGGAGGAGAAGGCCGACGCGGGCAAGCGCGTCAACCAGGCACGTCAGGCGGTGCAGTCCGCCTACGACGAGCGGCTGGCGGTGCTCAAGGCCGAACGCGACGAGCGGGTGCTCCGCGAGGAGGCCGTCGACGTCACGCTGCCGTGGGACCGGATCCCGCGCGGTGCCCGCCACCCGGTGACGACCATCGCCGAACGGATCTCCGACGTCTTCGTCGGCATGGGCTACGAGGTCGCCGAAGGGCCCGAACTCGAGGCCGAGTGGTTCAACTTCGACGCGCTGAACTTCGGCAAGGACCACCCGGCGCGGCAGCTGGCCGACACGTTCTACGCGGGTGCGGACGACTCGAACCTCGTGCTGCGCACCCACACCTCGCCCGTGCAGGCCCGCACCCTGCTGCACCGTGATCTGCCGGTGTACGTCGTGTGCCCGGGCCGGACGTTCCGCACCGACGAACTCGACTCCACCCACACCCCGGTGTTCCACCAGGTCGAAGGCCTGGCCGTGGACAAGGGACTGACGATGGCGCACCTGCGCGGCACGCTCGACGCGTTCGCCAAGGCGATCTTCGGCGAGGAGTCCGGTACCCGGTTCCGGCCCCACTTCTTCCCCTTCACCGAGCCGTCGGCCGAGGTCGACGTCTGGTTCCCGGAGAAGAAGGGCGGCGCAGGCTGGGTCGAATGGGGCGGCTGCGGCATGGTCAACCCGAACGTGCTGCGTGCGTGCGGTGTCGACCCCGAGGTCTACTCGGGTTTCGCCTTCGGCATGGGCCTCGAACGAACCCTGATGTTCCGCAACGGCATCCCCGACATGCGGGACATGGTGGAGGGTGACGTCCGGTTCACGGTCCCGTTCGGCACGGAGACGTGATGGGCCGCGTCTCGTCCCACCACCGGATCGGAACCCCGATGCGCCGGCACCGCAGCACCAAGGAGGCGTAGTGCGAGTCCCCGTCAGCTGGCTGACCGAGCACCTCGAGCTCGGCGACGACGTCACCCCCGACAGGCTCGTCGAGGCGTTCGTGAACCTCGGCGTCGAGGTCGAGGGCGTCGAACAGGTCGGCAACGTCACCGGGCCGCTCGTGGTGGGCAGGGTCGCCGAGATCGAGGAACTCACCGAGTTCAAGAAGCCGATCCGGTACTGCCGGGTCGAGGTCGGCGGCCCCGAGGACCCGGCGGAGGATTCCGCCGACGCTGAGGACGACACTGCTGCCGGCGCTGCCGGCGACGGTGACGATGGCACGGCCGACGGCGGTGACGACGCCGACAGCGCCGAGACCGACGCCGCTTCCGGGAACGCCGACGGCGCGGAGACCGGCACCGGCGACACCGACACCTCCGGCGGCACGGCCGATCTCGGCGGGGGGCTGCCGCAGCCGCGGACCAACGGCATCGTCTGCGGTGCCCGCAACTTTGCCGAGGGCGACCTCGTGGTCGTCGCGCTGCCTGGCGCCGTGCTGCCCGGCGACTTCGCGATCAGCGCGCGGAAGACCTACGGCCGGGTCAGCGAGGGCATGATCTGCTCGGCCAAGGAACTCGGCATCGGCGAGGACCACTCGGGCATCCTCGTCCTGCCGCCCGGAACGGCCGATCCGGGCGACGACGCGCGCGAGATCCTCGACCTGGACGACACCGTCCTGGACGTGACGCCGACACCCGACCGCGGCTACGCCCTGTCGATCCGCGGACTGGCACGCGAGCTGTCGTGTGCGCTGGACGTGCCGTTCGGTGATCCGGCGCGGGTGGACGTACCCGAACCCGAGGGCGAGGCGTGGCCGGTGCGGGTCGAGGACCCGGAGGGCTGTCCCCGGTTCGTGCTGCGCCGGGTCACCGGCCTCGACGCGGGTGCGCCGACGCCGTGGTGGATGCGGCGCAGGCTGCTGTTGGCCGGGATGCGGTCGATCTCGCTGGCCGTCGACGTCACCAACTACGTCATGCTCGAGCTCGGGCAGCCGTTGCACGCCTTCGACACCGGCTCGATCAAGGGCGACCTGGTGGTGCGCAGGGCCGCCGAGGGCGAGACGCTCACGACCCTCGACGACGCCGAGCGCGCTCTCGACCCGGACGACGTGGTGATCGCCGACGACACCGGCGTCATCTCGCTGGCGGGCACCATGGGTGGTGCGACCACCGAGATCAGCGCCGAGAGCACCGATGTCCTGCTCGAAGCTGCGCACTGGGATCCGGCGTCGATCAGCCGCACCGCGCGCAGGCACAAGCTGTTCTCCGAGGCAGCGAAGCGGTTCGAGCGGTTCGCCGATCCGCAGCTGTGCGAGGCCGCGCTCGAACGGGCCGCGAAACTGCTGCGTCAGTACGGCGACGGCAGCATCCAGCCGGGGCGCACCGTGGTCGGCGAGGCCGCACCGATGCCGGCGGTCACGATGCCGATCAACCTGCCCGACAAGGTCGCCGGCGTTCGCTACGAGCGGGGTGTCACGGTCGGCAGGCTCACCCAGATCGGGTGCAAGGTCTCCATCGACACCGCCGACGACGGCACCACACTGGTCAGCGCCGTGCCGCCGAGCTGGCGCAGCGACCTGGTGCAGCCCGCGGACCTCGTCGAGGAGGTGCTGCGGCTCGAGGGCTACGACAGCATCCCCTCGGAGTTGCCGCCCGCTCCGGCGGGGCGTGGCCTGAGCGAGGCACAGCGCAGGGAACGCGCCGTGTCGCGCTCGCTGGCCGAGGCCGGGTACGTCGAGGTGCTGCCGTTCCCGTTCGTCTCGGAGTCGGTGTGGGACCGGTTCGCGTTGCCGGCAGACGACGAGCGCAGGCGGACCGTCGAGGTGCGCAACCCGCTGGAGGCCGACAAGAACCGGCTCACCACGACGCTGCTTCCCGGACTGTTGGAGACGTTGCAGCGCAACATCTCCCGCGGTTCGCGCGACGTCGCCCTGTTCCACATCGGACAGGTCGTGCTGCCGGGCGAGGACGGCGGTGCCGCACCGGACCCCGGTGTCGCGGGCAGGCCCGACGACGAGCAGCTCGCGGCGCTCGAGGCCGCGGTGCCGCATCAGCCGCGGCACGTCGCGGTCGTGCTGTCCGGTCGCCGGCTGCGTGACGGCTGGTGGGGCCAGGGCGAGCAGGCGGGCTGGGCCGATGCGATCCAGGCCGCGAGGCTCGTGGCCCAGGCGGCGAAGACCGAACTGCGGGTCGAGGCCGACGACGTGCTGCCGTGGCACCCGGGCCGCTGCGCCCGGCTGGTCGCGGGCGAGTCGACGATCGGGCACGCGGGCGAGCTGCACCCGAAGGTGCTGGAGGCGCTCGAACTGCCGCCGCGCACTGTCGCGATGGAACTCGACCTCGACGCGTTGCCGCTGCGCGAGGTCCGCCCGGCCCCGTCGATCTCGGCGTTCCCCCCGGTGCTGCTGGACGTGGCGCTGGTGGTCGCCGACGACGTGCCGTCGGCCGACGTGGCCGACGCGCTGCGGTCCGGCGGGGGCGAGCTGCTCGAGGACGTCACGCTGTTCGACCTCTACACCGGTGAGCAGGTCGGGGAGGGCAAGCACTCGCTGGCCTACAAGCTGCGCTTCCGTGCCGGCGACCGGACGTTGACCGTGGAGGAGGCCACCGAGGCGCGGGACGCGGCCGTCGCGGCCGTGACCGAACGGTGCGGAGCCACCCTGCGCGCCTGACACCCTGGGCACGTGCTCCCAAGGGCCCCATAGTTGCGTTCAACGCAACTATGGGGCCCTTGGGAGCTTTGTCGTTCACCTGGTGGTGGGGTCGGCGACAGGGCGTTTGTATTGAGCTTGCATGGTCATGCATAATCATTCGTATGACGGTGAAGGTTGCGGTGGCGGGTGCCACCGGATACGCGGGAGGCGAACTGCTCCGCCTGCTGCTGGCGCACCCTGAGGTCGAGATCGGGGCGCTGACGGCGGCCAGCAGTGCGGGTACCCCACTGGGTCAGGCGCAACCCCACCTGGCTCCGCTCGCCGGCCGGATCGTCGAGGAGACGTCGGCCGACACGCTCGCGGGTCACGATGTCGTGTTCCTGGCGCTGCCGCACGGCCATTCGGCCGCGATCGCAGACCAGCTCGGTCCCGACGTGCTCGTCGTCGACATGGGCGCCGACCACCGGCTCGCCGACTCCGCGGACTGGCAGCGCTGGTACGGCGGGGACCACGCGGGGACCTGGCCCTACGGCCTGCCGGAGCTGCCCGGCGCTCGCGAGCGACTGCGTGCGACGACGCGGGTCGCCGTGCCCGGCTGCTTCCCGACGGGCGGCTCGCTGGCGTTGGCGCCCGCGTTGTCGGCCGGCCTCGTCGAACCCGACGTGACGATCGTGTCCGTGACCGGCACCTCGGGCGCAGGCAAGAGCCTCAAACCGCACCTGCTCGGCTCCGAGGTGATGGGCAACGCCAGCGCCTACGGGATCGCCGGTGCACACCGGCACACGCCCGAGTTCGTCCAGAACCTCAGCGGCGCGGCGGGCAGGACCGTGACGGTGTCGTTCACCCCGGTACTGGCCCCGATGCCGCGCGGCATCCTCACCACCGCGAGCGCGCCCCTGACCGGCGACACGGAGACCGGTGAGGCCGCTGTTCGTGCCGCCTACGAGAAGGCCTACGCCGACGAGCCGTTCGTGCAGCTGTTGCCGGAGGGACAGTGGCCGACCACCGCGGCGACCGTGGGATCGAACACGGTGCAGCTGCAGGTGGCCGTCGACGCCGACGCCGGACGACTCGTGGTCGTGGCCGCGATCGACAACCTCACCAAGGGCACGGCGGGTGGAGCCGTCCAGTCCATGAATCTCGCGCTCGGTCTCGACGAGACGGCCGGGCTGCCGACCGCGGGGGTGGCACCGTGAGCATCACGTCTCCGAAGGGGTTCCGGGCCGCGGGCGTCACCGCCGGGCTCAAGGCCAGCGGCAAGCCCGACGTCGCGCTCGTGGTCAACGACGGACCCTCCGACATCGCCGCCTGCGTCTACACGAGCAACCGGTGCAAGGCCAATCCCGTGTTGTGGAGTGAGCAGGTCACCGCGGACGGCAGGGCCAAGGCGGTCGTGCTGAACTCCGGCGGGGCGAACTGTTACACCGGGCCCGAGGGTTTCCAGACCACGCACGCGAGCGCGGAACTGGTCGCCGAACGGCTCGGGCTCGGCGCCATCGACGTCGTGGTGTGCTCGACCGGGCTCATCGGCGAGCAGCTGGAGCGCGACCGGCTCACCGCCGGGATCGAGGCCGCGGCGGGGGAGCTGTCGGCCGAGGGCGGCGGCGCGGCGGCCGAGGCGATCATGACCACCGACACCCACAGCAAGGAGTCGCTGCGTTCCGGCGACGGGTGGAGCATCGGCGGCATGGCCAAGGGTGCCGGCATGCTGGCACCGGCGCTGGCGACGATGCTCGTGGTGATCACGACGGACGCCGAACTGGATTCCGCGGCGGCCGACCGCGCACTGCGGGCGGCGACGCGCGTGACGTTCGACCGGCTCGACTCGGACGGCTGCATGTCCACCAACGACACCGTGCTGCTCATGTGTAGCGGTGCCAGCGGGGTGGCCGCCGACGAGGCCGCGTTCACCGAGAAACTGACAGAGGTCTGCCACGACCTGGCGCAGCAGCTGCTCTCGGACGCCGAGGGGGCCGACCACGACATCGCGATCGAGGTCGTGGGTGCGGCTTCCGAGGACGACGCCGTCGAGGTGGGCCGGTCGATCGCGCGCAGCAACCTGTTCAAGGCGGCGATCTTCGGCAAGGACCCGAACTGGGGACGCATCCTCGCCTCGGTGGGCACGACGAGTGCCGAGTTCGAACCGTCCGCTCTGGACGTCGCCATGAACGGGGTGTGGATCTGCCGCGGCGGGGAGCCGGGTGACTCACGCGATCTCGTGGACCTCGACGCGCGGGCGGTCAGCGTGACCGTCGACCTCAAGGCGGGCACGGAGTCCGCCACGATCTGGACCAACGACCTGACGCACGCCTACGTGCACGAGAACTCGGCGTATTCGACATGAGTGATCCGGAATCCCTGGTCCCCGCCGACGAGCGGCTCGCCACGGCGGCCGAGAAGGCGGGGGTGCTGATCGAGGCGCTGCCGTGGTTGCAGCGGTTCCACGGCGCCACGGTGGTCGTCAAGTACGGCGGCAACGCCATGGTCGACGACGAACTCAAACGCGCCTTCGCCGAGGACATGGTCTTCCTGCGGCTGGCGGGTGTGCATCCGGTGGTGGTGCACGGCGGCGGGCCGCAGATCAACTTGATGCTCGACCGTCTCGGTATCGAGGGCGAGTTCAAGGGCGGACTGCGGGTCACCACGCCGGAGACCATGGATGTGGTGCGCATGGTGCTGGTCGGACAGGTCAGCAGGGAACTCGTGGGCTTGATCAACGCCCACGGTCCGTACGCGGTCGGCATCTCCGGCGAGGACGCGCGGCTGTTCACCGCCGAGCGCAAGCAGGCCACCGTCGACGGCGAGAGTGTCGACATCGGACTCGTCGGCGAGGTCGCCGGCGTGAACCCGGATGCGGTGCAGGACATCGTCAACGCCGGCCGCATCCCGGTGGTGTCGACCGTCGCGCCGGACGCCGACGGTGTCGTGCACAACGTCAACGCCGACACCGCGGCCGGTGCGCTGGCCGGTGCGCTCGGCGCGGAGAAGCTCGTCGTGCTGACCGACGTCGAGGGCCTGTACGCGAACTGGCCGGACCGGTCGTCGCTGATCGACCGGATCGGGGTGAGCAGGCTCAACGCGATGCTGCCCGAGCTGGCCAGCGGCATGATCCCGAAGATGGAGGCGTGCGTGCGCGCGATCCACGGCGGTGTCCGGCGCGCACACGTGATCGACGGGCGCATCCCGCACTCGGTGCTGCTCGAGGTGTTCACCGAACGCGGCATCGGCACGATGGTCGTTCCCGACGGGGCGCAGGAGGTCTCGTGATGTCCAATCAGGACCAGCAGCGGCGGTGGCAGGCCGCGATGATGAACAACTACGGGACCCCGCAGCTGTCCCTCGTGCGCGGTGAGGGCGCCGTGGTGTGGGACGCCGACGGCAACAGCTACGTCGACTTCCTCACCGGTATCGCGGTCAACGCGCTCGGGCACGCGCACCCGGCTGTCGTCGACGCCGTGACGCGGCAGGTCGCCACGATCGGCCACACGTCCAACCTGTACATCAACGAACCCGCGCTGACCCTCGCCGAACGACTGCTGGAAGTGTCCGGTGTGGACGCAGGCAAGGTGTTGTTCTGCAACTCCGGCGCGGAGGCCAACGAGGCGGCGTTCAAGCTCACACGCAGGACCGGGCGCAGCACCGTCGTCGCGACCGACGGCGGGTTCCACGGCCGCACGATGGGTGCGCTCGCGCTCACCGGCCAGCCAGGAAAGCGGGAGCCGTTCGAACCGCTCGTACCCGGCGTCCGCCACATCCCGTACGGCGACGTGGCCGCCCTCGAGGCAGCGATCGACGACGACACGGCCGCGTTCGTCGTCGAACCGGTCCAGGGGGAGAACGGCGTCGTCGTGCCGCCGGAGGGGTACCTGGCCGCCGCGCGCGAGATCACGAGCGCCCACGGCGCGTTGCTCGTCGTCGACGAGGTGCAGACCGGTGTCGGCAGGCTCGGCAGCTGGTTCGGCTTCCAGCAGGCGGGCATCACGCCCGACATCGTCACGCTCGCGAAGGGACTCGGGGGCGGGCTTCCGCTCGGCGCCTGCCTCGCCTTCGGCGCGGCGGCCGAGTTGTTCGAACCGGGCCAGCACGGCACGACGTTCGGTGGCAACCCCGTGTGCTGCGCCGCCGGGCTGGCCGTGCTCGACACGATCGCCTCCGACGGCCTGCTCGACCGCGTGGCGGCACTCGGCAAGGAGCTCACGTCGGGGATCGAGGGACTCGAGCACGCCCTCGTCGACGGTGTCCGCGGCGCGGGCGTACTGCTCGGGGTGCAGCTCACCGACACGGTTGCGGCGAAGACGGCCGCCGCGGCGCAGAAGGCGGGATTCCTCGTCAACCCGATCCAGCCCGACGTGATCCGGCTGGCACCGCCGCTGATCACCTCGCGCGAGCAGGCGGACCGGCTGGTGGCCGCGCTGCCCGCCGCGCTCGACCGTGCTGCCGAGGAGAGGGCCGCCGAGGAGAAGGCCGCCGAGGAAACAGAAGAGAAAGCCGCCGGGGAGAACGCAGCCGGGTAGCCAGGCCCGGCCCGACCGCACTCACCGGCACCGCTCCCACCGGACCAGGCCCGCCAGGGCGACAACGAAGGACTGACATGCCACGCCATTTCCTCCGGGACGACGACCTGACGCCCGCGGAGCAGACGGAGATCCTCGACCTCGCCGACACGCTGAAGAAGCAGCCCCACGGCGACCAGCTCGCGGGGCCGAAGGCCGTCGCCGTGATCTTCGAGAAGAACTCGACCCGCACGCGCTTCTCGTTCGAGGTGGGCATCGCGCAGCTCGGCGGGCACCCCGTGGTGGTGGACGGGCGCAGCATGCAGCTCGGGCGCGAGGAGACGATCGAGGACACGGCCCGGGTGTTGTCGCGGTACGTCGACGCGGTCGTCTGGCGCACGTTCGCCCAGGCCCGCATCGACAAGCTGGCCCGTGAGGCCACGGTCCCGGTGATCAACGCGCTCACCGACGAGTTCCACCCGTGCCAGATCCTCGCCGACCTGCAGACCGTGCGGGAACGCAAGGGCAGCCTGGCCGGGCTGACGCTGACCTATCTCGGCGACGCGGCCAACAACATGGCGCACTCGCTGCTGCTCGGCGGTGTCACCGCGGGCATGCACGTGCGTGTGGCCGCGCCCGAGGGATTCCACCCGGTGCCGTGGATCCTCGAGGCCGTGCACAAGCGGGCCGCCGAGACCGGTGGCAGCGCTGCGGTGCTGACCGACCCGCATGCGGCGGTCGACGGGGCCGACGTCGTGACGACCGACGCGTGGACCTCCATGGGCCAGGAGAACGACGGCAAGGACCGGGTCGCGCCGTTCCGCCCGTTCCAGGTCAACGAGGAGCTGCTGGCCCGCACCGGCAAGGACACCATCGTGTTGCACGATCTGCCCGCGCACCGCGGCTGGGAGATCACCGACGAGGTGATCGACGGCCCGGCCAGCGCGGTGTGGGACGAGGCGGAGAACCGCCTCCACGCCCAGAAGGCGCTGCTGACCTGGCTGATGGCGAAGGAGAACGTGTGAATCGCCGCGACGTGACCCACCCGGCCCCGGCACGCCACGGGCGGCAGCGACGATGAGTCTCTCGCGGGTCGCACGGCAGGCGCGGATCGCCGAACTCGTGTCCACGATGGCCATTCGCAGCCAGACCGAACTGGCGAAGCTGCTGGCCGCCGAGGGCGTCGAGGTCACGCAGGCCACGTTGTCGCGCGACCTCGACGAGCTGGGTGCCGTGAAGCTGCGGGGCGCCGACTCCGGTGCTCCGGTGTACGTCATCCCCGAGGACGGCAGCCCGGTCAAGGGCGTGCAGGGTGGCACGTCACGGCTGTCGCGACTGCTGGGCGAGTTGCTCGTGTCGGCGGAGGGGTCGGCGAACCTGACGGTGGTGCGGACCCCGCCCGGCGCCGCGCAGTTCCTGGCCAGCGCCATCGACCGCGCGGCGCTGGCCGAGGTCCTGGGCACCATCGCGGGCGACGACACGCTCATGGTGATCGCGCGGGACCCCGACGGCGGCCCCGCCCTGGCCCGCCTGCTGTCCGACCTGGCCGACGGCCACACCCCCGACTGATCCGGACGTGAGGAAGTAGAAGCAATGAGCAAGGTTCTGATGTCCCTGCCCAAGGGGGAGCGCGTCGGCATCGCGTTCTCCGGCGGCCTCGACACGTCGGTGGCTGCGGCGTGGATGCGCGAGAAGGGCGCGATCCCGTGCACCTACACCGCCGACATCGGCCAGTACGACGAGGACGACATCGCGGGTGTGCCCGACCGCGCGAAGGAGTACGGCGCCGAGATCGCCCGCATCCTCGACCTCAAGCCGCAGCTGGTGGAGGAGGGCCTGGCCGCGCTCGCGTGCGGTGCGTTCCACCTGCGTTCCGGCGGCCGCGCTTACTTCAACACCACGCCGCTGGGCCGCGCCGTGACCGGCACGATGCTGGTCAGGGCGATGCAGGCGGACGGCGTGGACATCTGGGGCGACGGGTCGACGTTCAAGGGCAACGACATCGAGCGCTTCTACCGGTACGGCCTGCTGGCCAACCCGGACCTGCGGATCTACAAGCCGTGGCTGGACCCGGACTTCGTGCGCGAGCTCGGCGGCCGGCAGGAGATGAGCGAGTGGCTGACCGAACACGGTCTGCCGTACCGCGACCCCGCGGAGAAGGCGTACTCGACCGACGCCAACATCTGGGGTGCCACCCACGAGGCGAAGACCCTCGAGCACCTCGACGTGTCGCTGGAGACGGTCGAGCCGATCATGGGGGTGCGGTTCTGGGACCCGGCCGTGGAGATCCCCACCGAGGACGTCACCGTGCGGTTCGAGGCGGGCCGTCCCGTCGCGATCAATGGGCGGACGTTCGACGACCCGGTGGCCCTCGTGACGGAGGCCAACGCGATCGGCGGCCGGCACGGGCTCGGCATGTCCGACCAGATCGAGAACCGGATCATCGAGGCCAAGTCGCGGGGCATCTACGAGGCGCCCGGCATGGCGCTGCTGTGGATCACCTACGAGCGGCTGCTCAACGCGATCCACAACGAGGACACCGTCGCCAACTACCACAACGAGGGCCGCAAGCTCGGCAGGCTGCTCTACGAGGGCCGGTGGCTCGACCCGCAGGCGCTGATGCAGCGCGAGGCCATCCAGCGGTGGATCTCGTCGCTGGTCACCGGCGAGGTCACGCTGCGGCTGCGCCGCGGTGAGGACTACACGATCCTCGACACCCAGGGCGCCAACTTCTCCTACCACCCGGAGCGGCTGTCGATGGAACGCGTCGAGGGCGCGGCCTTCGGCCCGACCGACCGCATCGGCCAGCTGACGATGCGCAACCTCGACATCGCCGACTCCCGCCACAAGCTCGAGTTCTACGCCGAGCAGCCGTTGGACCAGGGACAGGTGCTCGTCGAGAACGGCACGCTGTTCGGCGAGCTGCCGTCCGGCGGTGCCGACCGCATCACCGACAACCCGGACGTCTCGACCGACGCCGCCGAGACGCCGACGCCCCTCGACGAAGCAGCGATGGAGTACGGAACCGACTGATGAGCTCCAGCGACAACCACACCGGCACGGGAACCGAGGGCGTCAAGCTGTGGGGCGGGCGCTTCGCCAGCGGGCCCGCCGAGGCGATGGCGGCGTTGTCGGCGTCGACGCACTTCGACTGGGTGCTCGCGCCGTACGACATCGCGGGCTCGCGTGCCCACGCGCGCGTACTGCACCGGGCGGGCCTGCTGTCCGACGCCGAACTCGACGGCATGCTCACCGCGCTCGACACGCTCGCCGAGGACGTCGCCTCCGGCGCGTTCACCCCGACGATCGCCGACGAGGACGTCCACACCGCACTCGAACGCGGACTGCTCGAACGTGCGGGTGACGAGCTGGGCGGAAAGCTGAGGGCCGGGCGTTCGCGCAACGACCAGGTGGCGACCCTGTTCCGCATGTGGCTGCGCGACGCGGCCCGGCGGGTGGTGACGGGCACGCTCGACGTCGTCGATGCCCTCGTCGCGCAGGCCCGCCGCTACCCGGACGCCGTGCTGCCCGGCCGGACCCACCTCCAGCACGCCCAGCCCGTCCTGCTGGCCCACCACCTGCTGGCCCACGCGCAGTCGTTGCTGCGCGACGTCGGCAGGCTGCGCGACTGGGACGCGCGGACCGCCGAGTCGCCGTACGGCTCCGGGGCGCTCGCCGGATCCTCGCTCGGACTCGACCCCGAGGCGGTCGCCGCGGAACTCGGGTTCGCGAGCAGCGTCGACAACTCGATCGACGGCACCGCCTCGCGGGACTTCGCCGCCGAGTTCGCCTTCGCACTGGCGATGCTGGGGGTCAACCTCTCGCGGATCGCCGAGGAGGTCATCCTCTGGAACACCGCCGAGTTCGGCTACGTGACGCTCGACGACGCGTGGGCGACGGGCAGCTCGATCATGCCGCAGAAGAAGAACCCGGACGTCGCCGAGCTCACGCGGGGCAAGGCGGGCAAGCTCATCGGCAACCTGTCCGGTCTGCTGGCGACCCTCAAGGCGCAGCCGTTGGCCTACAACCGGGACCTGCAGGAGGACAAGGAACCGGTCTTCGACTCAGTGGCGCACCTGGAGCTGCTCTTCCCCGCGTTGGCGGGCATGCTCGGCACGCTCACCTTCCACACCGACCGGATGGCCGAACTGGCCCCTGCGGGATTCACGCTCGCCACCGACATCGCCGAGTGGCTCGTGCGCAAGGGGGTGCCGTTCCGCAGCGCCCACGAGGCGGCGGGGGAGTGCGTCCGCGTCGCCGAGGCGCGCGGCGCCGGCCTCGACGAGCTGACCGACGACGAGCTGGCGGCGATCCACGCCGAGCTGACGCCCGACGTGCGCGAGGTGCTGACCGTCTCCGGATCGGTGTCCTCACGCGATGCCAAGGGCGGTACGGCTCCGCCGCGTGTGGCCGAACAGCGGGACCGCCTCGTCGAACGCGCCGCCGCCCACCGGGCGTGGGCAACCCCCAAGGCGCCGTGACACAAGGCTCCCGAGGGCCCCATGGTCGCGTTCAACGCGACCAATGTTCCCACCGCCGAGGCGCCGTGACGCAAGGCTCACGGCGCCTCGGCCCCGCCCCGTTACGCTGCTGAGCATGATCGACGAGGGTGTGGGTGTGGTCGGCCGGGACGAGCTGGCCGTCGATCCGGTCGCGCTCGCCCCGTGGTTGCTCGGCTGCGTGCTCGAATCCCACAGCGAGGAGGGCACGGTGCGGGTGCGGCTCGCGGAGGTCGAGGCCTACCGCGGTCTCGACGACCCCGCGTCGCACTGCTACCGCGGTCGGACGCCGCGCAACGACGTCATGTGGGGCCCCGCGGGACACCTGTACGTCTACTTCGTCTACGGCATGCACTTCTGTGCCAACGTCGTCGGCCTGACCGACGGCAAACCCGGCGCCGTGCTCGTCCGCGCCGGCGAGGTGCTCGAGGGGCAGGAGCTGGCGCGCACCCGGCGTCCGACGGCGCGCGGCAACGGCACGGTCGCGAAGGGACCCGCGGTCCTGACGTCCGTGCTGGGGCTCGACGCCGCCCACAACGGCATCGACCTCACCGACCCGGATTCGCCGGTGCGGTTGTGCCACGGCGACGACGTGCCCGCCGAGCGGATCCGCACGGGCCCGCGGGTCGGCGTGGCCGCGGCGCAGGACGTGCCGTGGCGGTTCTGGATCGACGGTTCCCCCGCCGTGAGCACCTACCGCAGGGGTGGCCGCGTCCGCCGGTAATCCGGTCCCGGCGACGTCGGCGCACCCCGAGCGGGGACAATGACCCCCGTGAGCGAGCACATTCTTGACGAGCTGACCTGGCGGGGACTGATCACGCAGTCCACGGATCTCGAGGCGCTGCGGCGCGATCTCGACGCGGGGCCGGTGGCGGCCTACATCGGTTTCGACCCCACCGCGCCGAGCCTGCACGCCGGTCATCTCGTCCAGATGCTGGTGCTGCGGCGGCTGCAAAACGCCGGCCACCGGCCGGTGTTGCTCGCCGGCGGTGGCACCGGGCTGATCGGCGATCCCCGTGACGTCGGCGAGCGGACGCTGAACTCCGAGGACACCGTGCGCGAGTGGGCGGAGCGACTGCGGGGCCAGCTGGCGCGGTTCGTCGACTTCGACCACGCCGACGTGCCTCCCATCGAGGTCAACAACCTCGACTGGCTGGGTGCGATGACCGTGCCGACGTTCCTGCGGGACGTCGGCAAGCACTTCTCGATCAACACGATGCTGGCGCGCGAGACCGTCAAACGCAGGCTCGACGGCGAGGGCATCTCCTACACCGAGTTCAGCTACATGCTCCTGCAGGCCACCGACTACCGGGAGCTGTTCGAACGCCACGGTGTCCGGCTCCAGATCGGTGGTTCGGACCAGTGGGGCAACATCGTCGCCGGTGTCGACCTCGTGCGCAGGGTGCACGGCGAGCAGGTGCACGCGCTGACGACCCCGCTCGTCACCGACGCCGAGGGACGCAAGCTCGGCAAGTCGACCGGGGGCGGCAACGTCTGGCTCGACCCGGAGCTCACGTCGCCGTACGCCTGGTACCAGTACTTCCTCAACCTGCCGGACGCGAGCGTCGTGGAGTACCTGAAGCTGCTGACGTTCCTCGACCGGGACGAGATCGCCGAGCTGGAGACCGCCACGGCCGAACGGCCCGCGGCGCGGCTCGGGCAGCGCAGGCTGGCGCAGGAGCTGACCGACCTGGTCCACGGCCCCGACCAGACGGCCCAGGTCGTCGCCGCCAGCCAGGCGTTGTTCGGCCGCGGGGAGCTCGCCGAGCTCGACGAGCCGACCCTGCGCTCCGCGCTGGCGGAGGTACCCGCGGGGGAGGTGTCGCTGTCGGACGAGCCGACGATCGTCGACGTCCTCGTGGCGACCGGACTCGTCGAGAGCAAGGGTGCGGCGCGGCGCACCGTCAAGGAGGGCGGTGCGTACGTGAACAACCAGAAGATCACCGACGAGACGTGGGCACCGTCGATGTCCGACGCGCTGCACGGACGGTGGCTCGTCGTCCGGCGCGGCAAGCGGAACCTGGCCGGTCTGCGCCTGCACGGCTGAAAGGCCCGCTGACCTGGGCTTTCGTCAAAAGGGGACCCCCCTGTTTTCGGGGGTTTGGGGAGCGTGTAATCTTCTCTTCGTCGCCAGGGAGACCGGGCAGACGAAAGCCGAAAGGCCGAGTCGCAAGCCCCGGGTTACCAGGCGAGGGGACATGAACCAAGCTCCCACGC
>NZ_JOIJ01000016.1 GCF_000719975.1 Prauserella rugosa
CGTGCCCGGCAACTGGCCCTGCCCGGTCGCCCGACCCGGCATCGGCGCCGGCGCCACACCCGGCGGAGTGCCCCCGCCACCGCCGGGCAGGCTGCTGACATTGCCCGGACCGCCACCGCCGGGCACCGACGGGCCACCACTCGGACCACCCGAATACCCCGCAACACTGGTCGAATCCGACGGACCACCCGGAATATCGATCACCCCGGAGCCGCCGCCGATACCGCCCTTGTCGCCGGCACCGGCGGAGAAGGTCGGCGGCTGGGAGAACGCGGGCTGCTTCGACGCGGCCTGGTAGAGGTTCTGGTCATAGGTGTTCATCACCTGCACGGCCTCCTGGTGGGCCGCGTCAGCCTTCTCCCGGGTCTCCATGGCCTGGTTGAATGCGCCGATCGGGTTGAGCGGGTTGTCCTTGACCGCCGACCCGAAGTCCTTCATCAACCCGTTGGTCTCGACCGGCTCGGGCATCGAGTTCTTCGCACTCTCGGCCGCGTTCGACTGCGCATACGTCGCCTCAGAGGCCAGCTGGGCGTTCGTGGCGTTCGAATCCGCCCACGTCGACATCTGGTTGAAGTAGCCGAACGCGTTCTCGGCGGCGTCACCCTCCCACTCGTGACGCGCCTTACCCACACTCTCGTTCGTCCGCTGCGACAGCCGATCCAGAACGCCCCTGATCTTCGAGAAGATCTCCGACATCTGGTTTACCTGACCCGGGTCCAGGTTCGTGGTCACGAAGCCCTTCAGCTCGGCGTGCTGGCGACCCTGGTAGTCCTGGTTCGAGCCACTCAGCCCCTGCAGAACCTCCGCGTCCTTGGCGAGCTGCTGGATCTGCTGCTCGTTCATCCCCGACGCGCGAGCGTGCGCGATCAGCTCACCCATCCCCAGCGCACCGAGCGGGCCGTCCATCGCCGCGCCCTGCGCCTGGTACATCGCTTCGCGCTGCTGAGGCGACAGTTCCGCACCGTCGGTGTCCGTGGCCCAGGTGCCCACCGGGCCTTGGGTACTGTTGCCGCCGTTGCCGGGCTGCGACATCGCTACTTCCCCCACCTCGTCATCGGGTCGTCACGAGACACGTGCGTGATCTGACGGTAGTGGGACGCCGCCCGCATGTCAGCGGTTCCCACGAGATCGCACACTCCGTGGGAACCTTGCCACACCGGCAGCCGCCCACACCGGGAGATCAGGCGCTTCACCCACCGTGACCTCGGCTGGCGGAAATCGGTCGATCACCGCTCCGGCGTTTCGCTACCGTCCCCGACGATGCTTTCCCCCGACAACCGCGAGCTCGTCGCCGCCGCCGTCCGGCACGCCGAAGCCGTCAACGACGACGCCGACCACACGGTCGCAGCAGCCCTCCGACTGCGCAGCGGAGCCATCGTCCTCGGCGTCAACGCCTACCACTTCCTGGGCGGCCCGTGTGGCGAGGTGAGCGCACTGGCCAACCGCGCCGCGTCGCACCCCGACGATCCGATCGTCGCCGTGGCGGCCGCCCACGGTCCCACGGGGGACGTCATCCCACCGTGCGGAAAATGTCGACAAATCTTCTTCGATCTCGACCCCACGATCGCCTGCGTCGTCCGCGAAGCCAACGGCCTCACCGCCCTGCCGGTGAGCACGCTGTTGCCGCACGCCTTCGACTGGCGAGCCGCCGACGCACCGCAGCGCCTCTACATGTGGGAGGGCTACGAACAGAGCATCCGCGACGGCGACAAGACGCAGACCATCCGCATCGACGACCCCTTCCGGCCCGGCCCCGCCGACCTGGTCTTCGAGAAGGAATCCGGCGAGGTACTGACCATGCCCGCGGAGGTGCTGTCGGTCCGGACGACCACCCGGCGGGAGCTCACCGAGACCGACGCGCAGCGCGACGGCTTCGCCGACCTCGCCCAGCTCCACACCGCCCTGGACCAGCACTACCCGGGACTGGGTGACGACGCGCCGGTCGACGTCGTCGAGTTCGCCCTGACCCGTGACTCCGCCGGCACTCACCGCCGGTAGACGCGCACCGACTCGTCGAAGAACACGGGCAGGTCGAGAAACGACATGAGCGCCAGTACCGCCGTGACCGGGAGGAACCCCACGCCGAGGTAGCGAAACATTCCCCGCCAGAACCCGACGCGCTTGCCGCTGTCGCACCGGAGCGACACGACCCCCGTCAGCGCCTGCCCCGGCGAACGCATGCACCCGTACAGCGCCCCGAAGACCAACAACAGCGCGGGGTAGACACTGAACGCCGTCGCTGCCATGACGGGATCGTCGGCGACTCCCTTCGCCGCCGCGAGGACCGCACCTGCGACCACCCCCGCGGCGAGTACCACGACGAACGTTCCGTCGATGATCCGCGCCCACCAACGACGGGCCGCCGACGCGCGCGGCAGGAAGACCGCGCCTCGGTACACGCCGTTGCCGTCCTTGCCGGAGACTCGTTCCCCAGGCGGAAACACACCGGGAACGGGGCCGGGATACGGCTCGTGTTGCGGCGGAACGCCACCGTGCGGGCTCGGCATCATCCCGCCACGGTAGCCGCCTGAGTTCGGGACACCCCCGTTTTCCGTCCGTTCGGATTCTGCTCACACGGCGGAACCGAACGCTGCGCACATCCGTCCGATCCGGCCACATTCGACAGAGCATGCGACGGAGGTCCGATGCGGCCCGAATTCTTCGCCGGATCCGAAACCGGACACCGGGCCGGCACGTCGAAGCTCGCACGAACAGACACGTCAAGCTGAGCCTCTTGGCCGCGGCAATGTGCATCCTTCCATTGTGGATAGTCGTCCGGCGGGAATGGGTGCTTCAGGCAGCTGGCGAGGGGACGCGGTACTTCTATCTCGACTGGGCCGCCGTGATCGGCGGAATCGGCGCGATCTGGATCGGCGTCGTCCTGTTCCGCAGTGAACGTCGACCGCGCTGGGCGATCGCCGTCACCGCGGTGGTACTGGTACTGGGGGCGTTCCAGGTGGTGCGCGGCACCGGCGTACTGCCCACCCTCACCGGCTGTGTGAGCGACTCCGGTTCGCTCGGTTTCTGCACGCCGTCGGAGATCGTCTCTTAGCCGACAGTCAGGACCAGCGATAGCGGCGGCCTCACACCCGTCCAATCTCCGAACGCCACCCACGGGAGAACCGAATGCTGCACAGCCACGAAGCCGCGGAGCTACGGCGACGTGAGTCCCGCAAGCCGATCCGCTGGCTACTGGTCGCGCTCGGCTCCCTGGTAGCGGCATTGATCCCGGTCCTGATCGCGGTGTCGACAAGTGGCGGTGTCGATCATCTGCTCGGCCGAACCGAACCCGTCACCGCGACCGTGGAGCGAGTCGACGTGTCCGGGAAATGCAAACATCGCACCGAGCACCGCATCACCGCGGCCTGGCACCTGGACGGACACCCCGGCCGCGGCGAGTATCGGCGGTGCGGCGACCCGCCCGCCGAGGGTTCGGCCGTCGAACTGTGGATCGGCGACGACGGACACATCGAACAGGAGTCACCCACCGCGACTCGCAACGGAATCGGTGGCCTGAGCTTGGTGATGGCGGCCCTCGTGTGGGTGTTGTCCGTCGCGATCCTGGTTCCCGCCGGACGACGACGGCGACGTCTGCTCGCCACGGGTAGCCTGCCGCTCGCTCAGGCCGTGCCCGTAGAGCTCCACGTGAGCAGGAGGGTTCGCATGACGGTCCACGATCCGGCTGGTCGCAGGCATGTCGTCATCGAGCCCGTACTGCACAGCGGACGGGGACGGCGCCTGACCGGCTCGTGGTGGCTGTACCCGGTCCCGAACGGCAACGACAGGCGACGGTCCGGCCTCCTCGTCCGCGGTCACGAACGCTGCTGGATCGACATGCCGGGCACCATCCGCTGATCCCGTCAGTCCGCACGCACCGCCGCGATCGCGCCGTGCGGCCGGTGTCCCGGGTCGACGCGGGTGTCCCTTGCGATGACCGTAAACCCGGCCTCCTCGATCTTCTTCCCGAGTGACTCGACCGGCCAGAAGTAGGCCGTGGTCACCGCGTGATCGAACGCCTCGAGCTCCCCGCCTTCGAAGAATCCGACGAGCAGTCCACCGCCCGGAGCGACACATCGCGCGAACTCGCCGAGAATGTCACCGATCCGCTCCGGCGGTGTGTGGATAAGCGAATACCACGCAAGGATTCCGGACAGGCTCGCGTCGCCGGCGTCGAGCGCTTCGCCGCGGCCCAGCGCGATGTCGAGGTGCGGATACCGATTGCGCGCGTGCGCGACGAATTCGGGCGTCGGGTCCACACCGGACACGGAAAGGCCGCGTTCGTGCAACCACTGCGTCCAGTGGCCGGGCCCGCATCCGACGTCCACGATCGGCCCGTCGCGGTGTTCGTCGGCCCACCTGCCGACGAAGGCGCGATCGGGGGCGGCCAGCGCATCGACGGTGCCGAGCAGTTCGATGTACTCGGCGGCACGCCTGCCGTACGCCTGACTCGTCTGTTCCGTCGTCACGCCAGGCATTGTCACACTGGGCATTGTCCCACCAGGCGCTGGCACGGCGGGCATTGCGGCACCGGACGTCGGGGCTTCAGGCGTGTGGCGTCGGAGATCACACCGCGAGCGTCTCGCGGAACCACTCGGTGAGGATCGAGTCGACGGCGCGTGCCGTGGCACGTTGCGGAGCCGGTTCCATGCCGGGCTCGTCGGCCAGTGGGTGCGCGAGATCGGGTACCGGCGCGAGGCGCACGGCGTCCGGTTCGGGGTGGCCGCGGCGTACTGCATCGACGAGGTCGGCGGCGTCCCTGCGGAACTCCGCATGGTCCTCCTCGCCGCTCACCACCAACAGCGAAGGACATTCGACACCGTCGAGACGGGCGACGTAGTCGTGGTCGTCGACGATCCGGTGCGCCTCGGGCGTCCAGACGTACGGCGTGCCCGACATCGGCGCGACGTACGGCACCACCGAGCGCGCACCGCGGGATTGACGAGCGCGGCCGTGCCGATCGGAACGTCGCCACCTGCAAGGACCTCCAGGACGACCGCTCCTCCCAACGAGCCGCCGAGCACCCCGACCGGCCCGTCGACAATCGGCAGCTGCGACCGCAACGCATCGAGTACGGCGGGGAACTCGGCCGCCGCCTCCCGGACGAAGGGGACCAGGAACGCGCGTACCGCGTCCCGGCGGGCGAGTTCGACGACCGCGTCGACACTGCCGTCCACCATGCGCCCACCGCACATCGGCATCGCCAGATGCACGCGCCACGCCGGGACGTCCGCCATGGGCAAGGCGGCCGCGAACGCCGCGTCGGTGCGCGGCGCGTCGAGCATGTGCCACGTGATGATCAGAGCGGCGCGGCCGTCGACCCCACGGGGTGGCAGCGCGGTGTACGGCACGCCCGCGGCGCTACCGGTGATCGTCTGCATACGCACCCCCGTCGGCTCGGTGGTGAGCAGCCTACGAAGGCACGCGGTCCGCCGGAACGGCTTCCGCCGAGGGCGAAACCGCCGAGAACACCCGTCAACGGTCCACGATGAGCTTCACGATGTCGTCGGTCGACGGAGCGTCGGCGATCTGGGCGGAGAGCTCGCCCGCGACCTTCCGGTACCGGTCCCGCCTCAGCACCTCCCGCACCGCACGGCGGAGGGTCCGCACCGGGAGTGAGGGACGGGCGTACCCCAGGCCGGCACCCGACCACGACACCCGCGCGGCGACCTCGGGCTTGTCCTGACTCGCCCCGACGACCACCAGCGGCACCCCGTAGCGCAACGCATGGTTGACACCGCCGTATCCACCGTTGCTGACCATGACGTCGCACCGTGGCAACAGTTCGTCGTAGGGCAGGAAGTCGGCGACGCGCACGTTCGGCGGGAGCGGGTCGGTGCGCGGCATGGTGCCGCACGTCGTGGCCACCACGAGCACGTCCTCGTCGGCCAGCGCCTCGATGGTGGGCTCGACGAGCATGCCGAGGTCGTCGTTGGCGACCGTCCCCTGGGTCACGTGGACGACGGGCCGCGAACCGTCCAGCTCGTGCCACCACTCCGGCAGGTCGTGTTCACTGGCCGAGCTGGTGGTGGTCGGACCGATGAAGTGCACGGGAGCGGGCAGCGTGCGCGGGAACTCGAAGCCGGGGCAGGTCATCTGCAGCACGCCGTCGCTGCACATCGGCCAGTCCATGAAGCACAGCCCGGTCTCGACTCCCACCAGCTCGTGGACACCGCGTTCGGCGATCTGCTGAGCCGGCGCCATCATCCACCCCATGAACCGCCTCATGACCGCGCCGCGGACCCGGTCGAGCGGGCGACGGGACGGCGGGCGGTACGGCGTCGGCGCGGTCAGCGGCAGGAAGCCCAGCGCCAGCACCCGCGGACGGTCCTCGCGATTCACCAGCGCCATCCCCGCGGCGAACAGCGGATCGCAGAGCACGACGTCGACGCCGCAGGCCAGCACTTTGTCGACCGTGCGCAGCTGCTGCGACATCGCGCCCGCGAACCGCGACAGCTCGAACCGTCCCAGCTTCGGCCCGCGCAGTCCCTCGCGGCCGGGGATCGAGCCGTTCAGGTCGGTCTCGTCGAAGTCGACCTCGCCGGGCAGCACGGTCACGTCGGCGCCGAGCTCGGTGAAGGCGTCGCGATACCGGGCGCCGGTGATGACCGCGACGTCGTGTCCCGCCGCGACCAGGGCGGCGACCAGCGGTTTGGTGGGCCCGACGTGCCCTCGGGCCGGTTGGACGCAGACGAGTACCGAGGACATGACGTCCCTCCCGGGTGGTCGATATTTCACCGATACGATGTATCGTCTAAATCGATGGTAGCCGAATCGTCCGAAGCGCGCCGCCCCCGCCGCGGGTACGAATCTCCCGTGCGCCGCGAACGCGCTCAGCGCACCCGGGAGCACGTGATCGCCACCGCGGCCACGCTGTTCGCCGAGCACGGCTACGCCGCGACGAGCATGCGGCGGATCGCCACCGAGGCGGGTGTCGGTCTCGAGACCGTGACCCAGACCGGACGCAAGGCGGATCTGCTCCTGGCCGCGTTCCGGTCGCAGCTCGCCGACAGCCCGGACGCGATCGACCTGACCGAGCTGATCGGCATGCCGACACCCGGCGACCTGGAGACCACGCTGCAGGCGGCCGTCGCGGCGCTGGCCGAACGGCTTCGCGACTCGCTGGGGATCTGGCGCGCATTCACGGTGGCGGCGGCGACCGACGACACGATCGCCGCCGTGCGCAGCGAACTCGCCGCGGCCCGGCGGCGCGACATCGCGAGCTGGCTCGCCACCTACGAGGACGCGGGCATGCTCGCACCGCGCGACGAGACCGCGCGCGGACGCCTCGCCGACGCGCTCGGCCTGCTCGTGTCCCACGACGCCTACGACCAACTCGTCGGCGTGTGCGGTTGGCCGCACACCGACTTCGTCACGTGGACGGCGGCCGCGATCGCGAACCAACTGCGGGGCACCCACCCGTGACCATCCATCGTGGGCGGCCGCTGCCGAAACCGGAAACGCTGCCCGCCACCGTCGTCGACGTGTATAACAAGAGGTGCTCGTCGAGCTCGACCGCGGCGCCGTACCGACGACTTAGGATCCGCCGAGCTCAGCGACGGTCGTCACCGGCCGCCCCGTGACCTGCGGGCGAGCGGTGACCATGCTCACGCGCGGCCACCTGGACTCGGGCACATGGGACCTCGGGCGTTATCCTTCCGCGCGTGGAGATCCTGTTTACGGTACTGCTGATCCTGGCCATCGCCGCGTCGATGTGGTTCATGGGCTACGTCGTCTACCGCCTGTACGCGGACCACTGAGCCGTCCCGAACGCTGAGTGAGCCCCCGAACGTTGAGTAAGGCGGAGTAGTCACATGTCGAGCGGCGACGACGCCATCGAGGCCGCGGCGCAGCGCGCCAAGCAGACGGCCCACCGCAACATCCCGCAGCTGGACGACCTGCCGATCCCCGGCGACACGGCCAACCTGCGCGAGGGCGAGAACCTGGGCGACGCATGCCTCGCGCTGCTGCCGCTCGTCGGCGTGTGGCGCGGCGAGGGCGAGGTCAACTACCCGACCATGGACGAGCCGCAGCGCATCGCGCAGCAGCTCACCATCGCCCACGACGGCCGTCCGTTCCTCTACCACGAGGCCCGGTCGTGGCTGCTCGACGCGGACGGCAACGTCATCCGGCCCGCCGCCCGCGAGACCGGCTGGTGGCGCCCGCAGCCCGACGACACGATCGAGCTCCTGCTCGCGCACTCGTCCGGCATCATCGAGCTGTTCTACGGCACGGCGCGTGGCCAGTCGGCCTGGCAGTTGGCCACGGACGCGGTCGTGCGGTCGCAGACGGCGAAGGACGTCACCGCGGCCGAGCGGCTGTACGGGATCATGCCCGACGGCAGCGGCAACCTCGGCTACGTCGAGGAGCGCGCCATGATGGGCCACCCGAAGACCCCGCACGTCTCCCTCGTCCTGGAACGCGTCGTCGGCTGAACCCTCCCGAGGGCCCTTTGGTTGCGTTCAACGCGACCAATCTTCCCATCGCGACGCCCGCCATCGGTGCGACAGCGAAGGGAACATTAGTTGCGTTCAACGCGACTATGGGGCCCTCGGGAGCTTTAAACGCTCCGTCAGGCGTACTGCGCGTCGTAGGCCTCGGCGAGCTCGGCGTGGATCGCCACGGACGAGTCGGGCAACGCCGTGCCGTCGAGCGTGTGCACCCGCGTCAGCTTGCGCACCGACGAGGCGAGCATCAGGGCATCACCCTCCGTGAGCTCGTCGGCCTTGAGCTGCGTGACCTCGGTCTTCCATCCGGCCCGCTCCGCGGCACGGAAGACGTCGCCCTGCGTGGTGCCCGGGAGGATGCCGTTGGTCGGCGGCGGGGTGTACAGCGTCTTGCCACGGGCCAGGACCACGTTCGACGTCGGCCCCTCGAGCACGTAGCCCTCGGTGCTGGTGAAGATCACGTCCTCGGCCCCGCGGCGGCGCGCCTCCCGCTGGGCGGACATGTTCACCGAGTACGACAGCGTCTTCGCGCCGAGCAGCAGCCACGGTGCGCGCTCCATGAGGTCGGCCTCGAAGCCGCGGTTCAACGTCACCACGGCGATGCCGTCGCGACGGGCGCGCTTGGTCGACTCGGGGATCGACATGCCGTAGGCGAACGCGGTCGGCTTCTCCTCCGGATCGCCCTCGACCCCGCGCGTGAGCACGATCTTCAGCGCCAGCTCCTCCTCCGGCGGCCACGCCTCGATCACCTGCTGGATCACACGTTCCCAGGCGGCGCGGTCCGGCTCGGCCATGTCGAGCTTCGCGGCGGAACGGGCGAACCGGTCCAGGTGGGCGTCGAGCTCACGCGGAACGCCGTTGGTCACGAGGATCGTCTCGAAGATGCCGTCACCACGGATGAGACCGAGGTCGTCGACACGGATGTGGGCCTGGTCGGGGTCGGCGAAGGTGCCGTCGAGGAAAGCGAGGACGCGCATGGGCCTCACGGTACTCAGCAGCCTGGCGAACGCTACCGACCATCCGCGCCCGCTCCGACATACGATCGCCGTATGACCTATTCCTCGCCCCTGTCCGAACTGCCAGGCGCCGTCGCCGCTCCCGACGACCATCCGGAAGCCGGCGTTCCGTGGCACTGGGGTGACCCGTTCGCCGAACAACGCACGGCGACGCGGGGAGTGGCGGTCGTCGACCGGTCGCACCGGCACGTCATCACCGTCGGCGGTTCGGAACGGCTGTCCTGGCTGCACCTCGTGCTGTCGCAGCACGTGTCCGACCTGCCCGCCGACACCGGGACCGAAGCGCTGGTCCTGGACGCGCACGGGCACGTCGACGCGCACATGGTCGTGGCCTACACCGGTGACGTCGTCTACCTCGACACCGACCCCGACTCCCAGGCCACCAGCGCGATGCCGGGCGGGGCCAAGCAGACGCTGCTCGAGTACCTCCAGGCGATGAAGTTCTGGTCGGACGTCGAGATCACCGACGCGACCGGCGACTACGCGGTGTTGACCCTGCTCGGCCCGGACGCCGACCAGGCACTCGGCGTACTCGGCACCGACGGGCCCCTCGAGCTTCCCGCCGAGTCGTACTCCGTCGTGCCGCTGCCGGGCGGCGGTCTGGCGCGGCGGATGCCGTGGCCGGGTGCCAGGGCGATCGACCTGCTCGTGCCGCGTCCGGAGCTGACCACCGTGTGGAAACGGCTCACCGACGCGGGCGCACGCCCCGCGGGCTCGTGGGCGTTCGACGCGCTGCGGGTCGAGTCGCTGCGCCCGCGCGTGGGTGTCGACACCGACGACCGCACCATTCCCCACGAGGTCGGCTGGATCGGCTCGGCGGCACACGTGGCGAAGGGCTGCTACCGCGGGCAGGAGACGGTGGCGAAGGTGTTCAACGTCGGCAGGCCACCGCGGAACATGGTGCTGCTGCACCTGGACGGGTCGATGGAGGTCTACCCCGAGACGGGCGATCCGGTGCTGCGCGGCGACCGCACGGTGGGCCGTGTCGGCAGCGTCGCCCAGCACCACGAATTGGGCCCGATCGCGCTGGCCCTCGTGAAGCGTTCGACGCCCACGGACGCCGAGCTCCTCGCCGGTTCGGACGACGAGACGATCCAGGCCGCGATCGATCCGGACTCCGTTCCGGCCGAGGGTTCCGCACCCGGACGGGAAGCGGTGCAACGCCTGCGGGGGTGACATGATCAACGCGCCGGAGGCGGCCAGCCTCTGGCCCACACCGACGACGTGAAGCAGGATGAACCCGTGATCGAAGTCCGGCCAGGAGGGCGACGGCGGATCGACCGCGTCCTCGCTCCCGGTTACGCCGGCGACCCCGAGTCGCTGCCGCTGCCGACGCTGCGGGAGCGGCGGGACGAGGCCGCGCAGGAGGAGACCGACCTGTCGTACCTGCGCAGGCTCCTGCACGCCCGCATCGACATCGTCAAGGCCGAACAGCTGCGCCGCGCCACTGCCGGCACCGAGGGCGACGAAGGTGACGAGGGCGGCGAAAGTGACGAGGGCGGCGACGTCATCGCCCGGCTCACGGCGATCCTGTCCGACAACGCGCTCGGCCCCGCGACGGGTTCGGGCAGGCACCAGACGCTCGAACCGACACGGGCGGGCGAGTACCGCAGGGCAGCCGAGGCTCTCGTGGGCGACGCGACCCTGTCCGACGTCGTGTCCCTGAGCGAGGAACAGCTCCGCGAGACGCTCGAGTCCTACGGGGAGCAGGAGGCGTCGGTGTCGCAGCGCAGGCGTGAGGTGCAGGCCGTGGTCGACACGTTCAACGCCGAGCTGGCGCGTCGGTACGCCCAGGGCACCGCGTCCGTCGACGAACTGCTCGACTCCCAACGTGCCGGCGATGGCACGCACGGCACCGAGGGCACAGCCACCGCCGAGGACGACCGGACGTGACCGCGCTCGTCGAGGTGGTGCGCTCGGGATTCGTCGAGAGCGTGCACCACGGCAGCCTCGTGGTGACCACTCCCGACGGTGCGGTGCGCGCGTCGATCGGTGACGTGCACTCGCCGGTGTATCCGCGGTCGTCGAACAAGCCGTTGCAGGCGCTGGCCATGCTGCGATCCGGGCTCGAGGTCGCCGACGACGACCTGGCGCTCGTGTGCGCGTCGCACAACGGCGAGCCCGACCACGTCGAGCGGGCACTGGCGCTGCTGGAAAGGGCCGGGCTCACCGAGGACGACCTGCACTGCCCGCCCGACCGGCCTCGGCACGAGCCGGCCGCCGAACCGCGCAGGGCGGCGATGAACTGCTCGGGCAAACACGCCGGGATGCTGGCCACCTGTGTCGCGGCCGGTTGGCCGACCGCCGACTACACCGATCCCGGACATCCGCTGCAACGCGCGATCGCCGACACGGTCAGCGAGATGATCGGCGAACCGATCGCGTGGACCGGCGTTGACGGGTGTGGCGCTCCGCTGCTGGCCTACTCGTTGACGGGCCTGGCCAGGGCGTTCGGACGGCTGGCGGCGGGCACTGGCACGCCGCGGCGGATCGCCGATGCGATGCGTGCCCATCCGTGGTTGGTGGCAGGCACCGGGCGCGAGGACACGGTGCTGATGGAGGCGGTACCGGGTCTGCTCATGAAAGGTGGCGCCGAGGGTGTGCACGCCTTCGCCCTGTCCGACGGCACGGCCGTGGCGTTCAAGATCGCCGACGGCAACGCGCGAGCCCGCGAACCGATCCTGGTGGAGACCCTGCGCCTGCTCGGCGAGACGCCGAAGGACGAGGCCAGGGAGGCCGTCGACCGGATGGCCGTGGGCGCCGGCGTGGTCACCGGCGCGGGCCGGGACGTCGGCTCGCTGCGCGTGACCGGCGCGGTGGCCGAGGCGCTGGGCACCGGGTCGTGAACACCCGGCGTGCCGGGGGCCGGACTCAGTTGAACCGCTCGCGGGCGGCCAGCTCACCCCAGTAGTCGCGCAGGGTCTGGAAGATCTCACCCACCTCGTCGACGTCACCGTTGCGCAGCGCCTCGAGCAGCATGTGCACCTCGTCGGCCGAGGTGTCCGACTCGAGCGTCGGGTCGTCGATCAGCTGCACGAGTCCGCCGTAGTCCAGCTCGACGGCCGAGGCCGGGTGGAAGTTCGTCAACCAGCGGTGCGTCTCGCCCAGGATCTGCACCGGCCCCGCGTCCTCGCCCAGGGCGTTGCCGACCAGCTCCTCGGCCTCTGCGACCCGTCGCAACGCATCAGTCATCGGCGTGCGCCAGGACAGCTCGCGCTTCGGGTCGTGCTGGCCGGACCCCAGCTCGAGGCGGAACTGCCGGGGGTCGACGAGCGAGAACCACGGCAGCGGCACCGTCCACGTGGTGGACAGCACGTGCATCGACGTGCCGTACAGGTCGCGCAGGGCCGAGTTGGCGCGCGACTTGATGCGGTCCTCGGGGGCGCCGATGGCGTCGACGACCGCACCACGCAGCGCGGGATGCGCCTCGCCGAGGAACCCGACGAGCGCAGCCGCCGACCGGGGACGGATCTCCAGCGGGCACACGAGCGGACCGGGGCCGACCTCGGAGCTCGCCGACGTCGGCACCTTCTCCGGGTCGAGCACCAGCACGTCGGGCAGCGAGGACAGCTCCTTCGGCAGCACCCGCGGCGTCGCGGTGGCCTGTGACTTCAGCCACATTACCATCTCACGTTCGCCCGCATCGGGACGTTCCAGTGCCGCTTCCTCCACCGCTCGGGCCAGCCGTTCGTCCGGCGGCTCGCCGAAGGCGGAGAGCGGTTCGTAAACCCGCAGATAGGCGACGAATGGTCGGAGCACCCGGGAATCCTGGCACGTCGCCGGCCCGGCGTGAGCATCGGCTGGGCCGTTCGAGCGGTGATCTTGAGACTGTCACGGTCAGCACACCGCGCCACGTCGCATCGAGCCAGGGGGACACGGTACGGTGTCCCCTAGGAAATAGTTGTCGAGACGACGCGGGGCCGCCGATTTCCCCCGGCCGCCCCGCCCCTGCGCAAGGGGGTCGAGCCATGGGGCGCGGCCGAGCTAAGGCCAAGCAGACGAAAGTGGCCCGGGAGCTCAAGTACAGCGTTCCCACCACGGACTTCGATGCTCTTCAGCGAGAGCTGTCGAGCAACTCCTCGGACGAGAACGGCCGGGAGGACGAGGAGCGGTACGAAGACCCGTACGACGACGGGTACGACGACTACCGTCGATGACGCAGCTGAGTGCGAGGGCGGACACCGAGCCCATCGGTGACCGCCCTCGCATTCCGCGTGTCCACTGAACTTCAAGGAGAGAGCGTGCCGGAAATCCAGCGGATCGGTGTTGTCGGTGCGGGCCTGATGGGCTCGGGAATCGCCGAGGTACACGCTCGGGCGGGGCTCGACGTCGTGGTGAACGAGGTCAGCCAGCCTGCGCTGGACGCAGGGCGGGCCCGCATCGAGAAGTCGCTGCAGCGGGCGGTGAAGTCCGGCAAGCTCTCCGAGGCCGATGCCGAGTCCGCTCTCGGCAGGCTCACGTTCACGACCGACGTCGAGGCGTTCTCCGACCGCGAGTTCGTGGTCGAGGCGATCCTGGAGAACGAGCAGGCCAAGACCGAGCTGTTCTCGACCCTCGACAAGGTCGTCAGCAGCGAGAACGCGATTCTCGCCTCCAACACCTCGTCGATCCCGATCATGCGGATCGGCATGGCCACGCAGCGGCCGGAGAGTGTCGTCGGCGTCCACTTCTTCAATCCGGTGCCGGTGCTTCCGCTCGTGGAGCTCGTGCCGTCGGTGCGCACGAGCGACGACGTCGTGCGGCGCGCCGAGCAGCACGTCACCGAGACGCTCGGCAAGACGGCGATCCACTGCCAGGACCGTGCCGGCTTCATCGTGAACGCGCTGCTGGTGCCGTACCTGCTGTCGGCGATCCGGATGTACGAGGCCGGCTATGCCTCGGCCGAGGACATCGACCTCGGCATGGAGAAGGGCACGGCACACCCGATGGGCCCGCTGCGGCTCGCCGACATGGTCGGGCTGGACACCGTCAAGGCGATCGCCGACTCCATGTACGACGAGTTCAAGGAGCCGACGTACGCGGCCCCTCCTCTGCTGATGCGCATGGTCGACGCGGGCCTGCTCGGCAAGAAGTCGGGCCGCGGCTTCTACGACTACAGCTGATCACGGCTGCGGCCCCGCGGTTGGTCGCAGGGCGGTTCGCCGTAGGTCCTACCCTGCGCTCATGAACGACACCCCGCTACGCGTCGGCCTCGTCGGCGGCGGACCGTGGGCACGGACCGTCCACGCGCCCGGCCTGTCGGATCATCCGGCGACGCGGCTCGAAGCCGTGTGGACGCGCCGTCCCGACGTCGCCGCGGAGCTGGCGGCCGAGCACGACGCCACGGCAGTGGCCACGCTCGACGAGCTGCTGGACACCGTCGACGTGGTCGCCTTCGCCGTCCCGCCCTCGGCGCAGGCGGAGTTCGCGGAGCGCGCGGCGCGCGCAGGCAAACACCTGATCCTCGAGAAGCCCCTCGCCGGTGACGTCGAGGCGGCGCAGCGGGTCGTCGACGCCGTGAACGAGGCAGGCGTGGCGTCGTTGATGATGCTGACGATGCGCTACGTTCAGCAGACGCGGGAGTGGCTGACGGGCATCCGCGATGCAGGCGGCTGGAGCGGTGGCGCTGCTCGCTGGCTGTCGGGCGCGATGCTGGGCGACAAGTACGGCGGTTCGGCCTGGCGACTGGCCGACGGCGTGCTGGGCGACGTCGGGCCGCACGCGATCGACCTGCTCGACGCCGCGCTCGGCACCGTGACCGACGTGGTGTCGGCGCACCGTACCGATGCGGATCTGTGGCACGTGGTGCTCGCGCACGAGGGCGGGGCGACGTCCACGGTCAGCATGTCGACACGCGTACCGGTACGGCCGACGGTCGCGGAGTTCACCGTGTACGGCGAGCACGGGATGCGAACGATGGTGCGGGAGCGCAGCGGGTCGGCGGCCGAGGCGTACACGGCGTTGCTCGACGACCTCGCCGCGCTGTGTGCCACCGGCATGCGCACCCACGAGTGCGACGCACGCCGCGGCCTGCACCTCCAGCGGGTGCTGTCCCGGATTCGGCAGGTCGCCACCGGCGGCGGAGAGTGAGCCACCCGAAACGGGCATTCGTCACCCATTCTTTCCGGTGACCGACAAGGCACCCTCGACGCTTTCCCGACCGCCACTCATCCGTCTCGTTCGGGCAGCTCCCCCGCTCAGGTGGAGGCCCTACGAAAGATGGAAAGCCGAATCCCGCGACCGTCTCCCTTCGAACCGAAGGCCCCTCACGAACCGCCGCTCGACCAGGGCACTAAGCTGGCCACAGCGCCGTCGACGCGCGCCTCGTCCCCAACGTCCGAAAATATGGAACATTTCGTTAACGTCACGAAATCATCGGGGAAACGCGAAACGGAAAACAGATTCCGCAGACTCGCCGATAGCACCTGAGGCGATAACTAAGCAAGACCGAATAGATCACGTTATCCGCCCCTGTGCGTCCGCGCGCCGGATTTGCCAGCCTGGCTGTGGCACGCGAAAACCAAGGGGGTCCGTCGGGTGGAATACCTGCTTCAGCATTTCGGAAAGCTCATTCCGGTCGCAGTGGCAATGGTGCTCCCGGCCTCGGTGGTATGGCTGACGCTCATCGTTCGGCGACGTCGGCGGCTGTCGCTCCGCCGTGCGTTCGTCACCGCGTCCCTCGACGTGGCGATCGTGATGTGGGGCGCGTGGGTCTCGCTCCTGGTGACCATGCCGACGACCGCGCAGGGCAGTGTCCACCTCGTGCCCGGCACGGACCTCCTCGTCGCGGCGGGCAGCCGCGAAGCGTTCTGGCAGCTCACGGCGAACTTCAGCCTGCTGCTTCCCCTGGGCATGCTGTTGCCCGCACGGTGGGCGTGGTGGCGCAGCACCCGGCGGATGACGATGGCGGCGTTCGCGACGTCGTGCGGTATCGAACTGACGCAGTACGTCGCCGCGATCGGCCGCGTGACCTCCACCGACGACGTGCTCGTCAACACCACGGGCGCCGCGGCGGGCGCGAGCATCTCCCTGCTGATCATCAACCGGCCCCGCATCCCGAAGTTCGCTCCGGTGGTGGCGCCGCTCGGCATCCGGCCGGGCCCGAGGAGTCCGCTGTGGACGATCCGTTCCAGCTGCCGCTCCGCACCGGTGGCCGCCGTCCCCCATCCGCGGACCCACGCCGCAACGCCCGGCACGGCCGGCATCCACCGGACACGCAGCACCGTGGCGCACGGACTCGATCCGGCCCGGGGACGCCAGGCCTCGCGCGTCTGACCGAGCCCCGGTCCAGGTCGCGTCTGACCGAGCCCCGGTCCAGGTCGCGTCTGACAATCCCGTCGCCTGCTGCGCGGAGGATCATCAGACACGACCTAGGTGTTCGTTACCAGTCGCCTCGGGACCTGCGGTTGCGCTTGACGTCGGAGCGGCGCTTCTTCGCTGCGATCCGACGCTCCTGCGACCCACGGGTCGGCTTGGTCGGCCTGCGCTTCTTCGGCGGCGGTGCGGCCGCCTCCTTCAGCGTCGCGACGAGCCTGGCGCGGGCGGCCTCCCGGTTGCGCAGCTGTTCGCGGTGCTCACTCGCCACGACGGTCAGCACGCCGTCGACGAGCCGCCGGTCGAGCCGGGCGAGCAGGCGGGGCCGCAGCGAATCGGGCACCGACGGCGAGCGAGCCACGTCGAACGACAACTCGACGCGGGACGAGGTCGTGTTCACCCCTTGCCCGCCAGGGCCGGACGCCCGCGTGAACCGCTCGGACAGCTCGCCCTCGGCGATGACGAAGCGGGACGTGACGCGTAGCTCGCTCACGGGAGCGCCTCCGCGGGTGGGGGTCAGAACCTGGGGTGGTCGCCCGACAACACGGCGCGCGGACCTTCGGACGCATCCCCGTCCGCGGGCTTGACCTCGCCGAGCACCCAGGCGGGCACGTGCCGCGCGGTGAGCACGGCCAGCGCACGGTCGACGTCCTCGGGCGAGACGACCGCAACCATGCCGACGCCCATGTTGAACGTCTTCTCCATCTCGGCGCGTTCGACCCGGCCGCGCTGGCTGATGATCGCGAACACCGGGGCAGGCGTCCAGGTGCCGCGGTCGAGCTGGGCCACGAGGCCGTCGGGCAGCACGCGTTCGAGGTTGGCCTCGAGTCCGCCGCCGGTGATGTGAGCGAAGGTGCGCACGTCGGCCTCGGCCACGAGCGCCAGGCAGTCCTTCGCGTAGATGCGGGTCGGCTCGAGCAGCTCCTCGCCGAGCGTGCGCCCCAGCTCCTCGACGTGGCCGTCCAGGGGCATGCGGGCGATGTCCAGCAGCACGTGCCTGGCCAGCGAGTAACCGTTGGAGTGCAGGCCGCTCGAGCCCATCGCGATGACGACGTCACCTGGCCGCACGCGCTCGGGACCGAGCACGTCCGCGGCCTCCACCGCACCGACTCCGGTGGCGGAGATGTCGTACTCGTGCTCGCCCATGAGGCCGGGGTGCTCGGCCGTCTCGCCGCCGAGCAGTGCGCAACCGGCCTGCACGCAACCCTCCGAGATGCCCGCGACGATGGCGGCGATCCGCTCGGGAACGACCTTGCCGACGGCGATGTAGTCCTGGAGGAACAGCGGCTCGGCTCCGGTCACGACGAGGTCGTCGACGACCATGGCCACCAGGTCGATGCCCACCGTGTCGTGCTTGTCGAGCGCCTTCGCGACGGCGATCTTCGTGCCGACGCCGTCGGTGGACGAGGCCAGCAGCGGCTCCTTCCACCGGTCGAGCTTCAGGGAGAACAGGCCCGCGAACCCGCCGACGCCACCGACGACCTCGGGGCGCGTGGCCCTGGCTGCGTGCGGTTTCAGCAGCTCGACGGCGCTGTCCCCGGCGTCGATGTCGACACCGGCCGCGGCGTAGGTAGCGCCGGCACCCTCGGTCACCGACTCGCGGGCGGACTCGTTCATCACCGGCGCGAACTCCTCACTCGAACCGCCCCCGAGGGCCCCATGGTCGCGTTGAACGCAACTAATCTTCCCTTCGCGCCCAGCCGGTCGCGGTGGGAAGAAAAGTTGCGCCCGCCCGTCTCCGACCGCCACCCAAGCGGACACGCTCAGCGTGGCGGTGTTCGACAAACGCAACCATCGGGCCCTCGGGAGCACGAAAACGTTGTGGTTACGGACGCCGGACGGCGTCCTCGGCACCGTACCCCGCCGGTACGACGGGAAGGTCCCGAGACGTCCCGCCGAGGTTCTCCAGCATGTGCTTGCCGATGAGGGCCTCGTCGGGCAGCGGCACAGGATACTCGCCGTCGAAGCAGGCCGCACACACGCGGTTTCGCGGCTGTTCCGAGGCCGCCACGAGCGCGTCCACGGAGGCGTACCCGAGCGAATCGGCGCCGATGGCCCTGCGGATGCCGTCGAGGTCGGCGCCGTTGGCGACGAGCTCGGCACGGGAGGCGAAGTCGATGCCGTAGAAGCACGGCCACCGCACGGGCGGCGAGGCGATCCGCACGTGCACCTCGAGCGCACCGGACTCGCGCAACATCCGCACCAGCGCGCGCTGGGTGTTGCCGCGCACGATCGAGTCGTCCACCACGACCAGGCGTTTGCCGCGGATCACGTCGCGCAGCGGGTTGAGCTTGAGCCGGATGCCGAGCTGGCGGATCGTCTGCGACGGCTCGATGAACGTGCGGCCGACGTAGCTGTTCTTCACCAGGCCCTGCCCGTACGGGATGCCGGAAGCCTGCGCGTAACCGATGGCCGCGGGGGTGCCGGATTCGGGCACCGGGATGACCAGGTCGGCGTCCGCGGGGTACTCGGAGGCGAGCCTGCGCCCGATGTCGACGCGCGTGGCGTGGACGCCGCGGCCGGAGATCGTCGTGTCGGGCCGGGCCAGGTAGACGTACTCGAAGATGCAGCCCTTCGGCTCCGGATTGGCGAACCGCGTCGACCGGATGCCGTCGGCGTCGATGGCGATGAGCTCGCCGGGTTCGACCTCGCGGACGAACGATGCGCCGATGATGTCGAGCGCCGCGGTCTCGCTGGCCGCGACCCAGCCGCGTTCGAGGCGTCCGAGGACCAGCGGCCGGATGCCGTGCGGGTCACGCGCCGCGTACAGCGTCGACTCGTCGGAGAAGGTGAGGCAGAACGCGCCGCGCAGCGTCGGCAGCAGCTCGGCCGCAGCGGCCTCGATGCCCGTGTCCGCGGACTGGGCGGCGAGCAGGCCGCAGATGAGGTCGGAGTCGGTGGTCGCGCCGTTCTTGCTCACGACGCCGAGCTCCCGTGCCCGCTCGTGCAGCTCGTGGGTGTTGACCAGGTTGCCGTTGTGGCCGAGCGCGATGCCCGTGCCTGCGCCGGTGGTGCGGAACACCGGCTGGGCGTTCTCCCAGCTGCCACCACCGGTCGTCGAGTAGCGGCAGTGCCCGACCGCGACGTGTCCCTGCAGCGACGACAGGGACTGCTCGTCGAAGACCTGGCTGACGAGGCCGAGGTCCTTGAAAACCACGACCCGGCTGCCGTCCCCCACGGAGATGCCTGCCGCCTCCTGGCCGCGATGCTGCAGGGCGTACAGGCCGTAGTAGGTCAGTTTCGCGACGTCCTCACCCGGAGCCCACACCCCGAAAACGCCGCATTCCTCGCGGGGTTCCGGTTCGGGTTCGATCGAGGGATCGGTGAGGGACTCGACGGAGGATTCGTGCTGGTCGGTGTGCACCGAAAGGCTCCCCTGAGGACGAGAACGGGCCGCCTCCAGTGTAGGTCCACGGAGGCGGCCCGTCGGGGTGAGATGGCGCTCAGGCCGGGCTTCACAGCGACGAGGGGGGAGGTGCGCTGTGTCGACTCCGGCCTGAGCGCCGACCGGGGGACACGGCCGGCGCGGTGGCCGTGTCGGGTGCGGGTCGGGGCCCGCGGGGCGGGGTCAGAGGGGGTAGTTGGTTCTGGCTGTCGTAGGTGCTGCCGGTACCGCAGTCAGGCGGTGGCCTGCAGCCACTTGGCGCGGCCGGATCCGTTCGGCACCCAGCAACCCCGGGCGTTCACCCGCGTCTGGGGTGCGGGCTGCAGGTACTCGTCGTCCGGCAGCTCGAGCAGCTCGCCGACGACGTCGTTCATGTCGCCGGAACGCTGCCAGAGCACCTGCTTGGGCTCGAGGATGTTGGGCTCGTCGTACGGCATCCGCGTGGCGGTGACGTCGTCCTCGCCGTCGAGGCGCACCACGTCGACCACGGTGTCGTGCATCCGGACGCCGACGACGGTCACGAGCTCACCGGAGGCGTCGCGAGGGTGCACGAAGCGGTAGCCGCGCGAGATGAGCCTGCCGAGGACGGCCTCGACCTCGCTCGGGACGATCTCAGGCGAGCAGGTCATCGAACTCGCCGTCCTTCACACCTGCCACGAACGCCTCGATCTCGGCGCGCGTGTAGACGAGGGCAGGGCCCTGAGGATCACGGGAGTTGCGCACGGCGATGTCTCCGCCGGTCAGCGGCGCCACCTCGACGCAGTTGCCCATCGCACCGCTGTAGCGGCTCTTGCGCCACTGGGCTCCGGTCAGCTTCTCCGCGGAGATGCCGTTCTCGATCCGCTGCATGATCCTCACCTTCCCGACTTTCAACCTTTGGAGGATGCATCTGCACGTGCATTGACGTGTGCACCGAAGTTAGCACGCGCGAGTGCTCGTGTGAATGCACGTGCATCATCCCGTGATGGTCTTCACCCGAATGCAACTGAGAGGTGAAACCGCAGGTCAGACATCATTTTGGCGCAAGATCGACAACTCACTGTCGGCGAATGGATCTTGTCGTGCGACGAGCGGTCGCTCTTGATCGACGAATGACGGGCCGCTATGCGTACGCCTGGCCGGGTTTCACTCGGTGCGGCTACCCATCACGCACCGTGGCCGCGAGGGAGGCCCGACGGACCCACGAAGAGCAGTGCTCCGGCCCCCGACCGCACGGCCGGAGCAGCGAGGGATACGGGACGTCAGACGGCCGCGCGCGCCTTGTGCATCATCTGCCGCGAACGATCGGGCGTCTCGGCGTCGACGGCGAGGCGGTCGAGCGAACGTCCGATGAGCTCCACGTCGTCGGGCCGGTCGAGATACACGCCACCGGCGATGTGCTCGACGTACCCGATGTTCGGCAGCTCCGGCTCGGAGAACCGCAGCAGCGTGAACGAGCCCTCCGCGGCGTATCCGCTGCGCTCGTACGGCACGACCTGCACCGTGATGTGCGGCATCGCCGTCAGCTCGAGCACCTGGTCGAGCTGGGCCCGGTGCACCTCGCGGCCGCCGATCGGCCGGTACAGCACCGACTCGTCGATCACGGCCCACAGCTTCGGGGCGTCCGGCCGGAACAGCAGGCGCTGCCTGCGCATGCGCAGCCGCACGCGGGCCTCGGCCGCTTCCGAGGCGTGCTCGGGCAGCCCGTGCGTCATGATCGCCCGCGCGTACTCCCTGGTCTGGAGCAGGCCGGGGAAGAACTGGAGCTCGTAGGTCTGGATCCGGGCTGCCGCTTCCTCCAGTCCGACGTAGTCGTCGAACCAGCGCGGCATGTAGTCGTTGAACTTCTGCCACCAGCCGGGCTGGGCCGACTGGTCGACCATCTCCATGAAGGAGGAGCGTTCGGCCGGGTCGCTGACGCCGTACAGGGTGAGCAGGTCCTCGACGTCCCTGCCCTTGAACTTGACGCGGCCCAGCTCGAGCCGGCTGATCTTCGACTCGGAGGCCCGGATGTGATAGCCGGCGTCGGCGCGGGACAGGCCCGCGGACTCGCGGAGCCTGCGCAGCTGGGAACCGAGGATCATGCGGCGGGCCGTCGGGCCCTTGTCGTCGGACGAGTCCTGCGCGTTCGCCGCAGGAGTCGCGTTCGGCCCGACCGCTGCGGAAGACCCAGTAGGCAGTTCAGCCTCTGATCCGGGTGTCATATCCGCCGTTCCGTCCCTTTCCTGCACGCTTTGGTAACCCACACGGTGCCGGTCACCACCCAGAACGATCATCGTAACGCAGCAGAGTCGTCCGGACATTCAACGTAGGCGCACCCGGGCGGGCGATCAAGGTCGGGTCGACCACGGGCTCGCGGGCGAGTACCGCCCCGGCCGACCACATACCGTTTACTCCGCCGCGCGTACGTGACTACGCTGTGTGCGGTCCAGCCGTCTCCGACCCCTAAGAGGTCCCCATCATGTCTGCCACATCCTCCACTCCGGTACCCCAGTCCGAACGCGTGCCGGTGGGTGTGGATCCGACGAGGGCGAGCATCGCGCGGGTCTACGACGCGTTCCTCGGCGGCAAGGACAACTACGAGATCGACCGCAAGGTGCGCGACGGCGTCCTCGCCGAGGCCCCGTACGCCAGCCACCTCGCCTACGAGAACCGCGACTTCCTCATCCGGGCCTGCCGGTTCATCGCCCAGCAGACGGGGATCACGCAGTTCCTCGACTGCGGCTCCGGACTGCCCACGGCCGAGAACACGCACCAGGTCGTGCAGCGCGTCAACCCCGACTCCACGGTCGTCTACGTGGACAACGACCCGGTCGTGATGGCCCACGGCAGGGCGCTGCTCGAGGAGAACGAGAACACGACGCTCGTCTCGGCCGACATCTTCAACCCCGCCGAGGTGCTCGACAACGAGACGGTGCGCACCCACCTCGACTTCGACCAGCCCATCGCGCTGCTGCAGGTCGGCACGCTGCACCACTTCGAGGGCCCCGCCGACGGGCCCGCGGAGATCATGCGCCAGTACTACGAGCGCCTGCCCTCCGGTTCGTTCGTCGCGCTGAGCCACTTCATGGACCCGGAGAACGAGTACACGGCCATGGCGCGGAAGGCGGAGGACAAGTTCCGCCACAGCCCCATGGGTTCGGGCACCTTCCGCACGATGGACGAGATCCGCACATTGTTCGGGGATCTCGAGCTCGTCGAGCCCGGCGTCATCCGCCTCGCCGACTGGTGGCAGGACGGCCCGCGGTTGACCCCGCTCAACGAGGCTCAGCACTGCATCGCGGGCGGTGTGGCGCGCAAGCGCTGAGCGGTTCCCGCCACCCGGCCGGCGAGTTGGTTCACACCCGGACGACGGGAAGCCAGTGCGCGAGATCGGCTCGGGCCCCGGACGCGGCGACGAGACCGCGGTCGAGTGCATCGGCCCACGCGAGCCTGCCGGTGGCGAGTTCGAGCCACGTGCGCGGATCGGTCTCGACCACGTTCGGCGGGGTGCCGCGCGTGTGCCGGGGCCCTTCGATGCACTGGACGGCCGCGAACGGCGGGACACGCACCTCGACGCTGTTTCCCGGCGCGGTCGCGGCGAGGGTGCGAAGGCTGAGTCGTACGGCGGTGGCGAGGTCCTTGCGCGGCGGTTCGCCGTCGTCGGACCCGTCCAGCCAGCCGGTCACGATGCGGACGGCATGTCGTAACTCTTCGGGATCGACCGAACGCGATGCGGGCATGTGTCCACACTAGAGTGGGCCGTGAGCAAGTGCGGCAGTGAACGTGGAGAGCTAATGGCGCAGCGGGACGAGGCGAACCGGGTGGCACCGGGTGAGCACCAGCCGGGCCGCAATCCCAAGATCACCAAGGAGATGCGGGCCAACGCGAGGGCGAATCCGAACAGCTGGCTGTACGTGATCGACGAGGCGTTCGACCCGTCGGGCCGGGTGCCGTCCTGGGCCGTCGTCGGGGCTTATCCGGTGAACAACGAAGGCGAGATCGTGGAGGACTTCCACCCCAACGACCGGTACCGGCCGTCCCCGAAGGCGCTCGGCTACCCGGAGCCGGCTTCCGACCTCGAGCGGCTGCTGCAGCTGGTCCACACCAAGCATCGGCCGGCCGAGGACCTTCCTCCGGTGATCCTCGACGCGACCCTGTTCGTCTACGCGCTCTCGCCGGTGCAGCGGACCGTGATCGGCTTCCACAACACCGACGGCCGGATCATGGTGCCCGCCTACACGCAGAAGTCGCTGGTGCCGCCGGAGTGGCCGCACGCCAGGGCGGTGCTGGGCCGCGACATCGTCGACCTGCTCGCCGACCACCCGCTGGCGATCAACCCCCACGACCTCGTGACGGCGGTCGTGCCCGCCCACCATCTGCGGCACGCGCTCGCGCAGGAACAGTGACTCGCTCGATTCGCTCGGGAACCGGCGCGCGAACGGTGCCGCGAACCCGGTCGGCTACGGACCCGACGATCGGACTCACTCGAAAGAATTAAAAGCGAACCCGAACAACGCGATCGGGATCCAAAAATCGAACGCCCACTCTTACCGAGAGTGGGCGTTCTTTGTATAGGGCGACAACGTTCGGGTCGTCCATCACCCACTCGTAGCGGAGTTTTCACGCCAACTAGTGACAAAGTTCGTGAGCAGCGATAACAATCGACGCCCAAGCGGCTACCTGCTGTAAGCCGCTTGTAGCGAGGGCACATGAATCGTGAAGGGATACCTCGTATGTCCACTGCACGAAGAATCCGGCGGGGATTGAGATCGGTCGTCGTCGCCGGCTCGGTGAGCGCGCTCCTGCTCGGCGCGCTGTCTCCGGCGAACGCGTCTCCTGCTGATGCGTTCGAGATCGGGAACCACGAAATGGGTTCGCAGATCGCCAGGGTCGAAGGCGACCACTCGTCCCCGTCGACGCACGCGCGCGCGATGCAACCGCAGGGCGTCACCGCCGACGGGGTGAGCGCCAAGGCCACGGTCGCGGGCATCGACGTCGCCAGCCACCAGGGCAACGTCGACTGGAACCACTGGTGGGGCCAGGGCAAGCGGTTCGCCTACGTCAAGGCCACGGAAGCGACCAGCTACAAGAACCCGTACTTCGCCCAGCAGTACAACGGCTCGTACAACGTCGGCATGATCCGCGGTGCGTACCACTTCGCGGTGCCGAACTCGTCGTCCGGAACGGCGCAGGCCAACTACTTCGTCGACAACGGCGGCGGCTGGTCCGCCGACGGCAAGACCCTGCCCGGCGCGCTGGACATGGAGTACAACCCGTACGGCGACAACGCCTGCTACGGCCTGTCCCAGTCGCAGATGGCGTCGTGGATCCGCGACTTCCACAACACGTATCACAACCGCACGGGCCGGTATCCCGTCATCTACACGTCGACGAGCTGGTGGAACATGTGCGTCGGTACGGCGCAGTCGTTCGGCAGCACCGTGCCGCTGTGGGTGGCCCGGTACGCCGACTCGGTGGGCGCGCTGCCCAACGGCTGGGGTTACCACACGTTCTGGCAGTACACGTCCAGTCCGCTCGACCAGAACTCGTTCAACGGTGCCTACGACCGCCTCCAGGCGCTCGCCAGGGGCTGACCCACTCGCCCCGGGCTGTTGACCGAGGCCCGGCACGTGGCCGTGACCGCCGCGTGCCGGGCCTTCTCGCACCGTGCCTTCTCGCACCGGGCCTTCTGAGCCGGTGGCTCGGACCACCGGAAAACCACCCTCCTGCCACGGCCGGCTGTCACGATCCGCCGGTCGAACCGCGAGGAGGGACCGCCGTGACGTATCCACCGCAGCCGGGCCAGCCGGGGCAACCCGCGCAGCCGTACGGCTCGCAGGCGGGAGGATTTCCCGGTCAGCAGCCGTATCCCGGGGGGCAGAACGCGCACCAGGGCGGCTACCAGCCGTACGGCATGTACCCGGGAGGGCCCGGTCAGCAGCCGCCGAAGAAGAAGACGGGCCTGATCGTCGGCATCTCGCTCGGCTCGGTCGTCGTGTTGTTCGGCGTGTTCGCGATCCTCGCCTGGGTCGCACCGGGTTTTCTGCTCAGCGACGACGACGGCGAAGGCGGCGAAGGCGGCGAGAGCGGTTCGGGGGCGCAGGCGCTGGCCGAGCAGATCATGCAGGGGTTCAACAACCAGGACGCCGCGGCGCTGCAGAAGCTCGCGTGCGGTGGCGCGGACCAGACGGTGCCGACCGTCATCGGCGTCGCCGAGTACGTCGAGAAGGCCGAGGTCGGTGACGTTCAGGAGAAGGGCGACACCGCCACGGCGAAGGGCACCGTCACCGCTCAGGGCACGACGATGGACGTGCAGGCCGAGCTGAAGAAGGAAGACGGTTCGTGGTGCTGGCAGTCGGTGTCCGACATGGGTTCCGGCATGGGTGGCATGGACGGCACGGACATGGTCCCCGGTACGGACATGGCCGAACCGAGCGATTCCATGCCGACCGAGTCGGCGCCCACCGAGTCCGGTGGTGATTCCGGCGCAGAGCCGTGGCGGGGTGCGGGCGAGGAGTTCGTCGCGGCGATCAACGCGGGCGACACGCAGAAGGCCGAGTCGATGTACTGCTCCAGCGTGGGTGGCGACCCCAGCGATTCGCTGCAGGAGTTGGTGACCACCGGCGAGCAGATCCAGCTCGGCGACCTCGAGACCGGGGGCAGCAGCTACGCGTTCGTGTTCTACACCGGCAGCGTGGGCGGCGAGCAGGTCGGCTCCGAGTCGTCGATCAGCATGGTGGACGAGAACGGCACGTGGTGCGTCGACGAGGCCTACGTCTTCTCGACCTGAGCATCCGGCGCCGATACGCAGGAGCCGTGGTCCGTTGGGGAACCGCGGCTCGAGCGCTCCGGACGAACCACCCACGTGACATAGTTGTCGCGGTCGCGACAGCAACGTTGGACGAAGGTCACGGTGACGTATCCCCAGCAACCCCCGCCCCCGAACCGGCCACCTCGGCGGTCCGCGCGTGGCAGGGCGGGGCCGATCGCGCTGATCGTCGGCGGGGCACTGCTGTTCGTCGCGAGCGTGTTCGTGTTCACCGCATGGGTCGTGCCCGGCTTCCTCGTCGCCGACGAGGACCCCGCGGAAGCCAGGGGTGCGGGCGCCCGGGCGTTGGCGACCCGGATCATGACCGCGTTCGCCGACCAGGACGAGAACGAGCTGCGGGCGCTGGCGTGCGCCGACGCCGAACGTCCCGTCGCCGCCGCGATCCAGCAGGCGAGCGGCGTCACGGCGGCACGCGTGACGGGCCCGGTCTCGGAACAGGAGGGCCTGGCGAAGGTCGGCGCGCGGATCTCCGCGGGCGGGGACGACATCGACCTCGCACTGGTGCTCGACATGGCCGGCGGCACGTGGTGCTGGCGTTCGGTCGAGGTGCCGGGAGTGGAGCTACGTCCCCCGCGGTGATCACCCGCGTATGGCAGACTGCCCCGCCGAGGGGAAGGGGGACGTAGGTGACATACCCACCACACGGCCAGGGGCAGCCGGGAGGGTGGCAGGCCCCGGCGCACCAGCAATCGGGGTATCCACAGCAGCACCAGCAGCAGTATCAGCAGTCGCAGTTCCAGCAGCCGTTCCAGCAACCATCGCCTCGGCGGGGTGGCAGGGGGAAGACCGTGGCGATCGTGGCCGCGGTCGTCGTGGTGCTCGCCCTCGCGGCGGTCGCGATCACCGGGTTCTGGGCTCCCGGATTCCTCGTGGCGGACGACGGCGCACGGCCCGTGGCCAAGGACGTCGTGGACGGCATCAACGGCCGCGACACCGCCGCACTGCAGGAACTCACGTGTGACGACGCAACCGACTACGTGACGTCCACAATCGACGATCTGGAAGGCCGCTTCCCTGGCCAGACGACGCTCGAGCAGTTCGACGAAACTCCCGACGACGCCAAGGCTCTCGTCCGCGCCGCCGTCGACGAGAGCGGCTACACCGAGTACACAGTGGACCTCGACCCCGCGGGTGGCGGGTGGTGTTGGAAGGGCCTGACGAAATCCGGTTACGCCACGGGCTGACGCCCGGCACCGGACCCGTCCCACCAACCGTGTTCGAGACACCGTCTCGGCGAAGGAGACGACGTGACGTATCCGCCGCCCGGCACACCACACGGCCCCGGTAACCCGCAAGGCCCCGGTAACTCCGGCCCTATGGGTCCGCACCACACACCGAACTTTCCGCCGCCGCAGCATGCGCCGCAGTACGGAGGACAGCAGCCTCCGTACCCGGGGCCACGCCGCCGGGACCGGCGCCTCAGCACGGCGGGCCACCGCAGTGGCAACCCGGGCCACCGCCGCACCCTCCGGGCCCGGACCGCTCGGGACTGAAGGTCATCCTGTGGACGGCGTTCGGTCTCGTGGCCGCACTGGGGCTCATGTTCGGCGGCTATGCCCTGTTCGTCTACGAGGAGCCACTGCCCCCGACGGGCATCAAGTCGTGGCGCATCGCCGCGGACCGGTTCATCGAGGCCGTACACGAGGGGAACGAGGCCAAGGCCCTGGCGGTCGTGTGCCCGATGTACAGGAGTGACGACCTCACGACCAACGCGGAGGCCGGCGTCGCCGATCTCGTGCACGGCAAGGCGCAGCTTTCCCGGGCCAACGACTTCAACAGGGACAGCGTCCGGTACCAGCCGGGCTCGAGTTACCCGGTCCCGATCGCAGGCAGAACGACAGACGGAACACTCGCTCCGGACTCGGAGCTCGCCCTGGACGACGACTCCGGCAAGGGCTGGTGCGTCAAGTCTGTCAAGCTCGAGTACGGCAACTGAACTGCCGGCCGAACACCCACGTCAATCGGGCAAAAGGGATGCACCGCCTCGGATTCACACAACGATCGAGGCATACCGCACCGGACGCCGTGACCGGCATGGCACAGTAAGCACCCTGCGCATTGTGAGAATCTTGTGAGTTCTGGGGACAAGGGAGGGGACCCATGACGTATCCACCCCAGCCCGGCGGTCCGGGCGGGCAACCACCGTACGGCGGGCAGCCGGGAGGACAGCCGTACGGCCAGCAGCCCGGCCAGCCCGGACCCGGCCAGCCGGGCGGGCCGATGGGCGGTCCACCGTCAGGCGGTTTCCCGCAGCAGGGCGGACAGCCCGGTGGATACCAGCAGTACGGCTATCCGCAGCAGGGTTACGGCCAGCCCGGCCCGTACGGCCAGCCGCCGAAGAAGAAGACCGGTCTGATCATCGGCCTCTCCGGCGCGGGCGTGCTCATCGTGGCGCTGTTCCTGATCCTCGGCCTCGTCGCCCCGGGATTCCTGCTCGGCGGTGGTGATCCGAAGAGTGTCGCGGAAGACCTCGCGGACGCGGCCAACAACAAGGATGCGTCCAAGCTGCTCGACACCTTCTGCGACTCGAGCGAAATGAAGGGCAAGGAGTTCGACCCGTCGAAGGACGACGAGAACGTATCGCTGAACGTCACCGTGACCGGCGACGCCACCGAACGCAGTGACTCGGAAGCCGTTGTGCCAATCAAGGTGTCGACCACCGTCATGGGGCAGCACCAGGAGTCCGAAGTCAACCTGGTCCTGAAGGACGAGGACGGCTGGTGTGTCGCGGACGCAGAACCGATCGGCAACAGCGGCTCGGGTGGCAGCGAGATGCCGTCCGCTGGTGCCGACTACCCGTCGGTGGCTCCCGACTATCCGTCCGTTCCGGACTACCCGTCGGTGCCCGACTATCCGTCCATCCCGGACTATCCGACGTCGGACTACGACTATGACTACGATTACGACTACGACGACTACTGAGCACGAGCGCTGACCACGCCCGGACACCCGGACGTCCCGCTCGTGAAGGCGCGCCCGGCACCGATGTGCCGGGCGCGCTTTCGTCGACACGGGGCCGCGGTGCAAGGTGTAGGTCAACAGCCCGACACATCGTGCGGACTCGGACATGGCAGGGTGTCCCACGATCGATACCTGTGATCAGGGCGTGCAGCCGAGAGGGGCCTCTCCATGACCTATCCACCGCAACCGGGACAGCCCGGCCAACCGAATCCGTACGGCCAGCAGCCTGGCCAGCCGAATCCCTACGGTCAGCAGCCCGGTGGCTACCCGCAGCAGCAGGGCGGATACCCGCAGTCCGGTGGCTTCCCGCAGCAGGGCTACCCGCAGGGGCAGCCGCAGCAGGGCGGATACCCGCAGCAGGGCTATCCCCAGCAGGGTTACGGCCAGCCCGGGCCCGGTGGCTTCCCCGAACCGCCGAAGAAGAGCAAGACGCCGCTCATCGCGGGCGTCGCCACCGCGGTCGTGCTCGTCGCCGCCCTTCTGGTGACCGGCTTCTGGGCTCCGGGTTTCTTCCTCGGCGACGACAAGGAGAACTCCGCCGACGGGGGCTCCGACAACGGCTCGCAGGACGGCGGATCCGGCGGCGACGCAGGGTCCGGCAGTGATTCCGGGGGTGGCGAGAGCGACGACGCCTCCGGCGGAGCCGAGGGCGTGGCTCAGCAGTTCGTGGACGCCCTGAACGAGCTCGACGTTCAAGGCATGAGCGCGGTCGCCTGCGCCGGCGCCACGGGTGTCGCACCGCAGGGCGAGGTGCCGCAGGGCATGGAGTTCGACGCGCAGGTCGCCGGCCCGGCCGAACAGACCTCGGCATCCGAGGCCACCGTTCCCGTCAAGGCCAACGTGACGATGCAGGGTCAGAGCGCCGAGATGGGGCTCGATCTGTCGCTGAAGGACGAGAGCGGTTGGTGCGTCTCGGACGTCCAGCCCACGACGGGAGGCAACAGCAACGCCCCGTCGCCCGGTTTCTGAGTCTCCGGACGGCCGCAACGTTCCCGGCGCGCCCGGCGAAGCCCCGAGCTTCGCCGGGCGCGCTTTTTCGTGTCGTGTCTACCCTTCCCCTGCGGTGATGGCGGCTGCACACCCGTCGGCGTGTTCCTCACGCCGAGCCGCGGTCGACCGGACGGCCCGTGGCAGAGTTCTCCGTGCAATACCGACATACCGCCTATGGGGGACAGTCATGACATATCCACCGCATCAACCGCCGCATCGACCCCAGTACCAACCGCCCCAGCGGCCGCAGCCCCAGCAGTATTCGCATCCGGCACCGATGTCGCCGTCGCCGTACCACGCCCACGGCGGCCCCGGTCCGTACGGCGCGCCTCCCCCGGGCGGATGGGGGTACGGCGCAGCGGGTCCCGGCGGACCGTACGGGCCTCCGCCACCGAAGAAGCGCACCGGACTGTGGGCAGGCATCTCCGCCGCCGGGGTGCTCACCGTGGCGGCGTTCCTGATCACCGGGCTCTGGGCGCCGGGTTTCCTCACCGGCAGCGACGACGCAGGCGACGAATCCTCGGCGGCGTCCCCGGCAGCCGAAGGACCGGTCGACCCGAGCGACCCCCAGCTCGTGGCCGAGCGCTACCTGGTCGGACTCAACCGACTCGACGACGACGCCGTCAGCGAGGTGTCCTGCCGGGAGGAACCCGAACTCAATCGGGCCGAACTGTCCGGTATGGACTACGAGTTCTCCTTGGCGGGCGACATCGCGCCCGACGGTCCCGGCGAGGCGACCGTCGCGGTGAAGCTCGAGTCGTCGTTCGGCACCCTCGGCTACACCATGACTCTGTCCGATGAGGACGGTTGGTGTGTGCGCATTCTGAGGGTGGACAGGTCCGTGTTCGATGGACGCACCGTCGAGTCGTGGCCGATGCCGAGCCTCAACGCGCCGTATCGCCCCTGAGACGAGGGCGAACGCACGGAGACCGCACGTGCGCGGAGCGTTGCACCCACGGGAACGGGAACCGGACGACGTGACGCGAGCGTCCAACCGTTCGACACAGGCGATCACGACGCACATCCGGGAGCCCGACATGACCTATCCGCCGCAGCCAGGACAGCCCGGCCCGTACGGCCAGCAGCCAGGCGGAAATCCCCCGCCCGGCGGGTATCCCCAGCAAGGCGGCTATCCGCAGCAGGGCGGGTATCCGCAGCAGGGCGGGCATCCCCAGTCCGGCGGCTTCCCGCAGCAGGGTCAGCCCCAGCAAGGCGGCTTTCCACAGGCAGGCGGTTACCGCCAGCCCGGCCCGTACGGGCAGCCCGGCGAGGGCGGATACGGCCAGCCGCCCAAGAAGTCGAACACCGGCCTCATCATCGGGATCGCCGTGTCGGCCGTCGTCGCGATCGGCGCCTTCCTCGTCCTCGCGTTCTGGGTGCCCGGTTTCCTGACCAGTGAGGGCCCCAAGGACGTCGCCGAACGCGCGGTCACGGCCCTGAACGATCGGGACCCCGACGCGACGGCAGAGGTGGGGTGCGGCGGGTCCTCGGGCCTGACCTCCGAGAAGATCGACGAGGCGAACGAAGCCAAGCTCCAGTTCACCGTCTCCGGGGACGCCACCGAGAACGGCTCCGAAGCAACCGTTCCCCTCGAGATCTCGGGCGAGTCCCGGGGCATCAAGGTCCAGCTGAACGGCGAGATCACGCTCAAGGACGAGGAAGACGGCTGGTGCGTCACCGCCATGGACATCGACCGGCCGACCGCCCCCTGACCCACCCGCCTCGGACACGAAACGCCCCGCGAACCACGCGGCGGTTCGCGGGGCGTTCGGCTGTGGAAACGGCTCAGGCGAACAGGGCGGGCAGCGTGCCTTCCCACGCCTGGCGGAGCTCGTCGAGTCCGAACGTCGCGACGTCCTGGATCTCCAGTTCGTCGGACTGTTCGTCGGCCACACCGCACTTGCGCCACGGCAGGCCGCGCGCGCTGCACATCTCGGTGAACCGCAGTTCCTCGCTGCGTGGCACGGCCACAAGCGCGCGGCCGGCGGATTCGGAGAACAGCTGCACGAACGGATCGGCATCCGGGTCGAGCAGCAAGCGTGCTCCACACTGGCCGATCAGCGCCATCTCGACGGCCGCCTGCGCCAGACCACCGTCGGACAGGTCGTGGGCGGCCGAGATCATGCCGTCGCGGGAACCGGCGACGAGGATCTCGGCGAGGAGCCGCTCCCGTTCCAGGTCGACCTTCGGCGGCAGTCCGCCCAGGTGGCCGTGGATGACGTGTGCCCAGGCCGAACCGCCGAACTCGTCGTGGGTGTCGCCGAGCAGCAGCAACGACTCGCCAGGCTCGTTGCCGATGCCGGTGGGGATGCGCCGCCGCACGTCGTCGATCACGCCGAGCACGCCGACCACGGGCGTCGGGAGGATCGCGGTGTCTCCGGTCTGGTTGTAGAAGCTGACGTTGCCGCCGGTCACGGGAACGCCGAGTTCGGCGCAGCCGTCGGCGAGTCCGTGGACGGCCCGCTCGAACTGCCACATCACGCCGGGGTCCTCGGGCGATCCGAAGTTGAGGCAGTTGGTCACCGCCAGCGGCTGCGCCCCGCCTGCGGCCACGTTGCGGTAGGCCTCGGCCAGCGCGAGCTGGGTGCCCTGGTAGGGGTCGAGGTAGACGTAGCGGCTGTTGCAGTCGGTCGACACGGCGACACCGCGTGAGGCCGACTCGTCGACCCGGATCATGCCCGAGTCCGATGGCTGGGCGAGCACGGTGTTGCCACGCACGTAGCGGTCGTACTGCTGGGTGACCCACTCCCGCGAGGCCAGGTCGGGCGAGGACACCATCCGCAGCAGCGTTTCGCGGAGTTCCTCCGGTGTGGACGGACGCTTCAGCGAGTCCGGAGTGGACGCCTGGATGTCGTCCTGCACCGCGGGCCGTGCGTACGGGCGGTCGTAGACCGGGCCCTGGTGCGCGACGGTGCGCGGCGGAACGTCGACGACGGTCTCGCCACGCCAGCTGATCACGAGGTTGTCGCCGTCGGTGACCTCGCCGATCTCCGTCGCGATCACGTCCCACTTGCGGCAGATCTCCATGAACGCGTCCACATCGGACGGTGCGACGACCGCGCACATGCGTTCCTGCGACTCGCTCGACAGGATCTCCGCCGCGGTCATGCCCTCGGCGCGCAGTGGCACGCGGTCCAGGTCGACGTACATGCCGCCGTCACCGGCGGCGGCCAGCTCGGACGTCGCGCACGACAGTCCGGCACCGCCGAGGTCCTGGATGCCGACGACCACGTCCTTGGCGAACAGCTCGAGGCAGCACTCGATGAGGACCTTCTCGGTGAACGGGTCGCCCACCTGGACACTGGGCAGCTTCTTGCGGCCGCCTGCACTCTCGTCGCCGTCGAACGTCGCGCTGGCGAGCACGGACACGCCGCCGATGCCGTCAAGCCCGGTCCGCGCTCCGAAGAGGATGATCTTGTTGCCTGCGCCGGAGGCGTGCGCGAGGTGCAGGTCCTCGGCGCGCATCGCGCCGACGCACATCGCGTTGACCAGTGGGTTGCCCGCGTATGTCTTGTCGAAGACGACCTCACCGCCGATGTTGGGCAGGCCGAGACAGTTCCCGTAGCCGGCGACACCGGCGACCACGCCGGGCAGCACGCGGCGCGTGTCCTCGGCGTCGGCGGGGCCGAACCGCAGCGGGTCGGCCACGGCGAGCGGCCGCGCACCCATCGCGAGGATGTCGCGCACGATGCCGCCGACGCCGGTGGCCGCACCCTGGTACGGCTCCACATAGGACGGATGGTTGTGGCTCTCGACCTTGAACGTCACCGCCCAGCCGTCGCCGACGTCGACGACGCCCGCGTTCTCACCGATGCCCGCGAGCATCTTCTCGCGCATCTCGGGCGTGGTGGTCTCGCCGAAGTAGCGCAGGTGCGCCTTCGACGACTTGTACGAGCAGTGCTCGCTCCACATCACCGAGTACATGGCCAGCTCGGCCTCGGTGGGCCTGCGGCCGAGGATCTCGCGGATGCGCTGGTACTCGTCGTCGGCGAGACCGAGCTCGGCGTACGGCTGCGGAACGTCGGGGGTCTCCGCGGCGTGGGCGGTGGTGTCGATCGTCTGCGGTTCGACGTCGGCGACGTCCGAGGACATGGAGCTCCTTTCTCAGGCCGCGACGGCGCCCAGCGCGTCGAGCGCGGAGTAGAACATGCCGAGGCCGTCGTCGGACGGGCCGGTGAGCGCGTCGATGGCGTGTTCCGGGTGCGGCATGAGGCCGACGATGCGGCCGTCCTCGCTCGCGATGCCCGCGATGTCGCCCAGCGAACCGTTCGGGTTCTCCCCGACGTAGCGGAACACGACGCGACCGTCGCCTTCGAGGCGCTCCAGCGTCGGCTTGTCGGCCATGTAGCCGCCCTCACCGGACTTCAGCGGGATCAGCACCTCGGCGCCGGAGTCGTAGCGCGTGCTCCACGCCGTGGTGTTGTTCTCCACGCGCAGCCACTGGTCACGGCAGACGAAGTGCAGCCGGTCGTTGCGCACGAGCGCGCCCGGCAGCAGCCCCGCCTCGCACAGGATCTGGAAACCGTTGCAGATGCCAAGCACCGGCATGCCCTTGCCTGCCGCGTCGATCACCGACGTCATGACGGGCGCGAACCGGGCGATCGCACCGCAGCGCAGGTAGTCCCCGTAGGAGAAACCGCCGGGCACGACGACCGCGTCGACCCCGTGCAGGTCGGCGTCGGCGTGCCACAGCGATACCGCCTCGGCGCCGGAGTAGCGCACGGCCCGTGCGGCGTCGACGTCGTCGAGCGTGCCGGGAAAGGTGATGACCCCGATCCTGGCCGTCACTGGTCCACCCGCCGCACGGTCCAGTCCTCGATCACCGGGTTGGCGAGGAAGCCCTCGGCGATCTTGGCGAGCGTGTCGTCGTCGACCGAGTCGTCGACCTCGAGTTCGAAGTGCTTGCCCTGACGGACCTCGGTGACCCCTTCGAAGCCGAGTCGGGGGAGGGCGCCGGCGACCGCCTGGCCCTGTGGGTCGAGGATCTCGGGCTTGGGCATGACGTCGACGACTACTCGGGCCACGACAGGCAGCTCCTTGCTTCGAAGGCTGGAAACAACGTTTCCGCAGGTCGGATGCCCGTTCAGCGTAACCCAGCCCGGCCGGGAGCCGGCCTTCGGGGCCGAGAGACCCCCGACGCCCCTCGGCCCCACCGGTCGACACCGGCTTCTACGTCGGAAGACGTGTAGCTATCCCGTCGGTTGCGCCGAATGTGTCCGACTCACCGGCATGGAGGACGACGAGCGTCGGATCGTCACGCTGGGCGACGGTCGTGGCGTGATTCAGTAGCCGTAACCGCCGTAGCCGTAGCCCGGACCACCGGGCGTGGACTGCGGCGCGGCCGGGCGGTGGCTGCGCATCGCCCGCCCGGTCGCGGGCAGCACGGCGACGACCGCCGCGATCAGCCACAGCAGCGCCGCGGCGACCGGGGAGATCACGTACTCGGCCAGGATGCCGGCGACGAAGAACCGGACGACCGCGAACGTGTAGTAGCCGAAACCGAGGAAGCCGAGCACCGCCGCACCCCACCGGCCTGCGCCGACCCGCGCGAACAGGAGCACCACGAACAGCAACACCACCGACGGGTAGACGAACGTCGCCACGACGAACGGATCGGCGTTGCCGGTCGGTTCGCCGAACGCCAGCCCCGTCAGCGTGACCCACAGGTGCAGGTCGAACTCGCTCTCCGGGTAGTCGATCGAGACGAACGCGGACAGGTACATCAGCGCGATCGCGGGCAGGAACAGGACGGCCGACACGTAGGCCATCGCCATGCCCTGCCTGCGCGCAGGCGGACCGTAGGCGCCCGGCTGCGGTGCGGGCACTCCGCCGGCAGGCCCGTACTGCGGATAACCGCCGAACTGGGGATATCCACCGGACTGGGGATAACCGCCGGACTGCGGGTGTCCACCAGGGAATGGCTGGTTCATGGCGCCCCCTCGCAGGCGACCGGCCGGGAGACCGGAACGGGAAACCGGCCCGGCGACCGGACACGACCACCGGGAACAGTGTGCTTCTTAGCACGATCCGCCGGTAGCACGGAGGTTTTCGCGCACGCGTCGACGGGGGCCGGGTCCGGCGGTCAGCTCTTTCCGTGCAGCTTCGCGACGAGCTTGCCGACGAGCGCCTCGGTCTTCTTCGACCGCGCGAACGAGGTGAGCGCGATGGGTGCGGTGAAGCGTTGCCGAGCGATCGCCTTCGGACGGGCGAACTCGCGCAACCCCTCGGGTCCGTGGATGCGGCCGAAGCCGGACTCTCCGCTGCCGCCGAACGGCAGAGAGGCGATGCCCGCGAACGACAACGGCGCGTTGATCGCGGTCTGGCCGGTGCGCAGCCGCCGCGCGAGCTCCATGCCGCGCGACTTGGAGAACACGGTCGAGCCGAGTCCGTAGGGCGAATCGTTGGCCTTCTCGATCGCCTCGTCCATGTCGGCGACCTTCGCGATCGTCACCGTCGGGCCGAAGGTCTCCTCGCGGACGGCCGAACAGTCCTCCGGTACGTCGACCAGCACCGTGGGCCGGACGAACCGCTCGCCGACGGCGCCGTTGCCGCCGACGAGCGCCCTGCCGCCGCGTGCGAGGGCGTCCTCGATGTGCCTGCGCACGACGTCCAGCTGCGACGGCATGGTCATCGGCCCGTAGTGCTCACCGGCCTCGATCCGCTCGGCCTTGTCCACGACCTTGGCGACGAACGCGTCGTACACGCGCTCGTGCACGTAGACGCGTTCGACGCCGGCACACGTCTGCCCCGCGTTGGAGAACGCACCCCACACGGTGGCGTCGGCGGCCGCGTCGAGGTCGGCGTCGGCGTCCACGAGCAGCGGGTCCTTGCCGCCGGCCTCGATGACGACGGGGGTCAGCGTCTCGGCGGCCGTGGCCATCACCTTCTTGCCCGTGGCTGCCGACCCGGTGAACGCGAGCTTGTCGACGCCGGCCCTCGTCAGCGCGGCACCCGTCTCACCGAAGCCGGTCACGAGCTGCAGCACCGGGTGTTCGGGCGCCGCTTCGGCGAACGACTCGACGAGCCACTTCCCGACGCCCGGGGTGTACTCGCTGGGCTTGAACACCACCGCATTGCCCGCCGCCAGCGCGTAGCTGATCGAACCGAGCGGCGTGTAGACCGGGTAGTTCCACGGTCCGATGACGCCGACGACGCCGAGCGGGTGGTACTCGACCGAGGCAGCCTGGTTGGACAGCAGCAGTCCGGGAGCGCGACGCTGAGGTCCGAGCACCTTGCGTGCGTGCTTGGCAGCCCACGCCAGATGCTCGATCGCGAGGACGAGTTCGAGCTGCGCGTCGCCTGCGGGCTTGCCGGTCTCGGCGGTGATCACCTCGCCGAGCTCGGACATGCGCCGGGCGAGCGCGCCGCGCCACCTGGCCAGACGTTCGGCCCGCCCCGCGAAACCGAGCGAGGCCCACCACTGCGCGGCGGCTCGCGCCTTCGCGACGGCGGCCTCGACCTCCTCGGCGGTGTGCACCGGGTACGTCCCGACGACCGCACCGGTGGCCGGGTTGAGCGACTCGAACGTCTCGCCAGTGAGCGTGGCCATACCGCCGAGCGTACGACGTCCGCAGCACTACTGGCAACGTGCCAATTAGGCACCCCGAGTGCTCCCGAGGGCCCCATAGTTGCGTTCAACGCGACTATGGGGCCCTCGGGGGCACTACCCTGGCGGGATGCGGGTCACTCACTTCGGCCATGCCTGTGTGCTTCTCGAGACCGATCGAGCGCGCATCCTCGTCGATCCCGGGGCGTTCTCGTCGGGCTTCGAGGACCTCACCGACCTCGACGCCGTGCTGATCACCCACCAGCACTTCGACCACATCGACACCGAGAAGCTCCCCACGCTGCTCGCGGCCAACCCGAGCGCGCAGTTGATCACCGACCCCGGCTCCCTCGACACGGTCGCCAAACTCGACCTCCACTCGCGCACCGTGCAACCGGGCGACACCCTCGCGATCGCGGGCGCGTCCGTGCAGGTCGTCGGCGGTCAGCACGCCACGATCCACAAGGACATCCCGGTCATCCCGAACGTCGGTTTCCTCGTCGACGACGGCGCCTTCTACCACCCCGGCGACTCGTTCTTCGTCCCCGACCAGGACGTCGACGTCCTCGGCCTGCCCACCGGCGCACCGTGGCTGAAGGCGGGCGAGGCGGTCGACTACCTGCGCGCGGTCGCACCGCGGCTGGCGGTGCCGATCCACGAGGCCGTCCTGGCCAACCCGGCCATGCACCACGGCCTGTTCACCAACCTCGCGCCCGACGGCACCGAGGTCAGGGTGTTGCCGCGAGACGAGCAGACGTCGGTGTGAACCAGCGGTAGGTCCGCGGACGTGCGCCGCCCTCGACCGCCGCGTCGACGGCGTCCAGGACGGCCGCGCGGGCGCCGGGATCGGCCAGATCCGCCGCCTCGACGGCGAGGCGCACGGGACCGCCCCTGCGCACGGACCTCGTCGTCGACAACACGGCCGTCCGGCAACGCATCGCGGCGAGCCGCTGCCCACCGCCGAACGTCTGCACCCTGCCCCGCACCGCGACACCGGAACGCAGGTCGAGCACGGCCGCCTCCTCCGCGCACACCGCGAAGCCGTGCCTGCGCAGCGCCTCCCTGCCTTCCCGCGAGATCCGCCAGTGCGGCGGGGCGAACACGTCGGCACGCAGACCCTCGGCATCCAGCGCGGCGGTCGCCGCGATCAGCCTCAGCCCTGCCTCGTGACCGCGCAGGGACGCGAACTCGGCGCGCACCCGCCGGTCGTACCCGTGCAGCACGACGGCGTCGCCACCCGCGACCCGCGCGCGCACCCACTCGGCGACGCGGCGGGATCCGTCCGCGGCGCTCGGCGTGAACAGGATCGACAGCGGCACACCCCGCGTGTCGAGTTCCCGGGCGAGGTCCGCGCAGCGGTCGAGCGCGCGGGCGTTCGGCCCGGAGAGGGAGACCAGCAGTGAGGGTTCCACGCCTCCCATGGGGCCAGCCGCGGATGACCGACGTCCGGCATCGAGGTGAGACGGCGGTGAAACACGGCCGACGAACGGCTGCCGACCGCCGTCGCAACAGGGTCAGGACAGCTCGGTCGCCCTGTCCTTGCGCAGTTCGGCGTCCGCGTCGGCGTCCGGCGTGTCCTCCCCGGCGAGGGCGTTGATGCGCTTCTCCTCGCGCATCGAGCGGATCGACGTCACCAGCGCGACGACGATGAACACCGCGAGACCCGCGTAGCAGACCACGATGGCAGGCCTCGGCAGGCCGAGGTTGCTCAGCAGCATCCACGCGTTGGCCAGGATGATCATGCCGCCTGCCGCGGTGCCCAGCACCCGCGGCGGCATGTGGTGCGCCAGCCAGGCCCCGATCGGTGCGGCGATCACGCCACCGATCAACAGCCCCAGCACCACCAGCCAGTCCATGCCCTCGTGCTTGAGCGCGATGATGAACGCGATGCACGCGGCGACCGTGACCGCGAACTCCGAGGCGCTCACCGAGCCGACCACCTTGCGCGGTTCGAGCCTGCCGGACGACAGCAGAGTCGTGGTGGCCACGGGACCCCAGCCGCCACCGCCGCTGGCGTCGACGAAGCCCGCGACCAACCCCAGCGGGGCCAGGAACTTCGCACCGGGCCGCTTCTCGGTGATCAGCTTGCCGACCTTGAGGAACGCGAACCGGATGAGCACGTACAGGCCCAGCAGGAACAGGAACGTGCTGATCCACGCGCTCGCCACGTCGGTCGACATCGCCACCAGCGCGAAGGCGCCGATGACGGCACCGATCGCGCCCGGCACGGCGAGGATGCCGACGGTGCGCCAGTCGATGTTGCGGAACTTCCAGTGCGACACCCCCGAGGCCAGCGACGTGCCGACCTGGGCGAAGTGCGCCGACGCCGACGCGATCGCGGGTGCCGTGCCCACGGCGATGAGCACGGTCGTCGACGTCATCCCGTAGCCCATGCCGAGTGTTCCGGACACGAGCTGGGCCAGGAATCCGGCCACACCGAACAGCAGGAGCGCTTGCATGCCGACCTCAGACGGAGTTACCGGGCCGACGGCCCGGGGAAGGGACAGGGACTGGCGTCAGCGGTGACGGCACAGCGACGAAGCAACCCTGAGCAGATCCACGTGCCTGCGCTGCACCAGCGGTGCCGGCGACGCGCACGTTCGAGGGCCCATGAAGGCGATAGTTGCAGAGCGACATGATCCGGTCCACCCGGTCCCGCATCACAGGATCGGCGCCGGCTCGTACGCGGCGGCCTCGGGGAACCGCTTCACCACCTCGGCGACCCTGGCAGCGACGGCCTCGACCTGTGCGCCCGCGGTCCCGGTGAACGAGAGCCGGTCGGCGATCAGCTCGTCCAGACTCCCCCGGTCGAGGGGGAGGCGTTCGTCGGCGGCGAGACGGTCGAGCAGGTCGTTCTCGGCCTGCCCCTCGCGCAGGTCCAGCGCCACGGCGACGGCGTTCTCCTTGATCGCCTCGTGCGCGGTCTCCCTGCCGACCCCGCCGCGCACCGCGGCCATCAGCACCTTGGTCGTCGCCAGGAACGGCAGGTAGCGGTTCAGCTCGCGGTCGACGACCGCGGGGAACGCGCCGAACTCGCGCAGCACCGTCAGCAGTGTTTCCAGCAGACCGTCGAGGGCGAAGAAGGCGTCCGGGAGCGCGACGCGGCGCACCACCGAGTCGGACACGTCACCCTCGTTCCACTGGTCGCCCGCGAGTTCACCGATCATCGACAGGTGCCCGCGCAGCACCACCGCGAGACCGTTGACCCGCTCGCACGAGCGCGTGTTCATCTTGTGCGGCATCGCCGACGAGCCGACCTGACCCGGCTGGAAGCCCTCCGTGACCAGCTCGTTGCCCGCCATCAGCCGGATCGTCTTGGCCAGGCTCGACGGCGACGCGGCCACCTGCACCAGCGTCGAGACGACGTCGAAGTCCAGCGAACGCGGGTACACCTGCCCGACGCTGTCGAAGACCCGCTCGAACCCGAGATGCCCGGCGACCCTGCTCTCCAGCTCGGCGAGCTTGTCGGCGCCGCCGACGAGGTCGAGCATGTCCTGCGCGGTGCCGACCGGGCCCTTGATTCCGCGCAGCGGGTAGCGCGCGACGAGCTCGTCGAGCCGTTCGAAGGCGACGAGCAGTTCGTCCGCGGCCGTCGCGAACCGCTTGCCCAGCGTGGTCGCCTGCGCGGCGACGTTGTGCGACCGGCCCGCCATGACGAGTTCGGAATGCTCGGTGGCCAACTCGGCCAGCCGGGCCAGCACCGCGACCGTGCGCGTGCGCAGCAGTTCGAGCGACCGGCGGATCTGGAGCTGTTCGACGTTCTCGGTCAGATCGCGCGAGGTCATGCCCTTGTGCACGTGCTCGTGCCCCGCGAGGGCGTTGAACTCCTCGATCCGGGCCTTCACGTCGTGCCGCGTCACCCGCTCGCGCTCGGCGATCGAGGCGAGGTCGACGTCGGGCAGCACCCGCTCGTAGTCGGCCAGTACGCCGTCGGGCACCTCGACCCCGAGTTCGGACTGGGCCTTCAGCACGGCCAGCCACAACTCGCGCTCGAGGCGCACCTTCTGCTCGGGGGACCACAGGGTCACGAGCTCCGGAGAGGCGTAACGGCCGGCGAGCACGTTCGGGATGCTGGGCTTGTCGGTCACCACGCCAGGCTAACGGGCGGCACAGGTCACAGCGGAGTCACGTCGGACGTCACACCAGCACTTCACGCCGGCACTTCACGCCGGCACGCGCACCGACCGGACGTCACGTGGTCAGACGTCACCGATGGGGCGAATGTCGTCCATGTCGTCCATGTCGTCCATGTCGTCCATGTCGTCCATGTCGTCCTCGTCGCGTCCGTCCGGATCGCGCTGCGGGTCGAGCGGGAGCGCGGTCGCGAGGGTCTCCCTGAGCATGCGTGCCGCCACGCCGCGCGGATCCGGGTCCACCGCGATGAGCGCGTTGACCACCGCACCGTCGACGACGGCGATCATCTGCTCGATCCGCCGCTGGTCGACCTCGAGCCCCGACTTGACGAGGATCCGCTCCAGGAGTTCACGCAGCTCGCCGGACAGGGTCCGCATCAGCGGGCGCAGATACGGCCGCCTGCCGGTGCCGACGAGCCGTTCGTAACGCAGCAGCACCGCCTCGTAGGCCGGGTCCTCCCCGAGGAGCTGGTCGAGCACCAGTTCCACCACGGTGTCCAGACCACGGTTCTCGGTCGACAACCCGGCGAGGCGAGCGCGACCCTTCTCCAGCTCGGCGCGTCCGTGGTGCTCGGTGGCGGCGGCGACGAGTTCGTCGAGCGAGTCGAAGTAGTACGTCGTCGACGCCAGCGGCAGCCCCGCCCGTTCGGCGACGGCGCGGTGGCGCACCGCGTCGAACCCGCCTTCCGCCAACAGTTCGGCTGCCGCCGTGACCAACGCGTGGCGACGGCGTTCACCCTTCGGCGTGCTCGCGGACGTCATGCCCGAAAAGTCTGCCACTTGGACGTCGGAGCCACGCCGTCCCTCGCCGCTGCCTCACAGCGAAGGGGCGAGGCGGTCCACCAGTCGGCCCACGTCGGGGCCGTCGAGCGCGGCCCTGGTCAGGGGTTCGCTCACCAGTAGCAGCGTCGATCCGCTCGACGTGGTGCGTTCGGCCGTGTCGGCGTCGGCGGAGCCGGCGGGCGCGCGGACATCGACGTCGGGCGGCGCGAGCACCGCGGTCAGGGCCGAGCCTTCGACGCGGAACGACACCGAACTCGTTCCCTCGGGACAGAACCGCCCCGGCGAGGCCTCGTCAGCGCCGACCGGGAGCTCGCCAGCGAGGGCGGTGGCGAGCTCCCGGTCGACCTCTTCGCACCCGTGGGTGCGATCCCGGCCGTCCTCGCCGCCCTGCTTCGGCTCGGCGTCCGGGAGTTCGTGTGCCTGCGGTTGACGTTCGCGGGTTTCGGCCGGTTGCTCGCCGCGGGCCTCTATCCCCCTGTCGGCTGACGACCGCGATTCGGCGACATTCTGCGAGCCGCCCGAATCGCCGTCGGACCCGCCGAGCACCGCGCCGGTGGCCAGACCGCCACCGACCAGCAGCACCACACCGGCCGCGACCCCACCCGCGGCCGCGCGCCTGCGCACCGTGATGCGGCGGGACGCCGTGGCGACGTCGGCCTCGTCGAACGAAGCGGGAGGCGGGTCGCCGGGCACGGAACGGAACAACTCCGACAGTTCCCGTTCATCCATGCGCGTCCACCTCCGTACCGAGCGCCTTCCGCAGCGCCGCCAGCCCGCGAGCGGTCTGGCTCTTGACGTTGCCCTCGCTGCAACCGAGGACGCCGGCCACTCCGCTGACGTCCAGACCATCGAAGTACCGCAGGACGAGCACGGCGCGTTGCCTCGGCGGCACCTGCCGTAGCCCGGCCAGCAGGTCCTCCCGCGTGGCCACCCTGTCGCCGAGGGCGTCGGGCGGGCCCGACGCCGACGGTTCCGGCAGGTCCGAACCATCCTCGGTCTGCCGTTCCCTGCGCCACGGTCGACGGGACTCGTCGATCGCCGCCCGCACCAGTGTCTTGCGGACGTACGCGTCGAGGGCCTCCCTGTCACGGATCTTGCGCCAGCGCCGATGCAGCGTGACGAAAGCCGTCTGTGCCAGGTCGTCCGCCCGATGCCAGTCGCCGCAGAGCATGTACGCGGTTCTGCGCACGGAGTCTCGCTTCGCGGCGAAGTACGCCGCGAACTCCTGCTCGTCGCGGGGGTCCACGCGGTAGGTCTCCGGTCGGTCTCAGTTGTTCGTGCCCTGGACGGCACCGGTCGCGTCTACGGTTGCACGTCCCCCGAAGATTTTCGCCCCCGGATCGGCGAGCCCTGCTGCAGCCGCCGGTCGGGCATGTGATGTGATCGAAACGTGACCTCCGGATCCCCCACCCCGATCGACTTCCGCTCCGACACGATCACCAGGCCGGACGACGCCATGCGCGTGGCGATGTCCGACGCCGAGGTCGGCGACAACGTCATCGACTCGGACCCGACGATCGTCGCACTCGAGGAGCGTGCCGCCGACCTGCTCGGCATGGAGGCGGCACTGTGGACCCCGAGCGGGGTCATGGCGAACCTCATCGCCCTGTCGCTGCACCTCTCGCGCGGCGACCGGTTCCTCGCGCCGCGTGGGGCGCACGTGCTGACCAACGAGCTCGGCTCCGCGGCGTGGCTGGCAGGCGGCATGCCCGATCCGCTCGAGCACGACGCGGGGCCCGGCAGGCCGTCCCCGGCTGCGGTGCGCGCGGCGGTCGGACCGGCCGACGGCCCGTACTACGCACTGCGCACCACCTTGCTGTCGCTGGAGAACACGCACAACGCGGCGGGCGGGGCGATCACTCCGCCCGACGAGCACGCCCAGCTGGTCGCCGCCGCGCGCGACCGTGGTCTGAACGTCCACCTCGACGGCGCGCGGGTGTGGAACGCCGCCGCGGAACTCGGTCTGCCGCCGGCCGCGCTGACCGTAGGCGTCGACTCGGTGTCGGCGTGCCTGTCGAAGGGCCTCGGCGCGCCCGTCGGATCGGTCGTCGCGGGTACGGCGGAGTTCGTCGAGCGGGCCAGGCGCATGCGGCAGATGCTCGGCGGCGGCGTGCGCCAGGGCGGTGTGCTCGCCGCGGCCGGACTGGTGGCGCTCGACCGCATCGACCAACTCAAGGGCGACCACGAGAACGCCCGCACGCTCGCGGCTGGACTGCGTGAACTGGGCTGGGACGTGGTCGATCCGCAGACGAACATCCTGCTCGCCTCGGTTCCGGACGTGTCGCTGACCCTCGAGCATCTGCGTGGCCTCGGCATCCGCGCGCTGCCGATGGCGGGGAAGGTGCGGTTCGTCCTGCACCGCGAGGTGACCGCCGACGACGTCGACGAGGCGCTGCGGCGCATCCGGGAGGACCGCCGATGACCGACTGGGTGGTGTTCGACTACGGCGAGGTGCTGTGCAGGCGCACGACCGCGCTGCCGGAACTCGCCGGGAGACTCGACGTGCCCCCTGCGACGTTCGAACCCGCCTACTGGGCGCACCGCGATCCGTACGACCGCGGGGCCGCCGACGTCGCCTACTGGCAGGCCGTCGGCGACACCGTCGACGCCGACGTCGACCTGGCCACGGTCCGCGAACTGACGGAGATCGACGCGCGCGGCTGGTCGACGCTCGACCCGGCGGCCGAACGGCTCCTCGAATCGCTGGCCGGCGAAGGGCGGAACCTGGCGCTGCTGTCGAACGCGCCCGCGTCGTTCGCCCGGCACGCCGAACAGCAGCCGTGGACGCGGCACTTCCAGCACCTGGTCTTCTCCGGCGACGTCGGCATGGCCAAGCCGGACGCCGACATCTACCGCCTGCTCGTCGAACGGCTGGGCTGCGCGCCCGGCGACTGTCTGTTCTTCGACGACCGCCAGGCGAACGTCGACGCCGCCCGCGCCGCCGGCCTCCGCGCCGAACTCTGGCCGGGCGCCGACGCGGCCGTCTCCCTACTGCGCTGAGGCTACGAGCCACCCCCGACAGGCCGCGCCGCATGCGCTGGGCGGCAGCGCACGCGGCGGGTCAGCCGTGGGCCGTCACTGGCGGAGCTGCTTCTTGTCGCCGCCCTTCAGCGCGCCGTAGGCGGCCGCACCGAGGAAGCCGGCACCGGCGATGAGCGCGATCCAGAAGACGGCCTTGACGAGGAAGCCGACGACCGACCCGATCACCATGAACGCGACCCACGCCAGGAACAGGCCGCCGACGATCTTCCAGAACATGTGCTTCCTCCAGGTCGCTGAGAATGTCTGATTCCAGGTTGGCACGGCCCACCCCCGGAAGTCCCGTCGAGCAGGCAACCTTCAGGGAAAACTCAGGGCGCCCCTGAGCGGGCTCCCCGGCACGCGCAAAGGCTGCCTACGCGTGCAGCCACGCGCCGATCCTGCGCACCGCCTCGCCGATGTCCTCCCGCGCGCCCGCGAACGACAGCCGTACGAACCTGCCCCCGTCGACCGGGTCGAAGTCGACACCCGGCGTGATCGCCACGCCGGTGTCGTCCAGCAGCTTCCGGCACCACGACAGCGAGTCGTCGGTGTGGGCCGACACGTCGACATAGGCGTAGAACGCGCCGTCGATCGGCGCGATCCTCGTCAGTCCGATGTCCCTCAGGCCGTCGACCAGCAGGTCCCGGTTCACCCGATAGTGCTCGACGTGTCCGTCCAGCTCGGCGTACGACTGCTCGTCGAACGCGGCCACCAGCGCGTGCTGCGACAACGCGGGCGGGCAGATGTTGAAGTTGCCCGTCAGCACGTCGATGCTGCGGTGCAGCCTGCTCGGCGCCAGCATCCAGCCGAGCCGCCAGCCCGTCATCGCGAAGTACTTCGAGAACGAACCGAGCACCAGAGCCTCGTCGGAGGTCTGCCACGCACACGCGACGTCGCGCTCGTAGGAGATGCCGTGGTAGATCTCGTCGCTGATCAGCTGCACCCCACGGTCGGCGCACCACGTCGTCAGCGCGGCGAACTCGTCGGGCGAGACGATCGTCCCCGTCGGGTTGCTGGGACTGGCGACGACGAGGCCCTTGATGTCACCGAGCTCGTCGAGCAGGCCGGGCGTCGGCTGGAACCGGGTGGTCTCGTCGGTGCCGAACTCGACGACCTCGCAGCCCAACGCGCGCAACAGGTTGCGGTAGGCCGGATAGCCGGGCCTGGCCATGGCGACGCGATCGCCCGCTTCGAACGCCGACAGGAAAGCCAGCAGGAAACCGCCCGACGACCCGGTCGTGACGATGACGTCGCCCGGGTCGACGTCGAGGCCGTACGAGCGGTCGTAGTGCCTGGCGATCGCCTCGCGCAGTTCCGGGATACCCAGCTGCGGCGTGTAGCCGAGGTCGCCGCCGCGCAGTGCCTGTTCGGCCGCCGCGATGACGGGCTTCGGCGCGCCCGCGGTGGGCTGACCGGCGCACAGGAAGACGACGTCACCGCGTTCGGCCTGCCGCGCCTTCGCCGCCGACAGCACGTCCATGACGTAGAACGGCGGGACGTCGGAACGCTGTGCGGGAGGGGGAAACGGGGTCGCGCTCGTCATGCCCAGCACTGTAGGCGGCGCTGTCGGAGGTGACACACACGCATGAGCGCAGGGCCACGGTCCTCGCCCGGCCGGACCGCGTCAGGGTTTGCGGGCGATGCCGCCGATCATGAGCCGGCGTGCCGGGTCGAGGTCGTCGGGCGGCGGACCCTCCGGCCACCAGTAGGACAGCGTCGACAGGCCGGGCTCGACGAACTCGAGGCCCTCGAAGTACTCGGCGATCTCGTCCCTGGTGCGGAACCTGCCGGTACCCATGGGGCTGTGCAGGAACGCGTGCTCGAGCCGCTCGGCGACCTCGGCCGCCTCGGGGTCCTCGTCGCCGGGGTGGAAGAAGTGCGAGAGCACGACGTACGACCCCGAGGGAAGGGCCTCGACGTACTGCCGCATCAGCGCCGCGGGGTCGCCGTCGTCGGCGACGTGGTGCAAGGTGCCGACCTGGTACAGCGCCAACGGGGCCGACCAGTCGAGCGCGGACCGCACCTCCGCGTCCGCCAGCAGCTCGGAAGGCTGCGTGAGGTCGCCCTGCACGCAGTGGACCCGGTCGTGGTCCTCGACCAGCGCCCTGCCGTGGGCGATGACGATCGGGTCGATGTCGACGTAGACGACACTCGTGTCCCGGTTCATCCGCAGCGCCACGTCGTGCGTGTTCTCCGCCGTGGGCAGGCCGGAACCGATGTCGAGGATCTGGTTGATGCCGACCGTGCCGACGATGTAGCGCGTGGCGCGGATGAGGAAGTCCCGGTTGTCCCAGGCCAGGGTGGTGACCTCGGGAGTGACCTCACGCAGCTGTCTGGCGACTTCGCGGTCGACCTCGTAGTTGTCCTTGCCGCCGAGCGTCGCGTCGTACGCACGCGCGATGCTCGGCACGTTCGGGTCGATGACCGTCGGCAGGACCGCTTCCCTCGAGCCGTCCCGCCCTGGTGTGGAAGTCACCGTCGCCTCCAGGCTGCGCGCGGGGTCGATGTACCGCGCGCAGCCTATCGAAAACGATCTCGGCTCAAGAGCCGCACCGGAATCTTTCGATGTCCTGTTCTGTAATGTGCACGGGACCCTCCGCGAGCTGCGTGATGCGGATGTGGTTGCCGAACGGATCCCGCAGTGCGCAGTCGATGCCGTACGGCTGCTCGGTCGGCACCTCCGTGAATTCGACACCCTTGGCGCGGAGCGTTTCGTACGTTTTCTGACAATCGTCGGTGTTGAGCATGGCCGCGGCACCGAGCGCACCCTTCGTGACCAGGTCCCGGATCTGTGCCGCGACCTCCTCGCTGTGCGCGGGCGGACCGGGCAGCTCGAGCAGCAACTGTCTGCCCGGGTCGGACGGCAACTCCACGGTGAGCCACCGCATGAAACCCATGTCGACGTCGTCGGCGACCTCGAAACCGAGCTTGCCGCAGTAGAAGTCGAGTGCTTCGTCCTGATCGAGGACCATGACCGAGGTGATTCCGATTCGTGTGAACATGTCGGAAACGCTACGACCGGAGCGGCGGTTTCGGCTTATCCGAAACGACCGTCATGCCGGGCGGCGCCACGTCTTGACGAAACACGCCGGCACGTGACTCGGTTTCTCGCGCGTGCGGTGCTCGGTCGGGGACATTCCGACGACCGCGCGGAACGTACGGCTGAACGTGCCGAGACTGTCGAATCCGACCTGCTCGGCGACCTTCGTGACGGTGGCCGACGGCGCGGTCAGCATCGCCATCGCGCGTTCGATCCGGCGCCGTTGCAGGTAGCGATGCGGCGTTTCACCGAACGTCGTGCGGAACGAGCGCGTGAAGTGACTCGGCGACATCAGCGCGATGCGGGCGAGCGCGGGCACGTCGAGCGGCTGCGCGTAGTCGCGGTCGATCGCGTCGCGGGCACGCAGCAACCTGCGGTTCTGGTCCTCACGCGGACTCATCGGGCTCACCGGACGATTCTAGACTGAAGGCAGGGCGTAGCGGAGGGTGAAACGTCCGCCCGGCGAGCGCCGCAGGGACGCCGCTCGCGCGGCACCGGCCATCAGCAGCAGCACGCCGACGTTCTCCCCGAGTTCCTCCGCGTGGTAGGTCAGCACGTACAGCGGGCCGCTCTCCTGTCCGGCGATGAGCAGTCCCTGCAACGCCTCCATCCCGAGTGCCGACCAGAGCAGCAGCGCTCCGCCCGCCACGACGAACCACCGCGCACGTCCGCTCAGCCGCAGCGCCAGCACGAGCAGTCCCGCCGCCACGACCGCACCCGCCAGCAGGCCGGGAATCAGCCAGTAGAACGGAAAACCGCTGTCGAAGGTGGTCAGCCTGCGGCCGATGCGATCGAGCCGCTCGTGCAGCTGCGTGTGGTCGTCGAGCGACAACAGTCCGAGCAGGACGGTCGCACACCACCAGCCCCACGCCGCGGACCGCGCACCGGCCGAGCGGGCCAGCCCGCCGAGCACGGCGAACAGCACCGCCGTGACGACGAGCAGGCCGACGCTCCACCACGTCGGCAGATTCCCCTCCATGAACACGTCGAGATACATCCGGATCTCGCCGCGCTCGGTGGTGAGCGGATGGTCGATCAGCGCCGGAACCGCCATGCTGACGACGTTGAGGACGACCGAGACGCCCAGCAGGATCCACCAGATTCGCTTCGTGCGCACCGGAGCGGACTGTCCACTATCGACCCTCTGGGCACCTTCGGCCGACATCGTCATGATGTTTCCTTCACCGTTGAAGGGAATGCGGATCTCGCGAAACTACTCTCATTCGGGAGAATCGGGCGAATCGACACCCGGCGCGTCGTCATCGTCCGAGTCGCTGTCCGGAGAGTCCGGGGAATCGGCGGTGTTCGCGTCGTCGGCCTCGTCGGGCGAATCGGCCGTGTGGTCGTCGACGTCCTGCGGGGCGGGAGGCGGGGCCTGCTGCACGGATCCGTCCTTCGGCGGCACCGGTGCGGGTTCGTCGGGCGAGTCGGTCGTGTTGGTGTCCGGAGAGTTGGCGGTATTCGCGGTGTTGGCGGTGCTGTTGTCGCGGTCGCTCGGCGAGTCGGCCGTGTTGGTCGTGTCGGTGGAGTCGGCACCGGACTGCTGGTCGGCGAGCTGGACCTGGGCGGGCGCCTTGGCGTCGTTCACCTCACCGCCGGCCACGGCGGTGCCGCCGACGGCGATCGCACCGCCGATTCCCACCGCCGCGGCCGCGACGACGAACCAGGGACGCTTGTTGCTTGCCATGATGTGATCACCTTTCGTTGTGTGCCTTGCTTGTTCCGCCTGCGTACCGGGCATTCCGCGCGCAGGGTCTTTCCGGATTCGGGTTCGTGGAGCGAGGTTGCTGCCGTGGCGGTGTTCAGGCCGGGCCGCTTCGGGCGGCGTCGCGGCACCAGTGTTCGGCGAGTTCGAGTCGTTGTTCGAGCACGGAACGCCACCGCCTGCCGCCGGTGCGGTGCGCGCCGGGTGCGAGCGAGAGCACGACGGCCGCGGCCGAGATCCGCAGTGCAGCCGGATCCCAGTGCTCGTCGAACTCGCGGCGGCAACGCTGGGCGAACCGGTCGATCACCGGCGCTCGCTCGGGTTTCACCTGTGCGAGCACCGAAAGGTGCCCGAGCAGACACGCCGGGTCGTCGTGCGGATCACCGGCCCCCGCGGTGTCGAGGTCGAGCAGGCCGACGAGCCGCCCTTCCGACACGAGCAGCTGGGTTTCGTAGAAGTCGCCGTGGACGGGAACGTCGGGCCACGTGGGCCGGGACTCGGCCGCGTCAGCGACGGCGTGCGCCCTGTCGCCGACATCGGGGTGCAGGCGCGCCACGACGTCGGCGTAGTGGCGGGCCCGGTCGGCCCATCCGGGTCTGCGTCCCTGTTCGGTGAATGCGGCCGGCAGAGCGCGCAACGTGCCGACGATGTCGCCCGGATCGATACGTTCGAGTTCGATCGTGTTGCCACTCAACAGAAGCCGGCGCAGCGGCCTGCCTCCGACCCCGGCGAGCAGCAACAGGCCGTCGCCTGTCCATCCCAGACTCTCGGGAACGATGCCGCCCTCGGCCGCGCGGTGCATGTGGTGCAGTGCCTCGACCTTGTCGGGGCGGAGAGCCTTGACGAACACGCTCGCCGTCGACGTCCGTAGCTCGACGACGGCGCGGCGCAGCGGCCGGTAGGCGCGCACGTGGACGGTGAGCCCCTGCGCCGGCAGTCCGAACCGCGCGAGCAGGGCGCGCATCCGGTCGGGATCCACCGCCGCCGCGAGTCCGGGCAGCGCGGGATCGTGCGGGAACCGCCACACACCGAGTTCGCGGTGGCCGTCGGACATCCGCATCGCGCCGCGGGCCCTGTCGGACGTGCTGGCGCAGAAGGTCTCGGCGCCGCGGCGTCCGTCGGCGCCGGTGACGTCGACCCGCGCGGCCACCGTCGTGCTCGAGCGCTGGACGTCGCGGTGCGTGATGCGGCTGCCGTGGACGAGACCGCCGTCGGCCTCCGCGACGGCGGCCCACAGGTCGGCCAGTTCCGCCTCCGCCGGCTGCCACTGCTCTTCGCTCATGACGTCAACGATGCCGCCACACCGTGAACCTCGCCTGAGGCGACCATGAAGGGCCCTTCATCTGCCCCGATGCAGTTGTGCCACCAAGGTGACTTCGGCGGCGCCGGGCGCGACCGAAGCCACCTTGGTGGCACGAACGGGAGCTGTCAGTACGGCTGGTATCCGCCGCCGGAGGCGATGGAGGCCAGACCCGGGTGCTGGTCGAGGCTGCCGTAGCGGTCGAACGTGTACCGGACACCGGCGACGATGTTGTCCACCGGGTTCCAGATGTCGGTGTGCCCGGGCACCGCGTGCGCGTCGAACGTGGGGTCGATGCACTGCATCAGACCCTTCGACGGGGTGCCCTTGGCGGCGTTGGAGTCCCAATCGTTGATCGCGCGCGGGTCGCCACCCGACTCGTGCTCGATGATCGTCCAGATCTGGTCGATGTTCTCCTCGGTGACCGGGATTCCGTTCTGCTGCAGGATCTTGATGGCTTCCTTGATCCACTGCTCGACGTTGCCCGGAGGCGGCCCCGCCGGCGGGCCGCCACTCGAACCGAGACCGCCGCCGCCCGCCGCGGCCGCGACGTCGCCGCCGCCACCACCGCTCCCGCCGCTGCTGCCGCCGACGCTCGGTGCGCTGCCGCCGCCGCTGATCCCACCGGTCGAGGCCATCTGCGACTGCGCCCCACCCGGCACCGGCACCTGCGAGTACCCTCCGCCGTCGATCTCCTGTTTCATCAACCGCTGGGCCTTCTTGATGGCCTGGTTGGCCTGGTTCATCAGACTCTTGATCCGCTCGGTCGCCTGGCTCGCGGTCTGCCTGTTGGCCTGCCGGGCCTGCTCGCGGATCGCCTCGGGATCACGCCCGCCGCCGGAACCGCCGTCCCCGTGCGCGGCCTGAACGGTGCGCTCGGCTTCCTGCGCCTCCTGCTCGGCCTTCTCGTTGCGCTCGTTGATCGTCTTCTCGGCCGACTTCTTGGTCTCGTTGATCTTGTTCTTGATCTCGGAGAGCTGCTGCTGGAGCGAACTCAGCTCCTCGGCGGCCTCGTCGAGCTTCGACTTGACGCGCGCACCCGCTGCGGCGACCTTGCCGACGTAGTCGAAGAAGGCGTCGGCGGCGTCCCCGTTCCAGACCCCGCCCTCCTGCAACGGTGCGGCGGCGTTCTTCAGCGACGTCGAGTGGTCGCCGGTGTTCTCGGAGGCCTTGCGGAACTGCTGGGCCACCCCCTGGATCTGGCCGGGGTTGACCTTCTCGACCTTCGCGGCCTGGGCTTCGACGTCGCCCCAGTTGTCGGGCATTCCCAGCGACATGTCAGACCTCGCCCCGCATCGTCAGGTTGTCCGCGGCGGTGGCGTCCGCCTCGGACATCGCCTCGATGGCCTTGCGCAGGGTCGCGCTGGCCGCCTTCATGTGCTGCTGCGCAGCGTCGAACTCGGACTGCATGCCCGCGGTGAAGGAACCGAGCGTGCCGTCGACCCGGTCGGGATCGTCCTCGTCCTCCACCTCGCCGAACGGGCTCTCGCCCTCGACCCCGCGGAGTTCGTCCTTGTCCTTGCTGATCCGGTCGGCGATCCCGTCGACCGTCCCGGCCGTGCTGCGCATCGAATCGGCGTCATAAACCGGCACGGTGATCTTCCCCCTTCACCACACGATCTCGATCGTCGCCGGGTTGGACGCACACGGCACCACCGGCGGTTCCGCCCAACTGTAACGGCGTGCGCGGGGATTTCGCGTTCCCACGGCCCGCCTACATCTCCTCAAGCAGCTCCCACACCCGCTGCGCCAGCAACGTGTTGTCCGCCGGCGCCACGGTCGCCCACTGGCGTCCGTCACCGCCCGGCGCCACCTGCAGCAGATACCGGCCTCGGTCGGTGTCGTAGAACGCGATCACCCGCTGGGCACGGCGCACGGTGCCGTCACGGCCGTGCGTCTGCGCACCGAACTGGCCGCGGACGACCTGGCCCATCAGCATGGCGGCGAACTCCTGCGCCTCGCTCAGCACGATGCCCCGGTCGGTGAGCGCACCGACGAGGGCTCGCGCATCACCAGCTGCCTCGCGGTCGGCCTCCACGAGGATGTCGTGCGGCACGCTGGCCGACCAGCCGACACCCGCGGGCGTCTCGCCCGCCACCGACACCGCCGACTCCGGCAACGACGAGTCCCGCGCCGGGATCAGCCACACCTCGTCCCCGTCGACGACCCCCATCAACGCCTGGGTGCCCGTGCTGACGGCCAGTCCGGAGATCTGCCGGTCGGTCCAGACCCACGTGTCGATGGCCACGGCGGGGCGCACGAACAGGTTCAGCATGTCCACCAGGTCGCTCGTGGCCTGATGTCCCTTCGCGAGCCTGCGCTGCGCGAGCGAGTCCCACGCCTGCTCGACGAGGTCGGCCCGCTCGCTGTGCGTGATCCCGGCGCTCGGCACGTCCAGTGCGGGATGCCGCCGGGGCAGCCGTTCCGCCTCCCAGAGCATGTCGAACTCGAGCGTGGACAACACCACGCTTCCGCCAGTGGTCACAGGTGGTTCACCGCTGTTCCGAATCCGGGTCGCCGATCGTGTCGGGGGCGACCATGCGCTGGTCGGAGAAGAGGTCGTTGTCGTCGACACCGAACCGCCGCACGTGCGTGGCGTCGTCGTCCCCCTCCTGCGGCGCGGCCTTCTGCAGAACACCACGCCGGTCCGTACCGGCCTTGTCCGCCCGGTTGCGCTCGGCCCGCGCCTGTTCCTCGGGCAGGTCGGCCATGTTCTGGTGGGGCGAACGCGGGGCGGCGCTGCGGCCACCTCCGCTGCGGTCGCGGTCACCGGCCAGCGCACCGGCGATGCCGCCGGCCGCGACGGCACCCGCGGCGCCACCGAGGTCGTTGGACGAGATCCCGCCCGCCTTCGGCATTCCCGCCGACGAGGCGTTCCCCGCGCCGGTCGTACCGCCGCCGGGCATGGGCGCGACACCGAACGACTTGCCCTTGGCCAACTGGTCCGACTCGGACACCGGACCGCCTGCCTTGCCGCCCACCAGCGGCGCGGGCGCCACCGCGCCACCACCGCCGGGCGTGGCGGTACCCGGGGCCGCGGGCGTGCCTGCACCGGGCAGCGCGCCCGGCTTGCCGCCGACGGCACCGGGCTGCTTGCCGCCGGTCTGATTGCCGGGCGCCTGGTCCGTACCACCGGGAGTACCGGGGCCTGCCGGAGTTCCCTGGCCGACCGGAGCACCCGGGGTCTTGCCCACGGCCGCGCCACCACCGGCCCCGGTCTGCCCACCCGGAGTCGCGCCCGGACTCGCCTGGGTCCCCTGGAGTCCTTGCGTGCCCTGGAGTCCCTGAGTGCCCTGCGGGGTCTGGGTTCCCGGGGTGCCGGGAACGGCCTGCGTGCCCGACACCGGCCCCTGTGCCGAACCGCTCGAGGGGTTGTTGCCCGACACGGGTTGACGACCGCCAGGCCGTGCCACGTGCAGATACCCCGCGCCGGGAGCCGACTGGACGGGCGCCGAACTACTCGGAGCCGTCGACGAGGGCGCGGTGCCCGCGTGGGAACCGCCCGGCTGCACCGACCCGGTACCGACCGGCGGCGCCGCGTAGGGCGTTTCGTACGTCGGCGTCGGCACGGGGGCCGCGGCGGGCGGCACCGGTGCCGATGCGGGCGGGACGACGGGAGCGGCCGCGGGCGGAGCCACACCGGACGTGTCGGTCGTGCTGTCCGGTGCGTCGGTCGCGGGCAGCTGCACGTCCGGGGTGTCCGAACCACCGTCGGTCGCAGGCGGACCGCCCGCGTCGACCTCCCTTGGCACGTCGGAGACGAAGGCGGCCATCATCTCGGGCTGCTCCATCTGCGGGAGCGAGGAGAGGTTGTCGCCGGAGGAACGGGCGTAACCGTTCAGCGCCTCCAGCGCCTGTGCCCGTGCCTCCTGGCCCTGCGCCACGCGCTTGGCGTTGTCGGTCTCGAAGCCGATGAGACTGCCGAGCGCGTCGGCGAACCCGTAACCGCCGGAGCCTTCGCGCAGCGCCTTCGCGTCGGGCAGCTGGTGCATCGTGCGGTTGAACGCCTCACCCTGCGCGAAGATCTGTTTCGCCGCCTCCTCGACCTGTGCGTGGGCGTCCCTGGAGTAGTCGGCCTGGCCCGTCAGCCACCGCTGCGCCTGCTCACCGGCGTCGCCGGTCCAGTCCACGCCGAGCTTGCCCAGCTCCGTGCGGAGGGTGTTCTCCGTTTCGTTCAGCGCCTTCGAGACGGCCTTGAGCGCGTTGACCGCCTCACCGATGCCGTTGGTGCCCGCACCGCCGCGGAACAGGTCGATCTCGTTGGCCAGCATGTTGTCGGTGTAGCCGTCGAAGCGATGGTTGCGGATCTCCTCCGCACGCTGCGAAACGTCCATGACCATGTCGCTACCCCTCATTCCGCGTCATCTGCCGCCGGGTCGCCGAGCCGGGCCTACGCGGGGAAACCACGCCGATCCCCGAACGTGTCCGCCTTCTCCTGGTCCGAGCGCGTGTACTCCTCGCCTGCGCGCCGCAGCTGGGACGCCAGCCCGCGCAGCTGCGTGACGTAGGAACGCGCGTGCGCCGCGTAGGAGTCCTCCGGCCCGCTGACGACGTCGTTCCACACGCCGACGGCGTGCTGCGACACCGTGTCCTCCGCGGGGGCGGGAATGCGCAGTGAGCCGAGGTGTTCGGAGAGTTTCCGGTCGAGCTGATCGGCCTGCTCGTCGATGATCCGCGCGACCTCGCCGACCTTGTCCGGCGCGACGTCGATGTCCTTCGCGGACGGCACAGCGGGGATCGGCGAACCGGCGACGGACGCGGGGAAACCCGTCGCGCCACTTCCGACAGCCTCGACGCCCTCGACAGCCGCGCCGCCTTCGACGATCGCGCCGCCTTCGCCGGCCTCCGAGCCTGATTCTGACGCCATGCGCACCCCCTGTTACGGCCGGTAGTCGTCCGGTATCACTGGCAGGTTACCAACTCGGATGTGACGGTGACCTGAACTTCGACGTTCCCGCCCGCGCCTCGGTTCCCTCCGATCGGAGGGTTTTCGGCGCTGATGGTTTTCCGGCGCTGAGGTTTCCGGCGCTGAGGGTTTTCCGGCGTCCTGAGGTGCCGAGGTGCCGAGGCGCGGGAGAGGCGAAGGTGCGGAGGCCGGCTCAGGAGGAGGCGGGAACGGCGATCTCCCCGCGGGTGGCGCGCAACGCGATGTCGGTCCGGTGGTGTGCACCGGCGAGGTTCACCGAGGCGACCCGCTCGTAGGCGTCGGCGCGGGCGGCGTCGAGGTCCGGACCGGTGCCGACCACCGACAGCACGCGGCCACCGCTGGAGACCACGGCGCCGTCGTCGCGCCTGCGCGTGCCCGCGTGCAGCACGCCCTGGGCCTCACCACCGGTGATCACGTCGCCGGTACGCGGCTTGCCCGGGTAGCCGTCGGCCGCGAGCACCACGGTGACGGCCGCGCCGTCGGACCATTCCAGCGGCGGCTGGTCGGCGAGCGTGCCCGTCGCGGTGGCGTGCAGCAGCCCGGCCAGCGGAGTGCGCAGCAGCGCCAGCACCACCTGGGTCTCCGGGTCGCCGAAACGGCAGTTGAACTCGATCACCTGCGGACCGTCGCTGGTCAACGCCAGCCCCGCGTACAGCAGGCCGCTGAACGGGGCGTCGCGGTCGGCGAGTTCGTCGACCACCGGCTGCACGATGCGCTCCACGACGTCGTCCACGAGCTCGGCCGGCGCCCAGGCCAACGGCGCGTAGGCACCCATGCCACCGGTGTTCGGTCCCGAGTCGCCGTCGCCGACGCGTTTGAAGTCCTGGGCGGGCAGCAGCGGCACCACCGTGCGGCCGTCGACGAAACAGAACAGGGAGGCCTCGGGGCCGTCCAGGAACGACTCCAGCACCACCGGATGTCCGCCGTCGAGCAGCATCAGGGCGTGCTTGCGCGCCTGCTCCACGTCGCGCGTGACGACGACGCCCTTGCCTGCGGCGAGCCCGTCGTCCTTGACCACCCAGGTCGGACCGAAACGGGAGAGTGCGGCGTCGAGGTGGGCCGGGTTGTCCACGACCTCGCTGCGCGCGGTTGGCACGCCCGCCGCCGTCATGACCTCCTTGGCGAACGCCTTCGACCCCTCGATGCGGGCCGCGGACGCCGACGGTCCGAAGCAGGCGATGCCCTCCTTGCGCACCGCGTCGGCGGCGCCGGCCACCAGCGGCACCTCCGGGCCGATCACCACCAGGTCGGCACGCCACTCGGCGGCCAGCGCGGCGATGGCCGCGGGATCGGTGAGGTCGACGCCGAGCGGCTCGGCCAGCGCGGCGATCCCGGCATTGCCGGGCGCGCAGGCGATCGCCGTCACCGACGGGTCTTGGGAGGCGGCCAGGGCGATGGCGTGCTCGCGGGCTCCGGAGCCGATAACCAGGAAGCGCACGGGACATCAGCGTAGACACCCCGATAGCCGGGCGTTCACCCGCATGTGCCCCTGCGGCTGCCACGCTGTCGCCGGGTGGTCGCGCGCGGCCGCGAACGTAACGAGGTCCCCATCGGACCGAGAGAGGGCAGCGACGACAACATGGCAAACACGTCCCGAATCCGTAAACGTCTGACGGTGGCGGCGCTGAGCGCGCTCGCCGTGCTCGCGACCACCGGCATCGCCCCCGCGACGGCAGCAGGACCCACGTCCGGCGCCGCGGGCCACGCCGCCGAGCGCGGAGAGCAGGCCGACGACATCAAGGTCGTGGCGCACCGCGGCGCGTCCGGCTACCGCCCGGAGCACACGCTCGCCGCGTACGAGCTCGCGGCGCGCATGGGCGCCGACTACATCGAGCCCGACCTCGTCACCACCAAGGACGGCGTGCTCGTCGCGCGGCACGAGCCGGAGATCGGCGGCACCACCGACGTCGCCGAGCACCCCGAGTTCGCCGACCGCAAGACCACCAAGCAGGTAGACGGCAAGCCGATGACGGGCTGGTTCGCCGAGGACTTCACGCTCGCCGAGCTCAAGACGCTGCGCGCCGTCGAGCGCATCCCGGAGACGCGGCCGCACAACACGATCTACGACGGGCGGTTCGAGATCGCCACGTTCCAGGAGATCATCGACCTGTCCGAGCGGCTGTCCCGCGAGCTCGGCCGCGACGTCGGCGTCTACCCCGAGCTCAAGCACCCGACGTACTTCCAGCAGCAGGACCGCGCACTCGAACCGCTCCTGGTGGACGCGCTGAACCGCAACGGCCTGAACAAGTCGAAGTCCAACGTGTACGTGCAGTCGTTCGAGGTGTCGAACCTCAAGGAGCTCAGCAAGCAGGTGCGGGTGCCGCTCGTGCAGCTCGTCGACGCCTCGGGCGCGCCGTACGACTTCGTGGAGTCCGGTGACCCGCGCACCTACGACGACCTGGTCACGCCCGAGGGGCTCAAGGAGATCGCCTCGTACGCCTCCGCGGTCGGCCCGGAGAAGAGCCGCATCATCCCGACCGACGACGAGGGCAACCTGACCGAGCCGACGACACTGGTCGACGACGCCCACGACGAGGGCCTCATCGTGCACCCGTGGACGTTCCGCGCCGAGAACGAGTTCCTGCCGACGGACCTGCAGTCGTCGGACGACCCGGCCGACTACGGCGACATCTTCGCCGAGTACGAGGCGTTCCTCGCCACCGGGATCGACGGCGTGTTCGCCGACCACTCCGACATCGCCGCGGAAGCGATCCGCACCTTCGAGAACAAGTAGGTCTTAAAGCCCCCGAGGGCCCCATGGTTGCGTTGAACGCAACCATGGGGCCCTCGGGGGCATGTGGCCCTCAGAGGATCGCGTGCCGTTCGATGGTCTGCTCGCGGCCGGGGCCGACGCCGATCGCGGAGATGCGGGTGCCCATCAGTTCCTCGAGCCGCTCGACGTAGGCCTGCGCGTTCTTCGGCAGCTCCTCGAAGCTGCGGCACTCGCTGATGTCCTCCCACCAGCCGGGCAGCTCCTCGTAGACCGGCTTCGCGTGGTGGACGTCGGTCTGCGTCATCGGCATGTCCTCGGTGCGCTCACCGTCGACCTCGTAGGCCACGCACACCGGCACCCGCTCCAGCCCGGACAGCACGTCGAGCTTGGTGAGGAAGTAGTCGGTGATGCCGTTGACCCGCGAGGCGTAGCGGCCGATCACCGCGTCGAACCAGCCGGTGCGGCGCGAACGTCCCGTGGTGACGCCGAATTCGCCACCGGACTTGCGCAGGTTCTCGCCCGCCTCGTCGTGCAGCTCGGTCGGGAACGGACCCGAACCGACCCGCGTGGTGTAGGCCTTCAGGATGCCCAGCACCGTGGTGATGCGGCCGGGGCCGATGCCCGAACCGGCGCTCGCGCCACCCGAGGTGGGGCTGGACGAGGTGACGTACGGGTACGTGCCGTGGTCGACATCGAGCAGCGTCCCCTGCGAACCCTCGAGCAGCACCGTCTCGTCACGTTCGAGGGCCTTGTTGAGTTCGAGTCGCGTGTCGGCGATGCGGTGCTGGAACCGCTCGGCCTGGCTCAGCACCGTGTCGGTGACCTCGGCCGCGTCGAGCCCCTTGCGGTTGTAGACCTTCACCAGCACCTGGTTCTTGAACTCCAGGGCGGCCTCGACCTTCTGGCGCAGGATCTTCTCGTCGAGCACGTCCTGCACGCGCACGCCCACGCGGGCGACCTTGTCCTGGTAGCACGGACCGATGCCGCGTCCGGTGGTGCCGATCTTCCGGCTGCCGAGGTAGCGCTCGGTGACCTTATCGATGGCCACGTGGTACGGCATGATCAAGTGCGCGTCGGCCGACAGCAGCAGCTTGCTCGTGTCGATGTCGCGGGCCTCGAGCCCTTCGAGCTCGTCGAGCAGCACACCCGGATCGACCACGACACCGTTGCCGATCACGTTCGTCACGCCCGGCGTGAGGATGCCGGACGGGATCAGGTGCAGGGCGAAGTCCTGGCCGTCGGGCAGCACCACCGTGTGGCCCGCGTTGTTCCCACCCTGGTAGCGCACCACCCACTGCACCTTGTCGCCGAGCAGGTCGGTGGCCTTGCCCTTGCCTTCGTCGCCCCATTGGGCACCGATGAGCACGATGGCCGGCATGTGAAACTCCAAGGTGTGAGGTAGTGGCTGTGGTCGTTTCGGACGCTGACGCGTGGCGGTCAGTCGATATGACTGGGAAATGCCGGTACATGAGCCTAACCGAGGGGGTTCTCGTGCGGGGATTGGTGTTGCTCTGCGGCGGCGCTGAGCTGGGGTTTCAACTGCCGGAGGGCGCCGAGGCGGAGAAGGTGCCCGCACGTCCGGGCAAGGCCGACGTCGACCGGCTGCTGACCTCGGGACCGCAGCGACTCGTGGTCGTGGGGCAGGACGGCGACCTCGCCGCGGTCGCACTGCGGCTGCTGCGCAAGGACCGGCTCGGGGACATCGCCGTCGGCTACGTGCCGACCGCCCACTCGGAGATCGCGCAGCTGTGGGGATTGCCACGCGAGACGTCCGCCTCGTTCGACACCGCGTGGTCGGCCGAACCGCGCGACGTTCCGCTGATCAGGGACGACGCGGGCGGTGTGCTGCTGGGGCTCGGCGTGGTGCGCAAACCGCGCGGCGTGGCCTACTGCGACGACACCGAGGCACTGCGCGGCGAGGCCGAACTGCTCGAGGTGCGGCCCGACCCGCGGGCGGGCAGTGACACCTCGAGCAGTGGACTCAGCGTGACGATCACCCGCGGCAGGCTCCTGAAACGGCGCACCCGGCTGGCAGGCAGGGCGTTCCAGCTCGGCGGGAGCGAGGTCGTGCCCGAACGCGACGGGGTGCCCTGTCCGCGGCCGATGTCGCGGTGGACTTGGTACAGGCATACACACGACTTCCGTCTGGTTCTGCCCCCGACATCGGTCTGATTCCGCCCAGGGTTAACGATTCCGTTACCTGCCTTGGAGACAGTCGGAAAGTCCTTCACGTCACCGGATTCCCCCTTTGTCGAGAGGTGCTGTCGTGACTGTCTTCCGTACTCTCCGTAACTCCGCGGTCGCCCTGGGTGCGACCGCCGCCCTCACGTTCGCCGGCGCGGGCACCGCGCTCGCCGAGCCGCCCGGCATCCCCACGCCGACCGAGGCCGAGACCCAGCTCGAGTCGCTGACGGTCGCCCCCGACGGCTCGCTCGACGGCTACGACCGCGACGAGTTCCCCCACTGGAGCAGCCACGAGGACAACTGCAACACCCGTGAGCTCGTGCTCGAGCGCGACGGCGACGACGTCGAGACCGGCACGGACTGCTACCCGACCTCCGGCAGCTGGTACAGCGGGTTCGACGGCGAGACGGTCAGCGACCCGTCGGACATCGACATCGACCACGTCGTGCCGCTCGCCAACGCCTGGCGGACGGATGCCTCGGAGTGGACCACCGACGAGCGCGAGGCCTACGCCAACGACCTCGAATCGCCGCAGCTGATCGCCGTCACGGCCGCGTCCAACCGGTCCAAGGGCGACTCCGACCCGTCCGAATGGCAGCCGATCGACTCCTACCACTGCACGTACGCCTCGATGTGGGTCGGCGTGAAGCACAAGTACGAGCTGACCGTCAACGAGGCGGAGAAGGCCTCACTGAAGGACATGCTCTCCACCTGCTGACGGCCGGATCGGCCCGCGCTCGCCGCGGCGAGCGCGGGATCGGCTCCCGCGGCGTCCCGGTCGCCACCAGGGGCGCCGCGGAGCCGTCCGTACGGTTCCCTTTCCCGGAGGTCACCGCAGCCGGTCGATGACGTCGGGCGTGTGCCGCTGCAGGCGCAGGACACCGCCCACCGTGAACTCGGTCAGCAGGTCGATCAGCGCCTCCGGATCAGGCGCATCGGCATCTCCAGCGGAGGTCTCGGCCGTTGCGCGCCCGTCTGTTTCACCGGCTGGGTCGGCGGTCGAGCCGGCAGCGGCGGGCCACCTCATCGCCACGAGCGTCTCCGCCATCGCGAACCACATCGCCACCAGTGCGGTGTTGGCCCTGCCCGGCTCGACACCGTGCTCGGCCCACCGTCGCCTACTCGCCTCCGTGTAGACCTCGGCCAACCGCCCGCGCAACCGCGTCAACGCGCCGGTACCCGCCCGCTCGGCCTGCTGCAACACCGCGAGCACGTCGGGATGGTCGGAGGCGAGCGTGAACATGGCCGCGTAGTTCCGCCGCGCCCACGTGTGCAGATCCAGCTCCGCATCAGCCGCGCCGCGCTCGGCGATGGTGGCGTAGGCCAGTTCTTCGGCGTCGGCCACGACCTGGTCGAACAGCGTGCCGCGGTCCTCGAACAGTTCGTAGACGGTCTGCCTGCGCACGCCAGCCTCGCGCGCGATCTGCTCGATCGTCGCTCCCGACCGCCCACGCTCGGCGAACACCGCACGCGCCGCCGTCAGCACCCGACTGCGTTGTTCCTGGACGGGCCGTGTGCGCGGACGTCCCGGCCCACGCTTACGGGGGCTTGACATCGAGCCCTCCTCACCTCGAACCTTTTTCGGACAGCAGTGTCGAAAACCGCACGTCGACAACCACACAACGCCACGCTCAACGGAGAGCTACATGCGATCAGTTCGCCGCGGAAGGACCACCGCGTCCGTCAGCGCACTCGCCGTCATCGCCGCATCCGCCACCGCCGCGTCCGTGCTCACCGCCGCCCCCGCCGCCGCGGAGCCGATGTCGCCCGCCCCCGTGGCCCCGGCGAGCGAGGAGTTCTACCAACCACCGTCCCCGCTTCCCGACGGGGACGACGGAGACATCATCCGGCACGAGGAGACCACGTTCTTCCTCGATCCGCTGAAACTGACGCGTGCACCGGCCGACGCGCAGCGGGTCATGTACCTCAGCAACGACACGCACGGCGAACCGAACGCCGTGACCGGCACGGTCCTCACCCCGCACAAGGAGTGGGACGGTCCGGGCGAGCGGCCCATCGTCGGCTACGCCGCGGGTACCCAGGGCATGGCCGACCGGTGCGCACCGTCGAGGGCCATGGAGTCCGGCACCGAGTACGAGGGCATCTTCATCAAGGGCATGCTCGCCCGCGGGTATGCCGTCGCGCTCACCGACTACGAGGGACTCGGCACCCCTGGCGTGCACACCTACGTGAACCGGAAGGCCTCCGCCCATGCGGTGCTCGACATGGTGCGGGCCGCGCAGCGGCTCCCCGAGGCCGACCTGCCCTCCGACGGCCCGGTGCTGACGGCCGGCTACTCGCAGGGTGGCGGGGCATCGGCCGCTGCCGCCGAACTCCAGCCGGAGTACGCCCCGGACCTGGACCTGCGCGGCTCCTTCGCAGGCGCGCCGCCCGCCGACCTGGCGGCGGTGGCCGAGCAGCTCGACGGGCACTACGCGGCGGCGTTCCTGCTGTTCGCCGTCGCGGGCATGCACGAGGCATACCCGAACCTGGGCATCGACGAGATGCTGAACGACAAGGGCCGCGAGGTCCGGACGAAGATCGAGAACAGCTGTACGGGCGACGGGCTGATCGGCAACCTGCTGCGCCGCACGTCCGAGTTGACCGCGGACGGCAGGCCGATCGGCGCCTACCTCGACGAGGAGCCGTTCCGCAGCGCCGTCGAGGAGCAGCGCATCGGCACGGTGCCGCCGCAGGCGCCGGTGTATGTGGCGCACAGCAGGCTCGACGACATCGTGCCGTACGAGCAGGGGCGCGACATGGCCCGGTCGTGGTGCGGAGGCGGCGCGACCGTCCAGTTCGACACCGTGGCGATCCCGACGCACGTCGGCGGCTACGTGGCCGCCTACCCGAAGGCCTACCGGTGGCTCGACCAGCGTGTGAAGGGTGAGCAGCCGCCGACCAACTGCGGCGAGTTCTGAGACCGGCCGCATCGAAGCACAACGAAGCGCAGCGAAGGGGCCGCGCGGACACGGAAAGGCCGCCGGGGTGCAGAGCATCCCGGCGGCCTTGTCGTGTGGCGGTTCAGGCCAGGCCCGTGGCCTCGGCCGAAGCGGGATCGGAGTCGAGCAGCAACTGCTTGCAGCGTTCGTACTCGTCGGTCTCCCCGATGCGGCTCGCTGCCTTGGCCAGCGCGGCGACGCTGCGGAGGAAGCCCTGGTTCGGACGGTGCGCCCACGGAACGGGGCCGAACCCCTTCCAGCCCGCGCGGCGCAGCTGGTCGAGGCCCCGGTGATAACCGGTGCGGGCGTAGGCGTAGGCGTCGACGACCTCGTTCTCGCCGAGCGCGCGTTCGGCGAGTGCCGCCCACGCCTCACTGAAATCGGGGTGCTCGGCGGCGACTTCACTCGGCTCGGTGCCCGCGTCGAGTGCGGCTTCGGCGTCGGGACGCTCCGGGAGCGTGGTGGGGTCCGGTTCGAGCAGGTTGTGCGTCATGCCGCCATTCAACCACCGGCCGCTCCCGCGGTCAGAGCAGCACGGCCAACGACGACGCGACACCCATCAGCAGCAGACACCCGACGAGCACGATCGCGACAAGACGTTTCGACATCACACCGCCCACTGTGCCTGACGACGGACCGTGGGCGAGGCGTCCCCCGAACGGGGATCGGAGAGCCCGAGGTCCGGTCGCCGGTGTACGGCGAACGGACCTCGGGCTCGGCGGAACGTGCGCTGCGGGGCAGACCCGCCACCGCGTCAGAGCTTCTTGCCTGCCGACTTCAGGTGCTCGGCAGCCTCGACGACGCGCGCGGCCATGCCGCCCTCGGCAGCCTTGAGGTAGCTGCGCGGGTCGTAGGTCTTCTTGTTGCCGACCTCGCCGTCGACCTTGAGCACGCCGTCGTAGTTCTTGAAGAAGTGGTCGGCGATCGGCCGCGAGAAGGCGTACTGGGTGTCGGTGTCGACGTTCATCTTCACCACGCCGTAGCTGACGGCCTCGTGGATCTCCTCGAGCAACGAGCCCGAACCACCGTGGAAGACGAGCTCGAACGGCTTCGAACCGGCGGAAAGACCCAGTTTCTCGGCCGCGACCTCCTGGCCGCGCTTGAGCACGTCCGGACGCAGCTTGACCGCGCCAGGCTTGTAGGCGCCGTGCACGTTGCCGAACGTCGCCGCCAGCAGGTAGCGACCCTTCTCGCCGGCACCGAGCGCGTCGACGGTCTTCAGGAAGTCGCCCTCAGCGGTGTAGAGCTTCTCGTTGATCTCGTTGGAGACGCCGTCCTCCTCGCCGCCGACGACACCGATCTCGACCTCGAGGATGATCTTCGCGGCGGCCGCCTTGTCGAGCAGCTCCGAGGCGATCGAGAGGTTCTCGTCGAGGTCGATCGCCGAGCCGTCCCACATGTGCGACTGGAACAGCGGGTTCTTGCCCGCGTTGACGCGTTCCTGCGAGATCTCGATCAGCGGGCGGACGAAGCCGTCGAGCTTGTCCTTGGGGCAGTGGTCGGTGTGCAGGGCGACGTTGACGTCGTACTTCTCGGCGACCACGTGCGCGAACTCGGCCAGCGCCTGCGCACCGGTGACCATGTCCTTGACCTTCTGACCCGACGCGAACTCGGCGCCACCGGTCGAGAACTGGATGATGCCGTCGCTCTCGGCCTCGGCGAACCCGCGGATCGCCGCGTTGACGGTCTCCGACGAGGTCACGTTGATCGCCGGGTACGCGAACTCACCCTGCTTCGCGCGGTCCAGCATCTCCGCGTAGACCTCAGGTGTGGCGATGGGCATCGTTGTCCTCCTCGGGCTCATGACTGACGGGCCTGACTGCTCGCACCCAGCCGTGTTCCCCGTCGTAGGTGCGATTGATTCGTCCTGCGAATACGGCGCCGGGACACGTCCGGCGCCGGGGGTTCCTGCGCCGGATCCTACGAGCCACAGCCTGGCATCACCCGATGACACGGTGAAGGCCCCGAAGCGCTGACGTGGCCTTTTTCGCAACATCGATTCAGTGTTCGATTCAGTAGGCCGCGGCTCGGGTAATGCCCGCTCGGCGACGAGGTGTTCCTGCGCCGCGTTCGCTTCTCGCAGTGTGGACTGTGCCCGTGGTCCTGGTGGTCGCTGTCATAGGCCGATCAACCCTGCGCCCCATTAAGATTGCTTACGGCAAACAATCAGGGAGAGCTGGTCATGACGGCACGGGCCGACGCACAGGACACGACGGCCACCCCCTCCACCGCACCCCGCCCCCGCATCTGGTCCCGCGACCTCGCCCTCGTCTGGGTGGTCAACTTCTGCCTCGCCCTGACGTTCTACGGACTCGTCACGGTCATGGCCGTGTACGCCGTGACCCGGTTCGCCGTGTCCGACTCGACGGGCGGTCTGGCGGCCAGCATCTTCGTGGTCGGCGCGACCGTGGCGAGGTTGTTCGCGGGCGGACTCGTCGACCGAATCGGACGACGGCGCGTCCTGTGGGTCGGACTGCTCGCCTGCACCGCCGTCGCCGCGCTGTACCTCGTGGCGAGTTCGCTGCCCGCACTGCTCGTCGTGCGGGCACTGCATGGCGTGCTGTTCGCGGGGACGAGCACGGCCGCGATGACGTTGGCACAGGCCCGCATCCCGGCGTCGCGGCGCAGCGAGGGCACCGGCTACTTCGCACTCAGCATCACGCTCTCGACCGCGGTCGGGCCGTTCCTGAGCCTGGAGATCGTGGAGGGCAGCGGTTACGACCCGCTGTTCTGGGCGCTGTTGGTGGTCCACGTCGTGGCCTGCGGACTGGCGCTGCTCGTGTCGACGAAGGGCGAACCCGCCGGGCACCGCACGCGCCGTACCCGGCCCGGCTTCCGCGGTGTCCTGCGCACGATGGTGCATCCGGCCGTGCTGCCGATCGGGCTGTTCATCCTGGTGATCGGCTCGGTGTACTCGAGCATCGTGACGTACCTGAACTCCTACACCGCGCAGGAAGGGCTCGAACGCGGCGCGAGCCTGTTCTTCGTGGCGTACGCGCTGGTGATGTTCGTGAGCCGGTTCGTCATGGGCAGACTGCAGGACCGGCGCGGGGACAACGTCGTCGTCTACTCGGCCGTGGTCGTGTTCGCCGGTGCGCTCGCGCTGCTCGGCACGGCCTCCGCCGACTGGATGATCGTGGCCACCGGCGCGCTCACCGGGTTCGGCTTCGGCACCATCAATCCGGCCTGCCAGGCCGCGGCCGTGGCGAGGGTGTCGCAGGACGAGTTCGGCGTCGCGATCTCGACGTTCTTCCTGATGCTCGACGGAGGCGTCGGCCTGGGACCGGTCGTTCTCGGCCTGCTGGCCGAGCGGACGGGCTACGCGACGATGTTCCTCGTTCTCGCCGCGGTCATGGTGGCGAGCGCGGGGCTGTACGCAGCGGTCCACGGCCGGCGCCCGGAAGCTCGCCGAGGCCGGGCAGTAGTCACGTGAGGTGCCGCCGAGGTGCCGTTGGCTGCGCTCGGTGCGCCCAACGGCACCTCGGTGGCGTTGGCCGCCTACTTCAGGAGCTCGGCCAGGGCTCGGTAGGTGGGCAGGGGGTCGTCCTGCATGGGCAGTGCCTGGATGCACACGTGGTCGGCGCCGGCCTCGATGTGCTTCTTGACGCCCGCGGCCACGGTCTCGGCGTCGCCGTGCAGACCGAGCTTGTCGATCAGCGCGTCGCTGCCGCCGTTGTCGAGGTCCGATTCGGACCATCCGAGGCGCAGCAGGTTGTTCCGGTAGTTCGTCAGGCCGAGGTACGGCTGGTTGATCGGCCCGCGCGCGGTCTCGCGTGCCCGCGCGTCGTCGGTGTCGAGGACGACCTTCTGCTCGGGCGCCAGCAGCACGCCCTTGCCGAGCAGCTCGCGCGCCTGTGCCGTGTGTTCGGGGGTGGTCAGGTACGGATGCGCCCCGAGCGCGCGCTGCGCCGACAGCTTCAGCACCTTCGGTCCGAGCGCGGCGAGCGCCCTGCCCTCGACGGGGACGCCCGCCTCGTCCAGCTGGTCCAAGTAGGACACGATCTTGTCGTACGGCTTCTCGTACTCCTGCTGGGCCTCACGGTGTCCGACGCCGACACCGAGCAGGAACCGGTCCGGATGCTTGGCCGCGAGGCGCCGGTACGAGGCACCGACCGTCGCGGCGTCGTCCGTCCACATGTTGACGATGCCGGTCGCCACCGTGATCGACGACGTCGCGTCGAGCAGCGCCTCGACGTGCTCGAAGTCGCCGGGCGGATTGCCGCCGAGCCAGATCGTGCCGTAGCCGAGCTTCTCGATCTCGGCGGCCAGTTCCGTGTCGACGCCGTTCCACCAGCGCCAGATTCCGTACTTCCCAAGATTCACTGCCATGTCCGTGGCAACGTCACGCGGCGGCTCGGATGTTCCGCGCCGGGCGGCGAGCCGGAGACGATCATCGGGACCCCGAAGGGACGATCAGCGCGTCTACCGAGCAGTAGCCTACTGCGAGTAAGTTGGGGTACGGTCCCGGTGAGAGCACCGAGGAGGCAACAGTGACGTTCCTGTCCGGCGGCAAGAGCGACAGCCAGAAGAACCTGAAGAACGTGCGCGGCAAGGTCGTGCTGATCACCGGGGCGGCGCGCGGCATCGGCGCGGGGCTGGCCGAACGCCTGGCCGCCGACGGCGCCAAGGTCGCACTCGTGGGCCTCGAAGCCGACGAGCAGGCCAAGGTCGCCGAGCGCATCGGCCCGAACGCCCGCTCGTGGGAGGCCGACGTCACCAGCTGGGACGCCCTCGAGAAGGCGACCGAAGGAGTCGTGTCGCACTTCGGCGGCATCGACATCGTGATCGCCAACGCGGGCATCGCCACGACCGGCTTCGCCCGCTCGGTCGACCGCGACGCCTACGAGAAGGTGTTCGAGGTCGACCTGCTCGGCGTGTGGCGCACGTTCCGCGTCACGATGCCCCACGTCATCGACCGCAAGGGCTACCTGCTGGCGATCTCGTCGTTCGCGGCGATCGCCCACGCGCCCGGACTGTCCAACTACGCGGCAGCCAAGGCCGGTGTCGAGGCGTTCTGCAACAGCCTGCGCGCCGAGCTGCAGCACCTGGGCGTGAAGGTGGGCGTGGCCCATCCGACGTGGATCAAGACCGACCTGGTCGACAGCGCCGACTCCCACCCGGTGTTCGGCAAGCTCCGCACCGGCATGCCCGGCCTCATGGGCAAGACCTACCCGCTCGACCTGGCTCTGGATCAGCTCACCGAGGGCATCCGCAAGCGCGCCCGCGTCATCCACGTGCCGAAGTGGGTCGGCGTGATGAAGCTGATCAGGGCCGTACTGCCGCCCGTCATCGAGTTCGGATCGCGCTTCCAGGGCGTGGCCAAGGCCGACGAGGCCGCGATCGAGGACATCGCCAAGCGCGGCGCTCGCGAATCGGCGCTCAACGGCCACGGTGGACGCGCCGCCATCAAGTGACCGCAGCACCGGCGGGCGCGGCGCCACCCAACGAGACACCACGGAGGTGACGCCAGATCGGCCGGCGCGCACGAGATCACCCGGCTCGGCAGGCCACGCTCGGAGGGCGGGAGGCTTCCTTCCGCCCTCCGGCGCTGGCACGATGATCGACATCGCCCGCTACGAGGGAGGACACGGTTGTCCCGCCGCGACCAGATCCGCATGAGCGACGACGAGGTGCGCGCGTACTTCGCACAGCAGCGAGTCATCAACGTCGCCACGATGAACCCCAACGGCAGGCCACACCTGGCACCGCTGTGGTACTTCCCGCAGGAGTCCCGCGCCCCCGTGCCTGCGCTCGCGACGTGGACGTACCGGAAGTCGCAGAAGATCGCCAACCTCATGCGGCTGCCGCAGGCCACGGTGCTCATCGAGTCGGGGGAGTCGTACGAGCAGCTGCGCGGCGTCTCGATGGAGTGCGACGTCGCGTTCGTCGAGGACACCGAGTCCGTCGCCGACATCGGCACGACCCTCGCGATGCGCTACGCCGGACTCGAGGGTGAGGCGCCCGACGAGCTCAAGGCAGGCATCGCCCACCAGGCACCGAAACGCATCGGACTCGTGCTCACCCCCACAAAGATCGTCAGCTGGGACCACACGAAACTCGGCGGAGGTTACTGACCGGCGCATCCGCCGGTGCGGGAGGTCGGCGCGGTGGCGCGATCTCCGGGCGCCGGTTTCGCGGTGATCACCTACGCTTCCCTTTCGTCAACGGTGACGACAAGGAAAGCGGGACCTCGTGGGTGCACCACTGCGGCGGCTCGGCGCTCTCGGCGCCGCGATCGGCATCGTCTTGGGCCTCGGAGTTCTGGGCATCGGACTCGGCGCACCGGCGCAGGCAGCCGAGGTCCCCGAGCAGGAGCCGACCGGACCGCCGCAGCCCAACATCGTCACCGCACTGACGTACTCGGGCGCCCGGCCCACCGTCATGCCACCGCACACCAACGACTGGGGTTGCGAGCCGAGTCCCGAACATCCCAACCCCGTCCTGCTGTCCAACGGCACGCTGGTCAACTCGTACGCGGACTGGGCGGGCCTGTCGGGCACGCTGGCCGACGCCGGGTACTGCGTGTTCAGCGTGAACCTCGGTGGGGCGAAGGGCAGCCCGGTCCAGACGGTCGGCCCCGTCGCGGACACGGCCACGCAGCTGGCGGAGTTCGGCGACCGCGTGCTCGCCGCGACCGGCGCGGACCGGCTCGACGTCGTCGGCCACTCCCAAGGCGGCATGAATCCGCGCTACTGGATCAAGCACCTCGGCGGCGAGCAGAAGATCGACCGGCTGATCGGACTGGCCCCTTCGAACTACGGCACCGACCTGTTCGGCCTGCTCAGCCTCGTCCAGCGCGTGCCACCGCTGCGCGATCTGATCGGCATCCCGTTCCCCGCCTTCAACGACCAGGAGAAGAACTCCGCGTTCCTCGCCGAGTTGAACGCGGGCGGCGACACCGTCCCGGGCGTGGACTACACGGTGATCCAGACGAAGTACGACGAGGTGGTCACCCCCTACACCAACGCCTTCCTCGCCCCCGCGCCGAACGTCGAGAACATCCTGCTCCAGGACGTGTGCCCGGCCGACAAGACCGACCACCTCGGCATCACCTACGACCCCATCGCCGCGCAACTGGTGCTGAACGCCCTCGACCCGTCGAGCGCCGAGCCGCCACGCTGCCGGTTCGTCCCGCCCCTGCTCTCCTGAAGGCCGGCGGCGGTGCGGCCCGCGGGCCTTGACCCGTTCGCGGGGCTGCATCGGCGAGCTGCGAACTGCGATGATGAGCACCGGACCCACTCAGCGAGGAGTGCCCGGTGACGCTACGAGCCGAGATCGCCCAGTCCTGGCGGCGCGCCGAACTGTCGGGCCTGAAGCCCAGCAGCCCCGCCGATCGGCTGGCGCGCGACGACTTCACCGACATCGACATCCGTAGCCGCCTCCTGCGTGCCGCAGACCCGGTACTCGACCAGGTCTCCCGGCATCTGCGGGACACGCGGCTGTCGGTGCTGCTGGCCGACCGCGACTGCCGCATCGTCGCCCGCCGCTACGGCGATCGCGCGCTCGAACGGGCCCTCGACGACGTCAGTGCCGTGCCCGGATGCCGGTTCACCGAGGAGACCAGCGGCACGAACTCCCTGGCCACGCCGTACGAACTGCGCCGCGGCATCGCCGTCCACGGCGAGGAGCACTTCCTCGACGCGCTCAAGCGGTTCACCTGCTACGGACATCCGATCACCAACCCGGCGACCGGCAGGCTCGAAGGCGTCCTCGACATCACCGGCCTCGTCGAGGACGCCAATCCGCTGCTCGCACCGTTCCTCCTGCAGGCGGTGGCCGACATCGAACACCGCCTGCTCGACGGCTCGAACCAGGCCCAGCAACGTCTGCTGGCCGCGTTCCAGGCCGCGCGGCACCGGTCGTCGGCGGTACTGGCGCTCGGCGAGGACGTGGTGCTGGCCAACAGTGCGGCCGTCGACCTGGTCGACCCGGCCGACCATCCGATGCTGCGGGAGCTGTCGCGCACCCGCCGCGGGGTGCAGCGGATGCGGTTGTCGTCCGGCACCGAGGTCGAGGTGCGGATGGAGGCGGTGTCGGTCAACGCGGGCATGCTGTTCGAACTGGCACCGCTGCGGCCCGCCTACCGCGGCGCGACCCGCAGGCGCGCGGCGGGCGGCGTGCTCCCCGGCGACGTCGAGGACCGCCTGGTGCGCAGCGCCCAGGCCCGCCGCCGGGTGCTGGTCATCGGTGAACCGGGCAGCGGCCGCGGAGCGGCGACCGCCGTGCTGGCCGGATCGCTGCCGCTGGTCCGGGTCGACGGCGGCGACGTCGCGGCTCTCGGCGAGGGCGAATGGTGCACGCGACTGGAACGGCTCGCCACGCACCATCCCGGACTGGTGGTCGTGCGGGACGTCCAGTTGCTGCCGCCCCTGTCGGCGACCAGGACGGCGCGGCTGCTCGACGAGACACCGGCGTGGTTCGCGTTCACCGCAGGCACCCGCGACTCCGGCACCGGTGCGGATGTGCACGCCGAACTGCTGGCCCGCGTGCACCGCCGGGTCGAACTGCCACCCCTGCGCGCCCGCCGCGCCGACATCCCGGCGCTGGCCAAGACGATCCTGGCAGGCATCCGTCCCGAGTCGACCCCGCGGCTGACCGCGGGCGCACTCGAACTGCTGGCCGCCCAACCGTGGCCGGGCAACCTGCGGGAACTCGAGACCGTGCTGTCCGACGTCGCAGAACAGCGCTCGACCGGCGACATCACCGCACGCGACCTGGCACCGCTGTGCCCGGTGACGACCACCGCGCCGAACCTGTCGGGATGGCAGCAGGCCGAGTACGAGGCGATCACGCGCGCGCTCGCGGCCGTCGGCGGCAACAAGGTGCGCGCGGCACGCGAACTCGGGATCAGCCGTTCGACGCTGTACAACCGCATCCGCACGCTGCACATCACGACCTGACGGCGTGGGGCGCCTGCGTTCGCGCCGAACCCCGTGTGTGCAAAAGCTGCACACCCTCAGCACGGCGAACGCTCCGACAATCTCGAGTGCACGCATTGCAATGACGCAATACGGACGAGGGAGTCACCGTGAAGACGAAGGCAGCGGTTCTGTTCGACGCGGGTAAGCCGTTCGAGATCATGGAGGTCGATCTGGACGGGCCCGGGCCCGGCGAAGTCCTGATCAAGTACACGGCCGCGGGGCTGTGCCACTCCGACCTGCACCTCATCGACAACGACCTGGTGCCGCGGTTCCCCATCATCGGCGGGCACGAGGGCGCCGGCGTCATCGAGGACGTCGGTCCCGGCGTGACGAAGGTGGCGCCCGGCGACCACGTGGTGTGCAGCTTCATCCCCAACTGCGGGACGTGCCGCTACTGCGCCACCGGCAGGTCGAACCTGTGCGACATGGGCGCCACGATCCTCGACGGCCACATGCCGGACGGCAGCTTCCGCTTCCACGGCGGCGGCAGCGACATCGGAGCCATGTGCATGCTGGGCACGTTCTCCGAGCGCGCGACGATCTCGCAGCACTCCGTGGTGAAGGTCGACGACTGGCTGCCGTTGGAGACCGCCGTGCTCGTGGGCTGCGGTGTCCCGAGCGGATGGGGCACCGCCAACTACGCGGGCGGGGTGCGCGCGGGCGACACCGCCGTCGTCTTCGGTATCGGCGGGCTCGGCATCAATGCGGTGCAGGGCGCCGCGAGCGCGGGTGCGAAGTACGTCGTGGCCGTCGACCCCGTGGAGTTCAAACGCGAGACGGCCCTCAAGTTCGGCGCGACGCACGCGTTCGCGACCGCGGAGGAGGCCACCGCGAAGATCGCCGAACTCACCTGGGGCCAGATGGCGGACCAGGCGCTCATCCTGGTCGGAACCGTCGACGAGCAGGTCGTCGGCGAGGCGTTCGACGCCGTCGGCAAGGGCGGCACCGTGGTCATCACCGGGCTGGCGAACCCGGAGAAGCTCACCGTGCACGTCTCGGGCGGGGTGATGACGCTGTTCGAGAAGACGATCAAGGGCACGCTGTTCGGCTCGTCGAACCCGCAGTACGACATCGTCAAGCTGCTGCGCCTCTACGACGCGGGCCAGCTGAAGCTCGACGAGCTCGTCACCACGAAGTACACCCTCGACCAGGTCAACGAGGGATACCAGGACCTGCGCGACGGCAAGAACATCCGCGGCGTGATCGTCCACGACAGCTGATCACCGCTGTGCCGCCGAGGTGACTGTGGCCTGCGCCGCACGCAGGCCACAGTCACCTTCGTGGCACGGGAATCAACCGTCAGTCGGACGAGGGCAGCCACGCTCCGATGACCGGTTTCCACTCGCGCACGGTTCGTTCGGCGAGTGCTCCCTCGAGGTGATACGGATCGGCGTCGAGCAGCCGCTCGAGCTCGTCCCTGCTCTCGGCCTGCATGATCACCATGCCGCCCACGTTGTCCTCGAGCGGACCGGCGACGGCCACCACACCGCGCTCGGCCAGCTCCGCGAGGTAATCCCGGTGGCGCGGCCGCACGTCCACGTACTTGTCACCGTCGTACCGCGTCTGAACCACGTACCAAGTCATGCCGCGAACGTACGCCCGCACGCGGCGCAGGCCTCACCCGCCCACACACCCGCCCACACCGCCATCCGACCGCACCGCCATCCGACCGCACCGTCACCCGCCGGATCGCCGGCCGCCCCAATACCCCACCGGCCTGGCCGGACCGCTTGCCGGGAAACCTGGGTCGGCGGGGAGGGGAACCGATACGCTGAGCATGCGCGGGCGGAGAGATCCCCAGCACGAAGGACGGGTTGAATGAGCAGTGCCGAGAGCGGCGCGGCCGGCGGCAGCGCCGACGGCAATGCCACGAACGCGGTCGAACAGACGCTTCGGCACCTTCGCACGCTCGACGCCCCCGCCCAGGAGCAGGCTCCGCCGCGCGAGGGACCGCTGACCCTCGAGGATCTGTACCGCCAGCACCGCATGCGCCTGGTCCGGTTGGCGATCCTGCTCGTGGACGAACCGGCGACCGCAGAGGACGTCGTCCAGGAGGCCTTCACCGGTCTGCACCGCAACTGGGGCAAGCTGCGCGACGCCGCCGCCGCGGTCGGCTACCTGCGTGCCGCGGTCGTGAACGGGTCGCGCAGCGTGCTGCGGCGCCGGAAGACGGCTCGCGAGTACGTGCCGCCGCACGCGGTCAACGCCAGGTCGGCCGAGAGCCTCGCGATGCTGTCGACCGAACACCAGGCCGTGGTGAAAGCGCTGTCGAAACTGCCGCCGCGCCAACGCGAAGTGCTCGTACTGCGCTACTACGGCGGCCTGTCCGAGGCGGAGATCGCCGAGGCGACGGGCATCTCGAAGGGCACGGTCAAGTCCACAGCCAGCAGGGCACTCGAAGCCTTGCAGCGCACCATGCCCGATTCGAAGCAGTAGTCCTTTCCGCGCCCTGAAGGGCGATTCCGGTTCGGATCCCGGCACGCGGGAACTCTCACATCGCAAGGTTTTCTCGTAGCCGCACGCTGGTCTGGACCAATAGGATGGCGCCGTGAGCAGTCCCCACGACACCGCAACCCCGCCCCCGGACCTCGTTCTCGCCGGGGGACGCATCGCCCTGCCGTCGGGAGTGGTGGACGACGGGTGGATCGCGGTGTCGGGGGACACGATCGTCGCGACGGGCACCTCCGCCCCACCCACCGGGCCGCGAGTCGAGCTCGGCGGCGATCTCGTCGTGCCGGGTTTCGTCGACATGCACTGCCACGGGGGCGGTGGTGCGTCGTTCTCCACCACCGACCCCGCCGAAGCCGCCCGTGCGGTGCTGGCCCACCGCCGGCACGGCACCACCACGATGCTGGCCAGCCTGGTCAGCGAACCGATCGCGACCCTGACCGACCAGATCGCGGCACTGAGCGAGCTGGTCACCGACGGTCTGCTGACCGGCATCCACCTCGAGGGTCCGTTCCTGGCCGAGTCCCGCTGCGGCGCACACGATCCGGCGGTGCTCAGGGCACCCGACGGCGACGCCGTGTCGACCCTCCTCGACGCCGGCCCGGTCAGCATGGTCACGCTCGCACCGGAGCTGCCCGGCGGAGTGAAGGCGGTGCGCCAGGTGTCCGAGGCCGGCGTCCTCGCGGCGGTCGGGCACACCGACGCGCGTCGCGACGAACTGCGCGCCGCCGTGAACGCGGGCGCCACCGTCGCCACACACCTGTTCAACGCCATGCGCCCGCTGCACCACCGCGAGCCCGGCGCGGTCGGCGTCCTGCTCGACGACGAGCGCGTGACCGTCGAGCTGATCAGCGACCTGATCCACGTGCACCCCGACGTCCTGCACCTCGCGGCCACGCACGCCGGCCGCGGGCGGACGACGTTGATCACCGACGCGATGTCCGCCGCGGGTGCCCCCGACGGTCGCTACACCCTCGGCGCACTCGACGTCGAGGTCCGCGACGGGGTCGCCACGCTGCCGGACTCCGGTGCCCTCGCGGGCAGCACGCTCACCATGGACGCCGCGTTCCGCAACGTCGTCCACGACGTCGGCCTGGACATCGCAGACGCCGTCCACGCGACGTCCCTCCGGCCTGCCGAGCTGCTCGGCATCTCCGACCTGGTGGGCCAGATCGCCGACGGCCTGCGCGCCGACCTGGTCGTACTCGACGACAACCTGCGAACACGGCGCGTGATGCATGCTGGACGCTGGGTCACCGGCGAGTGACACGGCAGCCCGACCGGCTGACCCGCCCCGAGTACCGCACTACGCTGGGCTCTGATGAGCGACGACCCCGAGCGCCTGTTGGCCGAGGCGTTGCGGGCGCAGGCTCGCAACGCGCCGCCCACGGAAGGGCCGGCACCGCGGCACGCCGCCCCCGCGCCCGTGGACGCCCCTGCCCCCGCACCACCCGTCGTGGAGACGCCCGGCGGGTACGGACTGCTGTCCGGCGCGGGCGAAGGCTCCCTCGAACGGGAACGGGCGGCGCTCGACGCTCAGCAGACCGCCGTGCGCGAACCGGCGGACAGCCCGCACGCCACCGGCACCCACGCGGTCGACCGGATGCTCGACCGCGACCGGCCCGTGACCCTGCCGTGGGTCCTGCTGCTCGCAACGGCGCTCGGGCTCGCGTGCGGATGCGTCATCGGCCTGCTCACCGTGACGTGAGTGCGGGGGTCAGGCGAACATCGACCCCGGGTTGAAGACGCCGTCCGGGTCGAGCGCTCTGCGGATGTCGCGATGCACGCGGAGGCCGACGGGGCCGAGTTCGTGCGCCAGCCAGTCCTGCTTGAACTTTCCGATGCCGTGCTCGCCGCTGACGGTGCCACCGAGGCCGAGACCGAGTTCGCAGATCGCGTCGAACGCCGACCTGGCACGGTCGAACTCGTCGTCACCGCCGTAGATCACGGTGGGGTGCATGTTGCCGTCGCCCGCGTGGCCGTTGACGACGATACGCAGCCCCACGTCGGCGGAGATCCGGGCGCAGCCGTCGATGAGATCGGCGATGCGGGTGCGCGGCACGCACACGTCGTCGGTCATGTGCGCGCCCATCGACTCGATCGCCGGATGCACGGCCCTGCGCGCCTGCATGAGCATCGCCCCCTCGGCGGGGTCCGAGGTCGAGTGCACGAGAGCCGCACCTGCCTCCGCACACACCCGCTCCAGCACCTCGAGCTCACGCACCGCGGCCTCACCACCGGCGTCGGACTGGCACAGCAGCAGCGTGCCGCCGCCCGAGTCGCCCGCTCCGAGGTCGGTTCCGAGGTGCTGTTCGACGGCGGCCACCGTCGCGGCGTCCATGATCTCCATCAGCGAGGGCACGAGCCCCTCGCCGACGATGCGGGTCACGGCCGCGCCCGCGTCCGCGGTCCGGCCGAACACCGCCACGAGCGTGCCCGGCGCCTGCGGTCGCGGGCGCAGCGACAGGGTCGCCTGCGTGATCACGCCGAGCGTGCCCTCGCTGCCGACGAACAGTTTGGTCAGGTCGTACCCGGCGACGCCCTTCACGGTGCGCCTGCCCGTGCGCAGCACCGAGCCGTCGGCCAGCACCACCTCGAGTCCCAGGACCGAGTCGGTGGTGACGCCGTACTTGACGCAGCACAGGCCGCCGGCGTTGGTGGCCAGGTTCCCGCCGAGGGTGCAGAAGTCGTAGCTGGCCGGGTCGGGCGGATAGAACAGGTCGTGCTCGGCGACGGCCGCGCGCAGGTCGGCGTTGATCACGCCCGGTTCGACCACCGCGAGCCGGTTCGCCGGGTCGACCTCGACGATGCGGTTCATCCGTGTCGACACGAGCACGACACAGCCTTCGAGTGCGTTGGCGCCGCCGCACAGCCCGCTGCCGGCACCACGGGGAACGACCGGGATCCCGGCGTCGGCACACGAGCGCACCACGGCCTGCACGTCCTCGGTGGTGGACGGGAACACGACGGCCAGCGGCGTCCCGGACGGGGCCAGGGGCAGGCGGTCCCTGGCGTAGGTCATCGTGACGTCGGGGTCGGTGAGCACCCCGGCGGAGCCGAGCCGGGCGGTCAACGTGGCGACGAGATCGGCGGCGGTGCCGATCGTGGGACTACCGGTCATGGCGTGCACGGTAGTGCGCGAACCGGCCGGCACGAGCGGACGTGCGCACCTTCACTCCTCGGCGGCTTGCATCGGCGGGACGTCGGCGACATGCTCGCGTAAGCTGAAACTAGTTGCACATAACAAACAATCCGGTGCATGCCGGGTCGACGACCGCGCCGGCCGACGAAGCAGCGGTGAAAGACGTACCCATGCCAGACCCCTCCCAGGACGACCTCGACCTCGCCGACGAACTCGGCACGCAACTCGTGCGGTTCTTCCGAGCGATGGCCAAGACGAAGTCGTACATGTCCAAGATCGGGCCGGACGGTATCGAGCGCGCCGCCTACGCGATCCTGTTCTACCTCGTCAACAACGGACCGCAGCGCACGTCCGCACTGGCCGACGCGATGCACTCCGACATCTCCACGGTCAGCAGGCAGAGCACGATGCTGGTGCAGCACGGGCTGGTGGAGCGCACCGCCGACCCCGAGGACGGGCGCGCGACGTTGCTCGCCCCGACCGCGGAGGGCCAGCGCGTGTTCGAGGAGAACCGCAAGCTCAGGGCCAAGTCGATCGCCTCGATGCTGCAGGAGTGGGAGCGCGACGACCGCGTGGCGGTCACCCACCTGCTCGGCAGGCTCAACGACGAGTTCGAGAACTTCCAGCAGCAGAACCCACCGACGTCGCCGGACACGGATCCGGCAGACACGGCGGCCCCAGCGAACACGGCGGAGCCGGCGAACACGGCGGTGGAGCGAGCATGACCGCGCAGCTCGACGACCGGGCCGAGTGCGAGATCGCGGGCGATCTCGCCGATCCGGACGGCACACCGATCACCGGCGCGACGGTGACGCTGATCGACGCCATTGCGGGGGAGCAGATCGCACGCACCACCTCGTCGGGTGAAGGCGGCTTCCGCTTCGACACGCTGGGTGCGGGCACCTACGTGCTGATCGTGTCGGCGGCGGGCCACCGGCCACTGGCGGTCAACGTACCCGCTACCGCCGGCGAAACCGCACCGTTGCACCTGGTCATGCACGGTTCGGCGCAGGTGATGGGCGTGGTCCGCACCGAGGGCAGGCACGGCACCCCGATCGAGGGCGCAACCGTGACGATGGCGGACTCCCGCGGTGAAGTGATCGGCGCTAGCATCACACGATCGGATGGCGGCTACCTACTCACCGAGATCGACGCGGGCACGTACACGATCGTCGCCAGCGGCGAAGGGCTGCGGCCGACCGCGATGACGCTGACCGTGCCCGACGGCGAGGTCGTCCGTCAGGACCTCGAGCTCGGCGGAGCCGTACGGCTGACCGGGATCGCGCGCACCGAGGAAGGACGCGTGGTGCCGGACGCGCGGATCACCGTCCTCGACCAGGGCGGGCAGGTGGTCGCGGTGACACGGACCGACGCCGACGGCCGCTACACGGTCGCCGACCTGCCCGGCGGCGACTACACGGTCGTGGCGAGCGGTTATCCGCCCGTGGCGAGCCAGGTCAGCGCCACCGAAGGCGAAGCAACCCACGACGTCCGCCTGGGATACGAACAAGTGCTGCACGAGCTGAAGGGAACACACCGCTGATGCCGGGACTGTCCGCCACCGTCCGCACGACCGACGGGTGGGGAATCGAGCACGCCGTTCTCACCGTCACCGATCTGAGCGGACGCCAGGCGGCGCACGCGACGGCCAACGCCCAGGGCACGGTCGGCACCGGCGACCTCGCTCCAGGGGTTTACACCGCGGTGGTGACCGCAGCCGGCTATCTGCCCGTCGCCCGCACCGCGCAGATCGGCGGAGTGGGCGGGGCCGAACTCGGCGAGATCGTCCTGGAGCCGGAGGAGGGCGCCATCGAGCTCCCGCCGACCGGCCCGTGGGTGATCGACCCGATGCACTCGACGGTCCAGTTCGCCGCACGGCACCTGGGCATCTCGAGCATCAAGGGGCGTTTCGGCGAGGTGCAGGGCAGGCTCGACATCGCGCGTCCCGTCGAACAGTCGACCGTGCACGCACAGATCAGCGCGGGGACCATCGACACGGGCATCAAGATGCGCGACGACCACCTGCGCTCGGCCGAGTTCCTCGACGTCGACAACCACCCGACGATCGACTTCGTCAGCACGGGTCTGGTCCAGCGCGGGTCGGCCGAATGGACCCTCGACGGCGAACTGACGCTGCACGGCCAGCGCAAGCCCGTCTCGCTGGAGATGACCTACGGCGGTTACGGACCCGACCCGTGGGGTGGCACGCGCGCCGCCTTCCACGCCGAGACCCAGTTGCGCCGCGACGACTTCGCGATCAACTACAACGCGATGGTGCGGGCGGGTGTGGCCGCGGTCGGCACCACCGTGAAGGTGGAGATCGACCTCCAGGTCGTGCAGGGGGACCGGCTCCCCGAGATGTGATCGCCCCCCGGGCCCGCTTTCGCGTGCTCACCTGGGCGTGGGCGACGTGCGACGACGTACGCTGCCCGATGTGAGTTCTGTGTTTGCCGAGGGTTCCGGGGTCGGACTGGACTGGCTCGCGACGGCCGGTCCGGTGCTGGTCTGGATCGTCGTGCTCGCGTTCGTGTTCATCGAATGCGCCGTGATCATCGGACTGTTCCTGCCCGGCGACTCGCTGTTGTTCGGTGCGGGCATCATCCTCGCCCAACACGGCTCGCCCGACCTGGAAGCCTGGGCGCTGTCGCTGGCCGCGCTGATCACCGCGGTGGCGGGCAACCAGGTCGGCTACCGCATCGGCAGGCACACGGGCACCCGGTTCGTCGCCCGCCGCGGTGGCAAGGTGCTGAACCAGGACAACCTCGATCGCGCGCGCGACTTCCTCAATCGCAAGGGTTTCCTCGCCATCGTCCTGGCGCGGTGGATCCCGTGGATCCGCACGCTGGCCCCACTGATCGCCGGCGCGGCGAGGATGGACGCCCGCAGGTTCATGCTCGCCACCACGGCGGGTGCCCTGCTCTGGGTGCCGACGCTGGTGCTGGTCGGGTTCTACGGCGCGGGCCTGCTCGAAAGCATGCCGTGGCTGAAGACGACGCTGGTCTGGGCCAGCATCGCCTTCTTCGTCGGCGGCACGGTGTACGGCATCTACCGCTACCGGCAGGAGATGCGCAAACCCATGGAGGAACCCGCCTGAGCGTGCACCGCCGAGACGGCTGGCGGCGTTGCGGTCACTGCGTGGTGAGCAGGCCGTGACGCAGGGACAGGTGGCGAGTCGGGTTCAGCGCGGACAGGAATTCGGCGTCGTGGCTGACCACCACCATCGCTCCCTCGTACGCGCGCAGCGCGCTCTCCAGTTGGCCCACACTGACCAGGTCGAGGTTGTTGGTGGGCTCGTCGAGCAGGAGCAGCTGCGGCGCGGGCTCGGCGAACAGCGTGCACACGAGCGTCGCCCGCAACAGCTCCCCGCCCGACAACGCGCCCACCCGGCGATGCGCCCCGTCGCCGCGGAACAGGAAGCGGGCCAACAGGTTCATCCGGTCCACCGGTGTCATCGACGGTGCGAACGCGGCGAGGTTCTCCGCCACCGACCGGTCCGCATCCAGTACGTCCAGCCGCTGCGACAGGTAGGCGACGCGCCCCTCGGCTCGTCGCACACTGCCCGCGTCCGGTTCGACGGTCCCGGCGATGACCTTCAGCAGCGTCGACTTTCCGGCACCGTTCGGTCCCGTCAACGCGATCCGCTCCGGTCCGCGAATGGCCAGGTCGATCCCCTCGACGGCGGTCTCGACGACCTCGCCTTCGGCGTCGACCGTGTCGATCCGCCCCTCGAACAGGTCACGCACCCGGATTCCTTCACCCTGGAACACGGTCCGTCCCGCGGGCACGCGGGTCTGCGGCAGGTCGACCACGATGGCGTCGTCGTCCCGCAGCGACCGCTCCGCCTCGTCGAGGCGCTGCCTGGCCTGGGACAGGCGTTCCGAGTGCACGTCGTCCGCCTTCGCCGCCGACACCTGCGCCTTGCGCTTGAGTTCCCCCGCGACGATCTTCGGCAGTCCCGCGTCGGCGACCTTGCGCGCAGCCGTACCGCTGCGACGCGCGGCACGCTCCCTGGCCTCCTGCATTTCCCGCTTCTCGCGTTTGACCTGCTGCTTGGCGGTGCGGATGCGTTGTTCGGCCGCGTCCCGTTCGGCCTCGACCGCCTCGGCGTAGGCGGTGAACCCGCCACCGAAGAACCGGATCTCGCCGCCCGGTCGGCTGCTGTCGAGTTCGGCGATGCGGTCCATCCGGTCGAGCAGCGTGCGGTCGTGACTGACGACGAGCAGACAGCCCGACCATCCGTCGAGCACGTCGTAGAGCGCCTGCCTGGCGTCGGCGTCGAGGTTGTTGGTGGGTTCGTCGAGCAGCAGCACGTCGGGCTCGGCGAGCAGCTCCGCGACCAGTCCCAGCTGCACGATCTGGCCGCCGGAGAGCGTGTCCAGGCGGCGGCCCAGTTCGATGCCTCGCAGGCCGAGCCGGTCGAGCAGGGCACGAGAGGTCTCCTCGATGTCCCACGCGTTGCCGACGACCGAAAAGTGGCGTTCGTCGACGTCCCCGGCCTCGATCGCGGCGATCGAGGCAAGCACCTCGGAGACGCCGAGAACGTCGCCGACCGTGGATTCGGCGCGGTAGGGCAGGGTCTGCGGCAGGTAGCCGAGCACGCCGCCCACGGTCACCGTTCCCGCGGTCGGCCGATGGACGCCCGCGATGAGCGCGAGCAGCGTGCTCTTGCCCGCGCCGTTGGGCGCGACGAGCCCCGTGCGGCCGCGGCCGACGGTGAAGGACAGGTCGTCGAAGACGGGGGTGTCGTCGGGCCAGGCGAACGACAGGTGGGAGCAGACGATCGAAGCGGGAGTGACGGCGGCGGACACGTCGGACACGGCTGATTCCTCGGGAGATCGGGCGGACCACGACACTCGACACCACCGGCACGCGCCGGTGGCTGCTCCGCGGATCAGCGATCGCACCCTGACGAGCCGAGATACGGGCTCTGCCGGGTACGGGCTCTGCCGGACCATGCCGAACGAGTCGGCTCGGGCTCGGCGATCAACGCGGAGCGGTCAGTGGTCACCCATTTCGTGTTCTCCCAAGAACGGCAACAGGCCGCGTTCGAGGTTACCGGAAGGCAGTGGACCTCGTCGCGGCATTTTTCCGCGTGCAGTGTGCATATCCACGTGTGGACAAGCCTGTGGACAACTCCGGGTTATCCACAGGCCGTCCACAAGTGCGGCCGGACATCCCCAGCCGGCCCTCGCCGAGGCAGGCGCGGCAGCACCGCCGGGCCACGACTGGCTCGGCGGGCTCGACGGGCTCGACGGGCTCACACGGCGAAGTTCGGCAGCTCCATGTCGGTCACGACGAGGTCCGCACGCGCCGCACTGGGCGCCACGAGGTCGGCGTTGCGCTGGTCGGATCCCCACGCGCGCTGCTGTGCCTCCACCAGGGAACGCCCGTACTTACGGTGGCGGGTGACCAGCCGTTCGATCCGGACGTCCTCCTCGGGCTGCAGGAACCACGCCTCGGCCAGCAGCGGACGCAACTGGGCCCACGGCTCGGTGTCGAGCAGCAGGTAGTTGCCTTCGGTGATCACGAGCGGCACGTCCTCGGGCACGGCCACGGCACCCGCGATCGGCTCCTCGATCTCCCTGCGGAACTCCGGCGCGTACACGCGCTCGTCACCGGCGGCGAGCCTGCGCACCAGGTGCGCGTAGCCGACACCGTCGAACGTGTCGGGAGCACCCTTGCGGTCGGCGTTGCCGAGGCGGGCGAGCTCCACCTGCGCGAGGTGGAAGCCGTCCATTCCCACCACCTTGGCGCGGTTGCCGAGTGCACCGGCCAATCGCCAGGCCAACGTCGTCTTGCCCGAGGCCGGGGCGCCCGCGATGCCGAGCACCTTTCGCTCACCGGATGCGGCGAGCGCCTCAGCGCGTGCCAGCAGATCGTCGAAAGTCGTCATCTCGCTCCCATCATCGCCCGTGCCCCACGATGCCGCTGTCCTACCCCACCCCGTGCGGCCGCGGCAGGCCGGGCCGTGATCGAGACTGACGGTAGGCAGCGGTATCGTGCCGCGCAATCGCCTGCGCAAACGCTTGCCCGCCCGTTTGCCCGTCCGTCGACACCGGAAGGAGTCCCGCGCACCCGTGCCCACGCAGAGGCCTCACCGCCGGCCGACCCAGCGCGACATCGCCGAGCTGGCCGGGGTGTCGATCACCACCGTGTCACACGTCGTGAACGGCACGAGAGCCGTGGCACCGGCCACGAAGGAGGCCGTGCTCGCGGCGATCGAACAGACCGGCTACACCGGCGACGTCATCGCCCGCTCGCTGGTCACGGGAGGCAGCAGGACGATCGGGCTCGCGGTCTCACTCAGCGGCAGCCCCCACGTGGCCACCCTCGTCCAGGCGATCGAGCGCGAGGCCGCCGCCGCAGGCTACACGGTGCTGCTGTCCGACACCCACGACGACGTCGAGACGCAGCGGTCGGTGGTTCGCGCCCTGCGTGCGCACCGCGTCGAGGGACTGCTGCTGGTCTCCGCGCCGGGAGACAAGGAGGTCGTCGACGAGCTCCTCGCGGCCGAAGTGCCGACCGTGCTGCTCGACCGGCTGACCACGCGCAGCGACGTCGACCAGGTCGGCCCCGAGAACATCCAGGCCATGTCGGCGCTCACCGAACACGTCGTGGCGCAGGGACACCGGCGGGTCGGGTTCGTCAGCGGACCGGAGGGGCAGGTCACGAGCGACGAGCGGGTGCTGGGCCACCGGCTCGGCCTCGGCCGCGCGGGCGTGCCGTGGAACGCCGAACTCGTCGCGGCGGGCGATTTCTCCCGCGAGGGTGGTGCGGCCGCTCTCGCTCAGTTGCTCACCCTGGCTGAACCGCCCACCGCGGTGCTGGCCGCTGACGACGCGATGTCGGCCGGAGTGCTGCTCGAGGCGCGCAGGCGCGGCCTGCGGATCGGCACGGACCTCGCGCTCGCCGGGTTCGACGACCCCGAGTGGGCCGATCTCGTCGAGCCGCCGCTGACCACGATGGCCCAACCCGTCGCCGACATCGGCAGGGAGGCGATGCGCCTGCTGCTGCGACGTTTCGCCGACCCGGAGTGCGACGCGGAGACCGTGCGGCTCAGCCCGCAACTGCGCGTCCGCGCCTCCTGCGGCGCCGTGTCGTCAAGCCCCCGCGAAACCGCACTGGCGGGAAACCCAACGAAGTAACGCCCCCAGGGCCGCGTGTTGCGCCCTCGGGAAGCCGTGTTGCGCCTTCAGGGCCGCGTGTTGCGCCTTCGGGGTCTCGTGTTGCGCCCTCGGGGTGCGCTCGCCCGTTCGGCCGGAGAAGACAACTCCGCCTCGAGGCGCGTTCCGGCACGGCGAGCCGGAACGGCGGATCACCAGGCGTTCGCGACGTCGGCGTGCTGACGGACCCAGGTGTGCATGACGATGCCGGCGGCGACACCGGCGTTGATGGACCGCGTGGTGCCGAACTGGGCTATCGACACGACCAACTCGGCCGCCTCCTGTGCCTCCACCGACAGCCCGGGGCCTTCCTGGCCGAACAACAGCACGCACTCGCGGGGCAGCTCGGCGGTCTCGAGCGGCTCCGCGCCCGTGGTGTTGTCGACGGCCACCAGCGGCAGCGCCCGCGCCCGTGCGAACTCGACGAGGCCGTCGACCGTCGGATGGTGGTGGAGGTGCTGGTAGCGGTCGGTCACCATCGCACCGCGCCGGTTCCACCGGCGCTTGCCGACGATGTGGACGGCGGCCGCGGCGAACGCGTTGGCCGTGCGCACCACCGTGCCGATGTTGTGGTCGTGCTGCCAGTTCTCGATGGCCACGTGGAACGGATGCCTGCGCGTGTCCATGTCGGCCACGATCGCCTCGCGCCGCCAGTACCGGTAGGCGTCGACGACGTTGCGGCGGTCGCCTTCGGCGAGGAGCTCGGGGTCGTACCGTTCGTCGTTCGGCCAAGGTCCTTCCCACGGCCCCACACCGACCTCGGGACGGCCGCCCCACTCGCTGGGCCCCGCCACGTTCGCATCAGACGTCACGCAGTCCATTCTCGCGCGCGGCGCGGAGGCTCAGCCGAGGCGGATCGAATGCCGGGCGCTCGGATCGGCGTCCCGGTGCCGGTGGAGCACGTAGGCACCGACGTACGAGCCCGCCACGAGCAGTAGCGCCGCCACCGCGACGAACGGCAGCATCGACTCGGGCACGAGCGTGCCGTAGATGTAGTAGTCGTTGAACCCGCCCGGCAGGGGGCCGAGACCGCGTTGCTCACGCAGGAAGTCCTCGACGACGGTCAGCGGGCACGCGAGCGGAAAGACGTTGACCGCGATTCCCCAGAACGCGAAAACGCCGTGCACGAAGATTGATCGAGGCCAAATCCAGGCCAGAAATCCGCCGAGTCCGATGTAGGCGAGCGCGATGAAGTGCACGACGGTGACCAACGTCGTCAGCAGCCACAACATCGAACCCCACCTGCCTCGATGACCGGCGACCATCCCCCTTTACTCGAATCAACATAGCGGGCCGGGCAGGTATTCCGCTTCCGAGAATTCCCCTAGGGGAGAAACCGGACTCAGCCGTTACGGTTCCGATATCGCCGCTAGCCTGTGTGGGTGCTTTTTCGCCGCCACCGGCCGGCACTCGCCTTCACCGGCCGGACGCGGTCAGCGGGCGGCGACGCGTTCGTGCAGCGCCGACACGACGTACCGTGCGGAGTCCATCGCCCCGGCCTGCCATGCGGTCTGGTGGCTGAGCCAGTCACCGGCGAAGTAGACGTTGCCCGCGGGCCGATTCAGCAGGTCGTACTCCGGCCCGTACGACGACCACATGGCCCAGCCGCCCTCGAGGTGCGGAGTGCGGTCCCACGCCACCGAGAACGAGGCCCGCACGCCGCGTCGGTACTTCTCGCCGTGGATCTTCGCCCCCTCGGCCAGGGCTCGGCGTTTCCGCTCGGCAGGCGACAATGCGCCGTAGGCCTCCGCCATCGGGCCCTCGTTGTAGTAGCCGACGAGGATTCCGTGGTCGCGGGCGAAGCCGTGGGAGGGATACCACATGCTGAGCAGGTCGAGGTCGGTGTAGGTGATCCCGCCGTAGATGCGCTCGTCGAGCTCCCACCAGCGCCGGTCGTATTCAAGACCGAGTTTGCCCGCGGCCCAGATCTCCGGGGTGCGCAGAGCCGTGGCGATCGCCGGGTCGAGGTTCGTCGGCAGCTCGGCCATGAGGTGCGTCGGCAGCGTCGCGATGCAGAAATCGCCGCGCAGCACGGACTTCTCACCCCCGGACCGGTACGTCACCTCGACGCCGCCGTCGGTGTTGCGCAGTTCGGTGGCCCGGGCGCCGGTGACGACCCGGGCGCCACCCCGCCGTGCGGCGGCGAGGAGGGCATCGACGATGGCGTCCATGCCGCCGACCGGTTGCAGCATCGTCATCGCCTGGTCGTAGCCGAGTTCGAGCTGCAGGTACCGGCCGAGCCCGCTCGAGAGCGTCTCCGACAGCGACGGGGTCGGGCCGCGCACGACGCCTTCCTGGTCGGCGGCACCCGGCTCGACCGAGTAGCCCCGCCTGCTGCTGCCGGTGTAGGCGAATCCGTCGGCCTTCTCGCCGATGTCACCGAAGCCGGAGAGGAACGTCAGCAGCGCCTCCTTGTCGTCCGCGGTCAGCTCGGCGTCGAGGGCTCCTGCGTCGACGGCCTTGGACAGCAGTTCGGCCACGTACCCGTGGTGGTCGGCCTTCACCGTGCGGTGCATGTGCGGATCGTCGCCGTCGCGGTGGAGGAACGCGTTGGCGTTCGAACTGAGCAGCGGTTCGAGCCGCACGCCGAGTTCGTGGCAGTAGTCCACGGTGATGTGGGACTGCGGGATGCGGCCGGGGCCGGCGTTGAAATACGTGTCGTCGTCGCGGGTGAACCGCGCCGTCTGGGTGTTCCCGTCGAGGTCGGTGTCGGTCGTGCCGGCGCGCACGGTCCAGTTGCGCCCGCCGACGCGCTCGGCGGCTTCGAGGACGACGCAGCGGTACCCGGCCTTGCCGAGCTCGTAGGCAGCCGTGAGCCCGGCGATCCCCGCCCCGAGCACGACGACCGTCGCGCCGCGGGCGTCCGAAGGGAGGTCACCGGCGCGCGGTTCGCGGAAATCCGGTGCCGCCAGTGCTTGCGGCGGCGCGAGGAGCCCGAGCGTGCGCATCGACTCGAACATGACGCCCGCCCCGCCGGCGGCACCAATGGAACGCAGCAACATCCGGCGGGTCAGTCCCGTGCCGTCGGCAGACAACGTCGGCTCCCTTCGTCGCGGAAGGGAGAAGTCTGCCTCTCATGGCCGCCCCGATGGCCCACGAGGAGCCATCAATTGCAGCTGCAAACGGATCGTCAGCTCGACGTCAGGCCCAGGTCGTCGAGGTCGAGGAGGTAGCGGTACTCCAGCCCGGCGGCTTCGATGGCCTCGCGTGCGCCCGTGGCACGGTCGACGACCGTGGCCACGCCGACGACCGTCGCGCCCGCCTCGTTCAACGCCTCGACCGCGGTGAGCACACTGCCGCCGGTCGTGGACGTGTCCTCGACGGCGAGGACGCGCTGACCGGCGACCTCCATGCCCTCGATCCGGCGTTGCATGCCGTGTTCCTTGAGGTTCTTCCGCACCACGAAGGCGTCGAGCACCATGCCGTCCGAGGCCGCGGAGTGCAGCATCGACGTCGCCACCGGGTCGGCCCCGAGGGTCAGCCCGCCGACGGAGACGTAGCTCCAGTCCGCCGTGAGCTGCCTGAGCAGGGTGCCGATGAGTGGGGCCGCCGCGTGGTGCAGCGTCGCCCGGCGCAGGTCGATGTAGTAGTCGGCCTCGGCGCCCGATGCGAGCGTCACCTTGCCGTGCACGACGCACAGCTCGGTGACGAGTCTGGCCAGTTCGCTCTTCGCCGCTTGATCCAACGAGGGTGTCGCCACGGTTCGCAGTCTGGCACGTGGCCCGATCAGGTCCGGTCGCGCCCCGCGAACAACCCGCCGAGCCTGCGGATCAGCCCGCGTGGCAACAGCTTTCCGACGGCGACGGCGAACTTGTACTGCTTGCCCGGCACCGACACGGCCTTCCCGCGGCGCAGGTCCGACAGCGCCTCCCTGACCACGACGTCGGCGTCCAGCCAGATCCCCTTCGGACCCGACTTCTCCAGACCCGCCCGGTCGTGGAACTCGGTGTGCGTGAATCCGGGGCACAGCGCCATGACGCGCACGCCGGACCCGTGCAGGGCGGAGGCGAGTCCGTCCGAGAAGGACGTCACCCACGCCTTGCTGGCGGTGTAGGTCGATCCGCGGCCGGAGAAGAACCCGGCCACGCTCGAGACGTTGATGATCTCGCCCGTGCCCGCCTCGCGCATGGCGGGCACGGCGGCGCGCGTCAGCTGGAGGACCGCGGTCACGTTCACGTCCAGCTGGTGTTGCAGGTCCTCCGGTGAGGCGGTCCAGAACTCGCCGGACAGGCCGAGGCCCGCGTTGTTGACCAACAGCTCGACCCCGGAGGCGACCCGCTGCTCGACGAGGGCACGCCCCTCGGCGGTGCCCAGGTCGGCGGGCAGCACGTCGACGGTGACGCCGTAGCTCTCGGCGAGCGCGTCGGCGCGCGTGCGCAGGCGCGTCTCGTCCCTGGCGACCAGCACCAGGTCGTAGTGCCGGCCCGCCAGTTCGCGTGCGAACGCGGCGCCGATGCCCGACGTGGCTCCGGTGATCAGCGCGGTCGCCATCAGCGGTTGGCGCCTTCCTCGGTGCTGCCCTGTTCAGAAGCAGGCGACGCCGGTGTGGACTGCGACGGCTGTGCGGACTGGGACGGCACCGGGCCCGCCGCGGACTGCGGCGGCACGTACCGCTCCTCCATGGCCTCGGCCGACGGGTCGATGATGTCGGCGATCTCGCCGAGGTCGCGCAGCAGACGTTCCAGGCGCGAGGGACCGACGTTGGGCGCGACGCTGGCCAGCACCCACTCCTCCTCGATCCACGCGACGCCCACGTCGCCGCCCAGCGCGTCGGCGGCCTCGACGAGTTCCTGTGTGACGAGCGCGCGGCCCGCGTTCACCTCGTCGGCGAACGCGTAGCGCTGCCCGACCGGGCCGAGCAGCTCCGGCATCTCGGCACGCTGGAACGGCACGGAGGCCAGCCACAGCTCGAGCAGCACGGGCTGCACCCGGTTGCAGCGCACAGCGACCACCACCGACGGGATGACGCCGTCGGCGACGATGTCGAACACGAACACCGGACGACGGCCGTCGGAGGTGAACGTCGACCCGGCGACCACGTTGACCGCGGCCTCCGCGCCGAAGTAGCCGATGGCGCCGCCGGACCATTCTCGCGGCAGCTCCTCGTCCTCCTCGACGTACTGCCAGCCGCGCAGCTCGGCCCAGCGCGCTCGCTCCCGGTTCCGGGAGCTCTCTCGCGCGCGATCGGTCATCAGCAGTGCGAGGCCCGCCACCGCGGCGACGGCCGCGACGACGAACCAGATCCACGCCGGAATACCCACGCGAGCAGGGTATCCCGCCCGGCCCGCTACGTAGAGGAGGCAGGCCGGGCGGATCGCGTGATTACGAACCGCGAGTGACCACGAGCGTGTCGGAGGCCCCTGCGGCGTCGAATCCCGGCACGTCGACGTGCACCGTGTCGCCGTCGCGGATCTCGCCCGCGAGCAGCTGTTTGGCCAGCTGGTCGCCGATGGCCGACTGGACCAGCCTGCGCAGCGGCCGCGCACCGTAGACCGGGTCGTACCCGTTGATCGCCAGCCATTCGCGCGCCGCGGGCGAGACGTCGAGGGACAGCCTGCGCTGGGCGAGCCGCCTGCCGAGGCGCTGGACCTGGATGTCGACGATCTCGCCGAGCTGCTCGGTGCCGAGGGCGTGGAACACCACGATGTCGTCGAGGCGGTTCAGGAACTCCGGTTTGAAGTGCGCCTGCACCACCGACATGACCGCATCGCGCCGCTGCGTCTCCTCCAGCGCACCGTCGGCGATCGCCTGCGAGCCGAGGTTCGAGGTTAGCACCAGGATCGTGTTGCGGAAGTCGACGGTGCGGCCCTGGCCGTCGGTCAGCCTGCCGTCGTCGAGGACCTGCAACAGCACGTCGAACACGTCCGGGTGCGCCTTCTCGACCTCGTCGAGCAGCACCACCGAGTACGGCCGCCTGCGGACGGTCTCGGTCAGCTGCCCGCCCTGGTCGTACCCGACGTAGCCCGGGGGAGCGCCGACGAGCCTGGCGACGCTGTGCTTCTCCGAGTACTCGCTCATGTCGATGCGCAACATGGCGCGCTCGTCGTCGAACAGGAACTCGGCCAGCGCCTTGGCCAGCTCCGTCTTGCCGACACCGGTGGGCCCGAGGAACAGGAACGAACCGGTGGGCCGGTCCGGATCGGCCACGCCCGCGCGCGCCCTGCGCACCGCGTCGGAGACGACCTTGACCGCGTCGGACTGTCCGACGACCCGGCCGGTGAGCTCGTCCTCCATCCGCAGCAGCTTGCCGGTCTCGCCCTCGAGCAACCTGCCAGCCGGGATGCCGGTCCATGCGCTGACGACGTCGGCGACGTCGTCAGCCCCGACCTCTTCCTTGAGCATGACCTCGGCGTCGGCCGCCGCGGAGTTCTCCGCGGCCTGCTCCAGCTCCTTCTCGAGCGCGGGGATGCGGCCGTACCGCAGCTCGGCGGCCCTGCCGAGGTCGGCGTCGCGTTCGGCGCGGTCGGCCTCGCCGCGAAGCTGCTCGAGCTGTTCCTTCAGCTCGCGGACCCGTTCGATCGAGCCCTTCTCGTTCTGCCACCGGGCGGTGAGGGCGCCCAGTGCCTCGCGCTTCTCGGCCAGTTCGGACCGCAAGGTCGCCAGCCGGTCCTTCGAGGCGGCGTCGTCCTCCTTGGACAGTGCCATCTCCTCGATCTCCAGCCTGCGCACGGCACGCTCGACCTCGTCGATCTCGACGGGCCGCGAGTCGATCTCCATGCGCAGCCGCGAGGCGGCCTCGTCCACCAGGTCGATGGCCTTGTCCGGCAGGAACCGCGCGGTGATGTACCGATCGGACAGTGTCGCGGCCGCGACGAGGGCGCCGTCGGTGATGCGCACACCGTGGTGCACCTCGTAACGCTCCTTGAGTCCACGCAGGATGCCGATGGCGTCCTCGACCGACGGTTCGCCGACGAGCACCTGCTGGAAACGACGTTCCAGCGCGGCGTCGGCCTCGATGTACTTGCGGTACTCCTCGAGCGTCGTGGCACCGACCATGCGCAGTTCACCGCGGGCGAGCATCGGCTTGATCATGTTGCCCGCGTCCATGCTGCCGCCCTCACCGGACGCGCCGGCGCCGACGATGGTGTGCAGCTCGTCGATGAACGTCACGACCTGCCCCTCGGAGTCCTTGATCTCCTTGAGTACGGCCTTGAGTCGCTCCTCGAACTCACCGCGGTACTTCGACCCGGCGACCATCGAACCGAGGTCGAGGGAGACGACGCGCTTACCGCGCAGCGATTCGGGCACGTCACCGGCGACGATGCGCTGCGCGAGACCCTCGACGATCGCGGTCTTGCCGACGCCCGGCTCACCGATCAGCACCGGGTTGTTCTTCGTACGCCGCGACAGCACCTGCACCACGCGGCGGATCTCGGTGTCCCTGCCGATGACCGGGTCGAGATCGCCCGCCCTGGCCCGCTCGGTCAGGTCGACGCCGTACTTCTCGAGCGCCTGGTAGGTGCCCTCGGGGTCGGGGTTGGTGACCCGCGCCGAACCACGCACCTGGGTGAACGCCTCGCGCAGGGCGTCGGGGGTCGCTCCGTGACGGGTCAGCAGCTGCGACACCGGACCGCCCTCCGCGGCCAGGCCCACCAGCACGTGCTCGGTGGAGACGTACTCGTCGCCGAGCTCGGTGGCCAGCTTCTGGGCGTGCGTCAGCGACTTGACGGCGTGCCCGTCGAAGTTCGGGGACGACACGGTGGAACCCGTCGCCGCGGGGAGCTTCGCGACCACGGACTCGAGCTCGGCGTGCACCGCGTCGGGATCGGCACCGACCGCCGTGAGCAGCGGTCCGGCGATCCCGTCGGACTGCGCCAGGAGCGCGCCGAGCAGGTGGCCGGGCGAGATCTCCGGGTTGCCCGCCATCGTCGCGGCCTGCGCCGCCGACGAGATCGCCTGCTGGGTCTTCGTGGTCGGGTTGAAAGCGTCCATCCCCTCACCTCTGTGTCGCCTGTGTCGTCGACAGCCTTCCAGTCACGCTGCCGTCACGTGGTTCAACGTCAGAAAACTTGAGTCTGTTCCGCTCAACCTGAAACTGGACTAGACGGCCTATGCCACGAATCGACACCCGGTGTTGTAACAACTCGGCGTAACAAACCGGCCGAAAGGCTTGTTTGAGCCAGCCCGTCCGGGTCAATGTGTAGTCCATGCCTGTACCGAGCGCAGTGTTAACGAGCCCGCCGCCGTCGTCGGGAAACACCCACGTCCTCGCGGCTGACAGCGGAGTCCTGGCCTCCATCGAGAACTGGGTGAACGAGGTGTTCACCCCCATCTCCGATGGCTTCTCGGCCTTCGTGTTCGCCGAGATCACCGTCTTCGGGATCAGCTTCCCGTGGATCGTGGCGTGGCTGATCCTGGCCGCGGCGATCTTCACCGGGTACTTCGGCTTCATCCAGTTCCGCCGGTTCAAGCTCGCCACGCAGATCGTGCGCGGCAAGTACACCGACAAGAGCGAGCCCGGCGAGATCAACCACTTCCAGGCCCTCTCCTCGGCACTATCCGGCACCGTCGGACTCGGCAACATCGCCGGCGTCGGTGTCGCCGTGACGATCGGTGGTGCCGGTGCGACGTTCTGGATGATCTGCGCCGGCCTGCTGGGCATGTGTACGAAGTTCGTCGAGTGCACCCTCGGCGTGAAGTACCGCGAGGAACATGCCGACGGCACCGTCTCCGGCGGCCCGATGCACTACCTGCGCAAGGGGCTTGCCGAACGCTTCCCCAACGCGTTCGGGGTCGGCCTCGGCAAGGTGCTCGCTGTTCTGACCGCCATCGGCATCCTGTTCTTCGGCATCGCCGGCGGCAGCATGTTCCAGGCCAACCAGACATTCTCCCAGGTCAAGAGCGTGACCGGTGGCGAGGACGGGCTGTTCGGCAGCGACGGTTCCGCGCTGATCTTCGGCATCGTCCTGGCCGCGCTCGTCGGGCTTGTGATCATCGGCGGCATCAAGTCGGTCGGCGCCGTGACCAGCCGGCTCGTACCTGCCATGGCGGTCATCTACGTCACCGCCTGCCTGCTGGTCATCGTCGTCAACATCGGCCACGTGCCGGATGCGGTCATGCAGATTTTCGAGGGCGCGTTCACCGGTGAAGGCGTTGTCGGCGGTGCGATCGGTGCGCTCATCGTCGGTTTCCAGCGCTCGGCGTTCTCCAACGAAGCGGGTCTCGGCTCCGCCCCGATCGCCCACTCCGCGGTGAAGACCAAGAACCCCGCCACCGAGGGCCTTGTGGCCCTGCTCGAGCCGTTCATCGACACGGTCGTCATCTGCACCATGACGGCGCTGACGATCGTCATCGCCAGCCCGCAGATGTGGCTCGACACCAAGGCGACTGTGTTCGCCGGCGGCGAGGCACCGGACAACGAGCAGGGCGTGACGATCACGTCCGAGGCGTTCGCCACCGTGCTCCCGTGGTTCCCGTACGTCCTGACGGTCGCGGTGGCACTGTTCGCCATCTCGACGATGATCACGTGGGGCTACTACGGACAGAAGGCGTGGACGTTCCTGTTCGGACGTTCGAAGATCGGCGTGCGCATCTACCAGGTGCTGTTCTGCCTGACGGGTGTCGCGGGCTGTGTGCTGACGCTCGGCAGCGTGCTGTCGTTCGCCGACGCCGTGGTCTTCTCTCTGGCCCTGTTCAACATCATCGGTCTGTACCTGCTCGTGCCGGTGGTGAAGAAGGAGGTCCGCGGCTTCCTCGGCAAGATCAAATCCGGCGAGATCCAGAGAACCGACAAGAAGACGAAGGCGTAGTCCGCGCGCCTGCTACCCGCAAAGGCCCCGAGGCCGGCTTCGGCCGGACCTCGGGGCTTTCTCCTTCGGTACAACGCCCGGCGTGGCAGCGACGCGGCGAGGTCAGACCCGGAGAGTTCGGACTCACCCATCGGGACGTATCCGGCACAGTACGTGATCACCCAGACTGCTCAAACGAGCAGAATCGCCCCATTCGATGAGCACCGGACCTTTCTCGCGGAACTGCCCCATTTGCCGCTCTGACCTGGGCCAAGTGACCCACGAACACCGACGACAGTCGTTGCTTGCGATAACAGGCCGTAACAAAAATGGCGATTCACTTGCTCTACACCATTCGTTCAGGTCCACTACCTGACCATGTATCTGCACAGCACAGTCGGGGCGGCCGGATCGCCGCCCGACTCCACCCAGCTTCTGGCGCAGGCTGACGACGGGGGAATCTTCGCCGGCGTCGAGAGGTGGATCGAGGGGACGTTCACCCCGTTCTCGGAGTCCGTGTCCGGCTTCGTCTTCGGCGAGGTCACCATCGGTTCCATCTCGTTCCCCTGGATCGTCGCCTGGCTGATCCTCGGCGCGATCGTCTTCACGCTCTACTTCGGTTTCATCCAGTTCCGCAAACTGAAGCTCGCCACCGACATCGTGCGTGGCAAGTACACCGACAAGAGCGAACCCGGCGAGATCAACCACTTCCAGGCCCTCGCCTCGGCACTATCCGGCACCGTCGGACTCGGCAACATCGCGGGCGTCGGTGCCGCAGTCACCATCGGTGGTGCCGGTGCGACGTTCTGGATGATCTGCGCCGGCTTCCTCGCCATGGCCACGAAGTTCGTGGAATGCACCCTCGGCGTGAAATACCGCGAGGAACACGCGGACGGCACGGTCTCCGGCGGCCCGATGTACTACCTGAGCAAGGGTGTCGCCGACCGCTTCAAGAACGGATTCGGCGTCGGACTCGGCAAGGTCCTCGCCGTCCTGACCGCCATCGGCATCCTGTTCTTCGGGATCGTCGGCGGCAACATGTTCCAGTCGAACCAGGCGTTCGCGCAGATCAAGACCGTCACCGGCGGCGAGGACGGCCTGCTCGGCAGCGACGGCGCCGCCCTGGTGTTCGGCATCGTCCTGGCGATCGTCATCGGTGTGGTCATCATCGGCGGCATCAAGTCGATCGCCAAGGTCACCGAGAAGCTGGTGCCGGCGATGGCGGTCATCTACATCGCGGCCTGCCTCGTGGTCATCCTCGCCAACGTCGTCCACGTGCCGGACGCGTTCATGCAGATCATCGAGGGCGCGTTCACCGGCGAGGGCATCGCCGGTGGTGTGATCGGCGCCCTGATCGTCGGTATCCAGCGCTCGGCGTTCTCCAACGAGGCCGGTGTCGGTTCGGCGCCGATCGCCCACTCCGCGGTGAAGACCAAGAACCCCGCCACCGAGGGTTTCGTGGCTCTGCTCGAGCCGTTCATCGACACGGTGATCATCTGCACCATGACGGCGCTGACGATCGTCATCGCCAGCCCGGCAAGTTGGACGGAGGGCATCTTCGCCGTCAACCAGCTCGGCGAGGACGCTCCGGACGGCGTCACCGTCACCTCCGACGCATTCGCGACGGTGCTGCCCTGGTTCCCATATCTGCTGACGGTGGCGGTGGTGCTGTTCGCACTGTCGACCCTGATCACGTGGGGCTACTACGGCGAGAAGGCCTGGGGCTATCTGTTCGGCAAGAGCACGCCGTCGCTGCGCATCTACCAGGTGATCTTCTGCGTGATGTCGGCCGCGGGCGCGGTGCTCACGCTCCAGTCGGTCATCGACTTCGCCGACGCCGTGCTGTTCACGCTGGCGCTGTTCAACATCACCGGCCTGTATCTGCTGCTGCCGGTGGTCAAGCGCGAGGTGAACAACTTCCTCGGCAAGATCGACAGCGGCGAGATCCAGCGGAAGGACAAGAAGGCGGGCGTCTGACCCCGTCCCACCCCGTCCGACCCCGCGGTACGCGGCTTCGGCGGCCCGGCATCCAACTTTGGGTGCCGGGCCGTCGTCGTTTTCAGCCCATGTCCAACCCCTTCGAGTGGTCACAAGGACTACACAACGTGATTAACGGTACGTCGCCGCCTGATCACGTATTGTCTGTGTCCGGAGTGACATCGGCCGCAAAACGGACGGTCCGACCACCCGTCCGGAGCAACAACAGGACGAGCTGAGGCGTTCGCCCTACCGTGCAGCTGCACATGAATCTAGGGTTGGGCCGTGCGTACGCACCGAAAGGTGGATTGGACAGTGTGCTTGCAAGTGAGCTCCGCGCCGCGGCCCCGGCGCCGCGCTGACCGTGGTTCGACCCCCGCCGGCGTTTCCGCGCAGACCGCCGGGTCACCCACGCGCGCCTAGCTCCGAAAGGCCCTGACGATCACAGTGCGTATCAACCACGAGTCCTTCGGCGAGTACGGCGGCAGGACATGACAGCCGAGCCGATCAACCCCATCCCGAAGGTCGCCGACAACCGCGAGACGCCGGAAGCGGTCACGACCATGGTGCGCCACGTCCGCGAGACGTGGCAGGAGGTCGAGCCCTACACGCCCGAGGTGGCGCAGTTCTTCTACGGAATGCTGTTCACCCTCGCCCCCGAGGCGCGCGACTTCTTCCCGATCCACATGGACGTGCGCAGCGGCAAGCTCGTGCGGGCGATCGTAAACATCCTGCAGTCGGTCGACCGGCCCGACGACGTCGCTCCCTACCTGGTGCAGCTCGGCCGCGACCACCGCAAGTTCGGGGTGCAGCCGCACCACTACGAGGCGATCGGCACGGCGCTGCTGGCCGCCGTGAAACGACAGCTGCAGGAGGCGTGGACGCCTGAGGTCGAGCGCGCGTGGGCCGAGGCGTTCACGATCGTCGCCCGGTCCATGCAGGATGCGGCCGAGGCCGACGAGTACCCGCCTTCGTGGACCGGCACGGTCGCCGAGCACCGCAGGTTGAGCTGGGACCTCGCGCTCGTGCGCATCGAACCGGACCGGCACATCCCGTTCCGTCCCGGCCAGTACCTGAGCGTCGAGGTGCCACAACGTCCGCGTCTGTGGCGCTACCTGTCCCCGGCGAACGCGCCGCGCACGGACGGCTCCCTCGAGTTCCACGTGCGCGCGATCGACGGCGGCTGGGTCTCCCGCGGCATCGTCGGGCACACCCAGCCCGGCGACGTGTGGCGGTTCGGCGCCCCGATGGGCAGGCTCCACGTCGACCGCGACGCGGGCCGCGACGTGGTGATGATCGCCGGCGGCACGGGTGTCGCCCCGCTGCAGTCGATCCTCGACGACCTCGGCCGGTTCGGGAAGAACCCGAACGTGACGATCTTCTACGGCGGTCAGAAGCGCGAGGACCTCTACGCGCTCGAATCGTTGCGCTCGCTCGCTTCGGTCAACCCGTGGCTGACCGTGCGGCCCGTCGTCGAGCAGGACGAGGGACTGTCCGGATTCGAGGTCGGCACGCTCCCCGACGCGGTCACCGCCCACGGCGCCTGGCACGACCACGACGTGCTCGTGTCGGGCTCGCCCGCGATGATCCGGGCGACAGTCAGCCGCATGCTCGTCGCGGGCACGGCCCTCGACCAGATCCGCTACGACCCCTTCACGATCGAATAGCCGCGGGTTTCCCGCCCAGGCCACGAGATCCGCCCAACATCACGCGATCCGCACCGCAAGATCCGCCCAGCCGCACCGACCCGTGCGCGATGCGCACCGACGCCCGCGGGGTTCACACCGACGCTTGTTGGGTTCGCGGCGACGCCCACGGGGTTCGCACCCGGCATCGCCGCACGATGCACGCCGACGCCCGCGGGGTTCACACCCACCACCGCGCAATCCACACCGGCGCCCGCGAGGTTCGCCTCCCGCCCCTACGACGTTTGCATCCGGCCGTCCTCGCGTGGGTTCCCCTCGCCCGCGCGGATGAGAACACGGCATTAATAACGCCGGAAAACAATTTATCCGCACGTCGCGTAAAACGACCACCGTCGAAGAAGTTCCCACATTTTGGGTTCTGGATTCTTTTTCTTGACCCTCGTTCTTCGCCGTGCCTACCGTGAGTCCCACGGGCCGCGCCGATGCGCGGTCCGTCCATACCACCGCTGCAACCAGCGGAAACGGGTCAACGACGACCCTCGCGTGCAGCACCCTGTGCCCTGACACGGTTCTCGCCGTTTTCAGGGTTTCAGCATTTCCAGTGTTCTTATCGGGAGGGAAAACCATGTCCGAAGCGACCGTGGAAAAGACGTCGGAATCGCGCCTTCGCCGCACCGTGACCGACAACCGGCTCGATGCCGGCGCGAAGCACACCCGTGGGCGCACCGGCGCGGGACACGAGATCCTGACCGATGACGTGCTGCACACCCTGCACGCCAGGGCGGCGGGCGACGAGCCCGACGACCGCCTTCTCGCCGAGGACATCGACGACCTCGCCGCATCCGGATTCCTCACTGCGGCCGTACCGGTTGAACTCGGCGGACTCGGGGCGACCGTCGACGAGGTGAACCGTGAGCAGCGCAGGCTGGCGTACTGGTCACCCGCGACCGCGCGCGCCGCCGCCGGACATCTGTCCTGGATCGGCGCAGCGGCGGACCTGCACCGCGCAGGCGATCACCGGCTCACGTGGCTGCTCGACGAAGCGGTGGCCGGGCGGGTCGTCGCCACCGTCCACGGGGCGACCAGCGACGCCTCCCGGCCCGACAAGGCGAGCAAAGCCGTTCCGGTGGACGGTGGATATCTGTTCTCCGGCACCGTGAACGTCACCGCACACGCACCGGGCTGGCACTGGCTCGGCCTGCACGCCACGAACGACACCGATCCGCAGGGGCCAACCGTCGTGCACGCCTTCGTCGACCGCACCGCGCCAGGCGTGCACGCGCGCAACGGCGGCGTGCATCTGAAGAACGTGTTCGTACCCAAGGACAAGGTGATCGAGACCGTCGCTCTTGGACACCGGCCGGGCGCGACCGCCCGCATCCTGCCGTGGTTGCTGACCCTGCGGGCCAACATCTCGCTCGGGATCGGAGAACGCGCCCTCGACACTGCAGCCGACAGTGCTCGCCGCAACAGCGCCGCACGCCTCGACGTGCACGCCGTGCCACGCACCTCCTCCGTGCAGCATCGATCCGCGGAAGCTCGGCTGCTGCTGGAGAACACGACGGCCCAGCTCGACAACCTGACGGGTGCGCTCGCGCACGGATACGTTCCGGGCGAGCTGCTTGCCACGGTGTCCGCAGCGGAACACAACGCCGAACAGACGGCACAACAGGTCGTCGACCTCTCACTGGACATCGCCGACCCGAGCTCGGTCCACACGAGAAGCGAACTCCACCGGCTTCGTGGCGACGTCCGCGCCGACACCGTCGGGGCGCCGAATTCCCCGGCACACCACGACGTCGCCGCGGTCTCGTGACCGAAGCCCCGGCTCAGCCGACGCTGCCGTCGAGCAACCGGCTGTAACGCAGACGCGTTGCCCGCTCGACACTGGCCGCCGCCGCGATGGCGGTGAGTGCGACGTTCAGCCACGCCGGAAGGTGCACCGGCGCGCCGAACACTCCGATGTGCTCGGCGACGAACGGTACCTTTGTCAGCTGTGCGGCGATCTGACTGAGCACGACGAACAGGGAGCAGACGAGCACCACCACCGACAGGGCACCGACGACCCGGCTCGCCGTCGGATGCGCGATGTCGAACCGCATCCGACGGCCCTCTGCCGTCGCCGGGTCGGGTGAGAGTTGATACTCGCCGCCTTCGCCGTCCCCGCCGTACTCGCCACCTTCGCCGTGCTCGGTTCCCGGCACGAAGTGACAGCGCTTGAGTCCGAAGGCGCTCACCTGAACGTCGATGATCCCACCGGGTACCGGAAACCGAGCGGGAAGCTCCGCTTCGGCATGGTGCAGACCGTCCAGATACAGATCGGCCTTGACCCGGCCGGAATCCTGCTGTTTCCCGTGCCGGACGTCGACGGTGTACACCACCTGCCGACCGTCCACGTTCAGGTACAGGTGCAACATCGCCCGGCTGAGGAACTGCCACCAACGGAACCGTTTCAACGGGCGCCCGTCGCCCGGCTGGACACGGCGTACCGCACGGTCCTGCCGCCATCGCCGGAACTTGCCCATCATCGCGACTGTTCCCGTGTTTCCGCCGCACAGGCCAGATCATGGGCGGGTCGCTGCCCGGTGGTCAGGAACTCCGTCACCGCATCGACGGCACATGTGTTCGCACTGAAGGGATACACGCCGTGCCCGCCCTGGTCGGCCGTCACCATGGTCGCCCGGTTCCCGAATGCCGAACGCAGTTTCAGCGCACCGGCCAACGGCGTACCGGGATCACGCTCGTTCTGCACCATGAGCACGTTCGACGGACCGCGATCACCGATCTGCACCGGCGCTTCCGGTCGTTCGTCGGGCCAGAAGGCGCACGGGCCGATGTTGGCCGTCGACCCGCCCAACATCGGATACAGCGTGCGGTCGACGGCAACGGCCCGCTGGTAGTCCCGCACCTTGTCCGGCCAACGGGAGTCGCCGCAGGTGACCACCAGCCGCGCGGCCTGGAGGTTTTCCATGTCCGACGACGGCGGCGCCGGGAACTCCGGCAGCGGCGATCCCGTGTCGACGGCCTGCCACACCTCGGCCAAATGCGAGAACTGCGCGTCGGCGTAGGTGTAGGTGAAGGTCATCCCGCGCAACGCCAGCCCGTCGATTCCGTGCACCGGTTTCTCGTCCAGTCGATCCACGAGCTCGTAGAACTTCGCCGTCACCGCCGCCTCGGTCGTGCCAAGGCCGTACTCCGGGCGGGCTGCGGCGAACTCGGCAAAATCGGGGAAGCGGTCCTGCAAGCCGCGCGCGAATCCACGCATCGCGGTCACGTCGTACCCACCGGGTCCGAGGTTGCTGTCGAGCACGATTCGGTCGCTGCGCTGCGGAAACATCGTCGTGTAGACGGCACCGAGATAGGTGCCGTACGACGCTCCGAGGTAGGAGACGTCCGACTCACCAAGGGCCTCACGGATCCGGTCCATGTCCCGTGCGGTGTTGGCCGTCGTGATGTGCTGATGCAGTCCGGCCGTCGGCGACGAGGCGCACTGCTCGGCGATCGTCCGTGCGTACCGCGCTGCCTTCGGCACATCGGCACGGCTCTCGGCATAGGCAGGGAACGCGCCGCGAGTCAGTTGCGCTTCTGTCAGCTCACACGTCACGGGCGTGCTCTCACCGACACCGCGCGGGTCGAACCCGATCACGTCGTAGGACTCGAGTACCTGCGGTGGCAGTCCGGCCGCCAATTGCGCCGGGTACTCGAGGCCCGGGCCTCCCGGGCCACCGGGGTTCGTCAGCAGCACACCCCGGCGTTTCGACGGATCCGCGCTCGGCAACCGGGAGACCGCGATGTCGATCTGCGTGCCGTCCGGTTGGCGATAGTCCAATGGGACGCGCAGAGTGGAGCATTCCAGTTTCGGAGCGTCCATGTCGCCGGGGCACGGTCCCCACGCCAGCCGATCCACGGCCGTGTGCCCGTCAGAACTCGGTGTGGTCGCCGCCGCGGGCATCACCGTCGTCAGCCCGCTGACGACGACCGTGGCCACACCGGCGATCACGGCGCCGGTCAACGATGATGCTGTTCTGCGCATGATGCTCCGACCTGTCGCCTGCCTTGTCCGGACCGATTCTTCGGAATCGGCACCACGAGCACATCGGACCGGCGGCCAGAAGGATCCCCGACCGAGGTCTACCTCCGCCTTCGACCCAGGGCGGGTGCGGACGGCCCTCTGCTCGGCGATACTGACCGCGTGACCACCGACGCTGCGCCACCGCTCTCGCCGGCCCAGCAGTCGTGGCGCCTGCTCGCCGCGAGCGCGATCGGCCTCTTCCTGTGGTTCACCAACGGGGTCGTCGCGAGCAGAGCGGGGTACGTTCCGGACTGGTTCGTCGTCGGAGATCCGCTGGTGGGCGCAGGCTGTCTGGCCGTGGTGCTGTGGCGCAGGCGGTTCCCCGTCGCGGTCACCCTGGCGACGGCGGCCGGGACTGCGGCCTCCGTCGTCGCAGCCGGGCCGGCGATGCTGGCGTTGTGCTCGCTCGCCACCCGGCGCCGCCCCCTCGAGATCGCCGGGATGATGGTGGCCATGGTGGGACTGTCCCAGATATACGTCGAGCACGGCCTGGGCGCGCCCGTCGACGGGCCGCTGTGGGTCGAGCTCGGCACCGGGACACTCACCACGGGCATCGTGGCCGCCGTCGGCGCGGCCATCGGCGCCCGCCGGGTCGAGGTCCAGTCCCTGCGGCAACGGGCCGAGATCGCCGAACGCGAGCAGCACGCCCGCGCGGGTCACGCCCGCGTCCAGGAACGCAACCGGATCGCGCGCGAGATGCACGACGTCCTCGCACACCGGATCTCGCTGGTGTCGATGCAGGCCGGAGTTCTCGACCACCGCCGGGATTTACCCGACGAGGAACGTCATGTCCTGGTCCGCAGTATCGCCGAGAGCTCCCACCAGGCATTGGACGAACTCCGGCAGGTTCTCGGCGTGCTCCGTGCCGAATCGGAGACCCGCGAACCGCCGCAACCCTCGTTCGAGGATGTGCCGAATCTGGTCGACGAAGCACGGTCGGCCGGGCTCGACGTCGAGATCGAGGCCCCCGTGTCGTCCGCTCCCTCGAAGACCGTCGGGCGAACCTGTTACCGAATCGTCCAAGAAGGACTGACCAACGCCACCAAGCACGCGCCGGGCGCGGCGGTACGCGTCAGGATCGAACCCATCGACGATCAGCAGTTGCGCATCTGCATCCACAACACGTCGGCCACCGGCCCGGCGCCGGCACCGCCGAGCTCGGGATTCGGCCTACTCGGCCTCGCCGAGCGGGTGAACCTCGCAGGCGGCACACTCGATCACCGTCCGACCTCCGACGGCGGCTACGTCCTCACCGCATGTTTACCGTGGACGTGCCCCGAAAGCGACGAAGGTTCCTGAGTGGATACTCGATCCGATCCGGTACGCGTGCTGATCGTCGACGACGACCAGCTGGTGCGCATGGCGCTACGGCTGGTTCTCGACGGGGAAGCCGACCTGACTGTCGTCGGGGAGGCCGCCGACGGAGACGCCGCCGTCGACGCGATCGCACAGCACCGGCCCGACGTCGTGCTCATGGACATCCGCATGCCGGGCCGGGACGGTATCAGTACGACCAGCGAGGTGCTCCGGAACGCCGACCCGCCGCGCATCCTCATGCTGACGACATTCGACTCCGACGACATGGTTCTGGGCGCGCTGCGCGCCGGCGCACTCGGATTCGTCCTCAAGGACACGCCACCCGCGCAGATCATCGACGCCGTACGCACGGTCGCCGCAGGCGATCCCACGCTGTCACCCGCGGCAACGGCGCGGGTGATCGCCGCCGCGACCGCGTCGACACCGTCCGACGCGCGCCGGTCCGCGCGTGAGGCCGCACTGGCGAAACTGGCCGCGTTGACCGAACGCGAGCTGGACACCGCGCGTGCCATTGCGGAAGGCCTGGCGAACTCGGAGATCGCCGAACGACTGCACATCAGCGTCGCCACGGTGAAGGCGCACACCGGCAGCCTGCTCGCAAAGCTGGCCGTCGACAACCGGGTGCAGATCGCACTCGTGGTACGTGACGCCGACGACTAGGTGTGACGACTAGGTGTACTGCCTGGGGAGGTTGTGAACGGGACACGAGGTCGGATGATCTTGGAATGAGTGAGGACCTCCGGGTTCGGTGTGGATCACCACAATCTGCACCGGTTACCAGGAGGTCCTCGTGTGTCACCGTAACGCCCCGCTGACCGAGACCGGCAGGCTGCGCCGTGCCCGGTGCGTCGTGGAGGACCGGTGGCCGTTGCGGCGGGCGGCCGAGCGTTTCCAGGTCTCGGTGGGCTGCGCGAAGCGGTGGGCGGATCGCTACCGGTGTCACGGCGAAGCAGGCATGGTCGATCGCTCCAGTCGACCGCATCACAGCCCACGCCGGGTCCCCACCCGCACCGAACGGCGGATCATCAAAGTACGGGTGCTGCGCCGGTGGGGACCGGCCCGCATCGCCGGGCTACTCGGACTCAACCCCTCGACCGTCCATCAGGTGCTGGTGCGCTACCGGATCAACCGGTTGGCGCACATGGACCGGGCCACCGGGCGCGTGATCCGCCGTTACGAATACAACGAGCCAGGTGGCCTGGTGCACGTGGACATCAAGAAGCTGGGCAACATCCCCGACGGAGGTGGCCACAAGATTCACGGGCGCGCCACGGGCAGTCGGCACAGCACCCGCAGCCAGCCGATCGCCAACAACAGCACCAGCTCGCGGGCGAAGCTGGGGTATGCCTACCTGCACACGGCCCTGGATGATCACAGCAGGTTGGCCTACACCGAGATCCTGCCCGGCGAAACGAAAACCATCGCCACAGCATTCTGGAAACGAGCACAAGCATGGTTCGCCGCAGCGGGCATCGAGATCCAGCGAGTCCTGACCGACAACGGTGCCTGCTACCGCTCCCGTCCCTGGAAAGAAGCGCTGAACAAGGCCGGTATCAGCCACAAGCGGACCCGCCCCTACCGGCCCCAAACCAACGGCAAAGTCGAGCGTTTCCACCGCACCCTGCTCGATGAATGGGCCTACGCCCAGCCCTACAGCAGCGAGACACAACGGCGCGCCGCCTTGCCCAGCTGGCTACACGACTACAACCATCACCGCCACCACACCAGCATCGGCGGCCCACCCGCCAGCCGCGTATCCAACCTCTCAGGTCAATACAACTAGGGAGTGTCTCCTTATTGCCGAAGCCAGAGGGTGATCGCGCGGAGGACGATGCCTCCTCGGTAGACGGCGGCGAGCTTGTCGTAGCGGGTGG
>NZ_JOIJ01000017.1 GCF_000719975.1 Prauserella rugosa
ACCACCACTCACACCCACCGGACCGCCACCCGACACCGGCCCACCAGAACCAACCGGCCCACCACCGACCGGACCGCCCCCGGAACCACCACGCGGCTCGTCGATGTCGATCACCCCGGTACCCGCGTCCTTCACCATCGACGCCGGATCCCGCTCAATACTCCCGAAATCACCACCACTCTTACCGAGCTGACCGAAATCCCCCTCCATGTCATAAGCAGCCTGCACCACGTTGTTCTCATAACCGGAGTAGATCTCACGAGCCTGATCAACCTGGGCCTTGTACCGCCGCGCTTCCGCCTCAGCATCGGTCTCCCACGGAGCCACACTGTCCCAAAAACCAGTCTCCGGCTCCTGCGCAGGAACATCCGGCAACGAGTTCTTGATGTTCTCGAACGCCGAAGCATTCGTGGCGTAGTACTCCGAGTTCTTCTGGTACGTCTCGCCGGTGAACTGGGAGACCTTCGCACTCTTCTGGATCGCCTGGGCCGCGGCCTCGGCGCCATCGCCAGACCAGGAACTCTCCAGGGCCTGCAGGATCTCCCGGTGCGCGTTGGAAACCTCGGTATGCCCGCCTGAGACGCCGGACATTCCACTGACGGCGGTGTGCCATTTCGAGGAGTCACCCTCACGCACACGCCGAACGAGTTCGTGGATGGGTAGAGAATTTCCAAACAGTGCCGACTTCATCTGCTCGAAAACGAGCTGCGCCTTGGCTTCGCCGAGGTCGCCGCCACCGAACAGGTTCCCCATCAGATACCCCCTCCAACGGCACTCACTGTGCCGCCCCCATCACGGCACATTTCAGGCTTCCGCCTTGAGATTCCGGACAACCTGCTCCGACACCCACTCGGCAGGTTCGCACGGGTCAGCCCCCTGGCCGGCCTTATCCGTGCTAAGCGTGACGACGGCACCTACCGCATACTCGTTGGCAATACCGACGACGACGGCGCACATTGGATCAGAACTCTTCTCCTTGAAGGACACAGCCGGGTAGCCCTCGATTGGACCCGTTTCATTGAACACCTCGACCTGCGGCTTCGAGTTGGCGTAGGAAGCGCTGAGACCTTCTCCGCCCTCGGTGTAATAGTTCACCATGAAGGAACCCAGGGTTGATGCGTTCTCCCATTCACAGGCCGGCCCCAAGGAATTCTCGTCTGCCCTTCTTCCTTGCGTGGCGTCCTCACCCAGCGCCTCCTGCACCTGCTTCTCGTCCAGGATTCTGCATGGGTCGCCGGACAGGACAGACTTCGGCAACGGGTTGCTCACATCAGGAGCGCCACTGTGTGGAAGATCGGGACTATCATCGGACGGTTCCGAACTAGGAGCAGCCTGCGACTCTCCCTCCTGGCCAAGGTCAGATATAGCCGTACCCTCGGACTCGCCGGAACAACCGGTCATCACGAGCGCAGCCCCTGTGAATACCGCGATCACGGCACGCTTCATCAGATCATGCCTCCACCGGAGGTGTCGCCACCCGCATTCTCCACGTCAGTGCCGGCCTGCTCGTCGCTTTGCTTGTACACGTCGAGGGCCTTCGCCAGTTTCTCCGCCAACTCCCGATGCTGCAGCCACTCGGCGTGAATGTGGTCGGCGCCCAGCCGCAGCAAGGTGAGCCCCACCTCGTTGAAACTCCTACTTCCCGGATCATCAGCTGGCGGCTGGGTGTTGGTGAGTGCCAAAGCCTTCTGGGCCTGGCGCTGCAGCTCGAGGGCGGCCCAGTTGGCCTTCTCGACGATAGACTGCGCACTTTCCGGATCCAGCTCGAACCTGCCACCCACGCCCGCACCAGGTGCCATGACGTCATTCAGCCAACCGTCTTCCGTGGCGGTGCCCTTGTCGCCCTTCACGGCGAACGACAGGCCGTCCCACACGCCCGAACCGGCCTTGCCGACGCCTGCGTCGTCGCTCATCGCCTGACCTCCCCCGTCAGTGTCCGCGCACAGCTGCAGCGGAAGCCTAGCGTAGCGGTTCAGGCACTGCGCGAGGGCAAAACCGACAAATCCGGGACCGCCGTCACGCCTGCCGCGATCGAGCGCCCCGGCAAATCTCCCGGTCAACGGCCCACATGGCCACACTTCCGACGGTCACCGGAACGCTCTACAGTATAGATACGGTTGCGTAGCTACCTCACCGTATCTAAATTCACTACATGGACCTCACTCCGCGACATGCGACCCGGCGACGCTCCAAGGCCGACGTACGCGAAGCCTGCCGAGCGGCAGTCATCGCCGAGGTCACGGATCAAGGATTGGGCAGGCTTTCGATCGAAGGGGTCGCCCGGCGCGCCGACGTCGCCAAGACCTCGATCTATCGACACTTCTCGTCGGTCGAGGACCTGCTCCTCGACGCGCTGGCCGACGCCATGCCCGTCGAACAGGTGTCGGTACACGGCAATGCGCTCCGTTCGGACCTGCTGCGCTCGCTCGAGCAGCTCGTGGGATGGCTCGGCGGTCCGCACGCTCCCGCCGTGGCCGCGATCCTGGCCGAACGCCGGCGGCGGCCCGACCTCGTGGAAGCCCTCTACGCACGGGTTTTCGAAACCCACGGCAGTCGGTTCACCCGCACCGTCATGGAGCACTACGCCGTGCGCGGGGACGTCGACCCGCGATTGATCACCCCGGTCGTCGCCGACCTCGGCGAAGCGCTGGTGCTCAAGCACCAGCTGGACACCGGGGAACTGCCCGCCCCGAACGAGCTCGCCGCGATCGTCGACGAGGCGATCCTGCCCGCGCTCGGCCACCCACGCTCACTGGAGAAAGGACCACCGACATGACCTCAACGCCGCCGGAGACCGCGACGCACCCGCCCACCACGCTGCACGTCGATTGGGACGTCGCGACCGGCAGATCGCAAACCACCCTCACCACGCACCTGTGGACGGCCCCGCAGCTACGCCGCGATTCGCCGATCCACGACAAGGCCTTCGAGGCCCTGCGCGACCTTCGCGTCGACCTCGCTCGATTCCTGCCGTGGTTCAGTCATCCGCGGCTGGCGGTTCCCGAACTGACCCCACCCAGCGGCGACACGACATCGTGGAACTTCGAACTGCTGGATCCCTTCGTCGAGGACTTCATGGCCGCCGCGGAGGGAAGACCGGTCGTGGCGAACTTCGCGACGATCCCCACCTGGATGTTCGTCACTCCCGAACCGGTGCCGGTCTCCGACGACCCCGACGAGATCCACTGGGACTACGAACAGGGAACCGAGCTGCGCGACCCCACCTGCACCGAGGTCGCCGACTACTTCCACCGATTGGCCAGCTGGTACATCGCGGGCGGTTTCACCGACGAGCTGGGGGTGTGGCACGAGTCGGGTCACCGTTATCGGTTCGCCTACTGGGAGGTGCTGTGCGAACCCGACGTCGGACACCGGCTCTCGCCCGAGACCTACACCCGCCTCTACGACGCGGTGGTCGCCCGGCTCGCGCCGCTCGACCCGGAGATGAAGTTCGTCGGGCTGTCGCTGAGCCACGTGCATCCACAGCCGGAGTACTACTGGCACTTCCTCGACGCGGACAACCACGCCGACGGGGTTCCGATCGACGCGTTCTCGTACCACTTCTACGCCCAGCCGGAGATCGTCAACCCGTTCGGGCTTACCGGGAACGCGCCGTACCAACACTGGCGGGACATCTTCTTCGCCCAGGCGGACGCCTTCCTCGACCAGGTCCGGCACATCGACGCCGTCCGACGACGACTCGCGCCCGCCGCCGCCACCCACATCAATGAACTCGGCACCTTCCCGCCGGCACCGATGGATCCGCGTCCCGACTTCCCGGCGGAGTACTGGGTGCTGAGTGGTTCAGTCCAGTCCTACCTTTGGGCCAAGCTAGTCGAGCTCGGCATCGACCTGGTCGGCATCGCGGAGTTCATCGACTATCCCGGGATGAATCCGGGCATCAGCCTTCTCGACTGGGAAACCGGGGAACCGAACGCACGATACGACGCTCTCGCGCTGCTGGTCCGGCACTTCAGCCCCGGCGACACGCTCGTCTCCACCGCCGTGACCGCGGCACACGGCCACCCCGACCCGCGCGTGCATGCCCAGGGATACGTGAGCACCGCCGGTGACCGCAGGGTCCTGCTGATCAACAAGACTGCCAGCCCTGTCCCCGTTGCCATGCCCGCAGATGTGGGGCCGTGCCGGTGCGAGCAGGTCGGCGTCACCGCAGGCAGGCAACCGGCGACGATCGACCGCGGGCTCGCCGTACTCGACGCCCACGCCACCGCCGTCCTCTCCTGGCCCGGCACCTCCGGCGACGTCCCGCTTCAGGGCTGAGTCATGGTGACCGCAACGCAGAGCGCCCTCATCGACGCGCCCGTCGAGCGGCTTCGGACCACGCTGCTCGACGCGCCACGGCTACCCGAATGGAATCCCGCCTTCGTCCGGGTCACCGGACCCCCGTTGGCGTCGCGCGGCGCGAGGTACGAGCTCGAGGTGATCCGCGGCCTGCGGGGAGATCTGACCTACCTTCTCGGCGGTGCTCTCCACTCGCTGCCGGCGCTTCGATTGGAACGTCTCGCCGAGCAGGCCGCGCGATCCGCAGACCGAGGACGTCGACAGGGAGGTGCCTGATGACCGCTCGCCCGAACACGCCCGACCTGGTTACGTGGTGCGCGTACGCGGGCATGGCCGTGGCGCTGCCGACCGCGCTGTGGCGGGTGCCGGTGGCTGCCGGGTTCCCGCTGGGCACCCCGGAGGCATGGCGCCATGAGCAACAGATCCCTGGCACGGGAACGTGGTACCTGCTCGGACTGTCGCTGGTCCAGCTCGCGGCCATTGCATGCATGTTCGCGTTGACGGTCGATCCGGCACGGCTGACCCCACGTTGGTTGCGTGGGCGCCGGGGAGGACGTCTCGTCCCCACCTTCGTGGGAGCGGCGGGCACGGCCGGAGCACTTGTTCTCTCCCTGCTGGTCACAATGTCGGTGATCGCGTGGGACAAGGTGGACCCGTTCAGCGGTACCGACTACGACGGGTGGGCTTGGCTCTGCGCCGGCTGTTACCTGGTGGCGGCGCTCTGGCCGCCGCTTCTCGGCGCGGCCTCCGTCGGCTACCTCGTCCGGTACCGCAGGACCGCAGCCGTTCCGAGCCGAGCGGAACGCTCGACGGGCAGTGAAGGAGCGCCGTAATCCCGACGGCGCCCGCTCCGCGCCCCAAACACGAAAAGGCCGCCCTGACCTTGGGTCAAGGCGGCTTCTTCGTGGGTGGCCAGGGCCGGGGTCGAACCGGCGACCTTCCGCTTTTCAGGCGGAGGAATCTCCGCAGCTCACACGGTCCTTGCGGTCGTCTCGTGCACCGCGCGTGCCCTCCGCATCAGCGCTTCACGTAGATCGTCTCGGGCAGCTTCACTGCGTCCCTCCGACCCGCGAGCTTGCTCAGCTCCCCTGCTAACTCCTTGTCCCGTCCCTCAACGGCGTGCATGTAACGAAGCGCAGCAGCCGCCGACGCGTGGCCCATGCGTTGCTTCAAATCCGCCATCGTCGCGCCGGTACTCGCGGCCAACGTCTGACCGGTGTGCCGCAGGTCGTGAAACGCGATCTTCAGACCGACCTGCTCCCGCGCACGCACGAACGCCTGATAGAGCGCATTGCCACGCATCGGCTTGCCGTCGCGACCCACGAAGAACCGCTCCTGGCCCGGCCCACTGCTTCCTGTGCTCCACTAGGTACGGCTTGACGTGCGGCGGATACGCGACCTCCCGACGGCCGGCATCGGTCTTAGGGTCCTTGTCGAACTTGCGCGGACTCTCCAGAAGTTCGACCCGGTTCTTACGAACGATGACCACACCACCGACGAGGTCAACATCATCGACCCGCAGTCCGCAGATCTCCCCTCGTCGCAGCCCACACCACGCCGCTAGCAGCACCGCCGCGCGATACCGCGGCGTGATGTGCTCGACCAGCTTGTCGAGCTGGTGCAGGTGCTCGACCACGACGACGTGCTCCTACCGCACGCCCTGCGCACCCTCATCCCGCACTTCGACAACCCCCAGGTGGGGTGGGCATGCGGACAGGCCGACGACCTACTGCCCGACGGCACGCGCACGAGCTACGAATCCGCGATGCCGTTCGGAACCATCGGCGCCGGCGCGGTCAACTCGTGGGCCATCGACCACGAGGCCAACTGGCCCGTGCACTGCGCAGCGCTGATGATGCGCACCGACCTCGTCCGAGCAGCCGGCGGCTGGGCAGCCTCGCCGATCGACGAGGACATCATCATGTTCGCCGCACTGTCCGAGCTGGCCGCCGGCTACAACGACGAGGCCGTCACCTGGCTCTACCGCATCCACGAGCAGCAGACCCACAAGACCGACATGTCGCGACTGCACAGCCAGACCGGCCGGACCATCGCCCTTCAGCGCATCCAGGCCCTGTCCCGCGTCGGCCTCAACGTCAACGGCCAGCCGACACCAGTGCGCAACTTCGAAGCACAAGCCGGCGACGCCGCGAAGTACAACGTCGCACCCGGCACTAGCTGGTGGAAGTGACCGGTACGCGCGCACTTGGCGTGCCCCGCGAGCCCTCGTAGTTCTCAGTCGGGCGGGTTGTTTCGCATGCGTTGTTTGTGGAGCTTGAGCACGCCGAGGTCGCTGGGCCGGATATCCGCACCGTTCGCCACCGAGTGGGCGATGCCGTTGTAAACGAGGTCCCAGATCCGTCGATCCCGGTGCCATTCCGCGAAGGTGCGGTCCATGCCACGCTCGTCGTCGTAAAGAGCAAGATGCAGATCGGCGCCACCATAAGAGGTGCGGATCTTCGTCAGCTCATAGAGCTTCAGGTAATTCGCCTTACGGAGCCTGCTGCGTCGCCACTGCACCCAGTCCGCACCCGCAGAAATCGTGTCCACATTAAATGGGTTTGACATCAAATATGAACCGGCCGCAATAATAAGCCAAATCTGCCAATGCTTGAACGCTTCAAGGCCAAAGTCGTTAGCCAATGATATTACGGCAGTGCCGACAACGAGGATTACGGCTGCCGACACCGCGCGCGCCAGGCCAGCCTTGGGGCTGTCACGCCACCAGACTAACGTCGGCCCCATGCCCGGCGGCGGTTTCGGCTTTCGAGACAGCGCACTCTCTCGGAGGGGATCGCGCTCCGGTGCCTTATCACTCCCAGTGAAGCCGGGAGCATGCGGGGGAAACGGCCTGCCCGTTTCCGGGTCAGGTCGAGGGGGTAGCCCCTCACCACCAGCACGTGGAGAATCAGGCATCATATCGACCCCATCCGTTCACTACTCCGGATTGACCATATCCGCGACCCACTGTCCACCGATGCCTCCCAGTACGCCGCCAGCAAGGCCGGTGACAAACGCCCCGACAGGTCCACCCGCTGAACCGACCAAACTTCCATACACCCAGCCTGCCCCAACACTACCGGCAGCCGAGCCGGCCATCACTACACCAGTGTCCGTCAATGCCTTTCCCCATGACTGCTCTCCTTTAATTGCGCCAACTGCTTCATTAACCCCGGTCAGCAATGCCCCGGAATAGGCGAAACCTTTAATGAAGCTGCGACTATCTTGTAGAATTTTGCTTGCATCTGAAGGCAAGTCAGACAGCGTACCCTTACCCGGATATGCAGCCAATGCATCCCTCGTGCGCTGTGGGATCTTATCGACAAATCGCCCGGCGTCCTTGGCTTTCGACTCATACTGCTCCGCGCCTACATTCATCGCAGATGCATATGTCAGCAGAGTCTTGCTGAAGTTTTCCGGAAGTCGATTGAGGTTTCCTAATGCAAAATTGGCGAAGTCTGCCCCCGTACTCCTGAACCGGTTGGCCATATTCATGTGCTCAGCCCTGGTGTTCTCCATGCTTCCAATAAACCCGCGAACATGGGAGGTGGTCGTGAAACCAAGGGAAACGTAGTCTATCTCTTTTGGTTCGGCCTCTAAAAGGGATTGCTGGAGTTTATCGTGAGCATTCCCCTCCCTGGTTCGAGCGTCAGAAACGATCGATTTGCACTCGTTGTATACGGCAGCCTTCGCATTGTAATCGTTGACAGCTGCCTGGTGCTCTCGCGCTGCCTGTTGATTTCCGGACATAACATCTCGAGCCTGTTTACTGTCACACGGTCCCGTCGGCGTCATATTCGGTGCCACGGGGCGCTCCGGCGCAAAAATAAAGGGCCCTTCGGTCCTAAGGTTTCCTGATTTCGCCTTGTTTTGAGCGCTGGACATACGTCGGATGACTCCGTCGAGTTCGTCGGCAAAGTCATTCAGGGCGCCAGCTATTTTCCCAGCCTTGGTGCCCAATTGGTCGATTGAGCGCCCATAGCTACGAGTGCTCGCCTGATAAGCATCGTGCGCAGGACCCCACCAGTCTGCTTCGCCAGTAGTGCGCGCCTTCTGTGCTTCATCGGCAGCACTTCCCGCCGCTTTAGATACCTTTTCGAGAAAGCTAGCGGCCGCCCGACAGCTCGCGCCACTGCCATTGACGAGCGTATTTAGCGTCTGCCCCATACGCTATATCCCCTCCAGGCTAGAAGCCGAAAACCGTGTCACTTAGAGTTTTCACATACGTCCACTGTCGACGTACGTCAACGAGGACCCCCGACGATTCCACCGCCACTACGGGGACTGTTCGGCTTATCCGACGAGTCAAGCCCTCCGACGGTTCCGCTTCCGCTACGCGGCTTCGGCCTGTCAGACGGAAGGCGGTTTCCGACGCCCTCTCCGTAGCGATCTCGGGCGATGATCTCACCCTTGTTTGTGTTCTCGATGTCTCCGTAAGATCCATTTGCAGCGTTGACTCGGTCAGCGGTTTGATCCATTGCGTGGGCTGCTCCACGGAGCCCTTCGAGTAGCGCGGCAACCGCACCCCCTACTATTGCCGAGGAAGCCCCGGCGTCGGGCGGCGTGGCATCCATGTTCGAAATTTTATCAATCTCACTGGATCCATTTCGCCATTTGTTGCTGATCCGCGTGAGCGCGTCACCATTATACTTGTATCCACCCTCAGAAATTCCATTCACCTCCCATTGTCGACCTACTCGACCAATCAAGAACCGGACGTGAATAGCGGGCCTCTTCAGACAGGGTCGCGTTGAAAAGAACCTGCTCGGCACCACTTTCGAGCATGATCGTTTCAAGGAAGTCCCGTGGCACAACCACGTAGGGTTGGTACGGACCGCACCCCTTCGTGAGAGCTTGCGGTGTGGTGTATGCGAGCAACGTCGTCTTGCCCTTGTACGGCTGCAGCTCCACTCCTACAACACGATCTCCGCGCTTCGTTCGACGCGAGGGGATGTAGACGTGTTCGCCCTCGACCGCCGCGTCATCTAGCATTGGCAGATCTGGTTGCTCTCTGGGATCGAGTTTTGGATAGCGCGGCGCGACAGGCAATAGTTCGTCCAGCAGAGCCTGCGCATGAGCCTCCGCACACACCTCAACCACTTCGGATGGTGCCATGTGCCGAAAAGGCTGCCCAGCTCCACACGAAGCAGCCAACGCTGTAAACGTCGAGTAACTCACAACGACCAGCTGCCCGGTAGGCAGTTCCCACAATTCGATGGCACTGTCTGGCGCGACCCCGGTAATCAAGGTGAACACCCCCTGGGGTGCGTGTTCCCCGATTTCCTCGGGCGCCAGCACGCGAACACGTGTGGGCCTCCCACCCACAGGCGACCCTTCCGAGTGTCGACCCTCCATTGGCTCCCCCACCACAGAGTTTGAAACCGTGCACAGATCGTAGTAGACGTGTTTCCCTAGGTCATCATCTTCGCCAGTTTGGACCCACGGCACCCGTCTAGTTGCGCCCGTCCATGTGCAGAACCGCCCATCAACGGAACCACGATCACCGGCGCTGAGGCGCCGGTACTGCCGAGTTGCCCTCTAAGAGATCAAGGGCGGCGCGCTTTGCGCGCCGCCGCCGGGGCACGCCCGGCCTTCCGCTGGCGCTCCCGGCCGGCGGCCCCGGCTCGCACAACGAAGGACGCCACCTGCTCTCAGAGCAACCCGTCAACCGCCACTCACCACGAGCCGACCCCTTCACGCCCGTCAGATCGTCTGACACCGCGCCGACCGCCTCAAGGGCGGCTACGGCGTCGCTACGCGATGAGCTACCGCTCACCTTTGACCCGGCCACCACGGCGCACAGCAGCGGCACGGACGAAGGGGGCGGGGGAGTCCGGGCCGGATCTTCCGTGCCCTCTGCGTGCCCTTAGCAACGGCCAGAGGCGGTAAACAGCGGTCAACCACGGCCGACGTCGCCGAAGTCTCTGTACGCGAAAAAGCCGCCCTGACCTGGGTCAAGGCGGCTTCTTCGTGGGTGGCCAGGGCCGGGGTCGAACCGGCGACCTTCCGCTTTTCAGGCGGACGCTCGTACCAACTGAGCTACCTGGCCGTTGGGTGTACACACTAGCGCATGTGCACATGTGCTGTTGCGCTGGGGTCCGCACGCCGGCAACGACGGTCGCACACGAAAAAGCGGGTCCGCCATGACTGACGGACCCGCTTCCTTCTGCGACCCTGACGGGACTTGAACCCGCGACCTTCGCCGTGACAGGGCGACGCGCTAACCATCTGCGCCACAGGGCCATGTTGTGTTGTTGTCCTCGGTACTCATCGTACCGCAGTACTCCCAACGGGATTCGAACCCGCGTTGCCGCCTTGAAAGGGCGGAGTCCTAGGCCGCTGGACGATGGGAGCCCGGCCGGTTTCGGCTTACCGACCGACCACGCTCTCCAGGTCGCTTGCCCCGGGAGCGATGACTAGTTTAGGGCACCTCCCACACCCCCGATACACCGGGGGTCATTTTTCCTGTGACCTGCGACGACGGCCGATCACGCGGTTCAGCAGCCTCACCCGACCACCCTCCTCATGATCCCCTCCACCGCGAGTCACCGAACCGGACGCACCGACCGGCCGAGGGCCACGCTGCGCAACCGGTTCGGCACGCTCACGCATCGTCAGGTGAACGGCAACCGAAGTACCGCTGGCACCCGGGTCAACGCCTCCGCAACCGTTTGCCTGGACATGCGGTCTGCAACTAGCTTGACTACGTGCTGTCCAGGTGCACGACCAGGGGGTGTGCACCTGGACAGCGACACTTCCCCGCCTCCCGAATCCGGACACGCGCCTAGCGCTGAACCGGCGTGTTCCCCTCGTCGTCGGGAGTCAGGCCGAGCATGTCGAGCAGCTGGGCACAGTCCTCGGCGTCCTGCGCCCCACTCGCCACGGCGATCCGCGCCCTGCGGACCTGATCGTCGGACACCCTCGGCGCATCCGCGTGCCCCGAGCGCTGCCCCGGCAGCCCGCCCACACCGGACAGCTGCCCTCCTCCGTCCTGCCGAAGGAGAAACTGCCGCACTTCCACAGATCCGCTCATGGCTCCTCCAAAGGGGCTGCGCCGGATCTCGGCGGACCAGCGACCCGCCGGATCGAGGTGTGACCTCGGCGCCGAGGCTAACCACGCGACGATCTCCACCCCAGCCCCCCGGAGAGTGAACTCGCCGTCACGCAACGAACTCACCCACTCCGCGAAGCCTGATGCCCCGCCGAACACGGAATGTCAACCGGTTCGTGATCGACAATGCCGAACGTGAACTCGGCGCCACCCTCCGATGACGGTCCGGCGGTATTTTTCGTACGCAAACCTCGCCACCCGGCGCCGAATCATGTAACAATCGACGTGCTGACACACCCCCGGTCAGCGCCTGTGGAGATCCCCTCCGGCCCCCGCGTTCCTCCCCCTGGCGCGGGGGCCTCTCCCTTTTCCGGGAACGACGAATCCCCAGCTCTGGGCGCTTTTCGATCATGAACTCCGGCGCACTCATTCCCGTCTGCCGAGAATGCTGACGATCATCGGAATCACTATCCGTGCCGGCGCGGGAACATCCACAACGGTTATGCCCACACGAACGGTGGATGACTACTCCGAACAGCAGAATGCGCGCCGCGAGATGCCGTCACACGACGTGTCGACAGCCACGTCGACCGTCGCCGCAGAAACACAACCGTTATCGTGGCCGCCGTGCCTAAACCATCTTTCGGACGGCTCGCGGGCCGCGGCAAGCCCGGCAACAGACGCCGGGACGACGACGCACCGCCGCGTACCGGCTCCGCGCCGGCCGCCCCCGACACCCCCGACGACGGCGCCGAAGACCAGGAGCTCTCGAGCTACCTGAAGGCGCTGTCCCCCGACAACGACATCGAGAGCACCGGCTCCGGCAGGCGCTTCGGTGACGCCCAGGTCTACCAACTGCGCATGACCCACGCCGCGGGCGAACAGCTCAGCGAGGTCGCCGCAGCACGCGGCACGTCGCCGCAGGCCCTCGCGCTCGAATGGGTACTCGAACGCCTCGCGTGGGAAGCCGGATCGGCGCCCGCGGAGCCGCCACAGGCCGACGAGCCTCGACCGGAGGAGCACACCGACCCGCACCAGCGGCCGGTCCCCGCCCGTTCCGGCCGTCGCTTCCCCGACGACGGCGCCCTGGACGCGTACGGCACGGGCTACGGCGACGCAGGCTTCGGTGACGGCTTCAGTGACAGCGCCGCGCCGTACGGCGCCGCACCCCACGGCCGGGCCGCCGACGAGGTGCCCGCCGAGGCGCGCACCGACGAGCACTACTTCGACCGCACCGGCTGGGACGAACCCCGGCGCTGACCGACCCCGCACGCAAGCGAGCCCCCGGCGACCATGTCGCCGGGGGCTCGCTCGTCAGTCAGTGAAAGTCAGTCGGTGACGAACGCCCTCAGAGAGCGCGAACCTTCTGAGCCTGGGGGCCCTTCTGACCCTGGCCGACCTCGAACTCCACTCGCTGGTTCTCCTCGAGGGTGCGGAAGCCACGCCCCTCGATCTCCGAGTAGTGGACGAACACGTCGCCCTCTCCGCCGTCCTGGGCGATGAAGCCGAAGCCCTTTTCGGCGTTGAACCACTTCACAGTGCCTTGCGCCACCGTTTACTCCTCGTTGCTGTTGAGCTGGACCCCGCCGAGGCGAGATCCCGGCCGCTCCGGGCGGTTCCAACGAGGTTCTGCGAAAGAGCGCATGTCCGTCTCACGCCCCGCGTTAGAAGTTCCGCGAGTGTGAAGCCACGAACACGCAAAACAACGGCCACCTCGCAGCCTACCTGTCTGGCGCCGTTTGGCCAGCCCCGCGGCGCCGGTTGGTCCGACCGGGCGGATCGCCACGCGCCGGTGTTTCGAACCGGTCCACACCGGCGATGACGTCTGTAAGGCGGATTTGCCCGCCCACGCCGCGTGCGGACGCATCCGTCGGCCCTCCGACGACGTTCGAACCAACCGGCGGAACGTGATTGCCATCACTATTCTCGGGGACGGCGGCTGTGCCCGCCGAGCCCACGTCGGGGAACGAAGGGGCGGGTTTACGTGTCGGGAAACAAGACGCTCTCGCGCAGGCGACCGGTCGCGCTGCTCATCGCGATGCTGCTCGCCCTCACGGCGTGCACCGGCGAAGCCGGGCAGGAACCGCAGCCGACGCCGGAACCGGCGCCCCCGGCGAAGGTCTCGCTCCAACCGGGAGACGGCACCGCCGAGGTGAAGCCGCGGGACGACGTCGCCGTCACCGTCCGCGACGGCACGCTCACCGACGTGGCGTTGACCAACGGCCAGGGCAAGCAGGTGAAGGGGGAGCTGGCCGAGGACTCGCGGTCGTGGCGGGTCACCGAACCGCTCGGTTACGGCAAGACGTACACGTGGTCGGGCACGGCGACGAACAGCGAGGGCCGGACTACGCCGGTCGAGGGGTCGTTCCGCACCGTGGCACCCGCCCGCACGCTCGGAGCCTCGATGAACGTCGGCGACGGCCAGACGTACGGCATCGCGATGCCGATCTCCATCACCTTCGACGCCCCCGTCCGCAACAAGGCCGCGGTCGAACGTGCGCTGTCGGTGGAGACCTCGACCGACGTCGAGGGCTCGTGGGCGTGGCTCGAGCTCGACACGGCCGTGCACTGGCGGCCGAAGGAGTACTGGCCGCCCGGCACCGACGTGTCGGTCAAGGCCGACCTGTACGGACTCGACCTCGGCGACGGTGCGTACGGCGAGAACGACCTGACGTCCGAGTTCTCCATCGGCCGCTCCCAGATCGTGCGCGCCAACACGCAGACGCACCGGATGAAGGTGTTCGTCGACGGCAAGCAGACCGCCGACTATCCCGCGAGTTTCGGGCTCGACTCCGACCCCGGACGCGTCACGCGCAGCGGCACACACGTCGTGATGAGCAAGCATCCGACGTACTTCATGAACAACCCGGCCTACGACTACGAGGACTTCGAGGTCAACTGGGCGGTGCGGATCTCGAACAACGGCGAGTTCACGCATTCGGCGCCCTGGTCGATCGGCGATCAGGGCTACACGAACGTCAGCCACGGATGCGTCAACCTCTCGCCGGAGAACGCGCTCGAGTACTACGAATTGGCGCAGACCGGCGACCCGTTCGAGATCAGCGGCAGCAGTCAGCCGCTGGGTCCGCGGGACGGCAACTATCACGACTGGACGTACTCGTGGGGCGAGTGGACGTCGATGTCGGCGTTGCAACGCTGACGGCGCACGCGCGTCGAAGGCCACACGACGCCGGAACCGGCGCGGGCCCCGCTCACCACGCCGGATAGCTTGACCAGGTGAGCACACGCATCGAGAACTGGCCGCCGCAGGACGCCGAAGCCGTCGAACCGCATCCGGACGCCCCTGCCCCCGGCACGCAGCTCGGCGAGCACTACTCCGAGTGCTTCGGCTGCGGGCACGAGGTCGAGTCGGGCCTGCACCTGCGTTCGACGGTGTCGGACGACATGTCCGTCGTCTCGACGTTCACCGTCAAGAAGGATCACCAGGGCGCGCCGGGACTGGCGCACGGCGGTCTGCTGGCGTGCGCGTTCGACGAGGCGCTCGGCTCGACGGTCGGCAACCTGCTGCGCACGCCCACCGTCACCGCGCGCCTCGAAACCGACTTCGTGCGGCCCGTTCCGGTCGGCTCGACGCTGCACATCGCGGCGAAGCTGGACGGCAGGAGCGGTCGCAAGACATATGTGAGCGCCGAAGGCAGGCTCGACGCGGCGGACGGACCGGTCGCCCTGCGCGCCAGGGGGCTGTTCGTCACCGTCGGGGTCGACCACTTCACCACCCACGGCGACCCCGACGCGCTCGCCAAGTTCCGGCAGACGAAGGAAGCGGGACAGGCCGAGGACAGGGACTGGGACGTCAATCCCTGATGTTCATCGTCGTCGTCTCCCTCGTCGTCGGCGTGCTGCACCTCTATCCGTGGAAGCGGATCGTCGTCGACAACACCACCCGTGGGAGCCGCGGCAGGCGGATCGGCAACACGCTGTTCGTCCTGCTCCCGCTGGTGATGATCGCCGGACTCGCGACCGGTACGAGCATCGACCCGGCCGTCGCCCAGTGGCTGGCCTGGCCGGGATACCTGTGGCTCGCGGTGTTCTTCTACCTGGTGCTGGTCCTGCTGGTGCTGGAGATCCCGCGCCTGGCGTTGCTCCGTTGGGTGCGCGCCGACGAGACCGACCCCCGCGCGGGCGTGTCCCGTAGAGCGCTGCTCACCAGGGGTTCGGCGGTCGCCGCCGGGGTGGTCGCGGTCGGCGTCACCGGTTACGGCGTGTCCGTGGCGATGGGCCCGCCGACCGTCACGCACGTACCGATGCGGGTGCGCAGGCTCGACCCGCGCGTCGCGGGGTTCCGCATCGCGCTGATCAGCGACGTCCACCTCGGTCCGATCATCGGCCGGTCGTACGTGCAGCGCATCGTCGACCTCGTGAACGACCAGCAGCCCGACCTCGTGGCCATCGCCGGTGACCTCGTCGACGGCACCGTCGAGGACCTCGCCGACGCCGCCGCCCCACTGGCCGAGCTGCGCAGCACCCACGGCACGTTCTTCGTGACGGGCAATCACGAGTACTACTCCGGCTACCGCGCGTGGGTGGACTACCTGCCGAGGCTGGGCGTGCGGCCGCTGCGCAACGAACACGTCGACATCCGGCACGGCGGCGCCGCCTTCCACCTGGCCGGCATCAACGACCACACCGCCTACCAGTTCCAGGACCCCGGTGACGTCGAGGCCGCGGTGCGGGGCAGGGACCCCGAACAGGCGCTCGTGATGCTCGCCCACCAGCCGCGCGACGTCGGCGAGGCGGCCGCACACGGCGTCGACCTGCTGCTGGCAGGGCACACGCACGGCGGGCAGCTCTCGCCGTTCGAGATGCTCGTGACCCTGCAGCAGGGCGCGGTGGCCGGCGCCTACGAGGTCGGCGACACGCGCATGTACGTCACCCGCGGCGCCGGCTTCTGGGGACCGCCGGTGCGCGTCGGGGCTCCGCCGGACATCTCCGTCGTCGAACTGCGTCCGGCCTGATCCGCCCTGGCAGGCGGGTCAGGTCAGGGTGCGGGGCCGAAGCTCGTTGGCCTTGTCGACGAGCGCGATCCGGTCCTTCGTGGTGGTGGCCAACCGGGCGAGCGAGCGGTACCTGCCTTCGAGGCCGAATCGCAGCTCGCGGTCGGTCAACGCACAGCCCAGTACGCGCGAGCCGGGTGACTCACCGTTCGACGAGACCCACGCCAGCGCTGCCTCCAGCACGTCGATCGACAGGCGGGTGTGGCGTTCGGCGTCGAGGTTCAGCCGTTCCAGCCTGCCGCTCGCGTCGACGAGATCGGCCTCGGACACGGGCTTCGACGCCATCGGCGTGATCTTGACCTTCGTCGCGGCCACCTGCGCCGCGACGTGGTGCGTCGACGACGCGGGTACCGATTCGAGCACCTCGATCGCACTCTCGCGCGCGCCCTGGGCGAGGTACACGCGCGCCAGCCCGAACGCCGCGCTGACGTACGAGCGGTCGGTGCGCCACACCATCTCGTACAGTCGCGAGGCCGTGAAGTACTCGCCGACGGCCTCGGCACTGAACGCCATCGCCAGCTTCGGGGCGATCTCGCCGGGCAGTTCGTCGTACACCGAGTCGAACGCCACGTGCGCCACGCGCGCACGCCCGCCCGCGAGCTCGATCAGCCCGCGGTACCAGTCGATCCGCCAGTCGTGCGGGAAGCCCGCCTTGATCGCCAGGTACTGCGCGGCCTGCAACTGACGGTTGGCCTCCGACAGCTCACCGAGCTCGATGCGGGCGCGCACCACACGCAGGCGAACCTCGATCGACTCGCGCGGGGCGACCGCCAGCGCCTCGATCGCCGTGCGCGGATCCGCACCCAGCGTCGTGGCCAGCACGCCCGCGCCGACGTCGTCGGTGTCGACCTGCGGAACCGGGAGGCCCGAGACGACCTCGACGGGATCCGGCAAGGGCACGTCCTGCCCGCGCTCGGGCACCACCATGTCGACGCCGAACGTGTTCGTCTCCGGCCCGAACACGGTGGACTGGCCCGGTCGCTGCTTGCCGGTGCCCAGCGCCAGGATCTCGCGCAAGACGCCGGTCAGCTGGTCGGCCATCTCCTCGGCGGAGACGAACCGGCGTGCCGGGTCGGCGTGCGTCGCCCTGCGCAGGAACCGGTAGTACGAGCCGAACAGCTTGAACAGCGGAACGTCGTCCTGGCTGGGCAGCGTCGTCTTGTACTTCGTGGTGTAACCGGTGAACTCGAAGCTCAGCACCGCGAGCGTGCGGCCGACCGTGAACAGGTCCGAGGCCACCGACGCACCGTCCGTGGCGAGTTCGGGCGCGCTGTAACCGCTGGTGAAGAACAGCGGGCTCGTGTAGTCGTCCATGCGCCGGACGGCGCCCAGGTCGATCAGCTTGAGCTGCTCTCCGGTCTGGATCACGTTGTCGGGCTTGAGGTCGCAGTACAGCAGGCCCTGGTTGTGCAGGTATCCCAGCGCGGGAAGGATCTCCAGGCCGTAGGCGATGACCTGGGCGATCGGCAGCGGTTCGGCGCGGCCGCTCTCCCTGTGGTGGTTGAGCGCGAGCTGCCGCAACGACTGCCCGCCCACGTACTCCATGACGATGTAGTCGACCGGCCTGCCGGTGTCCGGATCCGGGTGCTGGACGAAGTTGTAGATCTTGACGATGTGCGGGTGCTCGACCTCGGCGAGGAACCGCTTCTCGTTGACCGCGGCGGCCATGGCGGTCGCGTCGCCGGTGTTGATCAGTCCTTTGAGGACGACCCACCTGCCGTCGACGTTGAGGTCCCTGGCGAGGTAGATCCAGCCGATGCCGCCGTAGGCGAGCGCGCCCAGCACCTCGTACTGACCACCGACGAGGTTGCCGGGCTGGAGCTTGGGCACGAACGAGAACGGCGTGCCGCATTTGTCGCAGGTGCCCTGCGGCTCGCCTGGACGACCGTCGGTGCCGCGCCCGACCTTCGCGTTGCAGCTGCTGCAGAACCGTTTCGACTCCGAGACGACGGGATTGGTCAGCACCGCCTCGGCCGGGTCGCGATACGGCACCTGCGGCACCTCGACCAGACCCGCACCCAGCCGGCCTCGCCGCGACGTCCGCGACGACGTACGCCGCGAGGTGCGCGACGACGTGCCCCGTCCGGTGCCCGATCCCGTGCCGGAACCTGTCCCGCTGCCCGTGCTGCCGCCGGTGCCCGCGCTGCCCGGACCACTGCCCGAGCCGCTTCCCGGCCCGCTGGAGGGCGCGCTGCCCGGTCCGTGCGTGTAGGCGCTCGGCGCGCTCATCGGACCGCTCGAGGGCTCCGGTTCCGCCTCGGGCCGCTTCGGCGGCATGACGAGCTCGGTGCCGGGCGCGTGGTCGAGCACGCTGGTCGCCATCGGTTCCTGCACGTCCGATTCGGACGGAGTCGCCCGGTCCTGCCCGGATTGCACCTGCTGCGGTGTCTGCACCTGCTGCGGTGTCTGCCGTCCAGGGTGTTGCCCGGCCACCTGCTGCTGCGGCCCCTGCTGCGCGGGCTGCTGTCCGGACTGCCCGGGCTGTTGGCCGGACCTCGGCCCCGCCTGCTGTCCAGGCTGGCCGGGTTGCTGGCCGGGCTGGCCGGGTTGCGGGGGAGCGTTGCGCGGCTCGTCCTGCCAGGCAGGCCGGACCGTTCCCGTGTCGGGAAGAATCCGCGGAGCACCGGGATCGACCCCGACTCCGTCACCGCCCTCCACTTCGGACGGCCGAGACGCGGCGTGCCGGGGCGCCGCGTCCGGACGCACCGGCGCGACGTACTGGGTCCGCTGCTGACTCTCGTCCTCGTCCGGCGCCGCGTGCCGAGGACGGCGTGGCTCGTCGGTCACTGCTTGCCTCCTCGCCCTGCGCTCACCGGTACTCCGGCCGCGGCGGGTTCATGTTTCCGAGCACTGCTTCGAGCCGCCAGTGCGCGAACCGCTGCTTCCACACGTCCTTGCGCACCCCTTCGAGACTGGCGTTGACGAAGCGCACCATGTCCTCGTTCTGCTTGGGGATACCGACGCCGTACAGCTCCTGCGACAGCGGCGGGCCGACCACGCGCGTCGACGGGTCCTCGGCGGCCATCCCGGCCAGGATCGTGTTGTCCGTCGACACCGCGTCCACTTGGCCCTGCTGCAGCAACACGAGGCAGTCGGTCCAGTTGGCCGCCTGCACCGGCCTCGGCCGCGGGCGGGCCTCCGTGAGGTTGTCCACCGAGGTCGAGTTCTCCGCCGCACAGACGCGCTTTCCGCCGAGCTCGGCGATGCTGCGGATGCCGGACTTCTCGGTCACCAACACGCGCTGGGCCGCTTCGAAATAGACGGTCGAGAACGCGACCTCCTGCAGACGTTCGCAGGTGATCGAATAGGTCCGCACGACGATGTCGACGTCACCGTTCTTCAGCACTTCCTCGCGCTGTCCCGAGTTGATCGCCTTGAACCGGATCGGCGGGTTCTCCTGGCCGAAGATGTCCTTGGCGATCTCCTTGGCGATGTCGATGTCGAAGCCCTGCAGCTCGCCGGTGTGCGGATTACGGAAGCCCCACAGGTTCGTGCTCTGGTCGACGCCCGCGATGAGGTAGCCACGCTTGACGATGTCGTCCATTGTGGACCCCGGAGTGATCGAGTCGTCGGGACGCAGACTCGCGCGCGGATTGCAGTCCGGCGCCGCCGCACCGCCCTGCTCCACCTTCCCGGACAGGTCCGTGCCTGCGGGCATCGGCCGTTCGACCGAACCGACGGGTGCGGGGTCGACGGGCATGCCCGCTGAACCGCACCCGGCGACGAGGGTTGCCGCGAGCACCGGGACGAGCCAGCTCCAGCGTTTCATCAGCGATACTCCCGAAGACGTTCCCGGATGCCGAGGATCGTGCCGAACATCGCCACCAGTGCGAGCACGCCGAAGCCGGGGGCGAGCAGGGTCAGTGTGGCCGAGGCGTTCGTGGTGTCGTCGAGGAACACCTTCCTGCTCTCCGTGATCCCCTTGGCGAGGTCGTCGTCGAGGCGCGTGAACGCGGCCGTCGCGCCGCGGTCCTCCTTCGTCTCGATGGCGAGGTCGACGGCCTCCTCGTACCTGCCGCCGTTGTCGAGGTTGCGCACCTGCGTGTGAACCTCGCTCCACGCCGACGCGCTGCGGATCGCCGCGTCGACGTGTTCGGCCGACGGCAGTCCCTCCGTGCCTTCCTTGGCCTTCCCGAGGAGTCCACTCTCACCGTCCGAACCGGACAGCTCGCTGATCAGCTTGCGGTACTCCTCCTCGTGTGCGGTACCGCTGCCGCGAGCCAGCAGCGTCAACGTCTCGTCGGCGCGCGCCTGCAACGCCACGATGCGCGCACGCACGAGCACGTCCGCCTGCTCCGAACCGTCGGACTCCCCGCTCGAGACGAGGACGCTCTGCACCGTGACCGCCACGGCCGTCCACAGCACGGCCAGCCCCACCGCGGCGGTGGCGACGGCGAGGCCGACGTTGAACACCCGGTTGGTGCGGCGTTTGAGGTAGATCTGCGTCGCGATGAGTGCGCCGAGCAGACCGAGCGACAGCAGGGCAGTCGCCCACGGCACCGAGGCGGCGTCGTCCTGTTCCTCGACGAGCCGGTCGGCGTCGATCTGGTAGAGACTGTGGGCCGCGGGCAGGATCTCCGAGCGCATCAGTTCCGAGGCCTCGGCGAGGTAGGCCGCGCCGATCGGGTTGCCCTGCCGGTTGTTGGTGCGCGCCGTCTCGACCAGGCCCGTGTAGACGGGCAGCTGCCGCGACAGCACGTCGACCTGGGTGACGGCTTCGGGATTTCCCGCGGAATCGCCTGCGGCCTTGGCGAGCGCGGCACCAGCCCTTGCGATGTCGACGTCGTAGCGTTCCTGGAGCGCGCCTTCCTCGTTGCCCGTGTTGAGCAGCGTGCTGGCCGCGGTGGCGTCGGCGTCGGACAGCGAGCGGTAGACCTCCTGTGCGGCGGCGGCCAGCGGCTCGCGGTGGTCGACGAGTCCGTCGATCGTCGACTTACGCCCGCCGAGCTCGGCGGTGGCGACCACGCCGACGAGCAGCGCCAGCACGGCCAGCCCGGCGCTGATCAGTGTCAACCTGCCCGGCGTCGTCGCCGCCGAGCGGCGCAACCCCTCGACCGCGGCACCCGGCAGTTTGACCAGCCAGGCGAATCCGGACCGGCCCGCACGCGGCTCCCCCGTCGGTTCCGGCTCGGGTTCGGCCTGCTGGCCCGCCGGACCGTGACGCGTCACGGTGCTCGTCATCGTCCCTCCACCCAGTTCGCCTGCCGCGCCCGACCGTAGCCGAGCCGCCCCCGGCACAGGTCACAGACCGGCACAACAGACGAAGATTGTGGGCAAGTCGTATCACGCGAGGCACGGCCCGCAGCTCACGTCCACCCGAACCGCCGATCCCCGATGACGGACCGTGTCCGCAAGGCTCCCCGGAGGTGTGGCTGTCCCGCGCACGCCCGCCGACGAAAAAGCCCCAGGACCCCGCGGCCGCCTGGGCGGCGGCCACGAGAGCCCTGGGGCTCGTCCGAACGGGTGGTTCAGGCCTGTCTCACGCGCGTGCGGTCAGGCGGGTGAGGCGCGATGCGGTCGGCCAGCGCACCTTGGTTGCCCAGCCGAGCTTCTCGAAGATCCAGATCAACCTGGCCGAGATGTCGATCTGACCGCGCAGCACGCCGTGGCGGGCACAGGTCGGGTCGGCGTGATGCAGGTTGTGCCAGGCCTCGCCGAAGGAGAAGATCGCCAGCGGCCAGAAGTTGGCCGCCTTGTCCCTGCTCGTGAACGGCCGCTCGCCGAGCATGTGACAGATCGAGTTGACCGACCACGTCACGTGGTGCAGCAGTCCGATCCGGACGAGCCCGGCCCAAAACAACGCCGTCACGCCACCCCAGACCGACCAGGTGATCAGCCCGCCCAGCACCGCGGGCAACAGGAAGCTGGCGACGACCCACAGCGGGAACAGCCGGTCCACCGTGCGGATGTCGCGGTCCTGCGCCAGGTCGGGGGCGAACCGGTCGACGTTCGTGATCTCCCGCTCGAACAGCCACCCCATGTGGGCGTGCCAGAAGCCCTTCGCCAGCGCGGCGGGCGAGGTGCCGAACAGCCACGGGGAGTGTGGATCGCCTGCACGGTCGGAGAACGCGTGGTGCCTGCGGTGATCGGCGACCCACGTGGTCACCGGCCCCTGCGCGGAGAAGCTGCCCGCGATCGCGAGTGCGATCCGCAGCGGACGGTTGGCCTTGTAAGAGCCGTGCGTGAACAACCGGTGGTACCCCGCGGTCACGCCGAGCCCGCTGACGACGAAGAACGCCGCGCCGAGCGCGATGTCGACCCAGCTCAGGCCCCATCCCCATGCGAACGGGACCGCGACGGCGATGGCGAGCAGCGGCGCGAGGACGAAGATCTTGACGGTGATGTGTTCGGGCAGCGACGTACGCCCGGAGATGATGGGTTTGGGACGGCGAGTACCACCGGAATGCTCGGTTTCCTCAGCTGTCTGGGTAGCGGACATGCACACCTCGTGTCGGTTACGACCGCGGCGGGCGCCGGCAGCGTCCACCTCGGGCGTCGGCCTTCACGCCGACGCGTCGATACGCCTGCCGCCCTGCGCGGTGGGTTCTGAAGTTCGGAAGAATCGGTTTCGGACGGGATTCGAGAGGCGAGCCGACCCCCACTCGGCTGCGATGACAGGCCCGTCGACGCGGTCGACGCGGGCGGAAAGCGCCGGGCTGTGGGGGCTCCGATCTATCGGGGTCGTCATGGCTGGGTGCCCGGCCGTCTACCACCGACGCTACCGGAGTTGTCCCTGCCTGGCCATGACGCCGAATTCACCTCACGCAGCCGCCGCGGAACGCCACTCGCGCCGGTGGACGCAGCGTGCGGGCCGCGCGTGCCCGGGTGCGACGGCCGGGTGACGCTCCCACGCGAGCGGGTTCGCCGCAGGTCGTAGACTACGGTCGGTAGTAACTGTGGAGGTCCGGTGATCACTGGCTATGCGATCGCGGTGTCGGCCTGCGCGGCCGGTGTCGCGATCTGGGCGTTCGTCCTCGTCGTGCTGAACCGCGCACCGGAGAAACCCCTCCTGATGGGCATCGGCGGGGTCGAGGCACTGCTCGCGATCCAGGTCGTCGTGTCCGTCGTGATGATGGTCGGCGGCGGACGGCCGGGCAGCATGATCACGTTCCTGGCCTACCTGTTCGGCGCGCTGCTGGTGCTGCCGCTCGGCACGGTGTGGGCGCTGGCCGAACGCACCAGGTCCAGCACGGCCGTCCTCGGCATCGCGTGCCTGACCGTGCCGGTCCTGTTGTTGCGGATGGTCGAGGTGTGGGGTGGCGCCAGTGCCTGACGAACGGACCGAACGGGCCGGACAGCCCGCACCGGAGCGCCCAGCCACGGCCAGCGGGCCGGGACGCGTACTGATCGCGGTCTACGCGATCTTCGCCGTCGCCGCGACCTCCCGCGCCGCCGTGCAGATCGCGACCCGCTTCGACGAGGCGCCGATTCCCTACGTGCTGTCTGCGTTCGCGGCCGTCGTGTACCTGCTCGCGACGTTCGCGCTCGCCCGCACCGGCAAGGCGTGGTGGCAGGTCGCACTCGTGGCGTGCTCGGTCGAACTCGCGGGCGTGCTCGTGGTGGGCACGTTGAGCGTGTTCGACCGCGCCGCCTTCCCCGACGCCGCGGTGTGGTCGAACTACGGCATGGGCTATCTGTTCATTCCGCTGGTGCTGCCGGTGATCGGGTTGCTGTGGCTGCGCAGGACGCGGCCGGCCTGATCACGCCCCCGATCACACCCACATCGACGCGATCACGACGTTGACCAGCGTCGCTCCCGCGAGTGCGTGGAAGATGCCGCGGCCCGTGTCCGGCCTGCGCCACAGGATGTGCGCGAGCACGAGGACGACGACCGCGATGAGGAGCTTGACGCCGATCTTCATGTGGATGACGCCACCACCGGCGACCCCGGCCGAGGCCAGCCCGGCCAGTGCCAGTCCCGTGACGACCTGAGCGCTCGCTCCCCAGAGCATGATCTTGCCGGACTGCTCGGCCGGTCCGAGCCAGCGCGTGACGATGCCGCTCACCAACAGGGCCATGCCCAGCAGGTGCAACACGACGAGAAGGTTGTAGACGATGTCCATGCACGGACTTTACTACATGCCGTCGTAGAAAAGGGGCGGACGGGACGAACCGTCGGCCACCGGGCACCTACAGGGGCACCGCGAACAACGACACCGAGGTCACGAGCGCACCCGCGGCGATGAGGCACGCCAGCGGCCAGGCCAGCGGGAGCCGCTGCCCCTCCGGCGCCCGCAACCGCTGGATACGCGCCTGCACCGGGGCGTCGGCCACCGGCATGGCGCCTGCGGGCGTCCCCGCGCCGTTACCGTTCGCCCGGAACCGCTCCAACGCGCTGGCCAGCGGCTCCCTGCCCCTGGAATGCACCGCGCGGTCGTCGGCGCACATCTCGACGAGCAGCTCGATCGTCGAACACACCCGCGTCAACAACGCACTGCCCGGCAACAGCCGCCGCAACGCCTGGAACGGGGCGACCACGAGGTGGTGCCGTTCGCGGGCGTGGGCGCGCTCGTGGGCGAGCACGGCGTCGAGTTCCTCGTCGGTGAGCAGCTGCCGAGCACCCGCGCTGACGACGATGTGCGGCGTACGTCCCGGCAGGCAGTACGCCACGGCGACCGGGTGGTCCACCACGAGCGCGCCGGTGTCCTGGCGCGCCACGAGCTGCAGGAGCAACCGGTGCCGCGCCCGTGCGCGTGCGGTGCTGCGCAGGCACAGCAGTTGGTTGACCAGCACCCAGCCGCCGACGGCAAGGCCCAGCGCCACGGCACCGAGGTGCCAGACGTCGAGCTCACGGAACCGCCACGGCAGGTCGACGAGCGCGGGCAGCAGACCGCGGCCGTACGGTTCGAGCCCGAACGACAACAACGCTCCGACGAGCGAGACGACCAGGGTCAGGGAACTGATCTGCCACAGCACGAGCGCAGCCCGCGGGTGGCAGTGGGTCCAGCGGCCGCGCAGAAGCCAGAGCGACACGAGCACGGCCGTCGTACCCGCAACGAGGTGGTGCGCGGCGAGGGTCACGGCGACTCGCCCCGCTCGAGCGCCTTGCGGAGGGCGTCGGCCTCGTCGTTGGTCACCGACTGCGCGAACCGCACCAGTGCGGAGTCGCGGTCACCGGTCATCTCCAACGCCTCGAGCATCAGCTCGGCGACGTACTCCTCCCGCGTCGCGGCCGGTGCGTACAGCCATGCGCGACCGGAACGCTTCCTGCGCACCACGCCCTTCGCCGCCAGCCGGGTCAGTACCGTCATCACCGTCGTGTACGCCAGGTCCCGGTCGGACAGCTCCTCGTGGACGGCGCGCACAGTGGCGGGTTCGGCCCGCGCCCAGAGCACTTCCATCACCGCGCGCTCCAGTTCACCCAGCTTCGCCACGTCCACCCTTTCGCCGTGTGTCCACCGGAAATTCAACCATGACCGGCGGGCCGGCGGGTGCGGCTTGTGACCCTTTCGGCGCTCTGCCGCGCTGGTGACGGTGCTCTCTGCGCTGATCACGGATGGTTCACTCCGGCTACGGCGAAGGTGACGGGGTCGAGCGGCTGGCCCGTCTCGTACTGCTCGTTGAACAGCTCACGGCCGTCTTCGGTGAGCACGGCGGGCACGTCCCGCCACACCCGCAGACCGGCCTCGACCACCGGTTCGGCGGGTGCGAGTTCGGCGAGCGGCGTGCGCCGCGTGGTGTCCGGCCAGTGCTCGATGTCGACGACGGTCAGGCGTGCCCCGCCGTCGGTGAACTCGATCCACGGGTCGTAGAGCATCACGTACAGCAGGCCGGCGTGCCCGACGAGGCGCACGTCACCGCGGTACCGCAGGACATTCGGGTCCGCCCGCACGGACTCATCGGACCCGGCAGTCTCGACGGGCTCGGCAGGCTCGAAGTGGAAGTAGCTGCCGTCGACGACACTGCCGCCGTCCTTGGCGCCGCATCCGCCGTCGCGCAGTCTGGCCACGTACGCCACGAAGCTGCGTTTCAGTCCCCACGTCAAGCCCGGCTGCGGGTCACCCACGCGACCTCCTCGTCACTCCTGTGCCGGTCCGACGCGACGCCGAGGGCTCCCGGACACGCTCGGCCGCAGATCCGCGGACCTCCACGTGGCCGGGAGGGTACGGGATCGCGCGGGCGGTGGACAGGGCCTGTGATCGGGCTCGTGAGTGAGGTGCGCGAGGTCAGGCAGTGCCGACGGCGTCCTGGAGTTCGGCGCCTGCTTCGGTGGCCGTGCGGGCGCAGTGGGCGCAGCAGAAGAACCGGCCGTCGGCCGAGACGCCGTGTCCGATCACGCGGCATCCGCAGTGCTCACACACGGGCGCCAACTGGTGGATGGCGCATTCGAACGAGTCGAAGACGTGCACCCCGCCGCCGCGCGTGCGGATCTCGAACGTCAGGTCGTAGTCGTTTCCACAGACTTCGCAGGTCGCCATGGCTCGCTCCTTCGCATCGGCTGCGGACACGCATAGACGTTCCCGCATGTGTCGGAGGAAAACGTGGCGGATCAGCGAACCGGGCGGGACGACCGGGCCAACCGCGAGGGCCACCAGATGCGCCGCCCGATGTCCACCGCCAGTGCGGGCACGAGCAGCGAACGCACCAGCAGCGTGTCGAGCAGGACGCCGAACGCGACGATGAAGGCGAGCTGGGCGAGGAACAGGATCGGCAGCACGGCCAGCGCCGCGAACGTCGCCGCCAGGACCACGCCTGCCGACGTGATCACCCCACCGGTCACCGTGAGCGCCCGAAGCGTGCCGTCCCGCGTGCCGAGTGTGAACGCCTCCTCGCGGGCCCGCGTCATGAGGAAGATGTTGTAGTCGATCCCGAGGGCCACGAGGAACACGAACCCGAACAGCGGAACCACCGGATCCGCGCCGGGAAAGCCCAGGACGTGGTTGAACACCAGCGCGGACACACCCATGGTCGCCGCGAACGACAGCACGACCGTGCCCACCAACAGCAACGGCGCGAGGATCGACCGCAACAGCAGGCACAGCACGCCGAGCACGACGACGAGCACCACGGGGATGATCACCGTGCGATCGCGCTGCGAGGTGTCCTGGGTGTCGAGCAGGACCGCGGTCTCGCCACCGACCTCGGCGTCGACGCCCGGCCGGTCCGTCAGGGCGGCCCGGATGTCGCGCACGATGCCGATGGCCTGTTCGGAATCGGGCGGCGGCTCGAGCACGGCGTCGATGCGCACCAACTCACCCGCGGTTCCCGCAGGCCGCACGGACGCCACACCGTCGACTCCGCCGACGACGGATACGACCGACCGAGCATCGGCCGCGTTCGTCATCACGATCGTCGGGGCACCGGTGCCGCCAGGGAAGTGCCTGCCCAAGGCCTCCTGACCGGCGACCGAGTCGACCTCGGTGAGGAACACGTCCGACTGCGCCGTCCCGCTCGCCTGCAGCTGGCCGATGAACCCGGCCCCGACGGCCAACACCAGCGCCGAGCCGATCCAGATCGCACGGGGCCGCCCGTCGACGAACCGGGCGATGCGGTTCCACACGCCTGCCCGGCCGCGCGACGTCGTGGGCCGGAACGGCCAGAACGCGGCCCGTCCAGCCACTGCCAGGACGAACGGCAGGAACGTCATCGACGCGAGCAGCGCCGCGCCGACGCCGATGGCCGCGACCGGACCGAGGCCCTTGTTGGAGTTCAGGTCGCTCAGCAACAGACATAGCACGCCCAGGATGACGGTGCCGGCCGAGGCGCCGACGGGCTCGACGGTCGCCCGCCATGCTCGCCGCATCGCGGAGAACCGGTCATGCCCGTCAGCCAGCTGTTCCCGGTAGCGCGCGACGAGTAGCAGCGCATAGTCGGTCGCGGCGCCGAACACGAGGATGAACAGAATTCCCTGGCTCTGGCCGTTGAGGGCGAGCACATCGGCATCGGCCAGCAGATAGACGACGAGGCTGGCCAGCCCGAGCGCGAGGACCGCCGAGACCAGCACCATCAGCGGTAACAGCGGCGAGCGATAGACCACCAGCAGGATCACCGCGACGACGGCGCCTGCGACCAGCAACAGCAGTCCGTCGATACCGCCGAACGCCTCCCCGAGGTCCGCGGCCTGCCCCGCCGGCCCGGTCACGTACACCTCGAGCCCGCCCGGACGATCCGAGTCCGCCTGCTGGCGCAGCGCCTCGACGGCAGCATCCGGCTCACCCGCCACGGGGACGACGAACTGCGCCGCCCCGCCGTCCGGGGAGGTGATCAGCGGCGTGGCGCCCTGCCCGCGCAGGTCGTCGAGGAACCCGCGGTCTACCGCCGTCAGGGGCATCCCGCCGCCGCGTTCGGCGACCACGATCGCCGGGACGCCGGCCCCTTCGCCGCCGAACCGGGGCAACAGCTCCGAGACGGCCGTGGACTCGGCGGAGGCGGGCAGGAACGAGGTGTTGTCGGTCCGGGCCACCTCGCTCAACTTGCCCGCGTACGGACCGCCGATCCCACCGACGACCAGCCAGCCGAGGATCGCCACGGCGGGCAGGAGAACGCGGGCGGCCAACCGTCGTCGGGAGGAATCCACTCGGCAAAACTACCCGATCCTTCTAAGCTCACGCGCCATGAACGCCGTGAGCACCACCTCCAGCGGAGCACCGGAGTCCGCGAAGGCCACGCTGCGCCGTTACCTGCAGCAGGCGCGCGAGGCGATGCTGTGGAAGCTCGACGGCGTGACCGAGTACGACGCCCGCAGGCCGTTGACCCCGACGGGGACGAACCTGCTGGGCCTGGTCAAGCACGTCGCAGGGGTCGAGTTCGGATACCTGTCGGAGGTGTTCGGCTACGGCGAGGGTGCACCCGGGTGGCTCGACGGCTCCGATCCCGACCCACAGGTCGACATGTGGGCACGTCCCGACGAAACGCGCGAGGACGTCGTCGCGCTGTACCGCACCGCATGGGCGAACACCGACGCGGCGATCGCGGAGCTGACCCTGGACACCGTGGGACGCGTGCCGCACTGGCCCGACGCGCGCAACCCGGTGACGTTCCAGCAGATCCTCGTCCACCTCGTCGCGGAGACCCACCGGCACGCAGGGCACGCCGACATCCTGCGCGAGGGGATCGACGGCGCCGCCGGTTACACGCCGTCAGCCACGAATCTGCCGCAGTGGGACGACAACGACGGTGGCTGGCCGGCCTACGTCGCGAAACTCGAGCAGGTCGCGGCCCGTTTCCGCGACTGAACGGCCCCCATGACACTACTGACCGGTAGGAGTAGGGTGGCCCACGTCCCGTGACGATGCGAACACCGTGTGGAACGTAGGTAGGGGTCCCCATGTCGTCCGACGGCAGCACTTCCAGCACTGCCAGCACCACCGGCGGCCGCCCAGGCCGGCCGGAGAGCCGCGACATCAGTTCGGACAGTCCGGTCATCGACCCGAACGTGCCGAGCACGGCGAGAGCCTACAGCGCGCTGCTGGGCGGCAAGGACGTCTACGAGAGCGACCGCAAGATCGTCGCGGCGCTCGAGCACGCCTTCGGTGACCCGCAGACCGCCGCGCGCACGAACCGGCAGTGGCTCATCCGCGTGGTGCGCTGGCTGAGCTCGACGCGGGGTATCAACCAGTTCCTCGACTGCGGCTCGGGTATGCCGGAGGCGGAGAACGTGCACGAGGTCGCGCAGCGCTACAACCCACAGGCGCGCGTGGTCTACAACGACAACGACCCGACGGTGCTCGCCTACGGCCGCGCCCTGCTGGCCGAGAACGAGCACACCGCATTCGTGGGAGAGGACTTCCGCGACCCGCAGAAGGTGCTGAACTCGCCCGAGGTGCAGCGGCTGATCGACTTCGACGAGCCGGTCGCGATGATCCACTGCTTCTCGCTGCACCACTTCCCCGACGAGCCGCGCCCGGTCAAGGACATCCTCGACGAGTACATGGCGGCGTTCCCGAGCGGCAGCTATCTGGCCCTCACGCACATCACCTACCCGCGGCCGGAGAACGACCCGACGGGCAGGGCCGCCGAGATCTGCGACGAGATCCGTGGCCGCATCCGCGAACTCGGCATGGACTCCGGATACTGGCGCAATTACGACCACGTGCTGTCTTACTTCGACGGCCTCGAGATGGTGCCGCCGGGACTCGTCCGCACCGCCGAGTGGTGGCCGTCCGGACCGCCGGCGCTGACCGAACTCGACGACGTGATGTTCGGCGGAGTCGCCCGCAAACCGTGATCGACCCCGGTGTGGGCCGCGGTCCACACCGGGGCTCTCGTCACGCGTCCGGCCGGACGTGCACCATGAAGTAGACGGGCCGCTTCTCGGGCAGCAGCTGCCGTCCGTTCTCGTCGACCATCTTCCAGCGCACCTTGCACGTGGTCGGTTCCTGCGCGGCGCGCGCGGTGACGGGAACCTTCACGGTGTCGCCGGGCGCGGTATCCGGGATCTCCACCCGCGGGGGCGTGTCGCAGAACCGCGGCCCGGTGGCGTTCTCCATGCGCTGCAGGAACCGGTCCTTCCAGTGCACACTGCCCGCGTTGAGCAGTTCGAACGTCCTGGTGAACTGCTGGTTCGGTGCGACGACCGCACCGTCCTGGATGCCGAGATCGGCCGCGAGCGCGCTGTCGTCGCCGGGGTGCACCGGTTCGGTCAACGCGACGGTGTCGGCCTCCCCTGCCGAGCCGGACCGGGCGTGGGCCTGCCGCGGTTCCTCGTCGTCGCCGAGCCGGAAGCCGAGCACCGCCGCGGCGGCGATCAACACCACGAGTGGCGCCACGAGCCACGCCTTCGCCCAGCTGCGCCGCGTCCCCTCCGACGAGCGCTGCTCCGGAAGTGCGACCACCCCGTCCCAGACGTCGACCCGCGGGTCGGTCGCCGAGTGCCGCGTGCCGCCCCCGGTGCTGGCCGGTTCGGTGCCCGTCGGTTCGGTGCTGGCCGGTTCGGTGCTCGTCGGCTGAGCGCTGTCTGTGTCGGTGTTGTTCGACTCGGTGCTGGTCGAGCCGGTCGTGGATCCGGCCGTGCCCGAGTCGGCGGTGGCCGGGGCGTCCGGCGGGATCTCACCGGACAGGATCGCCTTCGTCCTGGCGTAGCGCGCGGACCACTCGGCCTCGTCCCCGCCGCAGGCACGGACGAATTCCCGGACCGTCTCCCACGGCTGCAACCTGCGGCCCTTCACGGTCAGGTGGAGCGTCGCATGGGAAACGGCTCCGGACCTTTCCGCCATCCTCCGGAACGAGGGATCGCCGGCCTCGCTCCGCAACTGCCTCAGCCCCGCCGTGAATTCTTCGAGCGCGGCCGGTTTCTGCTCACCTTCGGAATCGGACACGACTGTTCGGCCTCCTTCTGGGCGTGCTGCGACTTCGACGCTGCCGATCGGGCCGCGGTTGCCGCCACGTCAGAAATAGTCCTCGCATTGTCACGCGCCCGGCCCGCGGCGTCACCCGACGTAGTGAGGCAATCCGGGCCGACATCGCCGCGGTGAACCGCGACTGACCTGGGCGTCCATCGTCGCCGGGACGGGTGGCGTCCCTGTCTGACGCTGTCAAACGGTGTCCGAAGAACTGTCAAACACGTTCCGGACACCGCTGCGGTTCGCCACTGTTCTTCTCGCAGACATTCCAGCAGCGGAAGAGGAACCGATGACACCGAAAAGCCGGACCGGGCGGTTGGCCGCGAAAGCCGCCACCGGCCTCGCGGCGACGGCCGTGCTGGCGAGCGGTCCACTCGCCGCGTCGGCGAGTTCGCCGGACGCGGGGACCGCCGCGCAGGCGCTTCCCGAGGTCAACATGGAAGCGGTGCTGAAGGCGGCGCAGATCGACCCGCAACGGCCCGACCAGACGCTGACCGACGGCGCCGCCCCGCACGTCAGGAAGGTCGAACGCGAGCTCGCCGACCGCGGACTACTCGATCGCGAGTACGTCGATGGGCACTACGGCACGACCACCCTGAAGGCCTACGCCGACTACCAGCGCTCACTGGGCTACACCGGACTCGCCGCGAACGGCATCCCCGGCAAGCGGTCGCTGACGAGCCTCGGCGACGGCACCTTCGACGTCACCCGTGTCGTGAGCCCGGGAGCCCGCACCACGTTCGACGGCGCGACGTTCAACCAGCGCACCGCGAACATGCTGCGGGAGGCGCAGCGGCTGTCCGGGGTGACGTTCGACGTCGAACAGGGTTCGTACAACCCGGGCGGCGACCCGACGTCGGCCGGCACGCACGACGGTGGCGGCGCGGTCGACCTCTACGTCGACGGCATCAGCCCGAAGAAGCGCACCCACGTCGTGCGCCAGCTGCGGAAGGTCGGCTTCGCCGCCTGGTACCGCTCGCCCGCGCAGGGCGACTGGGGACCGCACATCCACGCCGTCGCACTCGCCGACCCGGACCTGTCCGAACCGGCCCGCGCCCAGACCGGCGACTACTACCTGGGCAAGAACGGCCTCGCCAACGATCTGCCCGACGACGGACCGAAGGTCGAACCGATCACGACCTGGGAGGGATACCAGCGATCGCCATGACGAACAGAACCGTACGCATCGACTTCTGACCACGTCCGAGTTCCGGACGATTCCGGGACCCACATTTCTTCGAGTACCGCATTTTTCGAGAGAGGGAGAACCATGAGATTCCGCAGGATCGCCGCCGCGGTGGGAGCCGTCGCGGTCACCGCAGGTACCGCCCTGTTGTCGGCGGGAGCCGGACAGGCCTCGGCCGCCCCGGCGTTCAAGATGCCGTTCGAATGCGGCTACACGGCCACGGCCGCCACGTGGCAGGGGCACAGCCCCGAACTGTCCGTCGACTGGCAGAAGTCCGGCATCACCGGCGACACGGTCGTCGCTTCGGCGGGCGGCACCGTGACCCGGGTGGCCGACACCGGCGGCACCAGCTACGGCAAGTGGATCGAGATTGACCACGGCGGTGGCTGGACCACACGCTACGCGCACCTGTCCTCGCAGTCGGTCAGCCAGGGCCAGAAGGTCAGCACCGGAACGAAGATCGGCGCGGCAGGCGCGACGGGCGGAGTCTCCGGACCCCACCTGCACTACGAACAGCGCCTCAACGGTGCCGACCAGAAGGTCGTCGTCGACGGCAAGGCCGTGCCCTACTACGGCAAGACCGACTTCACCAGCAAGAACTGCGGCGGCGGTGGCGGCGGCGGAAACCCGTACACCCCGAAGGAGATCTGCGGTTCCGGCTTCTCGGTCATCAACGAGAAGGGCCTGGACGGCAACGGCAGGGTCTACCTGCTGTACAACTCCGGCACCGGCAAGAACTGCGTGACCACGGTCAAGAACACGAAGATCGGCACCAAGAGCCCGGCTTCGACCTTCCTCGAGGTCCAGGGCGGTGACCGCAAGACCGACAAGGGCGAGTTCAGCTACTACGCGGGTCCGGTCAAGCAGGCCGCGGCCGACAAGTGCGTCAAGTGGGGCGGCTCGGTCGGCGACAAGTCGTTCACCAGCAAGTTCGGCCACTGCGGCTCGTAAGAGAACCGCGGCTCGCACCGGCGGCTGTCCACACGCGACAGACGCAGGGGAACCCGACCACGAGGAGATCAGCAATGCGCAAGATCGCAGCGACGGCGCTGCTGGCGGCGGTCGCCACGGCCGCGTTCGGCCCCGTCGCACACGCAGAACAGCCGCAGACCGCGGCAGGCTCGGTGAACATGGAGAAGGTCGTCAAGGCCGCCATGTGGGATCCGTACAAGCCGAACTCGTCGATCACCCCCGGTGCCGGCGACTCGGTGAAGAAGGTCGAGAAGGCGTTGGCGGACAAGGGAATGCTCGCCGGCAAGTACGTCGACGGCCACTTCGGTACGTCCACGGTGGACGCGTACGCGAAGTACCAGCGCTCCCTCGGTCATTCCGGTCTGGCCGCCAGCGGCCTTCCCGGCAAGGGGTCGCTGACCCAGCTCGGCAAGGCAGCCGGGTTCGCCGTCGACCACAAGATCGGTGTCGGCGGGAAGGTGACGCTCGGTTCCGGTGACGTGCTGAACCGCCGCACGCTGAACATGTTCGAAGAGGCCGAGAAGCGTTCGGGCATCGACATGACCATCACGCAGGGGTCGTACACGGGCTCGAACCCCGGGTCGGCAGGCACGCACGACGGCGGCGGCGCCGTGGACATCTCGGTCCGCGGTATCGACGCGACGAAGGCGACCAAGGCACTGCGCCAGGTCGGTTTCGCCGCGTGGCACCGCACCGCCGACCAGGGCGACTGGTCGCCGCACATCCACGCCATCGCGATCAGCGACACCGACATGTCCCCCGCCGCGCAGGCACAGGTGGGCGACTACTACCTCGGCAAGAACGGCTTGGCCAACCACGCGCCGGACGACGGTCCGAAGGTCAAGAAGGTGACGTGGGAGGAGTACCGCCGCAGCAACTGACCGTCCGCGGGCCCGACCCACTGGGGGTATGCACGGGCGGCTTCCTCCCTTGTAACCCGGCTGTCCGTGCATACCGGGCCCGGCCGTGAGGCCCGGCCGATACCGCCCCCGGTTCGTCCCACCCCCGAGCGACGAACCGGGGCGGCTCCGTGTCCATCCCCAGAGTTGCAACACGGGCCCCTGGAACTGCAACACGGGCCCCTGGGGTTGCAACACGCGTTCCCGAAACCGCAACACGGGCTCCGGAGACCGCAACACGGCGGCTCAGCTTACGTAGTCGGCCAGGTGCTGGCCGGTGAGCGTGGCGCGGGTGGCGACCAGGTCGGCCGGCGTGCCCTCGTAGACGATCCGGCCGCCGTCGTGGCCCGCGCCGGGGCCGAGGTCGATGATCCAGTCGGCGTGCGCCATCACCGCCTGGTGATGCTCGATGACGATGACGGTCCTGCCCGAGTCGACGAGCCGGTCGAGCAGTCCGAGCAACTGGTCGACGTCGGCCAGGTGCAGACCGGTCGTCGGCTCGTCGAGCACGTACACCCCGGCCCCGTCGGTCATCTGCGTCGCCAGCTTCAGCCGCTGCCGTTCACCGCCCGACAACGTCGTCAGCGGCTGTCCCAACGTCAGGTAGCCCAGCCCGACGTCGTCGAGCCGCTTGAGGATCTTGTGCGCCGCGGGCACCTTGGCCTCGTCGGAGGAGAAGAACGCCTCGGCGTGGGCGACCGACATCGCGAGCACCTGGCTGATGTCCTTGCCGCCGAAGGTGTACTCCAGCACCTCGGCCTGGAACCGCTTGCCCTCGCACACCTCGCACGGGGTGGGCACGCCCGCCATGATCGCCAGGTCGAGGTAGATCACCCCGGCGCCGTTGCAGTTCGGGCACGCACCCTCGGAGTTGGCGCTGAACAGCCCGGGTTTGACCCCGTTGGCCTTCGCGAACGCCTTGCGGATGGGTTCGAGCGCCCCGGTGTAGGTGGCCGGATTCGAACGTCGTGACCCCTTGATCGCTCCCTGGTCCACGAGCACCACGCCGTCGCGTCCGGTGAGCGAACCGTGGATCAGCGAACTCTTGCCCGAGCCGGCGACCCCGGTGACGACCGTGAGCACGCCGAGCGGGATGTCGACGTCGACGCCGGTGAGGTTGTGCAGGTCGGCGCCGCGGATCTCGAGCGCTCCGTCCCCGGTCCGCACCGACGGCTTCAGCGCCGCGCGGTCGTCGAGGTGTTTGCCGGTGAGCGTCTCGCTGGCGCGCAGGCCCTCGACCGTGCCCTCGAAACACACCGTGCCGCCGTCGCTTCCCGCGCCGGGGCCGAGGTCGACGACGTGGTCGGCGATCGCGATCGTCTCGGGTTTGTGCTCCACCACCAGCACCGTGTTTCCCTTGTCCCGCAACCGCAGCAGCAGGTCGTTCATGCGCTGGATGTCGTGCGGGTGCAGCCCGATGGTGGGCTCGTCGAAGACGTAGGTGACGTCGGTGAGCGACGAGCCGAGGTGCCGGATCAGCTTGGTGCGTTGCGCCTCACCGCCGGACAGGGTGCCGGAAGGACGGTCGAGGGACAGATAGCCCAGGCCGATCTCGACGAAGGAATCCAGTGTGGACTGCAAGGTCTCCAGCAACGGACGAACCTTGGGCGCGTCGATTCCGCGCACCCATTCGGCGAGATCGCTGATCTGCATCGCCGAGGCCTCCGCGATGTTGATCCCGTCGATCTTCGACGATCGCGCCGTCTCGTTCAGCCTCGTGCCGTCGCAGTCCGGGCAGGCGGTGAACGTGATGGCCTTGTCGACGAACGCTCCGATGTGGGGCTGCATCGCCTCGCGGTCCTTCGACAACATCGACTTCTGCAACTTCGGGATGATCCCCTCGTAGGTGAGGTTGATCCCGTCCACCTTGATCTTCGTCGGCTCCTTGTACAGCAGGTCGTCCAGTTCGGACTTGCTGAACTCGCGCAGCGGCTTGTCCGGGTCGAAGAATCCGCAGCCGATGTAAATGCGCCCGTACCAGCCTTCCGCGCCCCAGCCGGGGATCGTGAACGGACCCTCGCGCAGCGACTTGCTGTCGTCGTACATCGCGGACAGATCGAAGTCGGTGACGCGCCCGGTGCCCTCGCACGTCGAACACATCCCGCCGAGCACGCTGAAGGTGCGCTTCTCCTTGACCTTCTTGCCGCCGCGCTCCATCGTGACCGCGCCCGCACCGCTGACGGACGCCACGTTGAACGAGAACGCCTTCGGCGAACCGATGTGCGGCTCGCCGAGCTTGCTGAACAGGATGCGCAGCATCGCGCCGGTGTCGGTCGCGGTGCCGACGGTCGACCGCGGGTCGGCGGCCATCCGTTCCTGGTCGACGATGATCGCCGTGGTGAGCCCGTCCAGCACGTCGACGTCCGGCCGGGCCAGCGTGGGCATGAACCCCTGGACGAAGGTGCTGTAGGTCTCGTTGATCAGCCGCTGCGACTCCGCGGCGATCGTGGCGAACACGAGCGAGCTCTTGCCCGACCCGGACACCCCGGTGAACACCGTCAGGCGCCGTTTCGGCAGTTCGATACTGATGTCGGCGAGATTGTTCTCGCGCGCGCCCTGGACGCGGATCAGGTCATGACTGTCGGCGGCCGGTCGTTCCGGGCTCATCGGAGTCTCCAGGTTGTCGGTCTCAGCGGCGGGTGAGCCGCACGATCGGATACTGCCTGCTGTGCTTGCGCTGATACGTGGCCATCGCGCTCACCCCGCCTGCTGGATGCGGATCATGGTGCCCGCGGGGTCGCGCACCACGCAGTCGCGGATGCCGTACGGCTGGTCGATGGGTTCCTGGACGACCTCGACGTCGCCCTGCTGGACCTTGGCGAAGGCCGCGTCGACGTCCGGAGCCGACAGATTGATCATGGCGAACGTGCCCTTGGCCATCATCTCCTCGATGAGGCGGCGTTCGTCGTCGGTGAGTCCCGGCGTCGCGGCGGGCGGATACAGCACGATGGAGGTCTCCGGCTGGCCCGGCGGGCCGACGGTGATCCAGTGCATGTCGCCGTACTCGACGTGGTTGCGGACCTCGAAACCGAGCACGTCACGGTAGAACGCGAGCGCCTCGTCGGGGTCGGTGAGCGGAAGCATGGCCTGGGCGATGGTGAGGTCTGTGCTGGTCATGGCTTCACGCTAGGACCCGCGCGCCGCGGGCGCTTCTCGATTCCTGATCGGTCTGGTGACCTGCTTGGCCACGCACGCGGGCATGCCGTGGGTCGCGCCGGCCTGTTCGGCGCGGTACCGGCTCGGCGACATACCGACGAGCTCGGAGAACCGCGTGCTGAACGTGCCCAGTGACGAGCAGCCCACGGCGAAGCAGATCTCGGTGACGCTCAGGTCGCCGCGGCGCAGCAGCGTCATCGCGCGTTCGATCCGGCGCGTCATCAGGTAGGCGTAGGGCGATTCGCCGTACGCCTCGCGGAACCGCCTGCTGAGGTGGCCCGCCGACATGTGGACGCCCCGCGCGAGCGCCTCGACGTCGAGCGGCAGGGCGTACTCGCGGTCGATCCGGTCCCGCACCCTGCGCAGCAGCGCCAGCTCACGCATGCGCGCACCTGCATCTGTGGTCACCGGACAAGAGTGCCACGAAACACCGACAGCGCGATGCCGCGAACACCGCGCGAAGGAACGCCCCGGTCTCATCTCGCTCGCCGGGCCGAGGCCCCGTCTCGGCAGGTCTCGGCCGGTTCCGGACTTTTCTCCGAAGTTTTTCGCGGCCGTGTCGATTCTTGCGGGTGCCCGTTCGACCTAGAGGTGAGAAGCTCCACCAGGGGGCTTCACCGGCGAAGGAGCTGACGATGAAGTTCATGCTGATCATGCGGGCCACCGACGAGACGTTCGCCGCCTACGAGAACGTCGACTTCGACGAGATGCTCGCGGTCATGGGCAAGTTCAACGAGGAGATGATCGACGCGGGCGTGCTGCTCGCAGGCGAGGGCCTCGACCCGGTGGACCCCGGTGTGGTCGTCGACTACTCGTCCGACACCCCGGTCGTCACCGACGGCCCCTACGGCGAGACGAAGGAACTGTTCAACGGGTTTTGGATGCTGGAGGTCGGCTCCAAGGAAGAGGCCGTCGAGTGGGCCAAGCGCGCGCCGATGCAGGGGCCGGGCAGCAAGATGGAGATCCGCCGCGTCACCGAGATCGACGAGTTCCCGCAGGACAACGAATGGGTGCAGAAGGAGCGCCGCTGGCGGGAACAGCTCGGCCAGAAGTGATCCGCGGGTGACCGAAGGGATCGAGGTCCGGCGCAGCATCGAAGCGCTGTGGCGGATCGAGTCGGCGCGGATCGTCGGCGCGCTCACGCGCTACACCGGCGACTTCGCGCTGGCCGAGGACGTCGCGCAGGAAGCCCTCGCGGAGGCATTGGTCAACTGGCCTCGCGAGGGCGTCCCCCGCGATCCCGTGGCATGGCTGCTCACGACCGGCAGGCGCAGGGCCATCGACGTGTTCCGCACGCGGTCGGCCGAGCGCGACCGCCTGCCCGGACTCGCCCCCGCCGACGTGACGTCCGACGAGGCCGGCGAGGTCGACGACGACGTCCTCGCGCTGATGTTCACCGCGTGCCACCCGGTGCTGTCGCGCGAGGCGCAGGTGGCGCTGACGCTGCGCGTGGTCGGCGGGCTCACGAGCGACGAGATCGCACGGGCGTTCCTCACCCCGACCGCCACCGTCCAGGCACGGATCACGCGGGCCAAGAAGACGCTCGCCGCCGCGCGGGTGCCGTTCGAGGTCCCGCAGGCCGACGAGCTCGGCACCCGTCTCGGATCCGTGCTCAGTGTCGTCTACGTGATCTTCACCGAGGGATCGTCGGCGAGCTCGGGCGATGCGCTGATCCGCTTCGACCTGGCCCGCGAGGCGCGGCGGCTGTGCCGCGTACTGGCACGGCTCATGCCCGCCGAACACGAGGTGCACAGCCTGCTCGCCCTCATGGAACTGACCGCGGCCCGGTTCCCCGCGCGCACGGACGCCGACGGGGAACCGGTGTTGCTCGAGGACCAGGACCGCAGGCTGTGGGACGCCTCGGCGATCCGGCGCGGAAGGGCTGCGCTGGCGTCGGCGACGCGGATCGGCAGGGGACTGGGCTTCTACGGCCTGCAGGCGGCGATCGCCGAATGCCACGCGGTCGCGCCTTCGGTCGCCGAGACCGACTGGGAACGGATCGTCGTGCTGTACGAGGCGCTCGGCAGGCTGGCGCCGTCGCCGGTGGTCGAGCTGAACCGGGCGGTGGCGGTGTCGATGGCCCGCGGTCCGGCCGAGGCGCTCGCCATCGTCGACACGCTCGCCGACGTCGACGGCCTGGCACGCTCGCACCAGTTGGCCGGCGTCCGCGGGGAACTGCTCATCCGGCTCGGAAGAACCGCGGAGGCCCGCACGGAACTGGAACGCGCCGTCGAACTCTGCGCCAACGACCGCGAACGCACGATCCTCCGCAGAAAACTGACCACCCTCTGAACCCGTGTTGCGGCTCCGGGGCCGCGTGTTGCGCACTCAGGGGCGCGTGTTGCGCTCTCGGGGGCGCGTGTTGCGCACTCAAGGAAGCGGGTCAGCGTTTCGGGGCGGGGAAACCGACCGCGAGTTCGGCGACGTTGTCGAGGTACTCCGGATCGGCGTTGCCGCGCACGGGTTCGGTCTCGGCGATCACCGTGGTCCGCCCCGTGCGCCGCGAGTCGTAATGGTGACCGGTCCACGCGATGTCGCCGGCGCCCACGAGCGCGCCCGGAAGTGGGGAGACGTTGCCGGCGCCCTGCACGTCGGCGAGCCTGCGGAGCCGGTTCGCCTGCGCGGTCGTCGGCATCCGCACCCACGAGACCGACACGGCGATGCGATTGCCGCGCTCGTCGTCGACGGTGAACAGCACGCGGTTCAGCGAACGGCACGGGTTGCGCACCAGGAACCGCTGCGCCTCGCCGTAGGACCGGGCGCCGCACTGCACCGCGCGGTCGACCGTTCGTCCGGTGCGCTTCAACTTCAGGTGACGCAATGCCTGCGCAGGACGGCCTTTCTTGGCGGCCTGCACGCTCTTGGTGAACGCCTGCCTCGTCACCTGCGTCATGCCCGCCTGCATCGACATGCCGCCCGCGCCGGTCGAGACCCCACCGGTCACCGGTCCGTACAGGACGACACCCGCCACGGCGACGCCGACCGCAGCGGTTCCGCCCTTGGTCCACCGGCCCTGCCTGTCTCGTGGCTGATTCCTCCAGCTCACGTCCACCTCCCCCAGATCGACAGTCGACGATCATGGGAGAGCCGTGGCGACGACCCAACCGGCACAGCGGTTCTTCACCGAAACGGCGCAATCCGGAAAACGGGGACGAAACCACCCCACAGCCGTCCACACAGCCGTCCACACAGCCGGCCGCCCAACCCCAGGAGCCGGGCGCTCAGCCGGTCCTCACAACGGCAGGTCCTCGCGTGACTCGCGCACCTCACCGACGTGCCGAGTGCCGCGGTAGCGGTCGGGGACGTACCTGAGCAACGCCTGGTGCGCCTGTTCGGCCGATTCGGGACGGCCGCCGACCCGCACCTGGTACACCCCGGCCTCGCGGCGCAGGCTCCGCGCACGCTCACCGGCCGCCGCGTCGTCGACGTGCAGGTCGAGTCCGGCCAGCACGGCTCCGTTCGTCCGACGTCCCTTCGTGACGAACACCAGCTGGGCGGTGCGCAACTCCGCGGCCCGCACCTGCGGCCAGGCGACGTGAAGGGTGCTACCACGCGGCCCGTCGTACTCGATGCCGCTGGGGCCGATCGACAACGTCGCCGGCTTCACGCCGTGTCGCAGCCGCCGCAGCGACGGCCTGCCGCCGATCAGGATGAGCACCCCGATCGTGATCACGAGCGCGTGCGCCCACCACGGTCCGTCGTAGGGCAGCACGCCCGCCACGATGAACACGACCCCGAACACGACCGCCGCCAGCGCCCATCCGCCTGCACGGAGGAGATCGCCGCGTGGTGGGCGCGTGTCGATCGACCAGGCGCCGTGCACCGATCCGTCTTTCTGCACCGCGCCACGATAACGACGACGGCACCCGCGGCCCGCAGCGCCGATCACCACTCCCGAATTCCGGCGAAGATCGACAATTCCAGGAACACGTCGAAGAATGTTTCAAACCAATCTCACCCGGACGGCCTATAAATGCGAAGGCGCTGATCCACCTCGCGATGTTCGCCCAGCATGCGCCGCATCTGCGTGCTACAACGGTCCAAGCCATTCGACTCGCGGAATCGAATTCCGTGCGGCGTTTTCGTCTCGGAAAGGGGTCGGGCGAGGTATCTGCCGGTCGGGATCCCGTTCGCACCACGCGGCGCGGGCCACTCGCGCTCTTCGGCGTTCTGGCGTGCATCGGCATGCTCCTCGTACCCCCGAGTCCGTCGATCGCCCAGACGGAGACGACGGCGACCGTGCGCGCCTACATCGGAGACATCCGCACCGGACCGGACACGATCGGCCCACTCGAAGGTGCGACGTTCGGCCTCTTCGCCACCAGCCCCGCCGCAACGATCGACAACCACGACGGCTTCACCGCCGAGACACCGATGTACAGCTGCACCTCGACGGCCGACGGCTGGTGCACGTTCCAGGTGGACACCACGACGCTGCCGGCCAACGGCAGGCTGTGGATGGCCGCGACCGGAGCCCCGGATGGGCGGTACGCGAATCCCGAGTGGCAGACCGCTCCGTTGTCGCCCACGCCCGAGAACACGTACTCGTTGCGGCACGTCTTCCAGACCCCCGAACTGGTGGCGGGGCAGACCTACTCGTCGTACGGACAGGGCCGTACCTGGATCACCGACCCGGGTCTGCAGACCAGTCCGCGCAGCAGCGTTCCCGATTTCCAACGGCGCACCGCCTCGGGCGGCGTCGTTCCCATCTCACGACGCGACCCCGAACTGCCCGACACGTGCGGGCTGAAGGTGGCGCTCGTGGTCGACCTGTCCAGCTCAATGTCGGGCTACGTCGACGAGATCAAGGGAGCGCTGGACAGCTTCGTGCAGTCGCTGCGCGGAACGCCGTCGCAGGCGGCACTGTTCACCTTCGGCTCGGATTCCCCGGCCAACGGCTACGTGGGACCGGGGTCTCGCGTCCGTGGCGGACACCAACGCGGCCGCGCCGGAGGATCAGCGCTTCGACATGGCGATCATGCTGACCGACGGCAACCCGACCGTGTACGGCCCGAACCCGACGTCCGGATTCGGCACGGTCGACCGGAACAGCGGCTACACCCGGTTCCGCGAGTTGGGTAACGCGAACGCCTCGGCGAACCTGCTCAAGAGTCAGGGCACGCGGATCATGGCGGTCGGCGTGGGTGACGGCGTCGACGGCGAGGGCGCGGCGTTCAACCTGCGCACCATCTCGGGCCGCGACGCCTACGACGGGACGAACATCCGGGAGGCCGACTACTTCCAGACCCAGGACTACGCCCAGGCAGGCGAGGCGCTGCGCGGACTCGTTCTCGACAGATGTGCGCCGTCGGTGTCGGTGATCAAACAGCTCGTCCCCTACGACGGGACGACCGAGGACGCCTACACCCCGCAGACACCGTGGGAGTTCTCCGCGGAGACGACGGCGGGCACGGTCGACCCGGAATCGGCGCAGACCAGTCCGCAGACCGGTGCGACCAACTTCGACCTCGAGTTCGATCCGGGTCCGGTGGACGTGGCCATCGAGGAGACCCAGCAGTCCGGGTACGAATCCCTACCCGAGGAGACCACGTGTGTCGACAAGGCGACGGGTGAGGACGTGCCCGTCGAGGTCACCCCCGATCCGGACAACCCCGAACGGTTCACGATCGAAGGCATCGGACTGCAGTCCTTCCTGTCCTGCACCGTCTACAACAGAGCGCCCGACTTCGACTCGGCGTCGGTGCGCGTCGACAAGCAGTGGCAGGTCACGACCACCACCGGACCCGATGGGGAGACGACCACGACGACCTATCCCCAGGGGCAACAGCCCCCGGGGTTGACCTCGTCCCTGGAACTCGGCGGTCCGGGCGGCGCGCCGTCGGCCACCCAGCCGTGGGGTGTGGCCCGTGACGGTTACAGCGTCGAGGACGACGGCTCGGTCGCCGTCACCGAGCAGGCCGCGGCCGACCCGACGAACTGCGAGATCACCGGCAGTTCCCTCAACGGCACCGACATCACACCCGGCGCCCCGACGAGCGTGCCGCTGGCCTCGGGAGCCAACGAGTGGACGATCACCAACGAGGTCGAGTGCCACAGCAGACTCCGGCTGACCAAGGAGGTCGCCAGCGGCGACGTCAGCCCGGAGTGGTGGCAGCTGCAGGGCAGCGGCCCGGAGGACGCACTGCCCGGCCCGAGCGGCCGCGTCACGACCGACTGGGCCGAGGTGACACCGGGCGCGGTGTACCAACTGGCCGAGCAGGCCGACGCGACCGAGCCGGACGGGCCCGCACCCCACGACGTCCTGCACTACGTGCAGCAGGACCACCGCAGCACGCCACTGCAGTTCCCGCAGTCGACCGGCTCGTGGGGCTGCACGCAGACCAGCGGCACCGGCGGCGGGGCGTTCTCGGCCGATCTCGAGGGAGCCATCGCGGTCCCGCTCGGCGAGGACGTCGAATGCACGGCGGTGAACCAGACGGCGACCGTCACCGTCGACAAACAGGTGCAGGGCGGTGACGCCCAGCCCGAGGACTTCACGTTCCGCATCACGCCGCAGGATCCGGTGCCGCCGGGCGGACACTCCCACGACATCCCCGGCGGTGGCAGCCAGCACGTCCGGCCGGAACAGCCGTACGAGCTGACCGAGCTCAACGGCCCGAACGGGTACCGGCTGCACGACCTGACGTGCACGACCGGAGGCGAAGGGAGCACCAGACAGGTCGATCCGCAGAACCTGCAACTGCCACCGGGAGCGACCAGCACCTGCACGGCGGTCAACCGCCTGCTGTCCACGCTGACGGTCGAGAAACTGGACGCCGAGGACGAGCGGCCGCTGGCGGGCGGCGAGTTCGAGCTGTATCGCGACACCGACGGCGACGGCGAGGACGGCATGACCGACGGCGCCCCGGATCCCGACGACGAACAGGTCGGCACCTGCACCACGAGCGGGGAAGGCACGTGCGAGGTCGGCGAACTCGATTTCGGCGACTACTACTGGTACGAGCGGACGGCACCGGACGGTTACGACCTGCCTGCCGACCGCACGAGCGCGCTGATCAGCATCGACGAGGGCAACGCAGGACAACCGCACACCACGACGTTCACCGACTCGCGAACGCCGGTTCCCCCGGATCCGACGGACCCGACCACACCGCCGAGTACGACCACACCCCCGAGTCCGACCACACCACCGAGTCCGACCGACCCCACCGACCCACCGGTGCCGACGGGCCCGACCACGTCCTCTGGACCGACGGACCCCACGGCGCCGCCGCAGCCGTCACCGCCCGGTGGTGGCGGTCCCGGCAGCCCGGGGAACGGCGGACCGGGTGATGGTGGACCCGGTGATGGTGGACCGGGCTCCGGGGACGGTCCACACGGGACCGACAACGGCGCCGACGGACTGTCGGACACCGGCGCGGACATCGGCGTCCCGCTCGCACTCGGGGTGGCATTCCTGGTGGCCGGTGCAGCGCTGACGGTCCTCGCCCGCAGACGCCGGCAGGGCGACGACTAGGTCGTGTCTGATAATCCTCCGCCGTCGCGAGCGGGGATCAGCGTGGTCCCTCGCAAGGCGGAGGGAAGCCCTCGTACCGGGTCGTACTCGGGCTTTCCGACAACGCAGCGAGGGGCCGCGCTGGCACCGCGCAGCAGGCGACGGGATTGTCAGACACGACCTGGGCACGCACCCGTCACTCCCATGCCCGTCGCGGCACGTCCGTTCTTCCCCCACGGCGTGCCGCGACGGGCCTCGCCCCACGCACCGGTTTCACAACGTAGGATGGCTATGTCGATATGTTTCCCGTGGCGCCCAACGGGTAGGGGAACCGGCCGTTCGAAGGTCGGAAAGACGCTCGGATGAGAATCGCCGCGAACCCCCTCCGTATTACAGCTTTGACCTGCGACTTTTCGCACTTTTTGAGACTGGCGTCGCGACCTGCGGACGTGGCACATTCGGGAGTGCGTTGGGCCACGTCCCCCAGCGCCGAGGGCCTCTCCCGGCACACCCATAACTCGCGAGTGCGGCAGCGTTATGCGCCGAGGTGCTGAGGTTCCTCGCCAATGGGACGGCGAGCGCGGTTCAGGAAGGAGGTGTCACAGGATGCGAGTGATCTACACCGCGATTCGTCGCTACGTCGCCGAGCTGAACAGGATTCAGGACGTTGGCCGCGGCTTCTCCCCGTTCCGGGGCGAGTCGGCCAGCCACTGACGGTCGGCATTCCCTAGATTCAGGTCCGGGGTTCACACGCCGCGGTCGAACACCGGACCTCCACACTTTTCCGGGACGAAGGATCGGCATGCCTGGGGCAGGCATGCCGATCTCCCATGCGGGCCCGATCTCCCGTCCGCCGCCGACTCGATGAAAATCCCCTCACGACGGCTTCACCGGTGATTCAGCGCTGAGCCAGACGCTGGATGCCATGGCGGAGTTGACGGGCAGCGGCGTGTTCACCCTCGCGGTGTTCGCGGCCGCGGTCATCGCGTGGATGACCGGGAAGATGGACGACACGTTCGTCGGGCTGTCCGCTGCCGCCCTCCTCGTGTTCGGCGGAATCGTTTCCTCCGAGGCGTTCTTCGGCGCGCTCGGCTCGGAAACCATCTGGCTGCTCATCGCCGCGTTCGTTCTCGCCGCGGCCCTCACCCGGACCGGCCTGCCGACCCGTTTCGCGATCGCGTTGTGCGGCAAGGCTTCCTCCGTTCGGGGACTGGCACACCGGATCACGGCCGCGCTCGTGATCACCTCACTGGCCGTTCCGGCGACGTCGGGGCGTGCGGCGCTCGCCTTGCCGGTCTTCCTCGCACTCGCCGCGGCGCTGGCCGACCGCGCTGCCGTCGTGCGCGCGCTGGCGCTGTTGTTTCCCACCGTCATCCTGCTCTCCGCGGTCGCGACGATCACCGGCGCGGGCGCGCACCTGGTCACCAGCCAACTCCTCCAACAGAGCACCGGCCACGGCATCGGTTACGCGCAATGGCTGCTGCTGGGTTTCCCGTTCGCCGTCGTGAGTTCGCATCTCGCCGCCGAGGTGGTGCTGCTCGTCATGACGCGCAGTGACGACCGCAGGCGCCCGCTCGAACTGCACGGCCTCGCCGGCCACGTCGACGTCACCACCGACGGCCCACTGACGGCGGCGCAGCTGCGCGCCGTGGCGGCACTGACTTTCGTCGTGACGCTGTGGTGCACCGAGCCGTGGCACGGTCTGTCACCCGCGTTGGTCGCCCTGTTCGGCGCGCTGGTCACCACGGCTCCACGGGTCGGGCTCACCCGGTTGCCGGAGGCGTTGTCGACCGTGCCGTGGTCGCTGTTGCTGTTCATGGTGACGACGGCGGTGCTGGGTATAGCGCTGTCCTCGTCGGGTGCCGCTGACTGGCTGGGGCACACGCTGTTGAGCCCGGCCGGTGGCGGCCTCGCGTTCCTGGTCGTGGTCGTCGTCGTGAGTGCCGCGGCCCACCTGGTGCTGCAGTCGCGCTCGGCGCGCTCGTCGGTGCTGATCCCGTTGCTCATTCCGCTCGCGACCGCCGCCGGCCTCGATCCCGTCGCCGTCGCGTTCGCCTCGACCGTGGCCGCGGGCTTCTGCCACACGCTGCCGTCGTCGGCCAAGCCGGTCGCGATGTTCGCGGCGGTCACCGAGGCGCCGACCTACCGCAGGTCCGATCTGCTGCGCATCTCGCTGTATCTGGGGCCGCTGACAGTCGGCCTCGTCCTGACATTCGCGCTGGCCGTGTGGCCGGCACTGGGTCTGCCGTTGCAGGCCCCCTAGAAGGGAGTCCCCTCATGACCACGACCATTCCGATGCGCTTCGTCATCGCACCGAGCGGGTTCAAGGAGTCGCTGGAGGCCGAGGCGGTCGCGGCCGCGATGGCGGCGGGGGTGCGCCGGGTGCTGCCTGGCGCACACATCGAGACGGTGCCGTTGGTCGACGGTGGAGAGGGATCGGCGCGCACCCTGGCGGCGGCGACCGGCGGCGAACTGGTTCCGGCCACGGTGACCGGCCCGACGGGCCGTCCGGTCGACGCCCACTTCGCGGTGCTCGGCGGAGACGGCCCGCGCACGGCGTTCGTGGAGATGGCCGCGGCGGCCGGGCTCCGCCTCGTGCCGCAGGACGACCGCGACCCCGGGTTCACCACGACCTACGGCGTGGGTGAGCTGATCCGCGCGGCTCTCGACGCCGGGTGTGAACGGATCCTGGTGGGTTGCGGGGATTCCGGTACCTCCGACGGCGGCGCCGGTGCGCTGCGCGCATTGGGGGCACGGGTGCTCGGGCCGGACGGGACGCAGGTCGCCGACGGCGGTTACGCCCTCGCCGATGCCGTGGATCTCGACGTGTCCGGGCTGGACCCGCGCCTCGCCGGCACCGAGATGCTGATCGCCTGCAACCCGCACAACGTGCTGACCGGCGACCGTGGTGTCGCGCGCGTGTTCGGCCCGCAGAAGGGAGCCACGCCGGAGCAGGTGTGTCTGCTCGAGAAGGCGCTCACGCAGTGGGCGAAGCTGGTCGAGTACCGCTGTGACCGCGATCTGCGCACCGCCCCCGGAAGTGGCGCGTCGGGCGGGCTGGGTGCGGGGCTGGCCGGGGTGCTGGGTGCGCGGCTGCTGCCCCGGTTCGACGTGCTGCTCGACCACGTGGACCTCGACGCCAAGCTCGCCGGAGCGGATCTCGTGCTGACGGCGGAGGGGGCCATCGACTTCCAGACGCCCCGCGGCAAGGTGCCCGCCGAGGTCGCGCGGCGGGCGAAGCTCGCGGGTAAGCCGGTGATCGCGTTGGCGGGCACGATCGGCCGCGGCGCACGCACCACCCACGAGGCGGGCATCGACGCCTACGCGGGAATCCTCGCCGCCCCGGTGGCGCTCGCCGAGGCCATGGCCCACACCGCCGAACTGGTCACCGATGCGACGGAACGCACCCTCCGCCTGGTCCTGGTCGGTTCGGCCCTGTGCGCGTGACCGCCGCTGAGGTCTCCATCACCCGAACCGGGTCATTTTCTTGAGTCAGTCAAGATTAGGCGTAGCCTTGAAGGGTGCGGACGGCCGCGGCGATCGATGCCGCCCGTCCCGGCGACCGGCGCCCCACGGGACGCGACGTCCGTTCCGGCGCCCACCCCGAGCGCGAAGGAGACCGACGTGACCACATCCGAGAAACCGCAGACCGCTTCGACCCTCGACAACGGCGCACCGGCCACATCGGACCGCAACTCGCTGAGCGTGGGCGCGAACGGCCCGCTGCTGCTGCACGACGTCCGCCTCGTCGAGACCCTCGCACACTTCAACCGGGAGCGCGTGCCCGAGCGCAACCCGCACGCCAAGGGAGCGGGGGCGTTCGGCGTCTTCGAGACCACCGAGGACGTCTCCCGCTACACCAAGGCCGCCCTGTTCCAGAAGGGCGCGCGGACCGACATGCTCGCGCGGTTCTCCACGGTCGCGGGTGAGCAGGGCTCGCCCGACACCTGGCGCGACGTCCGCGGTTTCGCGCTGAAGTTCTACACCTCCGAGGGCAACTACGACATCGTCGGCAACAACACCCCCGTGTTCTTCGTGCGCGACCCGATGAAGTTCCCGCACTTCATCCGCTCGCAGAAGCGCACCCCCGACACGGGACTGCGCGACAACAACATGCAGTGGGACTTCTGGACGCAGAACCCGGAGTCGGCCCACCAGGTCACCTACCTGATGGGTGACCGCGGACTGCCGCGCACGTGGCGGCACATGAACGGCTACGGCTCGCACACCTACATGTGGGTCAACGCCGAGGGCGAGCGGTTCTGGGTGAAGTACCACTTCAAGACCGACCAGGGCATCGAGTGCATGTCCGACGCCGAGGCCGAGCGGCTCGCGGGCGCCGACGCGGAGTTCCACCGCCGTGACCTGGCCGACGCGATCACCCGCGGCGAGTACCCGTCGTGGACGCTGTACGTGCAGGTGATGCCCTACGCCGACGCGAAGACGTACCGGATCAACCCGTTCGACCTGACCAAGACGTGGTCGCACGCCGACTACCCGCTGATCAAGGTCGGCACGATGACGCTCAACCGCAACCCGGAGAACTTCTTCGCCGAGATCGAGCAGGCCGCGTTCGCGCCGTCCAACCTGGTCCCCGGCATCGGGGTGTCGCCGGACAAGATGCTGCTCGGCCGGGTCTTCGCCTACGCCGACGCCCAGCGCGCCCGGATCGGCACGAACTACCTGCAGCTTCCGGTCAACAAGCCGGTGGTGCCGACGAACTCGTACACGTTCGACGGGCACATGACGTTCGAGCACAGCGGTGCCGCGCCGGTCTACGCACCGAACTCGTACGGCAGGCCGTACGCCGACGAGACCGGACCGATCGAGGACGGCTGGGAGTCCGACGGCGAACTGGTGCGCAGCGCCTACGAGCTGCACGCCGAGGACGACGACTTCTCCCAGCCCGGCCACCTCGTGCGCGAGGTGTTCGACGACGCCCAGCGCGACCGTCTCGTTCGGACGGTCACGGGTGCGTTGCTCGGCGGGGTCGAGGAGCCGGTGCTGTCCCGTGCGTTCGAGTACTGGCGTAACGTCGACGCCGAGATCGGGCAGCGGATCGAGAAGGCCTACCACGAGGCCAAGTGACCTGACCCGGAAGAAAGGGGGCGTCTCGCCGTAGTGCGAGGCGCCCCCTTCGTCATGCCTGACGTTCCGACCGCAGCTGCGTGACGACGGCCAATGTGGACATCACGACGACCACGGCGAGCCCGATCACGATCGGCGGCAGCGCATGCCCGACCGCCAGTCCCACCACGCCGATGATCAGCAGTGCCGTCGCGGCCAGATACCGTTCGCGCGCCACCGCGCCGGTACGGGACCGCAGGAACAGGATGTTGCCTGCCAGGTAGATCAGCGGGCCGCCGACCGTGGTCAGCACCAGCGGGGCGTCGGTGTGGTCGTGGCTGATCCGCAGCTCGATCGACACGGCGACGACGATCGCGCCCGCGACCATCAGCGCGTGGGCGTACGCGAACGCCGACCGCAGCGCACTGGTGCTCTCGTCGCCGTGGCTGGCCTGCGTGTCGTGGCCGGCGAGCGCGAAGTATGCCCACCACATGACGAACAGGCCCACGAACCCGAACAGCGAGGCGAGCACGGCGCGGACAGTGATCTCCTCCATGCCGTAGAGCGTGTTGCCCATGATGAGGATCGACTCGCCGAGCGCGATGATGAACACCAGCCGGTTGCGCTCGGCGAGATGTTCCGCATCGGTCGGCCACGTGTGCATGGGCGCGGATCCGAGCCCCGGGAAGCGGAAGTCGAACCGCGGCCCCGAGACGTCGATCAGCAACGCGATCGCCCAGACGATCAGCCGCGGCACCGTGTCCAGGAACGCACCGGCGAGGAACAGCACGCCTGCGGACGAGCTCCACGCGAGCAGGTTCGTGTAGTTCTTCGCGAGCACGTGCCCGCGCATCGCGACCGCCATGAACGCCGCCCTGCCGACCTGCGCGGCGACGTAGCACGCGGCGAACAGCAGTCCGTCCTCTGTGAACGCGTGTGGCAGGGCCAGCGCCATGCCCAGCGAGGCGAGCATGAGCAGTCCGTTGAGGACCCGGACGAGGCCACTGCGCGGGTCGAGCCAGTTCATCGCCCACGCCGAGTAGTTCCACGCCCACCACACCGCGCCGAACAGCACGGCGACCTCGACGAACCCGAGCCACGTCAGGTGGTCCAGGAGGGTGTGCGAGACCTGGATGATCGCGAAGACGTACACCAGGTCGAAGAACAGCTCGATCGGAGCAACCTCCGACCGTTCACGCCCCTCCGGTCGCAGTAACCGGGGCCGTACCACCTGCGAGTTCACGACGAGTCCTCCCGAGAACGCCGACGTCGTTCGTGCCGCGGGGGATTCTAAGCATGGACAACGATGTCCTGCGCGGCACGCGACGTGATACGCGCCGTACGAACCGTACAGAAAGGACAATTACGGCACCGGGCCTACCGGTTCGCCTGGTTACGGATGCAGGTGCCGCCTCGCTGCACGGTGGGCGTCGTTCACCACTGCGCCCGCCTCGAGTTCGTCGGAGGTGGCCGCGAGGTGGATCCCGTCGTCGGGCCTGCGCCAGCTCGGCGGCTCGGCGGCCCCGCTCAAGGCCCACGCGGCCTGACGCGCCGCACCCACCGCGACGTGCTCCATCTCCGGCGGCACCAGCACGGGCACGCCGAACACGCCCGGCGCGATCGCGCGCACGGCAGCCGATCGCGAGGCACCACCGGTCAACAGCACCCTGCGCACGGGCACGCCGTGGTCCCGCAGCGCGTCGAGGCCCGCGGCCAGCCCGCACAGCATGCCTTCCACCGCGGCGCGCGCGACGTTGGCCGGGGTCATGTTGGACCGGCGCAGGCCCACGAGCGATCCGGACGCGTCCGGCAGGTTCGGCGTGCGTTCGCCGTCCAGGTAGGGCAGCAGCGTCAGCCCGCCCGCGCCGGGTTCGGCCGACAGCGCCAGTGCGTCCAATCCCTCCAGATCGGTGCCGAGCATCGCCGCCGTCGACGTCAGCACCCGCGCGGCGTTGAGCGTGCACGCCAACGGCAGGAACCGCCCGGTCGCGTCGGCGAATCCGGCGACGACGCCGGTGCCGTCGGCGGTCGGCTTCTCGCTTACACCGAAGACGGTTCCGCTCGTGCCGAGGGACACGGCCACGTCGCCGTCGGCGAGTTCGAGTGCGAGGCCCGCCGCCATGTTGTCGCCCGTGCCCGCCGCGACGAGCACGCCGTCGTCGCTGTGGCCCGCAACCTCGGCCGGCCCCAGCACCGTGGGCAGTTCGAGTTCCCTGCCGAAGGCCGTGACCAGCAGGTCGGTGCGGTACCGGCCCTCGACCGCCGAGTAGTAACCGGTGCCCGAGGCGTCACCGCGGTCGGTCGTGGGCACGCCGGACCCACCGAGCAGCTGCCACGTGAGCCAGTCGTGCGGAAGCAGCACGCGCTCGGCGCGCTTGGCCAGCTCCGGTTCGTGCTCGGCGAACCACCGCAGCTTCGTGACCGTGAAGCTCATCAACGGCACCGAACCGACCGCGTCGGCCCACGCCTGTCCACCACCCAGCTCGCTGACCAGGTCGTCGGCGGCGCTCGCCGAGCGGACGTCGTTCCACAGCAACGCCTCCCGCACGACCTCGCCGTCCCCGTCGACCGTGACCATGCCGTGCTGCTGGCCCGCGACCGCGACGGCGCGCACGTCGTCGAGCAGCCCGTCGCCCGCGCTGCGCAGCGCCCGCCACCATTCCGACGGGTGGACCTCGGTCGTGTCGGGATGCGCTGCCTGGCCGGTGCGGACCACCCGGCCGTCGGCTGCATCGACCACGACGACCTTCGTCGACTGTGTCGACGAGTCCACCCCGGCTACCAGCTCGCTCACGGTGTCGAACGCCCCTTCGTCTTTCCGGCCGTCGACCCGATGCTCACTGTCCGGACAACCGCAGGCCGGACTCCGGGTCGAAGACGTGTACCTCTCCAGTGTCCCGCACGGCGACCCGCACCGTCTCGCCCAAACGGGGCGGAGTCCGGCCGTCGGCACGAACGACCACCCGACCGGAGTGGCCGGCCAGCGCCCCGTGCACGTAGGCGTCCGCCCCCAGTTCCTCGACGAGCTCCACCCGCAGGTCGAAACCGTCGTCACCGGGTCCGACGAGCGCCAGCGACTCCGGGCGGACACCGGCCGTGACCTCGGGCAGGTCGGTGCGCACCGGCAGCTGGACGCTCAACTCGCCGAGTTTGACGTTGCCGCCGTCGACGGGAAGGTTCAGCAGGTTCATGGCGGGCGAACCGATGAATCCGGCGACGAAGACGTTCGCCGGCGTGTCGTAGAGCTCGCGCGGGGAGGCGCACTGCTGGAGGACGCCGTCTCGGAGCACCGCGACACGGTCGCCCATCGTCATCGCCTCGACCTGGTCGTGGGTCACGTAGATCGTGGTCGTGCCGAGCCGCTGCTGGAGCGCGGCGATGCCCGCGCGGGTCTCGACGCGCAGTTTCGCATCCAGGTTGGACAGCGGTTCGTCCATGAGGAACACGCTGGGCTCGCGCACGATCGCCCTGCCCATCGCGACCCGTTGACGCTGGCCGCCGGACAACGCCTTGGGCTTGCGGTCCAGGTACTTGGTCAGGTCCAGCAACGCCGCGGCCTCGTCGACCTTCGCCTTGATGTCCGACTTGGACACGCCACGCAACTTCAGCGAGAACGCCATGTTTTCCGCGACGGTCATGTGCGGGTACAGCGCGTACGACTGGAACACCATGGCGATGTCCCTGTCCTTCGGGGGCAGGTTCGTGACGTCGCGGTCGCCGATCGAGATCGTGCCCTCGTCGATGTCCTCGAGGCCCGCGGCCATGCGCAACGCCGTCGACTTGCCCGACCCGGACGGTCCCACGAGCACGAGGAACTCGCCGTCGCCGACGCACAGATCCAGGCTGTCGACCGCGCGTACCGCGTTCGCACCCGGGTAGACACGGGATGCGCCGGCGTACTCCACTTGCGCCATCGGTAACTCCTTTACTTGACCGCGCCCATGGAAAGGCCGCGTACCAGGTGGTTCTGTGCGATCCAGCCGACGATCATCACCGGCAGTGAGGCGAGCAGGGCGGCGGCGGACAGCTGCGCCCAGAACAGGCCCTCGCTGGTGATGAACCCGACGAGGAAGACCGGGACGGTACCGGCCTGGGCCGCGGTCAGGTTCACCGCGTAGAAGAACTCGGTCCACGAGAAGATGACGCAGATCAACGCCGTCGCGGCGATGCCGGGCGCCACGACGGGCAGCACGACCCGGTACAGCAGCGTCGGCAGCGTGGCGCCGTCCACCCGCGCCGCCTCGATCATCTCCGTGGGCACCTCGAGGAAGAACGAGCGCATCATCCACACCGCCAGCGGCAGGTTCATGCCCGCGTACAACACGACGAGCGCCCAGACGTTGTCGAGCATGCCGAGGTTCTGCGAGATGACGTACAGCGGGATGATCGCCGCGACGATCGGCAGCATCTTCGTCGACAGGAAGAACCCGAGTGCGTTGGACGTCTGCTTGATCGGCGCCAGCGAGAGTGCATACGCGGCGGGCACACCGAGCAGCAGTACGAGCAGCGTCGAGACCACGGTGACGAACGCCGAGTTCGCCAGGTAGGGCAGGAATCCGCGGTCGAGGATCGTCGTGAACTGCTCGAGCGTGGGGCTGAACGCGAACTTCGGCGGATCGGTGGCCGCGTCCACCTCGTGCTTGAACGAGGTGACGACCATCCAGATCACGGGGAACACGAACAGCAGCGCGATGACCCACGTGAGCGCGGTCAGCGCACCGCGGCCGAGCCGATTCGTCTTGGCTGCCATGTCACTTCACCCCGCGGGAGACGTCGAAGGTCCGGAACATCAGCCGCAGCGCGAAGGTCGCCACGATCAGCGTCATGATCACCACGACGACACCCATCGCGGACGACTGGCCGACGTCGAAACCCTCGAACGCGCGTTGGTAGATGTAGTACGGCAGGTTGGTGCTCGCCGTACCGGGACCACCCTGGGTCATGAGGTAGATCGCGTCGAAACTGTTGACGATGTAGATCGCGCCGAGCAGCACCGCCAGCTGCAGATACCGCGACAGTTGCGGCAATGTGATCGACACGAACGTACGCCACCGGCCGGCACCGTCCACCTGCGCCGCCTCGAGCACCTCACGCGACTGCGCCTGCAGACCGGCCAGGATCAGCAGCATCATGAACGGTGTCCACTGCCAGGTGATCTGGGCCATCACCGCGGCGAGCGGGTAGTCCGACAACCAGTCGACCTCGATACCCAGCGCCCAGTTCAGCAATCCGTAGGACGGGTCGAACATCGTCGTCTTCCACAGCAGCGCACCGGCGGCGGGAAGGATCAGGAACGGCGTGATCAGCAGGGTGCGCACGATGCCGCGGCCGAGGAACGCGCGGTCGAGCAGGAGCGCCAGTCCCAGGCCGAGCAGCATCGCGACGAACACGCACACCACGGTGAGCGTCACCGTGTTCAGCAGTGCCTGCAGGAACACCGAGTCGGTGAAGACGTCGACGTAGTTGTCGAATCCGACGAAGTGCTGCGACCCGGGCCGCACCATGTTCCACGACTGGAACGAGTTGAACACCGTGACCAGGAACGGGATCTGGGTGACGGCGATCGTGAAGATCAGCGCGGGCAGCAGCGGCGCGCGGCGCCTCCACGCCGCCGAACGTTCCTGCGCTCGCGGCCGCGCGGGCGGTTTCTCCGGCGCCTGCGGCGCCTCTGCCAGAGTGGTCATCACTGACTCTCCTGATAGGACTTGCCCACCGTGGCTGCGTACTCCTGCGCCTGCTGCAGCGCCGCGTCGGGCGACTTCTGCCCGGCGATGGCCGCCGACAGCTGCTGCGAAACGCGGGTCCCCAGGTCCTGGAACTCGGGGATGCTCAGGAACTGGATCCCCTCGTACGGCACGGGTTTGGTCATCGTGTGGTCCTGATCGGCCACGCTGATGGCGTCCAGAGTGGGCTGTGCGTACGCCTCGGCGGCCTCGCGGTACTCGGGGATGTCGTAGGTGGACATCCGGCACCCGGTGGGTACGCGGTTCCAGCCGAACTCCGTGCCGACCGTCTGCACGAACTCCTTGCCGGTCATCCAGCGCAGGAAGTCCCACGAGGCCTGCTTGTTCTCCGCGACCTTGGGAATGGCCAGCGACCAGGTGTACAGCCACCCCGCGGCGTCGGTGTCCTTGCGCGGCGCGGGCACGTAACCGGACTTGCCGACGACCTCGCTGCTCTGCGGATCCTCGTTGGTGCCCGCCATGACGGTGGCGTCGTACCACATCGCGGCCTGGCCGCGGCCGTACCGGTTGCCGCACTCCTGGAAGCCGGCCGACGAGGCACCGACCTCGCCGTGGTTGCGAACCAGGTCGACGTAGAAGTTCCACGCCTGACGGAACTGTGGCGAGGTCAGCTGGGCGTTCCAGTTCTCGTCGTACCAGCGCCCGCCGAACGTGTTGACCACCGTGTTGAAGGGCGCGAGGCTCTCGCCCCACCCCGGCTTGCCGCGCAGGCAGATCCCAGCGACACCGTTGGCCGGATCGTTGAGCTTCCTCGCGAACTCCTGCACCTGGTCCCACGTCGGGTTGGCCGGCATCTCCAGACCGGCCTTCGCGAACAGGTCCTTGCGGTAGGCCAGGAACGACGATTCCCCGTAGAACGGAACCGCGTGCATGTCGCCCTGATGCGAGAGCGAGTCCTTGATGCTGGGGATGAAGTCGCCGTCGTCGTAGCTGGGGTCGGCGTCGATGTAGGGCTGGAGGTTCTCGAGCCAGCCGTTCTCGGCCCACTGCGGAGCCTCGTAGTTGCTGATCATCACGGCGTCGAACTCGCCGCCCTCGTTGGCCACCGACGCGGTGATCTTGGCACGCGCCTGGTTCTCGGGCAGCTGCACGAACTTCAGGTGGACGCCCGGGTTCTCGGCCTCGAACCGGTGCGACAGCGCGACGGCGTCCTCCATCTGCGGGTTCGACACGATCGCGATGACGAGCGTCTGCCCACCGGCGCCGAGCGCACCGGCACCCGCACACCCCGCGGCGGGCAGGAGCGCGGCCAGCAGAATCGCCAGGCGCGTCAGCACACTCCGCCTCGCGGTTCCGGTGCCGAACCCGCGTTTACGCATCGCCGCCTCCCGGCAGAACCTGGGTCTTCAGCCCGCGCCCGCTGCGCATGAGGTCGAGTGCCTCGGGGAAGCGCTCCAACGGAAGGCTGTCGGTGAGCAGCGAGGCCGTGTCGATCGCACCGGTCGCCACGAGGTTGAGCGCAGCACCGTAGCTGTGCAGCACGGCCATCGACCCGACGATGGTGATCTCGTCGTTGTAGATGCGGAACGGCGAGAGCGACACGCGCGCCTCCTCCGGTGCGACACCGAAGACGAGCAGCCTGCCTCCCCTTCGCAGAGAGTCGAAGGCCGCCTCGATCGCGGGCGCGGCTCCCGTGCAGTCGACGGCGGCGTCGAACTTCTCGTCGTTCAGCTCCGTGACGTCGCCGACGGCGGCCACGGCACCGAGGTCCCGCGGCCGCGCGAGCCGCTCGGTGTTGCGGTCGACCATCGTCACCGACGCGCCCGCGCGCTGCAGCAACTGCTGCATGATCAGGCCCATCGTGCCCGCGCCGATCACCAGGAAGCGTTCGCCCGCCTCCACGCCGATACGCCGCACGCCGTGCACGGCACACGACACCGGCTCGACGAGCGCGCCCTCGCGGTAGGTCATGCCGTCGGGCATGCGGTAGCAGGTGTCGGCTGGCACGGCGACGTACTCGGCGAACGCGCCGTCGACGGTGTCGCCGGTGGCTCCCCAGTTCGCGCAGAGGTTGCCGTGGCCGGCACGGCAGGGGCCGCAGTACCCGCAGAACAGGGACGGGTCGACCGCCACCCGGTCGCCGACCTCGAAGCCGCCAGGGGCGTTGGCGCCCACCTCGACGATCTCGCCCGCGAACTCGTGACCGGGGACGATGGGATACGGCGACGGCGGGAAGTGACCGTCGGCGATGTGCAGGTCCGTCCCGCAGATGCCACAGGCGCCGACCCGCACGACGACGTCGCGCTCGCGTGGTTTCGGGTCGGGGACGTCGCCGACGCGGACCGAGCCCGGCGTATCGATGATCGCGGCTCGCATGAGGCGCCACCCTCCTGATGCTCAAGCGACAGTGCTCGTTGTGCCGTGGAGGTCACCCGCTCCGGGCCGAAGCGCTCGTCGGAGCGCGTTGAGCCTTCCACGTGTCGCGCTCAGATGAGATGCTCAGCTGAGCGCTGGCGCTCACTGTCTGAACGCTGACTGACACGTGCATTGAACGGTCGAGGGGTTCGTTAAGTCAATGTTTCCATGCAAACTTCGTGATAAGTTGCTCATATGAGCAAGCAGGGACGGCGGACGCAATCCGGCCCGGCCGCGCTCGTCCAGGCGGCAGCCATCGGGCGGCGGTTCTATGTGCAGGGAGCGTCGAAGCTGGAGATCGCCGAGGAGTTCGGGATCAGCCGCTTCAAAGTGGCCCGGATCCTGGACCAGGCTAGGGACAGCGGCCTCGTCCGCGTCGAGTTCGACCTGCCCCTTCCGCTCGAGCCGACCCTGTGTGACGAGGTAGCCCAGGCCTACGGCCTCCACCGCGCACTGGTGCTCGAACGAGCAGACGGATCGGAGATCGAGCTCCGGAAACGGATCGGGGCGATGACGGCCGAGCTGTTGACCGAGATCGTCACCGAGGACGACGTGCTCGGCGTCGTGTGGGCACGCACCGTCAACGCGATGACGGATTCGCTGCGTGGCCTGGCCCGCTGCCCCGTGGTGCAGCTGTGCGGCGTGTCCTCACGCATCGACGTCCACGAACACTCCGCCGACCGGTCCGTGGAGACGGTGCGGCAGATCGCGTCGGTCTCGGGCGGCGAGGCGTTCCCGATCTTCGGACCGCTCGTCCTGCCCGACCACCGCACGGCGCGCACGTTGCGGCAGCAGCCGGGGATCGCCGAGGCCTTCGAGCGCTTCTCCCGGATCACGACCGCCGTCGTCAGCATCGGCGCGTGGCGACCGGGGCAGTCCACTGTGTACAACGTGCTCGGCGAACAGCAACGCGAGGCGCTGGCCGAGCGCGGCGCGGTGGCCGAGGTCGCGGCACGCCTGTTCGACGCCGACGGTAACGAACTCTCGGGCGATCCAGGGCATCACGTCCTGGCCATCAGCGTGCGCGAACTGAAACGCGTCCCCGAGGTGATCGCACTCGGCGGGGGCGAGGGCAAGGCCGAGGCGATCGCGGCGGTGCTCCGGTCGGGCATGGTCAACACCCTGATCACCGATGCAGCCGCCGCGAAACGCCTCGTCGAACTCGCCTAACCCGCCCGGCGGATCGATCAGAAGTCGATCGCGTCGGCGACGTCCGCCTCGTGCAGATGCCGGATCTCGTTGCGTGGCGCGGGATCGGCGAACTTCGACGACCCCGACTCGTACAGCACGTACAACCGTCCATCGTGGTCGGTGACGCCCTCGGCCATACTCGGTGCCCGATAGCACTGCGCCGACGGCTCGATCTCCGTGGCGCCCTCCTCGACGGTGTAAATGTTGCTGCGATTGGTGCGGCCGTAGGAGGTGCTGTAGATGAACTTGCCGTCGGCGACCGTCATTCCCTGTGTCTTCATCGGCACCTCGTACTCGGTGCCACGGGTGATCGTGCCGTCGGACGCGACCGAGAACGCGTGCATGACGTCACGGCTGCTGTCGTTGAACTTGCCCGAGTACAGCGTCGTGCCGTCGGTGCCGAGGAACGAGGCAGCCGGAACCTCCTGCGACGTACCGGTCTGGGCGAGGTACGGGATGCCGTCGGCCTTCATCGCCGTTTCCAGTTCGCCGAGGTCGTACTTGCGGATCCGGTCGGAACCACTGCCCGACACGAACGCCCATCCGCCGACCACCGCGACCCCGCCCACGTGCGCGTCCGCGACGGCGACCGATCCGATGTGGTCACCCGAATCCGCGTCGATGCCGTAGATCCGCGCGTCCTGCCCGTCCTGGTAGGCGGTCACCAGCAGCAGGTCCGATCCGCTGCCGTCCCAGTTCTCCCAGTAGCCGAGACCCTGCGGGGTGAACCCGTCGTCCAGATACGGAACCTCGGCTCCCTGCGCATAACGCTCGTCGTAGACCGCCGACGCGGACTCGCCGGGGTAGAAGGGGTCGCTGCCGGTGGCCGTCTCACACGAGATCGCCGCAGCCCCGAGACCTGCCGCGGGCGCGGTGGCCGCCGAAGCAGCACCACCGCCGGCGAGGCCGCACACGAGCGCGGTGCCCGCCGCCACGGCAAGGGCCTTGCGTGTACTGGTCATGTCTCCTCCGCAGACGTGTCGAACCGAACCGGCCCGATACTTCCGCCCATGCCTGCCGGACTCAACGCCTTTGCGCTGGACGGAAAACCGCGAAGCGCACGACGGTGACAGCGCACGACGCTTCTGTGATAATCAATATTTGTGACGGCGCAGAGTGGCGAGTCCGGTTGCGGATCCGGCGACCGGCCGGGTGGCGGATCCGGTGGCGGGGCGACTCCGCAGGTGGGGACCGACGACATCGAGGATCTGCGCGGCGCGCGACTGCGCGGTGCCGCCCGCCGCGAGCTGCTCACGGCGCAGACCGAATGCACGTTCGTGTTCACCGCGCCCGACAGCGGGCCGGGCGCGGTGGTACTGAGCTTCGCGCACGTCGACGGTCGTTTCCTGTTCACGAGCGTGGACGGGCGGGTGCAGGTCCGCGGTGTGGAGCGGGACCCACGGGCGTGCGTGGTCGTGTCGAACGCGGGCACGGGGCTGCCCGGCAGACGGATGCTGTCGATGCGGGGGAACGTCACGGTTCATCGCGACCGGGCCGCGGTCGACGCGTTCCTGCCGACGCTGGCCGCCCGTCTCGCCCCGGACAGCACCGACCGGTTTCTCGACCTGCTGCGCAGCCCCAACCGCGTGGTGCTCGAGTTCGTCCCGACCGAGATCGTCGCCAGTCACGACTCCCGCCTCATGGCAGGCGACGGCCGGGGCGGCAGTGGCGGCAGCAGTGGCGGGGGCAGCAGCGCAGACAGTGGCGGTGGCTCTGACACGGGCGGTGGCAGCACGACCTGACCTCGCGGACCCGGCGTCCATCCGACTCGTCGACAGAGTTGTCCACAGTCTGATCAGTTATCCACAGACCTGGGGACAACACGGCACCCGGAATCCGCAACACGAGCCCACAGGAACGCAACACGGCTTCCCGGGCCCGCAACACGCGCCCCTGGGCCCGCAACACGGGCGCCTGAAAGCGCAACACGGGCTCCCCAGAGCGCAACACGGGCACAGGGCGGACACAGGACAGGCCCCCAGGGCTCCTGGCGGAGTCCTGGGGGCCTGTCCGGCTGACGTGCGGTGTCAGGCGACCGCGATGGTGACCTGGTGCAGTCCCGGGCCCTGGGCGTCGACCGTGGCCTCGCCGTTGCCCGAGCGGTGCAGCGCACGCACCTTCCACGAGCCGGGCGCCGCGTAGAACCGGAAGTCACCCTCCGGGGACGCCTGCACCTCGCCGACGAACTCGCCGTCGCCGTTCAGCAGGCGCACGTAGGCACCACCCAGCGCGCCCTCGCCGCCGGTCACCTTGCCCGCGACGACGACCTGGTCGCCGGTGTCCTCACCGGCCACGACCGCCGTCTGAGCGGGAGCGCCGCATCCGTCGGACATGTCAGTTCCCTCCGTTCGAACCGGTCTCGACCGGAACGCCGACCAGCGAGCCGTACTCGGTCCACGAACCGTCGTAGTTCTTCACGTCCTGCAGGCCCATCAGCTCGTGGAGCGCGAACCACGTGTGGCTCGAACGCTCACCGATGCGGCAGTAGGCGATCGTGGCCTTCGAGGTGTCCAGACCGGCCTGCTCGTAGAGCTCCTTGAGCTCCTCGGCGGTCTTGAACGTGCCGTCCTCGTTGGCGGTCTGCGCCCACGGCACGTTCAGCGCCGACGGGATGTGGCCGCCGCGCTGCGCCGACTCCTGCGGCAGGTGCGCGGGGGCGAGCAGCTTGCCGGAGAACTCGTCGGGCGAACGCACGTCGACCAGGTTCTTCGTGTTGATGGCCTCGACGACCTCGTCGCGGAACGCGCGCAGCGACAGGTCCTGCTCGGAGGCCTGGTAGTTCGTGGTCGGGCGCTCCGGCACGTCCTTGACGAGCTCGCGGCCGTCCAGCTCCCACTTCTTGCGGCCACCGTCGAGCAGCTTGACCTTGTCGTGGCCGTACAGCTTGAAGTACCAGTACGCGTACGCGGCGAACCAGTTGTTGTTCCCGCCGTAGAGGATCACCAGGTCGTCGTTCGAGATGCCCTTCGACGACAGCAGCTTCTCGAAACCGGCCTTGTCGACGAAGTCGCGGCGAACCGGGTCCTGGAGCTCGTTCTTCCAGTCGATCTTCACGGCGCCGCGGATGTGGCCACCGTCGTACGCGGTCGTGTCCTCGTCGACCTCGGCGAACACGACACCCGGGGCGTCGAGGTTCTCCTCGGCCCACTGCGTTGTGACCAGGACGTCTTCACGGCTCATTGAGCGGCACTCTCTTTCTTCTTCTCGTGTTCGGTGGCCTGTTGCTTTTGTCGTGGGTGCGGATGCGAGGGCGTGGACCGCCGCGAAGAGCTCAGGAGGCGCTCCCCGCACGCGGCGCCACACGCTTGATCAGCAGGTACATCTCACAGCCGAGGCAGAAGTTGAACGCCGCGTTGAGGAACGCGGCGAACAGCGCGAAGGCCGTGGCGACGGTACCGAGCGCGGTCACGCCACTGGCATACCCGATGGTGCCCACCAGCGCGAACGCGAAACCCACCGCCTGGGCGAACCGGAGAGGAGCGACGTCCTCCCGCTCGTCGGTCGGCCGCAGTCGCGGCGCCACGAGCGCGCGGTACAACACCGAGTAGGGGGCGGGTTTCAGCCCGACGAACGCGCCGATGGCGAACACCAGCGTCTGCGCAGCCAGCAGCGGCCACCACTGGGTCACCAGCACGATCACCAGCACGACCGACGTCACGATCGCGGCGAACCTGGGACCGCGCGGATCGACCGTCTGCGGGGCGGGCATGACACCTCCTGGAGTGGCTGACCTGGCTCGGACGGCAGCGTGGTCACCCGGCCCTGTGCGCTGGGCGACCGGATGCGCACCGTCGGCTCACACGCGAGCCGGGATACACAGGCTGCTACGGACGCGGCAGAAGTCAACCGCGCGCCGCCGGGTCAGCTGCGTGCCCAGCGTGTGATGGAGGTGCGAACCCGGCCTGTCCACGGCGGCAAGCCTACTCAGGCTCCCTCAGCGCGGGAACCGTGTTCATTCTGTGGGACGAGACGTGCCGGCCAGGTGGGGTTCGAGCGCCTCGAGCAGGGCGTCCCGCTTCGGCACCCCCGACACGCGCAGCAGCTCGGTGCCGTCGGGGGCGTAGGCGATCGTCGTCGGCGTGCGCAGCACGCCCAGGTCGCGGGCGATCTCGGGCCGGTCGGTGACGTCGAGGTCCACGTGGGAGAGCCGTTCGGTGCCCTCGGCCACGTGGGACAGCAGCGCGCGGGTGTGCCGGCACGGGGCACAGAACGTCGTCGAGATCTGCACGAGCGTCACGGCGTCGTCGGCCAGCGCGCCGCGCACGTCGGCGGGCAGCGTCTCGCCTGCAGCGGTGGACATGCGCACCCTCCCGTTCCTCGCACGCAGGATCAGGCCGACGACGACCGCGGCCACCACCGTGACCACGGCGACGATCAGTCCGGTCACGACTCCTCCGTTCCGCGCGCCGCCGTCATCCCGGGGTCACCACCGGTCACCGCGAGGTCTGTGCCTGGGCGAACGCGACGTTCTTCGCCGTGCCCTTCACGGTGATCGAGTCAGGCCCCACGGACACGCCGGTCGGCGTCACCGTGAACGGCAGGTCGCCTGTGTTGATGTCGGCCTCGAAGCTCGGCAGCAGCTGCTCCTGCACCGCCTGGGGAACGATCGTCGTCTCGCGGTCATTCCCGAACTGGAGGCGGTGCGGCGTGATCTGCACCGTCGACCCGTCCAGCCGGATCATCGCGAACGCGAAGATCTCCAGCTCCTCGCCCGCCACCTTGACCTTGCCGGAGAGCCGGATGCCGGCCGAACTGTCGTCGTCGTCCTCGCCTTCGGACTCCGCGTCCCCGCCGGTGTTGGCGGGGTCGTCGCCCTCGTCGGTGCCGTGGGACTGCGCGCTCGCGCCCTCGCCACCGCGCACGTAGGCCTCGCTCGAGGCGGCGATCCGCAGGTCGTCGATGTTGTCGAGCGGGCTGATCTGGTTGATGTCGCTGGCCTTGAGTGTCACCTCACCGTCGACCTCGCCGATCGTGACGTTGTCGACGTTGCCCTGGGCCAGATCCGAGAGCGGAGCGTCCACGTCCCGCAGCTCGGCCTTGACGTCCACGTCCCGCAGCACGTCCTGCACGGGCACCGACTTCGCCTCGACCGTGATGCGGCCGTACTCGCCCGCGACCGCCTGCGTGAGGAACGGGAATCCGTGAATGCCGACCTCGGGATCGTTCTCGACACCCAACTGGTCCTTCGCCTTCTGCGAGACGGTGTGCTCGGCGAAAGCCGCGGCGGCGAAATCGATGGCCACCAGCACGCCGATCACCACGATCAACACCGTGACGATCCTGCGCACGCGGCGTCCCGAACGCGGTCTCGACGGCTTGGGCTGCTGGGACACGGTGTCACTCACACTGGCTCTCAATCGGTTCTCGATCATTTGTTACGACCGGTTTGCGGCCGCGTTACGAACGCTCGTAACAAGCGACGCGGAGGATATTGTCGTTGACCGAATCGTGAACTCCCCATTGTGTGATGCCGGTTTCACGATCGCAGACGCCCTCGCCTCGCCCGGGTTATTGTCACTGACGACCTGCCCGAGGATTCCTCGAGGCGATCGAAAAACTGTGAGGCGGTGGCGATGAGCCTGGACTTGCTGGTACTCACTGCGGAATCCGACGCCACCTCGGTGCTGCCCGCCCTGGACCTGCTGCCGCACACCGTACGTGTGCGTGCTCCCGAGGTCACCGCGTTGCTGGACGCAGGCCACCGAGACGTGATCCTGCTCGACGCGCGCACCGACCTCGCGTCGGCCAAGAGCCTCAGCAGGCTCCTCAAGGGCGCGGGTGACGAGGAGTCGTCGACCCCGGTCATCGCCGTCGTCGGCGAGGGCGGACTCGTGGCGGTCAGCTCCGAGTGGCGCACCGACGACATCCTGCTGCCCACCGCAGGCCCCGCCGAGGTCGACGCCCGCCTGCGCCTGGCGACCACCCGCGACGGCAGCACCACCCAGGTCGACGCGGAACTGCGCGTCGGCGACCTGGTGATCGACGAGGCCACCTACACCGCCCGCCTGCGCAAGCGCACCCTCGAACTGACCTACAAGGAGTTCGAGCTGCTCAAGTACCTCGCCCAGCACGCGGGCCGCGTGTTCACCCGAGCCCAGCTGCTGCAGGAGGTGTGGGGCTACGACTTCTTCGGCGGCACCAGGACGGTCGACGTCCACGTGCGACGGCTGCGCGCCAAGCTCGGCCCCGAGCACGAGCAGATGATCGGCACCGTGCGCAACGTGGGCTACAAGTTCGAACGGCCCGCCAAGTCGTCCGGACCGATCAAAGGAGGCACCCCGGGAGGGCCCTCCGCGCCCGCCCCTTCCTTCGCCGAGTCCGACGACATCGGCGAGTACTCCGGACGCTGACCACTCGGCCCGCATTAGCCTGGCGGGCATGGAGCTTGAGTGGGCCGACGATCTCGACGACAGGCGCACCGCGGCGGTGCGCGCCCTGCTGACGAAGGCACGCGGCGTCGACGGCAAACCCGAGATCGAACCCGACGGCCCGCTGCCCGGTGAGTTCAGCGGCGGGCGCTACCTGCTGGCCACCGCAGGCGACACGCTCGTCGGCGTCGCGCATGTGGACGTGAGCGGCGACGCGTTCGGAAGGCGCGTCGCCGAGCTCGTCGTCGACCCCGACCACCGGCGCTCCGGACACGGCGGCGCGCTCGTGGAGGCGCTGCTGGCCGAGTACCCGGACAACCTGCGCGTGTGGGCGCACGGCGACCAGTCCGGTGCCGCCAGACTCGCCGAACGCTTCGGCCTCACCCGCGCGCGCGAACTGCTGATCATGCAGGTCGACGTCGACGACGCCGACTGGCCCGAACCGACCCCGCCCGACGGCGTCTCGCTGCGCACGTTCCGGCCGGGCACCGACGAGCAGGCCGTCATCGACGTCAACGCCCGCGCCTTCGACTGGCACCCCGAGCAGGGCGCACTCACCGTCGACGAGCTCACCGCCACCGAGTCCGAGCCGTGGTTCGACGCAGACGGGTTCTTCCTCGCCGAGAAGGCAGGGCGCGTGATCGGTTTCCACTGGACGAAGGTCCACCCGCCCAACCCGGCCAAGTTCGGCGGCGACGCGGTGGGCGAGGTGTACGTCGTCGGCGTCGATCCCGAAGCCCAGGGCGGCGGACTCGGCCGCGCACTCACCCTCGCCGGCCTGCGTCACCTGCGCGAACGTGGCCTTGGCCAGGTGATCCTCTACGTCGAGGGCGACAACGCCCCCGCCGTCGCCGTCTACCGCAGACTCGGCTTCACCCCCTACGAGATCGACGTCCAGTACGCGACCCCGGACACCCCCTGACCCGTGTTGCGCCCTCAGGCGCCGTGTTGCGCCCTCAGGAGCCCGTGTTGCGGACTTAGGGCGCCGTGTTGCGGCTTCGAGGGCCCGTGTTGCGGCTTCGAGGGCCCGTGTTGCGCCCTCCGAAGCCCGTGTTGCGCATTCGAGGACCCGTGTTGCGACCTGCGGAAGTCGTGTGTGCAAGGTCCGGGCAGCCCCGACGGTTGACGTGAATCTGCCCTCACAGCGCTCCTCCAGGGTGAGGGCAGATTCATCCCTGGCGGCAAGTTCCGCACCCCACGCGTCTCACCTGCGTCGAACCGTCGCGAGCCACCCTCCGCAAGCTCCAGGCAGCCCCCGACGGTTGACGTGAATCTGCCCTCACAGCGGTCTGGGCCATTCACCTGCCGGTGGTAGCGTCGCAACCGGCCAGTCGCACTCACGCGTGTCGTGAGTCAGGGAATCCGGTGTGAATCCGGAACTGACGCGCAGCGGTAAGGGTGACGGCCGGAACAGACGAGCCACTGGACGCCACACGCGGCGGCCGGGAAGGCGTTCCGGCCGGGGGATCCCGAGTCCGAAGACCTACTGGCCCCGGTTCCCCGCGAACCGGTACCCGGTCCGATTCGGGCTCCGCGCATGAGCCCTCGACACCAAGGAACGCCGTGCCGATCCGGTCACTCTCCCCACGTCACCCCGTCCGCGCCGTCACCGGTGCGCTGCTCGCCCTCTGCCTCGCCGCGCCGCTCGCGGCCTGCGGAGCCGGCCCCGCCGAGAACCGCGAAGCCGCCGCAGCCGGATACCCGCGGACGATCGACAACTGTGGACGCACCACCGAGGTGCACGAGCCGCCGCAACGCGTCGTCACGCTCAACCAGGCCAGCACCGAACTGTTGCTGTCGCTGGGGCTGGGCGACCGCATCGTCGGGACGTCGATGTGGACCGACCCGGTGTTGCCGCAGCTGAAGAAGGCCGCCGACGACCTGCCCAGGCTGGCCGAGAACATGCCGTCGTTCGAATCGGTGCTGAACACCGAACCGGACTTCGTCGCCGGTTCGTTCGCCTCCACGCTCGGCAAGGGTGGGGTCGCCACCCGGGAGCAGTTCGACGAGCTCGGCGTGCCCAACTACCTGTCGCCGACCGACTGCGGCACCAAGAACAACGAGTCAGGCGGGGACGGCAGCCGCACGGCACCGCTGACCATGGACGTGCTGTACCGGGAGATCCGCGACCTGGCGACGATCTTCGACGTCGAGGACCGCGGCGAGAAGCTGATCGCCGACCTCAAGGGCAGACTCGACGACATCGACGTCGAGGCCCGCGGAACGTCGGTGATGTACTGGTTCGCCAACTCCGAGTCGCCGTACCTGGCCGGTTGCTGCGGAGCGCCCGGCATCATGACGAAGGCCGTCGGCGCGGCGAACGCCTTCGACGACACCCACGCCGAATGGCCGCAGATCAACTGGGAGAACATCGCCGACCGCGACCCCGACGTCATCGCCCTCGGCGACCTCACCCGGCAGTCGCAGACCGCCGAGTCGGCCGAGGCGAAGATCCGCTTCCTCGAGTCGCACCCGGTGACCAAGGACATGACCGCGGTGCGCGAGAAGCGCTACGTGCGGATGTCCGGCCAGGCGATGAACCCGACGATCCGCACCGTCGACGGCGCGGAGGAACTGGCCGCCAAGCTGCGCGAGTTCGGGTTCGCCGGGTGATCACGGTGACGACGGGCACCGCGGCCGCCACGCGCGAGGCGAGGCAGGCGAGCCGGTCGCGTCTTCCCCTGCTGCTGCTCGGCGGTTGCGGCCTGCTGATCGTCTCGATCGCGGTCGCCGTGACGATCGGCCCGGCGGACATCGGCGTCGGCGACGTCGCCACGACCGTCCTCTCACGACTCGGTCTCGCCGACCCCACGCTGTCGGTGCTGCGCGACGGCATCGTGTGGGACCTGCGCATGCCCCGCACCCTGCTGGCGGCGGTGTGCGGTGCCGGGCTGGCGGTGTGCGGTGTGGTGATGCAGTCGCTGCTGCGTAATCCACTGGCCGACCCGTTCGTCCTCGGCGTGTCCTCGGGTGCTTCGACCGGTGCGGTGCTGGTGGTCGTGCTCGGTATCGGCGGCGGGGTGCTGTCGATGTCCGGCGGTGCGTTCCTCGGCGCCGTCGCGTCGTTCGCGCTGGTGCTGACCCTGAGCCACACGCTCGGCGGGACGACCGACCGCGTCGTGCTCTCCGGCGTGGCCGTGATGCAACTGCTGTCGGCGCTGACCTCGTTCATCGTGCTCACCTCCGCCGACGCCGAGACCACCCGCGGCGTGCTGTTCTGGCTGCTCGGCTCGCTGGCCAACGCAGGCTGGTCGGAGGTCGTCACCTGCGCGGTGGTGCTGGTGGGCACGCTGGCCGTGTGTGGCGGATACGCCCGCTCGCTCGACGCGTTCGCCTTCGGCGAGGACGCGGCCGCCACGCTGGGGGTGGCTGTCGGGCGGACGCGCGTGGTGCTCATGTCGGTGACGGCGCTGCTGACGGCGGTGCTGGTCAGTTCCGTCGGCGCGATCGGCTTCGTCGGCCTCGTGCTGCCCCACGCGGCGCGGCTGCTCACCGGGCCGGGACACGCGCGACTGCTTCCGGTGAGCGCACTCGCGGGTGCGGTGTTGCTCGTGTGGGTCGACACGGTCGCGCGCACGGTGCTCGAACCACAGGAGGTGCCCGTCGGCGTTGTCACGGCGCTCATCGGTGTGCCCGCGTTCGTGCTGATCCTCTACCGCTCGCGGGGTGTCCGATGAGCGGATCCGGACTGGCCGCCGACCGCGTGGCCCGGCGGCTGGGTGGCGAACTCGTGCTCGACGGCGTGAGCCTGACGCCCGCGGAAGGCTCGACCGTCGGCGTGCTCGGGCCCAACGGATCGGGCAAGTCGACGTTGCTGCGCGTGCTGGCGGGGGTGCTGGCGCCGTCGGCGGGGGTGGTCACCGTGGACGGGCGCGAGATCGGCGACGTCGGCAGACGCACGTTGGCGCGCAGGGTGGCCGTCGTCGAGCAGCATGCCGACACGCAGATCCCGTTGACGGTGCGGGACGTCGTCGGGCTCGGCCGCGTGCCGCACCGCAGGGCGTGGCTGGCCGCGTCGGCCGACGACGAGGCCGCGGTCGCCCAGGCGCTCGAACAGACCGGCATGACCGCCAAGGCAGGTCAACGGTGGCAGACGTTGTCCGGCGGAGAACGGCAACGGGTGCAGATCGCCCGCGCCCTCGCCCAGCGACCGCGCGAACTGCTCCTCGACGAGCCGACCAACCACCTCGACGTGCAGCACCAGTTCGAGCTTCTCGACCTGCTGACGTCCCTGCCCGTGACGTCGGTCGTCGCCCTCCACGACCTCAACCTGGCAGCGATGTACTGCGACGACATCGTCGTCCTCGACCGCGGGGTCGTGGTCGCCGCCGGCAGGCCAGCCGACGTCCTCACCGAGTCGTTGATCATGCAGGTCTACAACGTCAAGGCCGACGTCACCACCAGCCCCGAAGGCCACCCCCACGTCCGCTTCATCCGAAGCTGAGGTGCCCCCGTGTCGCGCCTTCGGGAGCGCGTGTTGTGGGTCGAGGAGCGCGTGTTGCGCGTTGGGGAAGCCGTGTTGCGCCCTCGGGAGCCCGTGTTGCGGCCTCGGGGGCGCGTGTTGCGCCTTCCGGGGCCCTTATCGCGGATTCCGGAGCTTGGTTGCGCCCCCGAGAGGCCGATCCCGTGCCTCAGCGAGCTCGCAGCGCCCTACCGGGAGCTGATGAATGCGCCCGTGCGTGAGGCGAAGCAGCGGCGACTGCGGAGTGCTCAGCAGGCGGGCCGGCTCGCCTGCGACACCACCCTCGGGCCTTCGCCCGACATAGCCGACCTGGGTCCACAACACGAGCTCCCAGAAGCGCAACACGCGATCCCCAAGGCGCAACACGAACCCCGAAATCCGCAACACGGCTCCCCGGAAGCGCAACACGGCTCCCCGGAAGCGCAACACGCGCCCCGGAGGCCACAACACGCGACCCCCAAGGCGCAACACGGGCTGTCAGCCGAAGCGGCCCGAGATGTAGTCCTCCGTCGCCTTCTTCGCCGGGGTCGAGAAGATCTTCGTGGTCTCGTCGATCTCGACGAGCTCGCCCGGCTTGCCCACACCCTGCAGGTTGAAGAACCCGGTGGTGTCGCTGACGCGCGCCGCCTGCTGCATGTTGTGGGTGACGATGACGATCGTGTAGTTCGACTTCAGCTCCAGCATCAGGTCCTCGATGGCCTGGGTGGAGATCGGGTCGAGGGCCGAGCAGGGCTCGTCCATCAGCAGCACGTCCGGCTGCACCGCGACGGCACGCGCGATGCACAGCCGCTGCTGCTGACCGCCGGAGAGCCCCGAACCCGGCTTCTGCAGGCGGTCCTTGACCTCTTCCCACAGGTTGGCCGACTTCAGCGAACGCTCGACGACGTCGTCCATTTCGGACCGCTTGAGCCGCTTGTTGTTGAGCTTGAGCCCGGCGGCCACGTTGTCGTAGATGGACATCGTGGGGAACGGGTTGGGGCGCTGGAAGACCATGCCGATCTGCCTGCGCACGTTCACCGGGTCGACACCGGGCCCGTAGAGGTCGTCGTCGTCCATGACGACCGAACCCTCGACGCGAGCGTTGGGAACGAGCTCGTGCATGCGGTTGAGGGTGCGCAGGAACGTCGACTTGCCGCAGCCCGACGGCCCGATCAGCGCCGTGACCGACCGCGGCTGGATGGTCATCGACACGCCCTGCACCGCGAGGAACTTGTCGTAGTAGATGTCGAGATCCTTGACCTCGATGCGCTTAGCCACAGTTACTTCCTACTCTTTCCGGGCGCTTCCGGACCGTCAACGGGTCTTCGGGGCGAACAGCTTGGAGATGAGGCGGGCCACGAGGTTCAGCAGCATCACGATGATGATGAGGACCAGCGCGGCACCCCAGGCACGGTCGAACGCGGCCTCCGCGAACAGGCCAGGGCTCTGGTACTCGTAGTACGAGAACACCGACAGGGTTGTCATACGCCCGTCGAACGGGTTCATGTTCATGGCGTCGGCGAGACCCGCTGTCACGAGCAACGGTGCCGTTTCACCGATGACGCGGGCGATCGCCAGGGTCACACCCGTGGCGATACCGGCCAGCGCGGTCGGCAGCACCACCTTCGAGATCGTCCGCCACTTCGGGACGGCCAGCGCGTACGAGGCCTCCCGCAGTTCGTTCGGTACGAGCTTGAGCATCTCCTCGGTGGAGCGGACCACCGTCGGGATCATCAGCACGCTCAACGCGACGGCACCGGCGAATCCCATGCGGACACCGGGACCGAAGATCACCACGAAGAGCGCGTAGGCGAACAGACCGGCGACGATCGAGGGGATACCGGTCATCACGTCGACGAAGAACGTGATGGCCTTGGCGAGTTTGCCCCTGCCGTACTCGACGAGGTAGATCGCCGTGAACATGCCGATCGGCACCGAGATCAACGTGGCGAGGCCGGTGATGATCAGCGTGCCCATGATGGCGTGGTAGATACCGCCGCCCTCACCCTCGACTCCGCTCATCGAGTAGGTGAAGAACTCGGCGTCGAAACGGGCGAGGCCGTTCGTCACCACGGTGACGATCACCGAGATCAGCGGAAGGAGCGCCAACAGGAACGCACCCGTCACGACCGCCGTGACGAACCGGTCGGTCGCCTTACGAGGCCCCTCGACGGTGCGCGACCACGCGTAGATGATCACCGTGTAGGCGATGGCCCCGAGCACGGCCACGGCGGCGATGTTCCAGCCGGCGATCAGCCACAGCAGTACGCCGGCCACCGCGACGGCCGCGAGTGTGCCGGGCGCGGCACCGCGCGGGAGCTGCCCCGCGGTCAGCGGCACACCACCGAGCGGCCGGTCGAGGTCCGGATCCTGGTTCTGAGTCGTCGTCGGTGTTGACATCAATTGGCTCCGGAGAATTCTTTGCGCCGGTTGATCACCGCGCGGGCGGCCATGTTCACGATCAGGGTGATGGCGAACAGCACGAGGCCCGATGCGATGAGGGTGTTCAGTGCGATACCGGTCGACTCGGGGAACTGCAGCGCGATGTTCGCCGCGATCGTGGGCGGGTTCTCACTGCTGATCAGGTTGAACGAGACGCCGCCCGAGACCGACAGGATCATCGCGACGGCCATCGTCTCACCGAGTGCGCGACCGAGGCCGAGCATGGAGGCGCCGACGATGCTGGAGCGGCCGAACGGCAGGGCGGCCATCCGGATCATCTCCCAGCGCGTGGAGCCGAGCGCGAGTGCCGCCTCCTCGTGCAGGGACGGTGTCTGCACGAACGCCTCGCGCACGACCGCGGTGATGATCGGCAGCACCATGACGGCCAGCACGATGATCACGACGAACATGGTGCGGCCGGTGGACGAGGCCGGCCCCGCGAAGAACGGGATGAAGCCCAGGTTCTCCGACAGCCACGACGCCGGATCGACCGTCAACGGTGCGAGCACATTCATGCCCCACAGGCCGAAGATGATGCTGGGCACCGCGGCGAGCAGGTCGATGATGTAGCCGAGGACCTTGGCAAGGCTGCGCGGCGCGTAGTAGGTGATGAACAGCGCGATCGCCACCGCAAGCGGAACGGCGATGAGGAGCGCCAGGACCGCCGAGATCAGCGTGCCGAACAGCAGCGGCCAGATGTAGACCGCGAGCCCCTGGCCACCGGGGATCGACGATGCCGGAGCGTAGAGCGCCGGCCATGCCTCGGTGATGAGGAAGACCGCCACGCCGGCGAGCACCACCAGGATCAGTGCACCCGATCCGGTCGAGATGCCGGAGAAGATGCGGTCACCGGGCCGCTGCGGCACCTTGTGTTGCTTCCGGGGCGGGGCCTCGGTAGTGGAAGCCACGTTCTATCCCTTCAATCCTCGTGTTCGGCCGCCGCTGTGCCTCACGAAAAGTCTCCTTGACATGCGTGTGTCCGGGTGGCTGTCTCTGCGTCGAAACAGCCACCCGGACTCCGGGGCGCATGGAATGGTCGCAGCCTCGATAGTGACAGCTACGAACCGATCAGCCTTCGTTGCCGCCGTTGCCGCCACCGATGGAGTCGATCGCGGGCTGGATCTCCGAGCGGAGCTTGTCCGAGATCGGCGCCGAACCGGCCTGGTCCTGCGCGGCCTTCTGACCCTCGGCGCTGATCGTGTAGTTGAGGAAGTCCTTGACCATGGTCGCCTTGTCGGCGTTGTCGTAGTTCGCGCAGGCCAGCACGTACGACACCAGGACGATCGGGTAGGTGCCCTCCTCCTTGGTGTCGCGCGCGAGGTCGTAGGCGAAGCTGTGCTCACCGCGGCCCTGCACCCGCTCCGACACGTCGACCACGGCGGCCGCGGCCTCGGGGGAGTACTCGACGAAGTCGTCGCCGACACCGACCTTGACGGTCGTCAGGCCGTTGGCCTGGCTCGCGTCGGCGTAGCCGATGGTGCCGTTGCCGTTCTTGACGGCCTGGACGACACCCGAGGTGCCCTGCGCGGCCTCGCCGCCCTTGACCGGCCACTCGTCGCTGACCTCGTGCGGCCAGTCGTTCGGAGCCGCAGCCTTGAGGTACTCGACGAAGTTCTCCGTGGTGCCGGAGCCGTCCGAACGGTTCACGGGCGTGATGGCCGTGTCCGGAAGGTTGGCGTTCGGGTTGTCCGCCTTGATCTCCGGGTCGTTCCACTTGGTGATCTTCTGGTTGAAGATCTTGGCGATCGTGGCCGGCTTGAGGTTGAGCTCGTCGACGCCCTCGATGTTGGTGATCAGGGCGACCGGCGACACGTAGGCCGGCACCTCGACGAAGCCACCCTCACCGCAACGCTCCTGCGCGGCCTTCACCTCGTCCTCGTCGAGGTACGCGTCCGAACCCGCGAAGTCCACACCCCCGCTGGTGAACTGCTCGCGGCCACCGCTCGACCCGACGGGGTCGTAGTTGATGGTGCCCTCGTGGTTCTTGAGGAAGCCGGTCCGCCATGCGGTCTGAGCGGCCTCCTGCGAGCTGGCGCCCGCGCCGTTGATCGTGGGGCCGCTCGAGGCGCCCTCCTCGTTCGCGGCGCCGCAGGCGACGAGACCGAAGGCGAGGGCGGCCGTCGTCGGCAGAACGAGGGCGCGGCCCAGGGTGGAACGCTTCACAGTTGACCTCTTCCGGGGTTCTGGTGCGGCAGAAGGCCTGCCGCCGCTCGGGGTTGCTGCCGTGACGAACGGTATGGGCGGGAGTTGACGCCCCTCCCCGCATCACGTGAACGGCGGGTGAACCCGGCGTTTCCCCGCGGCGACGTCACGACGACATCACCGCGAGGTGACCGCCGCCTGTCCGCAAACAATCCCCAGCTCATACGGCACGTAGCCATCGCGTAGCCCGAGTGGATGAAGCCTTGTTGATCAGACGTCGCTGCCACTGTGATTTGGCATACGCCCCGTGACCACGAACAGCATCCGCCGGGCCACCGAGACCGCGTGGTCGGCGTAGCGCTCGTAGAACCGGCTCAGCAGCGTGAGGTCGACTGCCGGGGAGACACCGTGCTCCCAGCTGCGGTCCATGATCACGCCGAACAGGTTCCGGTGAATCTCGTCCACCTCGTCGTCGTCGCTTTCGAGGCTCTTCGCGGCATCGGCGTCGTCACTGCGCACGACGGCCTCCAGCTGACGGGCCAGGCGCACGTCCACCTGCCCGAGCCGCTCGAACGCGGGCCGCACCTCCGGCGGCAGCACCGGGTTCGGGTGCCTGCGCCGAGCGGCCTTCGCGACGTGCAGTGCCAGGTCACCCATGCGCTCGATGCTCTCCGCCGCGTGCAGCGACGCGACGACGATGCGCAGGTCGGTCGCCACCGGCGCCTGGAGCGCGAGCAGGCCGTAGGCCTTCTCCTCGGCGGCCGAACGTGCGTCGTCGACCTTCACGTCGTCGGAGATGACCTGTTCGGCAAGGGCGAGGTCCTGCTGGAGGAGTGACTTCGTGGCGCGCTCCATCGCGTCGGCGACGAGCTGAACCATGTCGCCCAACTGGCCACGCAGATTGTCGAGTTCGAGGTTGTAGGCATCCCGCATACGGCTGACTCTACGGGCCGCGATGGCCTAACGCCGAATGCCGATGTGAACCATCCATGAACCCGGCCTGACGACTTCGTGAGGACTTACCTGCCAGCGGATGCCGGGTGTCCCCCGGAAGAACCACACGCGACGCGATCAGGACACGGCTGTGTCGGCCGGCTGGTCGACCGCGCGCTGTTCGCCGGGCTCGCCCTGCTCGTCCTGGCCGCTGCCGTTTCCCTCACCGTTGCCGTTGCCGTCGGCACCTTCCTCGCCGGGAAGCGGGGTGTTGTCGATGATCGCGTCGAACAGGGCGCGCGAGTCCTGTTCGAGCAACACCTCGTTGCCGCGTTCGTTCGACTCGCCCACGGTCGGGATCGTCAGGAACTCGACGGCACCCGCGTCGAAGCCGCGCATCGACTGCGCGAGGGTCAACATCTGGTCGACGCCGATGTTCTCGCCGAACGTGGCCTTGGCGAACGCGTCGACGAAGCCGGTGAGCTTGTCGGTGTCGAACAGCACCTCGCTCGAGAGCGTCTTCGTCAGCAGCGCGGACAGAAACTTCTGCTGCCGCTCCATGCGGCCGTAGTCGGAGAAGGTCGGATCGCTGTAGACCTTCCGCGCCCGCACGTAGCTCAACGCCTGGTCACCACGCAGTTCGACGAGTCCGGTCTCGGTGACGACGTCGCCGAGCGTCTCGTCGACGACGGGCTCGTCGATCTGCACCGGTACGCCGTCCACCGCGTCCACCATGTCCTTGAAGCCGTGGAAGTCGACGCCGACGAAGTGGTTGATCTTCATCCCGGTGATGTCCTGGACGACCTTCGTCACGCACTTCGGCCCGCCCACGGCGTACGCAGTGTTGATCTTGGTGGCTTCCTGGGCGGGGACGACGTCGCCGTACTCTCCGGTCTCCGGGTCCCAGCTCTCGCATTCGGGCCGGGTGATCTCCAGGTCGCGCGGGAACGAGACGACGACGGCGCGAGCCCTGTCCTCCGGAATGTGCGCGACCATCAGCGTGTCCGACCGCGCCCCACCGACCGCGTCGGCGTCGCCGACGTTCTCCTCGGTATCGGCACCCTCCCGCGTGTCCGAGCCGAGGATGATGAAGTTCTCGTCGCCGATCTGACCGGGCAGGATGTCGGACGACCCCTCGTCGAGCGCGGCGATCTGGTTGAACTTCGACTCGAACCAGGTCTTCGCGCCCCACGCGATGCCGGTGGCCAGGAAGACCAGCGCCGCCAAAGCCACGGCCGCGATCCTCGTCGCCAACCGGGCACGGTCGTTCTTGCGCTGCTTCTTCTCCTGCAGGCGGGTGCGCTCGGACGTCTTGCCGGACTCGCCCGCGTCGTCCGCTCCGGCTTCCGCGTGCGCGGCGACGTCGTCGCCGGCGTCGTGTGCGTCGGGGTCCTCGTTGTCGTTGGTGTTGCTGTTGGTGTTGCTGTTGCCGACGGCCGAGCCGCGGCCACCGATGGTCGAGGTGACGACGGCCTGGAGCTTCGTCCGCGTCTGGTCCAGCCGCGCGGCGAGCTTGGCCTTCCGCGCGCGGCGTTCCTCCTCCTCGGCCTCCAGCTCGTCGTGGGCGGCCGAGAAGCGGGCGAGCGTGTTGTCGATCTTGCGCTTGTACTGCGTCTGCTCGTCGACCGGCTCCATCTGGTCGGTCATGGTCAGCCGGTCCTCGTCGGTGCGCGGACGAGGACTCAACGGGCGACGCGGTCGGGGCGGCACCGGAGCCGGCTCGGCCTCCTCGGCCGGTTCGGGGGCAGCGGGCTCCGGTCCCGGTTCTCGTTCCGGGGCAGGCTCGCGTTCCGGCTGCGGGTCCGACTCCGACTGCGGTGCCGACTGTGGCCCCGGCGGGGGTGCCGGCTGGTCAGGGCCGCCGCTCGATGCCGCGCTCCCGCCCAGCACCGCCGAGACGGCGCCGAGCACGGTCGGCTCGTCGGGATCGGACTCCCGCGAATGAGGGCGGGGCCGCCGGACGGGCTCGTGCGGTTCGACTCCGTGCGACGCGGCCGGGCGCGGAGCGGCGTCGGCCGGCGCGGAGTGCGCGCGGGGGCGGCCGGGCGGTGGTTGCCGGCGGCCGTTCGTGCCCTGCGGACGACGCCCCGGCGCGGGCGGCTGCACCCCTGGGGGCTCGGCCCCTGGCGGCACCGCGGGCGGTCCGGGGACCGGCCGCGGGTTCGGTCCGGAGTTCTGCGGTTTCCGCTGTCCCGGCGGCGCAGGCGGCGCTTCCGGTGGCCGGGGACCGGGGGCCGGGGGCATCGCACCCTGGCCGGGGCGACGGGGCGGCCCCGGTTCGGGACTGCCGGCCGGCGGCTCCCACGCCTCGGGTTCCGGCCGCGGACGACGCCCGGGACGGTTCGGGGCCGCGGGCGGATTCGGGGGCGCGGGCGGCGCCCCCGGGGCGGGCGGAGGAACCGCACGGGACCGGGGCAACGCTCCCGGTTCGGGGGCCGCACCGGGTTGGGGTGCTGCGCCGGATCGGGGCGCTCCACCGGATTGGGGTGCTGCGTCGGCGCGCGGACGCGGCGGGGCGTCCGCGGCTCGACGCGGGGCGCGGGGCTGCGGGTCGGGGCTCGCCTCCGGTGCCGCGCCGGGGGCGGGAGGCACGGAACGGTTCGACCGGGGATCGGGCGCGGGCGGACGCGGCGGTTCCTGCGCCCGACTCGGCGGGGCGATCGGGTTCTCCGCAGGCGGACGCGAATCCGACATCCGCGTCGGCGCGTCGACGTCGGCGGGATCGATACGGGCCGCGCGCGCCGCCGTGCGGTCGATCCGGCTGGCCGCCGCGTACGCCTCGTCCCGGCTGAAGCCGCCACGTCCACCGCTGTCCGCACTGCCGTTCGGGGGCTGGTCGCCGCGGGCCTCGGAGTAGCTGCTCGGGTGTCCGTTGGCATGGCCGTTGCTATGGCCGTTGCTCGGACGCCCGCTGCCTGGGTGGCCGTTACTCGGGTGGCCGTTGCTGGCGTAGCCGCTGGGATGGCCGTGGCCAGGGCCCCCGCCACTCGGCGCGCCGTTGCGTTCGCCGTGCTCGAAGAATCCGGAACCGTTCCGGTCGAAGCCGTCGCGACCCGTTCCGTTGTGGGCGGTTCCGTTGTGGGCGGGGCCGCCGCCGACCGAGCCGTGACCGTTGGGCGCTCCGTGACCGTTGGATGCGCCGTGACGTCCGCCCTGTCCGGCACCCTCCTCGCCAGGCCCGACACCACGCCGCGCGAGCCCGCCGTATCCCGGGTCGTCGTATCCCGAGCCGTCGTACCCGGAGCCGTCGTATCCGGTGTCTCCGCTGCCGTGACGGCCGGGTCTGCCGTTCTCTTCGTGCCAGCTCACACGACTCGACGGGGCGGGCGGGGCAGGCGGGACGGCACCGTCGGCACCGGAGCCGTTGGCGCCCGCACCAGCGCGTCCGGAACCACGCGTGAGGCGGCCTGCCTGCGGGCTGTAGCCGGTCTTGGCGAGCAGTTCGGAAACGCTCGTGCCGCCGTCGGATTCGAGGGATCTGCGTCGCTTACGTTCGGAGTCGGCGCGGTTGCGCTCGGCGCGGGCACGCCACTCCGCGATCTGATCGGCGGCCACCTGGGCATGCCGCGAGGAGGGCGTGCTGTGGTCGTCCGACACGCACACTCCTTCCCCATGAGCCTGGTCAGCGCGCTGGCGCGGCGCCAACACAGCTGGTGGCTAGATCGTCTCGTCGGCAGTGAGCGTTATCGTACGGACGTCCCCCTTTCGTGACGACACCAAGCCGTGACTTTTTTACGCAGAGTCGCGACGGTTGGTGCTAATGGTCACACGCCGGGGACGTGGGTGATGCCGTCCTCACGAATGCGGCGCAGTGCGATGTCCACTCAGAGTGTGCAGAATCCGGACATCGCCGGCGGAGTGGAACGCCACCGAGTTGCGGCCTCCGCGTTTCGCCTGGTAGAGGATCTGGTCCGCCAGCCGCAGGCGCGTGTGCGGATCTCCGTCGGCCGCCGCGACCCCTGCACTGACGGTCACGGCCAACCCTGGCCGCACGCGCGACCACGGGAACGCCTCCACGCGAGCCCCCGCGCGGTGCACGACGCGCACGGCCTCCGCACCCGACCTCGCGGGCACAGCCAGCACGAACTCCTCGCCGCCGTACCTGGCACAGAACGCACCGGTGGGCAACGCCTGACGGAGGATCCGGGCGACGTGCCGCAGTACCCGGTCACCGACGTCGTGGCCGAAGCGATCGTTGACGTCCTTGAAGTGGTCCAGGTCGACCATCGCCAACGCCGCGGATCCCAGCCCTGGAAGCACGCGGTCGAGATAGCGGCGATTGTGACTGCCGGTGAGCGGGTCGGTCAGACTCTCGTGTCGCAGCCGCTCGACCTCGTGCCGATGTTGCTCGGGCACCCCGGCGACGGTGGGCAGGTCGCGGGCGTGGTGCAACGCCGAACGCAGGTGTTCGTAGGCGCTGCGCCAGTCGCCCTGCTCGGCGAACGCGCTCGCCAACGACTCGTAGGCCGCCGTCAACGCCGACGGGTCGGAGTCCGGAACGTCCCGGACGTGCGCAGCCTGCGTACGGTTCCGTGTCACCCCACGTCACCTCCGTCAGGTCAGACCCCCATGCACTCGATGTCGACAACGGAGAGGGCGCGCTTGAGCGTCCGACACCCGTGGAACGCGAGAATCGCTCGGGAGGACGAGTCAGATCCGGAACAACCGGGTGAAGGCGGCGAGCAGTTCCTTCGGACCGGTGATCGCGACGAGACCGTCGTCGAGAGCCGCCTCCGGGGAGATCTCGCCCGCCAACAGGGCGCGTACGGCGGGGCCGCTCTCGATGACCAGGTCGGGCGCGGGTGATTCGCCGACCGCGGCCGTGACCGCACCCGAGGCGACGTCGGCGTGCACCACCACGTCGCCGAGACGCAGCTCAAACCGGACGTCCGGATGCTCGCGCGCGGCCTCGGGCCGGAACGTGGAGCGCAGCGCCATCACCATCGAGTCCGGGGTGAGGATCTCGTCCGGGCCGGGTTCGCCGAGCGAACGCGCACCCCAGCGCCCGAACGCCAGCACGACGTCCTCAAGGTCGGCGCCGTACTCGGTGAGTTCGTAGACCACGGATCCGTCCGGCCGCGGCAGCACGCGCCGCTGCACGATCCCCGCGGCCTCGAGCTCCTTCAGCCGCGTCGACAGGACGTTCGTGGGAATGCGCGGGAGGCCGCGCTTCAGGTCGGTGTAGCGCTTGGGGGAGACGAGTAGATCGCGCACGATGAGCAACGCCCACCGTTCGCCGACCAGCTCGACGGCGCGAACGAGCCCGCAGAACTGGCCGTACTGACGCCTACCCATCCTGCGAATTCTACCGCCTCGTGCAGCACCCGAACCGAACTTGCAATTCCGCAGCGACGACGTGCATGTGCCGGGTCCGTGGCCGTCGTGTGCGCGTGCGGACGCCGCTGGTCAGCCGCCCGAGTGCATCATGTCGGCACCCTCGGGCACGCACGGGTCGTCCGGGTCGTCGAGCCAGCCGTGCGGGAGCGTCACCTTGCCCGGTGAGCCCTGCCTGCCACGCGGGCCGGTGGCGGCGTCGACGGGGAACGGCACGTCGTGGTCGAGCTTGCCGATGAGGTCGTCAAGCTCGGCGAGCGTCGACACCGTCGCGAACGCCCTCCGCAGCTCCGAGCCGACCGGGAAGCCCATGAAGTACCAGGCCATGTGCTTGCGGATGTCGCGCATCGCCTTGTCGTGGCCGTCGTGCTCGATGAGCAGCTCGGTGTGCCTGCGCAGCACGCGCGCCACCTCGCCGAGGTTCGGCGGCTCCGGCGCGGGACGTCCCTGGAACGCGGCCTCGAGCTCGCCGAACAACCACGGCCTGCCGAGGCACCCCCGTCCGACGACGACCCCGTCGCAGCCGGTCTCCCGCACCATGCGGACGGCGTCGTCGGCGGTGAAGATGTCGCCGTTGCCGAGCACCGGAATGCCCGTGACGACCTCCTTCAGGCGCGCGATGTGCGACCAGTCGGCCTGGCCGGAGTAGCGCTGGGCGGCAGTGCGCGCGTGCAGCGCGACGGACTTGGCGCCCTCGGCCTCCGCGATGCGACCGGCGTCGAGGTAGGTGTGGTGCTCGTCGTCGATGCCGACGCGGAACTTCACCGTCACCGGCACGCCCGCCGGCTCGGCCGCCTCGACGGACGCACGGACGATGTTGCCGAACAGCGTGCGCTTGTACGGCAGCGCCGACCCGCCACCCTTACGTGTCACCTTCGCGACCGGACAGCCGAAGTTCATGTCGACGTGGTCGGCGAGACCCTCGCCCACGATGATCTTCACGGCCTCGCGCATCGTGGCCGGGTCGACGCCGTAGAGCTGCATCGACCGCGGGTACTCGCCTTCGGCGAAGGTCATCATGTGCATCGTGCCCGGGTGCCGCTCGACCACGGCGCGGGCGGTGATCATCTCGCACACGTACAGCCCGGCGCCGTACTCCTGGCACAGCTGGCGGAACGCGACGTTCGTGATGCCCGCCATCGGAGCGAGCACGACGGGAGGATCGACCCGATACGGGCCGACCTGCAGCGCAGGCGTCGTCAGGGTGGCGGTCATACCCCCAGGTTAATGGCCCCGGCCCCCGACCAACCCCGGGGAGCGCGTGTTGCACCCCCAGGAGCCCGTGTTGCGCCTCCGGGGGCGCGTGTTGCGGATTCAGGGGCGGGTGTTGCGGACTCAGGCGACCGTGGCGCAGCCCCGAGACCCCGCCCGGTCGCCGCGCGAGCGGTTCGACACCGGCGTGCGCATCCGACCGTGACGCCGCAACGGAGATCCACCGAAAGACCTGCCGCCAAGGCCGCGACCACAACCCAGCGCGAGCGTTCACAATTCGTTGTCCACCGATTATCCGAAACGCAAATCTTCGTTCCGGCGAACTTCGCCAATTAATCCGCACGGATGCCCATGAATTCGTTCAGTAATACCAGCAATCACCGATCGGAGCTATCCCCCACAGAATCACGGTCACTATCTTCCACCGTATGGGTCCGCACTGTGCGTACCCGTACGGTGATCGGGGACGAGGATGGAGCGCCACAGTGAATTCTTCTCGGACTTCTTCCCGGAGTCCGAGCATCACGGGCCACTGACTGGTCGAGAAGACGTCGATATCCCCATGATTCCACGCCAGGCCGACCGCGAAGCATGGGATTACCACACCGAGCGCAAGTACGCCGAGGCCGCGGCGATGACCGACGCCGTCGCCGAGCGCGTGCGCGCACTCGACGGACTTCTCGTGGACGCGCTCGGACACGCTCCATTCGATTTCTCCCGCCTCCGCCGATCCTTCGAACCCCGGGAGTTCACCCCGGCCCCCGAACTCATGCTGCACACGGCGTTGCCGAAATGGGCCGACTACCGCCCACCTGCGTCTACTGTGGACCGTCTTTTCCCCGACGGCCGTCGCAGGGCTCTGCGGAAAGCCCGTGCACGGTTCGAGGCGGATCTGGCCGAGCGGCAGGCAGAACAGGGCCTTCGCAGGCGCAGACTCCGGGCCGCGCGGGCGGAACACGATGCCGCCGAGCACGCCAGGGCCGAGGAGGTGGCACGGCACAACATCGAGGTCGACGAGCTCGAACAGCGCGTGCGGGGACTCGATCCCGACGCCGTGTCGGAATACTTCACGCGGGTGGTGGCGGCACAACCAGTTCCCGCGCATGTCGCAGGAACGGCCGATGTTTCGTACGAACGACAGGGCCGCACACTCTTCATCGCCCGCATGCTGCCGGACGTGGACGTGATTCCGGACGTCGAGGAATACCGTTACGTTTCCGCGCGAGACGAGATCGTGGCCGAGAAAAGGGCGCCGGAGGAGATCCGGTCCCGCTACGCCGCGCTGGTCGCCAGGCTGGTGCTGCGGACGATGCGGGACGTGTTCGAGGCGCATCCACGAACCGTCGTGGACGAGGTGGTCGCGAGTGGACACGCCCGAACGCGCGACAAGGCGACCGGTCGACCAGCCGCCCCGTGCCTGGTGAGCGTCTCGGCAAGCCGTGCGCAGTTCTCCGACCTGGTACTCGACAGGCTGGACCCGACGGAATGTCTTCGTCACCTGCACGCCAGGGTGTCACCGCACCCGTGGGACCTCGAAGCCGTCCGGCCGATCTTCGATCCGGACCTGTCCGAGTACCGCGTCACGTCGGCGCGCGACGCGACCGCCGGACTCGACGGAAGGCCCGTGCTCGCCGAGTTGTCACCCACCGATTTCGAACACCTCGTACGGCGGCTCTTCGAGGCGATGGGAATGCGCGCGTGGACCACGCAGGCCTCGCACGACGGCGGGATCGACGCCGTCGCGGTCAACGAGGACCCCATCGTCGGCGGGCTCTGCGTGGTCCAGGCGAAGCGATACCGGGCGGCCGTCCCCGCCGAGGCCGTGCGGTCGCTGGCCGGCGTGATCGAGGACCGGCGCGCGAACCGGGGAGTGCTCGTCACGACGTCGTGGTTCGGGCCGTCCGCACACGAGTTCGCCCGGCGGAACGGGCGCATCCAGCTCGTCGAGGGCGGCGAACTGAAACACCTGCTCGCCGAACACCTGTCCCTGGACGCGATCGTCGGCATCTCGGACACCGGCGGACACAACACGACGACGTGAACCCGCAACACGGACCCCTGAATCCGCAACACGCGACCACGAAACCGCAACACGGGCTCCCGAGGGCGCAACACGCCGCCCCGGGGGTGCGACCCGGGGTTCGTTAGAGGTCGACGTTGATGCAGGCCAGGCGGGCTCCTGCGTCTCCCGCCTCTCCCGGGTGGGTCGACGTGTGGTGTTCGTGGATCACCACGGAGGCCGGCCTGCGGTCGCCGTACGGCCAGTCCACATGCGACACCGCAAATCCGTTACCCCGCGCCGAGGTCGTGAAGTCCAGCCACACCTCGTTGTCCGGGTTGGCGTACTCGGGGTCGGTGGACGGTTGGTTCGGGTCCTGCACGTGCTGGTAGTGCGGGCCCGCGTCGTCGCCGGTCGGGCCGCACGGGTTCTCGTGGACGTGGGCGCCGTAGTGCCGGTTGGGCACGAGGCCCTTGACGGCGAGTTTGGTGGTCGTCCCGACCCCGTCGGCCGAGAGCGAGAACGCCGCGGCCCGCGCTCCGCTCGGCACGAGTTCCAGGTCGTAGGTCGTCGCGGTGGCGCCGTCGACGTACGGCGCGAACGTTCCGTGCGAGAACGCCACGGGGCTGTGCGGAACGTCGGCGGGGACGGCGGGCTCCGCGGCCGTCGCGGTGCCGGCACCCACGAGGGCGACAGCGGACGTCAGGGCAAGAACAGCAGGGAGTCGTCTCATGGTCTGTCGATAGCGCGAAAGCGTGATCGACGGCAAGGAGCGTCACACGGTCGTGCGATCTCACTCCGTGACACGTACGCGGCCGGTGTTCGGACCCGGTCGTAATCTGGGCCGTGTGACATCAGGGAACGGGACGGCGACCGGAGGCGGCGTAACCAGGGACCGAACCTGGCTCGTCGCGATTGCGGCCGCGCTGTGGGGAACCGACGGACTGCTGCGCCTGCCGCTCGCGGAGGACCTGCCCTCTGGCACGGTCGTGTTCTGGGAGCACCTGATCATCGTCGTGTTGCTCGCGCCCTTCGTGCCGCGTGCGGTGCGGGCGCTGGCGCGGTGCGGACTGAAGGAACGGATCGCCGTGCTGATCATCGGCGGGGGTTCGTCGGCGTTGGCGACCGCGTTGTTCACGGCGGCGTTCCAGACCGGCGACGCGATCACGCCGCTGGTGTTGCAGAAGCTGCAACCGCTGTTCGCCGTGTTCGCCGCGTGGGCGGTACTGGGTGAACGCCTCCGCGGTGGATACGTCTACTTCGCCGTGCCCGCGATACTCGGCGCGTGGCTGCTGGCGTTCGCCGACCCGCTGGACATCGAGTTCAGCGCCGCCCGCGCGGCACTGCTCGCCCTCGGCGCCGCGGCCTTGTGGGCGGCGGGAACGGTCCTGGGACGCATGGTGTCGACCAGCCTGCCGTCACGCGACGTGACCACGCTGCGATTCACCGTAGGACTTCCCGCCGCGGCGATTATCGTTGCGGTCCAAGGGAACCCCTACACGGTGAGCTGGGACAACGCGACAGGCCTCGCGCTGCTCGCGCTGGTTCCCGGACTGGTCGCGCTCAGCCTGTACTACGTGGGCCTGCGCGCGACCCCCGCCGCACGCGCGACGCTCGCCGAGCTGGCCTACCCGGCGACGGCCGTGGTCATCGGCGTGTCCTTACTGGACGAGACGATGAGCGCCACGCAGTGGATCGGGCTCGTGATGGTCGTCGCCGCCGTGACGGCCCTCGGCTGGCATGAACGGCGCGCGCAGCGTGAACCCGTGGTGGAGCCGCCCGCGCCGGCGTTGGCGGGCGGACGCGAGTAGCGACCGAGGGAGGTCTGCCGTGAGCGAAGTCCCCACCGGAACCGGCAGCGACACCGACGGTGAACCGCACCATCAGCGGCTCACCCGGAACGTCAACGAGCTGCTCGGCGAGCTGCGGGTCGCGCAGGCCGGGGTGCAGATCCTGTTCGGCTTCCTGCTGGCGGTGGCGTTCACGGCGCAGTTCCGGGAGGCCAGCGGGTTCGAGAAGACCGTGCACCTGGTGACGGTGCTGTTCACGGCGTCGGCCACGGCGCTGCTGACCGCCCCCGCCGCGTGGCACCGCATGTTGTTCCGCGCCGGGCGGAGGCAAACGATCCTGCGCGTCGGCAACCGCATGGTGATCGCGGGGTTGGCGTGTCTGTCGATCGCGGTGACGCTCACCGTCGGCCTGATCGCGAAGGTGATCTACGGCCCGGTGGCGATGGCCGTCGCCGTCACCGTCATCGGCGCCCTCTTCTCCACCCTCTGGTTCGTCATCCCCTCCCGGTTGTAGCCCCCGTGGGCCCCATGGTTGCGTTGAACGCAACCATGGGGCCCTTGGGAGCTCCAACCCGGAGCCTCAGTCCTCGTCAGTCAGGTACGGGTGCAGGCCGCGGGCGTCGGTGTAGCGCGGGTCGGGCCGGAACCAGGTGACGACGTCGGTGTCGAACGCGTCGAGGTCGGAGACGTCGTAGAGCTCCTCGTGCGCCCCGTCGGGGAAGGCGTAGTCGTCGAAGTGGGCCAGGATCTCCGTGACCCGCTCCTCCGGGACCGCCTCGGCGAGGTCGAGTTCCAGCTCGGCGCGCGACTTGACGACGTGCAGGGCCAGCGCCTCGGCCGTGCACAGCGGGGCCGTCCACTCCTCCTGCGTCAGCCGGTAGCCGAGGACGGCCGTCGTGACCAGGAGCTGCTTGGCGAACAGCGCCGTGTACTGGTCGGCGTACTGCTGGGGCAGCTCGTCGAGCACCCACAGGGCCTCGACGTCGACCGCGGTGGCGTCCTCGTCCTCGAGCAACTGGATGTCGCCGAACAGTTCGTCGGTGACCATCTCGACGCCGTGCATGAGTGCGCCGGCGACGTAGCGCGCCTCCTGCTCGGTGACGTCGCCGCCCTCGGTGAAGCCGAACGCGTCGAGGTCGAAGGCGCTGAGGTACTGGGAGGCGTCCAGCAGGCGTTGCCTGCGTTCGGCGAGTTCGGCCTGGTCCTGCGGGTCGATCTCGATGGGCCCCTCGTCGGGCTCTGCCGACGCGGCCAGCGCACTCTCGAGCTGGTCGTCGGTCGCGGTGACCGCGCAGTGCTTGACCTGCCACCCGCGGAGCAGTTCGGTCTCCTCGAGCAGCTGTTCGAGTACGGCCCTGGTGGCGTCCTCGGCGAACACGAGCGCGGGCGCGTCCAACAGCCAGCTGACGTTCGCGCCGCCGAGGTGGGCGTGCACCGTGTGTTCGACGGGGGTGATCTCGACACCGTCCGGCCCCTCGATCCCGGCCAACCGGGACAGCCGCGTGTCGAGCAGCGCCACCACGCCGACTTGCTGGAGCGCGTCCAGGTCAGGACCGTCTTCCGGGGCGGTGAGCTCTGCCGACAGTTGGTACTCCACGGCGTGCAGTGTGGCACGACACGCCCCGTGTCAGGCCATCAGCTCCAGTTTCGCGAGCTCGCCCCTGCTGGTGACGCCGAGCTTCGGATACGCCTTGTACAGGTGGTAACCGACCGTCCGCGGGCTGAGGTACAGGCGGGCGCCGATGTCGCGGTTGCTGAGCCCGTCGGCGGCGAGCGCGGCGATGCGCCGCTCCTGCGGCGTGAGCGTGTCCGCACCGGGCGCCGTCGTCGCGCTGTCCCTGCGTTCGCCTGCGGCGCGCAGTTCGGTACGGGCGCGCTCGGCCCACGGGGTCGCTCCGTGCCGTTCGAACAACGACAGTGCCGCGCGCAGGTGCGCCCGTGCTCGCGCGGGCCGGCGTTCGCGGCGCAGCCACTCCCCGTGGACGAGTTCGGTGCGCGCCTGCTCGAACGCTCCTGCCTGCCCCGCCACCGCCATCGCGGCCGCGAACTCGGCCTTGCCCAGCAGCGCTGCGCTCCGCGCGGCCAACGCCTCGCCCCAGGCACTGCCAGTGGCCGCTGCCCACGTGGTGAGGTTCGCCAGCGCACGGTCCACCACGTCGTCGCCCACCGAGTCGCCGGACTCGGCCGCCCTGGCGACGGCTTCGATCAGGTCGGGCACGAGTTCCAGGCCGACGAGGCCGACGTCGACGGCACAGGCCAACCGCTCGATCACGCCGTTCAGCCGTCCTGCGCCGAGGTCGAGGAGAGCAGCGGCGTGTTCGGCCGACGACTGGTCGGCGTCGGCGGCGTATCGCGCGACGCCCTGCTCGTCGCCGCGGAGGCCCGCCACGACGGCCAGCACGCCCGAGGCCTCGGCGATACCGCGGCGTTGTCCGATGGACACGGCCGTGGCCAGGCCCTCCTCGGCGGTGGTGACGGCTTCGCCGAGATCGCCGAGCCGCAGCTGTGCGCGGGCCAGCACCGCCAGCACCCGCGGCAGGACGCCGGTCGCCGCGTGCGCCCTGGCCTCGGTGACCAGCTCCAGCGCCTCGGCACGTGCGGTGTCGTGTTCGCCGAGCAGCGCCCACCACGACGCGCTCCTCGCTCGGGCGCGCAGGCTGATCGCGACGTCGGTGCAGGTGTCGACCGGTGCGCAGTCGGCCTCGAGCAGGGCACGCAGGGCGGCGACCGCTGCGGCCGGGCCTCCGCCGGCGGCGGTCGCCAGCGCACGCACCTGGTCGGCGCCAGGTACCGCGAGGGTTTCGGCCAGCTCGGCCGCATCCGTCACCTTGTCCGGATCGTCGGCCGCCCAGGCGGCCTCCGCGGCGGCGACGAGGAGTCGTCCCGCGTCACGCGGCGCGGCGCCCGCCAGGCGTTTGGCCGTGCCGACCAGCGTGTGGTGTGCGTCGATGGGACGGTCGTCGTCCTCGGCGAGCGTCGCCCGCACGATCGCCGACCAGGTGGCGTCCGCGGGGTCGGGCAACAGGGCGGATGCCTGGTCGGCAAGCTGGCGTGCGCGTTCGGGCTGTCCCGCGTCGGCAGCTGCGCGAGCCGCGGAGGTCAGTCGCCTGCCCTCGTCGCGAGGGGCAGGGCTGAGGCGCGCGGCGCGTTCGTAGGCGTCGGCGACCGCGGCCATGCCTCCGCGCATGCGGGCGTGCTCGACACCGGTCTCCAGTTCGGCAGCGACGGACTCGTCGGAAGTGGTGGTCGTCGCGGCGAGATGCCGGCCCCGCCGGTCGGCGTCGGCCTCGACGGTGAGCACGTCCACCAGCGCGCGATGCGCCTCGATACGGCGTGCGAACGTGGCCCCACGGTAGACCGCGGGACCGATGAGCGGATGGCTGAACCCGAAGCAGGTGTCGGTGAACATGACCAGGCCGGCGTCCTCGGCTTCGCGCAGGTCGTCGAGGGTCGCGCCGAGCCGTCGCGCGGCGGCGAGGATGGTGCCGGTGTCGCAGGTGTCGTCGGCTGCTGCCACGAGCAGCATCGTGCGAGCACGTTCGGACAACGCGGCGAGGTCGGCCTCGAACGGGCCGGCACCCACCGGTCCGCCGCGTCCGATTTCGAGCAGCGCGGACGGGATCCCGCGCGAGGCTTCGATCACCGGCGCGTACCGATGCCGGGGGAGTTCGGTCGACGCGAGGATGCGCGCGGCCGCCTCGTCGTCCACACCGGACAGTCGATGGTGCGGCATGCCCGCGACGTCCCGGACGGAGCCCGCGGGTACGCGGAGCGGTTCCCGGACGGCGGCGAGGATGCCCACGCGCTCGCCGGCCAGCCTGCGCGCCGCGAACGACAGGGCGTCGCGGGATTCCTCGTCCACCCAGTGCAGATCGTCGACGAGCACCAGCACCGGCGTCCGCCTGCCGAGCAGGCTGAGCAGCTCGAGCAGGGCGGCGCCCACCGCGAACCGGCCGCCGGGGTCGGAGCCTGCGAGCACGCGGCGGATGGTCTCGGCGTGCGTATCGGCCAGGTCGCCGACGTGGTCGACCACGGGACGCAGCAACAGGTGCAGACCGGCGTAGGGCAACGTCGACTCGCCCTCGGAGCCACCGCCCCGCAGAAGGAACAGGCCGTCGGCGCTGCTCGCGGCGTGTGCGAGCAGCGCCGACTTCCCGATGCCCGCCTCCCCGCGGAACACCAGTGCCTGCCCACCCCCGGTACGCAGCTCGGCCAACATCCGGTCGATGCGGCCGAGTTCGTCGTCGCGTCCGTGCAGCCGTGGGAACGTCATGGGCACGAGCGTGCAACCTCGACCAAGGTTGAGGTCAAGCACGTCACGATGCGTAGGGACGCCGGGTCCTCGCCTCGCGCAGTGCCCTGCCCCACCAGTGGAGCTGGTCGAGCATGCCCTTGGCGGCCTTGCCCGTGGATGAGGGGTCGTGCGGGTTGCCGTCGTCGTCGAAGCGGTCCCAGAAGTTGTGGAAGCTGACGGTGTCGCGCACGGTCATGGCGTGCAGTTCGGCGAACACGCCGCGCAGGTGCTCGACGGCGCGCAGCCCGCCACCCATGCCGCCGTAGGCGACGAATCCGACGGGCTTGGCCCGCCACTGGTCGTGGTAGTAGTCGATCGCGATCTTGAGCGAGGCCGGGTAGCTGTGGTTGTACTCGGGGGTGACCACGACGACCGCGTCCGCGTCGTCGAGGCGCGCGCCGAGTGCGTCGCTGTCGTCGGATCCGCACAGGGAGTTCGGCAAGTGCATCCCGGCGAGGTCGACGAGGTCGACGTCGAAGCCGTGGTGCCTGCGCGCTTCCCCGGCGAACCATGCGGCGGGTACGGGGCCGAACCGGTCGGCGCGCGTGCTGCCGATGATGACGGCGAGCCGGAGGGTGTCCTGTTCTGCGCCGGGCGTTTCCTGGCTATGCGTTGTCGTCGTGTTCATGGGGTTTCACGCTAGGAAGCGCCCCCGGTGGCCGACATCTGTCAACCGACCGGTGAACCGACTGACCGGCCCGTCCCGGTCGAGCCTGCGGTCAGGCCTGTTTCGGCCGGGCCTGTCTCGGTCAGGCCGTCGAGTTGGGTGCGTCGGGACCTGCGGACACGCGGGTGAGCCGGGTGAAGGTGACGAAGCCGTCGTCCGTGCCCGGCCAGTGCCGCCGCACGGCCGCGAGGCCGGACCGGCGGACGACGGAGCGGAGCACGAAGACGACCACGATGGCGTCGTCGGCATAGCCGAGCACTGGAACGAAGTCGGGGAAGAGGTCGACGGGCAGGGCGAGGTAGGCGAGCAGCAGCCACAGGCGCACGTGTACGCCGCGGGGCAGGGAGCGGTCGGAGCCGAGCCTGCGCACGAGGCGGAGCACGTCGGGGAGCAGCCGCAACGCCTCGCGGAGGAGGCCGCCGCGAGGGCGCACGATGATCAGCGTGACGACGAGCGTCACCCACAGCGCCGCGACGCCGATGGCGATGCCGATCAGCAACTCCCAATACCAGGACACGAGGGCAGCGTAGGCGAGCGGCCGGACCACCCCACGCGCGCCGACGGCGGACGGCTAAGCTGAGCCCCGGCAGGGCCGTTAGCTCAATTGGCAGAGCAGGGGACTTTTAATCCTCGGGTTCTGGGTTCGAGTCCCAGGCGGCCCACCAAAAGATGCTTGGCGAGCTGCGAAGGCAGCCGACTTCGCGATCTTCTGCGAATCCTCGGTCGACATGTGATCAGATGTGCCGCCGGCCCACCGCCTGGACTGCCACACTGTGACCGGTTGCACCATACGCGGACGTAGCCATCCGACATAGCCGGTCGCTGATCAACGGTGTCATCACTGGCCGAAGCATGATCAGCAACGTCTTCTCACCCTCGACACCTTGTCAGCACCGGCCGGCGACGGCTACGGCAGCCCAGCTCGACCCCGTGCGGACCGAGATCCACTACCGTGGCTCGCGACGAGAAAGCGCGTCGATGGCATCGAGGTCAGCGCGTAGTTGGTCGGCGATCTCCACGTTCGTCGTGGGCGATGGGTGCCGCGCGTTCAGTGACCATGCTCCGTCGCGCAAACTCCTCACCGCAAGATCGGCCTTGCGGAGCGCGTCCTGCACGAGGGCGCCTGACGCCGTGGGGACTGCCTCGTCCCGGAGGGTCATGCCGATCCGCATGATCGTGTCGCATAGGTCGGCTGCATTGTCCGGATCCTTGTTCATCGCGGCCGTGCGAGCAGCAACAGCGAAAGCGGAGATCAGCAGGCCGACATTCGGCCCATCCAGTGGCAGTGGTGGCAATGTGTCGTCATGAGCTTGGGCTTCCTGAACATTCCGGAACGTGCCCCGCGCCAAGTTAGCGGCCGTGTCTTCGTCGATGTACTTCAGGGCGCTACGCCTTTGGATTCCCAACTGCTCGGAGATCCTGTCCAAATGTGAGCGCAGCATGTTCCGGGCCTCACCAGGCTTCAGCGGCATGCCACGGGCAGCGAACTCCCGGTCCAACGCTTCTGCGATCCGGACGAACTTCTCCGTTCGATCAAACTCCGCCATAGCATCGGACGATACAAGGAAGGACCGACAATCCTTCGAGCCTCAACCCTTCGTGCTTGGTTCGAGGAAATATATTGCGCGTGACAAGCTCCTGGATGTTGTCGAGCGCAATACGTATCGGGGACATTATCTAGCGCGTCGACCAGGCCGTCCGCGAAACGCGCCGTCACCCCGACCTGCGGTTGACACGAGCCGGGAAGCGCCTTGTCGGGCGCCGGACCTTACGCCGAGATCGGGTGGATGCGCTCGAGCTCATCACCGAGCGCATCGCGCGCGGTCTCGCGGTCGTAGAGCTCCTGCAGCCCGGTCCAGAAGCCCTCGGACATGTTAAAGAAACGCGATAGGCGCAGTCCGGTGTCCGCAGTGATGCTGCGCCGCCCAGCGATGATCTGGGACAAGCGCGCCTGATCGACCCCGATCTCTTTGGCGAGCCGGTACGCGGACACGCCCAGCGGGTCGAGGAACTCCTCCTTGAGGATTTCACCGGGGTGAACCGGCGGCATGGTGGTCATGATTCTCCCTAGTGGTAGTCGACGATCTCGACGTGTTCAGGGCCGCTGTCGGTCCAGGTGAAGCAGACGCGCCATTGGTCGTTGATGCGGATACTGTGTTGTCCTGCCCGGTCCCCGCGTAGTTGTTCGAGGCGATTACCGGGCGGAACTCGCAGGTCATCAAGCTGACCCGCCTTGTCGAGCATCACGAGCTTGACCCACGCCCGACGTCGAACGTCAGGCGGTAGCCGGGTGTCGCGACGGTGCCAGAGCTTCTCGGTGTGCTTGTTGCCGAACGACCGGATCATGACGTCCTACTTGTGGGCCTCACAAGTACTAACGTACATCGATACTAGCGAGACACGCAAGGGGTCGGTCGACCTGTCCGGCAACCATGTCCCGTCAACAAACCCAGCCCCGCCTCTCCATAAGCACCGAGGTGGACCGCTTGAGCAGAGAAGGAGAACGGATACATAAGGGGCCCACGCTGTATATGATCTTGAGATCGCGGAATCCGGCCCTTAATCCTCGGGTTCTGGGTTCGAGTCCCCAAGCGGTCCACCATCCGCCCAGGTCGCGTGACATGGGCCTTGCACGACGAACGCCCCTACTCAGCCCCGCGGAACGTTCGGCTCAGCAGCCTCGACCAACGAGTTCGCAATGTCGCAGGCCTCCTTCGTATCCATTCCGCTTACGACCACGTCGACGCGTGATGTGTCGGTTACGCCGATTGAAATCGTGCAGCCGTTGGCACTGGGAGAACGTGCGTACTTCCGGCCGTCGTCTTCCGTGTGCTGAACTCCAAACCCAGTGTTAGGAACGTCCTCAACGCCACCGTTCTCGCGGATCGCAATGCCCGTCGTTGGCATGTCGCCTGCAGTGTCTTGCCGGTCTGGACTCCACTGGCAGGTGAGCGCGGTACCGACGTTCTTCTGCACGGGCTCCTCGACTGCGCCAAACTTGGCGACGTCCTCGGTCCGCAGGATCGAGCACGGGTCGATACCCCCAAGCGGACTACTCGGATCTGCGCTACTGGGCTCCGCTGGTTCCGTTACCGAAGTCGCGGCTGGCGAGCTCGGTCCGGGGTCTGCCTCGGGTGTGCCGCCCTCACTGTCAGAGCAAGCTGACAGTGAGAAAGCAGCTACGACGGCGAACGGCAGTGCTGCCGCGCGGAATGAACGCACCGGTTGTGCTCCTACCCTTTGAACGTGTCCTTTTGCTGCTCTTCCGAGTCGCGATAGTTGTCCATCGCGACCTTCAGAGCCTCTTCCGAATCCTTGATGACGGTCCGCAGCTGCCGCAACATAGGTAGCACCCCCTGCGGACCGTCTCCGCTTTGCCGCACATGTTGGGCTACTTGTTGCGCGTAGGGGCCGGTTCCGAGCTGAGGCTCCTTTGCCAAGAACTCGGCGTCGCCCATGATCTCGTCGAGATCGTCGCGTGCCTCGATGAGCGCATCCCGGATGGGCTGGGCGGCGTTCTCGCTTACCCGGAAGCCACCGCCCTTTGCGGAATCCAGCAGTGCGCTGGATTGCGCCTGTGCTTCGCCGACTTGCTTGGTCAGCGCGCTGCCTGCTGCGCCGACGGCGGCGCCGATCCGCGCGCCGCCGGGTGCGCCTCCGCCTGTGGGCTCTGGAATCTCACCGAACTCGGGCATCTCGGTTCCCCTCGGGTTGCTTACCTGACGTCGTGGTTTATTCGCCGATGACGGGTGGGGCGGTGCGTTCGTCAGTGCCGAACAGGCTGTCGGGGTCGGCTTCGACCAGCCAGGAGGGACGTTGGTGTTCTTCGTCCTCGCCGCCCTGCTGGTTGCCGCGTCCGGCTCCGGCGCCGCCCATCATGCCGCCACCGGCACCACCACGGGCGCCCGCGCCACCGGCCGCGGCC
>NZ_JOIJ01000018.1 GCF_000719975.1 Prauserella rugosa
ATCCCCAGTTCGAGGCCGACGTAGTGGTAGGGGCGGTAGAGCGCGGCGTAGCGCTTGGACGGGTCCGGGTGCCACGGGTATTCGGCGAAGCAGCCGGAGACGTAGTCGTTGGTGGCTTTGACCACGACGAACACGCCTTCCTGGGTGTTGTGCGGAATCCACGCACCCTCGCGGGTCACGCTCGACATCACGTCCACCGAACCCTCGTGCGCGAGCACCCCGCCGGCATCCTTCGGGCGGCAGACGGTGGCGATCTCCTCGAGATCACCGGGCGTGAAGGTCAGCCCTTCGTCCGAGGGAGTCAGTCCGGCTGCGTTGGCGACGGCCGCCATTTCGATGGCTGCCTTCGTGCCGTCCCGGAACGCGGTGTGCATGTAGGGGTTGAGCTGGCCGGAATCCGTGAGCTCCCGGGAGAACTCCCAGTGCTCCCAGACGTTGTCGGGGTTCATCTCGTGGTAGTGGGGGAGGTACTTGGCTCCCTTGCCCGCGCACACCACGTCGAAGCCCGAGGTGCGGGCCCAGTCCACCAGCTCCATGATCAGCGCGGGCTGGTCGCCGTAGGCCATCGAGTACACCAGGCCGCGTTCGGCCGCCCGCTTGGCCAGAGCCGGGCCGGCCAGCGCGTCGCCCTCGACCGTCACCATGATCACGTGCTGACGGGAGTCGAAGGCGCGCAGGGCATGTGAGGCGCCCGCGATCGGATTGCCGGTGGCTTCCACGATCACGTCGATGTCCTCGCGGAAGAGCGCGGCAGCGTCGGCGACCACGGCCGTGCGGTCGGAGGAGACCGCCTCGTCCACGTCGTCCGTGGCCGCGTCCTGCGGCCAGTCGACCAGCTTCAGGGCCTGCCGCGCCCGGTCCAGGTTGATGTCGGCGATGGCCGCGACCCGGATGCCGGGGGTGTTCCGGACCTGGGCGAGGAACATCGTGCCGTACCGGCCGGCGCCGATGACGCCCACGCGAATCGGGTTGCCGTCGTTCTCGCGGGCCAGCAGCAAATCGTGCAAATTCACCGGAAACTCCCCAGCTGGTAACATGTGGTAACGGTTCCAGTTTTGTACCACTGCGGTTTCACGGGCGTCAACGCCCTGATCGTTCCTGGTGGCCGTGGATTAGGGTCCGACGCAGTTCGGAGAGGAGACGTGATGAAGAAGGCGGCCACCATTCGAGACGTCGCGGCACGCGCGGGCGTGTCGGTGTCCGTGGTGTCGCGCGTCCTCAACGACACCGGTCCGGTGGCCCCGGCCAAGCGCGCCCAGGTGCTGGAGGCGATCGAGGAACTCGGCTACCGGCCGAAGGCCGCCGCCCGGCAGCTGAGCCAGGAACGGCCTGACACCATCGGTCTGCTGCTCGCCGACCTCGCGAACCCCTTCTTCGCCCGCCTGGCCGACCGCGTCGTCGCCGAAGCCCGTTCCCGCGAGCTGCAAGTCGTGCTGATGACCACGCAGGAGGACCCGCACCTGGAGGAGCAGGCCCTGCGCACGTTGCTGGACCGCTCGGTCGGTGGCGTGATCGGCACGCCGACCGGCCACAACGTCGAGCACTGGGAGAAGCTCGCGAAACTGGAGATGCCCGTGGTCTTCGTCGACCGGGCCATCGAAGGGCTCGACCAGGTCGACGTCGTCAGCATCGAGAACGTCGAATCGGCGGCCACCGCGACCGGGCACCTGCTCGACCGCGGTCATCGGCGCATCGGGCTCGTCCCCGGGCCGCTGGACACGACCACCGGGATCGAGCGCGTTCGCGGTTACGAGCGGGCCCTGGCCGAACGCGGGGTCGCCCGAGACGACCGGTTGGTGCGGCCGGTGCCGTTCCGGGGCGAGAGCGGCGCCGACGTGATGGCCCAGATGCTCGCGTTGGACGAACCGCCGACGGCGGTGGTGGTCGCCAACACCGCTCAGGTGCGGGTCGTGCTGCGGATGCTCGCCCAGGGGCGGGTGTCCATCCCGGACGACCTGTCGCTCGTGGTCTTCGACGACAACCCCTGGACCGACCTGATCCAGCCGCCGCTGACCGCTGTCCGCCAGCCCATCGACATGCTCGCGCTGCACTCGGTGGATCTGGTGCACGCGCGGATGCGGCAGAAGCTGCCGCCGAGCCCGCGCCGGGTGCGCGTGGCGGCGGAGTTCCTGGAACGTTCGAGCACCGCCGAACCCCGAACGGGGTAGGCACCACCGAGAGGAGCGCAATGTCGCACGAAGTCGTCGTCACCGCGGTTTTCCACCCCGTTCCGGGCAAGCGCGAAGCGCTGGAAGCGGTCCTGAAATCGGTGATCCCGGACGTGCACGAGGAGGCCGGTTGTCTGCTCTACGCTCTCCACGAGGCGGGTGGGGACACCCTGGTGCTCATCGAGAAGTGGGAATCCCGCGAATTCCTGGCCGCTCACCAGCGCGCCGACGCCGTCGCCCGCCTCAACGCCGAGGTGGCCGAACTGCTCCAGTCGCCCCCGGAGGTGGTGGCGATGTCCGCTCTGCCGTGCGGACACGAGACCAAGGGGCAACTCTGACCCGGACGCGCTCCCCGCTGAATACGGGGTTCCGATGTCCATCGAAATCGGAACCCCGAACTCCACTGAGATCGCGTTCTCGCGGGCTCATGCGGGACGGCGGCGCCCGAGCCTCCACAGGCAGTACACCCCGGCACCTGCGGCGATCGGGCTGAGGACCGGCTGCAGGAACAGGAGTCCGGCCGTCAGGGCGCACGAGGAGACGGCCAGCGTCCGCCAGGTGCGAAGTTCGCGTTCGGCGGGCGCGGGCGTCTCGCGTGCGGGGGTGGCCGGGCCAGCGCGCCGTCCCAAGTAGACCTGGCAGGCCGCGGCGAGGGCGAACACCACCGCCCACACCCACCGGCCTTCGGTCAGCCGGAAGCCGGCGAGCAGCAGGAAGCAGCCCGCTCCGATCGCGTACCCCGACGTGATCGTCCTCATCGGACGAGTCCCACGTACTGCGCCAGCGCGATGAGTCCTGCTCCCAGCAGGACGAACGACGACGCCCAGATGAGCGCCCTGCCTGCGCGGCCGATCCGGAAGCCGGCCGGGAGCACCCGCTTCTCCAGGGCGAGCAGGCCGAAGCCGTAGGCGCCCACCGCCACCGTCCCGCCGACGATGTTGGCCGGGCTGATCAGCTTCACCAGGTCGCCGCCGGTGAGGACGAGGGCGATACCGCCGAGCAGCACGTAGCCGTAGACCCAGCGCCGCGTCCGGCCCACGCCGCCGGCGTGCACGCGCTTCGACACCGCGGACAGCGACTCGTGCGTGGTGCGGGTGTAGACCTCCCAGATCGCGTACATCGTGCCGAGGAAGACCATGATGATCGCGACGATGTAGAAGTACTGGAACAGCGGGTGGATCACGCCCAGCACGTCGCCCTGGTAGGTCAGGACGTCGTTGCCGCTGGGCACGTTGTGCGCGGCACCGAGGATCTCCTTGCCGGTGATGATGAACGCGACCGCGGTCAGCGCCATCGTGGCGAAGCTGAGCACGACGTCGCCCAGGGGTGCGCGAGCCCACCCACGCGCTCGGCGTCGCTCCTGGTCGGTATCTTGCAGCGCCAGCGGCTCCACGACCGGAACGTCGTCTCCGCGACCGGGCAATCCGAGCGCGCCCCAGCGCTTCTCGCGCATCAGGCCCGCGTAGCCGATGTAGTCGTACATTCCGCCGCCCAGGCCCCCCATGAACACCACGGCCTCCACCCATGCCGACTCCGCGGCGATGTCCGGGTATTCGACGTGCACGAAGGGCTCGTAGGCGAAGGGCTGCGGGACGAAGCCCGCCAGCACGTCGAGCCACTGCGGGTTGGCCGCGAACACCGCCACGACGACCAGCGTGACCTTGAGCGCGACGATCGCGATCTGGGCGCGTTCCAGCAGCGCGTACCACCCGAACCAGGCGATCGCCGCCGCCAGCACGAGCAGGACCAGACCCCAGGCGATCGCCGGGCCGCCCGCGACCCGGTTGAGGTAACCGCCGATTCCCGAGGCCAGTGCGCTTGCCACGAACGGGAACGACAGGACCGCGAGCGCGCCGATGAGCATCGGGAACCATCCGCGCGGTCCTGGGATCACCCGCGCGATGCCGCGCATCGGGTGTTCCCCGGTGAGCACGATGTAGCGGTTGGAGGAGTAGATCACCGCCGCCTTGGCCACGGCACCCACGACGACCACCCACAGCACCGCGAACCCGAACACCGCGCCCATCCGCGAAGCGAGAACGGTTTCGCCGCTGCCGACGGTCAGCGAGGCGATGATGGCGCCGGGGCCGAAGAACTTGACGATCGTGCCGAGGCTGAGGCGTCGTGCGGCCAGTTCCGGCGGTACTTCCGGCAATCGCGCCTGCTCCGCGGGAAAGCCGGCGTCCTGCGTGCTCATCTCCGCACCTCCGTTGCCCCGAACTCGGGTGCCGTCGCGGGGGTTCGGGTGACTCCGATGCCGATCATGCTGACTCCTTCGTCAGTCATGTATAACGTTATACTTCAGGTGTAACGTTGTACTTTGTGTCATCCGGTCGCTCCGCTGTCAACCCATGGGCCGCGCGAGCGGGCCTGCCTGACGAGAGAGGGGACCATGGCGCGAGGTCGCGAACCCACGGTCAAGGACGTGGCCGAGCACGCGGGCGTCTCGCCCGGCGTGGTGTCGCGGGTGGTCAACGCCAACGGCTCGGTGTCCGAGCGGACCCGGGAGCGGGTGCTGGCCTCCATCGCGGAGCTCGGCTACCGCCCGCACAGCGCCGCGCGCGAACTGCGCACCCGCACGACCAACACGATCGGCCTGGTTCTCGCCGACGTGGCCAACCCGTTCTTCTCACAGCTCGCGGACCACATCGTGCGGCACGCGGCGGACGCCGGCCTGGGTGTCCTGCTGACCACCACGCAGGAAGATCCGGCGATGGAGCTCAAGAGCATCGAGCTGCTGCTGCAGAAGCGCGTGGGCGGCGTGATCGCGGCACCCGGCACCGAGAACGCCGCGGCGTGGCGGCACATGCGCGAGACCGGCGTCGAGCTCACCTTCGTGGACCGCTTCATCGACCGCATCCCGGGCATCGACGTGGTCGGCATGGACAACGAGCACGCCTCGCACTCGGCGACCACGGCGCTCATCGAACGAGGTCACCGGCGGATCGCGCTGGTCAACGGACCGAGTGCGACCTCGACCGGTCGCGAGCGCATCGCGGGCCACCGGAGGGCGTTGCAGGAGCACGGGATCGCTGAAGACCCCGGTCTGGTCGTCGAACTCGCCTTCCGCCCCGTCGAAGCGGAGACCGCGCTGTCCGGGATCCTCGCGCTGCCGCAACCACCGACGGCCTTGATCGTCGGCAACACCGCCGTGTCGGCCAGCGTCGTCACGCACCTGCGGTCCGCAGGGATTTCGGTGCCCCACGATCTTTCGGTCGTCGTCTTCCACGATGCCGAGTGGACGGCGCTGACCTCGCCGCCGCTGACCGTGGTTCGTCATCCGCTCGACGACCTGGCGCGGCACGCGGTCGACATGCTCAACACGCGATTGAACTCCCCGGAACGCCTGCGCCGCAGGGAGAAGCGACTCCCGAGCGAGCTGGTGATCCGCCCCAGCATCGCGCCAGTGCGCGATTAGCGGGACGGGTGCTGGGCGGTGAGGAAGGCGTCGAGGGTTGCTGTGCGGTGGTTTCTGGCCGCCAGCTCGACGTCGATGGGGGCTGCGCCGGTTTCGATGAGGTGGATCAGGTGGTCGTGCTCGGCGACTGACTGCACTGCGCGGCCGGGGACGAAGCTGAAGGTGGAGTCGCGCAGCATGCGCAGGCGGCTCCAGCCCCGGCGGACCAGGTCGGTCATGTGCTCGTTGGGGCAGCGCAGGAACAGCACCGAGTGGAACTCCTCGTTGAGCTCGGTGAAGCGGCGCGGGTCGAAGTGCTCCAGGGTTTCGCGCATGCGGTCGTTGATCGCGCGCGCCTTGGCCAGGTCCTCGGCGGTGAGCAGGGGAGCGGAGAACCCCGTGGCGGCGCCCTCGACCACCGCGAGGGTCTGCATCGTGGTCACGTACTCGCCCTCGTCGACCAGAGCGACCTGCGCGCCGACGTTCTTCTCGTAGGTGACCAGCCCCTCGGCCTCCAGCCGGCGGATGGCCTCGCGGACCGGGACGGTGCTGACGCCGAGCTCGGCGGCGAGCTGGCTGAGCACCAACCGGTAGCCGGGTGTGAACCGGTGCGAGACGATCCGGTCGCGGAGCCACTCGTAGGCCAGCTGGGACTTGCTGGTCGCGGTGCGCTCGTCCGCTGCGTCGGTGGTCATCGCTCCTCGTTTCGCCGGCGTGGCAGTCCATCTTGCCCGAGGCGCGATCCTCCGGACCCTGCCGCGTTCCAAGGGTTTTCTTGCGGCCATTCGGGTGATGTTGTGTCTCCGGTGCCAACCGGAGCGCTGTACGCCGGGAGGCGGCATCGTCTACACGCAAGGGAGAACGACGTGGTTGCGACTCCAAGCCCCGCTGCACTGAAGCGCTGGATCGCCCTTGAACTCGTCAGACTCCGTAAGGAGGCGGGCAAAGAACGCGCGGAAGTAATGCAGCGGCTCGGGCTTTCGCGGGCGCAGGTGGGCCATCTAGAGACCGCGGAGCGACTGCCGAACAAGCCCGTCTTGGAAGTAATGCTCAGCTTCTATGGCGTTCCCGAGCGGTTGCCCGACTTCGTGCGGCTCGTTGAAGCTGCTCGCAAGGGACGCAACTGGTGGGAACACCTGAAGGCCGCTGTCCCACCGTGGTTCGACTTGTTCCTGGGGCTCGAGGCGGGTGCGGCCGATGTGGTCGTCTTCGACACCTACGTCGTGCCCGGCCTGCTGCAAACCCCGGCGTACGCCGAAGCCGTCATCAGAGCGGACCCGGAGCTCTCGGACGAGCAGGTGCAACAGCGCGTTGAGCTTCGTGCAGGTCGACAGAAGATCCTCGAACGTAACGGTGATTCTGCTCGGCTGTGGGTCGTCATCGATGAGTCCGTGCTGTACCGCCAGCGCGGAGACGCCAACGTCATGGCCCAACAGCTCGACCATCTCCTGAAAATGAGCGAGCGTCCCCGCGTTGACCTGCAAATACTCCCGCTGAACGCAGGAGCGCACCTGGCTCAGGCCGGCAGCTTCCAGGTACTTAACCGGGAAAACCAACCCGAAAACTCACCCAGAAAACGAAACCCGCCCAGACTCCCCTTCCCCAAGCTCCCCATCGGAACCAGAAGAACCAGCGGACCCAACCGAACGACCACCGAGGAGCAAGGACCCGAGGACGCAGATGACGACGTTGACGGCGAGGCCGATGAGGCCGAAGGGGATGCCGAAGGGCTGGTCGAGGTCGACGACGGTGCAGGTGCCGGCGAAGACGGCGCCGGTGAGCATGCCCCAGAAAAGCGGTCCGGAGGCGAGGCGTCGCCAGTAGATACCGAGCACGAAAGCCGGTGCGATCTGGACGAGCAGTTCGAACTTCAGGACGAAGATCGCGTACAGCGTGCCCGGCGGGTTCCAGGCGATGAGCAGGAGGAGCCCGATGACGACGACGCCCGCGGCTTTTCCGACGAGCAACTGCCGATTCTCGGACGGTTCCTTCTGGAGGAAGCGGCCGTAGAGGTCGCGGGAGAAGATCGACGAGAACGCGAGCAGTGCCGAGTCGGCGGTCGAGACGATGGCCGCAACGATGCCGCCGAACATCAGCACCATCACGGCGTAGAACACCGGCCCCAGGCCCGCGACGCTGTTGGCGATGCGGCCGACGAGTTGCTCGGATTCCGATTCGGACAGTCCGGGATACAGCTGGGTGCCGATGATGCCGACGAGAAACACGACACCGGTGGTCACGAACGGCATCCACGCCATGATCGCGAAGGAACGTTTGAGGGTGCGTTCGCTGCGTGCGGCGTAGATGCGCTGGATCGCGTGCGGGTAGACCGACGAGCCGAATCCGATGAGCAGCATCATGGCGATCCAGTTGACCGACACCTCGGCGGGCGGCACGGCGACCTTCTCCGGCTCGTCGGCGAGCACGTTCCCGACGATCTCACCGAGGTTCCCGCCTGCCAGGTACAACGCTCCGATGAGGAGCACGGTGATGCCGATCAGCAACGCGATGCCCTGCATGATGTCGGTGAGGGCGACCGCGCGCATGCCGCCCATCCAGGAGTAGATCAGCATCACGAGGACGAAGGCGATGACACCCAGTTGGTACGGCACGGTGTTGCCCGTGAGGCCGGAGATGGCGTGCCCCATGGCGACGAGCTGTTCGAGCAGGTAGTTCGCCAAGCCCCACAGCATGAGGATCACGACCACCACCGACACCGGAGTCGATCCGAACCGGTGCCGAACCCAGTCGGTGGGCGTGATGAACCCTTCGCGCTTGGCGATGACGTACAGGCGAGGCGCGAACAGCAGGTAGCCGACGATCACCGCCGTCATGAATCCGACGGACTGCCACCACGGAAACCCGGTCCGGTAGGCGGTCGGGGCGTAGCCGATGACCGAGTTGCCGCTGTACTGGGTGGCATAGAGCGTGAAGAACAGCGCGACGAAACCGAGGCCGCCGCCCGCGATGTAGTAGCCCTTCGCCGTGTTGCGCGCGCTCGGCTGGCGACGTCCTGCGAAGTAGCCGATGACCAGCATCAGCACGGCGTAGAAGGCAAGGACGAGGACGCCGCTGGTGCCGCCGAAGATCAGGTTGTCCACGAGGTCTCCTCGCCGGATTCGGAACCAGTGGCGACCTGGCCCTCCTCCTCGGGCTCGGCGAGGTTCCAGCGGCGCACGCACGTCCAACTCGTCACTGCGGCGAAGATCAGGGTCGCGCCGATGGAGATGACGAACCAGTACGGCAGGCCGAACACGAGCGGTGCGGTCTCACCCTCCGGCAGGTACCACGGCGCCATGGCCAGGATCAGGAGCACGAACGTCACCCAGAGCCACGGGCGACGGATCGGTTCGGACAGGGGTCGCGGGGACGGTCGGCGGTGACCCATGCAGCCGCTCCTCGGTGAGCCGGTGATCGCACGTTGAACCCGACCCGGAGTCAGGTTGTATGCAACCTAGCGGCGCCATCTCGCCCACACAAGGTGCCGAACGAGTAGCGGGCGCGACTCATTCGAATGCTGTATACAACTCTGGTGGTTGTCAGCCTCGCCGAGGCAGCGGCAACGGCGGGTTCGGGCCCTGCCTGCCGTCCCGTGCGGCGGTCCCGGGCGCAACCGGATCACTGTCGACCGCACCCTGGCCGACGCCCACGGGGAGATCGGCGAGGGTGGAATGGGGACCGACGGTGACCACGGCAGGCTCCGGCGGAGCGGTGGTCACCGTGTACGCACCCGGCACGACGGAACCGAACCGGTAGCGGCCGGCGTCGTCGCTCACCGTCGAACTCACGACGGCGCCGTCACCGTTGCGCAGCAACAGCCGCACGCCGGACAACGGCCAGCCACCGGAGGTGAGGACGCCGGTGAGCGCCCCGCGCAGCTCCAGTTCGAGGTCCACGTCGGTGGCGGGCCCGTCGAGCGCGACCACCGTGGCGATGGGGTCGGCCAGCGGCGCCGCGGCGACCAGCGTGATCTGCGCCGCGTGCACCCCACCGAGCAGATAGGCACCGTCCTCGTCGGACACCGAGCTGCCGATGACCTCGCCGTTCTCGCCGATGGCCGTGACCGTCGCGCCGGGGATCGGCCTGCCTGCGATGCGATCGCGCACGGTGCCGCGCACGCCCGCGGTCGGTTCGAGGGTGATGTCCAAACGAGACGGAACGGCGCCCGGCGGCACGACGGTGGCCTGCGGCCGGTAGCCGGCACGCGCGAACACCAGCACGTAGCTGCCCGGCTCGAGCCCCGGCACGCGGAAGACCCCGTTGGCGTCCGTCGTGGCCCGCGCGCACTGGGACCCGGTGCGGTCGGTGACCGTCACGGTGACCTCCGCCAGCGGGCGGTGCCCGCCGTGCACCACGCCCGACAGCACGTCGTTGGCGGTGACCTCCAGGTCGGCGTAGGCGTCCGAGTGGCTCTCGCCCACTCCCCCACCCGTGCCGTTGCGGGCCAGGCCGTTCACGGGAAGTCCGGTGCCGTTCGACGCGGGCGGCTCCTCCTGGGGCCACGCGGGGAACTCGTTGCGCATCGTCACGGCAGGTCCTTCCTGGGGAACGCGGGAAGCGAGATGTCGTGCCGCTGGTCGCCCGCACGCACGACGACCTCTTCGTAGACGGCGGGGTGTTCGACGGCGACGAGCGTGAGCGGCTCGGCCGGAAGCCCTTCGAGCAGGTAGGCCCCGTCATGGCTCACGGTGTTGGCCACGACGTAGCCGTCCCGCCGATACGCCGTGACCGTGGTGACGGCGGGCAGCGTCTGCGCGAGCGCACCACCGCGTTGAATGCGGCCGCGCACGGAACGCGACCCGGCCGCCGAAGACGGGAACTCGGCCGAGGGCGAGGACCACGACGGAGACTGGCCCGGCGATGGGACCTGCGACGGGGGAACCGCCTGCGACGTGAACGCCTCGGAAGGAGCGGAGGCCGGCGAACCCGCCGCGTGGTCGGTCTCGGTCGCGGCCCGTCGCTTCCACAGCCTCACAGATTCCTCCGTATGAGTGAGAACGAGTACAGGTGTGTACCACCCACAGCGACTGTAAAGCAACTGCTTGACCATGCGGTGACATCACCCGTCGTGCGGGGTTCATTACCGAGCACACCCCCGATAGAACCCCGGTAACCTGGGGTTTCGATGACGTGAGCCCGCCGGGAGACGAGGCGACGAAGGTCGGTCGGGGCGTCGGTACGGGACAGAGACCGCCGACGTGTGCAATCGACGGACAGTCGAAGGTCTCCTCCAGCACCGAGACGCCGTCACTCGGTGGGGTGCGTCAACGTTACCTGTCGTGATGGTCAATCGTGGCAGGGCCAGGGAGGATGCGGTGTTCGCAGGGGGACGCCGCGACGGGGAGGGTGCGTGGTGACCACCTCGGACGGCGCGATGCCGCCCAGCGACAGCACGCGGGACGACCGGGCGCAGTCGACCCGCGAGGCGATCCTGTCCACCGCCGAGCGCCTGTTCGCCGAACAGGGCATCTACAACGTGTCGAACAGGCAGATCAGCGAAGCCGCGGGACAGGGCAACAACGCGGCCGTGCACTACCACTTCGGCACGAAACACGACCTCATCGCGGCGCTCGTGGAACGCCACCAGCTGACGCTGGAACGCAAACGCGCGGCCTACGTCGCGCAGGTCGGCGAGTCGCCGGACCTCCGGGACTGGGTGGCATGCCTGGTGCTGCCCATCACCGACCACCTGACCGAACTCGGCAGGCCGACGTGGCACGCCCGGTTCAAGGCCCAGCTGGTGACCGATCCGACGTTGCAGGCCATCCTCTTCCACGCCACGAGCACCGACGCCGGACTGCACACGGCGATCGAGGGGCTGCAGCGCTGCGTCGCGCACCTGCCCGCACCCGTGCGCGCCGAGCGGGCCGACATCACCAAGCACCTGCTGATGCACATGGCCGCCGATCGCGAGCGGGCCATCGCGCACGGAGTCGCCACGCCGCGGGAGACGTGGCGGGAGGCCGCGGAGGGACTGATCGACGCGATCGCGGGCATCTGGCAGGCCCCGGTGAGCAGGGCCGCGGAACCACACGGGTGATCACATCCAGAGCACCCCGTCGAAACCGTCGAGGTACTCGTCGACGCTCTCCGCCCTGGCCATGGCCGACACGGTCCCGCAGACGTCCGCCGTGGCGGCTCAACGGGAACGGTGGCGGGCGGCGCGCAGGAACTCACGGTTGAGGCCGGCGATGCTGTCCATGGGGATGCCCTTCGGGCACGCCACGGTGCATTCGCCGGTGTTCGTACAGCCGCCGAAGCCCTCGGCGTCCATCGCGTCCACCATGTCCAGCACGCGCGATTCACGCTCGGGCTCGCCCTGCGGCAGGACGTTCAGGTGCGTCACCTTCGCGGCCGTGAACAGCATCGCCGAGCCGTTCGGGCAGGCCGCGACGCAGGCGCCGCATCCGATGCACGTCGCGTTGTCGAACGCCAGGTCGGCGTCGGCCTTGGGTACGGGCGTGGCGTGGGCCTCGGGCGCGCTTCCCGTGGGCGCGGTGACGTATCCGCCGGCGGCGACGATGCGGTCCAGCGCAGAGCGGTCCACCACCAGGTCCCTGACGACCGGGAACGCGGACGCGCGCCACGGCTCGACGTCGATGACGTCGCCGTCGGCGAACGCGCGCAGGTGCAGTTGGCAGGCGGTCGTCGGCTCGGGACCGTGGGCCCTGCCGTTGATCACCACGCCGCAGGAACCGCAGATGCCCTCGCGGCAGTCGTGATCGAACGCCACCGGTTCCTCGCCGCGGAGGATGAGCTGCTGGTTGAGCACGTCCAGCAGCTCCAAAAACGACATGTCGGGGCTGAGGTCCTCGACCGGGTAGTCGACCATCGCGCCGTCGGCGCCGGGGCCGGGCTGTCGCCAGATGCGCACGGTGAGCTTCACGTGTAACTCCGCTGGGTCGGGTGGACGTAGTCGAACTCGAGCTTTTCCCTGTGCAGCACGGGTGTCTGGCCGTATTCCCATGCCGAGACGTGACTGAAGGCCGCGTCGTCGCGCCGGGCCTCGCCGTCGGGCGTCTGGTGCTCCTCGCGGAAGTGGCCGCCGCAGGACTCCTCCCGTTCGAGCGCGTCGAGCAGGAGCAGCTCGGCGAGTTCGAGGAAGTCGGCGACCCTGGCTGCCTTCTCCAGCTCCTGGTTGAGCTGCTCACCGCTGCCGGGAACGATCACCTCGCGCCAGAACTCGGCACGCAGTTCCGGCACCCGCTCGAGCGCCTTGCCCAGCCCCTCGGCGTTGCGGGACATCCCGCAGTGGTCCCACATGAGCATGCCGAGCTCGCGGTGGAACGAGTCGACCGTGCGACTGCCCCGGGTGGACAGAAGCCGGTCAAGGCGCTCGGTGACCTCCGCCTCGCCGGCGACGACCGCCGGGTGGCCGGGTGCCACGTCGTCGAGGTCGGCGCCCGCGAGGTAGTCACCGAGCGCGGGCGGCAGGACGAAGTACCCGTCGGCCAGGCCCTGCATCAGCGCCGAGGCGCCGAGCCGGTTGGCGCCGTGGTCGGAGAAGTTGGCCTCCCCGATGACGAACAGGCCGGGAACGGTGCTCTGCAGGTCGTAGTCGACCCACAGCCCGCCCATCGTGTAGTGGATCGCCGGGTAGATGCGCATCGGCACGCGGTACGGATCCTCCGCGGTGATCCGCTCGTACATGTCGAACAGGTTGCCGTAGCGCGCCTCGACGGCGGGCCTGCCGAGCCGCGCGATGGCGTCGGCGAAGTCGAGGTACACGCCGAGTCCACCGGGTCCGACGCCGTAGCCCTCGTCGCACCGGTTCTTGGCCGCACGCGAGGCGATGTCGCGCGGCACGAGGTTGCCGAAGGATGGATACAGGCGTTCCAGGTAGTAGTCGCGCTCGGCTTCGGGGATGTCGGCGGGCGCGCGGTCGTCGCCCTTGCGCGCCGGCACCCAGATGCGCCCGTCGTTGCGCAGCGACTCGCTCATGAGCGTCAGCTTCGACTGGTGCTCGCCCGAACGCGGGATGCACGTCGGGTGGATCTGCGTGTAGCACGGGTTCGCCAGGTAGGCACCGCGCTTGTGCGCCCGCCACACGGCCGTCGCGTTGGAGCCCTTGGCGTTGGTGGACAGGTAGAAGAGGTTGCCGTAACCGCCCGTGGCGAGCACGACGACGTCGGCGAGGTGGGTCGTGATGCGGCCCGTCACGAGGTCGCGGGCCACGATTCCGCGCGCCCTGCCGTCGACCACGACGAGGTCGAGCATCTCGGTGCGCGGGTGCATCTCGACCGCGCCCGCGTCGATCTGGCGCGACAGTGCCTGGTACGCGCCCATCAGCAACTGCTGCCCCGTCTGCCCACGTGCGTAGAACGTGCGCTGCACCTGCACCCCGCCGAACGAACGCGTGTCGAGCAGTCCGCCGTACTCGCGCGCGAACGGCACGCCCTGCGCCACGGCCTGGTCGATGATCTGCTCGGAGATCTGCGCCAACCGGTACACATTGGACTCACGGGCGCGGAAGTCGCCGCCCTTCACCGTGTCGTAGAACAGCCGGTACACCGAATCGCCGTCGTTGCGGTAGTTCTTGGCCGCGTTGATCCCGCCCTGCGCAGCCACCGAGTGCGCGCGGCGCGGCGAGTCCTGCACGCAGAACTGCACGACACGGTAGCCCTGCTCGGCGAGCGTGGCGCCTGCCGAGGCACCCGCCAGCCCGGTGCCGACCACGATCACCGTGTGCCTGCGCCGGTTCGCCGGGTTGACCAGTCGGGCCTCGAATCGGCGCCGGTCCCAGCGCTGTTCGATCGGACCGCCGGGCGCCTTCGTGTCGGCGATGTCGTCGCCGAGCTCGTAGCGCATGTCAGCTCACCATCCCTGTCATCACGCCGAGGGGAACGACCAGATAGCCGGCGGTGAGCACGACCGCGAGCGTCGTCCCCACCGCCCTGATGGCGCGTCGGCGCGCCGGCCGGGTCACGCCGAGCGTCTGTGCGGCGCTCGCGAAGCCGTGGTTGATGTGCAGGCCGAGCATCACCATCGCCACGATGTAGATCAGGTTGATCCACCAGACCTGGAAGTCGACGACCACGTTGTGGTGCGGCTGGCCGTGCCGGAAGTCGGGATTGACGACACCGACGGTCAGGTCGAGGACATGCCACACGACGAACAACGCGAGGATCACCCCGCCCCAGCGCATGGTGCGCGTGGCGTAGGTGGCCCGGACGCGCTGGCCGTGGGCGTACTTCACCGGCCGCGCCCGCAGGTCGCGGGCCGACAGCTGCGCGGCCGCCGTGACGTGGGCGACGAGCGCCACCAGCAGGCCCACCCGCTGGATCCACAGGTACCAGCCGTGCGAGAGCACCGGTTCGCCGATCGTGCGCAGCCAGGCGCCGTAGGCGTCGAACTCGGCCGCGCCGGCGAAGATCTTCAGGTTCCCCACCATGTGCGCGATCAGGAACAGCACGAAGAGCAGTCCCGACACGGCCATGACCGTCTTCTTGCCGATCGTCGTGCGCCAGAAGGCCACAACCGGTGAGACGGGTGAGACCGCCCGCGCTGTCCGCTCAGCTACCACGTCAGCGACGCTAGGACCCTGCTGAGCAGAGGGCAAAGACATTGTTGCTCTCGCCAGCATAGGAATCGCCTATATAAGCTCGGGCGATGCAGCTTCAGCAGCTCGCGTACTTCCTCGCCGTGGTGGAAACGCGCCAGTTCACGAAGGCCGCCGAGCAGATGCGGGTGGCGCAGCCGTCGCTGTCGCAACAGGTGCGGGCGCTGGAACGTGACGTGGGCGCACAACTACTGCACCGGGTGCGCGGCAACGTGACGCTCACCGAGGCGGGTGAGGCACTGTTGCCGATCGCGCGGCGCATCGTGGGCGAGACCGAGAACGCCTACCGTGCCGTGCGCGAGCTGGACGACCTCGGCCGCGGGCGGGTGCGGCTCGGCGCAACCCCGAGTCTGTGCACCGGCGTCCTGCCCGAGACGCTCGCGGCCTTCCGGCGCAGCTATCCGGGCATCGAGCTGTTCCTGCACGAGAGCGGTTCGCGCGACCTGCAGACGGCGCTGTCCGAGGGCACCCTGGACCTCGCGATGATCATCGACTCGCGTGAGCGGCGGCCCGAACCGCGGATCGCCGCGCGAGCCCTGTTCGTCGAGGAGCTGGTGCTGATCTCCGCCAAGGACGCGCCCCCACCCGTGCCGGGGCCGCGCATGAGCGTCGCGGAGCTGGCAGGCTGCCCACTCGTCATGTTCCGCCGCGGCTACGACCTGCGCGACACCACCGTGGCGGCGTGCCGGTCGGCGGGCGTCGAGCCGACGTTCGCGGTGGAGGGCGGCGAGATGGACGCGGTGCTGGAACTCGTGCGAGCCGGGGTGGGGGTGGCCGTGGTGCCGAGCACCGTGGTCGACGACGGTTTCCGCATCACCCGGTTCACCGCACCCGGGTTGACCCGCACCGTGCGCCTGGCGTCCCGGCGCGACGTCGAACCCTCGCGCGCCGTACGCGCGTTGCGCGACGCGGTCACGGGTTTCCTGGACGAGGCCTCCCGGGTGCGTCCGCTGATCACGGTGCCGGTGGGAAAGCGGGCGTGAGGCGCGCCGCTTCCCCACCGGCACTCCGGTCAGACCGAAGCCTGGTCGCTGTCGCGGTGGGCGCCCCAGCCGTGCCAGCGGTCGATCTCGATCCACGCGCTGTAGCGCGTGCGCACGCGGTCCGGGTACGGATTGCCGGTGTAGTGAGTGGACAGTCGGTCGATGTCGACCAGTCCCTCGTCCTCGCGGATCTCGGTGACGCGCCCGATGAGCGTCACGTGCGTGTACCAGTTCTCGTCGAGCACCGTCAGGGTGACGCGCGGGTCCCGGCGCAGGTGCTTCAGGCGGGCACGCCCCTCGTCGAGGTTGATCAGGACGCGGCCGTCGTCCCACAGGTACCACGTGGCCGCGGACACGGGCGTGCCGTCGGAGCGCAACGTGGCCATGACGGCGGGATTGGGACGGCGCAACAGCTCGACGGCGTCGGAAGGCAACGGCGGGGTGGACACGACAGCTCCTCGATACTCGGGCCTTGGCCCGCGTCGGGTTCGGTTTCCGTTCCCGAGCATGCCTCAGCCCGCGCGGTTCGGCCCGCCGAGGCCGGTGGTGTCGTGACGTGGCGCGCACGTCCGCGGCCCGGCGGCAGGGCGGCTGCGCCGTCCCGGAAGATCATCACGGCGCATGCCGCGCCGACCGTGTCCGGTTCGAAAGGTCCCCGATGAGCACCCGCACTCTCACGCCCACCAGGCCCCGCACCAGGCCCCGCAGCAAGGCCCTCGTCTCCACCCTCGTCGCCGTGCTGGCGGTGGGCGGGTACTTCCTGCTCGACGTGCTCGACCCGGACGATTCGGCGGGCAGCGCAGGGTCGAGCGAGCTGGGCGAGGCGGACCTGTCCGCGTTGACGATCGCTCCGGAGGACACCGGCGCACACTACGACCGCGACGACTGGCCGCACTGGAGTTCCGTCGGCGACGGATGCGACGCCCGCGACGCCGCGCTGCGCGATCAGGGACGCCACGTCCGGGTCGGCGACGGCTGCGAGGTCACCGGGGAGTGGACGAGCATCTACGACGGCGAGGTGGTCACCGACGCGTCCGATTTGGACATCGACCACTGGGTGCCGCTCGCCGAGGTCGCCCGTTCCGGTGCCCGCGACTGGACCGAAGAGCAGCGCGAGGCCTACGCCAACGACCCCGACGTGCTCGTGGCCGTGACGGCCTCGTCGAACCGGTCGAAGGGCGACCAGGACCCGGCGACGTGGCTGCCCGACGAGGACCGCTGCGGCTACGTCACCAAGTGGGTGCAGATCAAGCAGCGGTACGAGCTCACCGTCGACCAGGCCGAGGCCGAGGCGATCCGCGGGGTCCTGAGCCACTGCCGCTGACGCGGGCGGGCAACCGGTCGCCGAGGAAGTCCACGAGCGCCTGGACGCGCGGCGGAACGCGGGCGTCGGCGTCGAACAACGCGACGACGTCGGCAGGCGGCGTCGGGATCTGCGGCAGCACCTGCACGAGGCTGCCCTCGTCCAGGTACCGGCGAACGTGCCAGAGCGAGCGCATCGCCAGTCCCGCACCCGCCAAGCACCAGTCGGTGAGGGCGATCCCGTCGTTGCACGTCAGCCCGCCGCGCACCGGGACAGCGAGTTCCCTGCCGTCGACGACGAACCGCCAGGAGAACTCGCCCTCGTGTTCGCGCAGCACCAGACAGTCGTGGTCGCGCAGCTCGCGCAGGTCCTGCGGGGCGCCGCGCCGCTCGAGGTAGGCGGGAGAGGCCACGACGACCCGCCGGTTGCGCAGCAGGCGCCGCATCGCACGGGCCGAATCGGGCACGGGGCCGACGTGCACCCCGACGTCGTAGCTGGGCCGCACCGCCGACAGCGGCAGACTCGTCAGTTCGAGCGAGCAGTCCACGAGCGGATGCACGGCGCGGAACTCCCGCAACAGCGGCGCGATGTGGCAGCGGCCCAGCCCCGCGGTCGACACCACGCGCACCGGTCCGGACAGGTGGCCGGGGTCGCCGCCGATCGCGGTCTCGAGATCGCGGACCTGCTGCAGGATCTCGGCGCCGCGTGCGCGGTACCGCTCCCCTTCCGGCGTCAACACCAGGGTGCGTGAACCGCGCGTCGCCAACTGGACACCGAGCCGCTCCTCGAGGGCGCGCAGTCGCCTGCTGATCGCCGAGACCGACACGCCCCAGTGCCGCGCGGCCTCGGTCATCGTCCCGGCCGCAACGAGGGTGGTGAAGAACTCGAGGTCGTCGCCGGGAGCCGGCACGTTCCCACCCGCCTTGCACTGGTTCCGCACACCGAGACGGCCCGCCGGTTTGCGCCACACGCAAAGGCGCCTTGCCTCACACGATGTTCCTTGTCGCCAGCGGAAAACCTAGCATCGCCGCAGTACCGGGCACGCTGTGCTGCGACGAAGGGGTGAGCGGTGACGTTTTCCGGCTTCACGGACCTCGACCTGCGGGTCAACGGCGTCCGGCTGCGGGGCCGCGTCGGCGGACGGGCGTCCCGCCCCGCGCTGCTGTTGCTGCACGGACATCCGCAGACCCACATGATGTGGCACCGCGTCGCCGCCGAGCTCGCCGAGGACTTCGCCGTCGTCGCCCCCGACCTGCGCGGTTACGGCGATTCCGGCCGCCCCGCCGCCGACGAGGACCACGCCGCCCACAGCAAGCGCACGATGGCGCGCGACTGCGTCGAGCTGATGTCGGCGCTCGGGCACGACCGGTTCCTCGTCGCGGGTCACGACCGCGGGGGCCGCGTCGCCGCCCGACTCGCCGTGGACGCGCCCGGCCGGGTCGACAAAGCGATGCTGCTCGACGTCGCTCCCACGCTGGACATGTACGAGGGCGCGGACCGGGAGTTCGCGACCGCCTACTGGCACTGGTTCTTCCTCATCCAGCCCGCGCCGTTGCCGGAAACGCTCGTCGAGGCCGATCCGCGGGCCTACGTCGAGGGCGTGCTGGGCGGCAGGCACGCGGGTCTGGCCCCGTTCCCGCCCGAGGTGCTCGACCACTACGTCGCCGGCCTCACCGGCACGGGCCGCGCGCGAGGGATCTGCGAGGACTACCGCGCGGCCGCGACCATCGACCTGGACCACGATCGCGCCGACCGCACCGCGGGCCGCGTCACGTCGGTGCCGCTGCGAGTGCTGTGGGCCCGGCATGGGGTCATCGAGCGACTGTTCGATCCGATTCCACTGTGGAAGCAGGTCGCCGCCGACGTCTCCGGCCGCGCGCTCGACTGCGGGCACTACCTCGCCGAGGAATGCCCCGACGAGGTGGTGCGGGAGATGCGGTCGTTCTTCGGCTCCGGCTGACGTGCCCAACGCGCCCCTATTCCGTCCCAGGAAGCCCCGTTCACGAGAGGACAGTCCATGACCCACACCATCGCGGTGATCCCCGGCGACGGCATCGGCACCGAGGTCGTCCCCGAGGGCCTGCGCAGTGTCCGCCGTGCCGCAGAGCTGTTCGGCATCGACCTGAGCTTCCAGGAGTTCGACTTCGCCTCTGCCGCGTACTGGCAGCAGCACGGGCGGATGCTGCCGGAGGACTGGTTCGAGGTGTTGCAGGGCTTCGACGCGATCTACTTCGGCGCGGTCGGCTGGCCGGACGTCGTGCCCGACCACGTGTCGCTGTGGGAGTCGCTGCTGCAGTTCCGGCGCCGTTTCGACCAGTACGTGAACCTGCGGCCGGTGCGCCTGCTGCCCGGTGTGCCCGCACCGTTGGCCGGCCGTGCGCCCGGTGACATCGACTTCCTCGTGGTGCGGGAGAACACCGAGGGCGAGTACTCGAGCATCGGCGGGCGGATCTTCGAGGGCACCGAACGCGAGGCCGTGGTGCAGGAGACCGTCATGACCCGCACGGGCACCGACCGGATCGTGCGGTTCGCCTTCGAGCAGGCGCAGCGGCGCGGCAACCACCTGACGTCGGCGACGAAGTCCAACGGCATCTCGCACACGATGCCGTACTGGGACGAACGGGTCGCCGCGCTCGGCGCCGAGTATCCCGACGTGCGGGTGGACAAGTACCACATCGACATCCTCACGGCGAACTTCGTGCTGCACCCCGACTGGTTCGACGTGGTGGTGGCCTCGAACCTGTTCGGCGACATCCTGTCCGACCTCGGACCCGCGTGTACGGGCACGATCGGCGTGGCACCGAGCGGCAACATCAACCCGACGGGAGCCTTCCCTTCGCTGTTCGAACCGGTCCACGGTTCCGCACCGGACATCGCGGGCCGCGGCATCGCCAACCCGATCGGGCAGATCTGGGCCGGCGCGATGATGCTCGACCACCTCGGCCACGCCGACGCGAGCGCGGCGATCGTCGACGCGTTCGAGCGCGTGCTGGCCGAGGGCACGGTGCGCACCCCGGACCTGGGTGGCACGGCCACGTGCAGCGACCTGGGACAGGCCGTGGCCGAGGCGATCAAGGCAAGCTGACCCGGCTACGGGCGGGCGCCGGTGGGCGGGTCGCTACGTGGTGAACGCGTCGCGACCCGCCTGCCCACGCCACGGTTCGAGCTCGGCACGTTGCCGTTCCGCTCGGGCGATGAGCTCGTCGAAGTCGATGTCGGGCAGCCGGGAGCCGAGGTCGGCCAGGTCACGCAGCGTCGTCCACAGCTGTTTCTTGCCCCGGATGCCCATCACGAGGATCTCCAGCTCGGCGAACCGGGAAAGGGCCGAGTACGACCGCAGTCTGCCGTTCGGTTTGAGCCGTCCGACGCGTTCGGCGGCCACGGCGAGGCCGGTCTTCACCGGGTTGGTGCGTACGCCGAGCTGCTCCATGATCGCGCGGAAGGTGTCGACGTCCTCGGCGATGCCCTGCGCCACCTGCGTGAGGGCCTCGCCGTACTCGGTGCCGTGGTTGCTGTGTGCCGAGCGGCGTGCCAGCTCGCGCCACAGCGTGCCGAGGGCGAGTTGGTCGTTCAGGTAGATCGCCAGCAGACGGTTCACGGCTCAGCACTACCCGACATGTCCGGCTCGCACTCCTGCCGGTTCCGGCCCGGATTCGGCGGACGTCTGCTGCCAGCGGCCGACGCCGGCTCCCAGCGCGTACGACAGGTGACCGCCGAGCGCGCCACCCGCGGCGAGTGCCGTTAGTCCCGCGCACGCCCAGGCGCGGCTCGCCGACCGGTTCCGGCACGTCACGGCACGCAGGTAGAGGCCTGCGGCGACCGCGTTGGCTCCGGCGTGGAGGAGGGCGACCCGCCGCTGGGTGGGGTCCAGCCGGGAGAAGTCGGCCAGGCCGGTCACGACCGTGGGCGGGGTGGCGGCGAGTCCGATGGCCATGAGCCGACGGGCGGCAACGGGTTGGTCGAAACCGATGTCGAGCACGGAGGAACAGGTCCACGCCCCGATCGGCACGGCCACCAGCAACGGGTGCACCGGGTGGCCGAGCCAGGCCCCGCGAAGGAACCGGTCGAGGCCACCGCGGCCGAGCACGCGCCGCACCGAGCGTTGGACCGTGGCCGCCGGTCCGTCCACGGCACGCAGCGACTCGGTCGATTCCAGGATCCGACGTACGAACATGCCCACCGGCTACCCGCCGGACCGCGGGCCGACTCGGATGCCCCTGACCCAGTCGGAAGCTGACTGTAAATCAGCCGGCAGGCCTTCGGGAGCACCAAACGGGACCACGAGGATGGGGGCCCGGGGCACTCCCCGGACGGGGTTTGGGGGCTGTGCCCCCACAAGAGATGACGAAGCTCGAAACAAGCGAAGGCGCCCCCAGCGACAAGCAGGGGGCGCCTTCGAGCGAGTGGCGGGTGAGGGATTCGAACCCCCGAAGGCAGTGCCGGCTGATTTACAGTCAGCTCCCTTTGGCCGCTCGGGCAACCCGCCGGGTTCCGGACCTCGTCCGGCAAGGAGACAGCGTACCGCCCACGCCTGCCGCACCCACACCCGGGTACCCGGTGACTACCCTTGCGGTGCGGCCGTGTGCACGGCCCGTCCGTTCTACCGATCAATCGATGCAGACAGCGAGGTGCGTGCAGCGTGGCCGATCCGTCGTTCGACGTGGTGAGCAAGGTCGACCGCCAGGAGGTGGACAACGCGGTGAACCAGGCGGCGAAGGAGCTGTCGACCCGGTTCGACTTCCGGGGCACGGGCGCGTCCGTGGCCTGGTCCGGCGAGAACGCCATCACCGTGGAGGCGGAGACCGAGGAGCGGGTGAAGGCGGCCGTCGACGTCTTCAAGGAGAAGCTCGTCAAGCGCGGCGTCTCGATGAAGGCCTTCGACGCGGGCGAGCCCGCGGCGTCGGGCAAGATCTACAAGGTCACCGGCACGATCGTCGAGGGCATCGAGCAGGACAAGGCGAAGCAGATCTCCAAGTACATCCGCGACGAGGCGCCGAAGGGCGTGCAGGCGCAGATCCAGGGTGACCAGCTCCGCGTCTCCGGCAAGAAGAAGGACCACCTGCAGGACGTGATCGCGTTGCTGAAGGAGAAGGACTTCGGTATCGCCCTGCAGTTCACCAACTATCGGTGAGACCTCAGGGCACGTCTTCGTGAATTGTGCGTCAACCGTTGACGCGCTGTCACCTGATCGTGTTTGAATCCCCCGGTCACCGACGGAGACCGGGGGTTTTCAGTGCGTAAGTCGCTCGCCGTCCTGTTCAGCGTGCTCCTGTGCCTCAGCGCCGCACCCGCGGTGGCGCACGCGGCCGAACGTCAGCTACTGCACGACGCGTACGGCGCCTACCCGCGCGTCATCCGCACCCAGCACGGCGGCGCGGGCCACGACGGGCGCATCCTCGCCACCCTCACCAGCAACGACGACTGGGGCTTCTACGCACCCGTCTACGAGAGCACCGACGAGGGTGAGACGTTCGAGCAGGTCGGCGAGGTCCGCGACCCGGAAGGCGTCTACGGCAAGGGCATGTGCTGCGGAACCCTGTACGAGCTGCCGCGCGCCGTGGGCGACTACGACGCCGGAACGCTGCTCTGGGCTGCGAGCTACCGGCAGAAGGCGGGCGCCGACCGCGAGATCGGCATCCGTGTCTGGGCGAGCGAGGACACCGGCCGTTCGTGGGAGTTCGTGTCCGAACCGGTGACCTCCAGCGGCAAGCCCGGCGTGTGGGAACCGGAGTTCAACGTCGACGACACCGGCGCGCTCCAGCTGCACTACGCCGACGAGCGCGGCGACCGGTTCGACCAGGTCAACGCCCAGTTGTCGACGACCGACCTGACGAACTGGTCCGAGCCGAAGCACACGCTGGCCATGCAACCGTTCGAGGTGCGGCCCGGCATGCCGATCGTGCGCAAACTGCCCGACGGCAGGCACTACTACAGCTACGAGATCTGCAACTACGGCGAGCGGTTCTGCGACCCGTACTTCAAGATCTCCGACGACGGCGCCGACTTCGGCGACCCGACCGCACCCGGCACCCAGGTCGGCACCGCCGAGGGCAGGCACTTCGAGCATTCGCCGACCGTCTCGCTGTTCCCCGGCGGCCCCAACGGCACGCGGATCCTCCTCATCGGACAGATCTACGTGAACGCCGACGGCGAACCCAACGAGGGCAATGGCAAGACGATCCTCGCCAACGACAACCTCGGCGAGGGCCCGTGGTACGAGGTGCCGGCGCCGGTCGAGGTGGCCAACCCGGTCGACGATCCGTGCCCGAACTACAGCCCGGCCCTGCTGCCCGTCGACGACGGCGACACCATGCTCCAGCTCACGGCCGATCGCACGGCCTCCGGCTGTCAGGTCTTCTTCGGCACCGGCCCGTCGCGGTAGTCGGTACGCTGACCCCGAACAGGTGACGACGGGTCGACCGGAGGGGCGGCGATGAAGGGCATCGTGCTGGCGGGGGGCAGCGGCACCCGGCTGCACCCGATCACGCAGGCGGTGTCCAAGCAGCTGCTGCCCGTCTACGACAAGCCGATGATCTACTACCCGATCTCGGTGCTGATGCTGGCCGGCATCCGCGAGATCCTGATCATCTCGACACCGTCCGACCTGCCCAACTTCCGCCGGCTGCTCGGCGACGGCAGCCAGTTCGGACTCGAGCTGTCCTACGCCGAGCAGGCCGCACCGAACGGTCTCGCCGAGGCGTTCGTCATCGGTGCCGACTTCATCGCCGACGACGACGTGGCGCTGATCCTCGGCGACAACATCTTCTACGGCCAGGGCTTCTCCCGGACCCTGCAGGCCGAGGTGGCGGGCCTCGACGGCTGCGTGCTGTTCGGCTACCCCGTCAAGGATCCGCAGCGATACGGCGTCGGCGAGATCTCCGGCGACGGCACCCTGCTGTCCATCGAGGAGAAGCCCGCGGTGCCGCGGTCGAACAAGGCGATCACCGGGCTGTACCTGTACGACAACCAGGTCGTCGACATCGCACGCGGACTGCGGCCCTCGGCCCGCGGCGAACTCGAGATCACCGACGTCAACATGACCTACCTGCGGCAGGGCCGGGCGCGGCTGGTGGAACTCTCGCGCGGGTTCGCCTGGCTGGACACCGGTACGCACGACTCGCTGCTCGAAGCAGGCCAGTTCGTGCAGGTGCTGGAACACCGGACCGGCGTGCGGATCGCCTGCCTCGAAGAGGTCGCCCTGCGCATGGGCTACATCGACGCCGACGAGTGTCACCGGCTCGGCGCGAAACTGGCCAAGAGCGGCTACGGCGACTACGTCATGGACATCGCGAAAGCCGCAGGCGCCACCGCCTGAACCACGGTTCACGCGGGGCGGCGGTCTCCCTGGGTGCACAGCGCCACGAGGCCCGTCGCCGCCGCGAGGAGCCCAGCGGTGACCACGAGCGTCGGGGCGAAACCGCCGACCACGGCCACGAGCTGGGGACCCACGCTCGCGCCGAGGAACAGGGACGCGGTGTACAACGCGGTCGCCGCACCCACCGATTCGCCCGCGTGGGCGTGGATCGCCGCGACGAGGCCCGGCGATCCGACGGCGATGCCGCCGACGAACACCAGCAGCACCGCGGCCAACCCCACAACGCTGCCGCCCGCCACGGGCAGCAGCAGCGCGGCGATCGCCGACACCGCCAGCGACACCATCGCCCGCACGCGAGGCGCCACCCCGGCGAGTACGCGCGTCAGCAACGGCGCCAGCACGACCGCAGGCAACGCGCTCGCCCGCAACGCCAGCATCGCGCCCGGACTGCTCACCGCGTCGGGCCCGGCGAGTTCGACCACCGTGTAGACGATGACGAACGCGCCCAGCAGCGCGGCGGTCGCGAGGTACAGCCCGAGCAGCCGCGGACGGGTGAGCAGCTTCGGCACCGCAGCGAGCGCAGCCACGACCGAGTCGGCCCGCGGCGTGGCAGCCAGCGCGTCCGGCCGCAGCACCACCGTCACGACTGCGATGAGCAGCACGAACGCCCCGCTGGAGGCGAGGAACACCGCACGCCAGCCCACCGGCGCCAGCACCTGCGCGGCGACCTGCAACACGACCGCCGACGCGATGCCGGCGCTGGCCAGCGCGCTGAACGCCACGGGACGGCGCCCCGGCTCGAGGTGTCCGGTGACGTAGGCGAACCCCGTGGGCACGAGCATCGCGACCGCCATTCCCTGCACGCAGCGCAACGCCACGGCCGCGGGCAACGACGTCGCGAGCGGGACCGCGGCCGTCGTCACGGCCGCCGCGACGAGTCCGGCGAGGATCACGCGGCGTGGGCCGAACCGGTCGGCGAGCGGGCCTGCGACCAGGAAGCTCAGCGCGAACGCGAGGCTGAACGCCGTCGACATCCACGTCGCCGCCGAGGTGGACGTGCCGAATTCGGCGGCGATCGCGGGCAGCAGCGGAATGACGGCGTAGGTCTGTCCGACACCCACCACAGCGCTGGTCACCAAGGTCGCGAGGGTGCTCGCGGGCGATGCCCAGACGTGCGCGGTGCCGCGGGTGGAGAGATCCGTGGCGGTCATGCCTCCATGGTGTCCAACCAACTAGTTGGATTTCAACCGGCCGGTTGGCCACCTGGTAGACATGGACGGCATGAGCAGCACCCGCCAACGACTCCTCGATGCCGCCCGCGACGAGTTCGCCGCACACGGGATCGCCGGCGCGCGCGTCGACGCCATCGCGGCACGCGCAGGCGTCAACAAAGAGCGGATCTACGGCTACTTCGGCAGCAAGGAGAAGCTGTTCGACGCCGTGATCACCGAGGCGAAGGCCGAGCACGCCAGGGGTATCGGACTGCCCGAGGGCGACCTGGCCGAGTACGTCGGCAGGCTCTACGACTACCACCGCGAGCACCCGCTGCTGCTCCGGCTGCTGCTGTGGGAGTCACTGCACTACGACGACCGGCCCGTGCCGGACGCCGACCGCCGCGCGCAGGGCTACGACGACAAGGTCGCCGCGCTCGCCGAGGCACTCGGTACCGACGTGGACCGGGAGACCGCCGCCACCCTGTTCACATTGCTCGGCCTCGCCGCCTGGCCCCACACGCTCCCCCAACTCGCCGGCTTCCTCGTACCCACAGGAAGTGACGCAGGAGACGGCAGGGCCCGTGACGACGAGGAGCACCACGCGATCCTCCGCGCCCACACGGTCGCCTTCGCCCGCCGCGCGCTCAGCGGCCGAGGGTGACGCCGAGCGCAGGCCGGCGTCCCCCGCTGGGTGTCAGAGCTGCGGGAGTCAGGCTGCGGGGGTCAGAGCTGCCGGCGCGCCATGTTCTCCAGGCGGCGGATGCGGTCCTCGATCGGCGGGTGACTCGAGAACATCCGCGACATGCGCTCGCCGGGCCGGAACGGGTTCGCGATCATCAGGTGCGACTGCGACACGACCTTGGGGTCCGGGGCCAGCGGAGCGGAGCTGGTGCCCCGTTCGAGCTTGCGCAGCGCCGACGCCAGCGCCAGCGGGTCGCCCGTGAGCTCGGCGCCGGACTGGTCGGCCTGATACTCGCGCGACCTGCTCACGCTCATCTTGATGATGCCGGCCGCGACCGGCCCGAGCAGCGCCAACAGGATCATCGCGATCGGGTTGCCGCCGCCCTCACGGTTGCCGCCGAACATGCCCGCGAACATCGCCATGTTGGCCAGGAAGCTCACCACGCTGGCCAGCGCGCCCGCGACCGACGAGATGAGGATGTCGCGGTTGTAGACGTGCGCCAGCTCGTGACCGAGGACAGCCCGCAGCTCGCGCTCGTCGAGGATCTCCAGGATCCCCGTGGTGCAGCACACCGCGGCGTTGCGCGGATTGCGCCCGGTGGCGAACGCGTTGGGTGCCCTGGTCGGGCTGACGTACAACCGGGGCATGGGCTGACGCGCCGACGTCGCCAGCTCCCGCACGATGCGGTACATCGCGGGCTGCTGCGCCTGCGACACGGGCTGGGCCCGCATGGCACGCAACGCCAGTTTGTCGGAGTTGAAGTAGGCGTAGCCGTTCATCGCGAGCGCGATCAGCAGGCCGATGATCAGGGCGCCCCTGCCGAACAGGCCACTGATCCCGATGATGAGCGCACTCATCAGCCCCAGCAGCAGCGCTGTCTTGAGACCGTTGTGGTGCTTGTGCACCAGCTCACCCTCCTCCCGCCTCGGGATCCGAAATCGGCTTGCACCCGGGCCAACGCTCAGGGCCCGGCCGAAGTTCCTGCGTAGCGCCGTGCGAGTCTACTTCGGACGTTCGAGGTGGGCGTGTAGCACACCACACCCACGCCCGGTTTCGCAGCGGCGTAGAGTAGAGTTCGTCGCACCGAAACTTCGGGGGTGGCCATGGAAATCGCGGGCGCCGAGCCCACGCGCGCCGAGCGTCGCCGACGCGCCAGGCGCCGCGATCGGCGTGCGCTCGTCGCCCTCGGTGTGGTGTTCGTCCTGGCGATCTCGAGCGCCGTCGGCTACGCGCTCCAACCGGTGACGTCGGACAACGCGAAGCTGCGCCTGGTGACCACGACGACGTTCCTCGACGACACGGTCTCGCGCATCGGCGGCGACGACGTCGACACCGTCCGGCTCATGGGGCCCGGCGTCGATCCGCACCTGTACCAGGCCAGGGCCGGTGATCTGCGGGAGATGCGACGGGCCGACTCGGTCGTGGCCGTCGGGTTGTACCTGGAGGGTGCGCTGGAGCAGACCCTCACCGACATCGCGCGCACGAAGCCGGTGCTGTTCGCCGGTGAGGCCGTGCCGCACGACCGGCTGCTGCGGCCCGCCGCGGGTTCGGCACCCGAGGAGGAGTTCGACCCGCACATCTGGCACGACCCGCACCGCTGGGTACACGTCGTCGATGCCGTCACCCAGCATCTCGCCGCGCTGGATCCCGCCCACGCCGACGACTACCGGCGCCGCGGCGCCGCGTACCGCGGCGAGGTGCTGCGCGCCGCCGACGACGTCCAGGCGGTGATCGACCGCATCCCCGAACGCAGACGCACCCTGGTGACCTCGCACGACGCGTTCCGCTACTTCGGCGACGCGTTCGGGCTGGAGGTCGTGGCGATCCAGGGGATGTCGACCCAGCAGGAGGCGACGACGGCGGACGTCTCCCGCGTGGCCGAGCTGCTGGCACGCGAGCACGTGCCCGCCGTGTTCCTGGAGACGAGCGTGTCGCCACAGACGGTCGAGTCGATGCTGGCCGCGGCGCGGCAGCGGGGCGGCGACGTGCGGGTCGGCGGGGAGCTGTACTCCGATTCGACCGGTTCCGACGGCAGTTATGTCGGAATGCTGCGCGCCAACGCGGCGGTGCTCGAGGAGGGACTGGGATGACCGACGACGCACTCTTCTCCGCGGAGGAGGCCGAAGACACCGACGACGCACGTTCTCCCGCGGAGGAGGCCGAAAACACCGACGACGCACGTTCTCCCGCTGAGGAGGCCGATGCCGGCACTCGGGCGGAGGCGGCGCTGCGGTTGGAGGGGGTGAGCGCCTCCTACGGTGGCCGTCCGGTGTTGACGGGCGTGGATGTCACGATTCCGGCGGGCGTGCTGAGCGCGGTGGTGGGCCCGAACGGTGCGGGCAAGTCGACGTTGGTCAAAGCCGCGCTGGGGCTGGTGCCGTCGGTGCGGGGCAGGGTCCGCTGGCTGGGTGAGCCGTTGCGACGGGTGCGCCGGCGGGTGGCGTACGTGCCGCAGCAGGACAGCGTCGCGAAGGATTTCCCGATCACGGCCGTGCAGGTCGTGGAGATGGGGCGGTATCCGCATCGGGGTTGGCTGCGCAGGTTGACGCGCGAGGACGACGAGGTGGTCGCGGGTGCGATGGAGCAGGTGGGGGTCGCGGATCTGGCCGACCGGCCGATCGACGAGCTCTCGGGTGGTCAGCGTCAGCGGGTGTTCCTGGCACGGGCGTTGGCCCAACGTGCAGATCTGATCGTGCTGGACGAGCCGTTCACGGCCGTCGACGCGCGCACCGAGGCGATGCTGTTGGAGATCCTCACCGGCCTCTGCCGCGGCGGTGCGTCGGTGATCGCGGTGCACCACGATCTACGGGACGTGCTCGAGCATTTCGATCACGCCGTGCTCATGGCGGGCACGGTCGTGGCCGCGGGTGCGCCGGACGAGGTCCTCACCACCGAGCATCTCGAACGCGCCTACGGCATGGCTCCGCTGGCGGTGCGATGACGGGCGTGCTCGGAGGACTGCTCGACGCGCTGCCACTGTCCTATGCGGACGCCGTGGTGGTGGTCGGCACGGCGGTGGTCGGCTTCGTCGCGGGACTGCTCGGCCCGTTGGCGGTGCTGCGGCAGCGCAGCATGTTCGGCGATGCGATGAGCCACGGCACGCTGGCGGGTGTCGCCGTGGCCTTCCTGGTCACCGGGGCGAAGGTGCCCGAGCTGTTGCTGCTGGGCGCCGCGGTGTCGGCGGCCGTCGCGGCGTTCGCGATGATCGCGCTCGAGCGCACGGGACGGCTGCGTTCGGACGCGGCCATCGGGGTTGTGCTTTCGGTGTCGTTGACGTTGGGCATCGTGCTGCTGACCGGGATCTCCGGCTCGGGCAACGCCAGCCAGGCCGGCCTGGACGAGTACCTGCTGGGCCAGACCGCGGGCATGGTGGAGCGCGACATCGTGGTGGCGCTGGCACTGGCGAGCGTCGCGGTCGTGGCGGTCGGGCTGGGGTTCCGTTTGTTGCGCTCGGCGACGTTCGACCCGGGGTTCACCGCGGTCGCGGGGGTCCGCACGTGGGTGGTGGACGCGGCGAGCACGGGATTGCTGGCGCTGGCCGTCGTGCTGGGCGTACGGACGGTGGGCGCGATCCTGATGGTCGCCCTGCTGGTGGCACCGGTGGTCGCGGCGCGGCAGGTGACGTCCACGTTGGCGGTGTTGATGCCACTGTCCGGTCTCGTGGGGGCGGCCAGCGGGGCGGTCGGCGGTCTCGTGGCAGGCCGCGCCGAGCTGCCAGCCGGTCCGGTGATCGTGCTGCTGGCGACCGGACTCGCGGTGCTGTCGGTCGTGTTCGCGCCGCGGCGGGGTGTCGTGGCGAAGCTGGCGAGGGGGCGCGCCCGTGTCTCCCGATGACGTGATGATCGTCGTGATCGCCGGCCTGCTGTCGACGTCGTGCGCGGTGCTCGGCGGATTCCTCGTGCTGCGCGGCCAGGCGCTGCTGCCGGACGCCGTCAGCCACGCGGTCCTGCCCGGCATTGTGCTGATCTTCCTGCTCACCGGGGAGCGCGCGACACTGTGGACGGTCGTCGGGGCAACGGCGTTCGGCGTGCTGTGCGTACTCGGATCGGACTGGCTGCGGCGCACCGGCGTCGTCGAATCCGACGCCGCGTTGGCGCTCGTGTTCCCCGCGTTGTTCTCGTTGGGAATCCTCGGGATCAGCAGATTCGCCTCGGGGGCGCACATCGATCTGGACTCGGCGATCTACGGCGATCTGACGTTCGCCCCGCTGCGGACCGTGTCGCTGTTCGGGGCAGACGTGCCGCAGTCGCTGGTGGTGACCGGCCTGGCGACCGTCGCCGTCGTGGCGCTCGTGGTCGTGCTGTGGCGGCCGTTGCAGGCGGCTGCGTTCGACCCGGCGTTCGCGGAGTTGGCGGGTCTACGGGGCAGGCTGATCGGCCAGGTGCTGCTGGTCGCGGTGGCGGGGCTGGCCGTCGTGGCGTTCGACAGTGTCGGGGCGATCCTGGTGATCACGTTCTTCGTGGTGCCCGCGTCGACGGCACGGCTGCTCACCGCGCGCCTTGGCACGATGCTGGTCGTGGCTGCGTTGTGCGGGTGGGTCGCGTCGATCGCCGGGCACACGGTCGCCGTGTCGGCCGACACGTCCATCCCCGGCACGATCGGCCTGGCCAGCGGCGCGCTGTTCGTGCTCGCCCTCCTGTTCGCACCCCGCCGAGGCCTCCTCACCCGCCGCCGCGCCACCCCCTAGCACCCCGTGTTGCACCTCCAGGGGCCCGTGTTGCGGATCTGGGGGCGCGTGTCGTGGATTCGGGGGCTTGTGTCGCGGACTCAGGGGCGCGTGTCGCACCGCGAGGGAGCCCGTGTTGCGTGCTCGGGAACGCGTGTTGCGGATTCGGGAGCCCGTGTTGTGACCCCGGGACCCCCGTTGACGGCGAGATGTCCTTCGTGGACAGTGCGCGTATGTTGCACATCGGAACGGTGGTCATGGGGGCCGCCGACGTCCGGCGAGCGGCCACGTTCTGGGCGGCCGCGCTCGACTACGTACCTCGCGACGGCGCTCTCAACGACGACTTCGTAGTGCTCGTGCCGCACCGGGGACACGGCCCCGGCGTGGCGATCGACTCGAGTGAGTCTCCGGTGCAACAACATCCTCGCGTCCACCTCGACCTCTACGCCGCCGACGCACAGGACCAGGAAGCCGAAGTCGCCCGGCTCGTGTCCCTGGGTGCTACGCGGGTCGACTGGGACCTCTACCCCGCCGACCCGGACTTCGTGGTGCTCGCCGACACCGAGGGCAACCGCTTCTGCGTCATCGACACGTCGCACGGCGGTTAGCTCCGGCACCGCCTACCTCGCGCTCACACGTCGCACCGCGGCGCGGGGACGCAGCGCCGTAGCGTCCCCCGATCCGCAACACGGCCCCCGGCCGACGCAACACGCGCCCCCGAAAGCGCAACACGCGTTCCCGAAGTGGTTACTTTCGGATCTCCAGGGTGCAGCACTTCGGGCCGCCGCCTGCCTTGCGGAGTTCCGAGATGTCGACGAACCGCACCTCGTAACCACGCTCGGCGATCCGGCCTGCCAGTCCGGTCGACTCGGTCTCGACGGGCAGGACGACGTGCCTGCCGTCGGAGACGCCGTTCAGCCCGAAGCACTCGGCGTCGGCCGCGTTGGCGATCACCGCGTCGGGGAACAGCCGCCGCAGCACGCGTTGCGACCCCGGCGAGAACGCCTCCGGGTAGTAGGCGACCTGCGCGCGCATCGCCTCCTGCTCGGGCTGCAGCACGAACAGGGCCGTGTCGAGGTGGTAGTAGCGCTCGTCGACCAGGTGCAGCGACACCACGGGCACGCCCAGCGTCTCCTGCGCCTCCGCGTGCGCACCGGGGTCGGTGCGGAAACCCGTGCCCGCGAGCAGCAGCCCGCCCGTCCAGGCGAAGTCGCCCTCGGCCTCGTTGATCTGACGCGGCATGGTCACGTCGCGGAATCCGTGCTCGACGAACCAGCGCCGGAAGTGCTCGGCCTCGGCGGCACGCTGCGGGGCACGGAACCGCGACCCCAGCACCCTGCCGTCGACCACGGTGCCCGAGTTGGCCGCGAACACCATGTCCGGCAGTCCCGGCTGCGGCGGTACCTCGTCGACCGTGTGGCCGAGTTCGCGGTAGAGATCGCGCAACGTCGTCCACTGCCGCATGGCCAGCTCGACGTCGACGGGACGGCTGGGGTCCATCCACGGGTTGATCGAGTACTCCACGGCGAAATGCCGCGGCGGGCACATCAGGTAGTGGCGGGGCGTGGGGATCCGTACGGGCAGCGCGTGGGTGTCCGTCATAGTTCGAATGTAGAACCAGCCGGGCGCGCAAACAATCGACCATGGTTGCGCATCAGTGTGCTAATCATTGCGTGTGAACACTCTGGATCAGCGAATCGTTTCCTGCCTGGTCGCGAACGCACGCGCGAGCTACGCGGAGATCGGCAAGGTGGTCGGTCTGTCGGCACCCGCGGTCAAGCGCAGGGTCGACCGGCTGCTCGACGACGGCGTCCTCAAGGGCTTCACCGCGGTGGTCGATCCGGAGGCGCTCGGCTGGGGAACCGAGGCGTTCGTCGAGGTGCACTGTCAGGGCAACGTGTCCCCCGCGCGCATCCGGGCGCATCTCGAGCCCGTGCCCGAGGTCGTCGCCGCCTACACTGTGTCCGGTGCGGCCGACGCGATCGTGCACCTGCGGGCCGGCGACATCCACCATCTGGAATCGGCACTCGAACGACTGCGCGGGCTGGAGATCATCGACCGCACGGTGTCCACGGTCGTGCTCTCCACACTGCTGGAACGTTCGCCCGACCCCGGCGAATGAGGCCCGTGTTCCCAGCGCGTGGGAGATCGACGGCGCCCCCGTCGCGAGTGAGGTAAGCCAAATCACACCCCAACACTCGCCCTGAAAACAACAAGTAACCTCGAAGTATTGCGCGCTGGGCGCGCTAGTCGTGAGAGAGGGATTTCCTGGCCCATGAGCACGAGTGCGAACGGCAGCGCCACCGACGGGGCAGGCGCGCTGTCGGCGACCCGTCCGACGGAGGTCAACCAGCTCGACCGCGTGGTCATCCGATTCGCCGGCGACTCCGGTGACGGCATGCAGCTGACCGGCGACCGGTTCACGTCGGAAGCGGCCGCATTCGGGAACGATCTGGCGACTCTGCCGAACTTCCCCGCCGAGATCCGCGCACCTCAGGGCACCATCCCCGGCGTCTCCAGCTTCCAGGTGCACTTCGCCGACTACGACATCCTCACTCCCGGCGACCGCCCCGACGTCCTCGTGGCGATGAACCCGGCTGCGTTGAAGGCCAACGTCGGTGACGTGCCCCAGGGCGGCACGATCATCGTCAACACCGACGAGTTCGGCAAGCGCAACCTGACGAAGGTCGGCTACGAGTCGAACCCGCTCGAGGACGACTCGCTGTCGGCCTTCGAGGTCCACGAGGTCGCCATGTCGACCCTGACGCAGGGCGCGCTGGAGAACACCGGCCTCGGCAAGAAGGACGCCGAGCGCTGCAAGAACATGTTCGCGCTGGGTCTGCTGTCGTGGATGTACCACCGGCCGACCGAGGGCACCGAGCAGTTCCTGCGCGAGAAGTTCGCGAAGAAGCCGGAGATCGCCGACGCGAACATCCTGGCGTTCCGCGCGGGCTGGTACTACGGCGAGACGACCGAGGCCTTCGGCACGACGTTCGAGGTCGCCCCCGCGAAGCTGCCCGCGGGCACCTACCGCCAGATCACGGGCAACACCGCGTTGGCCTACGGCATCGTGGCGGCGGGACAGCAGGCGAAGCTGCCGGTACTGCTGGGCACCTACCCGATCACCCCAGCCTCGGACGTGCTGCACGAACTGTCGAAGCACAAGAACTTCGGCATCACCACGTTCCAGGCCGAGGACGAGATCGCCGGTGTCGGTGCCGCACTCGGCGCCAGCTACGGCGGCGCGCTCGGGGTGACCTCGACGTCCGGCCCGGGTATCGCGCTGAAGGCCGAGACGATCGGGCTCGGCGTGATGACCGAGCTGCCGCTCGTGGTGATCGACGTGCAGCGCGGCGGCCCCTCGACGGGTCTGCCGACGAAGACCGAGCAGGCCGACCTGTTGCAGGCCTACTTCGGCCGCAACAGTGAGTCGCCGGTGCCGATCGTCGCCCCGGCCACGCCCGCCGACTGCTTCGACATCGCGCTGGAGGCCACGCGGATCGCGCTGAAGTACCGCACGCCGGTGCTGCTGCTGTCCGACGGCGCGGTCGCCAACGGTTCGGAGCCGTGGCTCATCCCGGACGTGTCGACGCTGCCCGACCTGTCCGTGGAGTTCGCGTCCGAGCCGAACGCTCCCGACGGTTCCGGTGAGCACTGGCCGTACGTGCGTGATCCGGAGACGCTCGCGCGTGAGTGGGCGATTCCCGGCACGCCGGGTCTGCAGCACCGCATCGGTGGTCTGGAGAAGGCCGACGGCAAGGGCAACATCTCCTACGACCCGGACAACCACGACCACATGGTCCGGTTGCGCCAGGCGAAGATCGACGGCATCGACGTGCCCGACATCGAGGTCGACGATCCTGCCCCGAGCGGCCTCGGGGGAACCGCCAGCGGCGGCAAGGCCCGCGTGCTGGTGCTGGGCTGGGGTTCGACGTACGGCCCGATCGGCGCCGCCGCACGCCGGGTGCGCAAGAAGGGCATGGCGGTCGCGCAGGCCCACCTGCGTCACCTCAACCCGCTGCCCGCGAACCTCGGCGAGGTGCTGGCCTCGTACGACCGCGTGGTCGTGCCGGAGATGAACCTGGGCCAGCTGGCGATGCTGCTGCGTGCCAAGTACCTGACCGACGTCCAGTCCTACACCAAGGTCGCCGGACTGCCCTTCAAGGCCGAGGAGCTCGAGGGCGTCTTCACCGACATCATCAGGGAGGTCACGTCAGAATGACCTACGACGTACTCGTTCCCGTGGAGGCGGCAGTATGACAGCCACCGATCTGGGCCTGCCCACCATGGGCGGTCTCGACCTGGTCCCCACGACCGACGAGCCGCAGAAGGCCAAGGAGTACAAGTCCGACCAGGAAGTGCGCTGGTGCCCGGGCTGCGGCGACTACGTCGTGCTGAACACGATCCAGTCGTTCCTGCCGACGTTGGGCCTCAAGCGCGAGAACATCGTGTTCATCTCGGGTATCGGCTGCTCGAGCCGGTTCCCGTACTACATGAACACCTACGGCATGCACTCGATCCACGGCCGCGCGCCGTCGATCGCGACGGGGCTGGCGACGACGCGTCCGGACCTGTCGGTGTGGGTGGTCACCGGTGACGGCGACGCGCTGTCCATCGGCGGCAACCACCTGATCCACGCGTTGCGGCGGAACGTGAACCTGAAGATCCTGCTGTTCAACAACCGGATCTACGGCCTGACGAAGGGTCAGTACTCGCCGACGTCGGAGCCGGGCAAGGTCACCAAGTCGACCCCGATGGGGTCGCTGGACACGCCGTTCAACCCGGTGTCGCTGGCGCTGGGTGCGGAGGCGACGTTCGTGGGCAGGGCGTTGGACTCGGACAAGAAGGGTCTGACGGAGGTGCTCACGGCGGCGGCCCAGCACCGGGGCAGCGCGGTCGTGGAGATCTACCAGAACTGCCCGATCTTCAACGACGGCGCGTTCGACGTGCTGAAGGACTCCGACGAGGCCGCGCAGCGGATCATTCCGCTGACGCCGGGTGAGCCGATCCGGTTCGGCCCCGAGGGCGAGCTCGGCGTGACGTCGACCGGCTACGGCGGGTTCGAGGTCGGCAAGGTGGCCGACATCGGTGAGGACAACCTGGTGGTGCACGATCCGTCCATCGAGGACACGGCGTACGGGTTCGCGTTGTCGCGCATCGGCGACCAGAACCTGTCGCTCACCCCGACCGGGATCTTCCGCCAGGTCGCCAGGCCGACCTACGACGACCAGGCACGTGCCCAGGTCGAGCAGGCCCAGCAGGCCAACCCGGGTGATCTGCAGGCCCTGCTGACCGGCAAGGACACCTGGACGGTCGAGTAACCCCGGCCTCGGGTTCAAAGCTCCCAAGGGCCCCATAGTTGCGTTGAACGCAACCATGGGGCCCTTGGGCGCATTAGCCGAGGGGGCGGAAGCCGACGCGTTCGGCGTCGGCCGGGCTGCGGAACCACACCTCGGCGACCATGCGCGGGTACTGCGGCGACGCCTCGGTGACGTACCGCAATGCCGTCACGCTGGCCTTCACGGTGAACTCCGGCGACGGGCTGGCCCCGCCGGGCAGCGGCATCGCCGATCCGGGGCCGAACGGTCCGGCCTGCTGGTCCTCGCCCTCGTCGGCCGGTGCGGTGGCCTGCGGCTCGTCGCCACGGACGGCAGCGTGCTCCTCGGGGACCTCGTCCTCGTCGAGTGATCCGTGCCTGCCGTTCGTCGGCACCTGCCCGGCCGGGGTGACGAACTGCGTCATCTCCGACCGCGCGCCGGTCGGCTGGTCGGCTGCCGGGGACGCCTCGCCCTGAGCCGGTTCCGCCGTCGGACCGCCACCGCCCTGTGCGGACTCGGCGGGCTCGAACAGCGACCCGCTCTGCACGTCCGGGGCCGGTTCCCTGCGGGTGATGGCCCGCATCGACGGCTGGATGGGCTTCGGCGCGTCGAATCCGCCCGGCGGACGCTGTCGCGGCGTCCGCTTGGGCAGGACGTTCGTCGACTCGACGGCGTCCTCGTCGGGTCCGTCCGCGGGTCCGCCGCCGAACGCATAGGCGGGCGGGTCGGACGGCAGTGCGCCCTGCGAGTCCTGGCCCGTTTGTGCCGGGTCGGCCGGAGCCGTGCCGGGGGCCGGGTCGGTGCGCTCGCCGGATTCGGCGGGCTCGTCGCTGTCGTCGTCGACGGCTCCGGGTTCGAACAGGCTGCCGGGCCGCTTCTGCGGAGGGCCGTCGCGGCGCGTCTCCTGCTCGGGCTCCGGCTCCGACTGAGGAGCCGGCGAGGTCTGGGGCGCAGGCGACGTCGCGGACGGCCCGCCTGCTCCGATCGCGTCGGCGCCACCCACCGGAAGTTCGGTGGTGGCCTCGAACGAGGTCACCGGGGTGAACGGGGTGCCCATGTCGAGTGCCGATGCGGCCGGACGTCCCGCCTGCCCCGCGGATTCGGCGTCGGACTCGGCGCCGCTGTCGGCCGCGGAACGGTCGTCGTGGCCCGGCTGCGCGTCGGGACCGATCAGCTGGGTGGTTTCGGTGCCCTCCGGCTGCGGCGGGCGGCTGCGCATCTCGTCGGGGTCGAGCACCGACGAGACGGGTTCGATCGGTTCGGCGTCGCCGATGGCGGGGACGTACCGGGTCTCCTCGGCGCCACCGGCGTCGTACCCGGCGTCGTCGTAGTAGTCCCCGGCGCCGCGCCCCTGGTCGCCGTAGTCCCCGTCGCCGTAGCCCTGGTCGCCGTAGCCCTGGTCGCCGCAGTCCCGGTCGGCGGCGTCGAGGGCGGCGTCGATGTCCTCGTCGGCCTCGCGGTCGGTGTCGTCGGAACGGCCGTCCGCCCGGTCGCCGTAGGGGCGGTCCTCGCGGTCGTCGAACACCCCGCGTTCGTCGACGTCAAGAGCGTCCCGGTCGTCCCGGTCGTCGTACGCGTGCGCGCCGTACCCCTGCTTGTCCTCGGCACGGTCGTCGTAACCCCGGTCGTCGAACATGCTCCGCTCGCCGGGGACCTCGAGGTCCTCGGGCCGGTCGGCGAGGTCGAAGTCGTCGCGCTCCTCGCCGTGCGAGCCGTAGGAGTCGTAGGCACCGCGGCTCTCGCCGAGGCCGGCGAGGCTGTCCCGTTCGGGCCAGTCCGTTTCGGGCTCGTTCCGGTCGCCGGTGTCGGGGCCGCCGTAGGTCCCGGTCAGCGCGGACGCGCCGCCTGCGGCGAGCGCCTCGTCGGCGTCCCGGAAGGGGTCGTTGCGGCTCGCTCTGCCCGACATGGCGTCGCTGGCCCCGAGCGCGGGCTCGGAGATGCGGCGGAGATCGGCCTCACGGGCCGCGAGTCTCGCCTCGAGGTCCCTGACCTGCTTCCTTGCCGGTCGAACCAGAAAGACCCAGGCCAGGAAGGCGCCCAGCACGAAAGCGATCGCGCTGAACACCCAGACCTGCCCGAAAATGGACATTGGTGCGGTGTCCTCCCTCAGTGGGTGCGTGCGACGAGGTAATCGGCGACCGATTCGCAGGCATCCCGCGCCGGAGACGGCGGCAGCGCCGCCAGCTCCGTCCTCGCGCGCTGAGCGTAGCCTGAAAGGGTGGTGCGTGCGCGTTCCAGTCCACGCGACGAACGCAACAAAGCCAGCGCCTCCGCGACCTCCGCGTCGTCGCTGATCGGGCCGCTGAGCAGCTCGGACAGCCGGGCGTTCGGCTTGTCCTCCGACAATTCGTACAACATCGGCAACGTCTTGACTCCCTCGCGCAGGTCGGTTCCCTGCGATTTGCCGAGTTCGGCCGACGGCGAGTCGATGTCGATGATGTCGTCGGAGATCTGGAATGCCGTGCCGATGATGTCGCCGAACCGCCGCAGCGCCTCGACGTACTCGTCGGGAGCGCCCGAGAGCATCCCGCCGAACCGTCCGGACGTGGCGATGAGCGAACCGGTCTTCTGGCCGATGACGGTCAGGTAGTGCTCGATGGGGTCCTCACCCTCGGCGGGTCCCACGGTCTCGCGCATCTGCCCGGTGACGAGCTCGCCGAACGTCTCGGCGATGATCCGCGCCGCGTCGGTGCCGAGGTCGGCGACGAGCCGCGAGGCGTGGGCGAACAGGAAGTCGCCAGTGAGGATGGCGACCGTGTTGTCCCACCGCGCGTTGACGCTCTCCGCGCCGCGGCGCATCGTCGCCTCGTCCATGACGTCGTCGTGATACAGCGTCGCCAGGTGGACCAGTTCGACGGCCGCGGCAGCGGTGATCACGCCGTCCCGCGAACCGGTCTCGGTGCCGAACTGACCTGCCAGCAGCGTGAACAGCGGACGGAACCGTTTGCCACCCGCCTCGACCAGGTGCCGGGCGGCTTCGTTGACGGCGGCGACGTCGCTGCGCACCACGTCGCGGAGCAGCTGCTCGACGGCGCCGAGACCACGCGCGAGGTCGGTCAGCAGCGCCTCGTCGTCGATCTGGAGCCCGACCGAGGCGCGCAGATCCTCAAGAGCGCCGTTCTCGGTGGCGCCGTCACGCACTGACACTGCTCGCTCCCGCCCTCTCGGCACTGGGTTGCACTCCTGCCCCGGCAGGTGCCCGCTCGGCGGAGTGGGCACCTGCCGGAGAATCGGCCCCAGCCTACTGGCAAGTCCGTACGCCGCGATCACGCATTCACGCTGCTCAGACGTGACCGTCGACACCGACCGGAAAGCGGCCCGTCGTCTCCGGGTTCCCCACCCGGCTCACCCGCCGAGTGCGAAGCCTCCCGCGCCTGCCCAGTCCAGGGCGAACGTCGGCAGCACGCCCAGCAGCAGCGTGACCACGACACCCAGCGCGATCGACGCGGTCGTGAACGCGCCGGGCACGCTCACGGTCGGCCCGTCCGACGCCGGTTCGGAGAAGTACATGAGCACCACGACGCGCAGGTAGAAGAACGCCGCGACCGCGCTGAAGACCAGTGCGATCACCACCAGGGGCGCCATGCCGTCCGACAGCGCGGCCGAGAACACGACGAACTTGCCGACGAATCCGCTCGTGAGCGGGATGCCGGCCAACGCCAGCAGCAGGAACGTGAACACGCCTGCCAGCAGCGGCGAGCGCTTCGCCAGTCCGGCCCACGCCGACAGGTGCGTGGCCTCGCCGGAGGAATCGCGCACCAGGGAGATCACGCCGAACGCCGCGAGCGTGGTGAAGCCGTAGGCCAGCAGGTAGAACAGCGTGCCGGACAGGCCCTCGTCGGTCAGCGCCATGGTTCCGATGAGCAGGAAGCCGGCGTGCGCGATCGACGAGTAGGCGATCATGCGCTTGAGGTCGGTCTGGGTGAGGCCGAGCACCGCGCCGATCGCCATGGACACGATCGCGACGGCCCACAACACGCCGCGCCACTCCCAGCTGGTGGCCTCGAACGCCACGGTCAGCACCCGGAGGATGCCGCCGAACGCGGCGACCTTGGTGCACGCCGCCATGAACGCGGTCACCGGCGTCGGGGCGCCCTGGTACACGTCGGGGGTCCAGGTGTGGAACGGCCCGACCGAACCCTTGAACAGCAGACCGACCATCAGCAGGCCCAGGCCGGCGAACAGCAGGGTGTCGCTGCGGTCGGTACCCGCGGAGGCGGTCGCGATGTCGGCGAGCTTCACCGAACCGGCGTAGCCGTACAGCATCGCCAGGCCGTACAGGAAGAACGCGCTGGCGAACGCGCCGAGCAGGAAGTACTTCACCGCAGCTTCCTGCGACAGCAGCCTGCGCCTGCGGGCCAGACCGCACATCAGGTACAGCGGCAGGCTCAGCACCTCGAGTGCGATGAACATGGTCAGCAGGTCGTTGGCCGCGGTGAAGGCCATCATGCCGCCGAGCGCGAACAGCGCAAGCGGGAACACCTCGGTCTGCATGCCGGTCGAGCCGACCTGCGCGCGATCCTGCACCGTGCCGGGCGCGATACCGGCCTGCGCCACGAACGAGCCGCCGGGTTCGACGGAACGGTCCGCGATCATCAGCACGGCCGCCACGCTCAACGCGAGCAGCGTGCCCCACAGGAACAGCGCGGGAGTGTCGATCGACAGCGTGCCCGACAGCGTGGTGATGTCGTGCTCGGGTTTACCGGAGACGTAGGCGCCGAGCGCGATGCCCGCGGCGGCGATCGACCCGAGGGTCAGCACGACCTGTCCGGACCAGCGCTGATGCTTGGGCACGAACGCCTCGATCAGCACGCCGACGCACGCGGCGCCGAGCACGATCACCATGGGCAGGATCGCGCCCCAGTCGATGCCGGGGGCGTCGATCGTCTGCACTTGCTGGGCGAGATACGGGTTCACGATGGCCGGTTACCTTTCCTGCACCGCGGTGATGGTCTGCTCGACCGACGGGTTGACGGTGTCCAGCACGGGCTTGGGGTAGAAGCCGAGGCCGATGATCAGCACCACGAGGGGCGCGAGTGCCGCGATCTCCTTGCCACCCAGGTCGCGGATGGTCTTGCGCGCGCCGGTCGCGGGTGCCTCGACGGTGCCGGGACCGGGGGAGGCACCGAGCAGCGCGTCGCCGCGGACGGGTCCGGTCATGATCCGCTGGTACAGCCACAGGATGTAGGCCGCCGCCAGCACCATGCCCACCGTCGCGACGATCGCGAACACGGGCCGGGTGTCGAACGCGCCCAGCAACACCAGGAACTCGCTGATGAACGAGTTCGTGCCCGGCAGCGACAGCGCGGACAGCCCCGCGATCAGCAGCATTGCGGCCAGCACGGGCGTCACCTTCGCCATGCCGCCGTACGCGTCGATCCGGGTGTCGCCGCCACGCGTGGCGATGATGCCGAGCACCAGGATGAGCATGCCGGTGGCGAGGCTGTGGTTGAGCATGTACGTCGCCGACCCCGCCACGGACTGCTGGGTGAAGGCGAAGATGCCGAGCGCGATGAATCCGAAGTGGGCGATCGACACGTAGGCCACGAACCGCTTCATGTCGGTCTGGCCCGCCGCCAGCATCGAGCCGTAGATGACACCGACCACGGCGAGCACCAGCACCAGCGGGGCGAGCTCGGCGCTGGCGTCGGGGGTCATCGGCAGGCTGTAGCGCAGGAACCCGAACGTGCCGACCTTGTCGAGCACGCCGACCAGCAGCACCGTCACGCCCACCGGTGCCTGGCTCGCCGCGTCGGGCAGCCAGGTGTGGAACGGGACCAGGGGTGCCTTGATGGCGAAGGCGAGGAAGAAGCCGAGGAAGATCCAGATCTGCGTCTCGAGCGGGGCCTCGCTGACGACCTGCACGAGCGTGGCCCAGTCGAACGTCCCCTGGCCCAGTTCGTCGGCGGCCAGCGAGTAGGCACCGATCGCCGACGCCAGCATGATCAGTCCGCCGAGGAACGAGTACAGGAAGAACTTCACCGCCGCGTACTGCCGCTTCGGCCCGCCGTAGCCGCCGATGAGGAAGTACATCGGGATGAGCATGATCTCGAACAGGACGTAGAACAGGAACACGTCCGTCGCGGCGAACACCGCGATGGTGAGCGCCTGCTGCAGCAGGATCAGCGACAGCAGGCCCCCGGTGTCCTTGCCCTCCGGAAGCTTGTCCGTCGAGCGCAGCAGGGCGATCACGATTGGCACGAGCAGTGCGATGACCGCGATCATCAACAGCGCGATGCCGTCGATGCCGAAGGAGACGTGCACCCCGAACGCCGGGATCCACTCCATCGACGACACCTGCTGCAGCCGGTCGCCGCCCGGGTCGTAGCTCAGCCACAGCGGCAGGATCAGCACGAGCTCCACAACGGACACCGCGAAGGCGGTCGTCGTGGCGAGCCGGTCGTCCTTGCGGAGCAGCGCCACGGCCACCGCGCCGAGCAGCGGCAGCAGGATCAGTGCGAGCAGCCAGGTCATCCGAACCTCACCAACAACAGAGCGCCGACGATCAGGAACGTTCCGCCGAGCATCGACAGCGCGTACGAGCGGACGAAACCGGTCTGCATGCGGCGCAGTCGTCCGGAGCTACCACCGAACAGTGCGGCGAGCCCATTCACCGCGCCGTCGAAGCCCCGGTTGTCGAAGAACACCGCGAACCGCGTGAGCCACAGGCTCGGCGTCGCGACGAGGGCCTCGTTGAGCGCATTGCCGTACAGGTCCTTGCGCGCGGCACGCACGGGCCAGGCGACCCGTTCGGGACGTTCGACCGCCGTGTACTTCGACCCCTCCGTGCTGCGTCCGAACAACGCCCACGCGCCGAGCACCCCGAGCCCCGAGACGAGCACCGTCAACCACGGGATCAGCGCGTGCGGCAGCACACCGTGGTGGCTCTCGGCCAGCGCGCCGACCGACGGGGCGAGGAACTCGGCGAGCGTGTCCCCGCCGATGAGCAGTCCGCCCGCGGCGACCGATCCGACCGACAGCACGATCATCGGCGCCGTCATCGTCGGTGGCGATTCGTGCGGATGGAACTCACGCCCGTCGGAGGACTTCTCGCCGCGCCAGCGCTCCTTGCCGAAGAACGTCAACAACACCAGGCGGGTCATGTAGAAGCCGGTGATGCCGGCGGCCAGCAGTGCCGAACCGCCCAGCACCCAGCCGCGCCAGCCCTCCTGGCCGAACGCCGCCTCGATGATGGCGTCCTTGGTGAAAAAGCCCGACAGGAACGGGAAGCCGATGATCGCCAGGTAGCCGAGGCCGAACGTGACGGCGGTGATCGGCATCTTCTTCGCCAGCCCGCCGAACTTGCGCATGTCGACCTCGTCGTTCATGGCGTGCATGACCGAACCGGCCCCGAGGAACAGACCGGCCTTGAAGAAGCCGTGCGTCAGCAGGTGGGCGATGGCCAGCGCGTAGCCGAACGGGCCCAGTCCGACCGCCAGCATCATGTAGCCGATCTGACTCACCGTGGAGTAGGCCAGCACCTTCTTGATGTCGTCGTAGGCACAGCCGATGATCGACCCGAGCAGCAACGTGAACGCACCCACGAGTGCGACCACCAACCTGCCGTCCTCGGTGAGGTTGTAGATCGGCGCGCCGCGGGCGATCAGGTACACACCCGCGGTGACCATCGTCGCGGCGTGGATCAGCGCCGACACGGGGGTCGGACCCTCCATGGCGTCCGGCAGCCACGCCTGCAGCGGGAACTGACCGGACTTGCCGCACGCACCCAGCAGCAGGAGCAGGGCGATCGCCGTGACCACGCCCGGCGACACGTCACCGATGCCCGCGAACACGGCCTCGTAGCTGGTGCTGCCGATGTGCTTGAACATCAGGAAGATCGCGATCGCGAGACCGACGTCGCCCACGCGGTTCATCAGGAACGCCTTCTTCGCCGCCGTGGCCGCCGACGGGCGATCGGTGTACCACCCGATCAGCAGGTACGACGCGAGGCCGACACCCTCCCAGCCGAGGTACAGCATCACGAAGCTGTTGCCCAGCACCAGGATGAGCATCGAGGCGACGAACAGGTTCAGGTAGGCGAAGAAGCGCCTGCGGTCCCGGTCGTCGGACATGTAGCCGATCGAGTAGACGTGGATCAGCGCACCCACACCCGTGATCAGCAGGACGAACGTCATCGACAGCGGGTCGATGCGCAGTCCGAAGTCCACCTGCAGCGCCTCGACCGGGATCCACGACCACAGCGTCGTATCGGCGGCCTGGGTCAGCGATTCCGAGAAGAACAGCGCGAGACCGTACACAAAGGACGCCGCGACGGTCGCGCAGCCGAGCAGGTGGCCCCAGCCGTCGGTGCGTCTGCCGCCGAGCAACAGTACGAGCGCGCCGAGCGCCGGGAACGCGACCAGCAGCCACGATGATGCGATCACAACTATTTCCCTTCGGGGCCCACGTTGGCAGGGTGGCCACCCGGACGCGTCCAGGTGGATGAGCTACAAGGCAGGCGGTCGCGACTCGTATTGACATACTCGAGCGGTCGCCAACGCAGTAGATCGCCGCCTGGGCGCGTCCTACCCGACCACATACGCAGGTCTCCCACCTTCTATTTCGCCCTGTTCAGTACTTCAGGAGGTTGGTGTCGTCGATGGAGGCCGAGCGGCGGGTGCGGAAGATCGCCATGATGATGGCGAGGCCGACCACGACCTCCGCCGCCGCGACGACCATCACGAAGAAGGCCATCACCTGTCCGTCGATGTCGCCGTTGATGCGCGCGAACGTGACCAGCGACAGGTTCACGGCGTTGAGCATCAGCTCGATGCACATGAACACCACGATCGCGTTGCGCCGCACCAGCACGCCGACCGCGCCGATGGTGAACAGCAGCGCCGACAGCAGCAGGTAGTAGGTCGGGGTCATGCCTTGTCCTCCGTGCCGTTCGCAGCACCGCCGGTCGGGGCCGGGGTGTCGGCGCCGGCGCCGGCGCCCGAGTCCTCACCGGTCCCGGAACCCGCCGAACCCGCGTCGGGCCCCACGAGAGCGCGGGCGTTCTCGCGCTCGACGCGGTCGAGGTGTTCGCGATGCGCCTGCAACTGTGCGGTCGGCGTGGACTCGATGAGCTCCGACAGCGATTCGGGGGCGATCGAGCCGTCCGGCAGCAGTGCGGGCGTGGCCACCGAGTTCGACGTCGCGTACACCCCGGGTCCCGGTTTGGGCGAGGGCCGCTCGTACTCACCGCGGAACCGCGCCTCGACGAGGTCGCGCTGGCTGCGCTTGCCTTCCTTGGAGTGCCGGTCGGTGAAGGCCAGCACCATGGCCCCCATCGCCGCCGTGATGAGCAGCGCCGAGGTCAGTTCGAACGGGAACAGGTAGTCCTGGAAGATCACGCGCGCCAGGCCGCCCGCGCCACCGCCGTCGGGCGTCCACGGGTTCATCGGCGGTGCGGGCGGCACGTCGGTCAGCGCGCGGGTCAGCGCCCCCGCGAGCACGCCGGCCACGCCGATGCCCAGCAACGCGGCCATGAGCCGCTGTCCTCTGAGGACTTCGAGCACCGAGTCGGACGACTCCCTGCCCACCATCATCAGCACGAACAGGAAGAGCATCATGATCGCGCCGGTGTAGACGATGATCTGCGTGAACCCGAGGAACGGCGCGTGCTGAACCATGTAGAGCATGCCCAGCGACAGCATCGTCAGCACGAGCCACAGGGCCGAGTGCACCGCATTGCGGGCGAAGATCATGCCGAGCGCGCCGGCCACCGCGATGGGCCCGAGCACCCAGAACGCGACGGCCTCGCCCGTGGACACCGTCGCGTCGGCCCCGGCCTGCGCCAGCACCAGCGACGTCTCCGTCCTCATCGGACCGCCTCCTCGGTGTCGGTCTCCACGGTCTGCTGCTCGGGCACGCCGCGGCCCCGCGCGAGCTCGGGGCCGCCCACGTAGTAGTCCTGCTCGTCGTCACCGAGCCGCATCGGGTGCGGGGGCTGCTCCATCCCGGGCAGCAGCGGTGCCAGCAGGTCCTCCTTGGTCCAGATGAGGTCCTGCCGGTTGTCGTCGGCCAGCTCGTAGAAATTGATCATCGTGAGCGACCGGGTGGGGCACGCCTCGACGCACAGGCCGCAACCGATGCAGCGCAGGTAGTTGATCTGGTAGTCCGCGCCGTAGCGTTCGCCCGGCGAGTACCGCGCTTCCTCGGTGTTGTCGCCGCCCTCGACGAAGATCGCGTCCGCGGGGCACGCCCAGGCGCACAGCTCGCAGCCGACGCACTTCTCCAGCCCGTCGGGATGGCGGTTCAGCTGGTGCCTGCCGTGGTACCGCGGCGCGGCGGGCGCGCCGATCTCCGGGTACTCCTCGGTGGCGACCTTCTTGAACATCATCCCGAAGGTGACGCCGAATCCCTTGACGGGATCAAAGATTCCCATCGGACTCTCCTTCCTTCGAGCCTTCGGACGAGCCGACGGTCGACGGACTCAGCTCCGCCTGCTTCTTCGCCTCGGACTTGCGCCGTGCCTCGAGGGCCTTCTTGCGCGGCGTGGTCTCCGGCACCTTCAGGTCGAGCGGCGGCACCGGGTGCCCACCGCCGGTCGTCGACACCATTCCGGCGTCCTCCGGCGGCTGCTTCTCCGGAATCAGCAGGGTCAGCAGCACGATCACGACGATGACGACGCCGCCGATCATGAGCAGCTGCCCCGTGGAGACGCCCTCGGCGTTGCGCAGCGCCCGCACCGTGGCGATCAGCAGCAACCAGACCAACGCGGCCGGGACGAGCACCTTCCAGCCGAGTTTCATGAACTGGTCGTAGCGGAACCGCGGGAGCGTGCCGCGCAGCCAGATGAAGCCGAACAGCAGCACGCACATCTTCATCAGGAACCACAGGGCAGGCCACCAGCCCTGGTTGATCGCCGCGTCGGCGCCGATGAACGGGAACATGCCGCCGCCGAGGAACAGCGTCGTCGCGAACGCCGAGACGATCACCATGTTCGAGTACTCGGCGAGGAAGAACATCGCGAACTTCATCGAGCTGTACTCGGTGTGGAACCCGCCGACCAGTTCGGACTCGGCCTCGGGCAGGTCGAACGGCGCACGGTTCGTCTCGCCGACCATCGAGATGATGTAGATGACGAAACTCGGCAACAGCAGGTAGAAGTACCACCCGCTGTCGGCCTGGGCCGCGACGATGCCGCTGGTGGCCATCGACTGCGAGTACAGCACCACGCCGATGATCGACAGGCCCATCGCGATTTCGTACGAGATGACCTGCGCGGCCGACCGGAGTCCGCCCAGCAGCGGATACGGCGACCCGGAAGCCCAGCCGCCGAGCACGATGCCGTACACGCCGATCGAGGCGCCCGCCAGCACGAGCAGCACGCTCACCGGCAGTTCGATCAGCTGCAGCACGGTGCGTTCGCCGAAGATCGTCACCTCGCCGCCGAAGGGGATCGCGGCGAGGCCGATCAACGCGGGCACCACCGCCACCACGGGCGCCAGGAAGTAGATCTTCCGGTCGGCCGTGTCGGGGATGACCTGTTCCTTGAACGGCAGCTTGATCGCGTCGGCCAGCGACTGCAGCATGCCGAACGGGCCGACCCGGTTCGGGCCGGGCCGGTTCTGCATCCGGCCGACGATCTTGCGCTCCCCCACGATCAGCACGACCGTGAAGATCGGCCCGATCAACATGATCACGACGGCCTTGAGCAGGATCAGCCACCACGGGTCGTCGGCGAGCAGTTCCGCCCTGTTGAGCGGTTCCTGCGCGGCCTGCGCGAGAACCGGTGTCGAAAGCTGTGAGCTGAGGGTCACCGCACGCCTCCTGCGATGTCGACGAGCGCGCCGTGTCCGGCGCCGAGCGCGGCACGCACCTTCGAACCCGGCGAGTTGCCCGGAAGCCAGACGACGCCGTCGGGCACGTCGGCGATCTCGATCGGCAGCGTCACCGAACCGCGGTCGGTCGACACGGTCACGTGATCACCGAGTCCGTCCGCGGTGGCCTGCGACATCCGCGCGACGACGCGCCGTGCCGTTCCCGCCAGCGCGGGTTCGTCGATCTGCAGCGAGCCGTCGTCGATGAGCTGCCGCCACGTCGCCAGCAACGCCGCACCGTCGGCCGGTGCCTGCGGTTCCGCGACCGGGCAGTCCGGCGCGGCGGCCCGCGCGGTGTGCGCCGGCAGGCGGTCCAGGTCACCGAGGGCGGCGGCCGGGGTCTGGGTGAACAGGTCGGCGTCCATCTCGACGCCGAGGGTGTCGAGCACCCGGCAGTCCGACAGCGCTCCCGTGCCCTCGAGCGTCACGGTGAACGGCCTGCGCCTGCCCTCCCAGTTGAGGAACGTGCCGTTCTTCTCGTCGACCGGCGCGATCGGAAGCACCACGTCCGCGTACGGCGTGACCGTGCTGGGCAGCATCTCCAGCGACACGACGAACGACGCGGCGTCCAGGGCCTTGCGGGCCAGGGCCGGGTCGGGCAGGTCGTCGAGGTCGACCCCGCCGACGACGAGTCCGTCGAGGTCGCGGGTGACGATCGCGTTCAACATCCCCGTGACGTCCCTGCCCGGCTCGGCGGGCAGCGTGCCCGCCGCCATACCCCAGTGGGCCTCGACCTCGGCTCGCGCCGCCTGGTCGGTCACGGACCTTCCGCCGGGAAGGAGGTTCGGCAGCGCGCCTGCCTCGACGGCCCCGCGTTCGCCCGCCCTGCGCGGGATCCACGCCAGCCGCGCGCCGGTGCGTTCGGCGAGGCGGTGCACGGCGGTCAGCAGTCCGGGCACCTCCGCGGCCCGCTCGCCGACCAGCACCACGGCGCCGTCGGCCCGCAGCCCCTCGTCGACGTCGGGAGCGTGCTCGGCGATGCCGTCGACGGCGCTCGCCTCGCCTCCCGGCTTGCACGCGAGCAGTTCCCCGAACGTCTTCGACACCGCAGGCGACGTCCATTGTCCGATGTGGACGACCTGGACGTTCTTCGTCCGCGCCCCCTTGCGGAGCCTCAGGAAGACGGCAGGTGCCTCCTCCTCCGGTTCGAACGCCACGCACAACACGAGCGGAGCGTTCTCCAGGTCGGTGAAGGTCACGCCGCCGTCGCGGCCGGTGTCGACACCGGGCCCGCCTGCGACGCGGGAGGCGAGGAAGTCCAGTTCCTCCGCCGAATGCGCGCGGGCGCGGTGGTCGATGTCGTTGGTCCGCAGCGCCACGCGGGCGAACTTGCTGTAGGCGTAGGCGTCCTCGACGGTCAGCCTGCCGCCCGGCAACACCCCGACGCCCTTTCCGTCGCGGGCGGCCGCCAGGCCTGCGGCGGCGGCGCGCAGCGCCTCGGTCCACGACGCCTCGACCAGCTCACCGCTGTCGGCATCGCGCACGAGCGGCCTGCGGATGCGCTGTTCGGCCGTTTCGTAGCGGAACGCGAAGCGGCCCTTGTCGCAGATCCACTCCTCGTTGACCTCGGGGTCGTCGCCGGCGAGCTTGCGCATCACCTTGCCGCGGCGGTAGTCGGCCCGCTCGGCGCACCCGGACGAGCAGTGCTCGCACACGCTGGGCTTCGACACGAGGTCGAACGGCCGCGACCGGAACCGGTACTGGGCGCTGGTGAGTGCACCGACCGGGCAGATCTGGATCGTGTTGCCGGAGAAGTACGACTGGAACGGTTCACCCCCCGCCGAAGCACTCTTTCCCGCTGAAGCGGAATCGGACCCCGAGGTGTGTGAGGCGGCGTCCAGCACGTCCGCCGTCTCCGACGTCCCGATCTGCTGGTGGGCACCGCGCTCGAGCAGGTCGATGAACGGATCGCCCGCGATCTGCGCCGAGAACCGGGTGCACCGCTGGCACAGCACACAGCGTTCGCGGTCGAGCAACACCTGCGAGGAGATCGGCAGCGGCTTCGGGAACGTGCGCTTCCGGTCGACGAACCGCGACTCGGCACGGCCGTGCGCCATCGCCTGGTTCTGCAGCGGGCACTCGCCGCCCTTGTCGCAGATCGGGCAGTCCAGCGGATGGTTGATGAGCAGCAGCTCCATCACACCCTGCTGGGCCTTGTCCGCCACCTCGGACGTCATCTGGGTCTTGACCACCATGCCGTCGGCGACCGTCATCGTGCACGAGGCCTGCGGCTTCGGCATGGGCCTGCCGTTCATCTCGACCTCGACCAGACACTGCCTGCACGCACCGGCCGGGTCGAGCAGCGGGTGATCGCAGAACCGCGGAATCACCGTGCCGAGCCGTTCGGCCGTGCGGATCAGCAGCTCACCCTTCGGCGCGACGACCTCCTGGCCGTCGATGGTGAGCTTGACGTGCCCCTCCGGCACGTCCACCTCGGGGGATTCCGGTGCCACCGTCATGCCTGTGCTCCAACCGGTTGCGCGACCTGCGAATCGGCAGCGGCCCCGCCGAGCGAGGCCTGCTCGGCCTGCGACTGCTGCGTGGCGGTGGGCCGGTTCGACTCGCACAGCGCGAGGAACTCGTCACGGAAGTACTTGATGCCGCTCTGGATGGGGCTCACCGCGGCGTCGCCGAGCGCGCAGAACGAACGGCCGCCGATGTTGTCGCACACGTCCAGCAGCGTGTCGATGTCCTGCTCGGTGCCCTTCCCCTCGACCATGCGCTCGAGGATCTGGGCCAACCAGAACGTGCCCTCCCGGCACGGCGTGCACTTGCCGCACGACTCGTGCTCGTAGAACTGCGTCCACTTCATCACCGCCCACGGCACCGACACGGTCTCGTTGAACACCTGCACCGCCGTGGTGCCCAGCATCGAACCGGCCTCGGCTGCGCCCTCGAAGTCCAGCGGCACGTCCAGGTGCTCGGCCGTGAACAGCGGCGTCGACGACCCGCCCGGAGTCCAGAACTTCAGCGGGATCCCGTTCTTCATCCCGCCGCACATCTCGAGCAGCTCCCGCAACGTCGTGCCCAACGGCGCCTCGTACTGGCCGGGACGTTCGACGTGCCCCGAGATCGAGTAGATCTTCGGACCGGGCGACTTCTCGGTGCCCATCGCGCGGAACCAGTCCGCACCGCCGTTGATGATCGACGGGACGGTCGCGATCGTCTCCACGTTGTTCACCGTCGTCGGCGCGGCGTACAGACCCGCGGCCGCGGGGAACGGCGGCTTCAGCCTCGGCTGGCCACGACGGCCCTCCAGCGAGTCGAGCAGCGCCGTCTCCTCACCGCAGATGTAGGCGCCCGCGCCCGCGTGCACCGTGATCTCCAGGTCGAAACCCGAGCCGAGGATGTCGCGCCCCAGGTAACCCGCGTGCTTCGCCTCCCGCACCGCCGCGTGCAACCGGCGCATCGGATGCAGCGCCTCACCACGGATGTAGATGAAGCAGTGGTGCGAACGCATCGCGTACGCCGCGATGATGCAGCCCTCGATGAGCGCGTGCGGGTCGGCCATCATCAACGGGATGTCCTTGCACGTGCCCGGCTCACCCTCGTCGGCGTTGATCACCAGGTAATGCGGCTTCTCCTCATCCTTCGGCATGAAGCCCCACTTCACACCGGAAGGGAAACCCGCACCGCCACGGCCACGCAGCCCCGCGTCCTTCACCATCTGGACGACCTGCTCCGGCGTGCCGCTCAGCGCCTTCCGCACCGCGGTGTAGCCCTCGAGCTTCTCGTACGTCGCCAACCGCCACGACTGCGGCGACAACCACCGCTTCGTCAACACCGGCGTCAGCGGCGCCTTCTCCGAGGTACCGTCGCTCATTTCGCCTCCACCTCCGGCAGGGGGACGTCCTCCGGCGCAGCCGGCGCCGTCCAGCCCCGATCCGCGGCCAACTGCGCACCCCGCAACGTCTCGACCGCCTGCGACGGCCCGTCCACATCGGACCAGAACTCGTCGTCGTCGGTGGGCAACAGCCCGGCGAGGCGCCGCTCCACGGTCTTGAAGTCCGACAGCGGAGCACCGCGCGTCGGCGCGGGCTTGTCCCCCCGCCGCAACGCATCGACCAGCTCGACGGCGCTCTGCTCGCTCTGGTTGTCGAAGTACTCGTAGTTGACCTGCAACACCGGAGCCAGATCGCACGCGGCAAGGCACTCGGCGTGCTCGAGCATGATCGAACCCGGCTCACCCGGCGTCCCCGCGACCTCCTCGTGCCCCAGCGGAGCCCCTTCGGAACCGAGGTGATCCTGCAGCTTCTTGTAGATCGCGTCGCCACCCATCGCCGCGCACAGCGTGTTCGTGCACACGCTCACGAGATGCTCACCGCACGGCTTGCGCTTGTACATCGTGTAGAACGTCGCGACGGCCGACACCTCGGCCTCCGACAACCCGAGCTGCTGGGCACAGAACGCGATGCCCTCCTGGCTCACGAACCCCTGCACCGACTGCACGAGATGCAGCAACGGAAGCAGCGCCGACCGCGACTGCGGATAGCGGGCGATCAGCTCCTTGGCCTCGGCGACCGTGTCCTCGCCGAACGTGGGCGTTTCGGTGCTCACCGGTCCACTCCCCCCATCACCGGGTCGATCGAGGCGACGGCCGCGATGACGTCGGCGACCAGGCCGCCCTCCGACATCGCGGGCATCGACTGCAGATTCACGAAACTGGGCTCGCGCACGTGCACCCGCATCGGCCGCGTCCCACCGTCGGACACGAGGTGGAAGCCGAGCTCCCCGCGCGGCGACTCGACGGTCGAGTACACCTGGCCCGGCGGAACCCGGAAGCCCTCGGTGACGAGCTTGAAGTGATGGATCAACGACTCCATCGACTGGCCCATGATCTTGCGGACGTGGTCGAGCGAGTTACCCATGCCGTCACTGGAGATCGACAATTGGGCGGGCCACGCGATCTTGCGGTCCTCCACCATCACCGGACCCGGCTCGAGTTTCTCCAGCACCTGGCGGATGATCCGCAACGACTGCCGCATCTCCTCGACCCGCAACAGGTACCGCGCCCAGCAATCGGCGTCCGTCGACGTCGGCACCTCGAAGTCGAACTCGTCGTAACACGAGTACGGGTCGGTCTTGCGCAGGTCCCACGCCAGGCCCGCCGACCGCAGCACCGGGCCGGTCACGCCCAACGCCAGGCACGCGTCGACCGGCAGATAACCGACCCCCTTGAGCCGGTTGCGCCAGATCGGCTGGCCCGTGAACAGCTTGTCGTACGAGGGAAGCCGCTCGTCGATGGTCTTGCAGAACTCGGTGACCTTCTCGACGAAGTCGTCCGGCATGTCCTGCGCCAACCCGCCCGGCCGGATGAACGCGTGGTTCATCCGCAGACCGGTGAGGTGCTCGAGCAGATGCAGCACCTCCTCGCGTTCCCGGAACCCGAGCGTCATCGCCGTCGTCGACCCGAGCTCCATGCCACCGGTGGCGATGTAGACGAAGTGCGACCCGATGCGGTTGATCTCCATCAACAGCACCCGCAACAACTGGGCCCGCCGCGGAACCTCCAGCTCGAGCAGCTTCTCCACCGCGAGGCAGTAGCCCATCTCGTTGAACAGCGGCGACAGATAGTCCATGCGCGTCACGAACGTGACGCCCTGCGTCCACGTCCGGTACTCGCAGTTCTTCTCGATACCCGTGTGCAGATAGCCGATCACCGACCGGAGCTGGGTGACCGTCTCCCCCTCCATCTCCAGCACCAGCCGCAACACCCCGTGCGTCGACGGGTGCTGCGGCCCCATGTTGATGATCATGCGCTCGTCGTGCGAGACATCCGAGAGCACGTCGTCCCAGTCACCACCGCTGACGGTGTAGACCGGACCCTCCGTGGTCTCCCTCGGCTCGGCGTAAGGCGCACTGTCGGCACCGGCCGGCGTGGTGTCCGTCCCGGTCGAGACGTCGGCGATGTGATCGCTAGTGGTCATGGTGCCTCCAGCGGGAGTTCGACAGTAGCGGTGTTCTCCGCGCCTCCAGCGGGAACACGAACTTCGGCGGTGTCCTCCGCGCCTCCAGCGGGAACACGAACTTCGGCGGGAAGCTCACGAGTACGACCTCCGCGTGTCCGGCGGCGGAATCTCCGCACCCTTGTACTCGACGGGAATGCCGCCGAGCGGATAGTCCTTGCGCTGCGGATGCCCCTCCCAGTCGTCGGGCATCAGGATGCGAGTCAGCGCCGGGTGGCCGTCGTAGACGATGCCGAACATGTCGTAGGCCTCGCGCTCGTGCCAGTCCGCCGTCGGGTAGACCTCCACAATGGACGGAACATGCGCGTCGTCGACATTCATCGTCACCTCGAGGCGGATCCGCCTGCGGTAGGTCATCGACAGCAGGTGGTACACCGAGTGCAGGCGCTGCGGCACGTCCTCGCCGTAGTCCACACCGGACACCGAGCTGCACACCTCGAACCGCAGCCCCTCGTCGTCACGCAGCACGCGGCACATCGAAACCAGGTGCGCGCGGTCGACGTAGAACGTGATCTCCCCACGGTCGACGGTGACCTGCAGGATCGCCTCGGCGGGAATGCCGTTCTCACCCAACGCGGCGTAGAACTCGTCGGCGAAGTCGTCGAACCAGCCGCCGTAGGGACGTTCGGCAGGCGGCGGTGAGTACGCGGGCAACCGCAGCCCGCCGTAACCGGACGTGTCGCCGCTACCGGATACGCCGAACATGCCCTTCCGCTCGCGGCCCGCGACCACCCTCGCTGGTTCCGCGCCACGCGGCTCGAGACCGGACTCCGGCCGCTCCGCGCTCGAGTTCTGCCCGCCCGTGGTGGGGTTCTGGCTGTCGGATTCAGACATGACGTCGACCTACTTCTTCGCGTACTTGATGGACGACGGGACGATCTCGGTCCTGGCGCCGCTCTCGGCGCGCAGCTGCGCGCGGCGGGCGTTCAGCGGCTCGTCCTGAACCTTGGCGTGCAGCTTGAGGATCGCGTCGAGCAGCATCTCCGGCCGCGGCGGACAGCCGGGCAGGTACATGTCGACGGGCACGATGTGGTCGACGCCCTGCACCACCGCGTAGTTGTTGAACATGCCGCCGGACGAGGCGCACACACCCATGGCGAGCACCCAGCGCGGCTCGGCCATCTGGTCGTAGATCTGGCGCAGGACCGGCGCCATCTTCTGCGTGACCCGCCCGGCGACGATCATCAGATCGGCCTGACGCGGCGTGGCGCTGAAGCGCTCCATGCCGAACCGCGCGATGTCGTAGCGGGAGCCGCCGCTGGTCATCATCTCGATGGCACAGCACGCGAGGCCGAACGTCGCGGGCCACATGGAGTTCTTGCGCGCCCAGTTGACGACGCCCTCCAGGCTGGCCAGCAGGATTCCGTTGGGGAGCTTTTCCTCAAGACCCATGGCGCATCAGTTCCAATCCAGGCCGCCGCGGCGCCACACGTAGAAGTCCGCGATGAAGAACGTCGCGATGAACAGGGCCACCGCGCCGAGGCCCCACAGCCCGAGCGCGTCCGCGGCGACGGCGTACGGGAAGAGGAAGACCATCTCGATGTCGAAGAGGATGAACAGCATCGCCGTGACGTAGTAGGCGACGGGCATGCGGCCCGCACCGGCCACGGGCTGCGGCGACGGTTCGATGCCGCACTCGTAGGCGGCCGTCTTGGCCCGGTTGTAGCGGCTCGGGCCGACGAGCGGGCCGAGCAGCACGGAGAAGATTCCGAACGCGGCGGCGAGGACGATCAGCAGCACCAGTGGCAGATAGATGCCGATGCCGGCGGCCGAGCCCTGTGCCAGCACCTCGTGGGCCTGCGTCTGGGTGGACCCGATGCCGGCCTGCACGTGCTCGGCCGGGACGTGACTCGCCGAGGCGAGACCGGCCGGCGCGAACGTGACGTTCACTGCGGGCACCATCCTTTCCGCGTCGTTGCGTTCGGACGTGTTGTGGTGTGCTGCCTGTGTGATCCGGGCGACGCCCGGACCGACTCGTCAGGGACGCAGGTCACAGCCATGGCCGTGACGAATCGAGCGCGCCGCGTGACGTCCCGACCCCTGACGTCGTGAAATCGTTCACAAGCCCTCCTAAGCGGTTGTGAAGCGCTTCACAAAGCATGGGGCCAGTGTAGGACTCAAGTCACAGGCTGTCGCTAGCCCCTTCCTTATAAGGGAGACCTAAGTAGGCACGCCGTGCACAGCCGGCGGGACACGGCCGAACGGCCCACGACCAGCGCAAAACGGATCGCGAGGACAGCCGCGATGTGGATCATGAAACCCGACGTGATCTATCCCACGTAGGGCGTTTCGTCGGGTACGAGGTGCGGCCCTCAGGCACTCGGTGTGACGCGCGCCATCGCGGCGATGATGCGGTCCACCGCGTCGCCGCCCTTCGCGTCGTAGCAGCCCGAGAGTCCCTTGTAGACGAGCGGGATGATCGGGTTGACGCGCAGACCGTACTTCGTGGCCGCGCGCATGACCTTCGGCTTGCCGATGAGCTTGGCGAAGACGTTGCCGAGGCGGTAGTAGCCGCCCATCAGGTCGGCGACGGCACGCGGATACCCGGCCAGCGCTCGCTCGCGCGAAGGGCCTTCCGGACGGGCCAGCGCCTGCACCACGTGCTCTGCGGCGAGCTGCGCCGATTCCATGGCCGCGGAGATGCCCTCGCCGTTGAACGGGCTCACCATCCCGCCCGCGTCGCCGAGCAGCAGCATCCCGTCGCGGTAGTGCGGGGTGCGGTTGAAGCCCATGGGAAGGCCCGCCCCGCCGATCCTGCCGACCGCGTTCTCCTCCCGGTAGCCCCATTCCTCGGGGGTTCCGTCGAGCCACGAGCGCAGCAGCTGGCGGTAGTCGATGTTGCGGAACGACGCGGACGTCGACAGCATTCCGAGCCCGACGTTGACCGTGCCGTCACCGAGCGGGAACGCCCAGCCGTAGCCGGGCAGCAGCTTCGGGTTGGCCGGGTCGGCGCGGTCCCACAGTTCGAGGTGACCCTCGATGTACTCCTCGCTGTGCCGAGGGCTCTTGTAGTACCGGCGGACGGCGACGCCCATGGGGCGCTTGTCGCTCTTCTCGATGCCCACCGACAGTGCCAGGCGGGCGGACACCCCGTCGCACGCCAGCACCAGCGGGGCGCGGTAGCTCACCGGCCGCTTGTCGGGCCCCGCCTTGCCTTCGACGCCGACGACACGTCCGGTGCGCTCGTCGGTGAGCGCGCCGGTGACCGTCGTGCGTTCCTGCAGCCGGGCGCCCGCCTTGACCGCGGTCTGGGCGAGGAGTTCGTCGAAGTCGTGGCGGGTGCGGGAGACGCCGTAGGGCGGGTAGCTCGTCAGGTCGGGCCAGTCGAGCTGCAGGTGCAGGTCGCCGGTGATGATGCGCAGACCCTTGCTGAAGGTCCAGCCCGCCTCGGGGCTCATGTCGAGGCCGAGGTCGATCAGCTGCTTGACCCCGCGCGGGGTCAGCCCGTCGCCGCAGACCTTGTCGCGGGGGAACGTGGTCTTCTCGAGCAGCAGCACGTCCACGCCGGCGCGGGCGAGGTACGTGGCGACGGTCGATCCCGCCGGTCCTGCTCCGACGACGATGACCTCGGCATCCTGAGTCATGAGTCGATTTTCGCAGGACTACCGGCCGGCTCGGGGGCCGGTGGCTCTTCGGGCTCGGGTTTGCGTGCCCGGTGGATGGCGACGGCGCCGAACATGAGGTTCAGCCACTCGACCTTCGTCCAGCCCGCCGAGGCGATGATCTCGCCGAGCGCGCGCTGATCGTGCCAGGTCAGCATGGATTCGGCGAGGTAGCCGTAGGCCTCCGGGTTGGAGGCGGCTCGCCTGCCCAGCCAGGTCAGCAGCCGCAGGACGATCCTGCGGTAGACGAAACGGATGGGCGCGAACGTCGGCGTGGACACCTCGCAGATCACGAGCCTGCCTCCGGGTTTGACCACGCGCAGTGCCTCGACCAGCGCCGCCTTGGTGTCGACGAAGTTCCGCAGCCCGAACGACACGGTCACGGCGTCGAAGGACTCGTCGGCGAACGGCAGGTGGAGCGCGTCGGCGGCGATCATGGGAAGGCCGCGGCCGCGCCCGTTGCGGAGCATCTCGAGCGAGAAGTCGGCGGCGACGCACCAGGCGCCGTCGCGGGCGTACTCCTCGGTGGATACGCCGGTCCCGGCGGCGAGGTCGAGGACCCGTTCCCCCTCGCGTGCCTCCAGGGCACCGGCGGTGGTGGCACGCCAGCGGCGGTCGAAGCCGAAGGTCATCACGGAGTTGGCACGGTCGTACCCGGCCGCGACGCCGTCGAACATGGCGGCGACCTCGCGAGGATCCTTGTCCAGCGAAGCTCGAGACATGTTCCGAGACTAAGGCGGCCGCGCGGAGCGCGTCCTTATGGGTGGCGGTGGGACGCCATGAGCGCCGGCCGCTACCCGGGAGCCAGCACCTGCAGCATGCCCTCGACGGCGCGTGGCCAGGTGAATTCCTCGGCCCGCGCTCTCGCCGACGTGCGACGCGCGGCCTCGGGGGTTTCGAGCAGGTCCGTCACGGCGCCCGCGAACGCTCCGGCGTGGTCGGCCACCGCGGCACCGCAGCCGGGCCGCACGATCTCCCGCAACGCCGACGAGCGCGACACCACCACCGGCGTGCCGGAGGCCAGTGCCTCCAACGCCGCGAGACCGAACGTCTCGTGCGGGCCCGGCGCCAGTGACACGTCCGCGCTCGCCAGCAGACGTGCCACGGTGGCCCGGTCGGACACGTAGCCGAGGAACCGCACCGGAAGGCCGCGGGCCCTGCGTTCGAGCGCGCGCCGGCGCGGACCGTCCCCGGCGACGACGAGCCGCACGTTGGCCCCCGCCTCGGTGAGTTCGGCGACGGTGTCCACGCTGCGCTCGACGTGCTTCTCCGGCGACAGGCGTCCACAGTGGACGACCAGCGCGTCCGCGTCGCCCGCCAGTTCCCTGCGCCACGAACCGTCGCGCAGGTCCGGCCGGAACGTGCGCAGATCGACGCCGAGGGGCACGCGCTGCACGTTGGGCGCACCGATGCGGTCGAACTCGCCGCGGGCAAAGGCCGTGGTGCAGACGACCTTGTCGTAGGTGCCCGCCATGCGCCGGTTGGCGACGTCGGCCACGCGTTCGGCCATCGGGCGCGGCAGGAGGAACTGGCGCAGCAAGCGGTCGAGTCGTTCGTGGGAGATCACCACGCTCGGCACTCCCCGCTCGCGTGCCCACGCGCCCATGCCACGCAGGGTGAGGCGGTCGGACACCTCGAGCCGGTCGGGCGCGAGCCGCTCCAGCAACGCCCGCACGCGGAACGGGTCGACGGCGCGGTATCCGCCGGTGCCCGGGATGCGCGGCGCGGGCAGTGCCACCCGGCGCACGCCGCCGGCAAGCACGGTGTCCTCGTGGCGCGGACCCGGGACGACGAGCGTCACCCGGTGCCCGCCCGCGACGTATCCGGCTCCGAGATGGTGCAGTGCGGTGCGCAGCCCTCCGGACCGCGGCCCGTAGAAGTTGGCCAGCTGAACGATGTGCAGCGACTCCGTTCCCACCGGGCCCATCGCTCACGCCGCCTTGATGATCCGGCCCCGGACGGCGTCGTAGTGCCCGACGAGCTGCCTGCACACCGCGGGCCAGGTCCTGCCCAGTACGGCCCTGCGCGCGGCACGGCCCATGTCCGCCCTGGTGTCGGCGGGGCGGAGCAGCTCGACCGCCTCGGGCAGCGCGGTGGCGAAGTCCTCCCGGTCCGGAGGCAGGAGCAGTCCGGTGACGCCGTGGTCGACCAGGTCGCGGGGTCCGCCCGCGGCGGGCGCGATCACGGGCAGGCCCGAGGCCATCGCCTCCTGCACCGCCTGGCAGAACGTCTCGTGCGGGCCGGTGTGGACGAACAGGTCGAGGCTCGCGTAGGCCGTGGCGAGATCGTCGCCGTACTGCGCACCGAGGAACGCCGCCTGTGGCAGCGCGGCGCGCAGCGGTTCCAGCTCGGGACCGTCGCCGACCACGACGACCCGCACCCCGGGCGCGTCGGCCAGTGCGGCGAGCCTGCCGACCTCCTTCTCGGGCGCCAGCCTGCCCACGAATCCGACGAGCAGTTCACCGCCCGGGGCCAGTTCGGCGCGCAGCGCGGGGTCGGCGTGGCCGGGGTCGAACCGTTCCACGTCCACTCCCCTGCCCCACCGGTGCACGCGCGGTACCCCGTGCAGTCGCAGCTGGTGGGCCGAGTCCGACGAGGGCGCCAGCGTCCGGTCGGCCCGTGAGTGCAGTCGGCGCACCCACCGCCACGCGGCTCGCGCCCCGAGTCCGAGGCCGTACGCCTCGGCGAATCCGGCGATGTCGGTCTGGTAGACGGCCACGGTCGGCACCCCGAGGCGGCGCGCGGCCGCGAGTCCCCTGGCTCCGACGACGAACGGTGAGGCGAGGTGCACCACGTCCGGGCCGAACCCGGCGAGCGCGGTGAGCACGGTCCGGGTGGGCACACCGACCGGCAGGGTGTTCACCACGGGCAGGTCCACGGACGGCACCCGCACGACGGGTGCGCCGCGGTACTCCTCGGGACCGGCGCCGGGCGCGACCACCAGCACGTCGTCCCCGCGGGCCGTCAGATGCTCGACGACCCGCAGCACGGAGTTGGTCACGCCGTTCACCTGCGGCAGGAAGCTCTCGGTGACGATGGCAACGCGCACGTCTCAGAGCGTGCGGCCCGCCGGCGGCGACGGTGCCACGCTCACGTAACGCCGCGCCGAACGGCCGCGGAACACTCCACCGCCCACGGTGAGCACGGCCACCCGGTCGAGTCGTCGTCGGATCGCGAGCGAGGCGTCATCTCCGCTTCGCATGCCGGACACCCGCGATCGCCACTGTGGAGAGGCATGACCCTCTCGTCCCGCATGCTGCGCCCGGTCGACCCCGGGCTGGTCTCCCAGGCGCTCGAGGTGGCAGGCCGCCTCGCGGGCGACGCCACCGACGTGATCACCGCGACCGCTGGGCGGGGCGCGCGCCCGACCACGAAGGAATCGCCGTTCGACTGGGTCACCGACACCGACCGCACCCTCGAACGGCACACCCGCCGCGTGCTGGCTGCCGAGTTCCCCGGCATCCCGGTCGTGGGTGAGGAGTACGGCGACGACAGCGGTGCCGAACACGCCGAGTACCGGTGGGTGGTCGACCCCGTGGACGGCACGGCCAACTACGTCGCAGGCATCCCGTGGTGCTCCTACAGCCTGGCGCTCGTCGACGCCGACGGGCCGGTGGTCAGCGTGGTCGCCGACCCGTACCGGGGGCAGGTCTACAGCGCGGGACGCGGGCGTGGGGCCCGCGCCAACGGGGCGCTCGTGCGGGTGCCGGAGTGCGCGGGGACGGCGGGCGCGATCGTGTGCACCGAACTCACCGGCGGCGATGCCTGGCCCGGGATGGCGCGGTTCGTCGAACGAGCCGCCCGCGCCCACTCGGGCACGCGCATCCTCGGCTCGTCCGCGCTGGCGGTCACCCAGGTCGCGCTGGGGCACGCCGTGGCCGCGGTGCTCGACGGGTACCGGGAGTGGGACGTGGCCGGCGCGCTGGGGATCGCCACGGAGGCCGGCGCGGTCATCCTCGACCGGCGCGGCCGGCAGGCCACCCTGCCGCTCGACGGCATGCTCGTGGCCGCACCCACGGTCGCGGACGACGTCCTCGGCTGGTGGACCGGCGCCCAGGAGGAGTAACGCCGACCTCTCGCTCGCCCTCACCGTCAAGGTGGCACGATTCCGCAATGGACGGAGCCGGGTCACCGCCGACCGCGTTGGTATACGTCGACGGTTTCAACCTCTACAGGCAGCTGCTGGAGGGCCAGCCTCAATACAAATGGCTGGATCTCACCGCGCTGGCTGATCAGGTCTTGCCCGACTATCGCGTGATCGGGGTCCGCTACTTCACCGCAAAAATCAAACAGCTCCCTGGCAAAGACGCGAGCGCCCCGCAGCGCCAGCAGGCGTACCTGCGTGCGCTCGCCATCTTGGAGCGCGTTGAGGTGTTCCTCGGAAAGTTCCGGGTGGACGCCCGGATCATGCCCAAGCACCCCATCGAAGTGGATTCTCACGGGAAGCCGGTCCGCGTCAAGGTGAAGAAGACAGAGGAGAAGGGCTCGGACGTTGCGCTGGCCAGTCGACTTCTGGTCGACGCGATGCAACGCAAGGCTGACATCTACGTCGTGTGCACCAACGACTCGGATCTCGTCATGCCGCTTCACCTCGTCCAGGCTGAGCTCGGCGGCGACATCGGATTGCTATCGCCTGTGCAATGCAAGCGAGCAAGTAACGAACTGAAGCAGACCAACCCCCGCTGGCACCGGCAGATCACACATGCGGATCTGCAGCGTAGCCAACTCCCCGACGTTCTGACCGACAAGTACGGGACCGTCCACCGGCCACAGAAATGGGCCACAAATTCCGAAGGCCCCGCCGAAGCGGGGCCTTCTAACCAGCGGCCGAAGCCCACTGGGGGTGTGCCCTCAGGGTAGCGCACAGTGCCGCCCCTGTCAGGTTCGACTGATGGACCGGCGTCCAGGAGGAGTAGGCGCCCTCAGGCGGCGGTGCGGTGTCGGCGGCGGCGGGGCACGATGCGGCCGCCTGCCTTCCTGCGCAGGAACCACAGCAGCGGGCCGGCGACGAGCCACGTGAACAGTGCGGTGGTGCTCGTCGGCAACAGGGTCAGCACCCACGTGCGCCCGGCGATCTTCACCAGGTCCGGCTCCGTGGTGTCGTACTCGACGCGCACCAGCTGTCCCTGGCTGAGACCGTCCGGGTACAGCACGCCCAGGTCCGGGTTGTGCGACTCGCCGTCCGGGGTGTCGTAGCGGATCAGTGTCCGGTCCCAGGTCACCTGTTCGACCTGGGCGACGGCCGTGCCACGGTTCTTGGCGATCTCCCGGTCGTTGACCCACGCGCCGCCCGCGAGCACGAAGCATTCGAGGGTGATCAGCGCCGCCAGGCCCAGCACGATCCACGCGCCGATCCGCCAACGCCGCTCCGTGCGCCCGGCCTGATCGGCCGTGCCGGCGGCACCCGCCTGGCCGGCGTCCGAGTTCGACGCAGGGTCGGTCGTCGCGTCGGTCGCCGTGTCGCTGTCCGGCGGCGACTCGGGTGCCGGCTGGGACGAGGAGGTCACACCGCAATCCTAGGTGCAGCCACCGAACCGCCGTCCCCTCGTGTCCTCGACACCCGTCAAGCGGCGGACGACGGCAACCCGAGATCGACGGTGGCGTCGTCGACCGACACGACGATGCGCATCCCTCCACCCAAGGCGGCGACGTACGCCCGCACCGTGGCGACGGTGAGCTGGTCGAGCTGCCCTCGCTCCAGGGCGCTGACCCGCGGCTGTGTCACGTCCATGCGCTCGGCGACCTCGGTCTGGGTCAGGCCCGCGTGTTCCCGAAGCTGCGCCAGGTTGTACCCGGTTTCGTAAGCATCCTGCTCGGCGCGTGCCTGCTGCACGCCCTCCTCGGTGATCTGCCCACGCGCGACGGCGTCCCGGCGCAAGGCGTCCCCCGTAATCGGTACCGCTCAATGTGTCGACCAACGGCCGGCCCAGATGAGGACCGTCCTCGGCCAGTCGATCCAGAGGACAGTACAGCCTGCTTCCGGCAATTCACGTGGAGTGACGGGCGGCGCCCCTGCTCGGCGCGCGACCGGGCGGGGTCGGGTCAGCCGGTGGTCAGCCGGTGACCGCGGTGGCCACGGCTTCGCGCAGGGTGGCGTGCAGTTCGCGGTGCCTCGTGCGGTCCGCCCTGACCTCCACCACACGCAGTCCCGGAGCGGGAGCCAGCGCCTCGCGGAACTCCTCGAGCGTGTCCGCCCGGCGGTACGGCACGCGGTAACCGGCACACAGTGCTGCGAGGTCGGCGCCGTGCGGGGTGCCGAAGATCCGCTCGAATCCCTCGCTGTGTTCGGGCGATCCCTGTTCGAGCAACGAGAAGATGCCTCCGCCGTCGTCGTTGACCACGACGATCGTCAGATCGGGCCGGTCCTCCGCGGGCCCGATCAACAGCCCGTTGATGTCGTGCAGGAACGTCAGATCGCCCAGCAGCGCGTACGACGGTCCCCTGTGGACGCTCGCCGCGCCGACGGCCGTCGACACGGTGCCGTCGATGCCTGCCACCCCGCGGTTGCGGTGCACCAGCACGTCGGGGCGCCTGCCGCCGACGAGCGCCACGTCGCGCGCCGGGTTGGACGAGCCGACCACCAGCAGCGCGTCCCGTGGCAGCTCCCGCACCAACTCCTCGGCGACCCGCAGTCCGCTCGGCCACGGCTCCCGAGCGAGCGTCTCGTGCACCGCGGCCGCGGCGGCGGCGTCGGCGCGCTGCCACCGCGCCAGCCACTCGGGGTCCGCCGGCTTCGTGGGCGCGTCGAACCACTGCCCCACCTGCCGCACGTTGTGGGCCGGCGCGGGCCAGTCCGCGTCGGGCCGCACGAGCAGCACCTCGACGGCCGGGTCCGACAACAGGCGTTGCACCTGGCGGAACACGGTCGGCCTGCCGATACACAGCACCTGCTCCGGCTTGTTCTCGGCGAGGAACTCCTCGATCCCCAGCAGCCACGCACCACCCGAGATGGCCGTGTCCCCGCCGAGTCCGAGCCCTCCGGTCTCCGACAGCACGGGCCAGCCGTGTTCCGAGGCCCATTCACCGGCGGCGTGCACACCCGCGTCGCAGGCGATGACCAGTCCCTGCCGCGCCGAGGGCACCACGAACGACGGCAGCGCCCCGTACTCGGGCAGTTCCGTCCACCTGGCCCCGCGGGCTCGGCCGTCGAGCGACTCGTACCAGTCGGCCTCGCCGTCGGGCACGAGCGGCTCGCGGAACGGCACGTTGAGGTGCACCGGTCCGCACCGCCACTCGCCATAGGCGGCGTTCCAGGCTCGGCAGATCTGGCTCCGCCAGTACGCGTTCTGCCCGGCGCGGCGTTCGGCGACGGCGAGCTCGTCGAAGTAGCGCACCGCACCGCCGTAGAGGTGCTGCTGGTCGATGACCTGGTTGGCGCCCGCAGCCCGCAGCTCGGGCGGCCGGTCGGCGGTGAGCACGATCAACGGCACCCCAGCCCGGTCGGCCTCCAGGACGGCGGGGTGGAAGTTCGCGGCGGCTGTACCCGAGGTGCAGACCAGTGCCACGGGCCGCCCGGTGCGCGCGCCGATGCCCAGAGCGAGAAAGCCCGCGCCACGCTCGTCGATCCGGACGTGCAGCGTGAGCTTGCCCGCGGCCTCGGCGTCCCGGAGCGCCAGCGACAACGGTGCGTTGCGCGAACCGGGGCACAGGACGACGTGCGAGACGGTGTTGCGGACCAGCTCGTCGACGATGACCCTCGCCTGCGCGGTGGAAGGGTTCACGTGCGAGCCCCCTCGATGCATCGGGTGGAACGGCCTATTGTCCCAGGCGTGCATGACACCCAGGTATCGGAACTGTTCGACCCGGACGCGTGGACACCCGTCGAGGGGTTCGAGTTCACCGACATCACCTACCACCGTTCCACCCAGAGCCGTTCCGGCAAACGCGTCGTCCGAGTGGCGTTCGACCGCCCCGACGTGCGCAACGCGTTCCGCCCGCACACCGTCGACGAGTTGTACCGCGCACTCGACCACGCCAGGACGAGTTCCGACATCGGCTGCGTGCTGATCACCGGCAACGGCCCGTCGCCGAAGGACGGCGGCTGGGCGTTCTGCTCCGGCGGTGACCAGCGTATTCGCGGCCGGTCCGGCTATCAGTACGCGAGCGGCGAGACGTCCGACACGGTGGATCGGGCCCGAGCGGGCAGGCTGCACATTCTCGAGGTCCAGCGGCTGATCAGGTTCATGCCGAAGGTCGTCATGGCCGTCGTTCCGGGGTGGGCCGCGGGTGGCGGGCATTCGCTGCACGTGGTGTGCGACCTCACACTCGCCTCGCTCGAACACGGCAGGTTCAAGCAGACCGACGCCGACGTCGGATCGTTCGACGGCGGGTTCGGCTCGGCGTACCTGGCCCGCCAGGTCGGGCAGAAACGGGCGCGCGAGATCTTCTTTCTCGGCCGCGAGTACTCGGCGACCGAGGCCTTCGAGATGGGTGCCATCAACAGGGCGGTCCCGCACGAACAGCTGGAGTCCACGGCGCTGGAATGGGCGTTCGACGTGCTGGGCAAGTCACCGACGGCGCAGCGGATGCTCAAGTACGCGTTCAACCTGATCGACGACGGCCTCGTCGGCCAGCAGCTGTTCGCAGGCGAGACGACCCGCCTGGCGTACATGCAGGACGAGGCGGTCGAGGGCCGCGACGCCTTCCTCGAGAAACGCGACCCGGACTGGACCAACCACCCGTACTACTACTGACCCGGCGGATTCACGCTCCCAAGGGCCCCATAGTCGCGTTGAACGCAACTATGGGGCCCTTGGGTGCATCCCCGCGGAGGAGCTTGGATGAGCCCGGACAACGCTCCCGCCCGCTGCCCGAGACGCCGGACGAGCGGGACGAACAGCAGCGCAAACAGGGCCTCTGGACCGACAAGGACGCGCACGGCGGTGTCATGGTCGGCACCTATGTCGACGACCTGCGCCACGGCGAGTGGAAGCACTACGCCGACGACGGCCGGCTGCGCGCCGAGGGCCAGTACGCCGACGGCGAGCTGTCCGGGCAGTGGACCTGGTACCGAGCCGACGAACAGCTGATGCAACGCGGCAGTTTCCTCCACGGGGAGAAACACGGAACCTGGGAACGGTGGAACGCCCAAGGCCGGGCCATCGACCGCGGCGACTTCGAACACGGCAAGAAGGTCGGCGCCTGGGAGCAGTACAACCCCGACGGCACCGTGAAGAAGACCACGCGGCACCGATCCCCTCAGTCCCGAGACAGCTGACCTCCCCGGTACGCCACCCAGGTGCACCGCCGGTGCCGACGGGGCGACCTACGCTGGTGCGGTGCAGGTCGTGTTCACGGACGGTTCCCCTGGCTCGGTCGCCGAGCTCGACACCGCGTTGCGCAGCGCGCTCGCCGGCGGCGACACGCTGTTGCCCCTCGATCCCCGCAACCCGAAGAGCGCCGAGCTGCGCGAGGCCATGGCGCCCGGCGAGCCGGTCGAACCCGACACCGCGGTGATCATCCCGACGTCCGGGTCGACCGGGGAGGCCAAGGGCGTGCTGCTGTCGGCGTCGGCCCTCGTGGCCTCGGCCCACGCCACCCACGCGCGGCTCGGCGGACCGGGCCGCTGGCTACTGGCCACGCCCGCCAACTACGTCGGCGGGCTCCAGGTGCTCACGCGGGCGCACCTGGCCGGCACCGACCCGGTGGTGCTCGACATCTCCGCCGGATTCCGCCCCGAGGCGTTCGCGGAGGCCACCCGCGAACTGCTGCGAGAGCCGGGCCCGCACTACACGGCGCTCGTGCCCACCCAGCTGGCTCGCCTGCTCGACGCGGGCGGCAGCGCGGCCCACAGCGCCGCCGCCTACGACGCGATCGTCCTCGGCGGAGCCCGACTCGACGACGACCTCGCAGCCCGCGCCAGGGCTGCCGGGGTGCGCGCGGTGTCGTCGTACGGCATGAGCGAGACCGCCAGCGGATGCGTCTACGACGGCGTGCCCCTCGACGGGGTGCGGGTGCGCCTCGGCGAGGGCGACCGGATCGAACTCGCCGGCGAGGCGCTCACCCACGGCTACCGGCTGCGCCCCGACCTGACCGCACAGGTCCTGTCGGCGGACGGCTGGTTCCGCACCGGCGACGTGGGCCGCATCCACGACGACGGCACCCTCACCGTGCTCGGCCGCGTCGACGACATGATCAACACCGGCGGTGTGAAGGTGCCCGCCGGAGGTGTCGAAAGCGTGCTGACGAGCCACGACGCGGTACGCGCGGCGTGCGTCGTCGGCCTTCCGGACGCCGAATGGGGACAGCGGATCGCCGCAGCCGTGGTCGCCGACCCCGAGCTCGCGCAGGTCCCGTTCGACGAACTGCGGGCACTGGTGAAACAGCGCCTCGGCAGGGCGGCGGTGCCGAAGCTGCTGCGCGGGGTCCCCGAGCTGCCGCTCATCGGGCCCGGAAAGGTGGACCGCGCCGCGGTGCGCGCCCTGCTCACGACGTGACGTTCGCCCGCCCGAGCCCCTCCTGCCGATCACGACCGACCGGGCACGCGAAACAATGCGGGCATGGCGACAGTCGCAGAGTGGATCGAAGGCGCACGTCCCCGCACGTTGCCCAACGCGCTCGCACCGGTGATCGCGGGCTCGGGCGTGGCCGCGCAGCTCGACGCGTTCTCGTGGTGGCGGATGCTGCTGGCGCTGCTCGTGGCGCTGTCGCTGATCATCGGCGTGAACTTCGCCAACGACTACTCCGACGGGGTGCGCGGCACCGACGCCGACCGGGTCGGCCCGCTACGGCTCGTGGGCTCGGGTGCCGCCCAGCCCATCCAGGTGCTGACGGCGGCCGTGAGCTGCCTCGGGGTCGCGGCGGTCAGCGGACTGGTGCTGGTGGTGGCGACGGGACACTGGCGACTGCTGCTGCTCGGCGGCATGTGCCTGGCCGCCGCGTGGTTCTACACCGGTGGCCGCAAACCGTACGGCTACAGCGGGTTCGGCGAGGTCGCCGTGTTCGTCTTCTTCGGACTGGCCGCCGTGCTGGGAACGGTCTACGTGCAGGCCGGAGCGGTCACGTGGGAGGCGGTCGCCTGCGCCGTCGCGATCGGCGGACTGTCCTCGGGCGTGCTCGTCGCCAACAACCTGCGCGACATCCCCACCGACGCCGAGTCGGGCAAACGCACGCTCGCCGTCCTGCTGGGCGACCGGCGCACCCGGCTGCTGTACGTCGCGCTGGTCGTGGTCACCGCCCTGTTGACGGTGGCCCTCGGCCTGGCGCACCCGCTCGCGTTCATCGCGCTGGCGGCGTTGCTGCTGCTGGTCAAGCCGGTGCACACGATGGTCAGCGGCCGCACGGGACTCGAACTCGTCCCGGTGCTGCGCGACACCGGACTGGCGATGCTCGCGTGGTCGCTGCTGACCGCCGCCGCCCTCACCCTCGCCTGAACGCGAATGCTCCCAAGGGCCCCATAGTCGCGTTGAACGCAACTATGGGGCCCTTGGGAGCTTTGAACCGGGGGTTACGGGAAGCGGCCCGTGTCGAGGAAGGTGTCGAGGGCCTTGCGGTGCGGGGCGAGGTCGAAGCCCTGCTCGGCGATCCACTCGTCGGAGTAGTACGTGTTCGAGTAGCGTTCGCCGCCGTCGCACAGCAGCGTGACGACGCTGCCCTGCTCGCCCTCGGCGAGCATGCGTGCGATGATCGTGAACGCGCCGTAGAGGTTGGTGCCCGTCGAACCGCCCGCCCAGTGGCCGGTGTGCTCGCGCAGGAACCGGATCGCCGCCAGCGAACCCGCATCGGGCACCCGGATCATCTCGTCGATGATCTCGGGCACGAACGACGGCTCCACCCGCGGACGTCCGATCCCCTCGATCCGCGACGGCATACCCGTCCCGTAGTCGCGCGCGCCCGTCTCCCACGCCCCGTAGAACGCCGAGTTCTCCGGGTCGACCACGGCGATGCGGGTGTCGTAGCGCCGGTACCGCGCGTACCGGCCGAACGTGGCGCTCGTACCACCCGTGCCCGCCCCGACGACGATCCACGCGGGCACCGGATGCCGTTCCATCTCGAGCTGGGCGAACACCGACTCGGCGATGTTGTTGTTGCCCCGCCAGTCGGTGGCGCGCTCGGCGTAGGTGAACTGGTCGAGGTAGTGCCCGCCGCATTCGGAGGCGAGCCGTTCGGCCTCGCTGTACATGGCCACCGGCACGTCCACGAAGTGGCACCGGCCGCCGTAGAACTCGATGAGGTCGATCTTCTCCTGGCTCGTCGTGCGCGGCACCACCGTCACGAAGTCGAGTCCGAGCATCCGCGCGAAGTACGCCTCCGACACCGCGGTGGAGCCGCTGGATGCCTCGATGAGCGTCGTCTCCGGCCCGATCTGGCCGTTCACCAGCCCGTACAGTACGAGCGAACGCGCGAGCCGATGCTTGAGGGAACCGGTGGGGTGGACCGACTCATCCTTCAGGTACAGATCGATGCCCCACTCGGGAGGCAGCGGGAAGACGTGCAGGTGCGTGTCGGCCGAGCGGTTGGCATCGGCCTCGATGATGCGAACGGCTTCGCGGACCCAGTCGCGGCGCGTGCGACCCTCCGGCCCCGGCGACACCGTCACTCGGCCGCCTTGCCCGTGTCTTTACCCGACTCCGCGGCGTCCGGCTCCGGGGCGCCCGGTTCCTCGGCGCCCGGCTCCGCGGCGTCCCCAGAGTCCCCAGAGTCCCCAGAGTCCTCGGTGCCCTGCGGTTCCTCGGCGTCCTCGGGTCCGCGCTCGCCACGCAGCTCGGCGCGCAACTGAGCCCGCTTGCGTGCGCGGTTCTCGTTGCGAGCCGCCAGCGCCGCCGTGACCCGCGCGTTGAGGCCCTTGAACAGCAACATGCCCAACGGCAGTCCGACGACGAGCGCAACGATGAGCGCCACCAGCAGCGGCACGCCGACGAGCACCAACAGCGCGGCGAGCACGGCGACGAGCGCGAACCGCGCGAGCAGGTACAGCGTCAGGTCACGGGCGAGGTGCTGCTGCGTGGCCGGTGCGGAGGCGTTCACGCTCTACGAGGTTACGTCGTCGTCGAGCAGCTGATTGTTCGGCCTGCCCTCGAAGCGGGTCGACAGCACCACCGTGGTGCGGGTGCGTCCGACCCCGTCGATCCGCCGCAGCCTGCCGAGGGTGTGCTCGAGTTCGTCCACGGTCTCGACCCGCACCTTCACCACGAACGCCTCGTCCCCCGCGACCGCGTAGCAGCTCTCCACCTCGGGCAGCACGCTCAGTTCGTCCGCGATCTCGTCGTTGGAGGCGGTGTCGGTGGGCTGGATACCCACCAGCGCGGTCACGCCCAGTCCGACGGCCCGCGGGTCGACCGTCGCGTGGTAGCCCGTGATGACACCGGCCGCCTCGAGCTTGCCGACCCGCTCGTGCACCGACGACGGCGACAACCCGACGGTCCTGCCGACCTCGGCATAGGTGGCCCTGCCGTTGTCCCTGAGGGCGGCGATGATCTTCCGGTCCACATGGTCCACCCGGCCACGTTAAAGGCCTTCCCATGTCCCCCGCCGGGCCGGGTTCCGGTCCGGAACGCGCCCACCAGGGCAAATGTCCGAACCGATCCGTTTGTCCATTACCTCCTCTTTACTCGCCAACAACCGTTCGAGTACCCGACGGGCGGAGTGCCACGATTGATGGCGGTCCAGAACCTGGACCGAAGATCAACGGTGGTTCAAAGGAGGCGGATAGTGACCGCGACCACAGGAGGACGGCTGCTCACCCCGGGTGAGGTCGCCGCATTGTTCCGCGTGGACCCGAAGACGGTGACCCGCTGGGCCACGGCAGGCCGCATCGGATCGATCCGTACCCCGGGCGGACATCGCCGATTCCGGGAGGCCGAGGTCAACGAGCTCCTCGCCGAGCTCACCACCGACCCCAACGGTCCCCAGCAGCCCTGAGGTCGTCCCCGAGGCGCATTACCCGTCGGAGCACTCCCTCGAGGCGCTAGGCTGGAGTCAGTCAGCCCACGGGAAGGAGCGAGCATGCTGTATTTGCTCGCGGCGATCGGCGCCATCACCATTGCCGTTGTTCTGTGGCGGTTGCTCGGTGCCGAACGGGTCGGTGCGAGTACCCGGCAGAGCCCGGTCGCCCCTGACGACGACCCGGAATTCCTGCGCAAACTCGGGGAACAGAAGCCGAAGACGAACGACGAGGACGACAAGTAGTCTCGTCGCAAGCGCCGAAGGCCGACCGCAGCCGGTGATCCACCGGCCCGCGGTCGGCCTTCTGTTTGTGCGCCTGCGCCGCATCGCCGCCGGCTGCGGCGCACGGGCAGGTCTTTACCTGACGAGCCGGTCGGCGGCGAATCCGTCGGCGACCGTGGCCGCGAGTTCGAGCAGCGCGGTGCGGGTGTTCTTGCCCAGACGATCCAGGTCGATCTCCGCGCCCTCCTCGAGGTGCGGGTCGAACGGGATCCGCACCACGCCACGCGTACGCGCCGAGAAGTGCGCGGTCAGCTTGTCGAGGTCGACCGAGCCCGACTTGGGACGCACCGAGTTGATCACCGTGATCGACCGCTGCACCAGTTCGCCGTAGCCGTGGGCGTCGAGCCAGTCGAGCGTCGCCGACGCGCTCCGCGCCCCGTCGACCGATCCGGACGAGACGATCACCAGCGAGTCCGCGAGGTCCAGAACACCCTTCATCGCCGAGTGCATCAGACCGGTGCCGCAGTCGGTGAGCACGATGTTGTAGAAGTGCTCGAGCAGGTCGACGGCCCTGCGGTAGTCGTTCTCCGAGAACGCCTCCGACACGGCCGGATCCTGTTCGCTGGCCAGGATCTCCAGCCTGCTGCCGCCCTGCGAGGTGTAGGCACGCACGTCGCTGTAGCGCGTGATCCGGTCGGCATCGCGCAGCAGGTGCCGCACGGTGGCGGTGGTCTCGATCGGGATCTTCTGCGACAGCGTGCCGCGGTCCGGGTTCGCGTCGACGGCGATCACCCGGTCGCCGCGCAGCGACGCGAACGTCGAACCCAGCGTCGTCGTGGTCGTCGTCTTGCCGACGCCGCCCTTCAAGCTGAGGATGCCGATCTTGTAGCACCCGCGTAGCGGCTGCTGGACCCGCGCGGTGAGGTCCCGCTGCGCACGGTCCGCGGGACCCTCCCCCGGGTTGACCAGCTTGCCCGTGCCGAGATAGAGGGCCTTGCGCCAGCCCGACTTCGGCGGCCGCTTCGTCTGCTTGACGAGGCTCGTGCCGGTCAGGTCCGCATCACCCGCCGCCTGCGCGGAGCGCTGCGGCTGCGGCAGCGGCGGCAACGGCTGCCCCTGAGCCGCCTGCCCCTGAGCCGCCTGCCCCTGAGCCGCCTGCCCCTGAGGTGCCTGCCCCTGAGGTGCCTGCCCCTGCGGAACCTGCCCGTGCTGGGCCTGGTCGTACTGGGGCGGATACTGCGCGGCCGGCTGCACACCGTGCTGGCCCTCGAAGTACGACTGCGCATACGAGGACCGGGGCTGTTCGTACTGGGGCTGCTCGTACTGGGGCTGGGCCGCCTCGTGCTGGGCGAACTGGGAGTACTGCGCGTACTGCTGATACGGCGCGTTGCCCTGCGCGTGCTGGCCCTGTCCCGGCTGACCCGGGGCCTGCTGCCCCTGACCGTGCGCCGCCTGCGCGGGATCGGCCGCAGCGGCCTGTTCCGGCGTGAGCGGCGGCAGATTCGGGTCGTAGGGCTGCTGGGCCGGGTAGTGCACCGCGGGCTGCGTCTGCTCCGATTCCGGGACTCCCGCGCCCTGCTGGGCCGGGTTCTGCGGCGGGCTCACGCGCTGCGTCGCCTCGGGGTTCTCGGACAGGCCCGGCGAGTCCGCGGCCTCGGGCGGCCGGGTGGAATCGGTCAGTTCCTCGCCGAGATGGTGGGCGCCATGAGGGTTCTGCGGTTCCTGCCCTGTGGGGTCGTGTCCTGCGGTCACCGCTTCGTTCCTCCGCTGCTGTCGGTGCTGGGAGCGACGCTACCCGCCCGTCACCGGTCGCGTCAGCCAACTCCCGCGTACGAGTGCAGGCCCGTGGTCACCAGGTTCACGAAGAACAGGTTGAACACCGTGGCCGCGAAACCAACGACGTTGATGATCGCCGCGCGGTTCCCCCGCCACCCCGCGGTGGCACGGGAATGCAGGTACGCGGCGTAGATGATCCACGCGATGAAGGCGACCGTCTCCTTGGGATCCCAACCCCAGAACCGGCCCCACGCGGCCTCGGCCCAGACCGCACCGCACAGTACGCCGAAGGTGAAGACCGGGAACGCGAACACCGTGGTGCGGTACGCAATGCGGTCGAGGACCTCCTTCGCGGGCAGCTTCGCCGCGAAGGACGCGAAGGAGTCCGGATTGCTCTCGTTCCGCGCCTTGACCAGATAGAGGATGCTCGCCACCCCGGGCACGAGGAACACACCGGACGAGGCCGCGGCGGCCGCGACGTGGATGATCAGCCAGTACGACTGGAGCGCGGGCTGCAGCGGCGCAGCCTCCGAGTACAGCCAGGTGCCGCCGACGAACATCAGGATCACGTTCGGCAGGAGCACGAACATCGACAGGTGCCGCACCGGGTGTTTGCGCAGGAGCACCAGCCAGGCCGCGACGGCGACGAGGCACGTGATCATCACGTACTCGTACATGTTGCCCCACGGCACGCGGTCGGTCGCGAGGCCGCGCAGCACCAGCGCGGCGCCGTGCAACAGCAGGCCCAGCACCGTGAGCGCGACGCCCATCCGCCCGAACCGCTCGGCCCTGGTCCGCTCCGCGCCCGTGTTGCGGGTTCCGGAGCCCGTGTTGTCGCTTTCGGGGCCCGTGTCGTCGTTTCCGGGAGACACGTCGTCCGCACCCGCGCCGGCCGTGACGAGCTGGCGGGTGCGGGTGCGTTCGGCGACCTTCCTGCCGTGGCGCCCGAAGGACTGCTCCACGAGGAAGAACACCATCGCCAGGATGTAGATGACGACGGATGTGGTGTACGACCAGTCGCTGTACTGTGACAACGTCTCGTTGACCGGCATCGGATGCCCTTCTACTTCCGGCCGAGGAGGTCCGCCGCGATCCGGGTGAACTCCTCGCCGTACCCGGCTTGGTCGGTGCGGGCGAGCCCGCCCACTTCTACTACGGTACGTCGTTCCCCGTCGGGCGCAGCGCGCACCCACAGTCTGCGCCGCTTGATGAACAGCGACGCGCCGAGGCCGACGAACATCACAACGGCGAAGCCGAGGACCCAGTTCTGCGTCGGGTCGTGCGACACCTGCAACGACACGAACCGCTCGACGCCGTCGAAGCTCACCTTCGTGCCGTCGTCGAGCGTCACCGACTGGCCGACCTCGAGGTTCTCGCGCGCGACCCGGTCGAGCCTGCCGCTGTCCACCATCGACTGGTCGATCTCGAAGATCGACTGCCCGCGCCCGGAGTCGACACCGAGGTCACCGCGCATGATGTCGACGGCCACCGTCGGGTTGTTCAGCTCCGGCCCCGCCGACGAGAGCACGCTGCCGTGCATGGCGGGGGTCGGGGCGAACAGCCCCGTCACCGCGAGCTGGTTCTCCCTGCGCTCCACCGGGTCGGTGATGCCCGGCTCCTCGAACTTCGTCGCGCCCTGGGACAGGTAGGTGGTCTGGTCGACGGGCCGCCACTGGATGGTGTGCGTACGGCTCTGCCCGTCGGGGAACGTGACCGTGAACGTCGGCGCGAACCCGTGCCCCAGCAGGTACAACCGGTCGCCCGCGGTGCGCAGCGGGCTGTTGACCGCGAGGTCGTAGGGCTGCCAGTCGCCGGTGGTCAGGGCGTCACCGGACTGGTAGTCGATGCCCGCCTCGTAGGCGATCGGCTGGCCGTTCTTGAACTCGGCGTGGAAGTCGTTGACGCGCACGCAGAACGGGTTCAACTCGGTGCCGTCCACGCGCAGGCCGGGGTTGAACGAGTCGAAGTTGTAGATGCCGGAGTTGCAGAACTCCGAGCCGTCGGCCAGCACGATCACCTGGCCCTCGTAGGAGTACAGCGCGCCGCCCGCGAACGCGATGATCACGCCGAGCATGCCGAAGTGGAACGCGAGGTTGCCGGTCTCGCGCAGGAACCCGCGTTCGGCGCTGATGCTGCGGGCGCCGCCGGGCTCCTCGCGCTCGACGATCCGCCAGCCGCGCAGCCGTTTGCGCGTGGTGGCCATGACGGTCTCGACGTCATCGGCCGTGTGGCCGTGTTCGTGGTGCGGCAGGCGGGCGAGGTTGCGCGGGGTCAGCACCGGCTTGGCGCGCATGCTGCGCACGTAGTCCGACGTGCGCGGCACGAGGCAGCCGATGATCGACACCATCAGCAGCAGGTAGATCGCCGAGAACCAGACGCTGGAGTAGACGTCGAAGAACTGCAGCCGGTCGAGCAGCGTCCCCCACCAGCCGTGTTCGCCGAGGTACTCGTTGACCTTCTGCTCGTTGAGCGAACGCTGGGGCAACAGCGCGCCTGGCAGCGCGGCGAGGGCGAGCAGGAACAGCAGAATCAGCGCCGTGCGCATCGACGTGAGCCCGCGCCAGGTGTTGCGCACGAACGCCCACGCCTTGCGCAGCGGCGTCTGACGGTAGGTGGTGCCCGCGTCGCCGTTCGGGTCGGTCGAGGTCTGGGTCGGAGGGGTCACAGGGGCAACCTCGTGTCGGTGATGAAGGCGTCCCTGAGCCACGACGTCAGCTCCGCCCACAGACCGGACACGAGCATGACGCCGACCACGAGCAGCAACGCGCCGCCGAAGATCTGCACCCGCCTTCCGTTGCGGCGCAGCCACGCCGTGGCGGACACGGCCCACTTCGTACCGGCCGCGATGAGCAGGAACGGCAGACCGAGTCCGATGCAGTAGACGAGCACGAGCACGAACCCGCGGGCGCCCGTGCTGCCGCTGGCCGCCGAGATGGCGAGGACCCCGGACAGCGTCGGGCCGATGCACGGCGTCCAGCCGAGTCCGAACACCGCGCCGAGCACGGGCGCTCCCCACAGGCCCGCCCGCGGGACGTGGTGCGAACGCACCTCCCGCTGCAGGCCGGGCACGAGCCCGAGGAACACCAACGCCATGAAGATCGTGATCACGCCGCCGACGCGTTGCAGCGTCTCGGTGTTGACGAGGATCGCGTCGGCCAGCCACACGAGGCTGCCGACCCCCGCCGTGAACACGACGGTGAAGCCCAGCACGAACAGCGCGGTGGCGCCGACGACGGACCGTTTGCCACGCTTCGGCTTCTCCGAGGCCTCCGCGGCATCGACGGCAGGGGCGTCGGATCCGACGAGCGCGGCCAGGTAGGCGAGGTAGCCGGGGACGAGCGGCACCACGCAGGGGGAGGCGAACGAGACGGTGCCGGCGAGGAGGGCCACCGCTGCGGCCAGCAGCAGCGGTCCGGACATCGCCAGCTCGGTCGCGTTCACGACACCCAGACTAGGGAATGGGGTCGGTGTGAAGTCCCCTGGGCCCTGCCTCCACCTGCGGCGATGCGGCGCGCGTCACTCCTGCGCGCCCTGGCCGGACTCGGCAGCCAGATCCTCGACAACCGGGAGGATGTCGCCGGCCAACAGGTCCCGCAGGTAGACCGCGGCGACCCGGCCCTGCTTGTCGACGACGATCGTCGACGGCACGACGTTCCTCGGGTAGCCGGTCAGGCCGAGCAGCGACCGGCCGGACGGGTCGTAGATCGACGGGTACGTCAGCCCGCGGTTGCGCATGAAGTCCTGCGGGGCGGTCCGGTCGAAGTCGCGCACGTCGATGCCCAGCACCTCGACGCCCTCGTCCTTCTTCTGCTCGTAGACCTTCTGCAGTTCGGGCGCCTCGGTGCGACACGGTCCGCACCACTGACCCCAGATGTTGATGACGAGCACCTTGCCGCGGTAGTCGGTGCTGGAGATCTGCTCGCCCTCGTCGAACAGGTCCTCACCCGACACCTCGGGCAGCTCCTGCCGTTCGTCGCCGCTGTAGGTGATGTCAGTCTTCCCGCCGGGGGCGACGAAGTTGAACGACGTGCCGCGTTCGACGGCGTCCTGGCCGCTCGTGCACCCGGTGAGCGCCAACGCCCCGGCCAGCACGCACGCCGCGAGTCTCCTGCGGCGGTTCATGCGCCGGTCACCGTCGGGTCGGTCGTGCCTGCGGGTTCGCTGTAGACGATGTCGGTCAGCTCCTCACCGTCGAACACCAGGCTGGTCAGCGACGCGAGCGAGCACTGCCGCGACCGCGGGTCGTGCCAGAGCCGCCTGCCCTCGAGGAACCGCCGCACCGTCCAGATCGGCAGCTGGTGTGACACGCACAGCACCTCGCCGCCCTCGGCGGCCGCCCGCGCGCGGTACACCGCACCGAGCATGCGGCGGGCGATGTCGACGTACGGCTCACCCCACGACGGCCGCACCGGGTTGCGCAGCTTCGGCCAGTGCTCCGGCTTCCGCAGCGCCCCGTCGCCGACGCTCACCCGCTGCCCTTCGAAGGCGTTGTCGGCCTCGATCAGCCGCTCGTCGGTGGCGATGTCGAGCCGGTGCGCCCCCGCGATGGGTTCGGCCGTCTCCTGGGCGCGCTGCAGCGGCGAGGCGACGACCCGCACGAGGTTGTGCGGGCGCAACGCCTGCGCGACGAGCACGGCCTGCTCACGGCCACGGTCCGACAGCCCGTACCCGGGCAGCCTGCCGTAGAGGATGCCCTCGGGGTTGTGCACCTCGCCGTGCCGCAGCAGGTGCACGATCGTGCGGCTCATGCCCGCTCCGGCGGGGTCGCGGCCGCCGCGGCACGGGCGGCCGCGGGCGCGGCCGCCTCGATGAGCTCGAATGCCGCGTCGTCCATGGCCGCATTGACGAACCACGCCTCGAACGCGCTCGGCGGGCCGTAGACGCCCGCGTCGAGGAAGGCGTGGAACAGCGGGGCGTAGCGCCACGTCTCGGTCGCGGATACCTCGTCGAAATTGGTCGGAGCGGTCTCGCCGAAGAAGACGGTCACGAGGTTGCCCGCCATCGACACGGTGTGCGCCACGCCCGCGGCGGTCAGCGCGTCACCGAGGATCGAGGCGATCCGCCCGGCGTTGGTGTCGAGCACGCGGTAGACGTCGGCGTCGGCGTGCCGCAGCGTCGTCAGGCCCGCGGCGACGGCGACGGGGTTCCCGGCCAGCGTGCCCGCCTGGTAGACGGGGCCGAGCGGGGCGAGTTTGGCCATCACGTCGGCGCGCCCGCCGAACGCGGCCGCAGGCAGCCCGCCGGACATCACCTTGCCGAAGGTGTAGAGGTCGCCCGCGACGCCGTCGATGCCGTACCAGCCCGCCGACGACACGCGGAAGCCCGTGAGCACCTCGTCGATGATCAGCAGCGAGCCCGCCTCGTGGGCGATGTCGCGCAGCGCGGCGTTGAACCCCTCGGCCGGCTGCACGGCACCCATGTTGCACGGGGCGCCCTCGGTGATGACCGCGGCGATGTCGCCGGGGTTCTCGGCGAAGGCGGCCCGCACGGCGTCGAGGTCGTTGTAGGGCACGACGATGGTGTCGGCGGCCTGCGCACCGGTGACACCCGGCGACGTCGGCAGGCCGAGCGTGGCGACACCCGAGCCTGCCTGCGCCAGCAGCGCGTCGACGTGGCCGTGGTAGCAACCCGCGAACTTGACGATCTTGGCGCGGCCGGTGAACGCGCGAGCGAGGCGAATCGCCGTCATCGTCGCCTCGGTGCCCGAGTTGACGAGCCGCACCTGCTCGACGGGCTCGACGCGGCGGATGATCTCCTCGGCCAGCTCGACCTCACCGGTGGTCGGCGTACCGAACGACAGGCCGTGCGAGGCGGCCTCCCTCGTCGCCTCGACCACCGCGGGGTGGGCGTGTCCGAGGATCATCGGCCCCCACGAGGAGACCAGGTCGACGTAGCGGTTGTCGTCGGCGTCCCACAGGTAGGGACCGCTGGCCTTGACCATGAACCGTGGGTCACCGCCGACGGACGCGAACGCGCGCACCGGGGAGTTCACGCCACCGGGCGTCGCCGCGGCAGCGCGCCGGAACCAGGACTGGGACTTCTCGACCGTGCTCTTGCTGCCTGTCACGCCTGCCAGTCTCGCAAAACGCCGTCAGCCTGCGGTGCCTGCCTCCTGACCGGAGTGACCGCCGGCATTCCGGCGGGCCGCCGTGCCGTGGTCGGTGCCGTGGTTCGTGTCGTGGTCGCCATCGGTGTCGACGTCGGGGTCCGGGTCGGGGTTCGCGCGCTTCTTCGGCTTCCTGCCCTTGGCGGCGATGCCCAGCATCAACTGCCGGATCGCATCGATGACCAGCACGAGCGCCACGGCACCGAGCGCGACGGCGAGGGCGATGCCGCTGCCCTCGTAGACCCGCGAGGTCAGGTCGGCACCGTCAGAGGCCTGCACGGTCACCTCGCGGATCGACGAGTTCCACACCGGGAACGCGACCACCACCGCGACGGCGGCCAGCACCAGTTCGACGAGCGCGACGACGACGCGCCAGGGCTGGTGCAGTCTGCCCCGAGCGCGGCGGGGCCCGTCCGCGCTGCGCTGCGCGGAACGTGGCCCTTCGGCCGCGGATCCGGTCGCGGCGGGCTCGATGGCGGTGTCCGTACGGGCGTGCTCAGTCACGGCGTGAGTTTCGCACGGCACCGCGCAGCGCCGCCGTGAACGTCTCCGTGTCCTGCGACCAGGCGAGCACGTGGGTGCCGTCGGCCAGCTTCAGTTCCACGCCGTCGTAGCGCCTCGGCACGGTCGGACCGCCGCCGAGCACCCTGGTCCCGGGCCGCGGTTCGCGGGTCAGCACCGAGGCGATGTCGGCGACGGGAACGCGTTCGGTGCCCTGCACCAGCTGGGTGTCGGTGACCCGGACACGCAGGAACCGCCGGCGGGCGAGCACCCAGATGCCGTTGAGCCACAACAGCCCGACACCGGTGATGATCCACATGAGCCAGTGCGGCCGGTCGCCCATGACCACCTCGGCGACGGCGCCCGCGGCGGCCAGTGCGGGGCCGAGCACCAGCCGCCAGTACGACGCGCCCGCCTCGGCGTAGTGGACGGTCTCGGATGTCCCGGTGCCCGCGGGCTGACCGGCGCCGTCGCTCTTGCTGCCGGTGTCGTTGTTGTCGTCGCTCACGGCCGTTTGAGCACCCTCGGGAAGTAGGGGTCGACGCTCGGCAGGTACATCAGCGCCGCGCCGACGAGCGCGAGCAGCACCGCGCCGATCACCAGGTATCCCCCGCCGAGCAGGGAGAACAGGGCGACCAGGACGACGAGCACGGTGACGACGGTGCGCGCCGAACGCGTGCCCTGCCTGGCCTTCCAGGCGAACAGCACCATGAGCGCGCCGACGGCCACCGCGCCGACGATCAGCGACCACAGCATCGACTCCACGCCGGAGGCGATCTGGTCGTTGGAGATGTTCTCGTCGGTGTTGCGCTGGATGAGCGTGTCGGTGAGCGCGTCCTTGTTCAGCAGTTGCAGCACGAAGGCCACCACCAGGACCGCGGCCGCGGCGACGACGAGCCAGAAGGCGGCGTTCACCGGTTTCGGCGGTTCGGGCCGGTCGGGCTCCGGTTCGCCAGGCCGCAGCGGCTCGGGAGGCAGCCCCCGGGCGCGCCGCTGGTCGTCGCTTTCGTCGGCTTCGCTCATGCCCCAGAAGACTAGGCGCCGCGTAGCGGCTCGTTGGGGGGTGGTGGCCGGGAGACGGGCGGGCTAGGCGGCGCGCAGCGACTCGGAAGCGGGTGGTGGCCGGCGACGCATCCGCAGCGCCACCGAGGTGGGTCAGTCCAGCCAGCCGGCGGCCTCGGCAGCCCAGTACGTCAGGACCAAGTCGGCCCCGGCGCGCCGGATGGACGTGAGCACCTCGAGGATCGTGCGTTCCCGGTCGACCCAGCCGTTGGCCGCGGCACCCTCGATCATCGCGTACTCACCGGAGATGTTGTACGCCGCGACCGGCACCGACGAGATCTCCGACGCCGCCCTGATCACGTCCAAGTAGGACAGTGCGGGCTTGACCATGATCGCGTCGGCGCCCTCGGCGAGGTCCAGTTCGATCTCGTGGAGCGCCTCGCGCGGATTGGCCGGGTCCTGCTGGTAGGTGTTGCGATCGCCCTGCAGCTGCGAGTCGACGGCTTCGCGGAACGGTCCGTAGAACGCGCTCGCGTACTTGGCCGAGTACGCCAGGATCGCCGTGTCGGTGAACCCGGCGTCGTCCAACGCGCGGCGGATGACGCCCACCTGGCCGTCCATCATTCCGCTCGGCCCCAGCCAGTGCGCACCCGCGCGGGCCTGCGCGAGCGCCATCTCGGCGTACCGCTGCAGCGTCGCGTCGTTGTCGACCCCGCCGTCGGCGTCCAGCACGCCACAGTGGCCGTGGTCGGTGAACTCGTCCAGGCACGTGTCGGCCATGAGCACGGTGTCGTCGCCGAGCTCGGCGCGCAGGTCGCGCAGCGCGACGTTGAGGATGCCGTCGTCGGCGGTCGCCGCCGATCCGGTGGCGTCCCGCGTCGCGGGGATGCCGAACAGCATGAGCCCGCCGACCCCCGCGGCGACGGCCTCGGTCGCCGCCTTCCGCAACGAGTCACGGGTGTGCTGCACGACTCCCGGCATGCTCTCGATGGGCCGCGGTTCGGACAGTCCCTCCGCGACGAACATGGGCAGGATCAGCTGACGGGGACGCACCGTGGTCTCGCTGACGAGCCGGCGCACGGCCGGAGTGGTGCGCAACCTCCGGGGACGATGCTCAGGGAACACGCCGCCAGGCTACTCGCCCGGCCTACGATGCGGGCCGACGGAAGGACCGACCATGCCAAGCCCCACACGTTCGCTCGACGTCCTGACCCTCACCCGTGACCTCGTCGCCGTGAACACCATCGATGCCGGCGAGAACGCGGCGCTCGACGTCGTCGCACCCCTGCTGTCCGAAGCCGGGTTCACCGTCGAGGTCGCCGAGCACGAACCGGGACGCGGAACGCTCGTCGCCGAGTGGAACACCGGCCACGACACACCTCCGCTGTGCCTGTCCGGCCACGTCGACACGGTGCCGCTGGGCGAGGCCGACTGGTCCCACGACCCGTTCCACGCCGACCCCGACGGCGACCGCCTCTACGGCCGCGGCACCACGGACATGAAGGGCGGCGTGGCGGCGATCGTGTGCGCGGCGATCGGTGTCGCCACGGCCGCTCACGCGCCGCGGGCCGGACTGCGCCTCGTGCTCACCGCCGCCGAGGAGACGGGCTCGCACGGCGCGCGCGGAGCCCTCGACGTGCTGGACGGCCGCCCCTCAGGACCGCTGCTGATCGCCGAGCCCACCGACAACGCCGTGTTCCACGGACACAAGGGCGCGTTGTGGCTGGCTGCCAGGGCCACGGGCGTCACCGCGCACGGCTCGATGCCGCACCTGGGTGAGAACGCCGTCTACAAGCTCGCCCGCGCGGTGCGCGCGTTCGAGGAGTTCACGTTCAGCGCGCAGGAACACCCGGCGATGGGTGGGCCGACGCTGAACGTCGGCACCATCCGAGGCGGGCTGAACACCAACTCGGTTCCCGACTCGGCCGTGGCTACGGTCGACATCCGCACCGTGCCCGGCCAGGACCACGCGACGCTCACCGAGATGCTCCGGGCACGGGTGGGCGACGACGCGGCACTCGAGGCGCTCATCGACCTGCCCGCCGTGTGGACCGACCCGGCCGACGAGTGGGCCGCCTCCGTCGCCGCGATCGCCACCGACGTCACGGGCGGGCCGCAGGGTGGCGGGGTGCAGGACGGCGGGGTGCAGGGTGGCGCTCCGCGGGCGGCGACGTACTTCACCGACGCGTCGGTGCTCACGCCGGCGCTGGGCGGCGTGCCGACGGTCGTCTGCGGTCCGGGCAGGCCCGAGCTGGCCCACGTCACCGACGAGTGGGTGTCGATCGCCAGGCTCCGCGAGTCGGAGGAGATCATCCGCCGGGTCGCGGCGGCGTGGTGCGGCGTGTGACGTCCAGGTGACTCGCTCGCGCCGGGTCGTCCCGGCGGAGAACCGTACGAGCGAAGGGCGCGCAAGTCCCCTCGAACGACAACACGGGCCCCTGAGTGCGCAACACGAGTTCCCGAACCCGCAACACGGCGCCCCGGAGCTGCAACACGGGGCCCTGAATGCGCAACACGAGCTCCCGAGTCCGCAACACGCGGACGCCCCGCCGCACCCGGGCGGTTTCCAGGGGTCCTCGCAACACCTGATGGCTAGTTGGTCGTCAGTAGATCACGCAGACGCTCGGCTGGGGTATCCCAGTCGAGCGTCTTGCGT
>NZ_JOIJ01000019.1 GCF_000719975.1 Prauserella rugosa
ACCACCATCGGCACCACCCGAACCAGGAACGCCACCCGAACCGCCGGCCCCGCCGGGATCCGGCGATCCACCGGAACCAGGAACGCCACCAGCATCCGGGGACCCGCCGGAACCGGGAACGTCGCCGTTCCCACCGGATCCCGGAGCACCGCCCGCGCTGTCCGGGGCCGCACCGCCGGCACCTCCGGCACCAGCGCCGTTGCCACCGCCGGTGTTGGAACCACCGGAACCGGCAGCACCAGAACCGGGAGCGCCGACTCCGTCGGGGACGCTACTGCTTCCGTCGGCGTCCGGGGACCCATCGGCGGGACCACCGTTGCCCCCGCCGCCGTTCCCACCGCCGCCATTGCCGCCATTGACGCTGCCGCCGTTACTGCCGCCGCCGTTGCCACCCGCGGCGCCACCACCGCTGCCGCTGCCGTTACCGCTGCCGCCGTCCGGACCGTTGGTCTGCGGCGCCTCGCCCGTCGTGTCGTCGACAGCACGTCCGCCACCGCCGGCGGCACCACTGCCACTCGGGGTCGATCCGGCGTCGCCTACAGCCCTGCCCGCGTCGTCGGACAGACCACGCGTGGCGTTCGAGACACCCTGCGCACCCCGCGCGGCGTCGTCGAGGTTCCGCGTCAGCTTCGTGATGTGGATGCCGATCTTGCTCAGCGCGACGGCGACGGTCACGCCGACGGTACCGAGGAAGATGCCGACGGAGGTGCCGAACGTGAACGGCATGGCCGCGAGCGCGGCGAGCGCGCCGGCGACAATACCGCCGAGCACGCCCGCGACGAGGTCACGGATGATCCCGCGAACACCACCGATGACGGCGCCGCAGATCGACATGGTCTGGCTGGCCGAGCCGAGGGACTCGCCCAGTCCTTCAAGACCGGCGGCGAGATCCTTCGTGCTCGCCTCGAACGCCTTCGAAGCGTCGCCGGACCACGAGTCCAGGAGGGAGTTCAGGTCGTCCCGGAGCGACTTGGCCCATTCCTCGAGCTTTTTCTTCTGCTTCTCCAACGCATCAGCCGCGGTGGAGATGCCTTCGGGATCGCCGGCCAGCTGATCCAGGGGGATCCGGAACGGCGTGACATGCTCGATAAGCCAGCCGATTCCGGCGGCGAACACGGTCCCCAGCGGGTCGATGACCAACCCGAGCACGTCGAACGCGAGACCCGCGCCGGCGACGCCCATCATCACCTGGTCCTGATCACTGACGGCGCCCTGCAGGACATCGATCGTGTTGCCGATGCCCAGCCCGTTGGTACGGGTGTCGTCGCTCTTGATCAGGTCACCCGGGTCGTGCCAGATGTCGCCCTTCGAGTAAGTGTCGTTGTCCGTGAAGTCGTTGGACTCTTCGTCCTCTTTGGTCTCACTCACAGCTGGTACCTCGACAGCGCCGCCTTCACGTCCTCTTCCTCGGCCTCGTAGGTCTGCTTTGCCTTGTCGAGCTTGTCCTTGTGTTTCTCGAGCGTCTTGCCGTAGTCCTCGATCGCGTCGCCCGCAGAACGGCAGGCATCACTCGCCGCCGCTCCGATGATCTGGCCGGCGAGAATGCCGAACAGACCGGGATCGACGGCCATGCCGCGCACCAGTTCGCCCACGCCGCGCACGTCGTCGGAGAGGCTGCTGAGTTTCTTGCCGAAATCGTCGAACGCCTGAAGGTCGTCGGCGCTGTATCCGCCACCGCTCACCAGGGATTCACCTCATCGTCATCTGCGTCGTCCCGAGCCGGGCGCCGCCGCGGTTGCTGCCTCGCCGACGGGGGCGGGGTCACGGGCGGAGTGGTCGGCCTGGACTGCTCCGGCTGTGTCTCGGGTTCGGGATTCTCGACGAACTTGTTCTGGTCGACGTCGTCGCTCTCCCCTGCTGCCGGGTCGGGCGGCAGGAAGCTCTTCATCATCTCGACGGCGTCACTGTTTCCCGTAATGGTGGCCACGGAATCCGTGACGGCGCGCGCGGTCTGGCTCTGCGCCCGCCGCACGGTGTCCATGATCGTCGACGTCAACCGGGCCTCGCCCAGCTCGCACGCGCGCCTGCCGAGCTGAATGTTGCGCAGCGCACCGTTGGGCGCCAGGGATACGGTAACCGCGCCGTCCTTCGATGTCACCGTCGCCGCTGCCGCGGCGAACGCCTCCTGCAACGCAGTCGCCTGCGCCTGCATCTGGCTGGCCTGCCGTTCGAGATAATGCTGCAGGTCCTCGCCTGGCCTCAGATTCGGCTCCACACCTTGCTCCTTGGAAATCGCTCGACCGTTGCCCGCACGCTACCGCCCCGGCATCGGCGCAGGATCGGCCCTTTCACACTCACGAAGAAGCGTTCCCGCACCGGCCGACGACGCGGATGAACGGAGCGCCAACACTCGAAGCCGAGGGGTCCGATGAGACGAGACCGGCCGGGAACACGCGCCCATCCTTCCGCGCTCTCACCGGTCCAGACAACCGACGAGCGCGGATTCCCTTCTGCTCGCTCAGATGAGCGCCGGCAGGACCGCTTGGGATGTCCGTCGCGCAGAGCGTTGGCTGCCGTCACGGCCGTGGTCGCAACCAGGGGACGAGCCGGGGGCGAAGGCCCGCACATCAGGATCCGCGCCGACAGGCCGTTTCCCGGACGGCAACCTCCCGGGCACGAAACGACAAACGCGGGCCGGACCATGGTGACCATGGTCCGGCCCGCGCGTCGCTGGTGGGAGCTTCAGCCCTTGAGCAGACTGCGCGCCATGACGACCTGCTGGATCTGGTTGGTGCCTTCGTAGATCTGCGTGATCTTGGCATCGCGCATCATGCGCTCCACCGGGAAGTCGCGGGTGTAGCCGGCGCCGCCGAACAGCTGCACCGCGTCGGTCGTGACCTCCATGGCGATGTCGGAGGCGTACTTCTTCGCCGCCGACGCCATGAACGACGCGCGCGCGTCGCCGCGCTCACTCGCCGCCGCCGACGCGTAGACCATGTTGCGCGCGACCTCGACCTTCATCCCCATGTCGGCGAGCATGAACTGCACACCCTGGAAGTCCGAAATGGACTGGCCGAACTGCTTGCGGTCCTTGACGTACTCGATCGTCGCGTCCAGCGCGCCCTGGGCGATACCCAGCGCCTGCGCACCGATGGTGGGCCGCGTGTGCTCCAGCGTCAGCAGCGCGGTCTTCAAGCCCGTGCCCGGCTCGCCGATGATGCGGTCACCGGGGATACGGCAGTTCTCGAAGTAGATCTCCCGGGTCGGCGAACCCTTGATGCCGAGCTTCTTCTCCTTCGGCCCCACGGAAAAGCCCGGGTCGTCTTTATGCACCGCGAACGCCGAGATGCCCTGCGACGGCTTGGCCGCGTCCGGATTGCTGACGGCCATGACGGTGTACCACGTCGACTCGCCCGCGTTGGTGATCCAGCACTTGGTGCCGTTGAGCACCCAGTCGTCCCCGTCCTGCTTCGCGCGCGTGCGCATGGACGCCGTGTCCGAACCGGCCTCACGCTCGGACAGCCCGTAGGACGCGCCCGCACCCGCCGCGATGTCGGGAAGCACCTGCTTCTTGAGCTCGTCCGAGGCGGACAGGATGATCGGCTGCGTGCCGAGTTTGTTCACGGCCGGGATCAGCCCGGCCGAGGCATCGACGCGCGAGACCTCCTCGATGACGATGCAGGCCGCGATGGCGTCCGCACCCTGGCCGTCGTACGCCTCCGGAATGTGCACCGCGTTGAAACCGGCCTTGATCAGCGCGTCCAGCGCCTCGGTCGGGTACCGCTCCTGCTCGTCCACGTCCGCGGCGTAGGGAGCGACCTCCTTCTCGGCCAGCGCCCGCACGGCCGCGCGCAGTTCCTCGTGCTCCTCCGCCAGCTGGAAGAGGCCTGGGCCCTCGGTCACCTGCGTCACCTTTCGTCGAAAGCCATCTGCGTCGGTTCTCGCACCGATGTTAGGCGTCGTTCACGTCGACATTCTGTGTCGTTGACCGCAGTATCGACCCTCACGATGTTACCCGCCAGTAAACCACTCGTGCGCCGCGTATCGACACAACAGTACGAACGAATGGTGCACCGCGAGTGTTCACCGTGGGCGTACAGTCGGTCCATGCTCGACGTGGCGAAACTGCGCCTTCTCCGGGCGGTCATCGCGACCGGTTCCGTCCGCGCGACGGCGACGTCCCTGGGGTACACACCGTCGGCGGTGAGCCAGCAACTCACCGCCCTCCAGCGCGAGACCGGACTGCGCCTGTTCGACCGTGTCGGCCGGGGCATCGAACCGACGTCGGCCGGGCGCACGCTCGCCGCCGAGGCCGAGCACGTGTTCACGGCGCTCGCCTCGCTGGACGGGGTCGTCGACGATCTGCGGGCGGGCCGGGTCGGCAGTCTGTCGATCGGATACTTCGCCTCGGCGGGCGCCACGTGGCTGCCACTCGTGGTGGCCGCGCTGCAGCACGAGTTCCCCGAGCTGCGACTCGACCTGCGCATGACGGAGTTCCGCGACGGCATCGAACTGCCCGACATCGACCTGTTCGTCGACGCCCCCGGCATCGAGCACGCCGCACAGGCCGACATCCACCCGCTGGTCGACGACCCGTTCGTGGCCGTCGTACGCGACGACGACCCGCTCGCGGACCGGTCCGAGGTGCCGTTGGCCGAACTCGCCGACCGCCGCTGGGTGGACAACGACCTGCAACGCGGCGCGTGCCGCCAGGTCATGCTCGACACGTGCGCCGAAGCGGGATTCTCCCCGCAGTTCGCCGTGGAGACCCACGACTACCGGACGGCGTTCCCGTTCGTGGCCACGGGCATCGGCATCACGGTGGTGCCGTGCCTCGGCGTCGTGGACCTGCCGGCGGGGCTGACGACGGTGCGGCTCGTGTCGCCCGAACCGGTACGGCACATCGCCGTGTCGGTGAAGAAGGCCGTCGCCGACCACCCGGCCGCGATCCGCGCCCTGGACGTCCTCCGCTCCCTGGTCCGCGCCTGAGAAGTAAAGCTCCCGAGGGCCCTTTGGTTGCGTTGAACGCGACCAATCTTCCCTTCGCGAGACCACACGTCTCATAGGTCCGCGATGGGAAGAAAAGTTGCGTTGAACGCGACTATGGGGCCCTCGGGGGCTTTTCAGCTGGAGCGCCGCTGTTGCAGGGCTGCATCCTTGTCGAGAACGAGTTGTTCGAGGTCGGCCTGGAACGCCGTCATACGCTCGCGCAGGTCGTCGTCCGCCGCGGCGAGCATGCGCACCGCGAGCAGCCCGGCGTTGCGCGCACCGCCGACCGACACCGTGGCCACGGGGACACCCGCGGGCATCTGCACGATCGACAGCAACGAGTCCAGGCCGTCGAGATGCTTCAGCGGCACGGGCACTCCGATGACCGGCAGCGGCGTCGCCGAGGCGACCATGCCGGGCAGGTGCGCGGCGCCTCCGGCACCGGCGATGATCACCCGGATCCCCCTGCCGGCGGCCTCGCGTGCGTAGTCGAGCATCCGCTGGGGTGTGCGGTGCGCCGAGTACACGCCGACCTCGTAGGGCACCTCGAACTCGTCCAGAGCCTGGCCGGCGGCCTCGAGGGTCGGCCAGTCCGAGTCGCTTCCCATGATCACGCCGACGACCGGTGTGCTCACGCCGCATACCTCCGCTTGTGTTCGGTGAAGCCGCTTGTGTTCGATGAAGCCCGGTGGGATCGATCCGTGGGATCGACCTGTGGAGATTGTCAGTGGATGCTGTAGCCGTCCGGCCATTCGGCGTGCGACAGCCAGTGGGCGGCCATCCGTGCCTTGGCGCGGGTGTCGTCGTCGATCGGCCCGAGGACGTTGACGTGGCCCAGTTTGCGGCCGGGCCGTTCCCCCTTGCCGTACAGGTGCACCTTCACGTCGGGATACCGCGCGAACAGGTGGTGCAGCCGCTCGTCGACGCTCATCGTCGGCGTCTCGGGCGCGCCGAGGACGTTGGCCATCACCGTCGGCGAGAGCAGGTCGGTGGTGCCGAGCGGGTAGTCGAGCACGGCGCGCATGTGCTGTTCGAACTGGGAGGTGCGGCTGCCGTCCATCGTCCAGTGGCCCGAGTTGTGCGGGCGCATCGCCAGTTCGTTGATGACGAGACCGTCGCCGTCCTCGGTCTCGAACAGCTCGACGGCCATGACGCCCGCGACGTCGAGTTCCTCGGCGATCCGCAACGCCAGGTCCTGCGCCTGCTGCCTGCGCGTGTCGGACAGGCCGGGCGCGGGAGCGAGCACCTCGGTGTTGATGCCGTCGGACTGGACGGTCTCGACCACCGGCCACGCCGCGCCCTGCCCGAACGGCGAGCGCGCCACGAGCGCCGACAGTTCACGCAGCATCGGCACCCGCTGTTCGACGAGCAGCGACATGCCGGCCTCGAGGAGTTCCTCCGCGAGCGCGCGGGCCTCGTCGGCCGAGTCGAGCGTCCAGACGCCCTTGCCGTCGTAACCGCCGGTGGCGGCCTTGAGGATGGCGGGCCAGCCGTGTTCGTCACCGAACTTCACGACGTCGTCGACCTGCGTGACCTCGGTGAAAGCCGGGTTCGGCAGTCCGAGCGTGGCCATCCGCTCGCGCATCAGGAGCTTGTTCTGGGCGAAGGCCAGCGCACCGGGACCGGGCCGGACGACGACACCGTCGGCCGCGAGACTGCGCAGGTGCTCGCCGGGCACGTGCTCGTGATCGAACGTGAGCACGTCGACGTCGCGGGCGAACGAACGCAGCGCGTCGAGGTCGGTGTGGTGGCCGTGGGCGACCTCGGCGGCCACGAGGCCTGCCGATTCGCCCTCACCGACGGCGAGCACGCGCAGCGACTGACCGAGCGCGATCGCGGCCTGGTGCGTCATCCTGGCGAGCTGACCACCGCCGACCATGCCGACGACGGGAAGACCGGTACGAGTATCCATAGCCGCCTCAGCCTAAGCGGCGCCTCACCGGCCCGGTCAGGAACCACCGGCGAGTGTCACCACCGCCACTGAGGGCTGCCGCGCCGCGCCTGCCCGGCCTCTACTGTGCGTGGTACTTCTCGACATCCTCGGCAGCAACGATTGCCTCGATGTCGTCGTTGGTGATGTCCACCGTGGCCGGCGTCGTCGCGGGGATCAGCGGAAACGTCACTCGCGTCCGCGGGGCTCCTCCCCCGGGTTTTTCAGGTCCCGACTCACGGCCATTCCTTCGCTGTCCCTCGGGCAGGCACCACCGCTTCCCTGGAGCCGACGCGCCGGTCTACCGGTGGTCGACGGTTTCGGAGTTGCTGTCGGCCGGGTGCTCACCGGGGCCGGTGAGCCGGGCACGGTAGCGGCTGAGCCGGGCACGGTAGCGGCGCCACAGCCAGCGGCCTGCGAGGACCGCGACCAGCACGATCGGCACCAGCAGGTACGCGCTGCCGAGGATGTACTGCCAGAACTCCCAGTGCAGTTCGAGGTTGCGGCCGTTCGGGAGCACGAGCAGCACACAGCTGACGAACACGACGAACACGCCTCCCGCGGCGACCCACCGCTTGCGCGTCTTCGCCGGATCGGCGTGCGGCAGCTTCGACACGAGCACCACGATCAGCGGCACCGCCCACACCCAGTGGTGCGACCACGACACCGGCGACAGCAGCAACGCGTAGAACGCGGTCACCAGCAGCGCTTCCAGCGGCCGCCCGCTGCGGTGGAAACGCAGCATCAGCCACACGGCAAGCGGCGCGAGCAGCAGCCCGACGGCGATCGCGGCGTTCGACGCCCACGGCGCCAGATCCGTCATCCGGTTGAACAGGCCGTTGAGCGACTGGTTGCCCGCCCAGTGCATCGGCCCGATGCGCCCCTGGTTGAAGACCGTGTGCGTCCAGAACCGCCACGCATCCGACGGGATCAGCGCGAACATCAGCACCTGCAGGCCGATGAAGGTGCCCATCGCGCGCAGCGCGTCCATCCGCCGCCCGGTGAACAGCAGGTGCGGGATGAAGATCAGCGGCGTCAGCTTCACGGCTGCCGCGACGCCAACCATCACGCCGCCCCACCTGCTGCCCCGCGCACACACGACCAGCACGTCGACGACGACCAGCGCCATCAGGATCAGGTTGATCTGGCCGAGGAAGATCGTGCGCCACACCGGCTCGAGTGCGAAGAACAGCACCGCCGACAGCACCGTCACGCGGGCAGGCGAGACCCACTGGGGCAGCTCGCCCTTCGGCCGCGGCAGCGCGCCGATGGCCACGCGGATCACCAGCGCCATCGCCACGAGCGACACCGCAGACAGCACGCCCCACGCCACCTGCAACGGCAGCACCGCCAACGGGACGAACAGCAGCGCCGCGGTCGGCGGGTAGGTGAACGGCAGGAGCGCCCAGAACGGTTCCGGTGCGAGCGTGTTGCTCTCGTAGAGCGGTTCGCCCTGCAGCAGGGTGATCGCACCCGCGCGGTAGACCGCGGAGTCGACGCCGAGCTGCAGGTCGAACACCCACCCGACGACGCCGAACACGATCGCCAGCGCGGGCAGCGCCAGCAGCAGCGCGAGCGAACGCGGACGTTCGGCCAGCCGCTCGAGCGAGGCACGCAGGTGCAACGGCGCCGTGCCGGTGGCGGGTTCGGGGCCCGAACTCACCGGCTGCTCGGCGTCACGCAGGTCTGGGGTGCTCACCTGTCCAGGAAACCACGACCCGGTGTCAGCTCCGCGTGGACCTCGGCCGCAGGTGCCCCTCACCGCGTGGAGAGGGAGTCGAGCAGCCGGCACGCCTCGTCGTGGTCGGCGGGCAGGCGCATCACCCCGACGCGGGCGCTGCCCGCCTCGGCCAGCTGCGGGTCGACGGCGAACCGTTCCGTCAGCTCTCGGCGCAGGCGCACCGCTCCGGCGGCGACCCCCGTCGACCTGGGCACCAGCGCCACCACCGTCGAGGCCCCGAGCACGGCGTGACTCTCGCCCCCGTCGAAGACGTCCCGCAGCACGTCGGCGGCGAGGATCATGCCCGCGGGCCGCAGATACATGGCGCGGCCGTCGAAGCCCAGCGAGATGACGACCAGCGCGTGCCCCTCGGCGACGCAGACCCCGTCGCGCGCGGCCTGGCGGTACAGCTCCGCGAGCCGGGTGCGCAGGTAGGCCAGGGTCGGCAGGCCGGTGAGCGGATCGTGCACCTCGCCCGCCGTCACCTCGTTCAGCGCGACCTCCGCCCAGGCCACGGCCACGATCCGCAGCAGGCGCGTGGGCAGCGCGTCGACGTCGGGGACGTGGGCCGGTTCGGCCGTGGCGTCCGCGGTCTCGACCACCGCATCAGCGGATCCGTCGCTCGCCGCCGCTCCCGGAACCGGTGTCCCGGCTGCCGGGAGCACCGAGTGCAGTGCGGCCAGGTCGCCGAGGGTCTCCTCCAGTCCGGTACCGGCGGCGGCACGTGCATGGGCCAGTGCCACCAGCGCGGGTGCGGCATCGTCGACCCCGCCCCGCCTGGCGACGGCCGCGCACACGAGGTCGACCTCGGGCACCGCCCAGTCGTCGGGGAAGCGCCAGCCGCACGTCAGGCTCGCGGCACGCCACCGATGCCGGATCAACCCCGCCTGTCCGTGCCGATCCGGTCGCCTGCCGGGCGCGGTTCCGTACTGCATGGCGGCCCCGTGCCCGAACGGCGTCCCCGACACATCGCCAGCACTCACGTCCACTCGCGCCCCCTTCCGGCTCGATTCAGGGGTGAGACGCAGGGCCGGCGGGTGCATGACGCGGCCGGAGGCGATCAGTTCGGCGTGATTCGGGTGAACCACACACCCCGCGTCGTGACGGTTTCCCGTATGTCCGTCACACTTTGCTGCGCAGCGCGTCCCTTCACAGGGACGACCTGAGAGGAGAACCGTGAGCACCGCACCCACCGATCCACAGGGCATGAGCGACGCCGAGCTCATCGCCTCGGTACGCGCGGGCAGCCTGGAGTGCTACGGGACGCTGTACGAACGCCACGTGGCCGCGGCGTACAACCTTGCCCGGCAGCTCGCACGGACGTCGATCGAGGCCGACGACCTGGTCTCGGACGCCTTCTCGAAGGTCCTCGACACGCTCCGCGGCGGCAAGGGACCGGACAGCGCGTTCCGTGCCTACCTGCTGACCGCCGTACGCCACGGCGCGTACGACAAGACGCGCCGCGACAAGAAGCTCGACCTCGCCGACGACATGACGACCGTCACGACGGTCGGTGGCGCCGGGGCCGAGGCGCTCACGGTGGAGTTCTCCGACACGGCCGTCGAAGGTCTGGAGCGCACGCTGGCCGCGCGGGCCTTCGCCACGCTGCCCGAACGCTGGCAGGCCGTGCTGTGGCACACCGAGATCGAAGGCCAGTCGCCCGCCGAGGTCGCCCCACTCCTGGGCCTGACCGCCAACGGTGTCTCGGCGCTGGCGTATCGCGCGCGGGAAGGTCTGCGCCAGGCGTACCTGCAGGTGCACCTTGCCGAGGTCGGCGCCAGCCGGTGCCGGGCGACCGCGGAGAAGCTCGGCGCCTGGACCCGTGACGGTCTCTCCAAACGGGAGCGCGCACAGGTCGAGACCCACCTCGACGAATGCTCCGACTGCCAGGCACTGGCCGCCGAGCTGGCCGACGTCAACGGCGCGCTGCGCGCCGTCGTCGCTCCGCTGGTCCTCGGTGGCGGCGTGCTGGGCTACCTCGCGCTGGCGGGCAGCGGGAAGGCCGCGGCTGCCACCGCCGTCGGCGCCGCCGCAGCCGGTGGGTCCGCGGGAGGTGCCGCCGGTGCCGCAGCATCGGCTCCCCGCCAGTTCGCCGGCGTCGCCGGATCGGGTGTCGCCATGGCCGCCGCGGTCGCGGTGGCACTGACCGCGGGCGGCGCCTCGCAGCAGATCCCCGCGGCGGCCGAACGGCCGGAGCCCCCGGCAGCGCAGGCACCGAACCAGCCCGCGCCCCCGAACAATCCGCCCCCGGGACAGCCCGCGCCGGATTCGCCGCCGGACTCCCCGGATTCCCCCGACTCGCCGCCCGCGGAGCAGCCGCCCGCCCCGGACGTCTCCCCCGCGCCCCAGCCGTCGCCGGAGCCGGAGCCGGCCTCGGTCAGCGCGGTCACTCCGCCGGAGGGCGTCGAACTGGTGGCCGGCGGTTCGCCCGTCGACCTGCCGATCACCGTGACCAACGACGGCGGCACGCTGTCCGACCCGATCGACGTGACGCTGAACCTGCCCAACGGCGTCTCGTCCCTCGGCAGCGGTGGCGGCGGATCCGCACCGCAGGCCGCACGGACCGCCGAGGCGGCACCGTCCGGCGGCGGCAGCGCCCCCGCAGGCGGCGCCCCGCGCCAGGCCGGTGGTGAGCGCATCACCTGCCCGGCCGGCACCGGCACGGTCACGTGTTCCACCGGGCGCGGGCTCGAACCGTCCGAGTCGGCGACCCTCGTGTTCCGCCTCCAGGCCTCCGAAGACGCCGAGTCCGGCCAGGTCACCGGCAGCATCAGCGACGCCAGTGGGGTCGACGTGTCGCTGCAGGTGCCCGTCGAGGTCGCACCGCAGCCCGCGCCCGAACCGCCGCCGGAGCAGGACGGCGTCGTCGTCCAGGCTCAGCGCGGATGGGGTCACGGCGCCTACGTGACCGTGCGCAACACCGGCGACACCGAGGAGGCGTTCACGCTCACCTCGGACCGGTGGGCGCACAAGCTGTGGGCTGACCACCGCGTGTCCTGCAGCAACGGGTTCCGTCAACCGCTGTCGTGCACGTCCACCCCGCTCGAGCCCGGTGAGCACGTGCACCTCTACGTCCTCGTGCCGCACTTCGGCAAACCGCACGAGGCCGAGGTGACGTTCACCGCCACGCTCGGTGACGCCGCCGACAGCGCCTACGTGTCCTACCCGTGCTTGCTGGACTGCCTGGACGAGTGGATCACCCCGTCCGACTCGCCCACGGCGACGACGTCGGAGTCCCCGGACACCACGGACACCACGGAACCCACGGAGACCTCTGAGACCTCGGAATCGTCGGAGTCGTCGGATTCGTCGGAGACCTCGGGGAGCGCCCCGCCGGGCACCACCCCGAGTGAGCGGCCCACGACGAGCGAGTCGGGCACGGGGTCGGCGACGCAGACGACGAAGCCGTCGGGATCCGGCTCCGGCACGGCCACGATGACCCGGCCGCCCTCGGACGAGCACCACCACAGGCCGCCGTGGCGGCCCTGGCCGCGCCCGCACTCCGGACACCAGCACTCCGGCGGGTAAGACCAGCGTCACGAGGTGGCGAATCCGCCGTTCGGCGGTTTCCCGCCGGGTGGATGGCTAGACTGCGGGTCGTGTCCGTCGTCGAATCCGTGCTGGCGCGCGTTCCGCAACCGTTCCGATCGCTGCTCGTCAGGCACAGGGAGCTGCTGAAGTTCGCGGTCGTCGGCGGCACGACGTTCCTGGTCGACAACGGCATCTGGTACCTGCTCAAGTTCACGGTCCTGCCCGACAAGCCGACGACCGCGAAGGCCATCGCCATCCTCGTCGCGACGATCGTGTCGTACGTGCTCAACCGCGAGTGGTCGTTCCGCACCCGCGGCGGCAGGGAGACCGGACACGAGGCCACGCTGTTCTTCGTGATCAGCGGGATCGCCGTCGCCGTGAACCTCGTCCCGCTGTGGGTCTCCCGCTACGTGCTGCACCTGCAACGACCCGAGGTGTCGCTGTTCGTGCAGGAGACGGCCGACTTCATCAGCGGATCGGTCATCGGCATGCTGCTGGCGATGGTGTTCCGATTCTGGGGCTTCCGGAAGTGGGTCTTCCCCGACGAACTCGGCCGCGTGCGCCGCGAGGACTTCGCCCGCCGCTGAGAAGCTCCCGAGGGCCCCATAGTCGCGTTCAATGCGACTATGGGGCCCTCGGGAGCTTCTCAGCGGCTACCGGGGGACGCGTTCGTTGGGCCATTCGACGGCCGGGATGTCACCGGCCGTGGGGACCCGCAGGAACAGGCTGAACGTCGCAGGCCTGCGGGTCGACAGTTCGAGCCGTCCACCGTCCGCCTCGGCCAGCGCCCGCGCCAGCGCGAGGCCCACACCGGTCGATCCCGCACCGGAGAACCCACGGTCGAACACGTGCGGCACCAGCTCCTCCGGCACCCCGTGCCCGGCGTCGCTGACCTCGACCACCACCGTGCCGTCCGCATCGCCCCTGCGCGCCGTGAGCGTCACCGTTCCGTCGCCGTGCCGGACGGCGTTGTCGAGCAGCACACCGATGACCTCCCTCAGCCGCGCAGGCGTCGCGCGGGCCATCAGCCCGTCGGCGACCCGCAGCCGCAGCGAGCGTCCCTCGGCCCGCAACACGTCACGCCACTCGTCGCTGATCTCGGGCAGGATGTCGCTGAGCGCCACCGGCTCGGTGCCGACCTCGCTGGCCGCACGCGCCGCCGCCAGCAGTTCGTCGAGCGCGCCTGCCAACCGGTCGGACTGTTCGAGTGCGGCGTGGGCCTCCTCGGCGACATCCGGGTCCTGGTGCAGGCCGATCGCCTCCAGCCGCAGCTGCAGCGCCGTCAACCTGCTGCGCAACTGGTGCGACACGTCGCCGACGAGCTGCCGTTCCCGCTGCACCAACTGGGCCAGGGCCGTGCCGGAGGCGTCGAGCGCGTCGGCGACCATGTCCAGCTCGGCCACGGCGTACCGCCTGCCGTCCGGACGGAAGTCACCCGCGCCGAGTCTGGCCGCACGGTCTGCCACGTGCCGCAACGGCCGCGCCAGACGTCGTGCCGTGATCGTCGCGACGAGCGCACCGATACCCACCGACAGCACCACCACGAACACCACGGCCGCCGCGACCTGCGCCTGCTGTTCGCGCATGTTCTCCGACGGCCTGGCCAGCACGATGTGGCCGCCGCCCGCGATCGGCGCCTTCTCGACGATCACGTCGTCGCCCGTCGAGGCGCCCCACTCGACGACCCCCTCCGCCGGGTGCTCCACCGTCAGGTGCGCGTCGCGCGGCACGGCGGCGCGGATGTGCCGCAGGTTCAGGTCGCGGTGGTTGGCGAACTGGTTGTCGAGCGCGGCGGCGATCCGCTGAGCACTGTTGGCCAGCTCCTCGCGGTGGAAGTTGTCGACCAGCAGAACACCGGTCACCCCGAGCGGCGCGCCCAGCGCGACGCCCGTGACCAGCACCGCGAGCAGGATGGCCAGGAGGATCCGCCGCCGCATACGCCTGCCCGCCTACTCGGCGTTGAAGCGGAATCCCACTCCGCGCACGGTCGCGATGTGTTCCTCGTTGGACTTGCGCGGATCGTTGCCCGCGGCCAGCGCGAGCTTCCTGCGCAGCCACGACATGTGCATGTCCAGCGTCTTCGACGTCTTCAGGGCTGCCGTGTCCAGGTCGTTCCACACCTCGGCGAGGATCTCCTCCCTGCTGACGACCTGCCCGGCCCTGCTCATCAGCACGCGCAGCAGTTCGAACTCCTTGTTCGCGAGCTGCACCTCCTCGCCGTCCACGGTCACCAGCCTGGCGCCGACGTCCATCCGCACGCCACCCGCGTCGAGCACGCCCGGCGCCTGCCTGCGCAGCAGCGCACGGATGCGGGCGAGCAGTTCCGCGAGGCGGAACGGTTTGGCGACGTAGTCGTCGGCACCGGCATCGAGCCCGACGACGAAGTCGACCTCGTCGGTACGTGCGGTCAACATCAGCACCGGCGTCTGCGCCCCGGACGCGCGCAGCCTGCGGCACACCTCCAGGCCGTCCATCTCGGGCAGCCCGAGGTCGAGAACCAGCAGGTCGACGCGCTCGTTGGCGGTCGCCTCGAGGGCCGAGGGGCCGTCGGAGACGGCGACCACCTCGTAGCCCTCGCGCTCGAGCGCGCGCGAGAGCGGCTGCGCGATGGCCGGGTCGTCTTCGGCGAGTAGGACCATGCTCACCTGGCCAACCTTACGGACGGCGCGCGTGGAACGATCGTGGACGTGTCCCGTTATTCCGACGATGCGATGCTGGCGGCAGAGCTGGCCGACGCGGCCGACGCCATCACGGTGGACCGGTTCCGCGCACAGAACCTCGAGGTGTCCGCGAAACCCGACCGTACGCCCGTGACCGACGCCGACACGGCCGTCGAGGACGCCATCCGCGGCCTGTTGGCCGCTCGGCGCCCGACCGACGGGGTGGCAGGCGAGGAGCGCGGCGGGTCGATCGCGGCGCCCGGTCGCGTGTGGGTGCTCGACCCGATCGACGGTACGAAGAACTTCCTGCGTGGCGTTCCGGTGTGGGCGACGCTGATCGCGCTGCTCGAGGACGGGGTTCCGGTGGTCGGCATGATCACCGCGCCGATGCTGGGCCGCCGGTGGTGGGCGAGCCAGGGCGGGGGCGCGTGGCTGCGCGACTCGGCGGGTGAGCGCAGGCTGTCGGTGTCGCGAGTGCCGCAGCTGGCCGACGCCTACGTGTCGACGACCGACCTGAACAGCTGGACCGAGCACCGTACCCAGGAGGCGTACCTGTCGCTGACCGGGGCGTGCTGGGAGACCAGGGCGTTCGGCGATTTCTGGCAGCACTGCCTCGTGGCCGAGGGCGCGCTGGAGATCGCGGCCGAGCCCGTGGTGAACCCGTGGGACGTCGCGGCCGCGCAGGTGCTGGTGACCGAGGCGGGCGGCCGGTTCACCGATCTGGACGGCGCGGCCCGGTTCGACCGCGGATCGGCCCTGTCGACGAACGGTCTGGTGCACGACGCCGCGTTGAACCACCTCCGCCGGCGCTGAGTGACCACCTGGCCGCGTGCCCCGCTCCGGGCACGCGGTCAGGGCAGGACGCCGACCGCTCCCCTGGCCACCTGCGCCCAGGCCAGCCTGCCGAACAGGTAGTGGCAGGCGACCTGTTCGTTGGTGAACCGCGCCCAGTCGTAGCGGTTGCCCTGTTCCCGCCAGAAGACCTCCCACGCGACGCCGTTCTCCCCCTCGACGTCCTCCTCCCGCAGGACGCACCACGCGTTGTCGACCTCCTCGCCGACCGACACCACCTCCGGCGGCACGCCCACGGCCTCGAGCCAGCGCATGATCGACTCGATGTTCACGAGGCGTCGCCCTCCTTGTCGTGAGATGCCGGTCCCTGGGATTTCGGGTCCTGGGTCACGGGGTCCTGGGTCGTCGGGGCTTCGTCCGTGGTCGCGGAGTCGGTGTCGGTGTCGGTGTCGGTGGACTCGAACGTGACGTCGGCGAGATAGCCCAGCGTCACGAGCTCGGCGGCGCTGTACACCGACCGGTACCGCACGCCGCCGCCTGGCTGGCCGAACCAGCCCGCCGACACCCCACGCCACACGGGCACGTCCCGCAGCACCCGGTACCGCCGGTATCCCGCGTCGAGGTCGGTGGGCGGCAGCGAGCGCTGCGCGAACGGCGTGCCATCGGCGGAGAACACGCGCCCGTGAGCGGTGCCGAACCGGTCGAGCACCGTGCCCGAGGTCAGCAACTCCGGCTCGCCCGTGTCCGAGCACCCCTCGGGGACGGTGTCGGCGGGCGGCCACACGTACGCGGGCGCAGCGACCTGCACCTGCTCGCCAGCCGGCCCGTCCGTCGGCTCACCCGTCGACCCGTCCGCCTGCTCGCCCGACTGCGGTACCGACTCCTCGCCCGACTGCGGTGCCGAGTGTCCTTCGCCCGACTGCCGTTCGCCCGAGTTCTCCTCGCCGGATCGCAGCAGGAACCGCGTGTCCCAGTCACGTTCGTGCATCCCGCCGAGCGGGTCGTGGCCCTCGCGGACCGCGGCCGGTGGGCACGGCAGCACGGTGGCGGGCGGCGGCGCGGGTTGGCGGGCGCCCTGGTGCAGCAGGTCGAGGGCCTGCTCGGGGTCGATGACGTCCGACGACGGGTGGTCGTGGGGCGCGAAGCGGCCGACCGCGGGTTCGCCTGCCGGCTCGGAGGCGGGGACGGGCAACTGCCGGGCCGGCCGGTCCGAGGCCACGGGGAGATGCCCGATCGGGAACATGTGCACGAGGAACAGCGCGACCACGCTCTCCCGCTCCTGACGCGGCGATCCGAGCGGCGGCGCGCCGGGAGCCTGCGGGGGCGGGTTCGGTGCGGGTGGCTGCGGTTCGCCCATCGGACCCCAGCCGGGCTGGACGGGACGTGCCTGCGGGGGCGCGTTGCGTGGCGCCGCTGGCGGCTGCCCCGGGTACCCCTGTTGTTGACCCGGCTGTCCGTGCGGACCGGGCGGAGGCGGCGCCGGGTGCGGCCCCGGCTGGTACGGGGCCGGCTGCGGGGGCCGCGGCTGGCCCTGCGGCGGGTAGGCGGGAGCGGCGGGCTGTCCACCGCGTGGCTGGCCGCCCGCAGGAGGACCGGCGGGCTGACCACCGGGGTGAGCACCGAACTGCCCCGCCACACCGGGTTGCGGTGCACCCGCCACAGGACCGCCTGCCGGAGCGCCGAACCCGGCGACGGGACCGGGAGCGCCACCGCCCGCCGGTGGCATACCCGACGCGGGCGGCTGCGGCGGCAGCTGCCCACCGAAGGGTGCGCCGCCCGCCTGCGGTGGCAGTCCCTGGGGCTGCACCCCGGGTGCGCCACTCAGTCCGGACAGGTGGGTGCCCCTCGGTGGAGTGGGCGCGTCCGCGGGCACGGCAATACCGCCTGGTGGGGTGGGCGCGTCGGGCAACACGATGGGACCGGTCGCAGGACCGGGAGCAACGGGTGGCGCCGTGGGCGGCTGCGCGACGCCCATCGGCGGAGTTCCGCCGCCGGCGAGGTCCGCGGGGCCACCGAGCCCGGGAGCCTCGGGCGAAGGGATACCACCCGGCCTGCCGCCGACCAGCTCCTCGACGCCGTCGAGCAGGTCCCGGCCCGGCTCGACCGTGCCGCTGTGCCCCGGTGTTGACGGACCGTCCTGACCGGGCGCCCCGTGTTCCCCACCGAGCAGGCCGTCGACCGCCTCGGACACCGGACCACCGGCATCGGAACCGACGCCCGGAACCCACGGAACGTCGACACCGGAACCACCGGACCCGGCAAGCACCCCGGGAGCGGCGTCGCCGAGCGCGCCGAGCACCCCGGGCAGCACGCCGTTACCCTGCCGGTCGCCTGAGCCGAGCAGGCCGTCGTGGCCGCCACTGGCAGCGTCGGCTTCGGGCGCGGACGTCGGCGCCCCGACGTCCGGCAGTCCGAGCGCGCCGAGCAGGCCATGGCCCCCGCCGGAGGCTCCTGGCCGCGCGTCGACCACGTCGGGTGCCGGTTCCGCGGTGGCGGCGCTACCGACGGTCTCGACAAGCCCTCCGGTCAGGGCCTGGACGTTGGCGGCGGTTCCCTGGATGACCGGGTCGATGCCGGCCAACGCGGCCGGGTGGCCCGCCTCGGCTGCGGCACCTGCGGCGTCGCGGTTGACCGCCGCGTCCCGCAGCTTGCGCACGAGTTCGACCTTGGTCCTGCCGACCTGTTCGGCGGCGCGTTCCAGACGGTCGGCGGCGTCGCCGGCCCCGCGGGCAGCGGTCGTCAGGCTGCCGCGTTCGGGGTCGACGAACCCGGACCACCTCTGCCGCGCGGCGTCCCCGGCGTCGCCGGTCATCGCACCCAGTGCCTTGCCCGCCGCGGCGTCGGCGTCCCCGGCCAGCGAGGTCAGGTCCGCGGCGGCCTGCCGCCACGACTGGGCCTGCGTGCGCATGGCGTCCTCGTCGGCCTGCGGCCACTTCACGCCGGTCTGCTGAGCGATGTCGGCCAGCTCGGCGGGCAGCTCGATTCCCATGGGCCTCGCCTAGCTCTCGCGTCCAGATTCCGTGATCGACTCGGCGGCGGACTCGTCGGCCGCGAGGTAGGCACTGGCCGCCGACGACAACGACTCGCCCATGTCGGCCAACCCGCCGGACAGGGCGTCGAACACGCCCGCGGTCTCGTCCGCGTGCCCGCGGTGCCTGCTCTCGAAGGCCTGTCCGACCTCGTCGTCACCCCACGGCGTGGACGAGACGGCCTCGCGCAGCCTCTCCGCGATCTCGGCGGCACGCCGGTTGAGCGTCTCGAACTCGCCCGCGCGCTGTCCGAGGCGTTCGGCGTCGGTTTCGAATCCGGGACCGGTCATCGCGATCGCTGCCATTCGGCGTCGTCGAGCCAGTTGGAGTCCTCGAAGCTCTCCTCGTCGTCGATGTCGGCGACGCGCGGGCGGGGCTGTTCGGCCGGCGTGATCTCGTCGGCGCCGAGGTCAGCGGTGCCAAGCAGCAGCGCCTGCGGGTCGGTGCCCTGCGGCAACGCGGGTGCCAGCACCTCGCTCGCACCCGTGAACGCCTTCGCCGTGGCCTCACCGGTGAGGCGGACGATCTGCGCGGCCAGCTCTCGGGGCCGGTACCGCTCGTAGGCGCCGTCGGCGATGGTCAGGTCCGTGAGCACGCCGCGGCCGCCGACGGTGGCCGTGATCAGGCCGTCGTCGCTGCTGGCTGATTCGCTGATGGCGGTGATGCGCTGCTGCACCCCGGCCAGCTGTTCGCGGCTACGCCGGTACTCGGCGAGCAGCTGCTCCACCTCTTCCCGATGGTCGGTCACGGCGCTCTCCCGACGTCGATGGACAGGCCGCATGTGGGCCCGGCTAGAGCTCAGACGCGGCGATCCGATGTGTGGTTCCCGGCATCACCGGAAAGGATGCAACGCTGTCCGGCTATCCGGACAGGGCGGCCACGACCCGCGAGGGACTCGGCTTGCCGAGCCGCCCCGCCATCCACACGCTGGTGTCGACCAGCGCGTCGAGATCGGCGCCGTGGGCGATGCCGAGCCCGTCGAGCATCCACACCAGGTCCTCCGTGGCGAGGTTGCCGGTGGCCGACTCGGCGTAGGGACAGCCGCCGAGACCACCCGCCGACGAATCGACGGTCGTGATCCCTCTGCGCAGCGCCGCGAGGGTGTTCGACAGCGCCTGCCCATAGGTGTCGTGGAAGTGCACGGCGAGGGCGCCGACGTCGACCCCCTCGGCGGCGAACGCGTCGACGAGACGGTCCACCTGGCCGGGCGTCGCCACGCCGATCGTGTCGCCGAGCGAGAGCTGCCAGCATCCCGCGTCCAGGAGCCGCTTGCCCGCGGCGACGACCTGGTCCGGTGCGACGGCGCCCTCCCACGGGTCGCCGAAGCACATCGACAGGTATCCGCGGACGGCCATGCCCTCGTCACGGGCACGCGTGACGACGGGGTCGAACATCGCGAACTGGTCGTCGAACGTGGAGTTGAGGTTCTTGCGGGCGAACGACTCGGTGGCGCTGGCGAACACGGCGATGTCGGTCACGCCCGCGTCGACGGCCCTGTCGAGGCCACGCGCGTTGGGGACCAGCACCGGGTAACGCACGCCGTCGCGGCGCGTCAGCGTGGCGAGCAGGTCCTCGGCGTCGGCCAGCTGCGGAACCCACTTCGGGTGGACGAAGCTCGTGGTCTCGAGCGTGGTCAGGCCTGCGGAGGCGAGCCGATCGAGGAACTCGAGCTTGACCTCGACCGGCACGGTGGCCGACTCGTTCTGCAGCCCGTCGCGCGGTCCGACCTCCCAGATCGTCACGCGGTCCGGCAGCCCGGGATCCGGCGTGAGTCGCTCCGGCAGGCCCAGGTCGCGTACACCCACGTCAGTACCCCTGGCCGTGCGGCGGGCGGTCGTACTCGCCCGGCTGCTGCGGGTACTGGCCGTACTGGGCGGTCGGCGCGTGGGCCGCCGGGTCGTAGCCGTAGTCGTCGTTCGGGTTGTCGTTGACCTGGCGGTAGATGTAGGTGTGGACCTTCTCGACGCTCGGGATGTCGTCGAAGGTCAGCGGCTCCTCGGAGGCGGACTCGATGATCAGGGTGCCGCAGCCGAAGATCCGGTCGATCAGCCCGTGTTCGAACCGCACGCTGTTGATGCGGCCCATCGGGATGTCGATCCCCGTGCGTTTGATGACGCCTTCGCGCGCGATGACGCGGTCGGTGGTGACGATGAAGTGCGTGGTGCGCCATTCGACGAACGGCGTGAACACGCGCCACACCAGCAGCACGAGCGCGACGACGCCGACGGCGATCTGCGTGACCACGTCCCAGGGCTCGTCGAAGCCCGGTGCGATCCAGAACGCGAGCCAGCTGCCGACACCGAGCGTGATCAGCAGGACGAGGATCGGCCCCAGCAGCATCTTGAAGTGCGGATGCTTGTGAACGACGACCTGCTCGCCGTCACTGAGCAGGCTTTGTGGATACGCCACCGCTGGCCACTCCCCGAACAGTCGCTTGTCGACGGTGCTTCTGCGGGCAACCGTACCGCTCCGGAGCGTGAATTACTCGCCGGTCGGCCGAAGATGCACGACGTCACCCGCGAAGACGCTCTGCCTGGCACCGGAGGGCTGCGCGATCACCAGCGCGCCGGTCGGCTCGACCTCGACGGCATCCCCGACCAGGTTGCCCCGGCCGGTGACGACCTTGACCTGCTGCCCGAGCGTCAGGCAGCGGCGGCTGTACTCGTCGAGCATGCCGGCGTCGGCGAGGTCACCGCGCGCCTCGCGCCAGGCGGCCTCGCGTTCGTGCAACGCGGCCAGGAGCATCATCGCCACATCGGTGCGGTCGGAGATGCTGGCCCCGAGCTCGGCGAGGGACACCGGCGGCAGTCCGCCGGGACCGGCTGTGACGTCCGCGCGCACCCGCGCCACGTTGAGCCCGATCCCCAGCACGACGGCGAGGTCGTCGGACGAGGCCGCCTCCGACAGGATGCCGGCGCATTTGCCCGAACCGTCGGCGGCGAGCACGTCGTTGGGCCATTTCAGCGCGACGGAGGCGCCCAGCGCGTCGCCGACGTCGAGCACGGCCAGCCCCGCGGCGATGGCCAGCGAACCGACCCCGGCGACCGGCACCTCCGAAGGGCGCAACAACACGCTGACATAGACGCCCGATCCCGGTGACGCCCACGTGCGGCCACGCCGTCCGACGCCCGCGGTCTGTTCGGCCGCGACGAGCGCAGTGCGGTCGGGCGCGCCGTCCACCACGGCCTGCCTGAGGTCGGCGTTCGTCGACCCGGTGCTGGCCACGACGTCGACCTGGGTGTACGGCCCGGCCGGCGCGACGAGCTCGGCCCGCAGCCGGGAACCATCGATGCGATTCGGCACGCGCGGAACCTTAACGCCGGCGTGCTCGCACGCGGCGGGCGCGGCGTGGTCACGCCGAGGCCACCGGGTGCGAGGGGTCACGAGTCGGGTCACGAGTCGCAGGTGCCGCGATCACGTCCAGCGGGTTCGAGGCCGCCGGGTTCGGGGCCAGCGGGTTCGAGGCCGCCGGGTTCGGGGCCGGCAGGTTCGGGGCCGCCGGGTTCGAGCCAGCGGGTTCACGTCCCGTGCGAATCGGCGGCGTTGATGGCGGCCACGATCTCGTCGTAGTCGCCGCGCGCCTCGGCGTGGCGGAGGAACTTCACACGCTCGACCTGGATCTCCTTCGCTGTCGGGTCGGACCGCAGCAGTTCCATGACCTCCGCGACGTACTCGTCGAGTGGCATGGCGTGCTCGCTGGTGTCCTGGTCGGGCAGCAACGCGGTCCGCACCGCGGGCGGCACTATCTCGACCACCGACACCGATGTGTCGGCGAGTTGGATCCGGAGCGACTCGCTGAGCATGTGAACGGCGGCTTTGGACGCGTTGTAGCTGGGTGTGGCGGCGAACGGCGTGAACGCCAGGCCGGAAGAGACGGTCACGAGAGTGGCGTCGGGCTGCTTCTGCAGGTGTTCGACGAAGGCCGCGATGAGGCGGATCGGCCCGAGCACGTTGGTGGTGATCACGGCTTCGGCGGAGGCGAGGAACGCCTCCGGCCGCCGCCAGTCCTCGATGCGCATGATGCCCGCCATGGCGATCACCACGTTGAGCTGCGGGTAGCGGGTCCGGACCTCCTGGGCGGCGGCCTCAATACCGGCGGGGTCGGTGGTGTCGACGACGACGGTGCCGATGCCGGGATGCTCCGCCTCGATCGCGGCGAGCCGGTCGGCACGCCTGCCGCCGATGACGACGGTGTTGCCCTCCTTGTGCAGAGCCAGTGCGAGTGCCAGTCCGATTCCGCTGGTCGCTCCGGGGATGAAGACGGTGTTGTGAGCTGCGATGTCCATGCCTCCACCGTCGCGGCCGGCCGCCCCTTCCGGCAGAGACCGCTCATCGGGGGATCAGCGATCCCTCCCCGAAGGCGGTCATCCGCCGGATACTGGTCGCATGGACCGCACAGCACTGGCAGATTTCCTCCGCAGCCGGAGGGAGGGACTGCGCCCCGAACACGTCGGGCTCACATCAGGGCCACGTCGGCGCGCCACCGGTCTGCGACGCGAGGAGGTCGCAGCGCTGGCGTCGATGTCGACCGATTACTACACGCGCCTGGAACAGCGCCGGGGGCCGCAGCCCAGTGAGCAACTGCTCGGCGCGCTCGCGCGGACCCTGCGGCTCACCGCCCACGAACGCGACTACCTGTTCCAGGTAGCAGGGAGGAACGTGCCGCCGCCGGGAGCGGGCGCCGACCACGTGGCACCCTCGCTGCTGCGTGTGCTGGACCAGCTGTCGGACACACCCGCAATGATCATCTCGGAACTGGGCGAGACGCTGGTGCAGAACCGGATGGCCGGAGCACTGTTCGGCGACCGCACGCGGTTCACCGGCCTGGCCAGGAGCGAGTACTACCGCTGGTTCACCGATCCGGCCGAGCGTCGCTGCTACCCGGAACGCGACCACGAACGGCAGAGCCGCGCCCACGTGGCGAATCTGCGTGCCGCATACGGTTCGCTCGGGCCGCGATCACGCGCGGGTCAACTGGTCGAGGCGCTGTTACGAGAGAGCGCCGAGTTCGCCGAGCTGTGGGAGCGGCACGAGGTCGGCAGACGGTTCGCCGACCACAAGACCCTCCGGCACCCCGAGATGGGCGACATCGCCGTGGACTGCCAGGTGTTGTTCACCGAGGATCGGTCACAGGCGCTGCTCGTGCTCACCGCGGCGCCGACCGTGGAGGACGCCCTGAAGTTGACCCTTCTCGACGTCGTCGGACACCAACGGTTCGGCCCCGAGGATCACCAGCCCGACGTAGCCCACGCCACATCAGCGTGGGCGCGGCGATGATTAAGCTCGCGTGTCATGAGCAGCGCAACGGAGCCGGTCGGGGACGCGCCTGACGCACCGAACACAGATCCGGACATCCACACCACGGCGGGCAAGCTCGCCGACCTGTACCTGCGCTACGACGAGGCCGTGCACGCGGGGTCGGAGCGGGCGGTCGAACGCCAGCACGCCAAGGGCAAGAAGACCGCGCGGGAGCGCGTGGACATGCTGCTCGACCCGGGTTCGTTCGTGGAGCTCGACGCACTCGCCCGGCACCGGTCGACGAACTTCGGGCTCGAGGCAAACCGTCCGTACGGCGACGGTGTCGTGACCGGGTACGGCACGATCGACGGACGCGAGGTGTGCGTCTTCAGCCAGGACGTCACGGTGCTCGGCGGCGCGCTGGGCGAGGTGTACGGCGAGAAGATCACCAAGGTCATGGACCTGGCCGTCAAGACCGGCAGGCCGATCATCGGCATCAACGAGGGTGGCGGCGCACGCATCCAGGAGGGTGTCGTGTCGCTGGGCCTGTACGCCGAGATCTTCCGCCGCAACACGCACGCCTCGGGTGTCGTCCCGCAGATCTCGCTGATCATGGGCACGAACGCGGGCGGGCACGTCTACTCCCCCGCGCTGACGGACTTCGTGGTGATGGTCGACGAGACCTCGCACATGTTCATCACCGGCCCGGACGTCATCAAGACGGTCACGGGTGAGGAAGTCACGTTCGAGGACCTCGGTGGCGGGCGCACCCACAACGCCAAGTCGGGCAACGCCCACTACCTGGCCTCCGACGAGGACGATGCGGTCGCCTACGTCAAGGAGCTGCTGAGCTTCCTGCCGTCGAACAACCTGGCCGAGGCGCCGGTGTTCGAGGCGCCCGAACCGACGGGCGGCTCGATCGCCGAGGACGTCACCGACGACGACCGCGAACTCGACACGCTGATCCCGGACTCGCCGAACCAGCCCTACGACATGCACGAGGTCATCCGCCGGGTGCTCGACGACGGCGAGTTCCTCGAGGTGCAGGAGCTGTTCGCGCCGAACGTGCTGACCGGGTTCGGCCGGGTCGAGGGCCACGCGGTGGGCATCGTCGCCAACCAGCCCACCCAGCTGGCAGGCTGCCTCGACATCGACGCCTCCGACAAGGCGGCCCGGTTCGTGCGCACCTGCGACGCGTTCAACGTGCCGGTGCTGACGTTCGTCGACGTTCCGGGCTTCCTCCCGGGTACGGACCAGGAGTGGAACGGCATCATCCGGCACGGCGCGAAGCTGCTGTACGCCTACGCCGAGGCGACCGTTCCCCTGGTCACGGTCATCACGAGGAAGGCCTACGGCGGCGCGTACGACGTCATGGGTTCCAAGCACCTCGGCGCGGACATCAACATCGCCTGGCCGAGCGCGCAGATCGCCGTGATGGGCGCGCAGGGCGCGGCCAACATCGTGCACCGCAAGCGGTTGGCCCAGGCCGGCGAGAACGGCGAGGACGTCGAACAGCTGCGCGCCGAGCTGATCCAGGAGTACGAGGACACGCTCTGCAACCCGTACGTCGCGGCCGAGCGCGGCTACGTCGACGCGGTCATCCCACCCGCGCACACGCGCGGACACGTCACGCGTGCGCTGCGGATGCTCCGCGAGAAACGCGAGACCCTGCCCCCGAAGAAGCACGGGAACATTCCGCTGTGAGTACCGCAGACGAGACCGAAGCGGCCGAGCCGTCCCAGCCGTTGTTGCGGGTGGTGCGCGGTGAGCCCGACGACACCGAGCTCGCCGCACTCACGGCCGTGGTCGCGAGCCTGGCCGCGAGTGGCGGCGAGACCGACGGCGACGACACTCCGGCCCGTTCCCGCTGGGCGGACCGCGCCGCCCTGGTCCGCGCGCCGCTGACGCCTGGTCCAGGAGCGTGGCGGGCGTCGGCCTTCCGCCGCTGACGGAGGCTGCACCGCTGACCCGCAGCGGCAGACCCCGCACCGGCAGGCCCGCACCGCTGATCCGGACCTGAGCAGGCACGGACCTGAGCAGGCACAGTGCGGATGTGGACGCCGGGTCAGCGTGTGGTGGCGAGGGCGTCCGGGGATTCGCCGGCCTGCCCGGTGCCGGCAGCGGGCACGCCGGACGAAGCGGTGAACTCCGAGCTGTCCCTGCCTGCGCTGCCGCGCAACCGCAGTACGGCCACCGCGCCGAGCACGGCCAGCACGAGCGGCACCCCGAAGGCGTAGCGCTGCGCGTCGACCTCGGTGACGCCCGCGGCCAGCAGCCCGTCCACGGCGAGACCGACCCCGAGCTGTGAGACGACGGCGAAGGTGAACCCGCCCATGTTGGCAAGGCCGCTGGCGATGCCTCCGCGGTGCTGGGGGCTGGAGGATCGGGCGAGGTCGAAGGCGAGCATGCTCACGCCTCCGCCGACGCCGAGCGCGACCATCGCCGGCAGCAGCGTCCACACCGGTGCCGACGCAGGCAGCGCGGTGAGCAGGACCGCCCCGCACAACGCGATCGCGACGGCTCCGAGCACGAGACCGCTACGCAGGTCGGGACGGCGGGAGGCCACCTGGCCCGCGACGGTGCTGCTCACGACGAAGCCGAGGACGACGACGGTCACGAGCCCGGCCGCTCCCGACTCGGTCAGCCCGTGCGCGGCAACGAGGTACGGCTGGCCCAACACGGCCGTGAACGAGACGAACGATCCCATGAGCACGAAGTGCGTCAGCAACGCGTGGCGCACTCCGCGGGCCCGCCACGTGCCGCGCAGGCTCTCGCGGAGCGTCTCGGCGGGAGCGGGCCGGTCGGCCTTCCGCACGCGCGGCTCGGGCGATTCGCGCAGCGCCACCACGACGGCGACGAGCACGACCACCGTGATGACGCTCGCGCTCAGGAACGCACCGGTCCAGCCCTGGGAGTGCAGCAGCGCGGCCAACGGGGACGTCGCCACGAGCTGACCGAGTCCGCCGATCATGCCGGTCAGCGCGGCGACGAAGGCGTAGCGGTGGCCGGGGAACCAGTTGCGGGTGATGCGCAGAACGCTGACGAACATGCAGGCGTCACCCGCCCCGATGAGCGCGCGCCCGGCCATGGCGCCGGGGTAGGCCGTGGACAGGGCGAACACGACGGAGCCCGCCGCCATCAGCGCCGTGCCGCCGACCAGCAGGACGCGCGGTCCGAACCGGTCGTTGCCGATGCCGACGGGCACCTGCAGCAGCGCGTAGAGGGCCAGCTGCACCACCGAGAACACGGCCAGCCCCGTCGCGTCGATGTCGAACCGCTGCTGGGCGGTCAGTCCCGCCACCGACAGGCTCATGCGGTGGAACATCGCCGCCAGGTAGCAGAGCGCGCCGAGCGACCACATCGCCCACGGCAACCAGGCCGGCCTGGACTCGAGTGAACGCACACCCATCCCCTCACACACCGCGAAACACGGGACGCACGCCGGCGACCGCACCGCGGCACCCCGGCGAAACGGAAAGACACAACTTGTATCTATGTTGTACTCAACGATGTGGCTAGACTGCGGGGCATGTCAACGAGCGACCGGTCACACCCGTCTGTCGCGGTGCAGCCGCCGGCCGCGTCCCGACCCCGCCGCCCGGCCAGCGAGCGCGTCTACGAGTGGGTCAAGGAACGCATCCTCGACGGCCGTCTCCCCGGCGGACAGCTGCTCAGCGAAGGGGAGGCGGCGGAGGCGCTGAGCCTGTCGCGCACCCCGGTTCGCGAAGCGTTCCTGCGTCTCGAGGTCGAGGGTCTGCTGCGCCTGTACCCCAAACGAGGGGCCCTGGTCGTGCCGGTCTCCCCCGACGAGGTGGGCGAGGTGACCGAGGCGCGCATCCTGCTGGAGAGCCACGCGGCCGAACGCGTCGTCGAACGTGGCATCGCCGCCGACGTCGCCGGGCGCATGCGCGCGGTCCTCGCCCGGCAGCGCGACGTCGACACCCCCGACGAGACGGCACGGTTCTCCGCACTGGACCGCCAGTTCCACGCCACGCTCGTCGAGGCCGCCGACAACAGCCTGATCTCACACTTCTACTCCGGACTGCACGACCGGCAGGTGCGCATGGCCACGTCGGCGCTCCAGCGGGTGCCGGGCAGGCGCGCGGCGATCCTCGACGAGCACGAGGAACTGTGCACCCTCCTCGAGCACGGCGACGCCGAGGGTTTCCGCCACCGCCTCGCCGCCCACATCGGCAGCACCCACGGAGCGCTCCTCGACAGCTGACGGCCGGCGCCGCGAGCACGGGCCTTTCCGGCCGACGCCGGCGACGAGCACGCACTCCGCACGGCGTTGACCAAGGCCGCGCGTGATGCCGTCCATGAAAGCGGCCGGACGCGGGACGATTCTGTTCACCGGCGGTGGACTCGCCCTCGAACCGTATCCGGAGTGGGCCACGCTGGCCGCGGGCAAAGCCGCGCTCCGCAGCCTCGGCCTGGGGTTGCACAAGCAGCTTCTGCCTTGGGGCATCCACGTGGCCGTGGTGGCGGTGGCGGGAATCGTCGAGCCGGAGGGCCCGTTCGACCCCGATCGCATCGCCGACCAGTACTGGCGTCTGCACCGGCAACCCCTCGCCCACGCGCAGCGCGAACTCGTCCATCTGCCCGAGGGCGCGGATCCCTTCTACAACGACCCCTCGGCCCGCCACCGCGACGTCTCCGAACCGATCGTGGCGCAGCCGCTGCTCGACAGCTGACGGCCGGGTGGGCAGAGCCTCTAACCTGAGCACGTGCGTTTCGTTCTTGCCTCCGCCTCCCCCGCCCGCCTGTCCGTCCTCCGCGCCGCCGGCATCGACCCCGAGGTCATCGTCTCCGGCGTCGACGAGGACGCCGTCACGGCAAGCCTGTCCGACCCCGAGCCCGCCGACGTGGTGACGGCGCTGGCCTCCGCGAAGGCCCACGCCGTGGCCGAGACGCTCACCGGCAGCACCGACGGTGACACCGACCAGGACACGCTCGTCGTCGGCTGCGATTCGATGCTCTCGATCGGCGGCAGCCTCGTCGGCAAACCGCACACCCCCGAGGTCGCCCGTAAACGCTGGGCCGAGATGGCGGGCGGCACGGGCGAACTGCTCACCGGCCATGCCGTGCTGCGCCTGTCCGGCGACGCGGTGACCGCCGAGGCGAGCGACACCCGCACCACCGTGGTGCGATTCGCCACGCCCCCGCAGCACGAGCTGGACGCCTACGTCGCCACCGGTGAGCCCCTGCACGTCGCCGGGTCGTTCACCCTCGACGGACTCGGCGGATGGTTCGTCGAGGGCGTCGACGGCGACCCGTCGAGCGTGATCGGTATCAGCCTTCCGCTCACCAGGGAGCTGCTCGGCCGGGTCGGTGTGAGTGTCGTCGACCTCTGGCGCACCACCGGCGAATGACCTCTGCGCCTGCTCGAGACGCCCCGCACTGGGTCCGGACATAACCGGCACGTCGACGAGGTCGGCCGCAGTGGACGATCGAGGGGCACATACTCGAAAGTGATTCGCCTGTGGACTGTCGTCATTCGACAGTGGGACCCGCGGCCCGGGAATCGCGAAAGCGTTGCGTGACAACGTGTCACTCTTTCATGTTCACCCAGGGTACGATCGCATGGGAGGGGTTGCGTGTTTCTCTCCAACCGGACGACGATCTTGTTGTCGGGCCACCCCCGGCCCAACAACGGATGTGCCAATTCCTAGGGAGACTGGAAATTGCGTAAGACCCTGGCTCGTACCACCGCCGCTACCGCCATCGCTCTGGGCGCCCTCACCGCCGGCGCCGGCATGGCCTCCGCCGGCACGATCGACGTGCCCGAGGTCCCGGCCGACCCGACCGGTGTGGACTACGTGAACACCTGGAACGAGTCCGGTGCCCACCTCGGCGCCGGCGCCGCCGGCCTGGTCAGCTCGGCCTGGGCGGGCGCGATCCCGTCGATCCTCGGCGCCTGAGGACGGCATTCGCCAGCCTGATACCGAAATCCCCGGACGGTTCACCGTCCGGGGATTTCGCGTGTCCGACCCCGGGATGTGTCCACGTCAACAGCCCGGTTGTCGCGCGTCCGGGTAACGTCGGCGGCGTTCGCCGAACCGACTCACCGACAGACGCAGACACACGTGCACCCACGGGTGCGGACGAGGAGCTGACGTGGAGCAGCAGGAGTTCGCGGGGAAGATCGCGTTCGTGACGGGCGCGGCACAGGGCATCGGTGCGGCCGTCACGCACGCGCTGCGGAACGCGGGGGCCACCGTGGTGGCCACCGACCGCAACCCGCGGATCGCCGAGGCCTACGCAGGGATCGACGGTGTCACCGCGATCCCGTGCGACGTGACCGATTCGGCGCGGGTGGACGAGGTCGTGGCGCAGGCCGAGGACGCGGTCGGGCCTATCGACGTGCTGGCGAACGTCGCGGGTGTACTGGCGAAGGGACCCGTGGAGTCCTATTCGGATTCCGACTGGCGATTCACGTTCGCGGTCAACACCGACGGCGTGTTCCACGTCTCCCGCGCCGTCGCGCGGCACATGGTCCCACGTGCCCGCGGCAGCATCGTCACGGTGTCGTCGAACGCGAGCGGCGTCCCGCGGCGCGGCATGGCGGCCTACGCCGCGTCGAAGGCGGCGGCCACGATGTTCACCAAGTCGCTGGGCCTCGAGCTGGCCGACCACGGCATCCGCTGCAATGTGGTGTGCCCCGGTTCGACCGACACACCGATGCAGCGCACGATGTGGGAACAGGACGGCGGGGGCCCCGATCCGATCCTCAAGGGCGACCCCGAGAACTACCGCGTCGGCATCCCGTTGCGCCGGATCGCCGATCCGTCCGATGTGGCCGACGCGGTGCTCTACCTCGCCTCCGACCGTGCGCGGCAGGTCACGATGCAGGAGCTGTACGTCGACGGTGGCGCGACCCTGAAGTGACGTCACCGGCAGGCTCGGCGGCGGAGGTCACCACGAACCCGCCGCCGAGCCCGCCGATCACGGGCCAAGTCACCGCCAGCCCAAGTCACCGCCAGTCTGTGTCACCGCCCGAGTCACCGCCCGAGTCACCGGTCCCGCGGTGAGACCTTCGGCAGCCGCCACGATCCGGCCAGCGCCAGCACGCACAGGCCGAGTACGCACCAGAACGCCGTGGCGAACGCGGCATCCACGTCACCGCCGACGGCAAGGCGGATCTCCAGCAGCACGGCCAGCCCGGCCGTGCCGACGGCGCCGCCGACGTAGTTGACGAGGCTGAGCGCACTGGAGGCACGGGGAAGCAGGGCACGGTCCACACCGGAGTAGACGATGTTCATCACCGGCGAGGCGATCATCGACGTGCCGACGCCGCGCACGAGCAGCGTGGCGACGAGCCCCTCGTCGGGCAGGTCCGCCAGCCGGGTCAGCGGCACCGTCGCCGCGATGATGAGCACGAAACCGACGAGCACGAGCGTGCGCGGCGGTACGCGGTCGATCAGCGGTTTCACCACGAGCAGTGAGCCCGCGACGGCGCCGATCCCCTGGGGTGCGAGCATCAGCCCGGCTTCGAACGCCGACAGTCCGCGCCCGGTCTGCAGGTACATCGGCAGCAGGAACATGGTGCCGAACACCGAGGCCGCCGCGACGAACAACGCCAGCACGGCCGCACTGAACGGCGGTGTACGCAGCAGCCGGGGGTCGACGAGGGGAACCCGGTCCGAACGCCAGGCGTGCACACCGAACGCCGCCAGCAGTCCGGCGCCGACGGCGACCGCCGTCACGGCGAGAACCGTGTTCCGGTCCTGCGAACCGAGGTCCGTCAGCCCGAAGATCAACGCGGCGAGGCCGGGCGAGAGCAGCACCGCGCCGCGCAGGTCGAACGGCGACACGTCGTCGGAGGCGGGCACCCGCGGGACGAGCCACACGGCCAGCAGCATCGCGACGAGTCCGATGGGGACGTTGACGAAGAACAGCCATTCCCAGCCTGCGATGCGCAACAGCGTGCCGCCCGCGAGCGGGCCGAACACCGGCGCGAGCATCGGCACGACGCCGACGATGCTCATGAGGCGCCCCGTCCGCGCCTTGCCCGCCACGCGCGCGAGCAGCGCCTGACCGGTCGGCGGCAGCAGACCGCCGCCGAGCCCCTGGAGCACGCGGAACACCGCCAGCGATGTCGTCGACCACGCCAGCGCGCACGCCACCGAGCCGACCAGGAACAGCGCCACCGCGCCGAGCCACACCCGCCGGGCGCCGAACCGTTCGGCCAGCCATCCCGACGTCGGCGCGGCGGCGACCACCGCCAGCAGGTAGGCCGTGCTGGCCCACTGCACCTCGGTGACGGCCGCGCCGAACTCGACACCGAGGGTGCGCAGTCCGACGTTGACGATCGTCGCGTCGAGCGAGGCCATGAACGTGCCCAGCACGAGCACGAGCGACATGGCCAGCAGCCTGCCGTCGATCCGCTCCGACTCGACCGGCTCGCCGGTGTTCGCCGCGGCCGTCACTCCGGTCCCCGCAGCGACCGCTCGGCGACCCGGACGAGCGCGGCCACCTGCGGACCGGTGCCGGTACCGGTGCTCCTGCCGGTTCCCGGCTCGCCCGGTCCCGCGCCCGGTCCCGCGCCCGGTCCCTCGCTCCCGTGCTCGGCCAGGAGATCGGGCAGCGCGGCCAGCGTCTGCCGGAGCGCGTCGGCGAGTGCGTCCGCGTTCGTGTCGGTCGCCGTGCCCGGGCGGACCGCCACGATCCCGCGCCAGCCTGCCCCTTCGGGCATCACGGTCACGGTCACGGGGTGGTGCGTGAACTCGCGGAACCGCATTCCCGTCATGCGAAGCCCCGGAGCAGGCTCGGCGAGACGGTCCGGGTCCACCGGGTAGTTCTCGAACACCAGCAGGCTGTCGAAGAGCCGTTTCACGCCGACGGAGCGCTCCAGCGCAGGCAGCGGTGTCGTGTGGTGCTCGGCCATCGCCTGCTGCCGTGTCTGCAGGTCACGCAGCGCCGTCACGAGCCCGCCGGTGAGCGCTGCATGCACGGGAACGGTGTTGGCCAGCAGACCGATGATCTCCTCGACGCCGTCCACTTCGGGCGGACGGCCGGACACCATGGCACCGAAGTGGACATCCGTACGTCCGGTGCGGGCGGCGAGCACGGCCGACCACGCGCCCTGCACGAGCGTGTTGACCGTCAGTCCGTGCGCGGCGGCCGCGGCGCTGAGCCTGCGCACCGAGGTCGCGTCGACGTCGAAGGTCACCGGCACGGGCCGTTCGGCAGCCGCCTCGCCGGGCGGCACGTCCGGCAGGGCGCGGTCATACCGGTCGACGGTCGAGAGCACGTCCTGCCACGCCGCGACGTCGGCATCCCGGTCGCGTTCGGACAGCCAGCGCAGGTACCTGGTGAACGGCACCGGCTCCGGCAGGGTGGCGGCCGAGCCGGTGCGCGCGGCGTAGGCGGCGAAGATCTCACCGAGCATGCGCGGCGCCGACCATCCGTCACTGAGCAGGTGATGCGTGGTGAGCACGAACTCCACGCGGTCGGCCCCTCGGCGCACGACGGTCGGGCGCACGAGCGATCCGGCGGTCACGTCGAACCGTTCGGCGAGGTCGGCCTCCAGCACCCGCTCGACCGCCGCGTCCACGTCGGACTCGCCGGAGACGTCGACGTAGCGGGCGTCGGGCGCGGCGTCGGCGATCAGCACCTGGCCATCGATGCCGTCGGGGAAGGCGGCACCGAGGTTCGGATGCCGCCGCATCAGGTCGCCGACGGCCGCGTGCAGCGCATCGACGTCGACGTTGCCGGACAGCGAGAACGTGGCCTGCACGGTGTACGGGTCGTGACCGCCGTCGGGAACGCGGCGGGAGTGCCGGAGCACCAGTTCCTGCAGCGGGCTCAGGGGTAGCACGTCGACGAGGCGGTAGCGCGTCTCGAGAGCGTCCACATCGGCCTGGTCGAGACCGCCGAGCACGAGGTCCGACGGGGTGCGGCCCGCATGCGCGAGCGCCTCGTCGTCGGCGGCCAGTGCCTCCAGTTCCGCGCGGAACGTCTCGGCCAGGGAGGCGACGTCGTCGTCGGGGAACAGCGCACGTGGCCACGTGATCCGCACGTGCAGAGCCGGGCCGTCGCCCTCGTCCCACGTCATCGCGTTGAGCATGAGGCCGTGCGGCAGCGGGAGCGTGTCACCGGCCGAGCCGAACGGTGCCGACCCCGGCGGGGCCTGCCACGCGCGCTCGGCGACCGGGGCCGCGGCGAACTGGCCGAGGTAGTTCCAGCTCACCTCGGGCCGCACCGGGGTGACGACCCCCGCGGCCGAGAGCACCCCGTGGCCGAGTCCGTCGCCCTGGGCCTGCAGCCGCTCCTTGACGTCCTTCAGCTGAGCCGACGTCGGACCGTCCGGCAGCGTGATCCGCGCGGGGTGGACCGCGGTGAACCAGCCGACCGTGCGGGACAGATCCACCTCCGTCGCCGGGTCGGGTGCGTGCCTGCCGTGGCCTTCGAGGTCGACGTACAGGTCGGCGGGCCGACGGCGCCACCGGCCGACGGCACGGGCGAGCGCGGTGAGCAGCACGGTGTCCGGGGTGGCGCGATACGCCGAGGGCAGCGCCGTCAGCAGCGCCTGGGTGGCACCGGCATCGAGCGCGAACTCGTGGTGCACCGCGGTGGCTCCGGTGTCCCGGTCGGGATCGAGTGCCGTGCGCGCCAGTCGTTTCGGCGGTTTCCTGCCGACCTCGCGCCAGTGCGGTGCCTCCGCCGCCCTGGCGTCGGCGGCACCGGCGAGCTCGCGCGCCCACCCGGCGAACGGTGCGGGACGCAGCAGGTCGTGACCGGCGTAGGCGTCGGCCAGGTCGTCGACGAGGATCCGCCACGACACGCCGTCGACGAGCAGATGGTGCGCCGCGATCACGAATCGGCCCAGCTCATCGGGCCCGCGGTCGACCCACAGCATCCGCACCAGCGGAGGTGCCGTGACGTCGAACCGCCCCCGGATGTCGGCGATCCAGTCGTCGATCAGCCCGCGAACGTCGGCGTCCCCGGTCGCGGTCGTGGCCGTGAGCACCTCGGCCGCCGTGACCGCACCGGTCTCGGGGATGCGCAGCACCGGACCGTCGGCACCGCGCGCCAGGTGGGCGCGCAGCACGTCGTGGGTGTCCAGCAGCGTGTCGACCGCCCGCGCCCAGTCCTGCCGGTCCCCGCCCGCCGGCACGCAGAGCTCCGTCCACTGGCAGAAGTCGTCCGGCTTCGGCGAACGTTCGAGGAGATCGCGCATCACGGGCGTCAGCGGAGCGTCGCCTGTGGACGGACCGGCGTCCGGCCGGGCGGAGCCCTCCCCCGCGTGCTCACAGCGCGCGACGATCCCGGCGACGGTGCCGCCGTCGAGCACGTCGCGCGGACCGAGCCGCAGGCCGTGCCGCCGCGCGCGGGAGACGACCTGGAGCGAGACGATACTGTCGCCGCCGATCTCCAGGAAGTGGTCGTCGAGCCGGACCTCGCCGGCGTCCAGCACCTCGCGCACGATGTCGAGCAGTACCCGTTCGGCGTGGGTGCGCGGCTCGCGCCCGGCACCGGTCTCGCCGTGGTCGGGTGCGGGCAGGGCGCGCTCGTCGAGTTTCCCGCCCGGGGTGAGCGGCAGCCGATCGAGCGCCACGAACGCCGCGGGAACCATGTACTCGGGCAATTCGCGCAGCAGGTCGGCCCGCAAGCGGACCGGATCGAGACTCGAGCCCTCCGCGGGGATCACGTACCCCACCAGCTGCCGTCCACCGCGCACGACCACCGCGCACCCGCGCACGTCGGGATGCCGGCTCAACGCGCTCTCGATCTCGGCGAGCTCGATGCGGAACCCCCGCACCTTCACCTGCCGGTCCGCGCGTCCGAGGAACACGAGCTGGCCGTCGGGGCGCCACGCCGCGACGTCGCCGGTGCGGTACATCCGCGAACCCGGCTCACCGTGCGGGTCGGCGACGAACGCCTGCGCGGTCTGGCCGGGCCTGCCCAGGTAACCGCGGGCGAGTTTCGGGCCCGCGAGGTACAGCTCACCGGGCACGCCGACCCCCACCGGCTGGAGGCCGTCGTCCAGGACGTAGGCGCGCACGTTCGGGTCCGGCCGTCCGATGGGGACGGTGCCGCGGTTGCCGGGTTCGTACTGCCACGTCACCGAGTTGATCGTCACCTCGGTCGGGCCGTAGGCGTTGAACAGCGCCCGCCTGCCCTTGCCCCAGCGGTCGGCGAGCTCCGGGTCGAGCCGCTCGGCACCCACGACGAAGAAGACGTCCTCGTCGACCACCCGGTCCTCCGGGACGGCCGACAGGAAGGACGGCAGCAGGTTGATACCGGTGAGCCGGTGCTCGGCGATGTAGTCGAGCAGTTCGTCGCCGGGGACCCGCACCTCCTCCGGTGCGACGACGAGCGTGCCGCCGGAGGCCAGGGGCACCATCGTCTGCCAGACCGCGACGTCGAAGCTCGTCGAGGCGAAGTGCAGGTAGCGGTCCCGGTCGGTGACTCCGACGACCTCCTCCTGCAGCGAGATGAGGTCGCGCAGGCCACGGTGCGGCACGGCCACACCCTTCGGCTTACCCGTCGTGCCGGAGGTGTAGATGATGTAGGCCAGCGAGTCGGGCGTGAGCGTGGTGCGGGCGTGCACGGGATCGTCGTCCCGGCCGTCCGCGGCTGCCGGTTCGTCCAGGCGCACCACGGCACCGTCGCCCGGCACCTCGCCGCCCAGCCTGGCCAGCGCCGCGCCGTCGGTGACGAACGCGGCCGGGCGCGCGTCCTCGATCATGTAGCGCAGCCGCTCGGCCGGGTAGTCGGGATCCAGCGGCAGATACACCGCGCCCGCCTTGAGGATGCCGAACAACGCGACGATCATCTCGACGTCGCGGCCCAGGAGCATGCCGACGGGGGTCTCGGGCCCGGCCCCCGCGTCCAGCAGCCGGTGCGCGAGCCGGTTCGCCTGCCGGTCGAGCTCGGCGTAGGTCAGGCTGCGTTCCCGGCACACGAGGGCCTCGGCGTCGGGCGTGCGGGCGACCCACGCGCCGAACGTCTCCAGCAGACCCTGCCGTTCCACGGCGGGCAGGTACTTCGTGCCCTCGTGCAGCACGGCCGCGGTCTCGGTGTCGTCGAGCATCGGCAGCCGGCCGACGGGCCGGTCGGGGTCGTCGACCAGTTCGGTCAACAGGGTGTGCAGCCACCGCGCGTAGCCGCGGACGGTCTCCTCGTCGAAAGCTTGCGGCTGGTAGCTCAGCGCGAGCGTGAGCGCCTCGCCGGGCAAGGCGATGACGGTCAGCGGGTAGTGCGTCGCGTCGGTGATGTCCACACCGGACAGTTCGGCGTGTTCGTCGACGGCGATGCCCGCACCGTTGAACGGGAAGTTCTCCATCACCAGCAGCGTGTCGAACAGCTCGCCGACCCCGACCGCCCGCTGGATGTCGGGCAGGCCGAGGTGGTGGTGATCGGTCAGCGCGACGGACTCGGCGTGGATGTCGGCGAGCAGGTCCGAGGCGGTGGTCTCGGGCCGGTAGCGCACCCGCACCGGGATCGTGTTGCCCAGCTGGCCGATCATCGACTCGACCCCGTCCACTTCGGCCGGACGACCAGAGACGGGGCAGCCGAATACCACGTCCCGCCTGCGGGTGAGCCTGCCGAGCAGCAGTCCCCATGCCGCCTGCAGCACCGTGGTCACGGTGACGCCGCGGTCACGGGCGAAGCGCTGCAGGCGGCCGCTGAACTCCGCACCCAGTTCGAGCGACACGCGTCCCGGCCGTGCCACGCCGCGCCGGGCGGCCACGGGTGCCAGGCGCGTCCCTTCGTCCACTCCCGACAACGCCGACCGCCACGCCTCCAGTGCGGCGTCGCGGTCGCGCTCGGCGAGCCACCGGTGGTAGTCCTGCAGCGAGGCCGCGGCGGGCACCGCCGGGCCACCGCCCAGCTCGCGGTACAGCCCGAGCAGCGTCCTGCCCACGAGCGGCATCGACCAGCCGTCGAGCAGCGCGTGATGGTTGGTCAGCACCAGCCGGTACTGCCGCGCACCGAGGCGGTAGAGGCGGAACCGGATGAGCGGCGGGGTCTCCGGGTCGAACCGGCGGTTCAACTCGGCCGTCCGTGCGGCGTCGAACGCCTCGAAGGCGGCCTCGCCTGCCTGATCGGCGCCCGCCAGCTCGACCGTGTCCCAGTCGAGGTGGACGTCGGCGGGCACGACCTGCACGACGTCCCCGCCCGAGGTCGTCGCCAGGTGCACGCGCAACGCCGGATGCCTGCGCAGCAGCTCGCGCGCGGCGTCGGCGAGCCGTACGGGGTCGACGTCGCCGCTGAGGCTGAGCACGGCCTGCACGACGTACACGTCCGCGTCCTCCTCGTCCGCCGCGAGGGTGTGGAACGACAGTCCGGCCTGGAGTGCGGTCGCGGGCAGCACGTCGGCCACGGGCCCCCGGCGTTCGAGTGCGTCGATGTCGGCCTGCTGCAGTGCGACAAGCGGCAGGTCCGAAGGGGTCAGCCCACCGCCGGACGGGCCGATGTGCTCGGCGTGGACGGCGAGCGCGTCGAGCGCCGCCTCCCAGGCACACTGCAGGCCGGCCACGGCATCGTCGTCGAGGAGCCGCCCCGCTGCCGTCCACTCGACGGCGATCCGTGGACCGTCCGTTGTGGACTCTCCGGCCTCGTGGACGAAGCAGTTGAGCGCCAGCACCTGCTCGAGCGGTTTCGACTCCGGTTCGACGACCGCGAACGCCTCGCGGTCGGGAAGCCGCCAGTCACCGCCGTCCCCGGCGGCGAAGCGGCCCAGGTAGTTGAGCAGCACCTCGGGCGGGCCGGCGGTGATGCCGGCGTCGGGGTCGAGGTGGCGCAGCACGCCGTAGCCGACGCCCTCATCGGGCACGGCGCGGCGGGCTTCCTTCACCGCGCGCAGCAAGCGGCCCGCGGCGGGTCCGCCGGACAGTGCCTCGCGCAGTGCGGCGTCGGTGCCCACGGCATCCGCGGGCACGCGTACCGGGAACTCGGCGGTGAACCACCCGATGGTGCGGGACAGATCCGCCCCCGACGTCTGCGGATGACGTCCGTGACTCTCGACGGTGATCCCGAAGGCATCCTGCGTACGCAGCGACCGTAGCGCCAGCACGAGTGCGGTCAGCAGCACCTCGTCGGTGCCGGTGCGGTAGGCCGACGGCAGTGTCGACAGCGCCGCCTCGGACACGCGCGGGCTCGCGACGGTCGTCTCGGTGCGGGCCGTGCCCACCGTGTCCCGCGCCGGGTCCAGCGCGGGCAGGCCCAGTGGGCGGATGTCCGGGTCGGTCGCACCGCGCCAGTACTCCAGCTCGGCGCGCCGTGCCCCCGACGAGCCCTGCTCGGCCAGCGCCAGCGCATGGGCGCGGAACGAGGTCCCCTCGGGTTCGGGTGGCGTGCCCTGCGTCGCCGCGCGCAGTGCCGGGATCAGCACCCGCCACGACACCCCGTCCACGACGAGGTGGTGCGCGACGATCACGATGCGGTGGTGGCCGAGCAGCGCCACCCGCAGCATCTGGCCCGCGTCGGGGTCGAGAGTGGCCGCCAGCGAGCGCGCGACGTCTGCAGGATCGGACGCGCCAGGATTGGAGCTGCCGGTGTGAACGACGTCCGCGGCCGCCCCGGACACGTCGCCGGTTTCCGGTTCGGCGGGCGGGATGGTGAGTCCGCCGTCACCGCCGCGGCGCATCCGGAGCGCGGGATACGTGGCCAGTACGGACCGCACACCGGCGACGAGCGCATCGCGATCCACCGGCTCGACGGTGCTGACCACCGTCCACTGTGCATAGCCAGCCACCGCTTCGGGTGGCGGGCCGGGTTCGAACAGCCCGCGGATGATCGGGGTGGCGGGAACGTCGCCCTCGGGTTCGTCGTGCTCGTCGGCGGCCGCGCCGCCGGTGCCGGAGAGCTCGGCGAGCCCGGCCGCGAGCGAACCGAGGTCGCGGCGGGCGAGCAGCTCGCGGGGGCGCAGCTCGAACCCGTGGGAGCGAAGCCTGCTGCTCACGCTGATCGCGCTGATGCTGTCGCCGCCGAGACCGAAGAAGTCGTCGTCCGGGCCGACCTGCTCGGCATCGAGGTCGAAGACCTCGGCGACAACCGCGCACAGCAGGCGTTCGCGGTCGGTAGCGGCGCGGCGGCCGCCGGACGTCGCGCGAGGGGCGGGCAATGCGGCACGGTCGACCTTGCCGTTCACCGTGAGCGGGAGCTCGTCGAGCACCACGACGGCCGAGGGCACGAGGTGATCGGGCAGCCGGGTGGCGAGCGCGTCCCGCACCGTCTCGGACGTGACGTCGGTGCCGGACCTGGCCGGCACGACATAGCCCACCAGGCGCGCCGTAGCCGTGTCGGTGCGGACCACCGCGGCGGCGGCGCTCACCCCGGGGAGCGCCGCCAGCTCCGCCTCGACCTCGCCGACCTCGACACGGTGCCCGCGGATCTTGACCTGGCCGTCCGCCCGTCCCGTGTAGACGAAACCGCGGCCGGGCACCCACCTGGCGAGGTCGCCCGTGCGGTACATCCGATCGCCCGGACCGCCGTAGGGATCGGCCACGAACCGTTCGGCGGTGCCCGCGAAGCGGCCGAGGTAACCCCGCGCGAGCTGAGGCCCGGCGAGATACAGCTCCCCGGTCGAGCCGGGTGCGACCGGCTGCAGGGCGTTGTCCAGCAGGTAGACCCGCGTGCCGGCCAGCGGGCGGCCGATGGCCGGCTCGTCCCCGGTGATCTCGGCGTAGGCCGCGTCGACGGTCGCCTCGGTGGGACCGTAGATGTTGCGCCCGTCCACATCCGACTCCACGACCCGCTGCCACAGCGCTGGCGGGGTGGCCTCACCACCCAGCACGAGCAGCGCGGGGCGGTACGGCGCACCGTCGAGCAGGCCCGCGTCCGCGAGCGGTGCCGCCATGGAGGGCGTCGTGTCGACGACGTCGATGCCGTCGCGGGTGTAGGTGGCGAGCAGAGCGTCGGCGTCGGTCAGCACATCGCCGGCGTAGAGGTGCAGTTCGTGCCCGCACAGCAGCCACACCAGCTGGTCGAGCGCCGAGTCGAACGCGAACGAGTAGGTGTGGGCCACCCGCAGCCGCCTGCCCACGCCGCGTTCGGTGTCGGCGACCACTGTCGAACGCTGGTGGTGCAGCAGTGAGCGCAACCCACGGTCGGGCACGAGTACACCCTTGGGCTTGCCCGTCGAGCCCGACGTGTAGATGACGTAGGCCAGGTCGTCGGGCCGGCGTCCGCGCACGCGCTCGCCGTCCGACAGGGGCCGGTCGTCGGCATGGGCGGCGTCGGCGGTCGTCACCGAGGGCCACTCGCCGAGTGCACGGGGATGGGACGGGTCGGTGACGACCACGGCGGGCCGGGCGTCGTCCAGCAGCATCCGCACCCGCTCGTCCGGGTGGTCGGCCTCGAGCGGCAGGAACGCACCCCCGGCGTCGAGGGCCGCCAGCAGCGCGACGACGTAGTCGACCGAGCGGGGCAGCGCGATCGCGACGAGGTCGTCGGGGCCGACTCCCCTGGCCCGCAACGTCCTGGCGAGCCGGTGCACGCGTGCCGCCAGCTCGGCGTACGACACGCGTTCGTCACCGCACACGACGGCCACGTCGGCTCCGCGCGACGTCGCCAGCGCGGCGAGCACGTCGGGAACCGAGGCGGGCTCACCGGGCACCGCGGGCGGCGACCACGCGTCCAGCAGCGAGTCGCGCACCTCCCGTGCCACCACCGGCACCCGGCCCACCTCGGGACCGTCCTCAGTGGTCAGCTCTCGCACGAGCGTGCACACGGTCGCCAGCCGGGCGTCCACATCGGATTGCGTGTGGGTACGCGCGTCGACCTCGAACCCGAGCAGCAGGCCGCCGTCCCTCGTGGGCAGCACACTCAGGCCCATGTCCTCTGGCGGCCCGCCCGCGACGTTGCGCATGACGCCCTTCGACCCGGCGAAGTCCAACGTCAGGTCGAAGGCCTTCAGGTTCACCCCGGCGCCGTGCAGGATCGCACCCGCGCCGGGCGCGGCCAGATCGCGCGGCAGGTTCTCCCCCCGATAGCGCTGGTGCACCCGCATCTCGGCCATCGCCTCGGCCACCCGCCGCGCGACGATGCCCAGCGAGTCACCACCGCGCACCTCGATCCGCAACGGCAGCACGTTGACCGCCATGCCCGGGGTGCGCAGCTCGGGACCGCTCGTCCGGCACATCAGCGGCAGCGCGAACACCACGTCGGTGCGCCCCAGCACGCGGTGCAGGAACACCGCGTAGCAACCGAGGAGGGCGTCGCCCCACGTGACGCCCTCCCGGTCGGCGAACGCCCGCAGCGCCGTCATGTCGCCCGCGGACAACACCGTCTGCGCCGAGACGGTGTCGGCGGGCCCCGACCCGGGCGTCGTCCATTCCGGAAGGTCCGGCAACGGGGTCATCCGGTCGACCCAGTAGGCGCGGTCCTGCTCCGGTTTGTCGCTCGCGAGGTACTCCCGGTCGGCGGCGACGAAGTCGGCGAACGAGCTGAACGGCGACGCAGGCGGTTCGGTGCCCGCCACCGACGCCGTGTAGCGCGCGGCCGTGCGGCGGGCGAGCATCGCCGCGCTGTAGCCGTCGAACACGAGATGGTGACCGAGCTGGGTGTACCAGACCTCGGTGTCGGACAGGACGATGATCGTCTGCGAGTACAGCGGCCGCCCGGTCATGCCGCGGGAGGACTCGGCCAGCGCGAACCGTTCCGCCGTGACCAGCTGTTCGGCCGCCGCCCGCGGGTCGGCCTCGGTGCGGACGTCGACGACCCGCGGCGGGACCACCGGCTCGTCGCTCACCCACTGCCGCGGGCCGTCCGCGGTCTCGGTCATGCGCAGCCGCAGGGATTCGGCGTCGGCGAGCGTTCCGGTCATCGCCTCGGCCAGCAGCGCCGTGTCGATCCGGTCGCCGCCTTCGATCTGCACCACGTCGCCGACCACGTAGTACGGCGAGTCGGGTTCGAGCCGCTGGGCGTTCCAGATACCGAGCTGCGCGCTCGTCAGCTCGAACAGCTCGGCGGCCTCAGGCGTTTCCGACGACGACAACACTCGCTCCTCACAGCGTTTTCGGGACCCGGTTCTCTCGGCACCGGCAGCACGGGATCAGTGGGTGAGCCCGCTCATTCCGGGACGACCATCGGCGTTCCGCTCACCGGGTCGGGTGTGATGACGCTGGGCAGGTCGAACACGTCCTTGATCAACGCCGCGTCGACGATGTCGGCCGCGGCACCCTCGGCCACCACCCGGCCGTCCTTCATGGCCACGAGGTGGTCGGCGAACCGGCAGGCCTGGTTGATGTCGTGCAGCACCGCGATCACGGTCCTGCCCTCGTCGCGCAGCCGCGACAGCAGAGCCAGCAACCGGTACTGGTGGGTGATGTCCAGAAAGGACGTCGGCTCGTCGAGCAGCAGGTACGGCGTTCGCTGTGCCAGCACCATCGCCACCCACACGCGCTGGCGCTGTCCGCCGGACAGTTCGGCGACCGGCCGCTCGGCGAAGTCTTCGACCTCCGCGGTGATCATGGCCTCGGAGACGGCCTGCTCGTCCTCCTTGGTCCACAGCGCCAACAGCGACTGGTGCGGGTAACGGCCCCGCGAGACCAGTTGCCGCACCTTGATGCCCTCCGGCGCGAGCGGGTCCTGCGGCAGGAAAGCCAGCTCCCGAGCCAGCGCCTTCGCGGGGAAGGACGAGACCGATCTCCCGTCCAGTGCGACGGTGCCCGCGTCGGGCCGCAGCAGCCGGACGAACGCGCGCAGCAGGGTCGACTTGCCGCAGCCGTTCGGCCCGACCACGGCGGTGAACCCGCCGTCCGGAACGTCGAGACTGAGCCGGGTGGACACGACCCGTTCGCCGTAGGCGAGGGTCACGTCCTGGGCACGCAGCCGGGCGGTCATCTGCGCCTCACCTCCTGGGCCAGCAGCCAGATCAGGTAACAACCGCCGATCGCCGTCGTGACGACGCCGACGGGAAGGGACACGGGGGCCAGCAGCATCTGCGCGATGAGGTCGGCCAGTTGCAGCAGCACGGCACCGCACAGCGCCGCGGGCAGCAGCGGGACACCGGGCGCGCGCGCCAGCCTGCGTCCGATCTGCGGTGCGGCCAGTGCGATGAAGGCGACCGGGCCCGCCACGGACGTCACGGTGGCGGTGCAGCCGACGCCGATGAACACCATCAGCAACCGCTGGCGTTCCAGTCCGACCCCGGTGGCGACCGCCACCGCGTCACCGAGTGCCGACTGGTGCAGCGCCTGCGCACGCAGCGAAGCCAGCGCGAGCAGCACCGCGATGACCGAGAACGGCAGGATCAGGTCGTCCCAGTCGATGCCGTTGAGCGAACCGGAGTTCCAGCCCACCGCCGCCATCGCGACCTCGAGCTCGGCGCGCAGCACGAGCCAGTTGTTCAGGGCGGTGACCATGGCGTTGACCGCGATGCCGATGACCACGAGCCGCATCCCGGACAGCCCGCCCGACCGCGACAGCGCGTACACCAGGGCCGCCGTGAGCAGTCCACCCACGACCGATCCGAACGCGACGGTGGTCGTGGCGCCGGTGAACACGGTCATCACCAGCAGTGCACCGGTGTAGGCGCCCGCGTCGAGGCCGATGATGTCCGGGCTGCCCATCGGATTGCGGGTCAGGTTCTGGAAGATCGCACCGGCCACGCCGAGCGCCGCACCGAACAGGATCGCGGCGACGACCCGCGGCCCGCGCCACTCGACGATGACCACCGACGGCTGCGTTCCGGTGAGCGCGCCGAGCACCTCGCCGGGCGTCGACCAGCTCGACCCGAACGACAGTCCGACGAACCCGAGCACCAGCATCGCGACGGCGCAGCCGACGACCACGCCGAGGGTGCGGCGTTCGATCCACCACGCGCGCCCGCGTACCGGCACGCGCACCTGTGCGGTCCGCTTCGGGGACTCCGTCGTCGTCATAGCGATCCCGCCCCGTACCGGCGCACGACCCAGATCAGCATCGGCCCGCCGAGGAACGCGGTGACGATCGCGACCGGCACCTCGCCCGTGTGCAGCACCACGCGCGAGATCGTGTCGGCCGCAAGCATCAGGATCGGCCCGACGATCATCGACAACGTCACCAGCCACGGCACCGAACCGACCGTCAGCCTGCGCAGCAGGTGCGGCACGATCAGGCCGACGAACAGGATCGGCCCGGCCACGGCCGTGGCGGCACCGGCCAGCACCGTGATCAGCACGAGGGTCACCGTCCGCACGCGAGCGACGTTCGCGCCGAGCGTGTGCGCCACCGTCTCCCCGAGTGCCACGGCGTTCAGCGACCGCGCGACCAGCAACGCACCGACCAGGGCCAGCGCGATCGCCACGAGCGGGATCGTCAGGTCGGTCTGTTCCCTGCCAGCCAGTGAGCCGACGGACCAGAACCGGTACTTGTCGAGCGTGTCCGGGGACGTCAGCCGCACTCCGAGCGACACCCCCTGCAACACGGCCGACAGCGCCACACCCGCGAGCAGCAGGCGCAACGTCGAATGTCTGCCGACCGCGTAGACCAGCACCGTCGCCAGCACCGCTCCGGCCACGCCCAGACCGAGTTCGCCGAGCGCCGTTCCGGCCAGTCCGAGCGCGGCACCGAGCGTCAAGGCGAAGCCCGCGCCATGCGTGACGCCCAGAATTCCGGGCTCGGCCAACGGGTTGCGCGACAACGTCTGGATGAGCGCGCCGGCCACGGCCAGCGCCGCACCCACGGCGATGCCGAGCAACGTGCGCGGAACGCGGATGTCGCGCACGACGAGATGATCGCCCGACAGCGGGTCGAAATGGGTGAGTGCGGGCCAGATCTGGCCGAGCGGCACGCTCTCCGCACCGACGGCGATGCTGGCGACGATCGCGGCCAGCAGCGCGACGAGAACCCCGGCGAGGACGGCCGAGCGGCCGGTTCTCGACGGGGCGTTCCTCGTCGGCGGTGCGGTGCCTGCCTGGGTGGGTGCCGTGCTCACGTCCGCGGCGTCACTTCTTCAACAGCGGTGCGAAGGTCTCGTCCAGCGCCTCGAGCGCGGTCGTGGCCTGGCCGTAGGTCGCCGCCTCGGTGTACTTGACCGGGAACGTCATGTCCTTCTTCACCGCGGGCAGGTTCTTCCACAGGTTGGAGTCGAGGACGTACTTCACGGCCTCGGGCAGCGAGCCGTCGGCGTTCACGGTGTAGGTGATCGCCTCGGCGTCCTTCAGCGCCGAAGGCAGCTGCTCGAGCGACGGGTACTCGCTGACCGCGCGGGAACCCTTGCCCTTCTCGGAGACCTGGCCGTAGTACTCGGCACCGATGTCGTTGGCCACGTTGGTGCCCCACGAGCCGTCGAACTCGCGCTGGAAGTTGCCGTTCTCGACCTCGCCGTACCCGCCGATGTGGGCGAGCTTGAGGCCGTCGAGCGCGTCGGCGTACTTACCCTTCAGCTCCTCGGCCTTCTGCTCGTACTCGCGCTTGCCCTCGTCGAACCGTTCGAGCGCGCCCGCGGCGTCGGCCTGCTTCCTGGAGACCTCCTTCCACGCCGACGGCACGTCCGGGCCGATCGCGACGACCGGGGCGATCGACTCGAGCCGCTCGGTGTCGATCTCCTGGAAGATGGGTTTCGGCACACCGATGACGATCAGATCGGGGTTCTGCTCGGCGATGGCCTCGTAGTTCGTCTCGGCAGCCGTCTCGCCCGCGACCCTCGGCAGATCCTGATAGGTCTTCATGTCCTCGTCGGACATCATCGGCTCGCCCCGCTGCCACGAGGAGATGCCCACCAGCGGCGCGTCGGCCTCGATGAGCGTCGGCACCGCGTACCCGGTGGCGACGACGCGCTGCGGGTTCTGGGGGATCTCGACGGTGCCGTTGTCCGCCTTGAACTGCCGCGTCTCCCCGGAGGTCTCCTGGCCCGCGGCGCCGCAGCCGGCCACCGACACGGTGAGCGCGAACGCGGCGGCGGCCACGCTCGCCTTGACGAGGCGGGAGGATCTCAGCAGTGTCATCGGTTTCGTCGTCATCGGTTTCGTCCTTGAATTGCGATGGGGTGGGGAATCCGGATCGGAGAAGCAGGCGGTGGCCCGCCCTCCTCAGCCGCGGGGGTGGTCGTGTCCGTGGCCGTGGTGATGCTCGTGGTCGTGCTCGTGACCGTGGTCGTCGTCGTAGTCGGCGACGCCGCGCTTCCAGTAGCCGGTGATGTCGTGGTCGTGTTTGGACAGCCCGAGCTCGTCGCGCACCCAACGGCGAAGCGGCTTGAGCGTGCCCGCCTCACCGGCCAGCCACACGTACAGCCGCTCGTCGTCGGAAGGACCCGGCACCGGCAGCGAACGCACCGCGCGCTCGATCAGATCGGTGGTGCCCGGCGCCGCGCCGTCCCGGTGCAACCAGCGCACCTCGACCCCAGCCGGGGCGTCCAACGGGATCTCCTCGGACGCATCGGCCACCTCGATCACCGCCCAACCCTCCGCGGTCGGCGGCATCTCCTCGAGCCACCTGGCGATCGCGGGCAACGCGGTGATGTCACCGGCCAGCAGGTACTTGTCGTAACTGGTCGGCACGACCAGTCCCCCCGGCGGGCCCGCGACGTGCACCGACTCGCCGATCCGCGCCGTACGCGCCCACTCCGCGGCCAGACCACCGTCGTGCACCGCGATGTCGATGTCGAGCTCACGGGCGACCGGGTCGAACCTGCGCACCGTGTACTCCCGCGAGATCGGCGAGGGACGCGGCCACTTCAGCATCGTGCCGTTCGGCTCCGGCAACCGCAGCGTGCCGTCCGGATCGGCGAAGATCAGCTTGACGTGTTCGTCCGGCACATGCGCCTCGAAACCGTCCACACCGGACCCACCGAGCGTGAGCCGGATCAGGCCGGAACCGACCATCTCGGTGCGCACGACCTCCAACGTGCGGATCCCGATCGGATACCCCACCTTCTCGGCCACCCGCCCCGCACGCACCTCCGCAATGCGATCCAAGTGCCGATGCCGATGATCAACCCGAGTCATGCGTCCTCCACTGTGTTTTGCGGGACACCCTCCCCTGCTGTGGCGGAAAAGCGTGCCACAGCGGGGGCCCAACCCGGTCGGACGCCATGACCCAGAGCTCCGCGATTGTCAGTCACGCGTCCTCCTTCACGAGGAGCGACACCCAGTGCCCCAGCTCCGGCCGTTCGGCCAGGTCGGGGAACTCGACCGTGTCCGCGCCCGCGGCACGCCAACGCTCGATCAGGCTCATGATGCGGATCGAGTCGAGCCCGGCATCCATGAGGTTCTCGTCGGCGGCGATGCCGTCGGCATCCCGTCCGAGCAGTTCGGCCACATCGGCACGGATCGCCGACTCGGTGATCGGTCCGGTGGTGGGTTCAGCCATGTCTGTCGTCCCCTGTCGTGGTGGATCTCGGTTACAGCGCCGGGTACGGCACCGCTACAGCGCCGCCGCGGGCACCGGTGCGGTCAGCGCATCCTTCGCGGCCGCGGTGTCGACGACGGAGCCGCACACGCCCGCGACATACGCACACGCCTGGTCGTGCCGCTCGCGGGAGAAATCGGCGACCGCGTCGGCGACGAGGAACGGGCGCACGTCCCGCATGAAAGCCTCCTGCGCCGTGGCCTGGCAGCCGATGTGGGCGTAGACGCCCGTGATCATCAGCTGGTCGCGGCCCTGGGCGGCGAGCCGCTCGGCGAAGTCACTGCGCTGGAAGGCGCTGTAGCGCCACTTCACCAGCACCGTGTCCGCATCGGACGGTGCCAGCTCGTCGACGACATCGGCCACGCCGGGATCGGCATCCACGTGAGCACGCATGCCCTCGCCCCAGAAGTCGGTCTGCAGGCCGCGTTCGCCCTGCGGCGGTTTCGCAGGCTGGGCCGTGTAGTACACCGGCACGCCACGCTCGTGACACTTGTCGACGAGCGCGGCGATGTTGGCGATCACGTCCGGAACAGGAGCACCCGCGAACGGCCGCAGGAAATAGCGCTGCATGTCGTGCACGAGCAACGCCGCCCGGCTCGCGTCGAGGCGCCAGTCGACCCGGCCGGACGGCAGTTCGTCCGATGTGGGCAGACGGTAGGGCTCGATCTTCGGCAGGGACAACCACATCACCCGTTCTTCGCCTGGGCCGCGAGCAGTGCCCGCAGCTCCCGTTTGCTCGTCTTGCCGACCCCGGTCGTCGGGAACTCACCGGTCAGCACCACGCGGTCGGGCACCTTGAACGCGGCGACCCCTCGCTCACGGACGAACCGGCGCAGCTCCGCCTCGGCGGGCTCGGCACCATCGGCGGGCACCACGTAGGCGCACGTGCGCTCGCCGAGATAGTCGTCGGACATGCCGACGACCGCCGCGTCGACGACGTCGGGATGCGCCATCAGGTGGTTCTCCACCTCTTCGGGCGCGACCTTCTCGCCGCCGCGGTTGATCTGTTCCTTCACCCTGCCGACGACCTCGACGTGCCCGGAGGGGTGGAACCGGACGAGGTCGCCGGTGCGGTAGAAGCCGTCGGGGGTGAACGCCGTGGCGTTGTGCTCGGCCGCGCGGTAGTAGCCGCGGATCGTGTACGGGCCGCGCGTGAGCAGCGCGCCCGCCTGGCCGGGTTCGACGACGTCGTCGGAACTCGCCTCGGGGTTGTCGGGGTCGACGACCCTGATCTCGTCGTCGAGGGAGATCGGCCTGCCCTGCGTGGACAGGACGAGCTCGTCCGGATCGTCGAGTCGCGTGTAGAACACCAGGCCCTCGGCCATTCCGAACACCTGCTGCAGCCTGCACCCGAGTGCGGGCTCGATCCGCTCGGCCAGTTCCCTGGCGCACTTGGCCCCACCGACGAGCAGAACCTCCAGTGTGGACAGATCCCGCGTCGTGCGCGCGGCCGCCTGCACCCACGCGGCGGCCAGCGGCGGCACCACACCGCACATCGTGACACCCTCGGACTCGATCAGCCCGAACGCGGTGTCGGCGTCGGGACGCGGCGACAGCACCACGGTCGATCCCGCGTGCAGCGCGCCGAGGATTCCGGGCGAACTCATCGGGTAGTTGTGGGCAACCGGCAGCACCACGAGGTACACACTCTCGGGCCGCAGGCGGCAGATCCGCGCGCTCTCCCGGACGCTGTAGAGGTAGTCGTCGTGGGTGCGCGGGATCAATTTGGACATTCCCGTGCTGCCGCCGGAGAGTTGGAGGAACGCCAGCCCGGACGGGTCCGGATCGGGCAGTTCCTTCGGCTCCGCGGCGGCCAGTTCGGCGAACTCGGCCTCGCCCACCACGAACACGTTGCGCACGGACGGCACGTCACCGGCCACCGCGCGCGCCTCCGCGGCGAAGTCGTGCCGCTCGTGCTCGCCCACGGTGACGATTGCCGAGGCCTCGGCGTGCGCCGCGAAGTGTGTCAGCTCCGAACGCCGATGCGCGGGCAACGCGAACACGGGCAACGCGCCCGCACGCCACAGCCCGAAGATCACCGGCACGTACTCGGCGACGTTCGGCAGCTGCACGATGACCCGCTGCCCGTCGGCGATGCCGCGCTCGACGAACCCGGCCGCCAGCCGGTGGGCACGGTCGTCGAGCTCGGCGTAGGTCCATCGCACCTGCTCGCCGCCCTCGGCGCTGACGCCCACGACCGCGGTGCGCTCCGCGTACGCCTCGGCGAGGCCGGTGAGCCACGTGCCGAACGTCTGCCCCTGCCAGTACCCGAGCGCCCGGTACCGCGCCGCGTCCGCGGCGGGCCATGGCGTGTGGTCCGGACCGCCGGTCATCGCGCTCCCCCGTCCACGCCCAGCGCCGCCAGCAGCGTGCCGAACTTCGCGCTCGTCTCGGCCAGTTCGGCATCGGGGTCGGACCCGGCGACGATGCCCGCCCCCGCGTACACCCGCACGGCCTGCCCTGCCGCCTCGGCGCAGCGGATCGTCACGACCCACTCGCCGTCGCCGTCGGCGTCGGTCCAGCCGACGAGACCCGCGTAGTACCCACGGTCGGTCGGTTCGAGGTCGGCGATGACGTCGCGCGCCGTCGACGTCGGCACCCCGCACACCGCGGGCGTCGGGTGCAGCGCCTCGGCGATCGCCAGCGACGAGGACGCCGGGTCGTCGGGTGCGGCCAGCGTGCCGGTGATCCGCGTCGACAGGTGCCACATGGTCGGGGTGCCGATCACCTCGGGGTCGGGCACGTCGAGCTCGGAGCACAGCGACCGCAGCACGTCGACGATCTGGCGGACCACGATCTCGTGTTCGGCGCGGTCCTTCTCGGCGGTACGCAGGTCGTCGATCCGCCGACGGTTCTCGGCGTCGTCGGGGTCGTCGGCCACGCGCGGGCGCGATCCCGCGAGAGGGTTGACCACGACGGTGTTGCCCGTGCGGGAGATGAGCAGCTCCGGGCTCGCGCCGAACAGCGTGCGGGCGGCCGGGTCGCCGGGGGCCGTGACGTCGACGGCGAAGGCGTGCGCGGCCGGGTTCGCCCACACCAGGCTGGCCAGCAGCGGCGGCACGGACACCGGCTCGTCGGCGGTCAGGTCGAGCGCGCGGGCCAGGACGACCTTGTCGATGTCGCCGGTCTCGATGTGCAGCAGCGCCTTGCGCACGGCCTCGACGTAGTCGGCGGGTTCCGGCCTGGGGGTGACGGTCCACGAGCGCGCCGCAGCACCGTGCGTGCCCTGCACGTCCCCGGCTTCGGGGGCGGGTGCGCGCCGCACGACCGACGGCACCACGAGGCTGGACTCGCCGTCCGGGCGGAAGCCGATGGCGCCGGCGACGATCGGTTCGGCCACGCCCGCCTCACGCGCCTGCGCGAGCGCCCGCGCGGCCGCGTCGGCGTGCGAACCGCCTGCGCCGCGGCGCACGATCGCGTGGACGCCGTCGGCCAGCAGCGTGCCGCCGGGCGACGAGTAGTAGAACGAGCCGGGCAGATACGCCGTCAGCAGATCCCCGGCTCCGTATTCGGGCCGTGGCCGGGCGAGGACCGGTGAGGACACTCAGGCAACTCCCTCGGATGACACGTCGTTCACTCCTCGTCGACGCCGAGTCGAGCAGGCAGACCCGAACGTCTGGTTAGCCTTACCTAACGAATGAGAACCGTACGTTAGGTAAGCCTTAGATGAAAGATGCCGCCGTGAGATCCGGTTCACAGGCACGCGCGCGGATTCGGGCGCCGAGGTGCAGGCGAGCGCACCGGCCCAACGCGGGCGAGGTCAGGAACAGGGGATGAGCTCGGACGATTCGACGTCCACCTCGGGCCAGCCGCGCAGTGAACCGGGTGAGCCGTAGATGTCGGTGCAGCCGACGGTCCCGCCCGAGAGGTCGAACACCTCGACCAGCACGGGCGCGACCTGGCAGGCCGACACGCTGTCGACGTCACTGCAGTCGTGGCTGACCACGAGCACCTCGGGCACGTCGTCGGCGTCCACGTCGTCGAGCGTCACGCTTCCCGCGTCGGAGAAGTACGGCCGCTGATCGGACCGCCAGTTGTCGCCCTGCCAGATGTGCACCTCGCCGACCACGCCGCCGTCGTGCGGCCCGCGCACCAGGCACACCGGCGTGGCGCTCTCCTCGCAGCGCAGCGAGTCTCGGTTGAGCGGCACCCCCATCGAGGCGACCGTGACCTCGGCGATGCTGCCCGACGTCGGACCGCCCGCGCGCAACCGCGCCACCGAGCCGCGGGCGTCGGCGAGCAGCTCGACCGGCATGCCGTTCACCGAATCGGACGCCACGACCCGGCACGGGCCGCCACCGCAGCCCGCGTCGCCGGTCTCGGTCGGCATCGACAGCCCGTCGGCGGAGTCACGTTCCTCCCCGGGACGCACGAGGACGGCGACGAGCAACGACGCCACCACGACCACCACGGCGACGGCCGCGGTGAGCAGCACCGGCCTCGGCGGCCGCGACCACGACTGGCTGGACACCCCACCGAGCCTAGATGTCGCCGAGATCGATCACCCCGCGTCCGCGGCCTATCGCTGGGTCGTGGGACAAGGTGGGTCACGGACCGCGCACGGCTACCGTCGTCGCGGTGACGAACCCCCAGCTTCCGCCCGTCGTGTACCTGCCGACCGGCCCGCACCACGGAACCGCCACCGAGCAGGCCGACATCGAGCTGCGCCGCACCCCCGACGGACGCCTCGCGCTGCTGGCCTACTCCGCCGTGGACCGCCTCGTCGAGTGCTGCGGCCCGCACCAGCCGTGGATGCTCGTGCAGACCTCCGACCTGCCGGCCCTCCACGAGTCGCAGCCGTACGAGCTCATCCTGCTCGACGCCAAGATCCCCGAGGAGCTGCGCCGCACCGCGTGAGCGCACCACCGCGCCGGCTCACCCGGCCGTGACTCGGGTCTCACCGATGCCCTCCCTCCGGTCCGTAGACTCCGATCGAGAACGGCGTGACATGGAGGTAGGCGTGCCGGAGCGAGGCAGCGTGACGAAGGTGCTCATCGCGAACCGTGGCGAGATCGCGGTACGCGTGATCCGGGCCGCGAAGGACGCGGGTATCGCGAGCGTGGCCGTCTACGCCGATCCGGACCGGGACGCACCGCACGTCCGGCTCGCCGACGAGGCGTTCGCGCTCGGCGGGCAGACGGCGGCCGACAGCTACCTGGTGTTCGACAAGCTGCTCGACGCCGCGAAGCGTTCGGGCGCCGATTCGGTCCACCCCGGCTACGGCTTCCTGTCCGAGAACGCGGACTTCGCGCAGGCGGTCATCGACGCCGGGCTGACGTGGATCGGCCCCTCCCCGCAGGCGATCCGCGACCTCGGCGACAAGGTGACCGCGCGGCACATCGCGTTGAAGGCGGGCGCCCCGCTCGTGCCCGGCACGAAGGACCCGGCGGCCAGCGCGGACGAGATCGTCGCGTTCGCGCAGGAGCACGGACTTCCGGTGGCCATCAAGGCCGCCTTCGGTGGCGGCGGCCGCGGCCTGAAGGTCGCCCGCACCATCGACGAGATCCCCGAGCTGTTCGAGTCGGCCACCCGCGAGGCCGTCGCCGCGTTCGGCCGCGGCGAGTGCTTCGTCGAGCGCTACCTCGACAAGCCCCGCCACGTCGAGGCCCAGGTTCTCGCCGACCAGCACGGCAACGTCATCGTCGTCGGCACCCGCGACTGCTCGCTGCAGCGCAGGCACCAGAAGCTCGTCGAGGAGGCGCCCGCGCCGTTCCTCACCGACGAGCAGCGCGCCACGATCCACTCCTCGGCCAAGGCCATCTGCGCCGAGGCCGGGTACTACGGCGCAGGCACGGTCGAGTACCTCGTCGGGGTCGACGGCACGATCTCGTTCCTCGAGGTCAACACGCGGCTCCAGGTCGAACACCCCGTCTCCGAGGAGACGACGGGCCTCGACCTGGTGCGCGAGCAGTTCCGCATCGCCGAGGGCGGCGTGCTGCCGCTGACCCAGGACCCGACACCGCGCGGGCACTCCATCGAGTTCCGCATCAACGGCGAGGACGCAGGCCGGGGCTTCCTGCCCGCCCCGGGCACGGTGACGAAGCTGGAGTTCCCCGACGGGCCCGGCGTGCGCGTCGACTCCGGCGTCGAGACCGGCACCGTCATCGGCGGGCAGTTCGACTCGATGCTGGCCAAGGTCATCGTCACCGGCGCCGACCGCGACCAGGCCATCGAACGCTCCCGCCGCGCCCTCGACGAGATGGTCGCCGAGGGCATGGCCACCGTGCTGCCCTTCCACCGGACGATCCTGCGCGACCCGGCGTTCGTCGGCGACGGCAAGAACTTCTCGGTGCACACGCGGTGGATCGAGACCGAGTTCGACAACACCATCGAGCCCTACACCGGCGACGGCGAGGCCGAGACCGACGAGGAGCCGCGGCAGAACGTCGTGGTGGAGGTCGGCGGCAGGCGCCTCGAGGTGTCGCTGCCCGCGGGCCTCGCAGCCGTCGGTGGTGGTGCCGGTGCGGGCGCTGGTGCCGCGAAGAAAGCCAAGCCGCGCAAGCGTGGCGGCGGTGGCAAGGCGGCGGTCAGCGGCGACGCGGTGACCGCCCCGATGCAGGGCACCGTCATCAAGGTCGCCGTCGAGGAGGGCCAGCAGGTCGAGGCGGGCGAACTCATCGTGGTGCTCGAGGCCATGAAGATGGAGAACCCGGTGACCGCCCACAAGGCCGGCACCGTGACCGGCCTGTCGGCCGACGTCGGCGCCACGGTCAGCCAGGGTGCCGTCCTGCTCGAGCTGAAGGACTGAGTGCAGCTCCCGAGGGCCCCATAGTTGCATGGAGTCGAGCACTGCCACGCGGAGCGTGTCCGTTTGGGCGGTGGTGGGCGACGGGTGGGCGCGACCATGGGGCCCTCGGGAGTACTGAACAGCGGGCAACGGTTGCGCGAAGCCGTGGCACCCGTGTGACGGGCGGGCATACGATCGGGGTGTGGCTGCTGACCGATCCGAGTTGCGACTCAGCGATGCTGAGCGCCAGGAAGCTCTGGACGCGCTGTCCGAGCACGTACGTACCGGACGCCTCGAGTTGAGCGAGTTCGACGAGCGTTCGGTTCAGGTCAGCACCGCGAAGTACCGCAAGGACCTGAAGCCGTTGTTCGCCGATCTGCCCGAGCCTCGGCCGAGCGTCCTCGAAGGGCCGCGCAGGGCCGGCGCCGCTCGCGTGCCCGAACGCGGTGCCCCCGCGCCGCCGCAGCCTTGGAAGGACAAGCTCGTCTCGAGCGCGGTGCCGATCGCCGCGGTGCTGGCGATCGTGTTGTTCTTCACCGTCGCGAAGGCGTGGGTCGTCTTCCTGCTGCCCGCGGTCGTCGCGTTCGCGGTCGGCGCCCTGGTCAACCACCGCCGGTCCTGACCCGGCTCCACATCAGGGCTCCACATCAGGGCTCCACATCAGACGTCCGGAGTGGACGAACCCCGGTTCGCCGTGTCCCATTCACGGTCGAGCACGGCGTAGACCGCCTCGTCGGTCCACTCTCCCTTGACCCACTCGTTCTCCCGCAGGTGCGCTTCCCTGCGCATGCCGAGCTTCTCGAGCACGCGGGCCGAGGCCAGGTTCCTGGCATCGAGGCGTCCGCACACCCGATGCACGCCGAGTTCGGTGAAGGCGAGTTCGACCAGCGGCCGAGTGGCCTCGGTGGCGAAGCCCTTCCCCGCATGGTCGGGGTGCAGGACGTAGCCGACCTCGGCCTGCTTGTGCTCTCCCTGGTGCCAGTGCAGATTGACGTCACCGATCACCTCGCCCGGCTCACCGTCGGCGTCCCGCAACGTCACCGCCAGCCGCAGCGTGTCCCCCGGTTCGGCCAACGTCGAGTACCGCTCGATCCGCTCGGCCAGCTTCGCCGCGACGTCCTCTCTCGACATCGGACGTTCGTAGAGGTAGCGGTTGACGTCCTCCCGCGACCGGATCGCATGGAGCGGGTCCAGATCCGCCGATACGAACGCCCGGAGCACCAGTCGCGGCGTGCGCAGCACCCGCGTGCGGTCGACGATCACCCGGCCGAGGCTACCGGCGGAATCGACGGACCTCCACGGCTTTTCCTCCCGCCCGTACCCGCGACCGCCCGTACCCGCGACCGCGTCGGATCCGGCCTCGCGGCGTCCGGCAGCCGACGGGGATGCGGCACGGGGCGAGCGGTTCAGGAGGCGGGTTCGGCCAGCCCGTCCCTCGCCTCGGGGGCCGCGACGCGCTTGGCGTCGGCGGCCTCGTCACTCGGCTGTGCCTGCGAGTCGCGCTCGGCCTCGACGCGCGCGCGGTACACCTCGATCTCGCGAGCCCGCTGCTCGTCGGTCCAGCCGAGCACCTCGGCCATCAGATCGGCGACCTGCTCGGCACTGTCCACACCGCGGTGCGGGTACTCGATGGAGATCCGCGTGCGCCGCGCCAGCACGTCCTCCAGGTGCAGCGCGCCCTCGTCGGTGGCCGCGTAGACGACCTCGACGCGCAGGTAGTCCGGCGCCGCCTCGATCGGCTTGAGCAGGTCCGGCCTGCCCTCGGCCAGCCCCAGCACGTCGCTGATCAACGAGCCGTACCGGTCGAGCAGGTGCCGCACGCGGTACGGGTGCAGACCGTGGTCGCTCGCCAGGTGGTCGGCCTGGTTGACGAGTGCGTGGTACCCGTCGGCACCGACGAGCGGCACCTTGTCGGTGATCGACTCCTGCACGCGCTCGGGCACGTCGACGACCGCGGCGTCGACGGCGTCGGCTGCCATCACGCGGTACGTCGTGTACTTGCCGCCCGCGATGGCCACCAGACCAGGCGACACGCGCGCGACCGCGTGCTCGCGCGAGAGCTTCGAGGTCTCCTCGCTCTCGCCCGCGAGCAACGGGCGCAGACCGGCGTAGACCCCTTCGATGTCGTCGTGCGTCAGCGGCGTGGCGAGCACCTTGTTGACGTGTTCGAGCAGGTAGTCGATGTCGCTGCGGGTCGCGGACGGGTGCGCGAGGTCGAGGTTCCAGTCGGTGTCGGTGGTGCCGACGATCCAGTGGTTACGCCAGGGAATCACGAACAGCACCGACTTCTCGGTGCGCAGGATCATGCCGCTCTCGGCGACGATCCGGTCGCGCGGCACGACGATGTGGACGCCCTTGCTCGCCCGGACGCGGAACCGTCCACGGCTGCCGGACAGGCTCTGCAACTCGTCGGTCCACACGCCGGTGGCGTTGATCACCGCGTGGGCGCGGACGTCGGTCTCCTGACCGTTCTCCACGTCCCGCACCCGCACACCCGACACCCGGTCGGCCTCGCGCAGGAACCCGACGACCTGCGTCGAGTTCCGCACCACGGCCCCGTAATGCGCCGCCGTGCGGGCGACCGTCATCGTGTGCCGCGCGTCGTCGGCCTGCGCGTCGTAGTAGCGGATACCGCCGATCAGCGCGTCACGTTTGAGCGCAGGCACCATGCGCAGCGCGCCCGCGCGGGAGAGGTGCTTCTGCCCGGGAACCGAGCGTGCGCCGCCCATCGTGTCGTACATCAGCAGGCCCGCGGCGGTGTACGGCCGCTCCCACACGCGGTGCGTGAGCGGGTACAGGAAGCTCACCGGCTTCACCAGATGCGGCGCGATCCTGGTGAGCATCAACTCGCGTTCCCGCAGCGCCTCGCGCACCAGTCCGAACTCGAGCTGTTCCAGGTAGCGCAGTCCACCGTGGAACAGCTTGCTGGACCGGCTCGACGTGCCGGACGCGAGATCGCGCGCCTCCACCAGTGCGACACGCAGCCCTCGGGTCGCCGCGTCGAGAGCCGTGCCCGCACCGACGACACCACCGCCGATGACCACGAGGTCGAACGTCTCCTCGCCGAGCCGCTGCCACGACTCCGCGCGGGTCTGGGGACCCAGTCGTGCCGGAGCCGCTGCCCTCGCGTCGCGTCCACGCTGCGCTGTCACGTAATCCTCCTCGCCGACGTCGTACCCGATCACCGGGACACTCCCAGCATGGCACGTTCGCCCGCGCTCGCACGTCCGCGTGCACGCAGTGCGACGAACGAAGCTTTGAGCGATCACTCACATGCGAGTAGCGTGCGATCCGAACGAAAACGGCAGGGGCGCCGCCCGGCTTCGGGACCGGCCGCACCCGCGGAACCGACCAGTGCAGCGCCGCGAGGTCTGCAGTGCCGAAGCTGGAGGGCTGATCGCCTATGAATGCCGGATCGATATTCGTCTGGGAGATGCTGGGCACGTCGGTGCTCGTCCTCCTCGGTACCGCCGTCGTCGCGAACAACGTGTTGCGCAAGACGAACGGCAACGGCGGAGGGATTCTGTTCGTCACCGTCGGCTGGGCGTTCGCGGTCTTCGCGGGCGCGAGCATCGCCGACCCGTCCGGGGCGCACATCAACCCGGCCGTCACGTTCGGACTCGCCGTGTCCGGCGATCTGTCGTGGGCCGACGTGCCGATCTACTGGGCGGGCCAGATGGTCGGTGGTGTCCTCGGTGCGGTGTTGACGTGGCTGACCTACAAGCTGCAGTTCGACGATCACCCCGAGCCGGAGAACACCCTCGGCATCTTCTCGACCATCCCCACGATCCCGAACAAGGTGTGGAACACCGTGACCGAGATCATCGGCACGTTCGTTCTCGTCGCGTGGATCCTGCTCACCCCGGGTGCGGACGTCAGTTCCAGCGGGGAGCCGGTCTTCGGCAACGCCGCGCTCGGGTACGCGGGTGTGTCGCTGGTCGTGTTGGTGATCGGTAACTCGCTCGGCGGTCCGACGGGCTACGCGATCAACCCGGCTCGCGACCTCGGACCCCGCATCGCGTACGCCTTGATCCTGCCGATCAAGGGCAAGGGTGACCCTCAGTGGAGTTACTCCTGGGTCCCCGTCGTGGGGCCGCTCATCGGTGCCGGCCTCGCCGGCCTTCTCTTCCTCGCCGTCAGTGGCCTGAGCTGAGTTTGGAGCAACTGTGTCTCGTTTTGTCGCCGCCATCGACCAGGGCACGACCTCGACCCGGACGATGATCTTCGATCACTCGGGCAGCGTCGTGGCCGTCGACCAACGGGAGCATCAGCAGATCTTCCCGCAGGCCGGCTGGGTCGAGCACGACCCGGAAGAGATCTGGGCCAATACCAGGGCGACCGCCGCGGGTGCGCTCGCCAACGCCGACATCACCGCCTCCGACGTCGTCGCGGTGGGCATCACCAACCAGCGCGAGACGACGGTGGTGTGGGACCGCAACACCGGAAAGCCCGTCTACAACGCGATCGTCTGGCAGGACACGCGCACCGACCGGATCATCAACGACCTCGGCGAACTCGGAGGGGGCCAGGAGCGGTACCGCGACAAGACGGGCCTGCCCCTGGCGACGTACTTCTCCGGACCGAAGATCAAGTGGATCCTCGACAACGTCGACGGTGCGCGCGAGCGCGCCGAGGCGGGCGACCTGCTGTTCGGCAACATGGACACGTGGGTGCTGTGGAACATGACCGGCGGGGTCGACGGCGGCATCCACGTCACCGATCCGACCAACGCGTCCCGCACGATGCTGATGGATCTCGACACCCTCAGCTGGGACGAAGAGATCGCGGCCGACATGGGCATTCCGATGTCGATGCTGCCGGAGATCAAGTCCTCGTCGGAGCAGTACGGCACCGTCCGCGAACGCGGCGCGCTGGGCGGCGTGCCGATCGCGGGCATCCTCGGCGACCAGCAGGCCGCGACGTTCGGCCAGGCCTGCCTGTCGCGGGGCGAGGCCAAGAACACCTACGGCACGGGCAACTTCGTGCTGCTCAACACGGGCAACGAGAAGGTGCTCTCGGAGAACGGCCTGCTGACCACGGTCTGCTACAAGATCGGCGACAACGACACCGTGTACGCGCTCGAGGGTTCGATCGCGGTCACCGGGTCGCTCGTGCAGTGGCTGCGCGACAACCTCGGCATGATCGGTTCGGCCGCGGAGGTCGAGGGCTACGCCCGCACCGTCGAGGACAACGGCGGCGCCTACTTCGTGCCCGCCTTCTCCGGACTGTTCGCCCCGTACTGGCGTTCCGACGCCCGCGGCGCGATCGTCGGCCTCACCCGGTTCGTCAACAAGGGGCACCTCGCCCGCGCCGTGCTGGAGGCTACGGCGTTCCAGACCCGCGAGGTCATCGACGCGATGAACGCCGACTCCGGCGTTCCGCTCCGCACTCTCAAGGTCGACGGCGGCATGGTGGTCAACGACCTGCTCATGCAGTTCCAGGCCGACATCCTCGGGGTCGACGTCATCCGCCCGAAGGTCAACGAGACGACCGCGCTGGGTGCGGCCTACGCGGCCGGTCTCGCCGTCGGGTTCTGGGAGTCCGAAGAGGACATCCGGTCGAACTGGGCCAAGGACAAGGAATGGCAGCCCGCCATGGACGAGGCCCGCAGGGAGCGCGAGTACCACAACTGGAAGAAGGCCGTGACCAAGACGTTCGACTGGGTCGAGTAGTCGTCCACGGGCGGTGTGCCCTCTCGGCGAGTAGCGCCGGCACGCCGTACCGAGAACCCGCGCCGAGAGCCCGCGCCGAGCCGCCGCGGATGCCCACCGGGTGTCCGCGGCGGTTCCGTGTCTGCTGGCCGGCAGCCGTGGTGGCGTCAGCTTTCGATGACGCGGAAGTAGGCGCCACCGGGGTCGGCGACCGCCGCGAGCCTGCCCCGCGGCGAGTCGACCGGCCCACCGTGGACGGTGCCGCCCAGGTCGACGAGCTGCGAGACCGTGTGGTCGACGTCGGTGACGGCGAAGTACGTCGTCCAGTGTGGAGGTACGTCGAGGGTGCCGGGCAGCGCGCCGATGCCGCCGACCTCCGTCGAATCGTCGCCGACCCGGATCGTCGCGTACTCGAAGTCGCCGTGACTCGGTTCGTCGAAGCCGCAGCCGAAGACGAGTCCGTAGAACCGTTTGGCCGCCGCGTATTCGCGGGTCATGCAGTCGTACCAGGCGGGAGCTCCGGGAACCCCGACCACCTGCGTGCCCGTCATCCGGCCGCCCTCGTAGACGCCGAAGACCGCGCCTGCCGCGTCGACCGCGACGGCGATCCGCGCCGCGTCACCGACGTCGCCGGGCGGCACGATCAGCTCCCCGCCCGCCTCGGTGATCGCGGTGGCGGTCGCCTCGACGTCGCCCACGGCCAGATAGGTCGTCCAGGCCTTCGCGTTGTCGCAGAACGCCGCGCTCGCGCGCCCGACGCCTGCCACGGGGCGCCGGTCGACCATGGCGATCGAGTAGTGCCCGTAGTCCGCGCCCGTGTCGACGAACTCCCACCCGAGCAGGTCGGCGTAGAAACTCCGCGTCGCCTCGAGATCGTCGGCGGTCAGATCGACCCAGCACGGAGCGCCCACCGGCCACGCCGTGTCGCGGACGGCCATGAGGCGCTCCCTTCATCGGGTGCACCCAGTGTGCCACTCGCAGCAGCCGACGGCGACGGCGTCAGTCCAGGTCGTCGTGCTGCATGAGCTGGCGACCGGCCTCAGTGATCGACCCGGACAGCGACGGGTACACCGAGAACGTCAACGCCAGGTGCTCGACGGTCAGCTGGTTCTGCACGGCCAGCGCGATCGGCAGGATGAGTTCGCTTGCCGACGGCGCCACGACCACACCACCGACGACCACACCGGTCGCCGGACGGCAGAACAGCTTGACGAAACCCTGGCGGACGCCCTCCATCTTGGCGCGCGGGTTCGTCGACAGCGGCAACATGATCGTGCGGGCGGGCACCTCGCCGGAGTCGATCGCCTGCTGGCTGATGCCGACGGTCGCGATCTCGGGGTGGGTGAACACGTTCGCCGCGACGGTGCGCAACCGGATCGGGGCGACCCCCTCGCCGAGCGCGTGCCACATCGCGATGCGGCCCTGCATGCTCGCCACCGAAGCCAACGGCAGCACACCCGTGCAGTCGCCCGCCGCGTAGACGCCCGGCGCGCTGGTGCGCGAGACCCGGTCGACCGGGATCGCCCCGCCCTTGCCCGGCTCGATGCCGACCCGGTCGAGGCCGATGTCCTCGGTGTTCGGCACCGATCCGACCGTCATCAGCGCGTGGCTGGCCTCGATGGTGCGGCCGTCGGCGAGGTGGATCGTCACGCCCTGGTCGGTGCGCTCGACCCGATCGGCGCGCGCGTGCTTGACCACCGACGTGCCGCGCTGGGAGAAGCTCTCCTCCAGCACGGCGGCCGCATCGGCGTCCTCGTGCGGCAGGACGCGGTCGCGGCTCGACACGACCGTCACCTTCACACCCATCTCGGTGTAGGCCGAGGCGAACTCCGCACCGGTGACACCGGAACCGACGACGGCGAGGTGTTCGGGCAGCTCGGGCAGGTCGTAGAGCTGGCGCCAGTCGAGGATGCGTTCCCCGTCCGGCACCGCACCCGGCAGCACCCGCGGCGTGGCACCCGTGGCGATGAGGACGACGTCGGCGTCGAGCACCTCGTCACCGTCCTTGCCGGCGACGGCGATCTTGTGGGTGGCGAGGCCGGGCTCGTCGTCGCAGAACTTCGCGGTGCCGTTGACGACCCGCACGCCCTCGCGCTGCACGCGCGCCCGGATGTCCGCCGACTGCGCGAGCGCGAGCCCGCGGACCCGGCCGTGCACGGTCGGCAGGTCCACGCGGGTGTCGTCCAGATCGACGTTGACCCCCAGCTCGCGGTAGCCGTGCAGGCTCGCGCGCGCCCCAGACGAGGCGATGAACGTCTTCGACGGCACGCAGTCGTAGAGCACGCAGGCGCCACCGAGACCGTCCCGCTCGACGACGGTCACATCCGCACCGTGCTGAGCCGCCACGAGAGCGGCCTCGTAACCGGCAGGTCCGCCGCCCATGATCACGATCTTGGTCACGTCAGGTGTCCTCCTCACACGCCGTCCACGCCCACTTTAGGCGTGGCCGGGTTCCGGCTTCCGGAGAGGCCGTTACGCTGTCGCCGTGCCTCTCTATGCCGCGTACGGGTCCAACATGGAACCCTCCCAGATGGCCGAGCGAGCGCCGCACTCGCCGATGGCGGGGACCGGCTGGCTGGAAGGCTGGCGGTTGACGTTCGGTGGCGAGGACCTGTTGTGGGAAGGTGCGCTCTCCACGATCGTGGAGGACCCCGACTCCAGGGTGTTCGTGGTGCTCTACGACGTCACGCCCCTCGACGAGGGCCAGCTCGACCGCTGGGAGGGCAACGAGCTCGGTCTGCACAACAAGATCCGCCTCCGGGTACAGACCATGGACGGGTCGGTGCTCGCGTGGTTGTACGTGCTCGACGCCTACGAGGGCGGTCTGCCTTCGGCCCGGTATCTCGGGGTGCTCGCCGACGCTGCCGAAGCCGCCGGCGCCCCCGCCGACTACGTCAACGACCTCCGCACCCGCCCCTGCAAAGGCATCGGCCCGTAACGAGCCCGTGTCGCGGATTCCGGGGCACGTGTTGCAGATCCAGGGGCTCGTGTTGCGGCCTCGGGGGCGCGTGTTGCGGAGTCCGGAGTGCGTGTTGCAGATCCAGGGGCGCGTGTTGCGGCCTCGGGGGCGCGTGTTGCGGATCCGAGGCCGTTGCAGCTCGCGTCGCCCCGCCGGTGCGTACCGACCGGCGACCGCGTGGCCCGTTTCCGCGACTGCAGGCCTTGCGCCCGCGCATCGTGTACCGGAGACGGGTTAGTTCAGCGCCGCAGCGAACGGGGACGGCGCGGAGTCGGTGTGTTCCCCGCAAGCAGGCCGCCCCGCTTCTCGAACGCCCGCCGCAGCTCGTTGAGCACCGGCTCCGGGCTCGCGAGCTGTTCTTTACGAACTCTCACGGTGAGCCACCCACGGTCCGCCATGCGCCGATCACGTTCGGCGTCATAGGTACCGCGGTCCTCGTGCGCCTCGTAACCGTCGTACTCCAACGCGATCCTGACCTCCGGCCACGCCAGGTCGAACACGTAGACGACCCGGCCGCGCAGGTCGCGCACCTCGAGTTGGGGCGTCGGCGCGGGGAAACCGGCGTCCACCACAAGTAGGCGCAACCTACTTTCCTGCGGAGACTCGGCCGCCCCCGTCGCCAGTTGAAGGAGCGCATGGGCACCCGGCACACCGCGGCGGTCGTCCCGAGCCGTGAGCTTGCTGCTGATGCACTGCACCAACGCCCCGGCCCGGTCGTCCGGCACAGCGCCCAACGCCTGGTCGACGGTGGCCAGCGCGACCCATCTCCGTTCGACGCACAGCAGCTCCGCCAACGTCGACGCCAGCGAGAGAACCGGGAGCCCGTGCCGGGACTCGACGTCGTCGTCGCCGAATCTGTCCCGGTGCACGGTCAATGCACCGCGAGATCGGGCAGTGCTGCTGTAGGGCACGGTCACGTGCACCTCGCCGGTGTCGGCCGCGTCGCATCCGTGGAGCGCGGCTGCCGTGCCGTGCGAGACGACTGCGCCGGGACCGGCTGCGAGGAGTCCAGCGGCACAGCGGGTCACGGTGTCGAGGGAACGAGTCGTGTCCACGACCACCCCGCGCCACGGCTGGCTCAGCAGCCCGTGTCGCAGCGCCGAGCGGACGGTGTGTTCCCCGAGCGTCCGCAGGAGATCGGCCCGCTTGGCCGCACCGTGCGTGTCCCAGTTCGGTCTGAACATGCCGCCACTGTGACCTGCTGAGACGCATCACGGAGAGCTGTGAGCAAATCTGTGGATAACTGACCTCGTTGTGGACAACTTGAGGACACGGGACGACGGCTGCGCCACTTCAGCGATGCCGCACTCACCCGTCCAGCCCCGCGAAGCCCGGCCGGCTGCCACAACACAAGGCCCGGAACCTGCAACACGGGCCCCGGAAAGCGCAACACGAGGCCCCGAGTCCGCAACACGGCACCGTGGATCCGCAACACGAGGCCCCGAGTCCGCAACACGGCGCCCCGAAAGCGCAACACGCGAGGGGCGTTAGGCGTTGAGGGTTTTCAGGGCTGTGTTGACCAGGACGCGGGTTCCGGTGAGGAGGGCGCGTTCGTCGGCCTCGAAGGTCGGCTGGTGCAGGTCGCGCTGGGGGCCTTCGCCCGGCCAGACGCCCAGGCGGGCGAACGCGCCGGGGACGTGCTGCAGGTACCAGCCGAAGTCCTCGCCACCCGAGGACTGCTCGGTGCCGACCAGCGCGTCGGCGCCGAGCGCCGCCTCCACGCCGTCCCGCAACAGGCGGGTGCTGTCGGACTCGCTCACCACGGGCGGGACGCCGCGCAGGTAGTTCAGCTCGTAGCCGACACCCAGGGGTGCCAGCAGCGACTCCACCGACGTCTCGACGAGCGATTCGAGCAGCTGCCACGTCGGTTCGTCGGCCGTGCGCAGCGTGCCGCGCAGCAGACCGTCCTGCGGGACGGCGTTCGCGGCCTCCCCCGCGTGCACGGCTCCCCACACCAGCACGGTGCCCGACCGGGGGTCGACACGCCGGGACAGCAGCGACGGCAACGACGTGATCACCGTGCCCAGCGCGTGCACCAGGTCCGCGGTCAGGTGGGGACGCGACGTGTGCCCGCCCGGCGACGTCAGTCGCAGCTCCACGAGGTCGGCCGCCGAGGTCAGCGCACCGACCCGGGTGCCGACCTTGCCCACCTCGACCCGCGGATCGCAGTGCAGACCGAAGATGCGCTCGACACCCTCGAGGTGGCCGGCCCGGATGACGTCGAGCGCACCACCGGGCATGACCTCCTCGGCGGGCTGGAAGATCAGCCGCACCCGGCCGGGCAGGTGGTCGGCGCTCGCCAGTGCCAGGCCCGTGGCCAGCAGAATCGTGGTGTGCAGGTCGTGGCCGCAGGCGTGGGCGACACCGTCGACCGTCGAGGCGAACGGCAGTCCGCTCGCCTCGGTGAGCGGCAGGGCGTCGAGGTCGGCGCGCAGAGCGACGCACGTCGGGCCCTCACCGATGTCGCAGACGAGCCCGGTGCCGGAGGCCATGACGCGCGGTTCCAGTCCGGCCGACCGCAGCAGTCCGGCGATCAGCTCCGTGGTGCCGTACTCGCGGCGCGCGAGTTCCGGGTTTGCGTGGATGTGCCTGCGCCAGGCGAGCACGTCGGCCGCGTGCTCCGCGAGCCATGCGTCGAGCCACTCGGGACCTCTGCCCGCACCGAGGTCGGCCATCGGTGCCACGCTCACCCCAGCCTCGGTGAGCACAGCGTCCGACGAGCCGTCCGGATCACCCGGCACCTCGGGTCGCGAGTCGAGAACCGTCACACCACACCTCCGCGCGAGTCCGCGTGTGCCGCATCCCTTCAGGGCCGCGGACGTCGCCCTCTGACAACCTCACGTCCAGTGTTGCACCGAACAGGTGAGCACGAGACCCGTATGTCGTAGCGACTAGACCGACGGTAGGCAGATTGCGCCGAGCGGCCACCCGAAGTTCACCCGCCGACGGTCCACCGCGGGTGACCGACCACTGAGCGCGGCTCAATGTGCGCCGACCTGGGGATTCACCCGTCCGGATCACGGCCGCCGACGCGGCGGGGCGTGGACGACGTCAGGCAGGCCCGTGCGCGGCGCGGTCAGCCGTTCTTCTTGGACCGTTTGCGGCGCACGATGCGACCCCACACGATGATGCCCAGCAGAGCCGCGGCGATCAGCGCGACGACGAACTTGCTCTTGGCCTTGTCCGCGTCGGCCTTGGTCTGCGGATCGAGTTCGGGACCGGAGTCGTCCTGTGCCAGCACCACCGGACCCGAGCCGGCATCCGGCACCGAAGCATTCGACACCCCAGCGCCCGAAGACACCGAAGACACCGCAGTCACCGACGCCGGCTCGGCCGAGGCAACGGGGGCCGTGCTCAACGCAGCCGTGCCGAACAGCACCGCCAGCATCGCCGCGACGGCCGCGAGGCGGGAGAGAACGGGGAACACACGACAGGCACGCATCACGTCCAGTGTGCCCGCGAATCCGCGCCGTGGTCACTCGCCACGCGGATGCTCGCCGAAGCCGTACCCGAATGCGCCGAGGATGCGCTCGGCGGCGAGGGTGGCGGTGATCCTGCCGTCCCGCACGTCGCGTTCGACCTCGGGCACCACCGCCTGCACGCCGGGGTGCTCACCGAGCCGGTCGAGCAGCTGGTCGCGCACCATCGCCCAGGTCCAGTCGATGAGCTGGCGGGTGCGTTTGGCCTCGAGCTCGCCCGAGGCCTCCAGCGCCGCCCGGTGCTCGCCGATGGTCGACCACACCTCGTCGAGCCCGTCGCCGGTCATGCCACTGCAGGTGAGCACGGGCGGGGTCCAGGTCGCCTCGGGTCCGTAGAGCATCCGCAGTGCCCCGGACAGTTCGCGGGCGGCACGCTTGGCGTCGCGGACGTGGTCCCCGTCGGCCTTGTTGACGGCGATGACGTCGGCGAGTTCGAGCACGCCCTTCTTGATGCCCTGCAGTTGGTCACCGGTGCGGGCGAGGGTGAGGAACAGGAAGCAGTCGACCATGTTCGCGACGGTCACCTCGGACTGGCCGACGCCGACGGTCTCGACGAGCACGACGTCGAAGCCCGCGGCCTCCATGAGCACGATCGTCTCGCGGGTGGCGCGGGCGACGCCGCCGAGCGTGCCGGACGTCGGCGAGGGGCGGATGAACGCCGACGGGTCGGTCGCCAGTCGCGCCATGCGCGTCTTGTCGCCGAGGATCGAACCACCGGTCCTGGTCGACGACGGGTCGACGGCGAGCACCCCGATGCGGTGCCCCTCCTGGGTCAGCCGGGTGCCGAGCTGGTCGATGAATGTCGACTTGCCGACCCCGGGCACGCCGGTGATGCCGATGCGCCGCGCGCCCCCTGCGTGCGGGAGCAGTTCGACCAACAGCTCCTGGGCCTTCCTGCGGTGCTCAGGCTTGGCCGATTCGACGAGCGTGATCGCCCGCGACAGCATGCCGCGATCGCCGTCCCGGACACCCTTGGCGTACGTCGCGACATCGATGGCGTTGCGGCGCGGCACTAGCCTTCCTGCTCCAGCTGGTCGAGCAGGTCGACGGCCGCGTCGGCGATGACCGTGCCGGGTCCGAAGATCGCCGCGGCGCCCGCCGCGCGCAGCTCGTCGTAGTCCTGCGGAGGGATGACGCCGCCGCACACCACGAGGATGTCGCCGCGGCCGAGCGCGGCCAGCTCGGAACGCAGCGCGGGCACGAGCGACAGGTGACCGGCGGCGAGCGAGGACACGCCCACGACGTGCACGTCGGCCTCCACGGCCTGCGCAGCCACCTCGGCGGGGGTCGAGAACAGCGGGCCGACGTCGACGTCGAATCCGATGTCCGCGAACGCCGAGGCGATCACCTTCTGCCCACGGTCGTGGCCGTCCTGGCCCATCTTGGCCACGAGGATGCGCGGACGACGTCCTTCCTCACTGGCGAAGGCCTCGACCCGCTCACGCGCGGCGTCGATTCCGCCGCCGCCCTCGGACTTGCCGACCTCGTCGCGGTACACACCGGAGATCGTACGAATCTGCCCGGAGTGGCGCCCCCACGCCTTCTCGAGCGCCTCGGAGATCTCGCCGACGGTCGCCTTCGCCCTGGCTGCGTCGACGGCCAGGGCGAGCAGGTTCCCTTCCCCTTCCGCGCTCGTCGCCGCACCGGTCAGCCTGCGCAGGGCGTCCTCGACGGCGCCGGAGTCGCGTTCGGACCGCAGCCGTTCGAGCTTCTCGAGCTGCTGGGCGCGGACCTCGGCGTTGTCGACCTTCAGCACGTCGATCTGCTCGTCGGTTTCGGGCCGGTACTTGTTGACGCCGATGACGGGCTGACGTCCGGAGTCGATGCGCGCCTGGGTGCGCGCCGCGGCCTCCTCGATGCGCATCTTCGGGATGCCCGCGTCGATGGCCTTGGCCATGCCGCCCGCGGTCTCGACCTCGTCGATGTGCGCCCACGCGCGGCGGGCGAGGTCGTAGGTGAGCTTCTCGACGAACGCGCTGCCGCCCCACGGGTCGATCACGCGCGTGGTGCCGGACTCCTGCTGCAGCAGCAGCTGCGTGTTGCGGGCGATCCGCGCGGAGAAGTCGGTCGGCAGTGCGAGCGCCTCGTCGAGCGCGTTGGTGTGCAGTGACTGGGTGTGCCCCTGGGTCGCCGCCATCGCCTCGACACACGTGCGCACGACGTTGTTGTAGACGTCCTGGGCGGTCAGCGACCAGCCGGAGGTCTGCGAGTGGGTGCGCAGCGACAGCGACTTCGGGTTCTTCGGGCCGAACTTCTTGACGAGCTTGGCCCACAGCAGCCGCGCTGCCCTGAGCTTGGCGACCTCCATGAAGAAGTTCATGCCGATCGCCCAGAAGAACGACAGCCGCGGGGCGAACGCGTCGATGTCCAGCCCCGCACCCTCACCCGCGCGCAGGTACTCGACGCCGTCGGCCAGCGTGTAGGCCAGCTCCAGATCGGCGGTCGCGCCCGCCTCCTGCATGTGGTAGCCGGAGATGGAGATCGAGTTGAACCGCGGCATCCGCTCGGAGGTGAAGGCGAAGATGTCGGAGATGATCCGCATCGACGGCTGCGGCGGGTAGATGTAGGTGTTGCGGACCATGAACTCCTTGAGGATGTCGTTCTGGATGGTCCCCGCCAGCTTCTCCGGTGCGACGCCCTGTTCCTCGGCCGCGACGATGTAGAGCGCCATCACCGGGAGCACGGCGCCGTTCATGGTCATCGACACCGACATCTTGTCCAGCGGAATGCCGTCGAAGAGCTGGCGCATGTCGTAGATCGAGTCGATCGCCACGCCCGCCATGCCCACGTCGCCCGCCACGCGTGGGTGGTCGGAGTCGTACCCCCGGTGCGTCGCCAGGTCGAACGCCACCGAAAGGCCCTTCTGCCCCGCGGCGAGATTACGGCGGTAGAAGGCGTTCGACTCGGCGGCGGTGGAGAAGCCGGCGTACTGCCGCACCGTCCAGGGCTGGTTCACGTACATCGTCGGGTACGGCCCGCGCAGGTACGGCGCGATACCCGGATACGTGTTCAGGAAGTCCACGTCGGACAGATCGTCGGCGGTGTAGAGCGGTTTGACGCCGATGCCCTCCGGCGTCTCCCACTCCAGCGCGTCGACGCCCTTGCCCGTGGCGGCCTGCAGCGCCTCCGCCCACCGCTGCCGGTCTCCCGCGGACGGTGCGCCGAGGTCGACGTCCGAGAAATCGGGGATGCTCATCGCGCCACTCCGTCCATCGCCCCAGAGTCCTTCGCCCCAGAGTCCGTTGCGCCGGCGGGTTGGATGGTCACGCCCAGTTCGCCGAGGATGCCGGTCAACGCGGCCAGGACGTCGCATCCGATGTGGATGGTGCCGTCGAAGGTGGCCGCGTCCACGCCGTCCGGCACCCGCCCGGCCAGCCACACCTGCGTCGCACCTGCCTGCCGCAGTGCCGCGGAGACCTCGGCGGCCTGGTCGGCGTACGTCGCATCGGCTCCGCAGAGGATCGCCACCGGGGTTGCGCTGTCGCGGAACCGTGCGACCACGTCGTCGGTGCCGTCGGCCTGGCCGGGGTTGACCGGTTCGATCCCGCCTGCCTGCAGGAAGTTCGCCGCGAAGGTGGCCCGCGCCGTGTGCTGGGCCAGCGTGCCCAACGTGGCGAGGAAGGCCTTCGGACGGGCACCGGTGGCCGCGCGGTGGGCGTCGGCGCTGTCGCGCAACGCCTCGTACTCCTGCGCGTACCGCACGCGCGGCAGTCCGCCGGTCAGTCCGCCGGAACCCGACGGTTCGCGCTCGAGCAGCTCCTCGTCGGCCGCGGGGAACTCGCTGACGCCGGTGATCGGGTCCTTGCGCGTGGCGATGCGGGCCGAGCGCGCGTTCCACGTCTCGGCGAGCCGTGCCGCGAGGGCGCCGGACTCCAGTTCGGCGGTGATCCCGCCGGCCTTCTCGATGGACGTGAACTCGTCCCACGCCGCGTGGGCCAGTTCGTCGGTGAGCTTCTCGACGTACCAGGACCCGCCGGCAGGGTCGACCACGCCGGCGAGTTTCGTCTCTTCCTGGAGGATGGACTGGGTGTTACGGGCGACGCGCAACGACAGTTCCTCGGGGCGGCCGAGCGCGTCGTCGAACGGCAGCACGGTGACCGCATCCACGCCCGCGACCCCGGCCGCGAAGCAGGCGATGGTGGTGCGCAGCATGTTCACCCACGGGTCGCGCCGGGTGAACATCGCCGGCGAGGTGACGGCGTGCTGGCGCATCGCCGCGCCGGTCTCGCTCGCCCCCGACACCTCGGCCACCCGGGCCCACAGCCTGCGGGCCGCACGCAGCTTCGCGATCGTCAGGAACTGGTCGGCGGTCGCGGCGAAGCGGAATTCCAGCTGCGCGGCCGCGGTGTCCACGTCGAGTCCCGCGTCGGTGAGCGCGCGCAGGTACGCCACGCCCGCGGCGATCGTCGCGCCGAGTTCCTGCGCGTCCGAGCCACCGGCCTGGTGGAAGGGCAGCCCGTCGGCGACGACCGTGCGCAGCAGCGGGTACCGCGCGGCGACGCGGGCGGCCAGGTCGGCGGCGGGTGCGAGGTCGTGGGCAGTGCCGGTGCGCGCGTGCAGACCGATCGGATCGGCGCCCAGCACACCGCCGACCTCGCCGTCGGGGACGCCGTGCTCGGCGTGGACCGCCAACAGTGCCTCGGCCGCGGCGACGTAGTCCGCCCCTGCCTCGAGCGTCACCGGAGCCAGGTCGAGCCGCACCTCGTGCAGCGCGTCGGCGATCTGCTCGACGGTCACACCTCCGCGGCCGACCCGCAGCCACACGGACGTGACGCCACCCTCCAGGTCGGCCAGCACCTCGCGGTTCACCGCACGCGCGTCGGCGTGACCGTGCCGCGCGCGCACGTCCCACCCGGTGACGACGTTGCCCTCGGGACGTCGCCCCCGCACGAACGGCGCCAGCCCGGGATATCCGGCGTCCGGCGCGGCGTCGGAGGCGGTGTACAGCGGCTGGATCTCGATGCCGTCGTACGTCGTCGTGGTCAGCAGGCTCTCCGGAGGACCGTCGAACCCCTCGGGAAGCGCGCCTGTCTTGGCGAGCACGCCGGAGACGAGACGCTGCCATTCGGCACGGTCAGCCTGGTCGAACTCGGTCGCGAGCGCCAGCGTCGGCGCCCCCTGGATCGGCCCACCCTGTGTCGACTCGCCCCGGGTCGACTCGTGCTGGGTCGACTCGCCCTGGGCGGCCGCCGAACGGGACTGCGGATCCCCTCCGGCACCTGGCGTCCGTGCCACTTCCGTCATACCGGTGATGGTAGGACCCGCGGACCTGCGTCAAGTGTGAGGCTGATCGCGGCCGGAGGGCCCACGCCGTGGGTACCCGCACGCCCCGCGAAGCCGGCAGCCGACAGAATGGGTGCGTGTCCGCAGACCAGCCGCGTGTCGTCGCAGGCCGCTACCGACTCGAGTCCGTGCTCGGTTCCGGCTCGATGGGCACCGTCTGGGTCGCCCACGACGAGTTCCTCCAGCGCCAGGTCGCGCTCAAGGAGGTGCGCGTTCCGCCCGGCGTCCCGGCCGAACAGGTCGCCGAGCTGCGGGAACGCACCCTGCGCGAGGCCCGCGCCATCGCCGCGCTGTCCCATCCCAACGTCGTGGTGCTGCACGACGTGGTCCGCGAGGGCCACGACCCGTACGTCGTCATGGAGCTGCTGCCCTCGCGCAGCCTCGCCTCGATCGTCGAACACGAGCGCCTGACCACCGCGCAGGCCGCCACCGTCGCCGAAGCCGTCGCCGCCGCGCTCGAGGCCGCCCACACCGCGGGCATCACCCACCGCGACATCAAACCCGGCAACGTCCTCATCGCCCGCGACGGACGCATCAAACTCACCGACTTCGGCATCGCCCGCAACGTGTCCGAAGTGACGATGACCCACACCGGGATGATGCTCGGCTCCCCCGCGTTCATCGCCCCGGAGGTCGCCTCGGGCGGAGCCGTCACCTACGCCGCCGACCTGTGGGGACTCGGCGCGACCCTGTTCGCCGCCACCGAGGGACGGCCCCCGTACGACGAGGGCGGCGACCCGCTCGCCACCGTCACCGAGGTCGTCCACGGAAAACCGCCCCGCCCCACCGCCGGTCCCCTCGCCGCGATCATCCAGGGCCTCATGGCCAAGGATCCGTACCGGCGGATGGCGCTGGCCGAGGTGCGCCGCAGGCTCCGGCCGCTGCTGCCCGCCCACGGCGACGACGTGTTCCCCGCGGAACTGTTCGACGAGCCCGGCGACACCCCCGCACGCTCGGCCGACCGGGACGCAGGCGCCACCCAGATCATCCCGCGGCTCCCCGCCGACGAACCGGCAGCCGACTCGCCGGCGGCCGCTGTTTCGAGCGCTGTCTCCGGCGCTGTCTCCGGCGAGGACTCCGGCACGGGCTCGGCCGGCGACTCCGACTCCGCGGCAGGTGGCGGGCAGCTCGCCGCCGACCCCGGCCCGTTGCCCTTCACCCCGGCAGGCGGACCCCGCCACGCCGCCGAACCCGCCACGCCGGCCACGTCGCGACGCCGCCTCGTGCTCATCTCCGTCGCCGTGGCCGTCGTGTTCCTCCTCGCCGTCCTCGGCGGATTCCTCCTCGTCCGCACCGTCTCCGGACAGTCGATCGGACCACCCACCGGCGTCTCCACCGGCCACGACACCGGCGACACCACCGTCGCCAACCTCGAAAGCCAACCGCTCCAGGTACGCCACGGCGACGCGACCAACCTGCGCGGGGCCAAAGGCGGACTGTTCACCGTCCGCGTGCCCGCCGACTGGAAACGCTTCGTCACCCAACGGCCCGCCGACGTGCTGCCCACCAGCACCCGCATCCAGTTCGTGTCCCTCGACGGCGCCCGCACCCTCGCCGTGGAACGCTACGCAGGCGAACAACTCAGCGCCGCCCAGTACGTCTCCCGCCTCGGCGCCTCCTGGAACTCCCGCGACTTCACCCTCGTGCAACAGGAACAGCTCGGAGACAAGGACGGCGTCCGCATCACCTACCGCACCGCCGAACGCGGCACCGGCGACGACCGCGCCATCAACCGCAGCACCACCGCCGACGTGTTCACCACCAACACCGGCCTGTGGGTCGTCGGCATCACCGTCCCCGTCGACCAGGAACGCCTCGGACGGCAACAACTCTTCGACCGCATCGCCCCCACCTTCCGGCAGACGGACTGATTTATCGCGCCACTGGTTCTCCTATCGCGCCACTGCAATCGACCTCCGCGTGGGTTGAGTGAGGGGTCGGCTCTGGTGCGCGGGTTGCGGTCCGTTGGGGCTCGGGGCGATCGCGTTGCATCCGGAGGTGCCCGGCGGTCCGATCTCGCGCGCGTGCGTCGGGCGGGCGCTGCGGATCGTAGGATCCGGCCGTGACTTCTACCTTCGTTACCGCCGAGGCCCACGAGGCCGCCGACGTCATCGCCTCGCGAACCGGGGTGGCCCGCCACGACATCGCGATCGTGCTCGGATCCGGCTGGCGACCCGCCGCCGACGTCATCGGCACCGCCGACACCGAGGTCGAACTCGGCGACCTGCCAGGATTCGAGAAGCCCAGCGCCGTCGGACACGGCAGCACGGCCCGCTCGGTGACGCTCGGCGACAAACGCGCCCTCGTCCTACTCGGCCGCACCCACCTCTACGAGGGCAGGGGCGTGGCCAGCGTCGTGCACGGCGTCCGCACCGCCGCCGCGGCAGGCGTGGGCACCGTGCTGCTCACCAACGCCGCAGGCGGACTGCGCGACGGCTTCGAGGTCGGCCAGCCCGTGATCATCGCCGACCACCTGAACATGACGGCCACCTCGCCCATCACGGGCGCGAACTTCGTCGACCTCGTCGACCTCTACTCGAACCGGCTGCGCGACGTGGCCAAGACCATCGACCCGTCGCTGGCCGAAGGCGTCTACGCCGGACTGCCCGGCCCCCACTTCGAAACCCCTGCCGAGATCCGCATGCTGCGCACCCTCGGCGCCGACCTGGTCGGCATGTCGACCGTGCTGGAGGCCATCGCCGCCCGAGCCGCAGGGCTCGAGGTGTTCGGACTGTCGCTCGTGACGAACCTGGCCGCGGGCATCACCGGAGAACCGCTCAGCCACGAGGAGGTCATCGAGGCGGGCAGGGCATCGGCCGAACGGATGGGATCGCTCCTGCGGGAACTGGCGATCCGCGCCTGACCGTCACGTCACCTCGCACGTTCGCGGGCCCGTGGCCGAACGGCACGGGCCCGCACGGCGATCACTTCGAGGTGACCGTGCCGGTGATGATCGGCACGTCGGTGACTTCCCTGCGAATCATCGCGGGTCCTTTCAGGTGGCGGATGTTCCGCGCGCCGTGGACACCCCGCCGAAGGCGGTGACAGCGCTGTCGGGTGCCGGTCGAAGCGGTCACGCGGGTGGAACCAGCTCGAACTCGAGCCAATCTGTCGGACCGCCGCGACCCCGGCAATAACCCGATCGAGTAGGCCGAACGGCCCCGCAGACCCCGTTGTCACCGCATGACAAAACTGCACCTTGCGTTGCTCACCAGGGCGCAGCCGAGGACGACTTGAGGGTGGCCTACACCACCCGAAGCACCCCGGGTTTCAGTGCCTGCAGTTTCAGTGCACTCCGGTTCAGTACGCGCCGGGGATTCGAGTGCATTCCGGAACGTCAGTGGGCACCGGCGTCGTGGCGTTTCAGCAGACCGCGCGCGAGCAGTCCGGCGGCGAGCCACACCCGGCCGTCGGGGTCGTACATCCGATCGCCGTAGCGCTCCTCCAACTGGTGGACGCGATACCGCACCGTCTGTGGGTGGATGTCGAGCTGCGCGGCGATGTCCGGGGCACTGCCCCGGCGCTGGATCCACGCCAGCAGGGTTTCGGCCAGCCGCTCCCGCTGCCGCGGGTTCACGCCCGCGAGCGGAGCCAGCGCACGCTCGCTGAGCAGCCGCGCCAACGGCGGGTCGCTGAGCAGCCAGAGCGTGAGCAGGTGGTCGTCGGCGACGAGCGGCTCCGCACCACGGGACGCCCCGTCGCCGTCAGGGGAATCGGCAGGGGAATCTTCAGCATCGACGGCCCCGACGGCCCCAACGACTCCGGCCCCAACGACTCCGGCGTCGCGCAGTTCGGCGAGCCGCCTGGCCCAGCGCAGCGAGTGTGCCGCGTCCGCGACCGCCACCACGGGGCCCTGCACCGCCCGCCACCCGCGCAGGTCCGCCTGCACGAGAGTCCCCTCGCGCTCGGGGATCACCACGCACGGCACGTCGCCCTCGAGGTCCACGAGAACCTCGTCGGGCAGGTCGGGGGACGCGGCCGGATCGCCGGGCCGGTCGACGACGGCCACGGCCAGCCGGTCGGGCAGTGTCCAGGCTGCGGTGCGTGCGAGCTCCTCGAGCACGTCGGCACGCACCGACTCCTCCTGCACCAACACCTCGAGCAAGCGCTTGCGCCGCCGTTCCAGCGCGCCCGCGGCACGGGCCTGCGCGGCCGTGTAGCCCTCGTGGGACAGCTCCGACAGCTCGTCCATATAGGCGAACAACGCGGCCGCGAGCTCGCACATCGTCTCCACCTGCAGGCCTGCGCCCAATCCGACCTCGGCGAGCCGCTTCCACCCGACCCGCGCCCCGAGCCGGAACGCCGAATGCAACACCTCGAGCCCGCGTCCCTCGGCCACCTCGTACCGGCCGAGCTGACGGAACACCTCCTCGGTCTGCTCGGTGGCCGACGCGTTGCCCAGCAACCGGTCGAGGAAGTCGACGACGCCCTGCTCGACGCCGTCGCGGATCGCCGCGCCGAACACGCCCTTCAGCGGGCGCTGGTACTCGGGGATCGAGTACTGGATCTGTTCGATGATCCGCTGGGCGACCGTCCCCGCGGTGTCGCGGAAGGCAGGCGCCATGCGGGCCAGTTCCTCGCGTGCGGACGGACTCACGAGCGCGGCGTTGCGCAGCACGGCAGGTGCACACCCCCTCTGGAGGAGTGTCCGAGCCGGCACGCAGCCGGCAGCCGTCGGACACCCCTGCGGCAAACGGGGGCGACGCTATCGACACCGGCCACAGCCTGACAACATGACCCGGTGCCAGAGTCAGCAGAACAACCCGCCCGGCTGACCTCCGACCTGCGCGACGCCGCCTACCGGTGGATCGCCGACGACCCGGAGGCCGGCACCCGCGACGAGCTGCAGGACGTGCTCGCCAGGGCCATGGGAGGCGAGAGCGCCGCGGTCGCCGACCTCGAGGACCGCATGTCCGGTCCGCTGTCGTTCGGGACGGCGGGACTGCGCGGTCCGGTGCGCGCGGGGGCGAACGGCATGAACACCGCCGTCGTGGTGCGCACGACCGCGGGAGTGGCGCAGTGGCTCACCGACTCCGGACACGCGGGCGCCCTGGTCGTCGTCGGCCGCGACGCCCGGCACGGGTCCGACCGGTTCGCGGTGGCCGCGGCCGAGGTGCTCACCGCCGCGGGGTTCGCCGTGTCGATGCTGCCCGCCCCGCTGCCCACGCCGCTGCTGGCGTTCGCGGTCGGGCATCTGGGTGCGGCGGCGGGCATCCAGATCACGGCGTCGCACAACCCGCCCGCCGACAACGGCTACAAGCTCTACGACCACACCGGCGCGCAGATCGTGCCGCCGGCCGACCGTCGCATCGAGGCGGCCATCGAGGCCGCGCCCGCCGCCACCGCCGTACCCCGCGCGCAGGGTGCGACGACCGTGGACGTGCTCGACGCCTATGTCCGCGCGGCCTCCGCGCTCGCGACGGGCTCGGCGAGGGACGTGCGTGTGGCCGCGACCGCGCTGCACGGCGTGGGCGCCGACGTCCTGGAGGCGACGCTGCGCCAGGCCGGGTTCACCGATATCCACCTCGTCGAGGCCCAGCGCGCGCCCGACGCCGACTTCCCGACCGTGGCGTTCCCGAATCCCGAGGAGCCCGGCGCCACCGACCTGCTGCTGGAGCTGGCCGACGAGGTGGGCGCCGACGTGGCGATCGCCCTGGATCCCGACGCCGACCGGTGCGCTCTCGGTGTCCCCGGCCGCGACGGGACCTGGCGGATGCTGCGCGGCGACGACACCGGCGTGCTGCTGGGCGAACACGTGCTCTCGGCCGTACCCGGTGAGACGCCGGAGAGTCCGCTGGTGGCCACGACGATCGTGTCGTCGTCGATGTTGGAGAGCATCGCCGCCGCCCACGGCGCGCGCTACGCGGAAACGCTCACCGGGTTCAAGTGGCTGGCGCGCGCGGGCGACGGTCTGGTGTTCGCCTACGAGGAGGCGCTCGGCGTGTGCGTGGCCCCCGAGCTCGTGCACGACAAGGACGGCATCTCGGCTGCGGTCGTCGCCTGCGATCTGGTGGCGACGCTGAAGGCGCAGGGACGCACCCCGCTCGACGTGCTCGACGAGCTCGCGGTGCGCCACGGCGTGTACCTCACCGACCAGGTGTCGTTGCGCATCACGGATCTGGCCGCACGCGCCGAACTGATGGCGGGGTTGCGGGCCGATCCGCCGTCGACGCTGGCCGGGGTCGAGGTGGCGGCCGAGGATCTGCTGCCCGATGCCGACGTGCTGCGCCTGCGCGGCGACGGCGTGCGCGTGGTGTTCCGCCCGTCGGGCACGGAGCCGAAACTGAAGACCTACCTCGAGGTCACCGAGCCGCCACCCGGCGAAGCAGGCCGTCTGGCCGAGGCGAGGGAACGTGCGGGCGAGCGCCTCGCCGCGCTGCGCGCCGACCTCGAGCGGCGGTTTGCCGGCGCGGGCGCGGGCCAGGCACCCTGACGCCGTGGCCACGCTGCTGATCGTTCACCACACGCCCTCGCCCGGGATGCAGGCGATGTTCGAGTCGGTCGTCTCCGGCGCGACCGACCCCGAGATCGAGGGCGTCGACGTCGTCCGCAGGCCCGCGTTGTCGGCGACCGCGGCCGACGTGCTCGGCGCCGACGGCATCGTGCTGGGCACTCCCGCCAACCTGGGCTACATGTCGGGCGCGTTGAAGCACTTCTTCGACACCGTCTACTACCCGTGCCTCGATGCGACCCGCGGCCTGCCGTTCGGCTACTACGTGCACGGCAACGAGGGCGTCGAGGGCGCGGAGAAGGCGATCGCGACGGTCACGACCGGTCTCGGATGGCAGCAGGCGACCGCTCCGGTGACCGTCACGGGCGAACCCGGCAAGGACGACCTGGCCGCGTGCTGGGAGCTGGGCGCCACCGCCGCGGCGACCCTCATGGAATGAGGCCACCGGGCTGATCCCGGGTGCCGCGTCAGCCGGCAACCTTCCGGCGAAGGGGCGGCGAACAGGCCGGCGAACGAGGCGGCAGCCGGCCCGTCCGCCCGATACGTACCGGCCGAGGGCGGACCCCTGCGCCCCAGTACGGTCACCCGTATGCGCACACGTCGACTTCTCGCGGGTTCCCTGGCCGCCGTGGCGTTCGCCGCCACCGCTTGTTCCGATTCCGACGAATCGCTGCCCGACGGTGCGCAGCTCGTCGACGACGCGGCCAAGGCCACGTCCGACATCGAGAGCACCCACTTCGCACTGCAGGTCAACGGAGACATCCAAGGCCTGGTGATCCAGTCGCTCGACGGCGACCTCACGAGCTCCGGCGAGGCCGAGGGCAGCGGCACCCTGAAGCAGGCCGGCCAACTCGTCGAGATCGACTTCGTGCTCACCGACGGCTCCCTGCACGTGAAGGGCCCCACCGGCGGGTACCAGCAGTTGCCCGAGTCGATGGTCACGAGCATCTACGACCCGGCCGCCGTGCTCGACCCCGACCGCGGCGTCGCCAAGCTCGTCTCGAGCCTCGACAGCCCGGAGACGACCGCGCAGGAGGAGGTGAACGGCGTCGAGACCTACAAGGTGGAGGGCAAGCTCGAACGCGACGTGCTCGCGGAGATCCTGCCCGGCGTTCCCTCCGCGGCCGACGTCGCGTTCTGGCTGCGTGACGACGAGTCCCGCCTGCCGGTGAAGGCGACCGCCACGTTCGGCGAGTCGACCGTCGACATCACACTGTCCGATGTGAACAAACCGGTGTCGATCGACCCGCCGCAGTGATCGACAGGCGACGACACGACGGATGGTGACCACACGGCCATGACGGACACGCCCAGCACACCTGCGACCGACGACGAGGTTTCCGTCGGCACGGCAGCGGACGAGGCGGTGCGGCCGCACCGCGGGCGTGCGCTCGCGATCAGCGCGGGCGGTCTCGCCGTCCTGCTCGGCGCGCTCGACACCTACGTCGTCATCGGCCTGCTGCGGCAGATCATCGAGGACCTGCAGGTGCCGCTGAACCGGATCGAGCGGGTCACGCCGATCGTCACCGGCTATCTGCTCGGTTACGTCGCGGCGATGCCACTGCTCGGGCAGGCCTCCGACCGCTTCGGGCGCAAGGCGTTGCTGCAGGCGTGCCTGGGCACGTTCGTCGCCGGCTCGGTGGTGACGGCACTCGCGACGTCGGTGCCGATGCTCGTCGCGGGCCGGGTCGTGCTGGGTGTCGCGGGCGGTGCGCTGTTGCCGGTGACGCTCGCACTGGCCGCCGACCTGTGGTCGCAGCGGCGCAGGGCCGCGGTACTCGGCGCCGTCGGCGGCGCGCAGGAACTGGGCAGCGTGCTCGGACCGGTGTACGGCATCGCGATCGCCGGCCTCGCCGGGTGGCGCGCCGTGTTCTGGGTGAATGTGCCCCTGGCGCTGCTGGCGATGGTCGTGGTGCACCTGTCGGTCCGCGGCGGACGGCCCGCGACGCGGCAGAAGTCCGACGTGGTCGGCGCGGGGCTGCTCGCGGTGGCGCTGGGCCTGCTGGTCGTGGCGCTGTACAACCCCGAACCGCAGGAGCAGGTCCTGCCCGAGTGGGGCGTTCCGGTGCTCATCGCCGCCGCCGTAGTGTTCGCGGCGTTCGTCGCGTGGGAGATCACGGCGCGCACCAAGCTGCTCGACACCACCAACGTGCAACTCCGGCCGCTGTTCGCCGCGCTCGGTGCGAGTCTGGCGGCGGGCGCGGCGCTCATGGTGACCCTGGTCGACGTCGAGCTGTTCGCCCAGACCCTCCTCGGTGAACGCGACGAGGGCGCCGTGCTGTTGCTGCTGCGGTTCCTCGTCGCGCTGCCCGTGGGTGCCGTACTCGGTGGGTTGCTGGCCAATCGGATCGCCGAGCGGTGGGTGGCCTGCGCGGGTCTGCTGATCGCGGCCGCGGGGTTCCTGCTGATGTCGCACTGGCCCGCCGACGTGCTGTCCAGCCCGCACGAACTCGGCCCCGTGACCCTGCCGCGGCTCGACACCGACCTGGTCGTCGTGGGCCTCGGACTCGGCCTGGTGATCGCGCCGCTGTCGGCGGTCGTGCTGCGGGTGGTGCCGGACGGGCAGCACGGGGTCGCGTCGGCGGGGGTCGTCGTGGCACGGATGACGGGCATGCTCGTCGGCATCTCGGCGTTGTCGGCGTGGGGGCTGCACCGCTTCCACAGCCTCACCGCCACGCTCGACGTGCCGTTGCCGATGCTCTACCCGAACGACGCCGCCTACGATCAGGCCGCCGCCGAGTACGCGAGCGCGGTCAAGGACGCCATGCTCACGCAGTACACGGAGATCTTCGCGATCACCGCACTCGTGTGTGTGGTGGGTGCGGCCCTCGCCCTGCTCAGTGGCCCCAGGCGCGCTCGATAGACTCGGCGGGTATCCCTGCCCGTACGTGAGGTTCAAGGACTTTCGTGGTGAAGATCGACAACAGCCCCGCGAGGGGAACCCGTGACCTGCTCCCGACTGCGGTGGCGGTGCGCGACCATGTGCTGTCGACGATCACCGAGGTGTACGGCCGCTACGGTTACCAGCGCATCGAGACGCCTGCGCTGGAGCGCATCGAGCGACTGTCCGGCGGGCAGGGCGGCGAGAACGAGAAGATGATCTTCCAGGTGCTGCGCCGTGGCCTTCCCGAACGCATCGAGGCCGACACCGAGCTCGCCGAGCTCGTCGACATGGGCCTGCGCTACGACCTGACCGTTCCGCTCGCCCGGTTCTACGGCCAGCACCGGGCCGAGCTGCCGACGCCGTTCCGGTCGTTCCAGTTCGGACCGGTGTGGCGCGCGGAGCGTCCGCAGAAGGGGCGGTACCGGCAGTTCTACCAGTGCGACATCGACATGGTCGGCGAACCGGGCATGCTCGCCGAGGCCGAGCTGATCGAGGCGACGACGCAGGCGCTCAACCGCGTCGGCCTCACCGGCACGACGGTCCGGATCTCCGACCGCCGGTTCCTGTCGGCCCTCGCCTCCGAGGCCGGTGTGCCCGCCGAGGCGCAGGACGGCTTCTTCATCACGTTGGACAAGCTGGACAAGGTCGGCTGGGATGGCGTCGCCGCCGAGCTCGACAAGCGTGGTTTCGGACCGGACGTCGTGTCCGCAGCCCGGGACCGCATCGAGGCACTGGGCGAGGTGCCAGGCGACAAGCTGGTCGCCACGCTCTCCGATGTGCTGCCGAGCCTGCCGCAGGCCGTGCTCGACGATCTGGCCACGACCGCGGGCTGCCTGTCGGACATCGGCACGCAGCACGGGGTCACGTGGGAGTTCGACCCGACGCTCGTGCGCGGCATGGGCTACTACACGGGGCACATCTTCGAGGTCGCCGCGCCGGGCGCCGCGGGTTCGGTGGCCGGCGGTGGGCGCTACGACAACCTCATCGGCCGTTCGCTCGGCACGGATGTACCTGCGTGCGGGTTCTCCATCGGGTTCGAGCGCATCGTCGACCTGCTGTCCGAGCCCCCGGCCCGCGACCGGCTGGCCCTGCTGTACGACACGGACGTGCCGACCTCGACCGTGCTGGCCACGGCGCGCGAACTCCGGACGGGCGGACGGGCCGTCGCTCCGGTCGGCCGCAGTGGCAAGTTCGCCGCCCAGCTGAAGCGGCTTGAGGCCGGCGGCTACAGGGCGTTCGTCCACCTGCGCGCAGACGGCGACGGATCGCTCGAGGAACGTCCCCTCCGCGGAGACGACTGACTCATCCCCGACGACGAAAAGGGGTGCGTGGCTCAGTGAGTCACACACCCCTTTTCGTGTGCTCACGGCGGCCTGCCGGAGTACGGAGAACCGCCAGTGGACAGTAAGACCGCGATGAAACGAGCGCCGTACAACGAAACGAACCCCTCGGCGAATCCCCATTCCAGGGACTCAAGCCGAAGGGCTCGTCTCTCTATTAAGTAAGTTCGGCGGTGTCCTACTCTCCCACACCCCTACGAGTGCAGTACCATCGGCGCTGGCAGGCTTAGCTTCCGGGTTCGGAATGGGACC
>NZ_JOIJ01000020.1 GCF_000719975.1 Prauserella rugosa
CCACAACTCATCAGGAACCAACCGCCACGACAACGCATCAACCACAATGGACGATCATCCCGGACGACGGGTCAAGATCCAAACGAGACACGCTCTTAGAAGTCGAGGGCCTCATCGCGGAGCCGTTGCAGCGTGCGACCAAGGCGTTCCTGCCGCAGGGTGTCGCCGGGGGTAACGAGGCTGCCGTGCGGCAGATATGCCTCGCGTGCCTGAGGATGCGCGCCGAGCTCGGCGCGATGGGTGTAGAGCTCGCCGAACAGGTACGGGTGGACCGGGAAGCCCTCGTGAGCGAGCTGGACGGCCGGACCGAGCAGCCGGTGTCGTGCCGTCGTCGCGAAGCGGGAGTGGGCGGCGCGAAACGCGGGCCACCAACCGGGAACGGGCACCGCCCTGCCGGTGGTCAGGTCCGCGCCCCCCGAAACCCTCGAGCCGCGTCAGTGGCGCCGCGACGTTGCCGTTGAGATAGGACGTCGCACCCGAGGAACCGTCGCGGTACAGCATCGACAGCCCACCCGTCACCGCCGTCATGTGCGGTTCGACGACCAGTTGGGTCGCGGCCGCGGCCAATGCCGCATCGCAGGCGTTGCCGCCCTCCCTGAGTACGTCGGTTCCTGCCCGCACGGCCAGTGGATGAGACGTGACGACGACACCCCGCCGCCCTTCCACCGGATCCTTCCTGCCGAACCGGGCACGCATGCCCAGTTCGGTCACGTCACCACGATCCATCATGCACCCTGCTCTCCCGTGCGCCGCTGTTCGTCGACGGCCGCGGGCATGGCGAACAACGACACGAGAACCGACACGGCACAGATCGCCGTCATGTACCAGCCGAACGCCGTGTTCGTCCCCGTGAGATCGAACAACCACACGGCCACCATCCCGGCCGTCGAACCGAGCAAGGTCGTGCCGATGTTGTAGTTGAGCGCCGACGCACTGGACCGGACCTCCGGCGGGAAGCTCATGACGTACGCGGTGGTCAACGGTGCGCCGACGAAGTTGTTGATGAACGTGAACGCCACGACAGCGACGATCGCGAGCACCAACGAGTCCGAACCGATCGCGACGAAGGTCGGCACCGTCAGCACGACGAACAGGCCGTAGCCGACCACCAATGGCAGCTTCGCGCCGTACCGGTCCGCGATCTTGCCGCCCCAGATCGCCGGGATCGGCCCGATCGCGTAGGTGAGCAACGACGCGAGAAGTGCGTTCGACGCAGCGAACCCCGCGTCGACCATGGCCGTGACGAAGTAGGCCTGGATGACGAATGAACCGACCCGCTGACCGGCGCCGAGACCGATCGCCTTCAACATCTCCCGCCAGTGGTAGCGCACGGCGGTGCGGAAGGGTGTCTGCTTGACCTTGCTCCGCTTGGCCGCCTCGGCGACCTCCTTGAACTCGGGGGTCTCCTCGACGTGCCGACGGATGTAGATGCCGACGAGCGCCATCGGGATGGCCAGCAGGAACGGGATCCTCCAGCCCCACGTGTTGAACGCCTGTTCCGGCATCAGCGAGATGACGAGATAACAGGCCAATGTAGACAGAAGGGGCCCGACCGAGGTGGACGCGACGCTCAGGCCGGCGAGGAAGTTGCGCCGGTTTCCGCGGTCGTGTTCGAAGATGAAGTTGGCCGCGGTCGTGTATTCGACACTCGCGCCGATGGCCTGCAGCACGCGGCAGAACAGGATGAGGATCGGTGCGAAGATTCCGATCGCGGCGTAGGTCGGCATCAGACCGATCCCCGCGGTGCCGATGCTCATCACGGCCAACGTGAGGACCAGGACGAACCGACGTCCCTTCAGGTCGCCGAGAGGCCCGAGCACCATGCCCGCCAGCGGGCGCAGAGCGTAGGCGAGGACCACACCCGCATAGGTCGACAACAGCCCCACCGTGGCGTTGCTCTCCGGGAAGAACTGCCTCGAAATGATGACGGCCAGCGTGCCGTACAGGCTGAAGTCGTAATACTCGACCACGTTGCCGAGCATGGCCGACACCAGGACTTTCTTGCGGGCGCGTTCACCCCCTCCCGACTGCGGGGCACGGGCCGTCCGCTGTGGATCGTCGACTGTCACGGTGGTCTCCTCCGGGCTCGGGTACACACCCGCGTCGCGAGCGTGTGCGACGGCGGTGTTCAGCGCTGAAACCGCTCCGGGCGGAACGGGACGAGCATCGGGTGATCGGTTCCGGTGCCGAGCTCGTGGGCGATCAGCTCGCCCGCGATGAGCCCGAGCGTGGCTCCGGAATGGGTGAAAGCGACGTAGCATCCCGGGGTTTCGGGCAACCGTCCGAACACGGGTTCACCGTCGCCGGGAATCGGTTTGGGACCGAGTTTCCACGATGCGGCCGCCAACGGGACGTCTCCGGCGAGCACCGTGCTGGCCTCGGCCACGAGCTCCTTCACGACCGCCTCATCGATCGTGTACTCGCCCGTCGCCGACACGGTGATGCGGTCGGTGTACCAGTCGTGGTCCAGCGCGAACGTCCCGCCGGGATTCGGCCGCACAGCGACCCGTGGCGTGTTCAGCACCGCGGACATCTCCGAACCAGTGGGTTCGGTCACCACGAGCATCGCGGGCGGCGACGCTCCGGGAACGGTCCCGCCCAGTTCCGCGACGACCTCCGGAGTCTGCGCGCCACACGCCACCACGACGGCGTCGCCTTCGACGTCCCGGCCGTCCTCGGTGCGCACGCCCACGGCACGGCCGCCGGCCGTGCGCACACTCGAGCGGCCGGCACCGGTGACGAGCTCGCCTCCCGCGGCGACGAACTCCGCGGCGAGCTCCTCGATGAGGTGCGGAAGCGACACCCACCCTTCGCCGGGATTGTGCACGGCGGCCTCGGTGACCGCGTCCGCGGCCACCCCCGGCACGCGCAGCGCGGCGTCGTGGGGGCTGAGCACGTGCGATTCGTATCCGTGCGCGAGTTCGGCCTGATGCCGCCCCTGTGTCTCCTCCGACGACGACTTCCAGCAGAGACCGCCATCGAACCGCAACCACTCACGCGTGGGATCGGCGGCGAACAGTGTCCGGTAGCGGTCGATTCCCGCGATCCGCAGGGCATGGTAAGGAGCGGACCGGCTGCCCGCCGAGTTCAACCAGGACAGCGAACGACCCGAGGCCCCACTGGCCAGTTCGCCCTCCGTCACCAGCGCCGCCGGCACCCCGCGGCGGCGCAGATGCGCCGCGGTCGAGACGCCGATGACACCTCCACCCAGCACGACGACTCGTTCGGCAGGCGCATTGCCTCTGGGCATGGGGACTTCCACCTTCTCTACTCTGTTCTTCGCTTCAGTGCCGGGTTTCACGACCTGGCTTCACTGGAGGTGTTCCTCAGCGCCGGACTTCGGCTCCGGGTTCTCGCCGCCGGGCGACCGAACGGTGTGCGCGCTCGACAAGTTCGAGAACCTCGACCGCGTCGTTCGGGTCGACGGGAACGTCGGCCTCGCCCCGAATCGCATCGGCGAGCCGGCGGTAGAACTCGCCGTAGTCACCGGACCGGGGTTCGATGCGGCGTTGGTCGTCGCGGGTGCCGACCGTTGGCCACTGTGCGCGGTCCCGCACCCCGAAGCCGGCATCGCCCGGCGCGGCACCGGCGAGAAGCGCATCCTCCTGTGGGTCCATGCCCCGGATCGTGAACGCACTCTTCGATCCGAGCACGTGGAACCGCGGCGCCGGCAACGCGGCGAAGCCGGACATGGTCAATCGCGAGCGGGTACCGCCCGCATGTCGAAGCACGACCACCGAGTCGTCGTCCGCGTTGTCGGTTCCCCGCGTCGTCGTATCGGCCCACAGGTCGTCAACCGGCCCGAACAGCTGCACGGCCTGATCGATCAGGTGAGTCCCCAGATCGAACAGCATCCCGCCACCGTCACCGACGCTCGCGCTCGCCTTCCAGCCACGCCCGCCGTCGGGAGCCCACCACTCGAACCTCGACTCGAAGCCGTACACCGTGCCCAGCTCACCGGCCTCGACGAGTTCGCGCAGGGTCAGGAAATCCCCGTCCCAGCGGCGGTTCTGATACACGGTCAGAACCCGGCCCGCCCTCCGGGCATGGTCGACGAGCGTGCGAGCCTGTGCGCTCGAGGTCGCGAACGGCTTGTCCACGACGACGTGCAGGCCCGCATCCAATGCTGTGGCGGCGATGGTGGCGTGCGTCGCAGGCGGCGTTGCGACGATCACGAGGTCCACGTCGGACGCACGCTCCCACAAGGCGGCCACGTCACCCAGGACGGTCACGCCGGGGAAGGCGTTCGTCGCCTGCCGCCCACGCGCCTGGTCGCCGGTGACGACGAACTCGAGCGAGTAGGACTCGTCGCGGTGCAGGAACGGTGCGTGGAAGACACTGCCCGCGGTGCCGAATCCAACGACGGCCGTGCGGATGGTCATCGCCGCACTCCGTAGGTGTCCTGCGCGGTCCGGGCCGAGACGCGACCCTCGGCTACGTCCCGCTCCACCGCCTCGCGATCACGTTCGTCGGGTGGTCCGTACCCTCCTGCTCCCGCTGTACGCACCGACACGACATCGCCTGTGTTCAGGCGGGTGTAGCCGGCGACGATCGGCCTGGCACCGTCGGAAAGCTCCACCTCCGCGCTGGCCCCCGGTCCCCCGCCCGCGAGGCCCCACGGCTGGGAGGTCTGCCGCGACGTGTCGAGCCAGAAATGGACGTCGTCGGATTCGACCCGCACGGTGCGGACGATCCCCATACCGCCTCGTGTGCGTCCGACCCCACCGGAATCGTCGATGAGCGCGTACTCGGACACCAGCAGCGGGTACTCCGTCTCCAGCGCCTCCACGGGTAGGTTGCTGGTGTTGGTCATGTGGACCTGGACACCGTCGAGGCCGTCCTTGGCGATGCGGGCCCCGCACCCGCCCCCGATCGTCTCCAGATAGACGAAGTAGCGCCCGGTCCGCGCGTCGACGCCGGAGAAGTGCACCCCGGTGTTGGCACCGTTGCTCGCCGCGGTGACGGCTTCGGGGACGGCCCGGGCCAATGCACCGTGAATGAGGTCGACGACCCGCTGGCACGTCTCGCTCCTGCCATTGACGGCCGCGGGCTCCACGCAGTTGAGTACCGACCCGCTTGGGGCCTCGATGCGTACCGGCCGATGCAGGCCGGCGTTCGGAACGATGTCGGGATCGACGAGTGTCTTCAGCGCGTAGTACACAGCAGCGTACAGACCGGTCCACACGACGTTCACGCTCGCGCGTACCTGATCCGGCGCAGTGAAGACGAAGTCCACTTCGTCCCCGTGGACGGTGACCCGCACCGCGAGGTCGAGTTCCTCGTCCAGCTCGGGACAGTCGAAGATGTCGGTGAAGGTGTACTCGCCGTCGGGGACGCGCGAGATCGCCGCCCGGGTGCGCCGCTCGGTGTAATCGAGCAGCGCCTCCGAGGCCCGTACAAGCGTGTCCCGTCCGTAGCGTGTGGACAGCTCGGCGAATCGCGTGACGGCCAGGCGGTTCGCCGCGATCTGCGCGCGAAGGTCTGCCTTGCGTTCGTGAGGAACCTGGCAGTTGAGCAGGATGAGCTCGAACAGGTCCTCCTGCACCTCTCCCCGCCGCATCAGCCGCACCGGCGGGATGCGGAGCCCTTCCTGGAAGATGTGCGCGTGACCGCGGTCGCCGAAATCGGCGTGGTGGGCCAGGTTGGCCACCCAGCCGATGATCTCTCCGGAGACGAACACGGGCGAGACCAGCACGATGTCCGGCAGGTGCGAACCGCCGCCGTGGAAGGGATCGTTGCCGATGAACGTGTCGCCTTCGGCGACGCTATCCGCCGGGTGACGTCGAGTGATCTCGTCGACGATTCCCATCAGGGAGCCGAGATGCAGCGGAGAGCCACCTTCGTCCTGCGCGAGCATGCGACCCTGCGCGTCGAACACCGCCGCGGTGCAGTCCCGGCGCTCCTTGATGTTCGTGGAGTATGCGGCGCGCACGAGCGTCTCGCTCATCTCCTCCACAACGGACGAGAGGGCCGACCCGATCACCTCGACCAGCACGGGATCGTTGTTCACTGTCCTACCTCCACGACGATGTTGCGCAACGCATCGATTTCGGCCACGTCGCCCGGAAGCAGCAGCGTCGTGGTGTCCATCTGCTCGATCACGGCAGGCCCGACGAGCCGGTTCCCCGCCTCGAGCCTCGAACGGTCGTACACCGGGCACTCGACGAAACCGCCACATTCCAGCAGGTAGACCTCTCTGGTGCTGCGGATCGCGGCCGACGCATCGCTTCCGCTGCGCAGCGCCCGGTGCAGTTCGGCTCGGGCGACCTCACCGATCGCCCGCAGCCGCAGGGTCACGATCTGCAGCTTCTCGTCCGCGGCCGCGTAACCGTAGAGACGCTCGTGCTCCGCGGCGAACCGCTTCGCCAGTTGGTCGATCGTGGCCGCCGTGATGTCGCCGTCGGGCACGCGCACCGGAAGCTCGTAGTTCTGCCCGGCATAGCGCAGCTCCGCCCAGCGTTCGAGTCGACGTCGCTGCTCGGGGATGTTCTCCTCGGCCAGCCATGCTGCGGCCTGTTGCCCGAGGCCATCGAACGCCCCAGCCAGGCGGTCGGCCGCTTCGGCTTCGTGGCCGGACTCGACCTGCATGATGTTCGTACGCAGGAAGTCGGCGCGGATATCGGTCATCAGCAGCCCGGCAGCACACTGCGCACCCGGCGTTTCCGGAACGATGATGGTGCGCATGCCGAGCTCGCGGGCGAGTCTGCCCGCATGCAACGGCCCCGCTCCGCCGAACGGCACGAGTGCGTAGTCCCGCGGGTCGTATCCGCGTTGCACCGAGATAACCCGAATCGCCCGCGCCATGTTGGCGGTGATCACTCGCACGATGCCGGCCGCCGCATCGCACACGTCCAGCCCGAGCGGTGCGGCGACCGATTCGACCGCGCGGTGTGCCGCGTCGGCGTCGATGCCCAACCTGCCGTCGAGCAGATGCTCCGGGTTCAGCACCCGTAGTACCACGTTGGCATCCGTGACCGTCGGTTCGCTGCCGCGTCCGTAGCAGGCGGGGCCGGGGTCGGCGCCCGCACTCGCCGGGCCGACCTTCAGCGCACCACCGGCATCGATCCACGCGATCGATCCGCCACCGGCCCCGACGGTGTGGATGTCCAGCATCGGCGCACGTACAGGTCTTCCATCGATCTCCGTGCCGTTGGTGACCTTCGGGACACCGTCCTGCACGAGGGATACGTCCGAGGACGTGCCGCCGACGTCGAACGTGATGATGTCGGGATAGCCCGAGGCGCTCGCGAGCTCGGCGGCACCGACGACCCCGGTACTCGGCCCGGACAGGACCATCCGCGACGGCGTTCGCTCGGCTGTCTCGAACGGGATGATCCCACCGTTCGACTGTGTGACGTGAGGCCGCGCCACCAGTCCGCGATCGTGCAACGTCTGTCGCAGCCTGGCGAGGTACCGCGACACGACCGGTCCGATGTAAGCATTGACCACCACGGTGGACAGGCGCTCGTACTCGCGGAACTCGGGCAGCACCGCCGACGAGACCGACACGTACACATCGGGCAGTTCCTCGGCCAGGATCTGCTCCACCTGCCGCTCGTGCTCGGGATGAACGAAGCTGTACAGGAAGCAGACGGCGACGGCCTCGACGCCCTGGCGTCCGAGCTCCCTGGCGAGTGCCCGTACCTGTCCGGTGTCCAGGGGTCGCTCGATGCGACCGTCGTGGCGCACGCGCTCGGAGACCTCGAGCCTTCGGTCCCTGTCGACGAGCGCGGTCGGCTTGTCCGCCTGGAGGTCGTACATCGACGGCCTGCGGCCGCGACCGAGTTCGAGCAGGTCCCGGAAACCCTCGGTGGTGAGCAACCCGGTCCGCGCGCCGCCCTCGGTGAGTAGCGCATTGGTCCCGACCGTGGTCCCGTGTGCGAAGTAGCCGACCTCGGACAGGCTCCGTCCGCCCAGTTCGTCGAGCAGACCGGACACGCCGTCAACAATCGCGCGCCCGGGGTCGTCCGGGGTGCTCGGGACCTTGTGCACCGAGATGCGGCCGGTTCGTTCGTCCAACGCGCAGACATCCGTGAACGTGCCTCCGGTGTCGACGCCGATGCGAAGTGTCATCTACTGAGCCTGTCGTGTCGAAGTTGGTGAGAACCTTCTCAGCGGGTGTTGGATGAGAACCTTCTCAACACGGGTACGATGCGTCAAGACACCCGGGAAAATTCGCGGTTAACGACAGGAGGGGCACGGGATGACGGAACGTGGTGCGCCGTCACTGATCGACGTGGCCCGCGAAGCGGGTGTCTCGACTGCGACCGCAGGGCGCGCTCTGGGCGGCTACGGCAAGGTCAGCCAGCGCACCCGCGAACGGGTCGCAGACGCCGCATCCCGGCTCGGATACCGCACGAACGGGTTGGCGCGCAGCATGATCACGGGCAGCACCCAGACACTGGGTGTACTGGTCAGCGACGTGTCGAATCCGTTCTTCGCTACCGCGCTCCGCGGAATCACCGACGTCACGCAACAGGCGGGATTCGAGGTTCTCCTGTCGAACACCGGCGGGGACGCCGACGCCGAACGCCGCGCCTTGGCCGTGATGTCGGAGAAACGAGTGGACGGGGTGATCGTCGCACCGGCCCTACCGTCGGACGGGGCGCATCTGGCCCGTGCGATCGAGCTGAGCGTTCCCGTCGTCCAGCTGGATCGCCTGGCCAGTGGCGTACCCAGTGCCGACAGCGTGACGATCGACAACGAGCACGCCGTCGCCGAAGCGGTCGGCCATCTGCTCGAGCTGGGCCACCGGCGCATCGGCGTCATCACCGAGGCGGACGGCGACATCGCGCGGCTCCGGAGCGGGAATCGGAAACGCGGCCTGCTGCCGAGTGCCGTGCGCCTCCGAGGCTATTTCTCGGCGCTGACCGAGGCGGGCATCCCGGTCGACGAGAGTCTCGTCGGCGTGGCCCGGTACGACCGGGAGTCCGCCTACGACGCGACGACACGACTGTTGGAGCTCACCGAGCCCCCGACGGCCATGCTGTGCACCGACAACGTCCTCGCCTCCGGTGCCTACCGAGCCGCCCAGGACAAGGGGCTGCGCATGCCAGACGACCTATCCTTGATCGGCTTCGACGACGAACCGTGGACAACACTCGTCCGGCCCGGATTGACCATCGTCGAACAGCCCACCTACGAGCTCGGCGCGCAAGCCGGTCGTCAGCTGCTCGACCGAATCGAGCGCGGCCCCGGCCGAGCGCGCCACGTACAGCTGAAGGCCAAACTGGTCGCCCGCGACTCCACGGCTCCACCCGGCTGAGGGCGCCGCGCCGGGTCCGGACCCGGCGCGGCGCTCTGGACCACGAGGCCCCTCAGATCAGCGCTGTGACGTCCGGTTCGGAGCCGGTGGCGATGGTGCCCGTCACCGAGAACGTGTCGAGGTCGAGGATCGCCACCGTGTCGACGTCCAGGAGCGTGACGAACGCCGTCGGCGCGGTCGGGTGGAACGAGATTCCCGCCGGAGTGCCCTCGAAGCTCACCGACCGTTCCTCCGTCAGCTCCGCGTCGTACCGGGTCACCGTGCGGTTCTCGATGTCGGTCGTCAGGAGTTTCTCCTGCCCCGGAATCACGTACACCCGCAACGGATCCCCCGGCACCGCGGCGCGGCCGAGCTCGGTGAGCGTCCGCGCGTCGAGACACACCAACTCCCTGTCCTGACGCGCCCCCACATACAGCCGCTGCTCGTCGCCGCTCAACGCACAGCTCTCCGGCAGCCGGCCCGGCGACACGACCGTCGGCGTTGCGGCACCGTCGTGCGGATCGACCCTGCTCACCGTGTGCGACAGCAGGCCGGTGACGTACGCCGCCGAGCCCGCCCGGTTCGTCACGACCATGTGCGTCTTGATGCCGCCGGTGTGCACGGCTGCCGACGCCGCCGCCTCCGCACTCGACGGGTCGTCGAGCCGCACCAGCACCGCCTTCTCCTCGCTGAGCACGTACAGCCGGCCCTGCTCGTCGAGCGCGATGCCGTGCAGCCGGTTGAACGGGCTCAGCTCAATGGTCCGGACCAGTTCGCGTGCTGCGAGGTCGATGACGAACACGCTCGAGCCGCCGACGCCTACATCGCCCGACATCCGCACGCCGTAGTGTCCGATGTAGGCGAACCTGCGCGCACCGTCCACCACCATCTCGTGCGGGTAGCGGCCGAGTTCGATCCGCGTCAGCAGCGTCCCGTCGGCCACGTCGTGGAACGCGACGGCGTGCCCGCTCTTCTCCACCACCACGAGAACGCCGTCGACGTCCCCCGCCGAGCCGCCCTGCACGTCGGCCGACCCTGCCTGCTGCATCACCACGTCGATCGCCTTCCCCGCCGGTCCCGTCGTCCCCGATGTAGCTGCCTCTGCCCCAGTACTCGGGGGCCACACTATGGGAGCGGCGGAACACGATCAACGGCGTAGGCGACCGGCAACTCGGGGGCGCAGGCTCGGCGCCTCAGCTCGCGAGCATCGTGAGGATCCCGCCCGCGGCAAGGCCGACCGCAGCGACCGCTCCGGCCGTGGCGGCCGTGGCCCGCCACGACAGCGCGCGCCCCACCATCACGATCGACGGCAGGCTGACCGCGGGCAGCACGATCAGCAGCACCCCGACCACACCGGCGCCCGCACCGGCCGCGGCCAGGCCGAACAGGATGGGGATCTCGCCCGCGGTGGGAATCACGACCATCGTTCCCAACACCGCGGCGGCGAGTACCGCCCACACTCCCCAGTGGGCCGTCGCACCGTCGAACGGCACCAGCCAGCCGCTGAGCGCGCCGACCGCGAACACCACGAGCAGGTACTCCGGAACGAGCGTGACCGACATCCGGCCGAGAGCGGTCAGGAACCGCACCGCCGGGCCACGCCGCCGGTCCTGCCCCGAGTCCGCCGACGCGCCCGCCTCCCCCGCCGGCCCGGGCAGCGCCGCCCCGGGCGGTGAGGCCTCCGCGTCCCTGCGCTCGCGCCCGCCGAAGACGTGGCCGATCAGCGCGGAGGCACCGACCGTGAGGACCAGTCCACCCAGGACCCGCACGGCGGTCCACTCCCACGGCGCCACGAGCACCAGGAACGCCAGCACCGCCGGGTTCAACAGCGGGTTGCCGATCCAGTACGCCAGCACCGCAGGCAACGGGACGTGGTTGCGGCGCAGACTCGCCGCGACCGGCGCGGTGCAGCAGGTGCACATCATGAACGGCATCGCCGCGAGTCCCCCGCGCAACGACGACGTGGCCGGACCACGCCCCGCGAGCAGACGCGGCAACCACGCCTTCGGCACCAGCGCCTCGATCAGCGCGGCGATGATCAGTGCCGCGACGAGCGCCTTCCACACGGCCGCGCTGTAGGCGACCGTGAACTCCCACCCCGCGGTCAGCGACGGCCCCGAGCCCGGCTCGGCCACCGCGGCGAGGATCGACTCACCGCTCCACCCGGCACCGCCCAGCAGTCCGGCGACCTTCTCGGTGTAGGGCAGCCACTTCGCCCACAGCAACGCCACCACGACCACCGCGAGCGCCGCCCCGACACCCAGCGCGACGCGTATCGCCGGCCGCGAGACCCTGCGGCCACCCACCACGTCGGTCACGTTGCACCCGTCCTCTCTCCGCCGTTCCGGGCCGGCTCCGGCACGGTGCCGCGCGGCACGCACGGCCATCCGGTCGCCTCGCGCCCGATATGCGTTCCGACGTCCGAATGTTCACGCTACGGTATCGAGCCGTTGTCGATCACGCCCAGCATCGGCCACCGCGGGCCGGAAGGTTCGACCCCCGCCCCACCACCGCCGAACCACTCCGACCATCCACATCGGACCGACCGGATCTGGAGGAACCATGTTCGCCCGCCGCGCGAATAACGCAACCACACCCAACGCAACCACACCCAACGCAATCACACCCACGGGCAGTACCGGGACCACGAGGGCGACGGTCGCGGTCACCGCCGCGGCTCTCGCCGCACTGACCACAGCCACCGGGATCCCGGCCGCCGCGGCCGAGCAGGCAAGCGGCTCGGTGTCGGTGCTGTCGTACAACATCGCCGGCCTTCCCGCCTTCCTCCAGGACGGCGACCCGGAGACCAACACCCCGATCATCGGATCGCGCCTCGAACCGTACGACATCGTCCACGTCCAGGAGGACTTCAACTACCACGCGAGCCTGTACGAGGCCGACGACCACCCGCACCGCACCCCGACCAGCGGCGGCGTGCCCTTCGGCGACGGCCTGAACACGCTGTCGCACCTGCCGTTCCACGACTTCGAGCGCACCACGTGGGACGACTGCTACATCGGCTCCGGTGACTGCCTGACGCCGAAGGGATTCACGTTCATGCGGGTCGAGCTGGCCGACGGGGTGGAGGTCGACGTCTACAACCTGCACACCGACGCCGGGGTCGAGGACGGCGACCTGGAAGCCCGGCGCAGCAACCTCGACCAGGTGGCCGACGCCATCGAGGAGCGCTCCGCGGGCAACGCGGTCCTCGTCTACGGCGACACGAACACGCGCTACACCCGCTCCGAGGACAACATCCGCGAATTCACCGAGCGAACCGGCCTGACCGACACCTGGGTCGAGCTCGTCCGCGGCGGCACCCCGCCCGCTGCCGGCGACGACGCCCTCCTGTGCGACGACGCGGCCGTCACCGAGGAGTGCGAGGTCGTCGACAAGATCCTGTACCGCAGCGGCGACGACGTCACCCTCACCGCCGACGAGTACCGCAACGACAACGCCGACTTCCGCGACGACGCCGACGAGATGCTGTCGGACCACTACCCCATCGCCGCCGAGTTCACCTGGACCAGCACCCGCTGATCCCGGCCGGTCACGCGGCGGTGCCGCGCTGCCGTCAGGGCCCGCCTGCCCCGCGCACGCGCAGCACCGCCGTCGCGGTCACCGCCACCCGGCGGGCGGGATCCCGGGCGAGGCGCCGCAACGCGGTGTCGGGTGCCTCGCCCGGCAGTTCGGCGAGCGCATGCACGATCCGCACCCGGACCGCCTCCTGACCCTGCTCCCGTGCCTGCTCCTGGGGCACGCCGGGCGTGTCCAGCAGCGCGACCAGCTCGGTACAGATCCGCTCGGCAGGCAGTTGCCGCCGCGCCAACGCGCCGAGGACGTCGGCCGCCTCGACGTCCCGATCCCCCTCGACGACCATGGTCAGCAACGCAGGCACCGCACGCGCGTCGCCACTCTCACCGACCGCGAGCGCCGAGACCGCGCGCACGGCCCGGTCCGGATCGTCGAGTGCGGGCACGAGCCGGTCCGTGGCGCCCACCGCCGCCACGGCCTCGGCCGCACGCCGTCGGATGTCCACATCGGATGCCGTGAGCGCCTCGTCCAGTGCGGCCGGAACCCCGCCGCTGCGGCGCAGAGCCGGCCCCAACGCCCACTCCAACGCCCACCGCAACGCCCCGGCCACGTTCGGGTCGGTCTCGGCGAGCAGGGCCTCCGCCAACGCATCCGGGCCGATCCGGCCGCCGGATTCCAGTGCCACCCGGTGCCGTCGCGACGCGTCGTCGGAGTCGAGCCCGCGGAGCAGGGCGATCACGGGGAACACGTCCGGCCACGCCGCGGGCTCACTGGCCCGCACCCTGCGCAGGCGGTCGAGCAGGCGCTGTTCCCTCGCCAGCCGCTGCCGGGTCGCCTCGATCAGCTCGTCGACCAGCTCGGTGGGGGCGAAGCTCGGCTCGTCGAGTACGCGGGTGATGTCGGACAGCGCCATGCCGAGCGTCCGCAGGCTCTCGACGTGGAAGAGTCTGCGGACGTCGCCGTCGTCGTACTCCCGATATCCCGCCGACGTCCGCGAGCTCGGCACGACGAGACCGAGGCGGTCGTAGTGCCGCAGCATCCGCACGCTCACGCCCGAGAGCCGCGCCACCTCACCGATGCGCATCAGCCGCCCACCCTGCACTCACCCCGCACCTCATCCACCCTGCGCCAGGAACCCCAGGGCGTCGAGGCGGCGCGCCTCGGTGAGCGCGGCGTCGAACCCCGTGTCGGGATCGGCTGCCAACGCCCTCGTGGCGCGGGCGTGGACCCGCACCCGCCCGTCGGGATGCCCCGCGGCGTCGGCGATCGCCGCATCGGCAGCAGGGCCGAGCGCCACCAGCGCCCGGCTCACACTCCGCTGCGTCTCGGCGTCGCCGCGGCCGAGACGTGCGGCCAGCATCGACGCCAACCATTCCCGCCGGTCGTCGGGCACCAGCACCACGGCCGCGCGCCACGCACTGCGTGCCACCTCGCGATCGCCGGCGTGCAGCACGGCCGGGGTGATCGCCTGCCACCCGTCCGGGTCGCCGATCTTCGACAGTGTGTGCAGCGCCTGGGCCACGGCCTGCGGTTGCTCGCGGCGGGTCTCGGCCCGCAGCCTCGGCACCGTGAGCCGGGCAGGCAACCGGGTCAGCGCCCAACTGAGCGTGTCGCGCACGGAGAAATCCGGTTCGACGGCGCACCGTTCGATCAGCACCTCGAGCAGGCCGGGGTCGGCGCCGGTCCCCGCCTCCAGCGCGGCGCGCAGCCGCACCGATGGGCTGTGGTCGGCGAGTGCGGCACGGTGCGTGCGTGGTGAGTTCATGGTCGACACCTCCGCACGCGAGTGAAGATCCTGACACCGTGCGAGGGTCAAGCCCACCGGGGCGGCACCGTCGGTCAGGTGCGTGCCCAGACCGGAATGCGATCGAGGATGTCGCACCGCAGGTCGAGTGCGGCGGTGAGCTGCTCGGGGGCGCGGTGATCGCTCACCGGGTCGAACGCGTCGACGTACTCCCCGCGCAGGGCGATCCCGCGGAACGTGCGCGGGTCGCGCAGCAACAGGGCCTTGAGGTCCGGACCGAACACGGCGTGGGCGAACGCCTCGTCGTCGCAGTGGATCTCGAAGCTCCGGTCGAACTCCTCGTCACCGAGCTGCACCCCGCCCATGCCGATGGCGCGGTTGACGGTGTTCTGCGGACCGACGATCCGCACCGCGCTGAGCATGGGGTGCGGTGCCGGTGCGGCGACCCAGACCGCACGTTCCCGTTGGTGTTGTCCCTTGTGGACGGTTTCGAACGTGGCCGCGACGAACGGCCGTCCCCGATGCGTTCCGGTGATCACGTCGGTCGCGGCGGTGGCCCGCGGCGGCGCGTACATCGGCTCGGCCCAGCCCTTGCGGTCGTACTGCCGGTCGTAGACGGGAATGTAGGAGTCGTCACGTTCGGCGAACGTCCAGCCGCGGCTCTGCACCGCGGCGCGGGCGGCCTGCGCCGGCATCGCGGCCCGCGCCTTGCCCGCACGCCGGATCACGACGATCAACGCGATCACCCCTGCGGCCAGCACCACCACGCCGCCGAACACGATCGCGAGCACAGCTCCGACACTCATCCGTCGTCCTCCAGACACGGCCGTCCACGGTCGGGCCCGACGGCCGATGTCGTCACCCGCCGCCGGACCGCTTCGCCGCTCAGCCTCTCACCGCATGACGCGGAAGTTCTCGAAGGCCTCGTCATCGCTGCGGCGGCGAGGCCGGCGGCCGCCGTCGGTTCCGGGGACGGTGCCGGGACCGAATCCGGGACCCGTTTCGGGACCCGTTTCGGGCGCGGGGCCCGGGTCGACCGGTTCGGAGTCGCCGAAGAGCTTCTTGTCCTCGGCGAGCACCTTGTCCAGCAGGTCACTCGAGCCCAGACCGCGCTGGACGATCTCGGCCTGCTGCCGCGTGGCCGCCACGCGAGCCAGTGCGATGGTGTGCTGGACCTTGGCGGCCAGCTCGCCCGGCTCGACGCCGCGGCGCACCGCGTCGGAGAAGGTCACCTTCTCCACGGTGCCGTCGGGGCCCGCCTCGACGCTCACCAACCCGTCCGGCGAGCTGGCCGTGCCGGTGACCTCGGACAGTTGCTCCGTCATGGCCCGGTAGGTCTCGGCGCGGTTGCGGTTGGCCGCCGCCGCGTCGTCGACCGCCTGGATCCGCTGCACCAGGTGCTTGGCCGTCTCGTTCATGCCGAACCTCCCACGTTGCCGCCGCGACCGCCCTGCTCGGGGCGGATGGTGCCCAGGAACGTCTCGAAGTCGGCGAAGACCCTCTCGAACGTCTCCGGGGTGGAGCTGAGCACGATCTGCACCACCGCACGCCGCGACGGGTCCGAGGCGTCGGTGAAGCCCATGAACACCTGGTACTGCACCAGGTACCGGCGGCGGCCCGCCACGTCGACGTCGAGTCGCAGCGGCTGGGTGTAGACCGGGTTGGCCGCGGTGCCCGTGGCCTTCGTGTTGCCGACCTTCACCTCGTGCGCGCCGGCACGCAGGCGGTCGGCCGATTCGGCCGCGATGTCGGCCAGATCGAGCGCCGCGTCCCGCACCTCGCCGCTGATCGTGATGTTGGCCGTGAACCCGTCACCGCCGGTGTCGGGACGCAGCGCCACGAAGGCCGCGTTGGGGGTGCCGATCTCGTCGGGCGGTACCGACAGCCAGCCCTCCGGCAGGGAGAACTCGATCGGCACCGGGATCGTCGTTGCCATGCTCACGCCTTCTTCCTCGTCGGTCGGCCGCACTCACGGTACTCAGAAGCCGAGCGCATTGCCGATCCCGCCGACCACGTCGCCCGCCTTGTCCCGGACACCGTTCACGGCCTCGCCGACGGCCTGGCCGGTGTCGTAGGCGGCCTGGCCCGCGCTGGTGGCCGCGTCGACGACACCGCCCGGGTCGACGGTCACGTCGAACCCGACTTTGCCGCCCACCCCGAGGGCCGCACCCGCCGACGCGCCGATGTGGAACTTGCCGTCGTCACCCATGCCGAACTGCGCATCGGCGGAGGCACCGACACCGGCCCACGCCTCACCGTTCACACCGGCACCGACACCGGCGACCTCGCCGCCGACATCACCACTGGCCTTGGCACCGGCGAACGCCTCGGCACTGACGTCGGCCCCGGTGAGCCCGACACTCGCGTCGGCGGAGGCCTCGGCGCCCGCCATCGCCTCGCCGCTGGCCGACACGCTCGCGTGATCGCCCAGGTTCACCTCGCCCGCGGCGTCGGCCTTGGCACCCACGAACGCCTCGGCACTGGCCTGCGCCCCGAGCGCGTCGACGCTCGCCTGGGCACCGGCCTCCGCACCGTAGAAACCGCTGGCGTTGCCGCTGCCCGACACACCCATGCCGGTGTCGAACTCACCGGCCACCTCGCCCTTGGCCAGGTACGCCTCGGCGTTGGCCCCTGCCGCGAAGCCGTCCTCGGTGACCTCGGCGTAGGCGCCCGACTCGGCACCGAGGAGCGAACCGGAACCGGAGGCCCCGACCGACATCGGCCCCGCGCCCGCGCCGACCTCGAAGTCGCCGCCCATGACCTCGGTGCCTGCGCCGACCTCGTGCCGCACCGGGTCGATGCCCAGCATGCCCGGCCCCGGCAGCGGGATGCCCAGGCTGTCGAACAGGTCACGGGCGCCGTCGTGCATGAGCTTGTCGGCCGGTTCGTCGCCGACCGTGTTCTGGTAGCTGCGGTTGCCGTTCTCGTCGGTCTGCCAGCCACCCGGGTCGACGTCCTCCCACTGGCCGGTCTCCGGGTTGAACCGGCGCTGTGTCTGCCGGTTGTCGGCCCCGAACTCCTGCTCGCCGAAGGAGTGGGAGAACCGGCCCTCCTCGTCGTGGGTGAGGCCGAGCGCCATGGCGATGATGCCGCCCTCGGCGGCCACGGCCTTCCTGGCGGCGTCGAGGATCTGCTGCGCCTCGGCCATCGCCGGTGCGCCAGGGTCCTGGAACGGCCCGATCGGCGCGGCCAGGGGCCCGCCGACCATCGGCCCCAGCGCACGCAGCGCGTCGTACTGCGCCTTCGCTGCCCTGCTGGCGGCCCGCGCCTGGTGGTACAGCTCGATGGCGCGCTGCGCCTCGCCCTGTCCCCACGTCAGGACGTCGGCGTAATCGGCGAGCTTCTCCCCGCCCTGTCCGAGCGCCTCGACCGCCTGCCCCCACTTGGGCGGTTCCTCGGAGAACACCGACCGGAACGTCGAGGCCGCGTCCCCGATCCAGCCGACCGGGTCGATCGTTCCGAGCGACGAGCCGATCTGGTCGGCCACGTTGATCGGGTCGACCAGGCTGTTCAGATCCGTCGAAATGGCCTCCGGTTCGCCCGGGACGAGCGCCTTCGGGTCGTCGGTCTGCCCCAGCTGTGCCACCATCACCGCTCCTGTCCCTCGCCGGCGGCACCGCCACCGAGAACGCCACTGATCCCGCCTGCGACACCACCGGCGACCGCGCCCCCGGCCGCGCCCGCGAGGCCACCCGCCACGCCGCCGACCGCGCCGCCGACGGCACCGCCTGCCGCTCCGCCGGCCAGGACGCCCCCGGCCGCGCCTTCCACGGCTCCGCCGAGCGTGCCGAGCGTCGACTGGGTGTCGCCGTCCGATTCGGCGTACCTGCTCGCGGCCGCCCCCAGCTGGCCGCCGAGCTCCTCGGCCTTGCCCTTGAGCCCTTCGAAGTGCTTGCGCATGCCCTCGATGTAGCGCTGCCATGCCTGTTGCACCGCGTCGTGGCCGTAGTCCCCGCTCGGGCCCTGCCACGAGAGGTTCGCGGCACCGCCGACCGTCTCGCCGATCCGTCCGGCCGTCCCGCGGAGTTCGTCGGGTACCGCGTCGAAGCCTGCCATCGTCCCCAGCCCCTTTGCCCTGTGCGGTGGGCCTCTCGCCCATCGCCTGCTCTCTGCCGGTCCCCCCTGCGTATAACTACGCAGACGCCGATATCGGCCTGCCGGTTCCGTGTTCGGCCGAGAATTTCCGACCTCGGGGCACGGGCGGGCGGGAACGGACGAGAAAAGGGCGGGCCGGGAATCCCTCCCGGCCCGCCCTTCGGTGGCGGATGACCTCGCGCGTCAGTGCAACCCGTCGGCCAGCCTGCCCGCGAGCAACTGCGCGAACCGGTGCGGATCGGGCAGCTCCTCCCCCTCGGCCAGCAACGTCGTGCCGTACAGCAGGTGCGCGATGTCGGCCAACGACGGGTCGTCGGCGTTCTTCGCGTGGGCCTCGCGCAGCCCGGTGACCAGCGCGTGCTCCGGGTTGATCTCCAGAATGCGCTTGATGTCGGGCAGCGGCTGGCCCATCTGCTTGTAGATGCGCACCAGCTCCGGGCTCATGTCGCCCTCGTCACCGACGATGCAGGCGGGCGAGGTGGTCAGCCGCGACGACAGCCGCACGTCCTTGACGTGGTCCGACAGCGCCCCGCGCAGCCACTCCAGCAGGCCCGCGAACTCCTCCTTGACGCTCTCGTCGGCCGCGTCGTCGCCGGAGTCGAGGTCGACCTCGCCCTTGGCGATCGACCGGAAGGTCTTGCCCTGGAACTCGGCGCCCGACTCGACCCACATCTCGTCGATCTGGTCGGTCAGGATGAGCACCTCGACGCCCTTGCTGGTGAAGGCCTCCATGTGAGGCGACTTCTCCACCATCTCCCTGGACCGCCCGGTCAGGTAGTAGATGTGCTCCTGGTCGTCGGGCATGCGCTCGACGTACTCGGCGAGCGTGGTCTGCTGCTCGGCCGAGTGGGTCGAGTCGAACGAGGCGATCGCCAGGATGTCGGAGCGGTTGTCCGGGTCGGTGACCAGGCCTTCCTTGACGCACGTGCCGAACTGGCTCCAGAACGTGCGGTACTTGTCCCGGTCGGCCTGCTCGTCGGAGTTCAGCAGCCCCGACACGGTGGACAGCACCTTCTTGGCGAGCCTGCGCTGCATCGCGCGGATCTGCCGGTCCTGCTGCAGGATCTCGCGCGAGACGTTCAGCGACAGGTCCTGGGCGTCGACCACGCCCTTGACGAACCGCAGGTACTCGGGCATGAGCTCTTCGCAGTCGTCCATGATGAACACGCGCTTGACGTAGAGCTGTACGCCGCGTTTGGCGTCGCGGGTGAACAGGTCGAACGGCGCGCGCGACGGCAGGAACAGCAGCGCCTGGTACTCGAACGTGCCCTCGGCCTGAAGCCGGATGGTCTCGAGCGGGTCGGCCCAGTCGTGGCTGATGTGCTTGTAGAACTCGTGGTACTCGGCGTCGGTGACCTCGCTGCGCGGTCGAGCCCACAGCGCCTTCATCGAGTTCAGCGTCTCGGTCTCGCGGACCGTCGTCGACTCGCCGTCCTCGTCCTCGGCCGGCTTGACCCGCTCGACCTCCATGCGGATCGGCCACGCCAGGAAGTCCGAGTAGCGGGTCACGATCCGCCGCAGCACACCGGTGTCGGTGTAGTCGTGCATGCCGTCGTCGGTGTCGACCGGCTTGAGGTGCAGGGTCACGGCCGTGCCCTGCGGAGCGTCCGGCACGTCGGCGACCGTGTAGGTCGACTCGCCCTCCGACTCCCAGCGCGTCCCCGTCGACTCGCCCGCCTTCCGCGTCACGACGGTGACCTTGTCGGCGACCATGAACGCCGAGTAGAAGCCGACGCCGAACTGGCCGATGAGCTCACTGCCCTGTGTCTGCTTGGCTTCCTGCGCCTCCTTGGCCGACTTGAGCTTCTCCAGCAGCTCGGCGGTGCCGGAACGGGCGATGGTGCCGATCAGGCCCACCACGTCCTCGCGCGACATGCCGATGCCGTTGTCGCGCACCGTGAGCGTGCGCGCGGCCGGGTCACGCTCGAGCTGGATGTGCAGATCCGTGGTGTCGACGTCGAGATCCTTGTCGACGAGCGATTCGAGCCGGAGCTTGTCCAGCGCGTCGGACGCGTTCGACAGCAGTTCCCGCAGGAACACGTCCTTGTCCGAGTAGATCGAGTGCACCATGAGCCGCAGCAGCTGCTTCGCCTCGGCCTGGAACTCCCGTGTCTCGGACTCCTGCATCACCTGTTCGGCCATCTGCGATGGAACCCCCTTGCCTGACACCCGGTATGAACGGTGACGTCCTTGCGCCCGTAGAAGATACGCGCCCCGCCACGCGCGCCGAGCAGGAACGGCAACGAAACGTGGCCGGTGTCCCTGCGGGGCAGGAACACCGGCCACGGTGTGCGGGATACGGCCTGCGGCGAGGAACCGCCACGGCCCGCCGTCAGTGCTCGTGCAGCGTGCCGCTGAGCTCGTTGGGCGCCTGGTCGAGGTCCGCGGTCCCGGTGACCTCACCGGATTCCAGGTCGACCGCGTGCAGCTGCTTCTCGCCGGGATCGGAGACGTACGCGGTGCTGCCGCGGACGAAGATCGCCGGACGCGGCTCCTGCCACTCCATCGGCTCGCTCCACTCGCCGATCACGTCGATCGAGTCGGTCAGCTCCCCCGACGTCTCGTCGATGACGTGGATCTTGCCGTCGGTGCCGAGCACGAGAGCCTCGCCCTCGGGACCGCGGGCCAACGAGCGGAACGTGTAGCTGGCGGGCAGCTTCACGCGCTCGAGCTTCTTCTTCTCGGTGTCCACGAGCGCCACCTCGGTCGGGCGCTCGAGCTCGGCGTCCTCGTCCTGCTTGTAGTCGCCGAGGATGATCGGCGACTCGGGCGAGCCGGACTGGTTGCCGATCCGGCCGTACTCGGTCGGGCTGTCGACCTTGGTGATCTCGCCATCTTTGTAGATGAGCACACCGTCCTCGCAGCCGACGGCGATGGCCTCACCCTGCGCGGCGGACTCACCGTGCACCTCCGGGCAGTCCTCGTTGCGCGTGACCTCCTCGCGATTCTCGTCGAGCACCGCGATGCCGTTGCGCTCCTCCTCGTCGCCGAGCGTGACGACCATCCCGCCGTTCTCGAGCTCGACGGCGACACCGTGGTGCGGGTGCTCGGTGGTGTACTCCTCGGTCTCGGGCATCCCGTCACCGAGGTCGTGCGGGTCGAAGCTGCGCACCTCGCCCGTGCCGTCGGTGAACAGCACCGTGCGGCCCGCGTGCCGTACGACGTGGCCGGGTTCGGCGCCGGGAAACGCCACGTCGGTCATCTCGCCCGCGACGGCGTCAAAGAGCTGGAATCCCTCCGACGTGGACACCACGACGTGCCGGTCGTCACCCGCCGGGTTCAACCGGTTGAACCCGTCCAGTTCCACGTCGGCCTGGACCTCGAGGGTGTTGCCGTCGAGCACGTACATGCCGCCGTCGTAGGTCACCGTCACCGGATCGGCGATGTTCTTGCCGCCGCCCTGCTGACCTCCGCCGCCCTCACCACCGGCCTCGTCGGTGCCGCAGGCGCCGACGAGGCCGAGCATCGCAGCCGTCGCGGACACCGCCGCGATCCGTCCCTTTCGGACACTACGGTTCATCATTCTCCTCTTCCGTTACCGGGAATTTCGTGTTCGCGGTCTTGCACACGTCCCCGGCGGGTTCCGGCGTCAGTCGCCGGTCAGGCCGCCGACGATCGTCTCGGTGTTGGCGCGCATCATGTCCACATAGGTCGGTGCGCCGCCGTCGGGTCCGGTCAGGGACTCGGAGAACAGCGACTCGACCTGCACGTCGATCCCGGCGTGGTCGGCGAGCACCTTGGCCAGCCGGTCGGGTTGCGACGAGTCGGCGAAGATCGCGCGCACGCCCGCGTCCCGCACGGTTCCCGCCAGGTCCTCCAGGTCGGAGGCACTCGGCGAGGCCAGCGTGGTTCCGCTCGGGATCACCGCGCCGAGCACGTCGAAGTCGTACCGTTCGGCCAGGTAGCCGAACACGTGGTGGTTGGTCACCAGCGCGCGCTCGTCGTCGGGGATCTTCCCGAACTGTTCGGTCATCCACTCGTCGAGCTCGTCGAGTTCGCCGAGGTATGCCTCGGCGTTGGCGCGAACCTTCTGCTCGTCCATACCATCCACATCGGACACGATGCGGTCGGTGATGATCTCGACGGCGGTGCGCACCCGTTCCGGGTCGGTCCAGAAGTGCGGATCCTTCTGCCCCTGTGAGCCACCGTCGGAGTAGCTGATCGGGTCGACCTCCTCGCCGACGGCCAGGTCGGGCACACCCTCGGCGACGGCGGCGTCGACGTTGCGCTGCACGCCCTCCTCCAGCCCGAGTCCGTTGTGGATCACCAGACCGGCCTGCTCCAGCGCGGCCGATTCCTGGGCGGAGACCGCGAACGAGTGCGGATCGGCGTTGGGTTTCATCAACACGGTCACGTCGGCCTCGTCCCCGACGATCTCCGAGGTGATGTCGCCGAGGATGTTCGTCGTCACGACCACGCCCGCACCGTCCTGGCCGTCCGAGCCGGCCGCGGAGCAGCCACCGAGGACCAGCGCCAGCACCGAGGCGCCCGCGGCCACGAGCCTCAGCCGCGCCCTCATCGTCCGGTCTCCGTCAGGTGCGCCGGCGCCACGTCCACGTCGAGCGTCCTGGCCACCCGCAGCTCGTCGTTGTAGTCGACCTCGTGGACCTGCTGCGCCGCCACGTCGTTGACGTAGGCACGGTTGGTGTCGACGGCGATCGTCGCGCCGTCCCGGACGTCGCCGTCGACGAGTTCCTGCGAGGCCTGCTGGTCACCGGACTCCGGGTCGTACGCGTGCAGCACGCCGTCGTCGGTCAGCACCAGCACCGGGACGTCCTCGCCCACGGCCGCGACGGCCGCCACCGGCGCTTGCGTCTCGATCCGGTGCCAGCTGCCCTCACCGGCGTCGAGAACCCACACCTCGTCCTCGCCTGCCGCGGCCGCGAGCACGCTGCTTCCGGGACGCTGTCCGAAGGTGCCGAGCGATTCCGACGGCCCCGAGCCGGGATAGGCGATCTGCTCACCGGAGAACGTGTCGTCGTCCTCGTCCACGAGCACGGCTCCGTCGGCGCAGCCGACCACCACGCCGCGGGTCGTGACCGCAGCGTCGCGGGGATCGGTGCACGTCGCGTCGAGGTCGGCGACGTCCTTGCCGTCCCGGTCCCGCACCACGATGCCGCCGGATCCGGCCACGACGACGTGCTGTTCGTACGGCACGGCGATCCCGTCGACGGTCCCGGTCTCGGCGACCTCACCGTCCTCGAGCTTCTCGCGGTCGAGCAACACGGTCGTGCCGTCGTCGCGAGCCAGCGCGGTCGTCTTCGTGTCGGACCACGCACCGGTGACGGTGCCGTCGATCGCACCCGTCTCGGCGATCTTCGCCCGGTAGTAGTGCTTGTGGTCGCCGTGGTCGACCGTCCACACACCACTGTCGATCACGCGGGTGCGGTCGCCGGAGGGAAGATAGGCGAACCGGCCGTCGGTGATCGCGCCGCTCGCGGCCGCTCCGCCGTCGAGCTCGGTGACGTCCTCGGACAGCAGGTCGAGCACGCCGACCTTCCCGCCGTCGGCGTCGGCCAGCACGAGGCGCGACTGGGGTTCGCTCGCCTCCTCCGCCCCCTCCACATACCCGTGGGGCTTGGCCGATTCCCCGGATTCGGCCTGGTCTCCGGGATCTCCGGAGCCTCCGCCGCCGCACGCCGCGGCGAGCAGTCCACACAGGACGATGGCGGGCACGGATCTTCCGACGGATGTCGTCACACGCTGAGTCACGATGTCCTTTCGAGGGTTCTTCGAGTGGTGGTGCGCGCGACGCGGCCGCGCGCACGGGACAGGGATGCGGAGGCGGCGAACAGCGCCACCGAGGTGATCGCGATCGTCGCGCCGGCGGCGGTGCCCGCGTGCCACGAGATGAGCAGGCCCGTGGCCGTCGCCAGGCTTCCGAGGAGCGCGGCGATCAGCATGATCATCGGGATGCGGTCGGCCCAGAACATCGCCGCGGCGGGCGGTGCCACGAGCAGGCCGACGACCAGCAGCGTGCCGACGACGTGCAACGACGACACGATCGCCAGGCTCAGCAGCAACAGCAGCGCACCGTGGGCGACGCGCGGGCGAAGTCCCAGCGCGGTCGCGGTGCGCGGATCGAAACTGAGGGCGACGAACGCGCGATGCCCCGCGGCGCACACCACCGCCGCGACGCCGAGCGCCACGGCCAGTTGCACGAGGTCCGGACCACGCACGGCCAGCACGTCGCCGAAGAGGATGCTCGTCAGATCGACGGCGAACGAGCGCGAGTAGGACACGATGATCACGCCGAGCGCAAGCATGCCCACGAACAACAGGCCGATCGCGGTGTCCTGCGCGAACCGCCGTGAGCGGCCGAGAACCGTGACCCCGGCGGCCATGACGACGGCACTGACGGCACCGCCGAGCATCAGGTTCCAGCCGGACAGCGACGCGACCGCGACACCCGGCAACATGCCGTGCGCCATCGCCTCGCCGAGGAAGGCCATCCCGCGGACCACGACCCAGGTGCCGGCGAGCGCACAGATCATCGACACCAGAACGCCGCCCCACAGCGCCCGCTGCACGAAGGACACCTCGAACGGCGCGATCAACCACTCCACGGCGTACACCTTAAAATGAAAACGAATTTCATTACAATGCGTGAAGCGGGACAACTCGGGAGAGGCATGACACAGACGACGGGCGGAGCCGAATCGGATACCCGCCGTGACACCGGCGGGCACACGGCCGACGGCGGAGTGACACTCGAGGGCCTCAGCGCCGGTTACGACGGCACGCCCGTGCTCACCGACGTGTCGGCCCAACTGCCGCGCGGGGCGGTGACCGCGATCGTCGGACCCAACGGCGCGGGGAAGTCGACCCTGCTCGGAGCGATCGCCGGAGTGGTCCGGACCACGGCAGGGACGGTGCGGCTGCCCTCGGCCGTCCGGCCCGCACTCGTGGTGCAGCAGTCCCGCGTACCGGAGCGGCTGCCCATCACCGTCCGCGACGCGGTCCGCATGGGCCGCTGGGCACACCGCGGGCCGTGGCGCCGGCTTCGCCGGGAGGACCACGAGCGTGTCGCCGAGGCGCTCACCCGCCTCGGGATCGCCGACCTCGCCGACCGCAGGCTGAGCGCACTGTCCGGTGGACAACGCCAGCGCGCCCTCGTCGCGCAGGGTCTCGTTCAGGACTCGCCCGTGTTGCTGCTCGACGAGCCGGTCGCGGGCCTCGACGTCACCGCCCAGGAGACGATCGCCGACGCACTGCGGGAGGCGGCCGACAATGGCACCGCCACCGTCCACGTCACCCACGACCTCGCCGCGGCCGAGGACGCGGACCACTGCCTGCTGCTGTCCGGCGGCGCGCTCGTGGGACAGGGCACGCCACGCGAGGTGCTCACCGACTCCGCCGTCGACCTCGCCTGGGGTCTCGGCCGCAGGCGCCGCGCCTCCCGGCCGGAGCGGTGATCCGCACCGCCACGCACGCCCGATGACGCACGGCAGCCGCGCGCCCGCGTGACCTCACCCACTCCGCGGTGTACGCCCTGCGCCCGACCGTTCAGCATGCGTACACACGGGTGTGGTGAGGCATGACCGCCGCACCGGCTACGGACGCGAGGAGGCGCTCATGGTCACCGATCGGTCGGCATCCGCGTCGTCCGAGTCGTCCCCACCGACTGCCTCATCGGCATCGTCCGCGCCTCCCGGGTCCGCTGGGTCCGCTCGGCCGTCCGGGCCCCCTGCCGGGACCGGCACGGCACCCCGGTTCGAACGTCCGTCGTGGCCGCCGCCGGGACTGGGCAAGTTGCGCCGGGATTCGGGCGTGTCCTACCTCGCGAACGGCCTCATCGGGCTCGTGTTCGCCGCGACCGGCCCGATCGCGGTGATCATGACCGTGGGCGTGCAGGGCGGACTGTCGACCCCGCAACTGTCGTCGTGGATCTTCGGGATCTTCTTCCTCAACGGCCTGCTCACGGCGCTCGCATCGTGGCTCTACCGCCAGCCGCTGGCGTTCTTCTGGACCATCCCCGGCACGGTGGTCGTCGGCGGCTCGCTCGACCACCTCACCTGGCCCGAGGTACTCGGGGCCTTCGTGGTCACCGCACTGGTCATCCTCGCCGTCGGCCTCACCGGCTGGGTGCGCCCGGTGATGGCCGCACTCCCGATGCCCATCGTGATGGCGATGGTCGCAGGCGTGTTCCTCCAGTTCGGCCTCGACCTGGTGGGCGCGTTCGGTCTCGACGCCGCCGTGGCCGTACCCATGGTCGGGGTGTTCCTCCTGCTCAGCGTGGTGACCACGCTGGGACGACGACTGCCACCGATCCTCGGTGCGCTCCTCGCCGGTGTCGCGGCCGTCGCACTGTCCGGCCGTTTCCAGCCGCCGGCAGGCGAGGCCGGGTGGTTGGCACAGCCGATGCTCCAGGCCCCGCAGTGGTCCTGGCAGGCGATGGTCGAGCTGGTCGTACCGCTCGTCGTCACGGTCCTGGTCGTGCAGAACGGGCAGGGAATCGCCGTACTGAGCCAGGCGGGACACCGGCCGCCGATCAATGTCGCCACGGTGGCGTGCGGCCTGTGGTCACTGCCCGCGGCGGCCGTCGGCGCGGTCTCGACGTGCCTGACCGGGCCGACGAACGCACTGCTCACCGCGTCGGGGCAACGCCACCGTCACTACGTGGCCGGCGTCGTGTGCGGGGTGCTGGCGATGATCGTCGGCTTGCTGGCACCGGCGTTCGTCCGCCTGATGCTGGCGACGCCGGAAGCGTTCGTCGCCGTCCTCGGCGGCCTGGCGATGTTGCGTGCCCTGCAGGGTGCGTTCGTCACCGCGTTCGGCGGGCGCTTCACCCTCGGCGCCCTCGTGGCACTCCTGGTGACCGTGTCCGGCGTGACACCGCTGAACATCAGCGCCGCGTTCTGGGGCCTCGTCGCGGGCATGGCCGTGTCGGCCCTCATGGAACGCGACGACTTCGCCGCCGCGGCGGCCGACCGCGCGGCGGCGTGAGCCCGCTCAGTCCTGGTCCGGCCCCGTCTCGCCGGCGAGGAACCGTTCGAACTCGTCGGCCAGGTCGTCGCCGGTCGGCATCTCCTCGCCGCCGACCAGCAGGTTGTTCTCCGACGAGGTGAACGCGTCGTACTGCTGCTCGAGGCTGCGGACCACGTCGGCGGCCTCGTCCGAGTCCGACACCTGCCGGTTGATCTCGACCTCCGCACGCCGCGCCGACTCACGCAGGGCGTCGTCGGGCAGCGTCAGACCCGACACCTTCTGCACCGCGTCGACCAGCGTGAGCGCCGCCTGCGGATACCGCGACTGCGACAGGTAGTGCGGCACGTGCGCCGCGAACCCGACCGCGTCGTGGCCCGCCTGGCCGAGGCGGTACTCGACCAGCGCCTCCGCGCTGCCCGGCACCTGCGTGCGGTTGAAGGTGGGGCTGAACTGCCGCACGAGGTCGGTGCGGGTGCCGTGTGCCGTCACTCCCAGCGTGCGCGTGTGCGGCACGGCCATCGGAATGCCCTGGAACTGCACGCTCAGGCGCACGCGCCACCGCTCGACGAGCCTGCGCACTGCCTCGGCGAACGCCTCCCACTCCCGATCCGGTTCCGGACCGCTCAGCAGCAACATCGGTGTCTCGTCGGCGTCGTGCAGCAGCCGGACCGTCAGTTGCGGCGCGTTGTAGTCGGCCCAGCTGTCGCCGTCCCACGTCATCACGGGCCTGCGGGAGCGGTAGTCGATCAGCCGGTCGACGTCGAACCGCGCGACGACCGGGCCGTCGAACGCCTCCGTCAGGTGCTCGGTCAGCAGCTCGCCCGCGCTGCCCGCGTCGACATAGCCGTCGAGGTGGTACAGCAGCACCGCGCCGTCGAGCACGGGCACATCCGAATCGACCAGGTACAACTCGTCCGCATCGGCCATCTCGACACCTCTCTGTTCGCCCCCACCGCGTCGGCGGGCGCTGGCCCGCCGACCCTCCGATGGATGGTCGTCGGCGCCTCAGTGCGCTCGACCTACCGCTGCTTCCTCGGCTTCTTCTCCCGGACCCGCACGTTGATGCGCACGGGCGATCCGCGGAAGCCGAAGCGTTCCCGGAACTTGCGCTCGACGAACCGGCGGTAGCCGGCCTCGAGGAAGCCCGTCGTGAACAACACCAACGTGGGCGGCCGGATTCCCGCCTGGGTGGCGAAGAGCACCTTCGGCTGCTTGCCGCCGCGCACCGGAGGCGGCGTGGCCGCCACCAGGTCCGAGAGCCAGCTGTTGAGCTGGCCGGTGGGCACCCGCTGGTCCCACGACTCCAGCGCCGTACGCAGCGCGGGCGCCAGCTTGCGCACCGCGCGCCCCGTCAGCGCGGACACGTTGACCCGCTCGGCCCACGGAACCCGGACCAGGCCGCGGTCGAGCTCGCGTTCGAGCTGGCGCCTGCGATCGTCGTCGACCAGGTCCCACTTGTTGAACGCCAGCACGAGCGCGCGCCCCGACTCCGCGACCATCGTGATGATGCGCAGGTCCTGTTCGGACAGTGGCTCGCTCGCGTCGAGCAGGACGATCACGACCTCGGCCGCATCGATGGCCGTCTTGGTGCGCAGCGACGCGTAGTACTCCATGCCGCTGGCCGTCTGCACCCGCTTGCGCAACCCCGCGGTGTCGACGAACCGCCACGCCTGCCCGTCGAGTTCGACGAGCGAGTCCACCGGGTCGACGGTCGTGCCCGCGACGTCGTCCACAACGGACCGTTCTTCCCCGGTCAGCTTGTTCAGCAGGCTGGACTTGCCCACATTCGGCTTTCCGACGAGCGCCACCCTGCGCGGGCCCGACGAGGCGCCGAACGACTCGCGCGGCGCCTCGGGCAGCGCCTCCATGATCGCGTCGAGCAGATCGCCGGAACTGCGCCCGTGCAAGGCGCTCACCGGCCGCGGTTCACCGAGGCCGAGCGACCACAGGGATGCCGTCTCGGCGATCAGGCGCTGGTCGTCGACCTTGTTGGCGGCGAGGATCACCGGTCGCTTCGACCGGCGCAACACCTTGGCGACCGCCTCGTCGGTCGCGGTCGCCCCGACCGTCGCGTCGACGACGAGCAGCACGGCGTCCGATGTGGACATCGCCAGTTCCGCCTGGGCGGCGACCGACCCCTGCAGGCCGTCCGCGTCGGGCTCCCATCCACCGGTATCCACGACCGTGAACCGCCTGCCGCTCCACATCGCGTCGTAGGCGACCCGGTCGCGGGTCACGCCCGGCACATCCTGGACGACGGCCTCCCTGCGGCCCAGAATCCGGTTGACCAGGGTCGACTTGCCCACGTTGGGCCTGCCGACCACGGCCAGCACCGGCTGTGCCGCGACGGCGCCCTCGTCGTCGGCCCCGGCCTGTTCACCCAGTTCGTCGAGGCGGGCGAACTCGGCCTCGTCGGACCACGTGCCGTCTGCTTCGGTCATGGCTTTCGTTTCTCTTCCCTGTCGCTGGTCCTGGCCGCATCCACGTGCGCGACCAGATCGGCGAGCGTTCCGCGCAGGCGCTCGGTGGCCTCGGCCAATCCGCTCCGCCCACGTCCGACGTCCAGTGTGAACGGCTCCCCCGCCACCACGTCCACCACGGGACGGAGCCGTCTGCGCGTACGTTCCGGCGGGCGCAGCGTGCCGCGGACCGCGACCGGCTGCACCGCCGCGCCGGACATGCGCACGAGCCACGCCGCGCCGTGGTGCGCCGAGCTCACGTCGCCCGCACCGCGGGTGCCCTCGGGAAACACTCCCACGAGCCCGCCGTCGGCGAGCACCCCGGTCGCCGTGGTCAGCGCCGTGCGGTCCGGCGCGCCCCGGGTGACCGGGACCTGGCCGATCCTGCGCAGCCACGGCCCGGCGACGCCGTCGAACATCTCGTCCTTCACGAGGAACACCGAACGCCGCGGCAATAATCCGAAGATCAGCTGCGGTTCGATCATCGTGCTGTGGTTGGCGACCAGCACCACGGGCCCCGTGCGCGGCACCCGGTCCATGCCACTGACCCGAAGCCGGTACGCCGGCCGGTAGAGATGCCGCGCGATCGTGCGCCCGACGTCGTGCAGCCAGGGCACCGAACCCTCGGGCAGTCCGCTCGCCGGGCCGCCGGATCCGGTCACCGGCACGCCTCCGCGGCCTGCGCACCCCGCACGTCCTGGTCGAGCAGCCCACGGTGGCCCGCCAGTTCGGTCAGCGCCGTGAGCACCTGCTCGATCGACAGCTCCGACGTGTCGAGCTCCACCGCGTCGTCCGCAGCACGCAGCGGCGAGGTGGCCCTGCTGGAGTCCAGTTCGTCGCGGCGTCGAACCGACGCGAGCACCGCGGCCTGGTCGACCGGACGCCCTGCTGCCGTGTCCTGCGCACCCCGCCGTGCGGCCCGCACCTCGGACGATGCGGTGAGGAACACCTTCAGCGGTGCGTCGGGGGCCACGACGGTGCCGATGTCGCGTCCGTCGACCACGATGCCTCCGACCCGCTCGACCGTCTCGGCGATGATCGCGCGCTGCCTGCGGACCAGCAGCTCACGCACCTCAGGCACAGCCGAGACCGCCGAGACCGCGGCATCGACCCGGGCAGTGCGGATGGACTCCCCGACGTCGGCGCCGTCGAGGCGTGCCCCCGGAGCGGACGGGTCCGTCGCGATGTCCAGTCGCAGCCGCTCGGCCAGCGACGCCACCTCCGCGGCGTCCGCGGGGTCGACGTCGGCCTCGAGCGCGGCGAGCGTCACGACGCGGTACATCGCACCCGTATCGAGGAATCCGGCTCCGAGGTTGGCCGCCAGCTTCCTCGCCACCGTGGTCTTGCCGGTTCCCGACGGTCCGTCGAGCGCGACCACACCGCGTAGGGCTCCCGTCACCGGCGTTCTCCTCAGCTACTCGCGTCCGTGTGTCCAGGCCGTGCGGACGCGTCTCTACGGCGCCGGGACCGCTCTCGCGGCGCCGGACGTCGCCCGTGCCAGCGTCCTATTCTGCCTTCCGGTCACTTCCGCCCGGCACGCAGGCGTTCGGACAGCTCGTCCACGACCAGCGTGGACCGGTCGACCGCCCCGGTCCGGTACGCCGCACGGCCGAACAACTGCGACAGCACCGGCGCGGTGATCACCTGGAACAAACCCGCAACCAGCAGGCCCACCGCGTACTGCGGCTCCAGTCGCACCGCCACGCCCGCCAGGATCAGCAGCAGTCCCAGTGTCTGCGGCTTCGTGGCCGCCTGCAGCCTGCTCAGGGTGTCGGGCAGGCGCACCATGCCCCACGCCCCGATCACGCAGAACAGGGCGCCGGAGATGAGCAGCACCGCGCTGATCCAGTCCGCTGTGCTCATCGGTACTCCTCCCTCCGTTCGACGAGCCGGACGACCGAGATCGTGCCGACGAAGCCGAGCAGTGCCACCACCACGATGAGGGCGATGTAGATACCCCGCAGCGACATCGCCATGCCCACCGCCGTGCCTGCGACGATCAGCACCACCAACACGTCCACCGCAAGGATGCGGTCCAGCGTGCGCGGGCCACGCACGATCCGCACCAGGGTCAGCAGTCCGGCCAGCCCCAGCAGACCGAACGTGATCGCGAAGACGACGCTCATCGGTCCTCCCGCCTGGTGTCGTCGGTCCCCTCGGCACCGCTCCCAGCCGCCGTGTCCTCGGCGCTGTCCGGGGACTCGGCGTCGGCGGTGTGCGAGGGCGCGTGGCCGTCCGTTCCCGCGCTACGGGAGGCGGCCTCCGACGCGGCCACCGCCTCGACGGGGGCCGGCCGCTGGGGACGGCACACGGACGAGCGATCACGCTGCCGCTTCGCCTCCTCGGCGCGGCTGCGCGCGGCAGGTGCCTCCTGCTCGTCGCCGAACGCCCACACGACCACGCGCTGCATATCGATCACGTCGTCGTAGGCCTTGTGGGCGTCCTCGGCGGTGCGCACGCCGGTCGTGTACACGTACCAGATACCGCCCGGCCGATCGATCTGCAGCACGAACGTGCCGGGCGCGAGCGACACGACGTTCGCGGCGGACGCGATGACGTGGTCGACGTCCGAGAGAACCGGAACCGCGATGATGGCGGCCGAGACCCTGCCGGACGCCCGCAGGCTGTCGACGAAGAACCGGGCCGCCGAGCCGAACAGGTCGATCACGACGTACACCGTCAGATACGCCAGCCGATGCGGCCTGCGGAAGATGTTCCACCGATGCGAGGGCAACGGGAACAGCACCAGGACGACGAGAGCCACGAGCAGGCCGTACACCGCCGTGGCGACGTCGAACGTCCCCCACAGCAGCATCCAGACGATGACGAGCCAGATCACCAGCGACGGCGCGACGCGGGTGCCGGGCATGCTGCGCTGGGGCATCAGCCGTTCCCCTCTCCGAGCACCGCGGAGCGGTAACCCTCGTCGTGCAGCAGGTCGTGGGCGGCACGTTCGCTCATGTCGGCGAGCGGACCCGCGAACACGGCGATCAGCACGCTGATCAGCACCAGACCGCCGGTCGCCCCGAGCATCGCCGCCGACGTGGAGCCCGTTCCCACGGTGACGTCGTCGTTCGGATCGGCGTCCGGCGACGGTTCGGTGGGCGGGCCCCAGAACGCGCCGACCCAGATCTTCGTGACGGCGTAGAGCGTCAGCAAGCTCGTGAGGACGGCACCCGCGGTCACCGCGATCGCCATCGGGGTTCCGGTCGCTGCGCCCGCCTGCAACAGGGCGATCTTGGCGACGAAGCCCGAGAACGGTGGGATGCCGGCCAGGCTCATCGCGGGGATGGCGAACAGCACGGCCACCAGCGGATACGCCCTGGCCACCCCCGACATCGCCTGCAACGACACGGTGCCGGTGTGCCGCGTAACCAGACCGCTGACCAGGAACAACGCGCCCTGCACCGTGATGTGGTGCACCACGTAGAGGATCACGCCCGCGAGGCCGATCACGGTGAACAGCGCGAGACCGAACAGCATGTAGCCGATGTGGCTGACGAGCAGGAACGACAGCATTCGGTTGAGGTCGTTCTGCGCGATCGCGCCGAGCGCACCGACGATCATCGTCACGAGCGCCACGGCCAGCAGCACCGCCCAGCTGTCGTCATGGACGAACACGAGCGTCTGGGTGCGGATGAGCGCGTACACGCCGACCTTCGTCAGCAGCGCCGCGAACACGGCCGTGATCGGCGCCGGTGCCGTCGGATAGCTGTCGGGCAGCCAGAAGTGCAGCGGAACCAGCGCCGCCTTGATGCCGAACACGATGACGATGAACAGCGCCAGGCTCGACTGCACCCCGGCGGGCAGCGCGGCGATCTTCTCCGGCAGCGCGGCGAGGTTGACCGTGCCCGTGGCCGTGTAGACCAGCGCGATCATCGTGATGAACAGCAGCGACGACGTGAGGCTGACGATCACGTAGGTCATGCTCGGGCGGACCCGCTCGGCGGTCACGCGCCGCGTGATCAGCACGTACGAGGCGCCGAGCATGATCTCGAACGCGACGAACAGGTTGAACAGGTCACCGGTCAGATACGCCAGGGACACGCCCGCGCACAACACCAGGTACATCGGGTGGAAGGCGGTCGAGGCGGTCCTGCGCCCGAAATCGGTGATGCGCTGACCGATCGAGAAGATCAGCACCGCGAGCGTGACCAGGGCCGACACGAGAAGCAACAGCGAGGAGAGCCGGTCGGCGACCAGCGTGATCCCGAACGGCGGGCCGTAGCCGCCGAGCCGCAGGACCACCGGCCCCGTCTGGTCGGCGTGCACGAGCAGTACCGCCGCCACCACGGCGATCACCGAGAGCACGACCACGCCCAGCAACCGCTGCACGCGTGGCGACCGTCCGGCGACCAGCGAAAGGGCAGCCGCCAGCAGCGGCAGCAGCACGGGGAGTGCGACCAGGACACTCATCGGATCCGGGCCTCCTCGTGATCTTCGCCGGGCCTGCTCTCCGGCGCCTCCGGCGCCTCGAAACCGGCCACCCGTTCACTGTCGGGGGTCTCGTCCTCCGACTCCTGCTCGGCGAGTTCGGCCTCCGCGATCCGGCGGTCCTCGACGTCGTCCTGAACCTCGTCGTGGCCGAGCAGGGCCCACGACCGGTAGGCCAGCGCGAGCAGGAACGTCGTCATCGCGAACGTGATGACGATCGCCGTCAGCGCGAGCGCCTGCGGGAGCGGATCCACCATCTCCTCGATGAGCGCGGTGCCCACGAATGTCGGCTCACCGGGTGGACCGCCCGCCACCTGCAGAAACAGGTTCGCCCCATGGCCGAGAATGACGATGCCCAGGATCACGCGCATCAGCGAACGCTGCATGAGCAGGTAGAAGCCGATGGAGTACAGACCGGCGAGTGTGACGGCCATGGTGATGTTGATGGTCACGGCCGCCTCACCCTCTCTCTTCCTCGAGCGCCTCGTCGTCCACGCCGGGACCACCGACCTCCGTGCCCGCGCCGACCGTGCGGAGCAGATCCACGACCACCCCGATGATCAGCAGATACACACCGAGGTCGAGCAGCAGGTTCGAGGTGATCTTGAGCTCGCCGAGGACGGGAAGGTCCAGCTTCCAGATCGCCGACGCGAGCACCGGCTCGCCGAACAGGACCGGCACGAGCGCGGTGAGCACCGACAGTGCGAGACCGGCGCCGATCACCACAGGCGGGCGCACGCGCACCGTCATCGCGAGCTCGGCACTTCCGCCCGCCACGTAGCGGAGCACGAAGGCGAGACCGGCCACCAGTCCCCCGCTGAATCCGCCGCCCGCGTCGTTGTGGCCCGCGAGCAGCAGATACACGGAGAAGACGAGCACCGTGGGGAACAGGATGCGGGCCAGCACCTCGAGCAGCATCGACCGAGGCCACGAATAGGCGTCCTGCTCGGTCATCAGCCAGCGTTCCCGCGGCGTGTCCCATTCGGTCCAGGGAACGGGTTCGCGTACGGGGTCGGGGCGGTCGCTCACGACGTCACCTCCGGCGTATCGGCAGCGGACGTGGTGTCGGAGCCGGCGTGGTCCGGCTCGGCCGACCGGTCACGCTCGCCCGGCTCCGGACCACCCCGTTTCCGCGACCGTGCCAGGATCAGGCTGGCCGCTCCCGTGGCCGCAACCGCGAGCACGGTGATCTCGCCGATCGTGTCGAACGCACGGAAGTCGACGATGATGGCGTTGACGACGTTGGTGGCTCCGGTCTCGTCCTCGGCGCGCTGGATGTACTCCCGGCTCCCCTCCGGCATGCCCGAGGTGTATCCGGAGTAGAGCACCGCGAGCACGGCCACGAACGTCCCGGCCGCCACGGAGACGATCGCCTTCGGCCAGCGCCCGTGCACGTAGCCGCGGTTCTCGATGAACCGCGGCGGGAAGCGGCGAATCACGAAGACGAACACGACGAGCGTGAGCGTCTCGACGAGGAACTGTGCCAGCGCCAGATCGGCGCCGCCGTCGACGACGAACCAGGCGCCGATGCCATAGCCGACGACACCGGCCAGCAACACCGCGGTGAGCCGCCGGCGCGCGATCAGAGCCGTCACCGCCGCGGCCAGCACCAACACCGACAGCGGCAGCTGCAGCCAGTTGTCCACGAGGCGAAGCTCGCCGAACTCCACGCCGCCGGACAGCAGGCCCGCACCGGGAACGACGACGAGCGTGGTGAGGATGACGCCGAGATACACGGGAAGCGAACCGACCTGGATCCGCCCGGTCACTCCCTGTGCGAGGAACTCGAGGCTCTCGACCGACTTGGTGTACCAGGTCTGTGCCCGCAGGGGCTCCGGAACGTAGCCACCGAGCCGCTGCAGCCCGGCGTAGCGATGCACCAGGAAGCCGACGACGACGATGCCCACGCTGATCAGCAGTGCCGGAGTGATGCCGTGCCACAGTGCGAGGTGGTATCCGGGGTGACTGCCGTAGCCGTCCGCGTACCCGGCTTCCATCGGCTCGATCACCTCGGGCACGAACGCGAGCACCAACCCGGCGAGCGCCGGGATCGCGACCAGTCCGGTCATCAGACGTCCGCACGGCACGGGCTCCGCCGCCGCCATGTCGGGCTTGGTGCCGAACGCCCCGCGGAGGAATCGCAGGCTGTAGGCCACGGTCAGCACCGAGCCGATCGCCACGCCGACGCCGATGACCTGATCGAGGGTGTCGCCGCCGAACAGCGCTTCGAGCGCGACCTCCTTGCCGATGAAGCCCAAGAGCGGGGGCAGGCCGGCCATGGACATCGCGGCGAACGTCGCCAGGGTCGTCAGCGTCCGCCATTGCCTGCCGAGACCGGAGAGCTCACGGATGTCGCGAGTGCCCGCGCGTTTGTCGATGATGCCCACGGTCAGGAACAGCGCGGACTTGAACAGTCCGTGCGCGAGAATCAGGGTGCCCGCCGCGAGCGCCGACATCCACGTGCCGGAGCCCAGCATGATCATGAGGAAGCCGAGTTGGCTGATCGTGCCGTAGGCCAGCAGTGTCTTGAGGTCGTACTGGCGCAGGGCGCGGAACCCACCGAGCAGCATCGTCCACAGCCCGCACACGACCACGGGAATCCACCACGCGGGGTGATCGGCGAATCCGGGCGAGAACCGCGCGACCAGGTAGACGCCCGCCTTCACCATCGCGGCCGCGTGGAGATACGCACTCACCGGGGTCGGCGCCACCATCGCGCTCGGCAGCCACGGGTGGAACGGCACCTGCGCGGACTTGGTCAGCGCTCCGAGCAGGATCAACAGCAGGGCCGCGGTGACGATCCCGCCCGACGGCGGGTCCGCCAGGATCTCGGAGATCCGCATCGTGCCCGCCGCGGTGCCCAGCAGGATAAGCCCGAGCAGCATCGCCAGGCCGCCGAGCGACGTCACCAGCAGCGCCTGCGTCGCCGACTTGCGCAGCCGCTTCGCGACGCCGTCCCCTCCGACCAGCAGGAAGGAGCACACCGTGGTGAGCTCCCAGAACAGGTACAGGGAGATGACGTCGTCGGCCAGGACGAGGCCCAGCATCGCGCCGGCGAACGTCACCAGCAGTGCCGAGTCGCGGGCGGCGGTGCGGTGATCGTCGGCCTTGGCGTACTGGGAGTAGTAGCAGAGCACGACCGCCCCGATGCCGCTGACCAGCAGGATCAGCAGCAGCGCCAGTTCGTCGAGCCGCGCGGTGAACTCGAGTCCGATGACGGGCGCCCACGCCACCGTGTCGACCGGCGGCGTCCCGCTGACGGCTTCACCTGCTCGACTCAGCGCGTAGCCGAGGGTCGCGGCTGGCGCCAGGGCTCCGACGAGGAACGCCACGCGACCGTAGCGGCGACCGATCAGCGGCAGGACCGCGGCCAGAGCGAAGTGCGCCACGATCGCCACCAGCACTCGGCTTCACCGTCCCTCGATCGAACCCCGTAATACGGACATCGTACGAAACGGGTGATCACGGCGCGCGACCGGCCAGAATGGACAATCGCGCGCGGCGGCCGCGGACCCCGGTGCCACCTCGACGAACAAGGGTTACCGTGTACGACGTGAACGTCGAAGTGACTCCCCTGCCGGGCATCGGTGTCCGGAAGGAATTCGAGGCCGGAGACGGCCGACGCGTGGGTGTCATCAGCCACCGGGACGGCAAGATCGAGCTGATCGTGTCGAAATCGGAGGACCCGGACGCGTGCCTGGCGTCCCTTCCCATGAGCGCGGACGAGGCCGGCGCGCTCGCCAACCTTCTCGGCGCTCCCCAGCTGGTCGCGCAGCTGACCGAGGAACACCGGGAACTGCCCGGCATCAACACACGACAGCTCACGGTCAAGAGCGGCTCGCCCTACGACGGGCGCACGCTCGGCGACACGCAGATCCGCACGCGCACGGGCGTGTCCGTGGTCGCGGTCATGCGCGCGGGACAGGTGCTGCCCTCTCCCGCCCCGGATTTCACGTTCACCGCGGGGGACATGGTCGTCGCGGTCGGTACCTCGGAAGGGCTGGAGTCGGCGCTGAAGATCCTCCTCCACGGGTAACGCGTGGATCACACAGCACTCGCCCTGATCGAGCTCGGCGCCGTCTTCTTCCTGCTGGGCTCGCTGGGCAAGGTCGCTCAGCGCATCGGCATGTCGCCGATCCCCCTGTACCTGCTCGGCGGTCTGTTCTTCGGCCAGGGCGGAGTGCTGAGCCTGGGGGACATCGGCCAGTTCACCGCCGTCGCGAGCGAGATCGGCGTGGTCCTGCTGCTGTTGCTACTCGGCCTCGAGTACTCGGCGACCGAGCTGGTGACCGGCATGCGGCGGTCCTGGCTCGCCGGCGTGGTGGACCTGGTGGCGAACGCCGCTCCGGGCGCGATCGTCGCCCTGATTCTCGGGTGGGGACCGATCGGGGCGCTCACGCTCGCCGGCGTCACCTACATTTCGTCGTCCGGGATCGTCGCGAAGGTCCTCGGCGATCTGGGCAGGCTCGGCAACCGCGAGACGCCGGTCATCCTGTCGATCCTGGTCTTCGAAGACCTCGCGATGGCGCTGTACCTGCCGATCCTCACCGCCGTGTTGGGCGGCGTCAGCCTGCTCGGTGGGCTCACGGCGGTTGGGATCTCGTTGCTCGTGATCTCGGTGGTCCTGCTCGTCGCCGTCCGCTACGGGCGCATCGTCTCGGCCGTCGTGGACAGTGAGGATCGCGAGGTCTTCCTGTTGCGCGTCTTCGGTGCCGCGCTCCTGGTGGCCGGGTTGGCCTCGGCGATGCAGGTGTCGGCTGCGGTGGGGGCGTTCCTGCTCGGCATCGCCATCTCCGGGTCGACGGCCGAGAACGCGACGAAGCTGCTGGAGCCACTGCGGGATCTGTTCGCCGCGGCCTTCTTCGTGGTGTTCGGGCTGAACACCGACCCGGCCTCGATCCCTCCGGTACTAGTGTGGGCCATCGTGCTTGCGGTGGCGACCACGGCGACGAAGGTCGGCACCGGATGGTGGGCCGCGAGCCGCTCGGGCGTCGGCAGACTGGGCCGCGCGCGGGCGGGTGCGGCACTCGTCGCCCGCGGGGAGTTCTCGATCGTGATCGCGGGTCTCGCCGTCAGCGCCGGCGCGGTGGAGGGCGAACTCGCCGCGCTGGCGACCGCGTACGTCCTGTTGATGGCGATGATCGGCCCGATCGCCGCGCGGGTCGTCGAGCCGGTGGCCAGGGGCCTGCAGCGCCGCACGGCACCGCAGACCGTCCGCTCGTGACCGGACCCGGTGTGATCCGGCCGATGAGTGGGGCGAGCTCGGCATCATCCAGCGAGGTGTGGTCGGCTCTCGGTGTGATCAGGACTCGGTGTGATCAGGACTCGCTGTGATCCGGCTGCGGGTGCGGCTCGGTCCGCCGGCTCGGTGATCGGGGCGGGTACTACGCACCCGGCCGTCAGCGGGCGGCCGCGATGATCGCCCGCCCCGCCTCGACGAGCGTCTCCGCGCGGGCCGCGACACCGTCGTCTGCGCGATCGTCGGTGCCGTCGGTGCCGTGGGCGACGTCGCTGCCGCGGCCGCTGCCCACATCGGTACGCAAACCGGCGGCCAGATCGCTGCCACCGAGATAGCCGGCGACCATGGCTCCGTCACGGAGCATCATCAGCCGGTCGACCACGGCCGGGTCGGCGACGTCCAGCTCGCCCAGCACCTCCCCGAGCAGGCCCGTGAACCACGCGCGATGGGCGGCGACGGCCTGCCGCACCGGGTGGCCTGCGTCCGGGTACTCGGCGGCGGCGTTGATGAACGGACACCCGCGGAAGCCGGGCGCGCAGCTGGCCGAGGCCATCGACCGGGCCAGTTCGGTCAGCATGCCGCCGGGGTCGCCCGCGTGCCGCGCGCGCAGCGCACCCACGACCTCCCGCTCGGCGGCGGCCCGCACGCCGAGGTAGGCGACCACCAGGTCGTCCTTCGTCGGGAAGTGCCGGTAGAAGGTCACCTTGCTCACGCCCGCCGCCGCGATCACCCGGTCGGCGCTCACCGCGCGGATGCCGTCGGCGTAGAACAGCGCGTTCGCCGCGTCGAGGATGCGTTCGCGTACGGGCCTGCGTGGCTCGTCCGGGTGCGCACGGCGCGCGGACCCGGCCACGCGCTGATCCGGCTGTTGAGTCGCCGTCATGCCGCTCCCTTCTCCGTCGATCCAGGTTAGCCGTCCCGCGCAGGTGAGCCGGAACGGTGGTAACGTCGTAGACGTACTAGTTAGTCTACATCGGTGCGAGCAGGGAGAACTCCATGTCAGAGGCGATCTACACGGCCGTCGCGACCTCCACGGGCGACGGCAGGCGCGGCGGCAGGGCCGCGACCGACGACCAGGCGCTCGACGTCACGCTCGCGGTTCCGCAGGAGATGGGCGGCACCGGCGGAGGGACGAACCCGGAGCAGCTGTTCGCGGCCGGGTGGGCCGCGTGCTTCCACTCGGCGCTGAAGGCCGTCGCCGCCGAGCGCAAGACACCGATCGCCGACTCCGCGGTGGTGGCCGAGGTGCAGCTGCGGCCCCGCGACGAGGGCGGTTTCAGCCTCGCGGCCGACCTGCACGTCGAACTGTCCGGCGTCGACCAGACCACCGCCGACGAACTTACCGAGGCGGCGCACGCGATGTGCCCCTACTCCAACGCGACCCGTGGCAACATCCCGGTCAGCGTGGACGCGACGGTGGCCTGACGCTCAGCCGGTGAGCCGGCCCGGGCTGGGTACCCGGCTCACCGGCGACGCGCGTCAGGACTCGACGGCCTTGTAGAGGGACCCGATCTCCTTGCGGTTCAGCTTGCGGATCGCGCCCGGCTTCGTCTGGCCCAGCTGCACCTCGCCGACGGCCGTGCGCACGAGCTTGCGCACCGGGTGGCCGACCTCGCGCAGCAGCCTGCGGACGATGTGCTTGCGGCCCTCGTGCAGCACGACCTCCACCAGCGTGCGGCCCGCCTGCACGTCCTTGACGCGGAACTCGTCGACCCGCACCGGGCCGTCGTCGAGTTCGATCCCGGCGCGGAGCCGTTTGCCCAGACCGCGCGGCACCGACCCGTCGACCTCGGCCAGGTACGTCTTCGGCACGTGGTACGACGGGTGCATCAGCTTGTTCGCCAGGTCGCCGTCGTTGGTCAGCAACAGCAGGCCCTCGGTCTCGGCGTCGAGCCTGCCGACGTGGAACAGGCGCTCCTTGCGGTCGCGGACGTAGTCACCGACGCACAGCCTGCCCTCCTCGTCGGACATCGTGCTGTGCACGCCCTTCGGCTTGTTCATCGCGAGATACACGTGCTCGTCGTCGACGATCACCCGCATGCCGTCCACGTGAATCACCGCGGTGTCGGGGTCGACGCGCCTGCCGAGCTCGCGCACGATCTCGCCGTCGACGCTGACCCGCCCCTTGGCGATCAGCTCCTCCGACGCGCGGCGTGAGGCCACGCCCGCCTGCGCGAGCACCTTCTGCAGGCGCACCCCTTCGGGGTTGCTAGATGTCATCGATCGAATCCACTTCGGGTAGCAAGGGTGCGATGGGCGGCAGGTCGTTCAACGACTCCAGGCCCAGCCGCTCCAGGAACAGCTCGGTCGTCACGTACAGGGTGCCTCCGGTCTCGCCGTCGGTCCCCGTCTCCTCGATCAGACCGCGTTGTACGAGCGTACGGATCACCCCGTCGACGTTCACACCGCGTACCGCCGCGACCCGCGAGCGCGTCACCGGCTGCCGGTACGCGATCACCGCCAGGGTCTCCAGCGCGGCCCGCGTCAGCTTCGAACGCTGACCGTCGAGCAGGAGCTTCTCCACGAACGGCGCGTAGGTGTCGCGGGTGTAGAACCGCCAGCCCTCGCCCACGCGGCGCAGGTCGATACCGCTGCCGCGGTCGGTGTAGTCCTCGGCCATCGTGCGCAGCACCTCGGTGACCCGGTCGACCGGCTGCTCCAGCGCCCCAGCGAGGGTTTCCTCGTTCACCGGTGCGTCGACGACGAGCAGCATGGCCTCCAGCGCCGACACCAGCGTGTCGTACCCGCTCAGGTCCGGCAGCACCCGGTCCTGCGCCACGGCCACGAGGCTCGTGTCCTCCTCCCCCGGCTCGGCCTCCGAGTCCGGGGCCGGCTCATCCGCGGCCTGCTCGATCGGTGACCCACCCGCGGCGGCCCCGACGGCGGGCACAGGGGGTTCCGCGGACTCGGCGGGTTCCGCAGGCTCGGCGGATTCCGTGGTTGCCGGGGACTCCACGACGGGGGCCTGTTCGGCGGATTCCGGTGCACCGGGGACGTCCGGGGCGACCTCGTCGCCCGCCGGCGCGTCGATGTCGTGTGGCTCGCTCACCCGTACTCCTCGTCGTCTGTGGTCGCGGCGCGGTCGGCCTCGGCCTGCGCGGTCGCCTCCTCGACCGAACCGCCGGTCCAGCGCACATGCAGTTCGGCCAGGGCCTCGGCCTGCTCGAAGTTGACCGCCTTCTCGCGGTACAGCTCGAGCAGGGCCAGGAACCGCGCGACGACCTCGATGGTGTGTTCGCAGTCGGACACGAGGTCGCGGAACGTCCCGCCACCGCGTTCGGCCAGCCGCACCCGCAGCACCGCGGCGTGCTCGCGCACCGACACGGTGCCCATGTGCAGGTGGCCCAGCGACACCTCGGGCGTGGGCTTCGGCCGGAACACGCTGACCGCGATGTCGGCGAACCGGTCCGGCGTCACGCCCAGCATCACCTCGGGCAGCAGGCCCAGGTACCGCTCCTCCAACGTGACCGACCTCGGGTAGCGCCGCAGCGCACCCGCCTCGAGCTCCCCGAACAGGGCCGCAACCTGTTTGTACGCCCGGTACTGCAGCACGCGGGCGAACAGCAGGTCGCGCGCTTCGAGCAGCGCCAGGTCGTCCTCGTCCTCGACGTCACCCGCGGGCAGCAGCCTGGCCGCCTTCAGATCGAGCAGCGTGGCCGCGACGACGAGGAACTCGGTCGTCTCGTCGAGGTCCCATTCCTGCCCGAGCGACCGCGTGTGGGCAATGAAGTCGTCGGTGACCTGGTGCAGCGCGACCTCGGTGACGTCGAGCTGGTGCTGCGAGATCAGCTGCAGCAGCAGGTCGAACGGTCCCTCGAAGTTGTCCAGGCGCACCTGGAACCGTGGCGCACCGCTGTCGGTGTCGGCCTCCTGCTCGGCCCCGGTGGTCCCGTCGGCTCCCTCGGCGCCCGTGCCCTGATCGGCCGCCGGCTCCGGTGCGGACCCCTGTTCCGGCTCGTGGTCCGATGCCTGGTCCGGTGCCTGGTCCGGTGCCGCAGCCGTGTCGGGTGTGTCGTCGTCGCCGGCGTCCGGCTGGGGCGGTGCCCCGTGTTCCATCAGTTCGTGGCTTCCTGACCGTCGAGGTCGCCGTCGCGCAGCCGGGTCACCAGCACCGAGTCCTCGCCGCGGTCCTCGAAGTCGGCAAGCAGCACGGCCACGGCCTCCCGCACGATGCGGCCACGGTCGACCGCGAGGTCGTGCGAGGCGCGCAGTGCGAGCCGGGTCTGCTCGATCGCGACGAGCTCGTCACCGGACAGGTACACGGTGATCTTCGTGTCGTGTTTCTGCCGCCCGGACCCGCGCCTGCCCGCGCTCGCCTTCGCCAGCGCTCGGCCGGTCGCCGACGCACCGGACGACGACCCGGAAGCCCCCGATGTCCCCGAGGCGCCCGTGTCCTTTTCGGACGCCGCGTGGTCGGTGCCTGCCTGCGGCGCCGCGGACTCGACGGACTCGGCGTCCGGAGCCGGGGTCTGCGCGGGCGGGCCTGCGGGCGTCACGGCGCCGTCCCCGAAGACCGGGTTGCTCGTGCGGCGGAACAGTTCGGACGCACCCGGCAGGGATGCTCGCCTGCTCACCGGCCGATCACCTCGCGTGCCAGCTGCCGGTACGCGGCGGCACCGGCCGAGCGAGGAGCCCACTTCGTGATCGGCTCGCCGGCCACAGTGGTCTCCGGGAACCGCACGGTGCGGTTGATGACCGTGTCGAACACGGTGTCGCCGAATGCCTCCACCACGCGCGCCATGACCTCCTTCGAATGCAACGTCCTCGGGTCGAACATCGTGGCGAGAATGCCGGTGATGTCCAGTTTGGGGTTGAGCCGTTCGCGCACCTTATCGATGGTGTCGATCAGCAACGCCACGCCCCGCAGACTGAAGAACTCGCACTCCAGCGGGATGATCACGCCGTCGGACGCGGTGAGCGCGTTGACGGTGAGCAGCCCCAGCGACGGCTGGCAGTCGACAAGAACATAGTCGTACTGCTTCATCACGGGCGTAAGCACCCTCAGTAGCGTGTGCTCACGCCCGACCTCGGCCACCAGCTGCACCTCGGCCGCGGACAGATCGATGTTGCTCGGCAGCAGGTCCACGCCCTCGAGCTTCGTGTTCCGGATGACGCTGTCCACCGGCAGCGACCGCTCCATGATCACGTTGTAGACACTCTGGTCGAGCTCGTGCGGCTGCACGCCGAGACCGACCGACAGCGCACCCTGCGGATCGAAGTCGACCAACAGCACGCGCCTGCCGTACTCCGCAAGAGCCGCGCCGAGATTGATCGTCGAGGTCGTCTTGCCGACGCCGCCCTTCTGGTTGCACATCGCGAGCACCGTCGCCGGGCCGTGCGTGTGCAGTTCCGGCGGTTCCGGGATCTCCCGGATCGGGCGCCCCGTCGGACCGAGCTTCACCTCGTCCTTCGCGGCGTCCTTCGCCGTGCCGTTCGCAGCGGTTTTCGGAGGGGTTTTCAGAGCGGCGTCGTGGGGAGCGGGGTCCTTCGTGACGTCCTCCGTGGCGCGCCCCTCGACCGGGGCCACGTTCTCGGTCGACGCGCCGGAGGAGGCACTCGAGGCTCTCGCCGCGTCGGGGCCGTGCGCATCGGTTCGCGCAGGATGCTGGGAGGTCGACATAGGGCGGAAGCTCCTCCTTCGGGCAAGGACGGCGTCAGCCTAAGCGCGGAGTAGACATAGCGGCAAAGAGGCTCGCCGGGCACGCGCGCGAGATCACCGCACAGGTCACATCACCGGCCACACCACGACTCCCGGCCACGTCCGGCATCACGTCCGGCACCGCCCGGCACGCCCCGCCGGACGACGGCGCGCACGTCAGCCGCGCACGTCAGCGCAGTGCGCGGGGATGCGCCGTGGCGTACACCTCGCGGAGGGTGTTGACCGTGACGAGGGTGTAGACCTGCGTCGTGGTCACCGACGCGTGACCGAGCAGCTCCTGCACCACGCGCACGTCGGCGCCGCCCTCGATGAGGTGGGTCGCGAACGAGTGCCGGAGGGTGTGCGGGGACACCGTCGCGCTGATCCCCGCCCGTTCGGCCGCCGTCTTGAGCACGTGCCACGCGCTCTGCCGCGACAGCCTGCCGCCGCGAGCGTTGAGGAACACCGCCGCGGTCCCCCGTCCCGACCGGGCCAGCACGGGACGAGCCCGCACCAGGTACGCGTCGAGGGCCTCGAGCGCGGGCCGGCCCACGGGCACGAGCCGTTGCCTGCCGCCCTTGCCGTCGAGCACGACGGTCCGCTCGGTCGTGTCCACGTCGTCGACGTCGAGCCCCACGGCCTCCGAGATGCGCGCCCCCGTCGAGTACAGCAACTCGAGCAACGCGCGGTCCCGCAACGAACGCTCGCCGTCCTCGGGTGGTGTGGCCAACAGGCGCAGGACGTCGTCCACCGGCAGCGCCTTCGGCAGCCGGCGGGCAGGCGCGGGCGGGTGCACGTCGCGCGCGGGGTCGTGGTCGGTGATGCCGTCGGCACACGCGAACTTGTGCAGCCCGCGAACGGCCACGAGCGCCCGTGCGGACGACGAGGCCGCCAGCGGCGGGTGGTCACCGTCGCCCTCGCGCAGCACGGCACCGAACTCGGTCACGTGCGCCGGCTGCACGTCGGCCAGGTGCTCGACGCCGCTGCCGGACAGGAACTCCCCGTACCGCCGCAGGTCCCTGGCGTAGCTGTCGAGGGTGTTGCGGGAGATGCCGCGTTCCACGGCCAGGTGATCGAGATAGGTCGCCACCACCTGGTCGACGGATCCGCGCACGCGTGCCACGCGGACACTGTAGAGGCAGGCGGCCCGGCGGGTCCGGGATTCCGGCAGGTGCGCCGGATGTCGCGATCACCACCTCCCCACCGCGCGACCGGTACCGTCGGGTCATGGCGCAGGATCCCGACCGGCTACGGATCGGCACGGCGGAACGCGAGGAGGCCTCCCGCGTGCTCGGCGAGCATTTCGCGGCGGGCAGGCTGTCGGTCACCGAGTACGACGAACGCGTCGCCGCCGTGGTCGCCGCACGGAACCGCGCCGAGGTCCGCGAACAGTTCGACGACCTGCCCGCCCCGCATCCGACGTTCCTGGCTCCCCCGCTGCCCACGTACGCGCCGATGACCCGGCATCCCGAGCTCGACCCGCGTCCCGGCGGCGATGTGCTGCCGCCGTCCGAGAAGTCCCGGCTCGTCGCCGGGTTGCTGCAGCTACTCGTCCCGTTCGGCGCGGGCCGGTTCTACACGGGCCACACCGGTCTGGCGATCGCCCAGCTGCTGGTGACGATCGTGACGTTCGGCATCGGCGGCATCTGGTCGTTCATCGACGGCATCATCCTGCTGGCCAGCGGCGGCCACGACGGCAACGGCCGCAGGCTCCGCGAGTGAGGCCGCTCAGGAATCGCGGAGCCGCGCGGCGAACGTCGTCGGCCGATGCCGCCACGGCGCGCGGGGATCACGCGGCACGCCGTCGGCGGTGTGGTTGCCCGACAGCACCGTGTGGGCGGCGAGGATCCCGGCAACGCTGGCGCCGTTGACGATCTGCCCGGACAGCACCATGTCGACCGCCTGCGTCAGCGGCACCGTGCTGATCGTCAGATCCGCCTCCTCGTCCCCGTGCAGCTCCCGGTCCACCGGACGCAGCTCACGGGCGAGGAAGACCCGCACCACCTCGTCGGTGAACCCGGGCGAGGCCGCGACCTCGACCAGCGTGTCCCACCGGCCTGCGGCCAGGCCCGCCTCCTCGACGAGTTCCCTGGCCGCCGTGTCCACCGGGTCCTCCCCGTCGACGTCGAGCAGGCCCGCGGGCAGTTCCCACAGCCGGTCCCGCACCGGGTGCCGGTACTGGTGGATGAGCGTCACCGCGCCGTCGTCGTCGACCGCGCACACGGCGACGGCGCCGAGGTGTTCGACGACCTCCCGCCGCGCCGTGCCGTCACCGGGCATCGCGACCTCGTCCACCCGCAGTCCGACCACGCGGCCGATGTGGATGTCCTCGGTGGAGGTCACCCGGAACTCGTGCGTGCCCGGCTCGCTCATCGGGTGCCCGCGGACTCGGGCAGTTCGACCGGAAGGCGCTCGGCCGTGTGGTAGTCCACGGCCGCCCGGATGAACGCGCTGAACAGCGGATGCGGGCGCGTCGGCCTGCTCTTCAACTCGGGGTGCGCCTGCGTCGCCACGAAGAACGGGTGCTGATCGGCGGGCAGTTCGACGAACTCCACGAGCCGGTCGTCGGGCGAGGTCCCGGAGAAGACCAGTCCGGCGTCCGAGAGCTGCTTGCGATAGGCGTTGTTGACCTCGTAGCGGTGGCGGTGCCGTTCGGAGATCTCGGTCTCGCCGTAGGCCTTGGCCACCTGCGAGTCGGCCTGCAGCCGCGCGGGGTAGGCACCCAGGCGCATCGTGCCGCCCATGTCCTTCTGCCCCGCGACGACCTGCTTCTGGTCGGCCATCGTGGAGATGACCGGGTGCTCGGTGGCCGGGTCGAACTCCGCCGAGTCGGCACCGGAGATGCCGGCGAGGTTCCTGGCCGCCTCGACCACCATGCACTGCAGTCCCAGGCACAGGCCCAGCAGCGGGATCCTGCGCTCGCGGGCGAACTTGATCGCGCCGATCTTGCCCTCGATGCCGCGGATGCCGAATCCGCCCGGGATGAGCACACCGTCGACATCGGACAGTGCCGCGGCCGCGCCCGACTCGGTGAGCAGGTCGTCGGAGGCGACCCACACGATCTTCACCTTGGCCCGGTGGGCGAATCCGCCCGCGCGCAACGCCTCGGTGACCGACAGGTAGGCGTCGGGCAGGTCGATGTACTTGCCGACGAGCGCGATGCGCACCGTCTCGTTCGGATTGTGGACCCGCTCGAGCAGGTCGCCCCACACCGTCCAGTCGACGTCCCGGAACGGCAGGCCCAGCTTGCGCACGACGTAGGCGTCGAGCGCCTCGGCGTGCAGCACCTTGGGGATGTCGTAGATCGAGGGGGCGTCCGGGCAGGCGATCACGGCCTCGCTGTCCACATCGGACATGAGGCCGATCTTGTTCTTGACCTCGTCGGACAGCTCGCGGTCGGCGCGGCACACCAGCGCGTCCGGCTGGATACCGATGTTGCGCAGCGCGGCGACCGAGTGCTGGGTCGGCTTGGTCTTGAGCTCGCCGGACGGGGCGAGGTACGGCACGAGCGAGACGTGCAGGAAGAAGCAGTTGTCCCGGCCGACGTCGTGCCGGACCTGCCGGCACGCCTCGAGGAACGGCAGCGACTCGATGTCGCCGACCGTGCCGCCGACCTCGGTGATGACGACGTCGGGACGCTGGCCGCTGCCGTCACCGTCGGCGACCGCCATGATCCGGGCCTTGATCTCGTCGGTGATGTGCGGGATCACCTGCACCGTGTCGCCGAGATACTCGCCGCGTCGTTCCTTGGCGATCACCGTCGAGTACACCTGGCCGGTGGTGACGTTGGCCGATCCCGACAGGTCGCGGTCGAGGAACCGCTCGTAGTGCCCGATGTCCAGATCCGTCTCGGCACCGTCCTCGGTGACGAACACCTCACCGTGCTGGAACGGGTTCATGGTGCCGGGGTCGACGTTGAGATAGGGGTCCAGCTTCTGCATCGTGACGCGGAGCCCACGAGCGGTGAGGAGCTGGCCCAGGCTGGAGGCGGTGAGCCCCTTGCCCAGAGAGGAGGCGACGCCTCCCGTGACGAAGACGTACTTGGTTGTCCGCGGCTGAAGTCCCACGGGCTTCCACCTTAACTCACTCTCACCGGTTCGTGCGCACGCCTGGCACGCGCCGCGTGCCGCCCGCCGTGCGAGAGTGTCGGCGTGCCGACCGAACCCTCCTGGACAGCCCCGCTCGCCGAGGCCGCGGTGGATGCCACGGTGCGCGTGCCGGGCTCGAAGTCGATCACCAACCGTGCCTACGTGCTCGCGGCGCTGTCGTCGGGCTCGACGCTCGTGCGCAGGCCGCTGGACTCCCGCGACGCCCGCCTCATGGAAGGGGCGCTGACGGCCCTGGGCGCGCCGGTGGAGCACGTCGACGGCGGCGTGCGCGTGGGACCGCTCGCTTCCGGCGCCGGAGAGGCCCACGTGGACCTGGGCAACGCGGGCACGGTCGCCCGGTTCACGCCCGCACTCGCCGCACTCGGCGACCGGACGGTGCGTTTCGACGGGGACGCGGCGATCCGGCGCAGGCCGCTCTCGCCCCTGCTCGGTGCACTACGCGACCTCGGCGCCGACATCGAGGACGAGGGCGGCACACCGGGCGCTCCCCCGTTCACCGTGCGCGGGCGCGGCGGACTGGCCGGCGGCGAGGTGGAGCTCGACTCGTCGGCCTCCAGCCAGTTCCTGTCCGCGCTGCTGCTCGCCGCCCCTGCGTTCGAGCGCGGCGTGACCGTACGGCTGGTCGGCGAGGTGCCCAGTGAGCCGCACATCGCCATGACCCTCGACATGCTCCGCCGGTTCGGCGCCGCCCCGGAGCGTGACCGCGCCCGGTTCCACGTGCCCGCGGGCACGCTGCACCTGCCCGAGTACACCGTCGAGCCGGACCTGTCGTCCGCGGCGCCGTTCGTCGTCGCCCCGCTCGTGGCGGGCGGCTCGGTGCACATTCCCGACTGGCCCCGCGAGACCACCCAGCCGGGTGACTGGCTGCGCAGCCTCGTGGCCGAGCTCGGCGGTGCGACGGTGTTCGACACCGACACCGCGGACGGGTCGGGACTGCGTGTCTCCGGTGGCGGCTCGCTGCCCGGCATGGACCTCGACCTGCACGAGGTCGGCGAACTCACGCCCGTGATCGCCGCGCTCCTGTGCTTCGCCGACGGGCCGTCCCGCATCAGCGGTGTGGCACACCTGCGCGGGCACGAGACGGACCGGCTGGCCGCACTCGCGACCGAACTGACCGCGCTCGGCGGGAACGTCACGGAGACCGCCGACGGGCTGATCATCCGCCCCGCACCACTGCACGCGGGCACGTTCCACACCTACGACGACCACCGGCTCGTCATGGCGGGCGCGGTGCTCGGACTGCGGGTGCCGGGCATCGAGGTCGAGAACCCGGCGACCGTCGGCAAGACGTTCCCCGGGTTCGTCGACGCCTGGACCGCGATGCTGACGCGTTCGGCGTGAGCGACGCCCTGACGCGCGCGTGCGCGGTGGGTCAGCGGCCTTCCTGGTTGACGCCGGGGGCGGGACCTTCCGCGCTGCCCGCCGTGCCGTAGCGTCCCACGTCCCCTTCGAGCTGTTCCCGCAGCGCCAGCACGGTGGCGATCCGCCCGGACTGGGAATCGACGTTGTCCACCGTGGACAGCACGGAGGTCGTCGCCGTGTCGGCACGCGCCACGCCCACGGCACCGCTGCCCTCGGCCGACGACGGCCGCCCGGCGAGCACGGTGCCCGCGCCGGTGCGGTCGAGTTGCGCGGCGAAGCGGCTGATCATCGACGCCGCGTTGCCCGCGCCGTCGCCGGTGGCCTTGCCGCCGGTCAGGACGATCGCCAGCTGTGCGGGTTTCACCTCGTCCTGGCTCGGCTTGACGAATCCGCTGTCGGTCAGGCCGGACAGCGCCGCCTGCCGTTCCGCCCCGGAGGCCTGCGGCTTCGCGTTCTCCCCGTCGAGCAGCAGCACCGAGCCGACGAGCGCACCCGCCAACGTGCCGGGGTCGCCTGCCGTGGGGAACTGCGCACCGGACGGCTGCAGGCGGGTGACGATCTCCCGCAGCTGGTCCGACTGGCCCGGATCGGTGAACGCCTCGGTGAGCTGCAGTTCGCCCGTGACGTCCGCGCCCGCCTGCTCGACGCGTTCGGTGAGCGCGTCGCGGTCGGCAGAGCTGGCGTCCGGCGTGGTCACGAACACCACCGAACGCTTGTCGAGAGTGCCGTCGACGACGTTGCCGCCCACCGAGCCGGCGAACGCGTCGGCGTCGTCGAGTCGTGCCTGGAGCGCGTTGCGTTCGCTCTCGAGATCGCTGACCTGCCGCGCCAGGTCGCCACGCTCGTCGGAGAGCCCGGACAGCAGGGACCCGTTCAGCGCGGTCGATCCGAGCACGACGCCGATCGCCAGCGCGAGGAACGCGGCCGCGATCGACACGATGTGGTACCGCAGCGAGATCACGTGAAGAGCCCCCTGACCCAGGTCGCGAAGGAGTTCCAGGTGTCGCGCAGCCAGTCGACGTAGACGGTGCCCACGTCGGACACGAGCAGCGCCGCGGCGACCACCACGAGCGCGGCCAGCACGAGCAGGACGACGGCGCCCATCGACACCCGGTTGCGGTGCAGCGTCGCGACGGCCTTGCCGTCGACGAGCTTGGTGCCCAGTTTGAGTCGAGTGAGGAACGTCGAGGGGTTCGATCCGGACCGGCCGTGGTCGAGGAACTCCCGCAGGGTCGCCTGGAAGCCGACCGTGACGACGAGGCTCGCCTCGTGCGTGTCGGCCAGCAGCAGCGCCAGGTCCTCGGCGTTGCCGGAGGCCGGGAACGTCACGGCCCCGATCCCCAGGTCCTGAATGCGCTCGACGCCGGGCGCGTAGCCGTCGGGCTGTGCGGGCACGACGACCTCGTGGCACTCCTTGAGGGTCTGCGCCTCGACGGCGTTCGGGTCGCCCACGACGATGTCCGGCGTGTGGCCGAGGTCGCGGAGCGTGTCGGCCGCGGAGTCCACACCGATCAATGCGGGCCGGTGCTCGTGGATGTACTTCTTGAGCGCCCTGAGGTCCTCGGCGTGTTCGGTTCCGGGCGCGACGACCAGGACGTGCCGGTCCTTCAGCGACATCCGCAGGTCGGGCACGCCGACACCGTCGAGGATCAACGTCCGTTCCCGGCGCAGGAACTCGATCGTGTTGGCCGAGAACGCCTCGAGCTGGGTGGACATGCCGGCCTTGGCCTCGATCATCGCGTCGGCGACGCTCTCGGCGGTCTGGACCGTGCCGGAGGCCAGCTGCTTGTCCCCGGCGTACAGGACGCCCTCGTCGAGCCGCACCTTCGCGCCGTCCTTGACGCGGTGCACCACGTCGGCGCCGACGTTGTCGACCAGCGGAATGCCCGCTTCGACCAGGATCTCCGGGCCGAGGTTCGGGAACCTGCCCGAAATGGACGGTGCCGCGTTGATCACCGCGGCGACCTCGGCCTGCACGAGGGCGTCGGCGGTCGCACGGTCGATGTCGACCTCGTCGAGCACGACGATGTCTCCGGAACCCACCCGGCGCAACAACTCCCGGGTACGCCGGTCGACGCGTGCCACTCCGCTGATACCGGGCAGCGGCTCCTTGGCCCGGGTGAGCATGCCGGAGAGTTTCATGGCTCGATACTGACAAAAGACGCCGGGAAAAGGCGTCGCGACGCGCCGGGAAGGCCGAACCGTTCCCGGCGCAGGCCACGTGCGTCTCGCCACGCCGGCGGGTCCCGGTACGCGTGCCGGCGGTCCATTTCGGACCGCGAAACGTGCGGCGAGTGGGTTACTTGCCGGTATCGGCCTTCTTCCTCGACAGAGCCGCCTTGGCGCGCGCCGACTTGTCCGACGTCGTGCCCGACGTCGTGCCAGATGTGTTGGCCGACGTCTTGCCCTGCCCGGTCGATGCGGTCTCGGTCGCCTTCTTCGCGGTCTTCTTCGCCGGTTTCGCGCGTTCCCGCTCGCGGTCCCGTTTGTAGGCGTCGGCCGTGCCGATGAGTTCCTCGGCGTGTGCCCTGCCTGCCTCGCTGTCGTCCAGGCCGGCCAACATGCGGGCGAGCTCGTCGACGCGGTGTTCGGGATCGAGGACGGTCACGCCGCTGCGGGTGACGCCGTCTGCGGTGCCCTTGTCGACCACCAGGTGGCGGTCCGCGAACGCCGCGACCTGCGGAAGGTGGGTCACGACGAGCACCTGGTGGGTGCGGGCCAGGGTGGCGAGTCGTTTGCCGATCTCCACGGCGGCCCGGCCGCCCACCCCGGCGTCGACCTCGTCGAACACGAGGGTCTGCACCGGGTCGGCGTGCGCGAGCACCACCTCGATGGCCAGCATGACGCGCGAGAGCTCACCACCCGAGGCGGCCTTGTGCACGGGCAGCGATTGGGCGCCCGCGTGGGCCTTGAGGACGAGTTCGACCTCGTCGACCCCCTCACTGCCGGCGTGCAGCCGCTGCCCGCCGACGGCCACGGCGTGCGGATCGCCGGCGTCGGCCTCCTTGGGCCGCACGAGTAGTTCCACCTCGGCCTGCCCCATGGCCAGGCCGGCGAGTTCGGCGGTGATGCGGCCGGCGAGGTCGGCGGCCGCCGCGCGGCGTGCCTTGCTCACGGCGTCCGCGTGCCCGGCGAGCTCGGCGGCGAGTTCGTCGCGCTTCGCAGCCAGTTCGGCGAGCGCCTCGTCGGAGGTGTCCAGACCGTCCAGTCGCGTGCGTGCGTCGTCGGCCCACGCCAGCACCCCGTCGACGTCCGCGGCGTACTTGCGGGTGAGTTTCTTCAGCTCGGCCTGCCGCGCGAGGATCCGTTCGAGCCGTTCGGGGTCGGCCTCGAGCCCGTCGAGGTAGGTCATCAGCTCCGCGCCGACGTCCGACAGCAGCGTCGCCGCCTCGGCGAGCCGCGGCTCGAGGTCCCGCAACACCGCGTCGTCGACCCCGGACAGGCGCCTGCGCGCGTCGGCGAGCAGACCGAGCGCCCCAGGCATCTCCGGGTCGCCGTCGGCGGCTCCCGACACGGCGGCCGAGGCCGCCGACGCGGCCTCCCGCAGCTCGTCCACCGCCGCGAGACGTTTGACCTGTTCGGTGAGCTCGACGTCCTCGCCGGGTTCGGGCGCGACCGCCTCGATCTCGGACAGTCCGTGGCGGAGCATGTCGGCCTGCTGCGCCAGCTCGCGCGACCGCGACGACCGTTCCTCGAGCTCGGTGAGTACCTCGAGCCAGGCGCGGCGCACCCGGCGGTACTCGGCCAGCGGAGCGGCCACCGCGTCCCCGGCGAACCGGTCGAGCACGGCGCGCTGCTGGGCCGAGCGCAGCAGCTTCAGCTGGTCGTTCTGACCGTGCACGGCGATCAGCTGCTCGGCGAGGTCGCCCAGCACGCCGACGGGTACGGACCGCCCGCCCAAGTGCGCGCGTGAGCGGCCGTCGGCGCTCACCGACCGCAGCGCGATGACGCTGCCGTCCTCGTCGACGTCGGCACCGGCGTCGGTGACGATCTCGGTGGCCCGCTCGCCTGCCGCGTCGAGGCCCTCGAAACGACCTTCGACCGACGCCTTAGCCGCGCCCGCGCGCACCTTCGACGCCTCGGACCGACCACCGGAGAGCAGGTGCAACCCGGTGACGACCATGGTCTTGCCCGCCCCGGTCTCACCGGTGACGACGGTGAACCCCGGGTGCAGTTCGAGCAGGGCGTCCTCGATCACTCCGAGGCCCTGGATTCGCATCTCGGCCAGCACGGTCCCACCGTATCGGCAGCGGCCGACATTTCCACCGCCGAGCACCGATCGCGAGGGTCGCTCCGGTCACCGGGGCAGGTCGCGGTCGTGCCGTTCCCGCCAGCTCTTGACCGGCAGCGAGAACTTGTGCACGAGACGGTCGGTGAACGGTCCGTCCCACAGGTGGGCCAGCCGCACCGGCACCGTGCCCGCGGTGACGCGCACGTGCATGCCCGGTTCGAGTTCGACGTGCCGCAGGCCGTCACAGGTCAGGACCGCCGGCGAGCCGTCCGGGTCGACGCGCACGGTGATCACCGACTCCCTGGACACCACGAGGGGGCGCGAGAACATCGCGTGCGCATTGCTCGGCACCACCAGCAACGCCTCGACGTCGGGCCACACCACGGGCCCACCCGCGGAGAAGGCGTACGCGGTGGAGCCGGTCGGGGTCGAGCAGAGCACGCCGTCGCAGCCGAACGCCGACACGGGACGGCCGTCGACCTCGATGAGCGCGTCGAGGATGCGTTCGCGGGTGGACTTCTCCACGCTCGCCTCGTTGAGTGCCCACGTGCGGGCCACGACCTCGTCGCCGTGGGTCACGGTGACGTCGATGGTCATGCGTTCCTCGATGCGGTAGCGCTCGTCGACGACCCGTTCCACCGTGTCGGCCAGCGCGTGCGAATCGGCCTCGGTGAGGAAACCGACGCGGCCCAGGTTGACGCCCAGCACCGGCACGCCCGCCGGACGTGCCAGCTCGGCGGCGCGCAGCAGCGTTCCGTCGCCGCCGAGCACGAGCACCAGCTCGGCGCCGTTGGCGGGGTCGCCGCTGAGGTCGGCGACGACACAGGGCGTGTCCTCGGGCGGGCCGATGAGGCGGCGGACCTCCTCGTCGATCACGCGCAGGCCGATGCCCGCGGCCGCGAGCCGGGACGCGACCGCCCGCGCGGCGTCCCTGGTCGACTCACGGTCCGGGTGGACGACCAGGAGCACCTCACGGCGGGGGCGGGACGGGTGCGACGCGGTCACTGCGGCCCCTCCTCGACGGCGGTCCGTACGAGCTCGGCGAGATCGACCCCGCCGCCGGCACGGTCGTCGTCACGACCGCCGGGGGTCTTGCGCAGCCACGCGAAGAACTCGACGTTGCCGGACGGTCCCGGCAGCGGGCTCGCCGTGACGGCCTTCGTGGCCAGCCCGAGTTCGCCCGCCGCGCGGAGCACCCCGAGCACGGCCTCGGCGCGCAGCTCCGGATCACGCACGACCCCGCCGCTGCCCAGACGCTCCTTGCCGACCTCGAACTGGGGTTTGACCATCGGCAGCAGGTCCGCACCGTCGGCGGCGCACGCGGCCAGTGCCGGCAGCACCAACCCCAGCGAGATGAACGACAGGTCCGCGACCACCAGATCGACGTGGCCGCCGATGTCCTCGGGCGTCAGGCTGCGCACGTTGGTCTTGTCCAGGACGAGGACGCGGTCGTCGGTGCGCAGCCGCCAGTCGAGAAGGCCGCGTCCCACGTCGGCGGCGACGACCTCGCGCGCCCCTTCGCGGAGCAGCACGTCGGTGAACCCGCCCGTGGACGCTCCCGCGTCGAGGCAGCGCTTGTCGGTGACGGTCAGTCCGTGCGGCGTGAACGCCGCGAGTGCGCCCAGCAGTTTGTGCGCGCCCCGCGAGGCCCACCCGGGGTCGTCGTCGGTGCGGACCACGATGGCGGCGTCGGGTTCGACACCGGTGGCGGGTTTGCTGGCCACCATCCCGCGCACGGTGACCCGGCCCTCGCCGATCAGCGTGCTGGCGTGTTCCCTGGAGCGCGCCATGCCGCGGCGCACCAGTTCGGCGTCGAGACGCGCCCTACGCGGCATGCCTCATACCTTGTCGATACTGGACAGGGCGACCGTCAGTTCCGTGTGCACGGCGTCGAACCGTTCGACGTGGTCGGCCACGGGCAGGTCGTCGAGGCCGTCCAGCGCGGACACGGCCTCGTCGATGCCGGCGCGCGGATCCGTGTCCTGCGGTTCCTGAGGGGGTTCGCCGGCCGCGGCCGGCGGAGGGTCGGTGTGTTCCTGCACCCCTCAACGTTATCCGATCAACGCGCGCCCGCGTCGTCACGTCACCGCGCGCCGGTACGGCGTCGCGGGCCGGCCGGGTGCGCCCGCGCCGGTCCGGCGTTCAGGCGAGGCCGAGCTCGGCCAACGCCGCGTCGGCGCGGTCGTCGCCCGCGCGTACGGAGGTGCTGCCCTCACGCCATGCGGCGTGGCACAACGCCCGCAACAGGCCCGGTGCCGAGCCCTCCTCGCCGGTGGCCGTCACGACGAGGTCTGCGCCCGCCGTCCGCACCGTCCACGCCTCGTCGGGGCCGACCGCGCAGGCGTCGGCGGGCTGGTCGAGTGCCGCCATGTCGGTCGCCACGTAGTCGGGTCGCTGAGCGGGTGCGGCCGCCAGCAACGCCGCCGGGCTGACGACGCCGGTCAGCACCGCCAGCGAGGCCATGTCGGCCGCGACGGCGCCCGCGATGTCGGTGTCCAGCCGGTCGCCGACGACGAGGGGGCGCGTGCTGCCTGCCGAGTCGGCGGCCAGCCGGAACAGCGGCGTCTCCGGTTTCCCGGCCACGACGGGCGCCTGGTCGGTGGCCGCGCGCAGCGCCGCGACCATCGCGCCGTTGCCGGGCAGCAGACCGCGCTCGGCGGGCAGGGTGGCGTCCTCGTTGCAGGCCACCCACGTGGCACCGGCGCGAATCGCGAGACAGGCCTCCGCGAGCACCGGCCACGCCGTGTCGGGGGAATGCCCCTGGACGACGCCGGCGACGTCGTCGGTGGCCGTGCGCACCGGCACCAGTCCGGCCTCGGCGACCTGGTCGGCGAGCGCGTCGGTACCGACCACGAGGACCTTGCGGCCCGGTTCGACGCGTTCGGTCAACAGCTGGACTCCGGCCTGGGCGCTGGTGCTGACCTCGTCGCCGGACGAGGGGACGCCGACGTCGCCGAGGTGGGCCACGACGGCCGACGGCGCCTTCGACGCGTTGTTCGTCACGAACCGGACGGCGACGCCGCGGTCCCGCGCGCGTTCGATCGCCTCGGCCGCGCCGGGCACAGGGTGCGTACCGCGGTAGACGGTTCCGTCGAGGTCGAGCAGCAGCGCGTCGTAGCGGTCGAGCAACGTGTCGCCCACCGTCACTCCCCCGCGAGTTCCGCCGCACGGTCGGCGGCGTCGGTCTCCACGTCGCCGTCCACCTCGGCGGCGTGCAGGAACCACCGCACGGCCTCGTCGGTGCGGCCCGCGGCGGCGAGGTTGTCGGCGTAGGCGTAGAACAGGCGGACGCTCCACGGCTGCGGGCGGTCCGGGTCGAGGTCCTCGCCCTGGAGGGTGACGACGGCCGCGTCGAGCTGGCCGAGGTCGCGGCGCGCGCCTGCCTCGACGATCTTCAGCTCGACCGCGATCTCCTTCGGCAACGCCGCGGTGTTGGTCTCCTTGGCGATGTCCAGGGCTCGTTCGGGCCTGCCCATGGCACGTTCGGAGTCCGCGATCACCGCGATGTGGGCGTCGGAGTGGGTCATGCGGCGCACGGCGCGCAGTTCCGTCAGCGCTTCCGACCAGTTACCGGTGTGGTACGCGGCCAGCCCGGCCGCCTCCCGGACGACGGGGATCCGCGACGCGCGGCGCTTGGCGTACCTGGCGTGTGCCAGCGCCGCCTCCGGCTCGGTGTCGAGCAGCATGCCCGCGGCGACGAGGTGCCTGCCGATGGTTTCTGCGAAGTCCTTCGGCAGCGACCGCAGTTCGCGCTTGGCCTCGCTGTCGAGCATGGAGTACTCGGCGTCCTCGGGAAGCTCGGGGGCGCTGAGCAGTTCACGGCCGACGGACCGGTCGCCGCCACGCTGTCCCGACGCGGAGCCGGGCTTACGGCCGGGCTTGCCGTGCGCGCCCGCCCGCGGACCGCTCTTGCCGTGTCCGCGGGCGTCGCGGTCGCCGCGGTCGTCGCGGCGGTCGCGGGGTCCACCGCGACCGCCACCGTCGCGCTGCCGGTCGTCCCGGCGGCGGTTGTCCCGGTGATCGTCGCGGAAGCGTCCTTCGCCGCCGCGGTCGTGCCGGGGCCGGTCGTCCCGACGTCGGTCGGGCCGGTCGCCGCGGGGACCTCCGTCCCTGCCACGCCGGTCGTCGCTGCGGCGGTCCGGTCCGCGGTCTCGGTCGAAGCCCCGGTTGTCTCGGCGGTCGTTGTCTCGGCGGTCGTTGTCTCTCCGGCTGTCATCGCGGCCGTTGTCATCGCGGCGGTTGTCGTACCGTCCGCCGGAACGTCCGCCCCGCGAGTCACCGCCGCGGGAGTATCCACTGCGGGAGTCGTCTCGACGCTGCGCCGGCCGACCGTCACCGCTGCGCCCCGAACCACCGCTACCGGAACGACTGCTACCGGAACCGTTGCGACCGTAGCCACCACGCCGGTCGTCCCGCCGGTCGCCGCCCCTGTCGTCCCTGCGGTCGCTGCCGCGGTTGTCGTCCCGACGGTTGTTCCGGTGATCATCGCGGTGATCGTCGCGGCGGTTGTCGCGTCCGCGTCCGTAACCGCCACGGTCCCGGCGGTCGCCACCGCGGTCGTCGCGGGCGCCTCCGCGCGAGGTGCCGTATCGGCCGCCCTGCTGGCTGCGCTGTCCAGGCCTGCGGTCGCTGCTGTTGCCGGCGTTCCCGGGACGCTGAGACCGGTTCCGGTCGTCGCCGTTCGCACGGTCGCGCCCGCTCGTGTCGGACACGAGTCCTCCCACTGTTGAAGTTCTTTCTGAGCATACGTGTAGGGCCCGCCGGGCGCCCATCTCGCTCGAGATAGTCGCCTCCGACGGGCCCTACACGGTAAGTAAGTTCGGCGGTGTCCTACTCTCCCACACCCCTACGAGTGCAGTACCATCGGCGCTGGCAGGCTTAGCTTCCGGGTTCGGAATGGGACCGGGCG
>NZ_JOIJ01000021.1 GCF_000719975.1 Prauserella rugosa
GACAGGACCTCACCCTCGGCAGGTCCGCCGACCTCGACTACGGCCGCAGCATCACCGATGCCTGCCTCGACTGGGACACCACCGCCGAACTGCTCGACCGACTCGCCGCCGGAGTGCGCGCCCGCCGCGGCTGACCGGCCGGAAACGGCCCCGGTGCCCCGCGGCCGTTCAGTCCGCGAAGCCGGCGCGGCGGCGCACCTCGTCGATGACCTTCCACCGCGCCAGGTTGTGGCGGGCGTCGGCGAGTGCGTCGTGCGCGTCGGCGGGCGCCTTCGGCAGCGTGGGTTTGCCCACGTCCTCCCACCGCTGACGCAGGTCGCGCGTGAAGCGGGGCAGCTGGCGCGGCAGCTTCGGCATCGGACCCCACAGCTGGGCCAGCGCGACGTGGTCGTACGCGGCGTACCAGGCCCACAACTCGATACCGTCGGACGGCTTGCCGAAGAACTCCAGCAGGTCGTCGCGGATCCGCTGTCTGCTGCGCCAGGCCGGGTCGGCGGGTTTGGGCAGCTTGTCGAGCACGTGCTCACGCACCCACTTGCCCGCCTTGCCCGGGTCGAACTCGGTGGACACCGCGTAGAAGCTGCGGCCGGTCTCGTCCACGACACCGATCGACACCAGGTCGATGGTCACGCCGTCCTCGATGAATTCGGTGTCGTAGAAGAATCGCACCGCAGCACCGTATCGGTGCCCTGCCGGCGGCCGACACGGGTGGGGCCGGCCTGCGCGGTCAGCCCGCGCGCGTCTCCGGCATGCGTGCGACGTCGCCCGCACCCGGCCCCTCGGCGGGCGTGGACAGGCTCACCGCACCGGCGAGTTCCTCCTTCGCCTTCGCCGCGTAGACGTCGACGTACTCCTGACCGGACAGCTCCATCAGGGCGTACATGATCTCGTCGGTGATGGAGCGTTCGACGAAGCGGTCGCCCGCGAGTCCCTCGTAACGGGAGAAGTCCAACGGCGCGCCGAACCGGATCTCCAGTCGGCGCGGCCACCACATCTTCGAGCCGATGGGGTTGACCTTGTCGGTGCCGATCATCGCGACCGGGATGACCGGCACCTGGGCCTCGAGCGCGATGCGCGCCACGCCCGTCTTGCCCTTGTACAGGCGGCCGTCGGGCGACCGCGTGCCCTCGGGGTAGATCCCCAGAAGGCGCCCCTCTGCGAGCAACCGGGCGCCGGTGTCGAGCGCGGCCTGTGCGGCCGACGCGCCGGAACGGTCGATCGGGAACTGGCCGGAGGCGGTGAAGAACCACTTCTTCAGCAGCCCCTTGAGCCCCGGCGAGGTGAAGTACTCCCGTTTGGCGGGAAAGGTCACCCGGCGCGGCACGTACAGCGGCATGAAGAACGAGTCGGCCACCGCCAGGTGGTTACTCGCGATGATCGCGCCGCCGCTGGCGGGGATGTTCTCCAGCCCCGTCACCTTCGTCGGCCAGAACAGGCGCAGCAGCGGTCCGAGCAACACGTACTTCAGCAGCCGATACACCACCGGGCCACGCCTCCTCACGTTCTCGGCCGATCGGCCTCACTCGATCAGGCAGATCACACTAACGAACACGGCGGGCAGCCGGACAACAGCGGTCGGCCCGCCCGTTCTTTCTCACAGCTCGTTCCCACAGCGGGCGCGGGCGGCGGGTCCCCGCCGCCTGCCGGAGTTCCGGCCCCGTGCGCCACTCGGTCGTGCGACCATGGACACGATCACCCGACACCCGCCACGCAGACCACGAAAGGCCCCGCGGTATGCCCGTGCTCGCCGGCGCCGAGCCGCTGCCCCGCTCCGGGACGAGTGGCACCGGCGTGCTGCTGTGCGACGGATTCACGGGAAGGCCCGCGAGTATGCGCCCGCGGGGCGAGCAGGCGGACCGGAACGGCTGCGCGACGTGGGAGCCGCAGGCCGGCATCGGCGGCATCGGTACCGATCCGTCGACGGACTCCCACCCCGTCTTGCAGAGCAGCGTCCACGTCGCCACCCTCGAGAGCGACGCGCCGGTCATCTTCGAACGCAGCGTCGAGTTCGTACGTGCGGTCAGGCAGGTGGGGACCAAGTGAGCAGACCAGGCTCCGACGGACCGGACAACGTCGACGCGACGTTCGAGGAGATCGTCGCCGACCTCCGAGCACAGGGATTCGACGAACCCGCCTTCGATGACGCCGACCTCGACCGGCGCCCTGGCCGAGGCCGCGACGGCGACACCGGGGACGGTGCCGACCTCGGCGAGTTCGGTGACCCCGGCGACCGGCGCGATCGGACCGACCGGGGCGACGACACCGACCGCGGTGGCGGCGTCGACGAGCTCCGCAGGCCCTCCGACGAGCCCGCGCCGACCGAACCGGGGTGGCGGGACAGCCCGATCGCCTGGGACGAGACGATGTTCGGCCCGGCACCGGGCGATCCGGACGACCCCGACGACCACTTCGTTCCACCCGAGCCCCCGCCGCTGCCCAAGCCGCGCAAGGGCGCGCTGGTGATCCTGCTGCTGTTCGTACTCGGCCTGGTGTTGTTGATCGCGCCGTCGCTGATCGGCATGGCGGCCTCGATCGCGACCCCGGTCGGCATGCTCTCGCTCGCGGCCGGGCTCGCGTTGCTCCTCCTGCGCGTACGCCAGGGCCCACCGCCGGGCGCCGACCCGACCAACGGCGCCCAGGTCTGACCCGCCCGGACGTCCTCGCCGTCACCCCGAACGCCCACCGGGACCGCTCAGCCACCGGCCCTCAGGGATAGGACTCGAGGGTGTGCCACAACGCCGCCGGGCCGAGCACCGTGTCCGCGTCCGGGGCCACCCGGCCACGTAGCTGCCGGTCGGCCGTCACCACGACGAGGTGATCGCGTGGCCGTGCGGCGCGGAGCGCGCGAGCCGCCGCGACGAGGGCGGCGTCCCCGTCCCCGGGCCCCTCCTGCCCGTGTCGAACGTCCCCGCCGTGCGTGGGGTGCCCGTGCTCGGGTGTCTCCTGCCCGGCGCGGACGATCTCGACGTCCGCCCCGCCGTCGAGCTGCTCGACCCCGTTCGCCGCGCCCTCGACGACGAGCACCACGCGCGGCCACCACGTCCAGTGCTCCGCCTCGGGCAGCCAGCCCAGGCCGATGTCCGGGGCGCGCACGCCGACCCGCGCGAGTCCGGCGAGGCGGTCCCGCAGGCGGGCGACCGCCGCGGCACGGTCGCGCCACCAGCCGTCCGGCCTCGCCCCGATGACGTTCGCCGCGTCGACGAGGACGACCAGTTCCCGGTCGAGCTGATCGCGCAGGCCGGGCCAGGCTGCGGCGAAGCCGGCGTGCAGCGGGTAGTCGTCCACCTCCGCGGGCGGAACCCAGCGCAGGGCCGTGCTCTCCGCGTTGGTCACGCGGGGCTCGGGGACCTGGCCGACCGCCGTGGCCAGCACGGTCGTGTAGCGCCACCTGCCGTGGTCGTCGGCTCGCTGGGCGAGTACGCGGAAGGCCTCGCACGGGACGGCGGTCTCCTCCTCCGTCTCCCGCGCCGCAGCCTGCGCCGAGGTCTCGTCGGACTGCACGGCGCCGCCGGGCAGCGCCCACGACCCGCCCTGGTGCGTCCATCCGGCGCGGTGCTGAAGCAGCACCCCCTGGCGCGGGTCGCTGAGCAGCAGGCCGGCCGCACCGAACAGTCCCCAGTGGCGCTGACCGCATGCGCACGTGACGAACCCGTCGCCGTCCCCGACAAGCATCGTTCGAATCTAGCCTCTTACGCCCGCGGATTCCCAGGGTTCGGTGATCATCGGAGCGCACCGCCCTTCGTCGGCGACGGCCCCTCGGCCGCCAGCGTCGCGGCACCCACGATCGCGGCCTCGTCGCCGAGTTGCGCGGTGCGGATGCGCGCCAACGGCCGTCGTTTGCCTCCGGTGACCGACCGCATGTACACCTCGCGGGCCTCGTCGAGGAACAGGGGCGCCGATTCGGACACCCCGCCCCCGATCACGACGATCTCGGGGTCGTAGACGTCGGCGACGAGCGCGAGCCCCTCCCCGAGCCAGCGGGCCAGCTCGGCCATCGCCATCCGGGCGATCGGGTCGCCGTCGCGCGCGGCGCCGGCGACCCGCCTGCCGGTCACCGCGTCCGGGTCCTCCCTCGCCAGCACCGTCGAACGACCGGGGCGGGTGGCGAGCAGTTCGACCGCCGTCGCCGCGAGCGCGGTACCGCTGCAGTAGCGCTCCCAGCACCCGGCCTTGCCGCACGGGCACGTCCGCCCACCCGGCACCAGGCACAGGTGCCCGAGCTCGGGTGCCACGCCGTGGGCCCCGCGGAACAGCTCACCGTTCAGGAGCAGACCGGCGCCGATGCCCGTGCCCAGTGCCACGAACACCCCGACCCGGCAGCCGCGCGCGGCACCGAACCGGTGCTCGGCGAACGTCGCGGCGTTCGCATCGTGTTCGAGGGTCACGGGCAGGCCGACCCGGTCGGCGATCCGGTCGGCCACGTCGGCGTCCCGCCACGGCAGGTGCGGGGCGAACATCACGGTGCGGCGGTCGTCGCCGACGAACCCGGCGACGGCCAGGCCGACCGCCTCGACGTCGTGCCGTGTGCGCAGCTCGCCCACGACACCCGCGATCGCCTCCTCCAGGGCCGCTTCCCCGCGTGCGGTGGCGGTCCGCGCGGTGTCCAGCAGACCGCCACTCGCGTCCACGACGCCGGCCCGCACGCTCGTGCCGCCGACGTCGATGCCGATCGCCGCCACCGTCGCTACTCCCCCGCGTCCCAGTTCCTGCGCGGACGCACGGTGACCTTGTGCACGCGACGCCCCGCGCCGCCGGCGTCCGCCCCCGCCGCTGCACCTGTCCGCGCCCCCGCGCCGGACGCGTGGGACGGGTCGGGCGGTGGGCCAGGCCGGGACGCCGGTCGGTATCCCGGCATGTGCACGCCCTCCTCGGGCTGCCACCGGTCGGCCAGGACCGCCCGCAACAGCGCGATGAGCTGCGCCGCCTGGTCCAGCACCCGCGCGGCGATCTCCGGCGCCTCGCCGCGCACCACGGAGACGACCGCACACAGTGGACACCACGAGCACGACGTCCACGCCGTGTCGGCACCGTCCCGGGCGCCGGTACCTGCGGCCTTCGGGGAATCGGCACCGCTGTCTGCTCCGTTCCCGGCTCCGTTCTCGGACCCAGCGGCCGCACCGGCGGAACAGGACGCCGGATCGCCCGCACCGTGGCCCGCGGCGAACACGGCCCGCAGCCACGGCTCTGCGCGTTCGGTCACCAGGTCGACCAGCAACCGGATCTCCTCGGCGAGCCGCGCGCTGTCGGCGCCGGGGCCTGCCGCCCCGGCGTACGGACCGTCGGTGCCGGCCCCCTCCGTGCCGCTCATTCGGTTCCCTCCAGGTGCACGAGCACGCCGCGGGAATCGGATTCGGCATCCGTGATCCGGCAGGCGCGCAGTGGTTCGGGCAGCGCGATCAGCCTGCGGACGCCGTCGACCGTGATCGCGAGGTCGTCGTCGACCCGCGCGAGGTCGACGACGCTGTCCCGGGCGAGCGGCACCGCCACCCGGAGCTGGTACCCGGCATCGGTGGCGGTCATCCGCAACAGCGGCGCGAGATCGGTTCCGCCGTCGCCTGCGGCATCGCCGAGCGGATCCGAGGAACCGTACAGCTCCTCGGCGATGGCCCGCAGCGCGTCGAGGCCCACCGGTTCGGCCGCGCGGTGTTCGACGGTGCGGAGGCGCTCGGCGGCGGTGCCGAATCCGGACCGGCCGAGCTCGGCCAGCACCTCGTCCTGCTGGGCGCGCCGCGTGCGAACCCACGACGCGGCGGCGCCGCGCCACCAGCCGGGCGCGGGCATCACGCGGTTGGCGATCATGCCGTCGACGCGGATACCGCGCAAGGCCAGCGCCGTCAGCGTCCGGCGGGTCTCGGCCACGACGACGCGTTCGGGCGTGAACACGAGCCGCACGGCGGTGCGCGCCGGGTCGGTGAGCAGGTCCCGCAACGACCCGGTGCGATCGGCCAGCGCCTCCAGCGAACGCGCCAGACCGGACCGTTTCCCCAGCGGACCCGCCATGCGCCGGACGTAGGCGGAGACGGCGTCGGGCAGCGCGAGCAGGCGCAGGGTCTCGGCGGTCGGCCCGCAGTCGACGACCACCGTGTCCCACCGCCCGTCACCGGCCAGGCGCTGCACCTCGGACAGGGCCAGGAGCTCGTCCACGCCCGGAATCACGGTGAGTTCCTCGGCCTCGAGCCCGTCGAGACCGGCGCCCCGCACCAGCGCGGCCCGCAGCTGCGCCCGGACGCCGTCCCAGCTGTCGTCGGCCAGTGCCCGCACGTCGAGCTGCGCACCGTGCAAACCTGCGGTCACCTCGGTCGGTGCGTGCCCCAGCGACATCGCCACCGCATCGGCCAGCGAATGCGCCGGATCGGTGGACACGACGAGCGTCCTGCTGCCCCGAGCCGCGAGCGCGGCGCCGGTCGCGGCGGCCAGCGTGGTCTTGCCGACGCCGCCTTTCCCCGTCAGCAGCAGCAGCCGCACGCGCCTCAGCCCTTGGCCTCGACGCGCTTCTTGAGCTCCTTCAGAGCCGTGTCCATGATCATCTTCTCGGCCTTGCGCCGCAGCATCCCGATCATCGGCAGGGCCAGCTCCACCGACAGCGTGTACGTCACGCGCGTACGCTCGCCGTCCAGCGGTTCGAGGGCGTACCGGCCGTTCTGCGCCTTCTGCATCTGGCCCTTGACGAGGTGCCAGCTCACCGACAGCCCGTCGTCGGCCCAGTCGTACTCGAGCGTGTAGACGTCCTTGACCGGCCCCGAGTCGAGCGTGAAGCGCACCTGGGACGCGCGGCCCCGCTCGTCGGTCTCGAGCACCTCGGTCTCCTGCACCGCCTTCGCCCATTCCGGATACGCGGGCAGATCGGCGATGACGGCCATGATCCGCTCGGGAGCGGCATCGACCTCGATGGACTGCGTGGACTGGTCGGCCATGGCGCTAGAGCGTAGCGGTCACGCCGTTCACCATCGCAGCACGTAGGGGCGTGCCGTCTTCTGAAAATGTCCGACGTTGCGGCATTCGGTCACCCCGACCCGCAACGCGTGGGTCAGCGGCTGGTGCACGTGCCCGAACAGCGACCATCGCGGCTGCTCACCGACGATCAACTCGGTCAGCGCCGACGACCCCAGCTCGCCGCGCCTGGCGACCACGTCGTAGGTCAGCTCGGGCAGCGCGGGCGGGATGTGACTGCACAGCACGTCGAATCCACTCAGTGCCGCGGCGGCCTTGTCGTACTCCTCGCGGGTGCGCAGGTACGGCCGCCAGGCCTGGTCGGTGCGCGGGGTGACGCCGTCGGGCAGGACGGCACCGCCGATGAACGCGAACCGCAGCCCTCCGATGTCGCAGACCTGCCCGTCCACGAAATGCAGTCCCGGCGCCTCGAACTCGGGCCACAGCGCGGGCGCGTCGACGTTGCCGGGGATCGCGTACGTGGGCGCCGGCAGTGCGGCGAACAGCCGGGCGTACTGCTCGCGCACGGCCTCGTCGAGGGCCCCGCGCGGATCGTCGAGCCCGCCCCACAGCCGCTTCGACAGCTCCACCATCTCCTGCCGGCGGCCCTCACGGCGCAGCGTCGCGAACGTCGCGACGTTGTCCGCACCGAACAACGCGCCCAGGATGCCGCCGCCGTGCTCGTGGTAGTCCACGAAGTCGATCAGGTCGCCGAGCACGACGAGCGCGTCCGCGCCGTCGCCCGCCCGCGCGAGCGCCTCGGCGTTGCCGTGCACGTCGGAGACCACATGAACCCGCACGTGATCACTGTACCGAGGACCGCGGAGGCTCCCCCGCGGCGCGACCGTCCTCCAGAGTCGTCTTCAGATCGAGGGCGATGGCCTTCGCGGCGCGCGCCCTGCGGTCGAACTCGCGGCGCAGCCGTGCCGGCGTCAAGGGCTGACCCGCGGGCGTCGCGCGCAGGAAGTAGTGCAGCACGGTGCCGTCGAGCACCGGTTCGAGCCACACCTCCATCGTGCCGATCAGCGCGCCCCGCACCGTCCAGCGAAGGCCCTGGTCACCACGGTCGGTATAGACTTCGAGCACCAGATCGGGCCAGTACCTCCGCCACGCGGCGGGGTCGGCGAACACGGCGGCCACCGTACCGGGAGGCACGGTCAGGAAGGTCTCGTCGACGATGTCGAGCGCGGGCTCGGAAACGGAACCGGTCACGGTTGCGGAATGGTATGCGCCTCGCAACAGGCGCCCACCCACCCATGGTGAAACGGACGGACACGGGCTAAGTTGACCGGCGAGTAACAACGTTGTTGAGGTTTCCCCAGTTCGGAGGTTGACGTGCGCGAGTACAGCGCCCCAGCACTACGGCCCATCGCCGACGACGAGAACGCCTCCGACGTCGTCTGGGCGAACGCCGAACGCTTCGGCGACACCGTGAGTTTCCGCAGGCGGGTCGACGGCTCGTGGCACGACGTGACCGCACGCGAGTTCGCGGCCGAGGTCACCGCCGTGGCCAAGGGGCTGCTCGCGGCGGGCATCGAACAGGGTGACCGCATCGGCCTGATGTCGAAGACCCGCTACGAGTGGACGCTGCTCGACTTCGCCATCTGGGCCGCGGGCGGCGTCACCGTTCCCATCTACGAAACGTCCTCGGCCGAGCAGATCCACTGGATCCTGTCGAACTCCGGCGCCAAGGGCATCGTCGTGGAGACGGCCGAGCACCGGGCGACACTCGACGAGGTCACCGAGCGCCTGCCCGAACTCGCCCACACCTGGCAGATCGAGGGCGACAGCCCGGCGGTGGACACGCTGTCCTCGACCGGCGGCGACCGCACCGACGACGAGCTGCACGCCCGCAGGCGCGCGGTCAAGGCCGACGACGTCGCGACGATCTGCTACACCTCGGGCACGACGGGCAGGCCGAAGGGCGTCACGCTGACACACCGCAACCTCCTGTCCGAGGTGCGCGCCGACATCGACGCGTTCCCCGACCTGATGGAGTCGGGCAACTCGCTGCTGCTGTTCCTCCCGCTGGCGCACATCCTGGCGCGGGCCATCGCCCTGACGGCGTTCGCCTCGCGGGTCACGCTCGGCCACACCGACACCTCCGACCTGGTCGCCGACCTGGGTGCCTTCCGCCCGACGTTCGTCGTGGCGGTGCCGCGCGTGTTCGAGAAGGTGTACAACTCGGCCAAGCTCAAGGCGCACGCGAGCGGCAAGGGCAAGATCTTCGACGCCGCCGAGGCCACGGCCATCGAGTACAGCCAGGCCACCGACGCCGGCAAAGTCGGCCTCGGACTCAAGCTCAAGCACGCCGTGTTCGCCAAGCTGGTCTACAGCAAGCTGCACGCGGCCCTCGGCAGCCGCTGCATCGCCGCCGTGTCCGGTGGCGCCCCGCTCGGCACGCGCCTGGCGCACTTCTTCCGTGGCATCGGGGTTCCCGTGTTCGAGGGCTACGGCCTCACCGAGACGACCGCCGCCGCCGCGGTCAACACGCGCGAGGCGTTCAAGGTCGGCACGGTCGGCAGGCCGGTCAAGGGCACGTCGGCGCGCATCGCCGAGGACGGCGAGGTGCTCCTGTCCGGCGGCGTCGTGTTCGGCGAGTACTGGCGCAACGAGGAGGCGACCGCCGAGTCGCTCGAGGACGGCTGGTTCCACACCGGCGACCTCGGCGAGATCGACGACGAGGGCTTCCTCAAGATCACCGGCCGCAAGAAGGAGATCATCGTGACGGCCGGCGGCAAGAACGTCGCACCGTCGACGATGGAGGACACCCTCAAGGCGCACCCGCTGATCAGCCAGGCGATGGTGGTCGGCGACCAGCGTCCGTTCATCGCCGCGCTCGTGACGATCGACGAGGAGTTCTTCCCGACGTGGAAGGAACAGAACGGCAAGCCGGCCGACGCGACGGTCGCCGACCTCGCCGACGACGAGCAGCTGCGGGCGGACGTGCAGTCGGCCGTCGACGAGGCCAACAAGCTGGTCTCGCACGCCGAGTCGATCAAGAAGTTCACCGTGCTGCCGAAGGATTTCACCGAGGCAGGCGGTGAGGTCACGCCCAGCATGAAGCTCAAGCGCAACGTGGTGAGCAAGAACTACGCGGGCGACATCGACTCGCTGTACGCGAAGTAGACCCACTCGGCGCCACACAGGGGGCGGTGCTCGCACGATGCGGGCGCCGTCCCCTGTGTCGTGTCAGCCCTGTGTCGTGTCAGCATCCACGCGGCGCCGGGTCGCGGGCCGTGGGCGGTGTTCGCGGCGTCGTGGCAGCGTCCCGCCGGCGGTTCGTCGACGAGCACCACCGACTCCACGGCTACGCGGAACGACAACACCGGTTCCCGAAAGCCCAACACCGGTTCCCGAAAGCCCAACACGGGCTCCTGGATCCGCAACACGAGTCCCTGGATCCGCAACACGCGCCCCTGGGGCCGCAACACGGGGCCCTGGGAGCGCAACACGGGCGTGGCGTCACTGGCGGCGGATCAGCGGGACCACCGGCGACTTCTTCTCCGACAGGGGAATCTCGTAGCGCTGGGCGAGGTAGGAGGCCATCTCCTTGAACAGCGGCGCGGCGGAACTGCCCTCCGGCAGGGTCGTGTCCGGAGCGTCCAGGCGGATGCCCACCACGAACCGCGGGTCGTCGGCGGGCAGGATGCCGGCGAAGGTGATGTTGTACAGGTCGTCGCTGTAGGCACCCGTCTCCGGGTTGATCTGCTGACCCGTACCGGTCTTGCCGGCGACCTGGTACCCCTCGATGGCCGCCTGCGGCGCCGTGCCTGCCTCGTAGGTGTCGCCGTCCTGCACCGTCGCACGCAGCATGTCGCGGACCTGCCGCGCCGTGTGGGTGCTGACCACCCGCGTCTCGTCCGGCTTCGGCTCGGCCACACGCCGCCCGTCCGGGGTCCGCGTCGCCGAGACCACCCGTGGTTCGACGCGCACGCCGTCGTTGGCGATGGCCTGGTACATGCTGGCCATCTGCAGCACCGTCATCGACAGACCCTGACCGATCGGCAGGTTGCCGAACGTCGTGCCCGACCACTGGTTGCGCGGCGGGATGTATCCCGGACTCTCGCCCGGCAGCCCGGCACCGGTGCGCTGGCCGAGGCCGAACTTCTTCAGCATGTCCAGGTAGCGGTCCGGTCCCAGTTCCTGCGCGAGCATCAGCGTGCCCACGTTGGAGGACTTGGCGAAGATGCCGGTCGTGGTGAACGGCTGGGTGCCGTGCTCCCACGCGTCGTGCACCGTGTGGTCGGCGACCTTCATCGACCCCGGCACCCGGTGCACGTCGTCGGGCTTGGTGATGCCCGCCTCGATGGCGCCTGCCGCGGTGATGACCTTGTTGACCGAGCCGGGCTCGAACGGTTCGGTCACCGCCTTGTCGGTGAGCAGATCCGGGTCGAGGTTGCCGGGGTCGAGGGTCTTGTCGCTGGCGAGACCGTAGATCTCGCCGGTCTTGGCGTCGAGCACCACCGCGCTGCCGCCGTCGGCGTGCGACTTCTCGACGTAGTCCTTGAGCATCCGCTGGACGTTGTACTGCACGTCGGAGTCGATCGTCAGTTGCAGGTCCGAGCCCGCCGTGGCGGGCTGGAGGTCACGTTCGGTGCCGGGGATGACGACGTCGGTGCCCTGGGCGGTGTCGGCGACCTGCCTGCCCGGCTTGCCGGTGAGCACGTCGTTGCGCGCGCTCTCCAGCCCGGCCAGGCCCTCGATGTTGTGCTTCGACTGGTCCGGGTCCTCCATCCGCCAGTTCGCGTAGCCCACGATGTTCGAGCCGACGTTCCCGGCCGGGTACTCCCGCTTCGCGCGCTTCTCGTACCCGATCTCCGGGTACTCGGACTGGATCTCGTCGGCCACGGACGGCTGGACGTCGTCCACGAGGTAGGTGAACGAGGATTTGCGGTCGCGCAGTTCCTCGAGCAGGTCCTCCTCGGTCGTCTTGCCGGGCACCTTCTTCGCGATGTACTTCGCGATCTCGGCGACGTGCGAGTCGTAGTTCTCGTCCGAGTCCGGGTTCTTCTTGGCGAACTCGGCCCATTCCTTGCGCATCAGCCGCAGGTTGGCCCACAGCGTGCGGGTCTCGACGCTGAACGCCAGCTGCGCGCCGTTGCGGTCGAGGATGTCACCGCGCTGGGCCGGGATGTCGATGGTCGAGGTGCGCTGCTGCTCGGCGCGCGCCGACAGCGCCTCTGCCTGGAAGCCCTGCACATGGACGAGCTTGATACCGGTCGCGGCGAGGATCACCGCGAGTGCGATGCGCCCGATGACGAACCGGCTGCGCGTTCCACCGTCCGCTGTGGACGCTCGGCCCGCGCGGCGGGCCTTCGCCGAGTAGGTACGTCCCGCTCCCCCGCGTCCCTGCGGTGACGACGATGCCGAGTGTCTCGACCCCGCCGGACCTGCCGGTCGCTTCGGTCGCATCGGTCCCCTCCGGATCACTCCCCCGGGCCGCCGCCGTCACGGCGTGCCCGTCTCTCAGTCCACAGTCTCCTCCGCGGGACCGCTGTTGCGGTCGTCCGCGTGGTCGCCGCGCGTGTCGGCCCCGGCCTGGCGGTTCTGCGCGCCGTCACCGTTGCCCGCCCCGCCGGCATCAGGGTCGCCTCCGTCACGCTGCCCGCCGGGACGCTGGTCCGAGTCGCCGGAGTTGCCCGAGTCGCCCCTGTTGCCGGCGTTTTCGGCGTTGTTGTCGTTGTTGTCGTTGTTGTTGCCGGCGTTGTTGCCGCCCCGTTCCCCGGCAGCTTGCGTGACATCGCCCTCGGTGCGGTCGCCGGACTGGTCGGCCGGCGGGGCGGGCGGAGCGGGCTTGTGCGCCGCTTCCGGCTCACCGACCACGCGGACCTTGCCGTCGTCGCCGACCACGAGCCGTGCGGGGTTACCGCCCGGCACCATGCCGAGTTTCTCGGCACGTTCGGCGAGTTGTCCCGGTGCCTCGGCCGTCGCGACGGCGCGCTGCAGTTCCTCCGAGCGCTCGGCCAAGTCGGCGTTCGACTGCCGCAGCTCCTCGAGCCGGTAGGAGTCCGAGATCGCCTGGGTCGACAGCCAGAGGGTGGTGGCGACGCCCACGGCCATCAGCGCCATGAGCATGAGCACGAACGAGGCACGCGAACGCGGCCACCGCAGGCGCAGCCGGAGCCGTGTCGGCTCGGGCTGTTCCCGCTGCTGTGCCTGTCGCCGCAACGCGTCTGCGCGCTGCGCCCTGCGGGCGTAGGCGCGTTCGGCTGCGGAGCTGCGCCGTTTCGGCGAGCCGACGACGTCGGGAGCGGCGGCCGGTGCCTGCCTCGGTGCCCGCCGCGGGCTCTGCCGTCGGCGTTCGGCCGGCTGGGGGCGAGGACGTGCGGGTGCGGTCATGAGGCAGCCGCTCCAATCCGTTCGGCCGCGCGCAGTCGTACGGAGGCCGCACGCGGGTTGTGCTCGATCTCCCGCTCGCCTGCCTTCTCGGCGCCGCGGGTCAGCAGGCGGAATTCGGGGCCGTGCCCGGGAAGTTCGACGGGCAGACCCTCGGGGGTCCGTGAGGTGGACCGCTCGGCGAACGCACGTTTGACGATGCGGTCCTCGAGCGAGTGGTAAGCTTCGACGACGATCCGGCCGCCGTCGACGAGCGCGTCCAGTGCCGCAGGCACCGCTGCGCGCAACACGTCGAGCTCGCGGTTGACCTCGATGCGCAACGCCTGGAAGGTCCGCTTGGCCGGATGTCCCCCGGTGCGCCTGCTCGCGGCGGGCACGGCGTCGTACAGCAGCCGCACGAGACGCTCGCTGCGGGTGAACGGTTCCTTCTCCCGCTCGGCCACGACCGCCTTCGCGATCCGCTGGGCGAAGCGCTCCTCGCCGTACTCGCGCAGGATGCGGGTGAGGTCGGCGACGGAGTAGGTGTTGAGCACGTCGGCCGCGCTCGGACCGCGTGTGGGGTCCATGCGCATGTCCAGCGGTGCATCCTGGGCGTAGGCGAAACCGCGGTCGGCGACGTCCAACTGCATCGACGACACCCCGAGGTCCATCAGCACACCGTCCACTGCGGACAGACCGAGTCGCTCGAGGACGTCGGGGAGTTCGTCGTAGACGGCGTGGACGAACTCGACCCGGTCCCCGTGCGGCGCCAGGCGCCGGCGGGAACGCTCGAGTGCGTTGGGATCACGGTCGAGACCGATGAGCCGGAGCCGCGGATGCGCGGCCAGGAGGGCGTCGGCGTGCCCGCCGAGTCCGAGGGTCGTGTCCACGAGGATCGCGTCGCGGTCAGCCAGGGCCGGAGTGAGGAGCTCGACGACCCGGTCGAGAAGGACGGGCAGGTGCGCGGCATCGTCGGTCACTGCGCGCCCCCTTTCACTCCCGCCCCACTGGGATCCGATTCCGCCGTGAGCGGATGTTCGTGGGCGGATGCCTTCAGGTTGCGGGCCTGATACCGGGGAAGGTGCATCAGGGCCGCAGCCTGAGGGCATCCGCGCCACGTGTTCTCGCGTGCGTTCCGGGTCCCCCGCCGACTCCGGACCGCCGCCGGCGTTCCGAGTCCGTGACTCAGAAGACGCCGGGCAGGATTTCCTCCTGCGCCTTTGCGTAGTTGTCCTCGTTCTCGTCCAGATAGGACTGCCATGCCTCGGCGTCCCAGATCTCCAGCCTGGTGATCGCACCGATCACCACGCACTCCTTGTTGAGCCCGGCGTAGCGCCGCAGCTCGGACGCGATCGCGATGCGCCCCTGGCCGTCCGGTCGCTGCTCGTCGGTGCCTGCGAACAGGTACCGCTGATACGCCCGCACCGATTCGTTGGTGAACGGTGCTTCGGCGACCTTCCTGGCCATCTGCTCGAACTCCGCTCGCGGGAAGACGTAGAGGCAGTGGTCCTGACCTTTGGTGATCATCAGGCCCCCCGCCAACGCTTCCCGGAACTTCGCGGGCAGTGTCAGCCGCCCTTTGTCGTCCAGCTTCGGGGTGTGAGTGCCGAGGAACATCGGCCTCCACCTCCCCTACCGATTCCGTGCGGGCCGTCCTGTCGGACCCACCGGCACCGGCCACGGAGCTCCCTTCCGCCCCACTGATCACCACCGTACCCCACTTCGCACCACAGTCAACGGCGAAACGCGTCCCTCGATCGAAGATCTGCGCGGTATTCCCAGGTCATGGCGGCGGTTGGTAGGTGGGGAGCCGTGGGGGAACATCGCCGCCCCGGGGGATGATCGGCCGTCTTCCGTCGCCCGAACGGTCCGTTTTCCACCGGTTTCGCGTGCGTGGGGCGCCGGGGTGGCGGGATGTGGGGAGTCCGGTGGGAGGTAGTGGGGACGCCGGTGGGAGGTCGTGGGGACACGGCTACGACGGGCAACCGGCATGAGCTGGTCGGCGGTGGGAAAGGATCCGGCGGGCGGTCACCCTCGCCCGGGTGCGGCGACGGGTGGCGCGTGGGGGTCAGCCGCGGGAGGTCGGGCGAACCGCGATGCCGGAATCCGTGGTCCGATCCGCTGCCACGCCGGGCGCGTCCGGGCGGCCCGTTGCCGCACCGCCGGCTGCCTGCCCACGTTCGGCGGCGGAGGCTGGGTGGTCGGATCCGGCGGTGTCCGCGGTCCGGGCGAGGTCGGCGAGTCGTGCGGCGACGCGTTCCCGGTCGGCGGGGGCGACGGTCGTCCAGGGCAGACCGTCGGCGCCCGGCGCGGTCACTCCGGTGTAGGCACCGACATCGGTCAGGAACCAGGTCAGCCCGCCGACCCGGTTGCGCCTCCCGGACCCCGCCCCCAGTCGGTACACGGAGAACTGTCCCGCGGCCAGGACCGGACGGGCCTGGATCGCGAGCACCTCACGCAGCTGCCGTTCGTGGGCACGGGATCCCGACACCTCGCCGAACACCGGGTCGTCGGCGGCGGCGAGCGCGGTCGAGGGCAGGCTGACACCGTTGCCCGGTCCTGCTTCGACATCGGGCAGCACCGCGGCCGCCTCGGCGAACTCCCGGCCCTCCCCGACCGCGGCGAGTCCGATGGTGCGCTGGGGCTGCACCGCCAGCACGCCGCGTCCGGTGGTGCGCGCGGCGACGACGGCGCGCAGGGGATGCGGATCGTCGAGGTCGAACAGGAACTCGCCCTCGACGGTCACCGGCGCCGAGGCCAGCACCGCGAGGCGCTCGGTGAGCGCCGGATCGAGCCTGCCGTCCGGGACGAGGCCGCGCTCGGCAAGGTTGGCGTAGACGTCCTCCCGGATCCGCGCGCGTTCGGCGCCGGTGCGGCCACCGCTCGGCACGTCGAGCACGCCGGGCGGCGGGCCGGCGCACAGGTCGGCCCACAGGATGTCGAACGCGGACGCCGAGACGCGGATCATGCCCGGCTGCTCAGCGACGGCGGTGCGGTGAACGACCCGGCGGGCACCGCGTCCCGCAACGCACGATCGCGGGCGTACAGCACGTCGATCGCCTGCCGCCGGGCGCGTTCGGCCTGCTCCCTGCGCTCGGCCAGCGCGTCGGTGAGTCCCACGAGGGCGGCGAGGTCGCCGCCGCCGACGGCGTCGCGGATCGTCGCCGCGGGGTCGTAGGCGACCGGCTCGGGCATCGCCGCGCGTGCGCGGGCCGCCGCGCCGGCCTGCGCGGCCACGCCGCCGCCGACCTCCGATGCGGTCTCGGCGGCGTGCTGCGCCCACTGCCCTGCCCGGGCGAACGCGGCGCGCAGCGCCTCACCGCCCTGCCCCTGCCACGCTTCCTCGGACCCGGAACTCGCAGCGGTGAGCGCGTCGACCGCGTCCTGCAGCCGCTGTCCGAGCCCGGCCCATCCGCGCGCGATCTCGCCGGCCGACTCCGGGTCGTTGCCGGCATCGACCTCGGCCTTGAGCTGCTCGTGGCTGTACGACTCGTAGCGCACGTCCGGCTCGGGCGTTCCGCGATCACCCGTCATTCGGTCCTCCCGGAAGGTCGGGTGCGATGAGCTCGGCCACGGTCCTCGCCCTGACACAGGAGGATTCCGTGTCCGTGAAGTCCACAGAGGACACGTCGACGTGGACCGACGACGACGGTCCCGTCGCGAGCAGGACGGCGCAGGTGCCGTCGTCGGCCGCCAGGTCGGCGACCCGCATCGCGTCCCGGCCGCCGATGCGCATCCGTTCGGCCTCGCCTTCCCCGGCGGTGCGCAGGGCGTCCAGTCCGGAGGTGTCGTCGACGGTGATCGTCACGCCGCCGGTCCCGGATTCGGTGTAATCGCAAGACGGTGCACCGGCGACGTCCCTGCGCTGCCCCTCCTCCGTGAGCCCGGCGGTGGACCGGTCGGCCGGGTCGAGCCAGGCGCAGGGGTCCACCGCCTCCGAGCCCGAGCCGCCGGCCGCGTCCTCGGCCGCCGTGCTCGACTCGGCGGCCGAGGTCACGACCGGCCCGGCGTCCTGCTGGGCGCGCGATTCCGGCCCACCCCCGACGTGGCCGCAGCCCACCGTCGCCGCGGTGAGCACGGCCACCGTCACCAGCCCGGCCAGCCCCGGCATCCCGCGCAGCCGCGTGCCGAGGGCCCGGGTGCGGTCGCGGGCGGCCGGATTCATCCGCCCTCGCAATCGACGCCGCCCATGTCGCCCGCGGCCTGCTCGTCCTGGGCGCGGTAGCGCTCGAGGGCGGCCTCGATCTGCCCGCGCAGGTCCGCCAGCTGTCTGCCGAACGCCACGAGTGCGGGCACGGCCGCCCTCGCCGACGCCGCGCCGTTGCCCGCCGCCGCGTCCGACACGGGCTCCACGCCGGCCGCGGGGTCACCACCCGAGTCCCCCGCAGGATCGAGGCCGTAGCGCGCCATGAACTCGCCCAGCTCCGCCGCATAGCCCCCGCCGAGGGGCACCGAACGCGCCAGCACCTTGGCCTCGCGCACCATGCGGGCGACCTCGTCCTGCAGGTCGGTGATCTTGCGCAGCGAGTCCTCCGCCAGCTCCGGCGAGACGGTGAACGCACCGGCCGGGATGTCGACGGGTCCGGTCACGGGCGCGGGCGTTCCGCCGGTCATCACGCCTCCCGTTCCCGCACGAGCAGTCGTCGTGGCTCTCCGTAACCATGCGATTCCAGTCGGCAATCCTAGAGGTCTGCCCGCAGATGTAAACCCCGCGTGCGAGCGCGGCCACACGGCCTGCGAACCTCACGGCGCGCAGCCGCTGTGCAGCCGCTGCCACGGCTCTGGACCGCAGGCGTCGGCGGCGGGCCGGTTCCCACGATGTCACCGACTGCGGCACTCGGGGTGAATGTCTCGAATTCGCGTCTGTTTGACACACTTCATGGGAACCTGAATACGGGCGCGGACATGGGAACGTGGAGGTCGTGTGACGTCGAGAGGGCATTCAGCCGCTACCGCCGACACGTTCGGTGACCACGCCGCGCAGTCCACCCCCGCGCAAGCCGCCCCCGAGCACACGCAGGGCGGCGACGGGATCGGCGGACCCGGGGGACCCGGTGGCCTGGGCGATCTGCACGAGACCGCCCGCAGGATCGCGGCGAACGTGGAACGGGTCCTGGTCGGCAAGCCCGACGTGGTCCGCATCGCGCTCGTGACCCTGCTCGCCGAGGGCCATCTGCTGGTGGAGGACGTGCCCGGGGTCGGCAAGACCTCGTTGGCCAAGGCACTCGGCCGGTCGATCGACTGCAGCGTGAGCCGCATCCAGTTCACGCCCGACCTGTTGCCCAGCGACGTGACCGGCGTGTCGATCTACAACCGGCAACGCTCCGAGTTCGAGTTCCGCCCCGGCCCGGTGTTCGCCAACATCGTCGTCGGGGACGAGATCAACCGCGCGTCCCCGAAGACACAGTCGGCCCTGCTCGAATGCATGGAGGAGCGGCAGGTCACGGTCGACACCACGACCTATCCCCTCGAGTCGCCGTTCATGGTCATCGCCACCCAGAACCCGGTGGAGATGGAAGGCACCTACGCCCTTCCCGAGGCCCAGCGCGACCGGTTCACGGCACGGGTGTCGGTCGGTTACCCGGATCCGCAGGCCGAGCTCGCCATGGTCGACGAGCACGCGGGCCACAACCCGCTCGACGAGCTCACGCCGGTCTCCGACGGGGCGACCGTGCACCGGCTCGCGCGCACCGTCCAACAACTCCACGTCGCGCCGGAGGTCCGCCAGTACGCCGTGGACATCGTGGCGGCGACCCGGCAGCTGCCCGAACTGCGCCTCGGCGCCTCGCCGCGTGCCACGCTCCAGTTCGTGCGCGCGGCGCGTGCTCAGGCCGCACTGTCCGGCCGCGACTTCGTCGTACCCGACGACCTGCACGCCGTGGCCGTTCCCGTGCTGGCGCACCGGCTCGTGCTCACCACGGAGGCGCAGGCCGCCCGCCGCTCCCCCGCCGACGTCGTGCGGTCGGTGCTGCAGCGCCTGCCCGTACCGCAACGTGGCACCGTGCCCGGCGCTTCCGGCAGTGGCGTGTCCGGCAGTGGCGTCTCCGGTAACGGTCACCGGCCGCAGCACGCCGCGCCCGCGCCGGGACGTCCGGGCGGGTCGGCGGGCGACCACATCGGACGCTGACCCGGGCACGATCATGACCACCTCCGCGGGACGGCCGAAACCCGCGTTCCTGCGCGCACTGTCCGGGCTCACCACCCGGGGACGCTGCCTGTTGGCCGCGGGCGTGGCCGCGGCCGTCTGCGCCGCGGTGCTCAACGAACGCGGCCTGCTGCGCATCGCGGTGTTCGTCGTCGCGCTGCCCCTGCTGACGGTGGTGCTGGCCTCGGCGTCCCGGGTGCGCATCGGCGCCCGCAGGGTGATCGCCAGCGAACGCGTCCCCGTCGGCGGTGACGGCGAGGTGCGGCTCGACCTGTGGCGCACCGGGCGGCTTCCGGCGGGCGAGATCCTGGTCGAGGACCGCGTGCCGCAGGTACTGGGCATGCGTCCGCGGTTCGTCGTCGAGCGCCTTCCCCACCGGCCCGTGTCGCTGCGCTATCCGATCCGCCCGGGGCTGCGCGGGGTGCACCGCATCGGATCGTTGCGCGCGACCGTCACCGATCCGTTCGGGCTGTGCGAGTTCGACCGTGACCTGGCGCCCCCGTCGCGCATCGTGGTCGTCCCGCGGGTGACCCCGTTGCACGGTCTACCGGGAGGCGCAGGCGCGGCGGGCGGCGAGGCAGGCAGCGTCCGCCTGCACGCGGGACAGGGCGAACCCGACGTCATGGTGCGCCAGTACCGCACCGGCGACGACATGCGGAAGGTCCACTGGCGCTCCACCGCACGCCGCGACGAGGTCATGGTGCGAGTCGAGGAACGCCCGTGGCGCGGCGGGACGACGGTGCTGCTCGACCACCGCGCCGCAGCACACCACGGCGTCGGATCCCCGGACGGCAGCCTGGAGTGGGCGATCGAGTTCGCCGCGAGCGCGTGCCTGCACCTCGGCCGCGCGGGCACCCCGGTGCGGCTGGTCAGCGGACACGGCACACCGATCGTCGATCCGCCCCAGCAGGCCGGGCCCCAGGCCGACGGCGTCGTGCTCGACGCGCTCGCCGCGCTGACGCCCACCCACGAACGCGAACTCGCCACGGGCGCCGACCCGGGCCACGGGCAGGAACTCATCGCGGTCCTGGGCACCGTCGGACCGCAGGGTGTCGCCGAGTTGACCCGCGCACGCACCCGCGGGGTCCGGAGCCTGGCCGTGCTGGTCGACACCTCGTCCTGGCAGGCCCCCTCGTGGCAGGGTCCCGGACGTGGTGCGGGGCCGCCGGTCCACGACGCCGCGACCCTGCTGCGGGCCGCGGGATGGGGCGTGGTCGTGGCGGACCGGCACACACGGATCGACGAGGCGTGGACCCAGCTGTGCGCGCTGCCTGCCCGCGGTCCCGTGCAGACGGGAGGTGTGTGGTGAGCGTCGGAACCCCCACTCCCCCGGCACCGCCGCCGTCCGCCCCACCGTCCACGCCGTCGCCGGGCCCGGGCTCCGGGTCCCGCCGCGGACCCGTCCTGACGGTGCACGGCGTCGTCGCCCCGCTCGCGGCCGCGCTCGCGGTGATCGCCGCGGCCACGGCACTCAGCGGTGTGGTCCAGGGGTGGGCGTGGTTCGGCGATGTCCTGGTCGCCACGTTGCTGATCGCGGCGACCGGCATCGGCACCAGGGCGGTACGCCTGCACCCGTTCCTCGTCGGGGCGGCCCAACTGCTCGTGCTGCTGATGGTGGTCACGGGCTCGTTCACCACCACCGGGGTGCTCGGCGTCCTGCCGGGTCCCGAGGCGTTCGGCGAGCTGCACCGCGTGCTGCTCAGCGGATTCGAGGACATCCGCACCGGACTGCCGCCCGTGGAGGCGAGCCACGGGATCCGCTGCCTGATCATGATCACGCTCGGGCTCGTCGCGCTGGTGGTCGACGTGCTGGCGGTCACCGCCGCGGCACCGGCCGCCACGGGCCTGATGCTGCTGTGCGTCTACGCGGTGCCGTCGGCACTCACGGCGGAGATGCTGCCCTGGTGGACGTTCACGCTGGGCGTCGTGGCGTTCGCGGGACTGCTCGCCGTCGACGGCAGTCACCGCCACCGGGTGTGGCGCAACCGCACGCCGGTCCGCGGCGCGGGGGTGAGCGCCGGGTCGGTGTCGGCCCCGCTGGCGGTCGTCACCGCCGCCGTCGTCGCCGGTCTGGTCGCGGGCGCCACCATCACGGTCGTCGGCACCGAGGGCAGTCTCCCCGGCAGCGGCTCCGACGAACGCGACGCACCGGGCGGGCTGGGCGTCTCGCCGTTCACATCGCTGCGCGGCATGCTGGGCGACCGTTCGGCGGCCCGGATGTTCGAGGTCGACGGGCTCGGCGACAACGCCGCACTGATGCGCGCGTTCACACTGTCCCGCTACGTCCCCGGCGAAGGCTGGGAACTGCCCGAGGGCAGGCGGATGCCCGCGGGCCAGCCCGCGGACGGCCCGCTGCCCCGCGCGCCGGGCGACACCGTCTCCGGGGACGCCCGCACCGTCCGCGTCACCCCGATCAACTGGCTCGACGTGTGGCTGCCGACCTACGGCAGGGTCCGCAGCATCGACCCCCCGTCGGAGGGCTGGTACTACGACCCCGGCAGCGGTTCGGTCTACAGCGAGGACCGGCGCCGGCCGCGTGCGTACACGATGACGACGTCGCTGGACGAGCCGACGACCGCGCAGCTGCGCGCCGAGGGCACCGTCACCGGTGCGGCGCCGCAGTACCTGGAGGCCGACGACGTCGATCCGCGGGTGCACGGGCTCGCCGAGCGCCTCACCCGGAACCAGGACACGACGTTCGACAAGGCCAGAGCGGTGTGGCGGTACTTCACCGATCCGTCCAACGGTTTCGTCTACGACACCCGGACCGCGCCCGCGTCGGACCCGGACGCGCTGGCCGACTTCGTCCTCAACGGCAAACGCGGGTTCTGCGAGCAGTACGCCTCGGCGATGGCGGTGATGCTGCGCTCGATCGACGTGCCCTCCCGGGTCGCCGTCGGGTTCACACGGGGCTATCAGAACGGCGAGGGCTCGCGGGTCATCACCTCACAGGACGCGCACGCCTGGGTCGAGGTGTACTTCGACGACCTGGGATGGGTCACGTTCGACCCGACCCCGCTCAGCAACGGCCGCGGCTACACGCCCGACTACCTCGACACCCCCGACGATCCGCTGCCCGACGACCCCTCCGAGACGGAGTCCGAACCGGACAGTGCCACGCCGAGTTCGGAGACGCCCGCGCCGGCCCCGGACGCCGAGCAGGACGCGCAGGCTCAACAGGACCCGCGGTCCGGCCCGCCCGCGCAGTGGCCCGGCTGGCTGGCGGGCGGATTCCTGGCCGCAACGACCGCGGCCGTGCTCGTGATCGGGCGACGGTTCGTCACGCGACCGGCCGCATCGGTGCGCGGGGCGACCGCGGCGGCGGTGGCTGCTACCTGGGGCGTGTCGTTGGTCCTGGCGGCGTGGCTGGTGCACTGGGCGGTTCCCGTGGTCGTGTTCGTCGCCGTCGCCGCGCTGCTGGGTCCGGCCGCCGTCCGCGAGTGGGTCCGGCATCGCAGGCTCGCCGAGGTCGCGCACGGCACCCCCGAGTCCGCCGACGCGGCATGGCGGGAGGTGCTGGCCGAATGCGCCGACCGGGGACTCGATCTCCCGCCCACCGATACGTTGCGCCAGGCCGCCGGCACGATCGACGACCGGTTCGGCCTCGACGACGAGGGCCGCGCTCACCTCTGGGAGATCGTGCACGCCGTGGAGCGGTCGTGGTACAGCCCGGCGGGCGCCGGGACGACCGCGACCTCCGGCGCGGTGCCCTCGGGCCCGGGCGACTCAGCGGTGGATTCGGGCGCAGTCGACTCGGGGGCGGCGTCGCCGGTGTCCGGCCCGGCCGGGCTGGGCCGGGCCGTGGCCGGGCTGCGGGCCAGTCTGGACCGGCAGGTGCCCGTGCCGTGGCGTGGCCGGATCCTGCCCCGCTCGCTCCTCCGGCGCGGCTGACGTCTCCGCGCCGGGCCCGCACCGGCACCTGCCGGCGTCCCGGCGAACGCAACCCGGGTGAGCGCAGGCGGGTCAGGTGGGCCGACACGACTCGAGCAGGGCACCGGCCCGCGGTGCCCTGCTCGAAGTCCGTATGCGGATGTCACGCCCGATCGCGGGCGCGGCGTTCGTTATCGATCGTCGAACCGATGGCGCAGCCGATCCTCCATCTTCTGCGCGAAGGAGCTGCGTTTGGCCTGAGCGGCGCCGGACGAGCCGCCGCCGGAGTCCCCAGAACCGCTGCCGGCGTCCTCCGGCTCCCCACCTGCTCGCATGGCAGTGACGACGAGCACCACCCCCAAGAACATCACCAGGAAGCCGAACACGCTGATCAGCGGGATCTCGGCCACCCGCACCGGCACGACGACGCCGAGCACCAGCAGGCCGATGCCCAGCACGAACAGCGCCCCGCCCTGCAGGCGCCGACCGCGCCTCGGGCGGCGCACCTTGGCGCCCCGTACCGACGATGCGAACTTGGGGTCCTCGGCATAGAGCTCGCGCTCGATCTGGTCGAGCAGCCGCTGCTCATGCTCGGAGAGTGGCATCTTTCCTCCTCCGGCACAGCGCTTTCCGGTGCCTCTCGCGCACCGGACCGCATTTCATCGTGGACCCTGACAGCCCCAGGGTCGGGGTGTCACCCTCCAGGATACGAGCACTGCGCGCCGCCGACTACCCGATCTCACCTTCCAGCAGGACTCTTTCCTGCGACGACGACACAGCAGAGCACGCGCCGCACGGAACGCGATCAACATCACCTCTCATCGGGTGACAACAGCGAGGCCGGACGCACCGCTGCGGAGCCGAATCTCGACCGCGCGTCATCCGCGGCCCGTTCCGCATCCCGCCATCGTGGTTCCGCGGTCAGCGAGGGGGTGTCGAAACTCAACTGTTCCGCCACGTCCCCGTCGGACAGGCCTTCGACCCGTACCCCGACCAGACGCACGGCGACCGAGCCGTCGCCGGACGTGGCCTCCCGGAACAGTTCGGCGGCGGTGGCGTGGACCTCACGGGCCACGTCGGTGGCCGAGCCGAGCGTGCGCGCCCTGGTGATCGTCCGGAAGTCGGCGAACCGCACCTTGATCGACACCGTGCGCCCGCGCAGCTCCTTGGCACGCAGCGACGCGGCGACGCGTTCGGACAACCGCAGCAGTTCCCGGTCGAGCACGCCACGGTCGCGGACGTCGGTGTCGAACGTGTGCTCGGCGCCGAGGGACTTCTCGTCCGACTCCGGCACCACCGGACGGTCGTCCCGTCCATGGGCGAGCGCGTGCAGGTGCTCGCCCGCCGCGGTGCCCACGCTGCGGCGCAGCCGTTCGACGGGGGCCGCGGCCACGTCGGCGATCGTCGTGAACCCGTGGCTGCGCAGTGTCTCCTCGGTGCGTTTTCCCACGCCCCACAGCGCGGAGACCGGCAGCGGGTGCAGGAACTCCAGCGTGCGGGCCACCGGCACGACGACCATGCCGTCCGGTTTGGCCATGCCCGAGGCGAGTTTGGCGATGAACTTGGCCCTGCCGACCCCGACCGAGCACGTGATGCCGTGGTCGGCCGCCACGCGCTCGCGGATCCGGGCGCCGAGGTCGGCCGGCGTGGCACCGAGCCTGCGCAGCGCGCCGCTGACGTCGAGAAACGCCTCGTCGAGACTGAGCGGCTCGACCAGCGGCGTCAGTTCCCGGAAGATCGCCATGACGCCGTCGGAGACCTCGCGGTAGGCGTGCCTGCTCGGAGGGATCCACACCGCGTCCGGGCACAGTCTGCGCGCGGCGCCCGCGGGCATCGCGGACCGCACGCCGTACCGCCGGGCCGGGTAGTTGGCCGAGAGCACCACCGACCGCGGACCGGCCCCGGCCACGATCACCGGACGCTCCACGAGCTCGGGGCGCTCACGCAGTTCGACGGCCGCGTAGAACGCGTCCATGTCGACGTGCAGGATGCCGCACCCGGTGTCGTCCGGATACTCGGCACGCGGCGTGCCGGTGCGCACCACGAAGCGCTCGTGCCCGCCGGGCAGCTGCGCGTTACGTCCCACGGCGTCAGAGTAGCCGCGGGCCCTGACAGTCCCGGGTCACCCGGCCCCGCTCACGACCAGGAGACCGTGTGACTCACTCGGGCTGGGTGATCCGGGGTGGGTGGTCCGGCCTGGGTGGTTCGGGTGGCTCATTCGGGCCTGCGCGCCAGCACGTGCAGTCTGCTCGCGATGTCGCGCAGCGGAGGCGTGACCGCCGCCCTGTCCTCGAACTCGGTCACGTCGCGTTCCCACGTCGCGTCGGCCCCGTCCGGTTCGGCGTCGAGCTGATGCACCACGTCGGCCACGACGCCGTCACCCTGCATGTGCGTGACGGTCAGGCCCGCCCCGCCGAGCAGCATCTCCAGGCCCGAGGTGTCGAACCGGCGCAGCACCGTCTCCGAGTCGCCGGAGAGCACACCGTCGGGCGCGGTCAGCAGCGCGGTGGCCTCGGTGAGCCTGCCGGCGAGCGCGCGCTGCAGCACGGCCGCGTGCCGGTTGGCCGCCAGCACCGACACGGCCCCACCCGGCGCCGTGACCGCCGCGAACGCCCGTACGGCGGCGGCCGGATCGTCGACCACCTCGAGCAGGCCGTGCGCGAGCACCAGGTCGGCGGACGACTCGGGCACGGCCGCCGCCAGCGCGTCGGAGTCGTCGGCCACGACGGTGATCAGCTCGTCGACACCGACCTCCCGGGCACGGCGGCGCAGCGTCGCCCGCGCGTCCGGGTTCGGTTCCACGACGGTCACCTCACAGTCGTGGCCCGCCAGGGGCACGGCCCAGCCACCACTGCCGCCGCCGACGTCGACCACCCGCGGCCTGCCCGACCGCCGCTCGCGCGCCTGCGCCAGCTCCGCTTCCAGCAGTCGCCGTACGGCCGGGGATCCGTGGCCGGCCGCGTACTCCGTTCGCATGGGCGCCCAGCGTAGTCACGCCCGTCGGCGACCGCGCATCCTGTGCACCGGACACGCCGCGGGTGACGGTGCGGGTCACACGCCCACCCACGTGAGGGATCTCGCCTGCGATCACGGGACCGCGCCGTGACGCTGCGCGAGCCGATACGCTTCGGGGCGTGCATACGGTCGCGGTACTGAGTCTCAAGGGAGGCGTGGGCAAGACGACGGTCGCCCTCGGCCTCGCCTCCGCGGCGCTGCGCAGGGGCGCCCGCGCCCTCGTCGCCGACCTGGATCCCCAGGGCAACGCCACCGCGACACTGAATCCCCCGATGACCGAGGCCACGCTCACCGCCGTGCTCGACACCCCGCGCGAAGCGGTGATCGACCGGGCCTTGGCCCCGAGCGGGTGGAGCCCCGAGCTCGACGTGTTCGTCAGCTCCGAGGACCTCGAGCTGCTCAACGAGCCGGGACCGGACGCCCGGCGCATGGACAACCTCGCCAGGGCGCTCGACGTGCTGCGCACCCGTCCGCGCGGTGATCGGCCCTACGAGATCGCGATCCTGGACTGCCCGCCCTCGCTCGGCAGGCTCACCCGGTCGGCCCTGCTCGCCGCGGACACGGCGCTGCTGGTCACCGAGCCGACCATGTACGCGGTCTCCGGGGCCGAGCGGGCGTTCGAGGCGATCGAAGCGGTGCGCCGTGGCCCCAACCCGCGGCTCCGGTCGGCGGGCGTCCTGGTCAACCGCCTCCGCCCGCGCTCGTACGAGCACCACTACCGCGTGGAGGAGCTGCGCGAGACCTTCGGCAGGGCGGTCATGCCGACGGCCATCCCCGACCGGCTCGCCATCCAGCAGGCGCAGGGCGCGTGCATGCCGATCCACGAATGGCGCTCGCCGGGCGCGCACGAGATCGCCCTCACGTTCAACATGGTGCTCGCGAAGATCCTGCGGTCGAGCCGCGCGGGACGGCACCGCCTCCCCGGCGAGCCCGACGCCGACTCCCAGGCCCAGCCGGATTCGGCCTAGCCCGTGCCCGAGGGCGACACGGTCTTTCTCACCGGGCGCGTCGTGGCACGCGCGCTGGCCGGCTCGGCCATCACGCGCAGCGACTTCCGGCTGCCGTCCCTGGCGACCACGGACCTCACGGGCCGGGTGCTCACCGACGTCCGCACCGTCGGCAAACACCTGTTCTTCCGCTTCACCGACGGCCGGACGACGGATGCATCGGCCCGGCCCGCGCTGAGCCTGCACAGCCACCTGCGCATGGACGGCGAATGGCGGGCCCTGCGTCGCGGCGCGCGGTGGAGCGCCCCTGGCCACCACGTGCGGGTCGTGCTCACCGGCGGGGACGCCGAGGTGATCGGCGTCCGGGTGCACGACGTCGCACTGGTGCCCGTGGCCGAGGAACACCGCTTCGTCGGCCACCTCGGACCCGACCTGCTCGATCCGGAATGGACGGACGAGCACGCCGCACGTGCCGTGGCAGGCCTGAAATCCGAACCCACGCGGGAGATCGCGGCGGCCCTGCTGGACCAACGCGTGGTGGCCGGGATCGGCAATCTGTACGCGCTGGAGCTGTGCTTCCTGCTCGGGGTCACCCCGTGGACCCCGGTGTCCGATGTGGATTCCGCGCGGGCCGTGTCGTTGGCGCGCAAGCTCCTGCGCGCCAACGCCCGCCGCTGGGAGCAGAGCACCACGGGCGAACTCACGCGCGGACGGCGAACCTGGGTCTACGAACGCTCCCGCGTCGGTTGTTTCCGGTGCGGCGGACCCGTTCGTGTGGCCACCCACGGAACCGGCACCGACCACCGTCCCGCGTGGTTCTGCCCCCGGTGCCAACAGGGCCCGGTCCCCGCCGAGTGACGTCCCTTTCCGGTACGCCCCGCCAACACACGAGGGCGACAACACACGAGGCGACACACGAGGGCGTGACGTACGAGGGCGATGACACACGAGCTCGAAAACACGTTGCTGCGCCGTGCCGGACGCGCCTAGCGTGGTGGTACACGAGAAAGGAGGTGGTCCGACAGTGAACAGCTATAGGACTCGTGAGGTGGCTGTCCGCTAGGACGGTATGCGGACCACCGCGTGCTGCCCGGCGAATACCAGGCAGTCACCGGCCCCCGACGCTCCCGAGGACCGGTCCACCACGGGCCCGGACGGCTGACGACGTCCGGGAGTCGCGTCGGGGGTTTCCCTCTTCCTCCGCCAGCACGCTGTCTCTCCAGCACGCTGTCTCCCCCAGCACTGCCGCGGGCCCGCGCACGATGCCGCGCCGCATAGGGCACCATCGACACTCGTGCTCTTCGATTCCTTCGTCCGCCCCGCGCTGTACCGCCTGCACGGTGACGACCCGGAACGGGTCCACGAACGCACCGTCCGCGCGCTGGGCACGCTGAGTGTGGCGCCGCGCGCCGCGCGGTCGGCCCTCCGCAGACTCACCGCCGCCGACGAGCAGGTCACGGTGTTCGGCGTGCGGTTCCCCGGCCGCGTCGGCCTGGCCGCGGGCATGGACAAGGATGGGCGGGCACTGCACGCCTGGCCCGCGCTGGGTTTCGGATTCGTGGAGATCGGCACCGTCACCCGGCACGCACAACCGGGCAATCCGCGGCCGCGCCTGTTCGCGCTCCCGGCCAGTGACGCCGTCATCAACCGGATGGGCTTCAACAACGCCGGCGCCGACGCGCTGGCCGCCCGGCTCGAGCGCCACGGCAGGCCCGAGGTGCCGCTCGGCATCAGTATCGGCAAGTCCAAGGTGACGCCGCTGGAGGACGCTGTCACCGACTACCGCACGTCGCTGCAGGCGCTGCGCCCGTACGCCGACTACGTCGCCATCAACGTCAGTTCCCCCAACACGCCCGGCCTGCGCACGCTGCAGGACCGCGATTCGCTGGCCGAGATCCTCGCCGCGCTGCGGGACGCGGCACCGCGCACGCCGCTGCTGGTCAAGGTCGCCCCCGACCTCACCGACGACGCACTCGGCGAGCTGTTGCAGGTGTGCGTCGACCACGGCGTCGCGGGCGTCATCGCCACGAACACGACGTTGCGCCGGGACGGGCTCGCCCCCGCCGACACGGCGACCGCAACCGAAACGGGTGGCCTGTCCGGGCGGCCGCTGACCCGGCGCGCCCGCGAGGTGGTCCGCTTCGTGCATCGGCAGACCGGTGGTGCGCTGCCGATCATCGGAGTGGGCGGGATCGGCGGGCCAGCCGACGCCGAGGCCATGCTCGACGCCGGAGCCGCGCTCGTGCAGGTCTACACCGCGTTCGCGCTGCACGGACCCGGCCTCGTGCGCCGGATCAACCGCACCCTGGCCGCCGAATCGGGCCGTTGGCCGTCGGTCTTCTGACCGTGCGGGTGCTCAGCTGGCGCAGGTAGGCACGCCAGCACCGGTAGTCGGTGATGTCCCGGCCCGCCGACGCGGCGACGGGGTCGCACAGCAGCCCCGTCGCGGTCCTGCCCTCGGCCAGGTCGATGCCGCCGAGGGCCATCGGCTCGGCCAGCCCGGCGAGGAATCGGCCCAACCCCGCCTCCGAGACGATCCACCGTTCCCCCACCAGCGAGCCTCCGCCTGCGGCCGTGCGCACCACGCCCGGCTGGGCAGGCCGTCCCGGCAGCACGACCATCCGGTAGTGCGGCGCGGTCTCGGCGACCCCGGCGAACCGCGCCCCGATCGAGATCAACCGGTCGTTGAGGGGTTGCCCACGCAGGTACGCACCGAACACCACGAGTTCGACCCCGGTGTCGGGGAACGGCTCGTCGGCGGCCACTCCCGTGAGCTGGGCGACGACGTCGAGGGCGATCTGGTCGTCGAAGGCCGCGGTGAGCACGGCCAGTTCGGCGACGCCGCGGTCGGCCACCGCGGTCGCCGCCACATCCAGCGTGCCGACGAGGGTCGCGGCGGTGGGCTCGAGCCCGGACATCGGGGTCACCACGGCGTCGACGCCGTCCAGTGGCCGCGCGCCGCGTCTGGTCCAGCGGCGCAGACTCGCCGGCAGGTCGATGGCCGACACCGACGCTCCGGTCGCGCGCAGCGTGTCCACGGTGGCCGCGAACGCCGGGTGCTCCGCACGGTCGAGATCCGGGACGGCGATGCGCGGATGTTCGCCCGCCCCGAACCGCACACCCTCCGGCCACGTGCGCGCACCGGCGCCGGCCGATCCGGGCCCGGCCAGTGCCGCCGCGGTCCGCTGGGCGATCGCAACGTCCCGCGCGATCACCTGCGAGCCCGACCGTCCCGGCACGAGACCGGCCGTGGGCCGGAAGACCACGTGCGTCCCGCACCGCTGGGGCCAACCGGGGGTCCACACGGCGTCGAGCGCGCCCAACATCGGGTCCTGTGCCAGCCGGTCCGCGCCCGCGGCGTCGACGTATCCGAGGACGATCGCCCCGGCCTGCACGAGCCGGCTCACGTGCTCGCCCGTCTCCGCGGTCGCGACGGTCGCCCCGGCCAGAGGCGGATGTTCCCCGCTCTGGATCCGTTCGTCGACGTGCTTGGCATCGACGAGCACGTCCTCGCGTTCGCGCAGCCGTATCCAGTCCGGACGCCCGACACCGCGGGTCATCCCGTCGTAGGCGGCCACGGCGCGTTGGTGGATGCTGACCGGAGGAACGACGAGGGATTCGGTCTGGACCGGGAATGGATGCACGCCGTCGCCCTTTCACCCGTGACAGTGCCCTGAGCAGGCGCCGGATACCCCGCCGTCTCGGCGACGAATCGGGGTGTCCGCGCGAACCGTTCCCCGTCGAGACCGCCGCGGCGGCGTTTCCGGCGACGGCGCACGGGCGTTAACCACCGGTGTCGGACGGTTACGTGGACCGAGGACTCCCGGCCGGGTGTGGGGTCGGGGGTCAGGAGAGTTCGCGCAGGGCGACGGCGAGGCCGGCGAGCCGGTCGGTGGCGTCGGTGAGCGCCTCCTTCGCGGGCGCGGCACCGTCGCTGCTGGCGGCCACGGCACGCCCCGCGGCGGCCACGAGCGTCCCGTAACCCTCGATACCCTCCTCGAGCTGTCCGCGGAGGGTGGTCACGGCCGAATCGAGGCCGTCACGTTCGCGTGCGGGCGCCGCGTCCCGGGCCCGCTCGATCGATTCCAGGCGCGCGGCGAGGCCCCGCAGCGCCGCGGAGGCGTCGATCGCGGTCGCCCGGGCGTCCTCGACGTCGAAGCCGTTCGCACCGGAGGGCGCGCCGTGCTGCGGGCGGGCCAGCTGATCGAGCAGGTCCGTGAGCGTGCGCTCGCTGCGCGCCAGTTTCTCCATCGGTGCACGCGCCGCCGATCCGGTGGGCGGCAGGATGGAGGCCGGGTCGGGCCGCGGCGGGTCGACGCGCTTGAGCCGCCGCATCTTCGCGCCGGACGACACAGCGAGCGCACCGAACACGACCGTGCCCATCGCACCGCTCACCGCGCCCTCGATGCCCTCGTAGGGCCCGGCGAAGCCGAAGTAGCCGCCGACGGCCCAGAGCACGCACAGCAGTGTCAGGACGGTCCAGAACGTCAACATCCGCCGCGTCCACCGCACCCTGCGCAGATGCTTGGCCTCGGGCGAGTTCCAGCGGACGATCTTGTCGCGCACGTCGGTCACGACCGTCAGATCGACCTTGGGCCGCGCCGCGGGCACCGGCCGCGGCGAGTCGGCGGCGTCCCGCGTCTCGGCCGATCCGGTGCCGCTCGCCTCGATGCCACCCGCGCCGGTACCGGCGCGGGTGGTGTCGGGGGCGTCGGTGGTGTCGGGGGCGTCGGTGGTGTCGGGGGCGGGCCGGCGCTTGTCCTCGGGCAGGTACTTCTGCACCGTCTGCTGCGCCTTCTCGGCATAGTCGGGCAGCCGCTGGATGTGCTTCTCGAGCTTGGCCGTCAGCTCCGTGAAATCCCGCTTGCCCGACTTACCCGCCATCACCGCACCTCTCCGCGAGTCGTGAACCGCGCCGGTTCAGGACCTCACGCCTGGTTCTTCTGCTGCTCGGCCTGCACGCGCTGCTGGATCTCGTTCTGGACGTCCGCGCTGGCGGTGGGCTGGGTGGCACCCGCCGACGCACCGGACGACGCGGCGGCGCCGTCGGTCACCTGCGCGGCGGACGAACCGCTGTTCATCGACGCGCGGATCTGCTCGAGACGGCTGTGGCCCGCGAGCTGCGTGGTCGAGTGCTGCACCTCGAGCATCCGGCCCTGCACCGAGTTCTGCGCGAGCTCGGCCGAGCCCACGGCGGTGGTGTAGCGCTTCTCGATCTTGTCCCGCACGTCCTCGAGCGACGGCGTGTTGTCGGGCGCGGCCAGCTGCGTCATCTGGTTCAGCGACGCCGAGACCTGCTCCTGCATCTTGGCCTGCTCCAGCTGCGAGAGCAGCTTCGTGCGCTCGGCCAGCTTCTGCTGAAGCATGCTGGCGTTCCGCTCGACGGCCTGCTTCGCCTGCTCGGCGGCCTGCAGCGCCTGGTCGTGGAGGGTCTTGAGGTCCTCGATGCTCTGCTCGGCGGTCACCAGCTGCGCGGCGAAGCCCTCGGCGGCCGTCTCGTACTCCTGGGCCTTGGCCTCGTCGCCCTTCGCCCGCGCCTCCTCGGCCAGCACCAGCGCCTGCCGGGTGGACGACTGCAGCTTCTCGACCTCGCCGAGCTGGCGGTTGAGCTTCATCTCCAGCTGACGCTGGTTGCCGATCACCGACGCGGCCTGCTGCGACAACGCCTGGTGGTTACGCTGCGCCTCCTCGATGGCCTGCTGGATCTGCACCTTCGGGTCCGCGTTCTCGTCGACCTTCGCCGAAAACGCCGCCATCAGGTACTTCCACGCCTTCACGAAAGGGTTGGCCATCTCGTCCGCCTGCCTTCTCCACGTCCCACGGGCTTACTGGTCCGGTGCTGTCACCGCGTGCCGTCGACCTGGCAACGTGCGACCCCCGGTATCGGGTTCCATCGTGTCAGGTCGACGGCGGTCCTTCCACAAGACCCCGGAGGATTTCAGGGTTTCCACCGACCCGAGGTGAGCGACCCGGACGATCTTCCGGCCGCCTTCGACGTCCGCCCGTTCCCGCGCCGTGTCCACGGCGGCGTGCGGACGCGCTCAGGCGACGAGTACGGCCTTGGCGTCCGGCTGGTGAATCGTGGTCCGCAGGACCGGCGACAACGAGAACTCGCCCAGGTCGTTGCCGACGATCGTGCCGGCGACGAGCGAGCCACCCTCGAATCCCTCGCCATCGCGTGCGGCGTCGGCCGTCGCGCGGTCCGGCGTGCGCTCGTCGGCGGTCTCCGCTCCGGCGCGGGCACCGTCGGTGGCCACCGCCTCGACCGAGTCGAGTGCGGACACGTCGGCGGCGACACTGATCAGCAGGTCGGACAGCGGCAGGTCGAGCGCCTCGCAGATCGACGCGAGCAGTTCGCTCGACGCCTCCTTCTGCCCCCGCTCCACCTCGGACAGGTAACCCAGACTCACCCTCGCGGCGCGCGAGATGTCCCGCAGCGTCCGATGCCTCGTGGTGCGGGCATGCCGGAGCCGGTCACCGATCGCCTCACGCAGCAGCACGGTCATCACGCGCCTCCCTTCGACTAGCGCCCACGGTACCGACCGCGACCGACACCGCACAGTCATTCGCACGGCCCGTCCGCCATCGGCGAACACCCGCCGCGGAGCGATTCCGCAGGGCATCCGTTCGGATCAACGCCGCGGTCAGCCGAGTTGTTCCGCAAGCAGCTCGAGCACCCCGCGCACGGCCCCGGTCCGCACCGCGTCCCGGTCACCCGATATGTCCAGCGTACGTGGGTGAGCACCGGTGGGCCCGCACACGGCGACATGGACGATGCCCGGCCGCACCCCGTCCTGGGAGGCCGGTCCGGCCACGCCGGTCAGGCCGAGACCCCAGTCGGTCTCGCACCGGAGACGGGCGCCGTCGGCCAGCTGGGCCGCCACATCGGGATGCACGGGGCCGTGCTCGTCGAGCAGGTCCTGCGACACGCCCGCCAGGACGTGTTTGAGATCGGTCGCGTAGACGACGAGGCCGCCCCGCAGCACGGCGCTGGAGCCGGGCACCTCCGCCAACGTGGCACACACCAGCCCCGCGGTCAGCGATTCGGCAGCGGCGACGGTCTGTCCCACCTCGGTGAGGCGGTGAACCACCCGCCGGGGCAGCGCACCGGGTTCACTCACGACACGGCCTGCCTCGCGCTCGCCCGCAGCCGCAGGGCACGCACGACGTAGTCGACGCCCGTGGCCACGGTCAGCACCAGCGCCACCCCCATAACGGTCCACGTGACCACGTCGAGGAACGCAGGCAGTGGCAGCAACACCAGCCCGATGGCCACGACCTGGGCGAGGGTCTTCGCCTTGCCGCCGCGGCTGGCCGGGATCACGCCGTACCGGATCACCCAGAAGCGCAGCAGCGTCACGCCGAGCTCGCGCACCGCGATCACGATGGTGATCCACCAGGGCAGTTCGCCCAGGATGCTCAGCCCGACCAGCGCCGCCCCGATCAGGGCCTTGTCGGCGATGGGGTCGGCGATCTTGCCGAAGTCGGTGATGAGGTCGTACTTGCGGGCGACCCACCCGTCGATGCGGTCGGTCAACGCCGCCACGGCGAACAGGCCCGCGGCCACGTACCGCCACACCTGCCCGGCGAGGCCGTCGTCCGCGCCCGCCGCGAACAGGGCGATCACGAACAGCGGCACCAGCACCAGCCGCGAGATGGTGAGCAGGTTCGCCACGTTCCACGTCGACGGCACGGCCGGGCGAGCCGGGCTGCCTGCCGGATCCGCGGATTCGGCACTCTTCGGCACCGAGCCCTCGGACCCGTGGGGAAGGCCAGATGCGTCGTTGCGTCCGGCTTCGGCGGTCACGGCGCCGCGTCCGTCCCGACGGGGCACACCACCAGATCCACGCCCGCACTGTCGACGACCTCGCACCGGACGAGTTCGCCCACCTTCACGCTGCCCGCGTCGAGCACGACGCACTCGCCGTCGACCTCGGGCGCCTGGTGTGCGGCGCGGCCCGTGACCTCCACGTCGTCGGTGCCGTCCGTGGAGTCGGTGCCGTCCGCGCCGTCCGCGGAGTCGGCGGAGTTGCTGCCGGGGGCCTGCTCGACGAGCACGTCGACGACGGTGCCGATCCGCTCCTCCGCACGCTGCGCGGTGAGCTCCTCCACGAGCGCGGAGACACGGGCGACCCGCTCGGCGATCACGCCCGCGTCGAGCTTGCCGTCGTAGCCCTCGGCCTCGGTGCCGTCCTCGTCGGAGTAGCCGAACACGCCCACGGCGTCGAGCCGCGCGCCGGTGAGGAACCGTTCGAGCTCGGCGACGTCGTCCTCGGTCTCGCCGGGGAATCCCACGATCACGTTCGTGCGGATACCCGCCTCGGGCGCGTACTCCCGGATCTGGTCCACGAGAGCCAGGAACGAGTCGGTGGATCCGAAGCGGCGCATGCGGCGCAGCACCGACTCGCTCGAATGCTGGAACGACAGGTCGAAGTAGTCGGCGACCCCGGGGGTCGTGGCGATCGCCCGGACCAGGTCGGGGCGGGTCTCGGCCGGTTGCAGGTACGACACCCGCACCCGCTCGATGCCGTCGATGCCGGCCAGCCGCGGCAACAGCGCCTCGAGGGCGCGCGTGCCGCCGAGTTCCCGGCCCAGGTCCTTGCCGTAGGACGTCGAGTTCTCGCTGACCAGGAACAGCTCGCGGGCGCCCTGCGTCGCCAGCCACTGCGCCTCCGCGACCACCTCGTCCGGGTGGCGGGAGACGAACGAACCGCGGAACGACGGGATCGCGCAGAACGAGCACCGGCGGTCGCAACCCGAGGCGATCTTCAGCGCCGCCACCGGAGAGTCGTCCAGGCGTGAGCGCAGCACGCGCGGGCCCCATCCGGCGTGCCCGGGGACCTCGACGTCCGAGGCCGCGGCGGGACGTTCGACAGGGCTGATGGGCAGCAGCTTGCGACGGTCGGACGGCGTGTGCGAGGCGACCGTGCGCCCCGCGGCGATGTCGTCGAGCCGCTCGGCCAGCTGCGGGTAGTGGTCGAAGCCGAGCACCGCGTCGGCCTCGGGCAGGTTCTCCGCCAGTTCCTTGCCGTAGCGCTCGGCCATGCAGCCGACGGCGACGACCTTGGCACCGGTGTCCGAGGCGGCCAGCAGCGTGTCGACGGAGTCCTTCTTCGCCGATTCGACGAAGCCGCACGTGTTGACCACCACGACGTCGCTCTCGCCGGGGTCGCCGGCCAGCTCCCAGCCTCCCGCGGCGAGCCGCCCCGCCAGTTCCTCGGAGTCGACCTCGTTGCGGGAACAGCCAAGCGTCAGCAGGGAGACCCTGCGAGCGGGAGCGGAATCTGCGGAAGACATCCCGACAAGAGTAACGACCAGGCCATCGGCATGTCGCCGCAACCCGCCAGCTAGCGTTTGAGCGGTGGAGTCACCGATCATTCGCCGCGCTCGCATCGCCGATGTCCCTGCGATCAAACGTCTCGTCGATGCCGACGCCGGCAAGGTGCTCCTGGAGAAGGACCTCGTCACGCTCTACGAGGCCGTGCAGGAGTTCTGGGTGGCCGAGCGCGACGGCGCGGTCGTCGGATGCGGGGCGCTGCACGTGTTGTGGGAGGACCTCGCGGAGATCCGCACGGTGGCCGTCGACCGCGCGGTCCGCGGCCAGGGCGTCGGCCACGCCCTGGTGTCGGCGTTGATCGACCTGGCCCGCAGGCTCGGCCTGCCGCGCATCTTCGTGCTGACCTTCGAGACGGAGTTCTTCGGCAGGCACGGATTCCGCGCCATCGACGGGGCGCCGGTGCCGGAGGAGGTCTACGAGGAGATGCGCCGCTCCCCCGACACGGGCGTCGCCGAGTTCCTCGACCTTCCGTTCGTCAAGCCGAACACGCTGGGCAACACCCGCATGCTCCTGGAGCTGTGACCACCCGCAGTTTCACAGCCCCCGAGGGCCCTTTGGTTGCGTTCAACGCAACTGATGTTCCCTTCGCGCCGCTCCCCGGAGCTGGGGGTGCGATGGGAACAATAGTCGCGTTCAACGCGACTATGGGGCCCTCGGGAGCACCGGGGTCAGGGGGTGGCCGGGTCGTCGGCCTCGTCGTCGGCGTCGCCGGGCGGGTCCTCACCACGGATGAACGCCAGGGTGGCGGGCAGGTCCTCGGGTTTGACCAGCACGTCGCGCGCCTTCGAGCCCTCCGACGGCCCGACCACTCCCCTGCTCTCGAGCAGGTCCATCAGCCGTCCGGCCTTGGCAAAGCCGACGCGGAGCTTGCGCTGCAGCATCGAGGTGGACCCGAACTGCGAGGTCACGATCAGTTCCGCGGCCTGCAGCAGCACGTCGAGGTCGTCGCCGATGTCCTCGTCGATCTGCTTCTTCTCGTCGGCCTTGGCCTGGGTGACGCCCTCGGTGTAGTCGGGCTCGGCCTGTTGCTTGGTGAAGTCGACGATCGCCTGGATCTCGTCGTCGCCGATGAACGAACCCTGGATGCGGATGGTTTTGCCCGCACCCATGGGCAGGTACAGCCCGTCGCCCATGCCGATGAGCTTCTCGGCCCCCGGCTGGTCGAGGATGACGCGCGAGTCGGTGAGCGAGGACGTCGCGAACGCCAGCCGGGACGGCACGTTCGTCTTGATCAGGCCGGTGACCACGTCGACCGACGGACGCTGGGTCGCCAGCACGAGGTGGATCCCGGCGGCACGCGCCTTCTGCGTGATGCGCACGATCGCGTCCTCGACGTCGCGGGGCGCCGTCATCATCAGGTCGGCCAGCTCGTCGACGATCGCGAGGATGTACGGGTACGGCCGGTACTCGCGTTCACTGCCGGGCGGGGCGGTGATCTCGCCATTGCGGACCTTCTTGTTGAAGTCGTCGATGTGCCGGACCCGGTTGGCCTGCATGTCCTGGTAGCGCTGCTCCATCTCCTCCACGAGCCAGGCCAGCGCGGCCGCCGCCTTCTTCGGCTGCGTGATGATGGGCGTGATCAGGTGCGGGATGCCCTCGTACGGCGTCAACTCGACCATCTTCGGGTCGATGAGGATCATGCGGCACTCGTCCGGCGTCGCGCGGGCCAGCAACGACACCAGCATGGAGTTGACGAAGCTCGATTTACCGGAACCGGTGGACCCGGCGACGAGCAGGTGGGGCATCTTCGTCAGGTTCGCCGTGACGAAGTCGCCCTCGATGTCCTTGCCGAGGCCGATCACCATCGGGTGCGGGTCCTTGGCCGCCTTCGGCGATCGCAACACGTCCCCGAGGCGCACCATCTCGCGGTCGGAGTTGGGGACCTCGATACCGACCGCCGACTTGCCGGGGATCGGCGCCAGCAGGCGCACGTTGTCGGTGGCCACCGCGTAGGCGATGTTCTTGGTCAGCGCCGTGATCTTCTCGACCTTCACGCCGGGGCCGAGTTCGACCTCGTAGCGGGTCACCGTCGGGCCGCGCACGAACCCGGTGACCTGCGCGTCGATGTTGAACTGCTCCAGCACACCGGTGATCGACTCGATCATGGCGTCGTTGGCCTTGCTGCGGGCCTTCGGCGGATCACCCAGGGTCAGCAGGTCCGGGGAGGGCAGCTGGTAGTCGCCCTCCACGGTCCGCGTGATCGACAGGGCCGGTTCCGAGCGCGTCTCGGCACCGTCCCCGGAGGAGCCGGAGGACCCCGAGCCCTTCGGGGCCGCCTTGGCGGCGGCACTCGGCTTCGCCGCAGGTGTGGCCTTCGCGGCGGCACCGGCCGCCGACGTCACTGAGGACTCCGAGGAGGCCCCTGCATCGGCGGGTTCGAGCATGTCGTCGAGGGTGGACTCGGTGCCCTGTCCGCCCGAGGTGGACTGGCGCCTGCGGGACGGCTTGCGCAGCCGCACCGCCGACGGGTCGCCCTCGGCCACGGGGTCGGCACCGCTCCGCCTGCCGCGCGGCGCGTCGTAGTCGGCCGTGTCGACACCGTCGCCGTCGGCGTCGGCGCGGTCGGCGTCGTCGTACGGCTCGGCGCCCCATTCGCTGAGCCTGCGCGGGATGTCGCGCACCGGTGTCCCGGTGAACACGAGGACACCGAACAACAGCGCCAGCACCAGCAACGGCGTCGCCACCCACACCGTCACGCCGCGCGCCAACAGGTCGCCGGAGAACCAGCCGAGCCAGCCTCCCGCGTACATCTGCCCCTCGTGGGCCTGGGGCCGCGCGTTGAGCAGGTGCAGCAGGCCGAGCACGGACAGGCTCATCAGCATCGTGCCGATCACGCGCCGCGGCCGCGTGTCGGGATTGGCCTCCGAGCGCATGAGTGCGACCGCCACGACGAGCAACACGAGCGGCACGGCGACCGAACCGGCCCCGAACACGCTGCGCATACCGATGGTCACGACGTCGCCCACCGGGCCCGCGCTCTCCCACAGCACGCCCACGGCCGTGATCAGCGCCAGGGCGATCAGCCCCAGCGCGAGGCCGTCCCTGCGGTGCTCGGGCTCCAGGTCCCGGGTCCTGCCGACGGCCCTGGCCAGCCCGCCGACGCCTTTGGCCGCAAGGTTCCACCCACCGCGAACGGCCGAGCCGGCGGCGCCGGAGCCCTTCCCGCCACGACGGGCGGACTGCGCCGACCCCGTGGACTTGCGCGGCGGGGTGCGCGACGACGACGCTGCACGGGTCCGCGACGACGAGGCTGCACGGGTCCGCGACGACGAGGCGCGCTTGGCCCCACCCGCGCCGGAACCGCTCCGCGCACGCGTGCTGCCGGACTTCGCGCCCTTGCCGGACCCGCCCGACTTCGCGGACCCGGACCTGCCGGCCGCGCCGCCACGTCCCTTCGTCACCGACCCACTCGCCATGTCCCCACGGTAACCGGCTGACCACCTGCGTCCCAGCCGCCACACGCGGCACGCCCGTCCCGGACTCACGTCACATCCCATCGGTGACCCTCATCCGTGCGCGTGACATCCTGCTCCGCATGGCGAGCAGGACCACCGACAGTGACGACCTTCCGGGCGACGATCCCGGAACCGGGGCCGAGCGTTCCGGCGCCGCACCTTCCGGCCCCACACCGCCCGGCCTCACATCCTCCGGCCCCACCGGCGGCGCACCCTCCGCGACGCCGGGCGGAGGTACCCCGGCGATCTGGCGCGCGATGCTGGCCGCCGATCACAACCTGGTCCGGCTCGCGGGGCGCCTGCGAGTCAGCGGGTCGGTGCCGCGCGAGCTGCGCGGACGCCCGCTGCTCATCGCCGCCAACCACATCGGCAACTTCGACCCGTTCGTGCTCATGGCGGCCTGCCGCAGGATCGGGCTGGCGCCGCGGTTCATGCTCGCCGGCGGACTGCTCGACGCCCCCATCCTGGGCACGGCACTGAAGGCGAGCGGGCACCTGCGCGTCGACCGCGGTTCGGCCTCCGCGGTCCAGCAGTTCGCCGAGGCCGTGGAGGAACTGCGCTCGACGCAGGTGCCGATCATCGTCTACCCCGAGGGGCGGATCAGCCACGATCCGGGCCTGTGGCCCGAACGGGGCAAGACCGGGCTCGCCCGGCTCGCCCTGGGTTCGGGGGTGCCGGTCGTGCCCGTCAGCCAGTGGGGCGCGCACGAAGCGGTCTACTGGGGCACCCAGACCGTCAACGGCCTCGGCGACCTGGTGCCGTTGGCTCGGTCCGGATTCACCTCTCCCCTGCGCAGGCCGACCTTCCGCGTGCACTTCGGCGATCCGGTCGATCTCGGCGAGTTCGACGCCGGCACCCCGGGCCACGCGGTCAAGGCCCACGCGAAGATCATGCGGACGATCACCGCCGGGCTGGTGCCGCTGCGCCGCGACGAACCCGACGTCCCGCGGTTCCGCGATCCGACCAGGCCGACCGACTCGGTCAGCCCGTGGCGCCCCTGACGGTCACGGCCGCCGGGTGGGCAGCACCGTGCCGGTGCGCACGGGGTCGAGCACGAACAGCGTCGTGTACCGCTTGACGTTCGGATCCTCCTGGAACAGGCGTTTGGCGACCTCGTTCTTGTGCCGCATGCCGACGCAGGCCAGCACGACGACGTAGTCGTAGTCGCCCGAGACCTCGTAGGCCTGCTGCACCTCCGGGGTGTCGAGCAGTCTGGCCCGGTACCGGCGTCCCTCCTCGGGGGTGTCGTCCTCGATGGTCACCAGACACACGGCCAGGATGACCTCCGGCACGTGGCGCGGGTCCAGCACCGCGACGTTGTGGCTGAGCAGTCCGCCCGCGCGGTAACGCTGCACCCGCCGCAGCACCGCGCTCGGCGACAGCCCGACCACCTCGCCCAGGTCCCGCAACGTGCGGGAGGCGTCCCGTTGCAGCGCGTCGAGCAGCACGTGGTCGAGGTCGTCCAGCACCAGATCGCTCACGCAATGATGTTGCGTCAGCGCGGGACAACTTTCAATCGGCCCCACCGCGCGGACCGCTACCGTCGCAGACGGCCCTTCCGCCACGTCCCTGCCAGATCCCCGCCAGATCCCCGCCAGCGCCCTCTCTCAACGCCCTCTCTCAGCTCGCCCTGTCACCTCTCGATCTCGAGGAACGCCCCATGACGACCACGCGGCCCACGACGCCTGCCGGCCGAGAGTCCGCACCCATCCCGTTCCGCCCCCACCCGGCACGTGGTGTGCTGCTGTTGCTCGTGGCGTCGGTGTGCTTCGGCAGCTCCGGGGTCATCGGCAAACCCGCCATGACCGCGGGGCTCTCCCCGGAGCAGGTCGCCGCCGCCCGGATCGGCCTCGCCGCCCTGGTGCTGCTGGTGTGCGTGTCCCTCACCGCACCCCGGCTGCTGCGGGTGAGCAGGGGCCAGTGGCGGTTGCTGGTCGCGTACGGCCTGCTCGGGGTCGCGGGGGTGCAGTTGCTGTACTTCGTGGCCGCGTCCCGCATTCCCGTCGGCGTCGCGATCCTGCTGGAGTTCACGTCCCCGGTGCTGGTGGCGCTGTGGGTGCGGTTCGTACGCCGGGTCCGACTGCCGTGGCCGATGTGGCTGGGCATCGCGTTGGCCCTGACCGGACTCGCGATGGTCGCCCAGGTGGGCACCGGCCTGACGCTGGACGTGATCGGACTGCTCGCCGGGGCGGGTGCCGCCGTGTGCTCGGCCGCCTACTTCCTGCTCGGCGAACGCGGCGTGGCCGACCACCATCCCCTCGGCATGGTCACGTGGGGCATGACGGTCGGTGCCGTCGCGATGTGCGTCGTCGCGCCCCCGTGGACGTGGCCTGCCGAAGTGGTGACCGCGCCGGCGGAACTCGGACCGTGGCATCCGCCCGTGTGGACGTTGTTGATCGCCGTGGCACTGCTGTCCACGGTGCTGGCCTACGCGACGGGAACCGCCTCGTTGCGCCATCTTCCGGTGGCCGCGGCGAGCGTGCTCGCCCTCGTCGAACCGCTCATCGCGACCGGTGCGGCATGGCTGCTGCTCGGCGAGGCGCTGACGTGGTCGCAGGTGCTCGGCGCCGGGGTGCTGCTCGGAGGAGCGCTCCTGGTGCAGCTGACGTCCCCCAGGAAGCAGCCGGTCGGCGAACCGCTGCCGGTGACCGACTGACCCGCCGTTCCCGCGACCGGCACCGCGGCCAGGGGTCGTCCGCCCGGCGTGACGGGGTGATTCTCGCTCGCGCCGGGCGTTCGGCGCCGGGTCAGACGGGGATGACCGTCGGGACGATCATCGGGCGGCGGCGGTAGGTCTCGGCGACCCACCGGCCGACCGCGCGGCGCACCGCCTGCGCGATGCGATGCGTGTCGGTGATGCCCTCGGCCTCGGTGCGGGAGAGTTCCATCTCCACGAGCGACGCGGCGGCATCGAGGGCCTTCGGGTCGTCGGAGAAGCCACGTCCCGACACGGTCGGCTGGCTCATCGCCCTGCCGGTCGCCGAGTCGACCACCACGGTGATCGCGATGAAGCCACCCTCGCCCAGGATCAGCCGGTCGGACAGGGTGGACTCGCCCACGTCGCCGACGGACAACCCGTCGACGTACACCTCGCCGATCTCGATGCGCCCGGTCGCCGATGCCTTGCCGTCGACGAGGTCGACCACGACGCCGTTCTCCGCGAGCACCACGTTCTCCGGCGCCACGCCCGTGCGCACCGCGAGCTCGCCGTTGGCGCGCAGGTGCCGCCACTCGCCGTGCACCGGCATGACGTTGCTCGGGCGGATCGCGTTGTAGAGGAACAGCAGTTCGCCCGCCGAGGCGTGCCCGGACACGTGGACCTTGGCGTTGCTCTGGTGCACCACCTCGGCACCGAGCCGCACCAGACCGTTGATCACGCCGAAGACGGCGTTCTCGTTGCCGGGGATCAGCGAACTGGCCAGCACCACCGTGTCGCCGGCCCGGATGGAGATCTGGCGGTGCTCGCCGCGAGCCATGCGCGACAGCGCCGACAGCGGTTCGCCCTGCGAGCCGGTCGAGACGAACAGCACCTTCGTCTCGGGCAGGTTCACCGCCTCGTCGAGGTCGATGAGCAGCCCCTCGGGCACGTCGAGGAGCCCGAGTTCGGCGGCGATGTTCATGTTGCGCACCATCGACCGGCCGACCAGGGCGACCCGCCTGCCGTGCTTCACCGCCGCGTCCAGTACCTGCTGCACGCGGTGCACGTGGCTGGCGAAGCAGGCCACGATCACCCGCTGGTTGACCTTGCCGATGACGTCGTCGAGGACGGGACCGATCTCCCGTTCCGGGGTCACGAACCCGGGGACCTCGGCGTTGGTCGAATCCACGCACAGCAGGTCGACGCCCTCGTCGCCGAGCCGCGAGAACCCGGCCAGGTCGGTGAGCCGCCCGTCGAGGGGCAGCTGGTCGAGTTTGATGTCCCCGGTGTGCAGGACGACGCCGGCCGGGGTGCGGATCGCGACCGCGAGCGCATCGGGGATCGAGTGGTTCACGGCGAAGAACTCGACGTCGAAGGCACCGACGTCACGCCGCTCGCCCTCGGAGACCTCGATCAGCACCGGCTTCTGCTTGTGCTCCCGGCATTTCGCGGCGAGCAGGGCCAGGGTGAACGTCGATCCGTACACCGGCAGATCGGGCCGCAGGCGCAGCAGGAACGGGACCGCACCGATGTGGTCCTCGTGGCCGTGGGTGAGCACCAGCCCGTCGATATCGTCGAGCCGGTCCTCGATGGCACGGAAGTCCGGCAGGATGAGATCCACGCCCGGATGCGGGTCCTCCGGGAACAACACCCCGCAGTCGACGATCAGCAGCCTGCCGCCGTACTCGAAGACCGTCATGTTGCGGCCGACCTCGCTGATGCCGCCGAGTGCGACGGTGCGCAGCGCGCCGTCCGGCAGGGCGGGTGGTGCGGAGGTCGGCCCCGGGCCGACCGAGAGTTCACTCACTGATGCAGTGTCCCAACGCTGGTGTGGGTGGTGGGCGTGACGTAGGCGGCGGCCTCGTCCGCACGCGCGACCCGAGAACCCGCCCAGTCTTCCGCTCGATAGTCGTCGAGCGGCACGCCGGCCTGGGTCAGGTCCGCGGCGATCGCCTCGACCTGCTCGTCGGTGGCCGGGACGATGGGCAGTCGCGGACCGCCGACGTCGTAGCCACGCAGGCGCAGGGCGGTCTTCGAGAACACGACCCCGCCGACGCGGGAGAACGCACGATACACGGCGAGCATGCCGCGGTGGTTGGTACGGGCGGTCGACGTGTCGCCGTCCTCGTAGGCCTCGATCATGGCGCGGATCCGCCCGGCCACGACGTGGCCGATCACGCTGACCACGCCGGTCGCGCCCACCGACAGCCACGGCAGGTTCAGTGCGTCGTCGCCCGAGTAGTAGGCCAGATGCGTGTTGGCGATGACCTCGCTGCCCGCGAGCAGGTCACCCTTGGCGTCCTTGACGGCGACGATCCGCGGGTGCTCGGCCAGGCGCCGCAGCGTGTCGACCTCGATGGGCACGATCGAGCGCGGCGGGATGTCGTAGAGCATCACCGGCAGCTCGGTCGCGTCGGCGACGGCCGTGAAGTGTGCCTGCACGCCGGCCTGGGTGGGCCGGGAGTAGTACGGCGTGACGACGAGCAGCCCGTGCGCACCGGCCTTCGCGGCCTGCTGGGCGAGTTCGACGCTGTGCCGCGTGTCGTAGGTGCCCGCACCGGCGACCACGGCCGCGCGGTCCCCGACCGCCTCGGACACCGCGCGCACCAGACGGGCCTTCTCCTCGTCGGTGGTGGTCGGGCTCTCGCCGGTCGTGCCGTTCACGACGAGGCCGTCGTTCCCCAGTTCCACCAGGTGCTCGGCGATCTCCTGCGCCTTGTCGACGTCGAGCCGCCCCTCGGCGTCGAACGGGGTGATCATGGCGGTCAGCACGCGGCCGAACGGGCGGCCCGGTGCCGCCGTGGGCGCGGTAGGCAGTGCGGTCGACATGCCGCTGACGGTACCTCTTACGGCCACGTCACAGCGCGCCGACCACGCTCGCGAACGCCCCTGCTCCGGAGCCGGTCGATCCGCCGGAGGATCCCCGGTCGCCGGGCGCGAGCGCCGGAAGTTCTTGCGTGGCCCCGCATCGGCCGTCCACCCGGAGCGCGGCGCCCAGGGCACCCCATGCAGAGCGCGGTACTCAGAGCACGTCGCGGGTCACCGAGTTCTCGAGCCGCCCGCCCTCCGCCGGCACGGCGAAGCAGAACACCTCGCGAACCGGGTCGTCTCCGTCGTCGGTGACGGGCCGGGACCATTCGCCCTCGGTGGGCACGAGCGCCAGGTGGTGCAGCCCCTCGCGGGCCTCGTCCCGGATGCGGTTGCTGTGGAAGGCCGCGGCGCACTTCGCCTCGGCGAAGGCCCGCACGTGCTCCTCGCCCGGGTAGGTCGCGGGGACGCCGTCGCCGGTGATGCTCGCCGCGGGGGTGACCGCTGCGCTGTCGAAGAGCTGCGCGTCGTGGGGTTCGTCGTCGCAGTCCACCCAGTTGCTGTTCGACAGTGCGGTGCCGGAGGCCAGCGGGGTGTTGACGCAGTAGTACGAGCTGCCGTCGACCGTGTAGTTCGCGATGTCGCCCCCACGGCCGTAGGTCAACGTCTCCGCCATGGCCTCGTCCGCGGCGGGCGACCAGATCGCCTTGCCCAGCAGCAGCCCGCCGACCAGGAGCGCGACGCCGCCGACCGCGCCGGCTGCCGTCAGCAGCGTCCGCCTGCGGCGTGCCTGCCCGGCCGCTGCGGCTGTGGCCGGCTCCCCCGCGTACCCCGGAGCCCCCGCATATCCCGGAGCCCCCGATGTCCCGGCCGCCAGGGTCGGAGGACCGCCGGGGTGGACGGCGGTGGGCTGCCCTCCGGGCGGGGTGCCGAGGGCGGGCTGGGCGGCCGCGGTGAGCAGACCGCGTGCCTGCCCGGCGGGGATCCGAGCCTCGGGAGCGGACGTGAGCATGCCCATGATGGCGGTGGCCAGTGGCCCGTGAGCGCGCGTGAGCTGCGGAACCTCGTGCATGATCGCGTGCAGGGTGGCCGCGGTGGTCGCCCGTTCGAAGGGCAGGACGCCTTCGGCCGCGAAGTACAGCGTCACCCCCAGCGACCAGAGATCCGAGGCGGCGACGGCCTCCTGGCCCGCGACGCGCTCGGGGGACATGAACGCGGGCGAGCCGATGAGCATGCCGCTGGTGGTGATCCGCGGGTCGTCGACGGCCTGTGCGATGCCGAAGTCGGTGAGCTTGGTGCGCCCGTTCGGGGCGACCATGATGTTGCCCGGTTTGACGTCGCGATGGACGATGCCGGCCCGGTGTGCGGCCTCGAGCGCCGAGAGCACCTGCTCGCCGATCCGGGCGACCTCGTGCGCGGGCATCGGACCGCGGGCGGCGACGAGGTCCGACAGCGTCGGCGCCTCGACCAGCTCCATCACGATGAACGTCGCGTCGCCCTCGGTCACCACGTCGAACACGGTCACCACGGCCGGGTCGTTGAGCCTGCCGCCGGTGCGCACCTCGCGCAGGACCCGCTCGGAGAACACGGTCGCGCTCTCGCCGTCGGGCATCCGGAGTTCCTTGACCGCGACCTGACGTCCGATCACGGTGTCCTCGCCCCGCCAGACCACGCCCATGCCGCCGCGGCCCAGTTCCTGCAGCAGGCTGTAGCGGCCGGCCACGGTCCGCGCAGGGCGGTGTGCGTGGGTGGTGGAATCCTGGTCGTACTGGGCGTTCTCGGTCACGCGGCCTCACTTCGTCTCCCGGGCTGCGCCGATCGTAGGCGCACACACCCGGTCAGACGTCGGAAACGTGGACCTCGTGCCCTCCGGATCGCAGTGCACCGACGGCGCGCTCCACGTCCGCCTCCTTCACCAGCAGGTGGTCGGTGTCGAACGTGGACATGCCGAACAGTGCCACGCCCGCTGCGGCGAGTTCGCTCGACAGCGCCGCCACGATGCCGGTGAGCGTGAACGCCAGCGGTCCGCGCACCGTCAGCAGCCGCCATCCGCGTTCGGCCTGCGCCGACTCGGGGACGGCGTCGGCGGGGCACACGACCGAGAGTTCGTCTCCGGTGCGGGTGACGGACACGAACGCACCGTCACTCCGGTCGAGCAGGCCGGCAGGCACGGGTGCGGCGGCGCCGAGGCGGGCGACCGCGTACTCCCCCGGCCGGACGTCGATGGCGAGTCTGCGCACGGCGATCAGCCCTCGGCCACACGGGGACTGGTGGCGATCTCGGTGCCGTCGGGCAGGGTCGAGATCGTGAAGTCGGCGAAGACGTTCTCGGCCGCCTTCTGCAGCTCGCGCAGGCACGCGACCGCCAGCGCGCGGATCTCCACGTCGGCGTGCTCGGTCGCACGCATGGCGATGAAATGCCGCCATGCGCGGTAGTTGCCGGTGACGACGATGCGGGTCTCGGTGGCGTTGGGCAACACCGCGCGGGCCGCCTGCCTGGCCTGCTTGCGGCGCAGCGTCGCGTTCGGTGCGTCGGCGAACTTTCGTTCGAGGCCGGCGAGCAACTCGGTGTAGGCCTCGACGCTGGCCCGGGTCGCGGCGAGGAACCGCTCGTGCAGCTCGGGGTCCTCGGCGATGACGTCGGGCTCGACGAACGCGGCGTCGGTCTCGGGCACGTACCGCTGTGAGAGCTGTGAGTAGGAGAAGTGCCGGTGGCGGATCAGCTCGTGGGTCACCGATCGCGAGATGCCCGTGATGTAGAAGGTGACCGAGCCGTGTTCGAGGACTGACAGGTGCCCGACCTCGATGATGTGGTCGAGGTAGCCGGCGTTGGTCGCGGTCCTCGGGTTGGGTTTCTGCCACGACTGGTAGCACGCCCGGCCCGCGAACTCCGCGAGCGCCTGTCCGCCGTCGGCGTCGGTGCTCCACGGGACGTCCTCGGGCGGGAGGAACTCCGTCTTCGCGATCAACCGCACCTGCGGCGACACCGTTTCGACCACGTACTGCTCCCCTCTCCTGACCAGCCGGCGGGCCCGGCCACGGCCGCCGGGGCCCGCTGCGTGCTGCACCGCGCAGCGTACTGGGCCGAACCGCTGCTCGTCCGGCCCGGCAGCCGCGACGGCTGTCCCCTCGGGCTGCTCGACGACACCGCCACCAACGGCACATGACATCATCGATGACGTCATTCTCCTTGCATGATGTCATGCGTGACGTCACCATGAAGTCATGGACCTCACTCCGTATCTGGACCGACTTCGCGAGGACCTCACCACGAGCGCCTCCGCGGGGGACGAGGACATGCAGCGGGCCGCGGGGGTGCTGTCGGCGGCACTCGAACCGGCTGCGCGGCTCACGCTCATGAACGCCCTGGCCGACATGGCCGAGGAGGTGACCTCCCGACTGGACGGGCCCACCGTCGACGTCCGCCTCGACGGCCGCGACGTCCGGGTCGTGGTCGACGGCGGGGTCACCGGCGGCGGCGAGGCCGCCGGTGCCGGACCCGGCGCCGACGGTGCGTCCCACGGCGACGCCGCGGCACGGGGCTTCTCGTTCGGCGACATCGCCGGCTCGTCCGGGGACATCAGCCGGATCACGCTGCGCATCGTCGAGCAGATCAAGGAACAGGCCGAGCAGGCCGCCGCCGCGCAAGGGCTGTCGCTGAACTCGTTCGTCGCACAGGCCGTGCAGCAGGCATTGCGGGCGAGCGCGCAGGGCCAGCACGGCCACCCCGGCCACCGGCGGGCTCGCACCCACGAGCGCCCCCGCCGTGGTCCGCAGCAGCGCCGCGGCCACGACGGCCCCGGCCACGCCGGCAACGACGACAGAAACAACGGCAGAAACAACGCCGAGCACGACAGGGACCGCGAGGCCGGCGGGACTCGCGGGGACCACGAGCAGCGCCCGGGCACCGACCGGTCGCACCTGCACGGATGGGTGGAAGGCTGATGAACGAGCACGCGGGCACGAGCGGACAGCCGGAGGACCCGATCCGGGTCGAGACCGTCGAGCTGGAGACAGGCGGCGAACCCGCGGAGGTCGACGTCGACATCCCGTTCGGGTCGGTGACGCTCCTGCTCGGCGACGGGCCGTTCTCGGTGACCGTCCGCCACGACCCCCAGGCGCACCTGCCGTGGACCGACAGCGTGACGAGCCTGCTGAACTGGGTGGGCGAGCGCTTCGGCGCGGCCGAACTGGCCGGTACACCCGCGGAGGCGGTGGCGCAGTGCCGCATCGAGGCCGGCGGCGGGCGCATCGTGGTGCGCGGTCCGGGCTCGCTGCCGTTGCACGCGGTACCGCTCGGCGTCACGGTGCACGCGCCGGAGGGCAGCTCGGTACGAGTGCGTGCCGCGGCGGGCCCCATCACCGTGGACGGCACGTGCGGAGGCGCGGATCTGAGCACCGGATCCGGTGCGGTGCGGCTGGGCGACGCCGACGGTGCGGTGACCGTCCGCGCGGGCGGCGGGGACGTCACGGCCGGGACCCTGCGCGGCGGGCTGCAACTACGCGGCACGGGCGAGGTCGCCGTCGGTGGGCTGGCTGCGCCGTCGGCGGTGTCAACGAGCGACGGTGACGTGCGGATCGGCGAGGTCTCCGGGGACGTCCTGGTGCGCACCAGCAGCGGGCACGTCACCGTCGAGAACGTCGCGTCGGGGGCGATCGACGCCACGACGGGATCGGGCACGATCCGAGTCGGCATCGGCTCGGGCGTGGCCGCGGAGATCGACCTGTCGTCGGGCTCGGGCCGGGCCGTGAGCGAGCTCGACGTCTCCGACATGGCACCCGACCGCGACGTGCCCGTGTCGGTGCGCGCCCGCACCGGGGTGGGCGATGCGATCGTCACCTCGGCGCTCACCGCGGCCGCGCGCTGACCTCCCCGGCGAGCTCGGTCGCCAGGTCGCCGGCCTCGCCGACCACCACGTCGTCGAGTTCCAGCCAGTCGGCCGTCTCCCGCAGCTGGGCGGCGAGTTCGGCGGCGACGTGGCCACGGTCGACGTCGGCCTCGGCGAAGGCACCGGGCACCCGCAGCACCGAGGCGGTCCGGTCCGCCTTCAGGTCGACCCGGCCCACGAGTCGCCCGTCGAGCAGGAACGGGAACACGTAGTAGCCGTACTCGCGCCGGGCGGCGGGCACGTAGATCTCGATGCGGTAGCGGAAGCCGAACAGTCGCTCGGTGCGGGCGCGTTCCCAGATCAGCGGGTCGAACGGGCACAGCAACGCCCGTCCGGTGACCGTACGCGGGGTCGTCGCGGCCACATGGCGGTACGCCTGCGGCCGCCAGCCCTGCACCCGCACCGGTTCGAGTGTCCCGTCGTCAACGAGCTCGCCGATCGCCGCACGGGTGATCTCGGGGCCGAGCCGGTAGTAGTCCCGCAGATCGGTCTCGGTGCCCACCCCGAGCGCCTCGGCCGACCGTGCCACCAGTGCCCGCGCGGCCTCGGCCGGTTCGACCCGGCGCGCACGGACCGCCGCGGGCAGCACCCGCTCGGTCAGGTCGTAACACCGTTCGAACCCGCGCCGCGTGCCCGTGGTCAGCTCGCCGATGCCGAACAGCCACTCGCACACCTTCTTGACGTCCGAGCGTTCCCACCACGATCCCGGCGTGCGCCGCTCACCGCCGGTCAGCTCCCGTTCGATCGTGCCCGCACCGACCGGGCCGAGCTCCTTGACGACCGCCAGCACGTCCTCGACCAGGCCGGTGGACTCGTCGACGAGCCGTTCGTAGCCACGCCACCAGCCTCGCCGTTTCGCGCCCGACATCAACAACGGCCAGTCCTCGACGGGGATCAGGCTCGCCTCGTGCGCCCAGCACTCGACGAGCAGCCGCGGCCTGCGTGCGGTGTCGGTCCAGGCCGCGTCGTCGACGAGCGCCGGGTCGTACGGCCCCAGCCGGGCCAGCAGCGGCGCGTAGTGCGCCCGCATGGCGACGTTCACCGAGTCGAGCTGCAACAGCTTCGTGCGGCCGAGGGCGCGGTTGAGATGCCGCCGGGTCGGCTCGCCCGCAGGCCGGGGGTCGGTGAACCCCTGGGCCGCCAGCGCCGTACGTCGGGCCACGGACAGGCTCATCGTTCTCACGGTTCGCCATGGTGGCAGGCGCCACCGACACTCCGCCGCTACTGCCGCTACTGCCGCTACTGCCGGGGCCTAGATGAGGTCGAGCGGGTCGAGGCGGATCCGCACCGGGCTGTCCTCCTTACGCGCGCCCCGCACGGCGGCCAGGGTGTGGGCCGCCGCGGCCAGGGCACGTCCGTCCCCGCGCGGCACCCGCACGAGCGCGCGTTCGCGGTCCGACCGCCCCTCCTCGTCGACCTCGCCCAGCGGCACCGGGCCCAGGATCTCGGCGCTGTCGGGCAGGTCGATCTCGTCGAGCGCCTCCGCCAGGGCGTCCGGTGCGGCGTCGAGACTCGCCATGCGCACCGCGGGAGGGAAGCCGAGCTCGCGCCGTTCGGCCAGTTCGGATTCGGCCAACCAGCCCGGGTCCCACCGCACCAGCGCCTGCACCACGGGGATCGCCGCCTCGGCGCCGACGACGACCCGGCCGCCGTCCGAAGCGGGGCGCACGAGCGCCGCGGCCGCCATCCAGCGGCGCAACGCCTCCTCCGAGGCACGCAGGTCCTGCCTGCCCAGCAGCGCCCATCCGTCCAGCAGCAGGGCGGCGCCGTATCCGCCGTCGGCGACCGGTTCCGCACCCGGCGTGGCCACGACCAGCGCCGGGGCCGAGGCCACCTCGGAGAGCACCTCGCCGCCGCCCGAGGTCCGCACGGCGACCCCGGCGAACGCCCGTCCCAGCTCCTCGGCGGTCCGTTTGGACCCGATCACGACGGCACGCAGGCGCGTCGACCCGCACGCGCTGCACCGGAAGGCCGCGTCGGTGACCCCGCACCACCGGCACCGGGGTGATCCGGCCTCTCCCCCGCTCGGCAACGACAGCGGGCCCGCACAGTGGCGGCACCGCGCACGTGTGCGGCACTGCGCACACGCCAGGCCAGGGACGTAGCCACGCCGCGGCACCTGCACCAGCACCGGAGCGCCCGCCCGGAGGCTCGCGCGCGCGGCCTCGAACGCCACCGCGGGCAGCCGCGCCGCCCGTGCCGCCTCGTCCCGCGCGACGTCGAAGTCCTCGCCGGTGGGCGTCACGCGTGGCGCCGCGGCCCGCACCTGCTCCCTGGTGGCGGTCAACGGCTGGGCCCACCCGGACTCGAGCAGCAGCTGCGCCTCGGCCGTCCTGGCGAACCCGGCCACGAGCAGCGACGCCCGGTCGGCGTGCGCGCGCACCATGAGCACGTCGCGGACCTGCGGGTACGGCATGTGGGGGTCGACGTGCAGGTCGTCGCCGTCGTCCCACACCACGTACAGCGCCGGATCGGCGACCGGGGCGAACATCGCGGCGCGGGTGCCCACGACGATCCGCGCAGTGCCGCGTTTGACGGCGAGCCAGCGGCGGTACCGCTCCGCCGGGCCCAGGTCCGCCGACAGCGCCGTCACCGTTGCGGACCCGGCGAGCGCGGCGCACGCCGCCGTCACGCGCGCCACGTCCCGGTGGTCGGGCATGACCAGGACCGCCCCGCGGCCCTGGGCGGCCACGGTGGCGGCCAGTTCGGCGAGTCGGGCGGGCCAGTCCTCCCCCGGCAGCGCCTGCCACACCGCGTTCGCCACGCGGCCCGCGGCCAGCGCGGCCACGTAGGAGCCTCCCCACCGGTACCGCTCCCACGCCGCGGCGTCCGGGGCTGCCTGCGGCGTGGTGTCGGCCCCGGACGCCGTATCCGTGTCCTCCGCCTCGACGGCGGCATGGCGCGGCGGGATCGCCAGACGAGCCACGTCCATGAACGTGCCGCCGTAGCGCTCGGCCACGGCCCGGCACAGTGCCGCGAGGCGCGGCGTGAGGACGACCTCGCTGGAGACCACGCGCTCGAGGAAGGCCAACCGGCCGCGGTGGTCGGTCGTGGTCGCGCGTTCGACGAGGAACCCGTCGACCAGCTGTCCCGCGAACCGCACCCGCACGCGGCAGCCGGCGACGGCACGTTCGTCGAGCTCGCGGGGCACCTGGTAGTCGAACGTCCGGTCCAGATGCGGCAGCGGCACGTCGACCGCGACCCTGGCGATGGGGTCGCGGTCGGCGGGCTGCTTACGGCCCTTGTCGCTGCGCTTGCCGCCGCGCGGCCGCCCGGCGGTTTTCCGGCCTGCCTTCGCGCCCCGTGCGTCCGCTGCGTCCCCTGCCTTCCCCGAGTTCGCCGTCGTCGGCGTGGGAAGGTCGTCCAGATCCCACAGCGGGGTCGGTTCGGGGCCGGTCACGCCGTCTTCTTTACCAGAGCGGCGCTCACGTCCCGGTGCGGGCCGTCCGTCTCGGCAGGGCGTCGATCCCCTTGTTCAGCAGGGTGAACGCGGGTTGCTCCACCCACCGGGTGAGCGCCCAGCCGAGCAGCACCGCCGTGGCCAGGTAGGCGGGGATCCAGCCGAACCACGGCACACCGAGATCGGCCAGGTGGCGCGCCACGAGCGAGCCCATGACGTAGTGCATGAGGTACACGCCGTACGAGATCCCGGCGAGCCAGCGGATGGGCCGGGCGAAGTTCGTCAGGAACCGCGCATCCCACACCGGCTGGTAGGCCGCCACGCAGATGAGCACGAGCGCGACGGCGAACGCGACGACCGAGTCGCCGGGCGGCGGGTGCTTGGTGTGCGCCACGAGGACGACGACGAGCATCAGCAGCAGCTCGGTGAACGTCATGCGCTGCTTGGACCACCGGAAGATCGCCACGCCCGCGATCAGCAGGTGGGCCCGGTTGAGGCCGGTGCCGTCCATGAACATGCTGACCCACTCCGGCGGCACCATGCCCGGGCCCATGAACAGGTAGCGCAGGGCCAGCGGGAACAGCAGCACGCCCCACATCACGAGCGAGGCCGCGCGTCCGCGCACCCTGCCCTTCCAGGCCAGCAGCGCGATCGCCGTGAACCCGCAGACCTGGATCGGCACGGTCCAGTGGGCGCGGTCGATGTACTGCACGCTGTCGAGCAGGTTGGGCATCAGCGCCAGGTTGCCGACGAGGTCGGTGTAGGACGGCCGGTAGAAGCCCTCCGGGTGCAACGCGATGCTGGCGGCGAAGATCACCACGACGGCCACGAAGAACGCGGGCAGCAGGCGCGCCAACCGGCGCAGCCACCAGCGCAGCGGCGGCTTCTTGCCGATCGTCATCGCGGCGAAGTAGCCGGAGATGACGATCAGCAGGGACGCGCCGAACGGGAAGTCCATCTGCAGCGGTCCCGGCGGCAGGTCGTAGCCGGGCAGCGTGTGCGGGGTGAGGAACGTGGTGTGGAAGGCCAGGACCGCGAGAATGCCGAGTACGCGTACCGCGTCCCAGCTGATGTGCCGGGGGCTGCGCACCGGCGCCGCGGGCGCGCCCGCGGACTCCGTCGAGCCTGTCGCCGCCGCGGTCACACCGCCCGTACCGCTGTCCGCGCCGCCGGGGCGGCTGCCGGTTCCCTGAGTGTCCACCACAAGTTCCGAAGCGTATGACACCGCATCACCCGTCCGGGCGGCAGGTGACCCGTGTGTCTCGAATTCACACCGAAAGGAAAACGGCCCCTGGTCAGGGACCGTGCTGGGGCCGTTCTCCTTGCACTCTCCGGTCACGCCCGCCGTGCCGGCGCGCGATGCGCGGCGCTACGCGCCGGTGGCGCGCACGAGGTCGTCGGCGCGGTTGGTGTTTTCCCACGGCAGGTTGGCGTCCGGGCGACCGAAGTGCCCGTAGGCCGCGGTCTGGGCATAGATCGGCCGCAACAGGTCCATGT
>NZ_JOIJ01000022.1 GCF_000719975.1 Prauserella rugosa
CGATATCGTCGGGGTCGGAGGCGATGCTGTCCGGTGCGGAGCTGTCCGCTGTGGACGTGGACGGAGTTGCCATCGGGGTGACTTCCTTTCCGCAAGCCGTCGAACCCGGTCTTGAGATTTAGGCTAGCCTAGCCTAAGCTTCTGTCGAGTTGGGGGCGGTTGGTGCGAGGAAGGCTTCAGTCGAGCTGACGACCCCGCGTAAGCGGTGGTAGGGGCGCCGGTCGGTGTCGCCCCACGGGGCGACACCGACCGGACCATGACGCGAATGGTGGTGTCGGCGTGGGTGCATCGACGAGTGGGTCCGGCAATTTCTGAGTGAGCATCCAACGGGCACCGTCGTCGAGTTGGGCGCGGGCTTGAGCACGCGTTCCACGAGATTGGACAACGGGCGAGCGTGCTGGTTCGACCTCGACTTGCCTGACGTGATCGCGTTACGCAGGCGGTTCTTCGACGACACCGCTCGTGTGAGGATGTTTGAGGGGTCGGTTCTGGACATCGACTGGTTTGACGTCGTCGGAAGGTTGCCGGGTCCTTACCTGTTCGTCAGCGAGGCCGTGTTGCTATACCTCGTGGAGGGTCAAGTGCAGGAGGTTCTGCGCAACCTTGTCGACAGATTCCCCGGTATGACGATGCTGTTCGACACGGGTGGCCGTGACATGATGAACAACCAGGACATGAATCCGGTGTTCCAGGCCATTCCGGCGCGTATGCGGTGGGTATGCGATCACCCGGCCGACCTGGAGCGTTGGGGGCTACGTTGGGTCGAGAGCAGGACGCTTGCTCAGCCTCAGCCCAGAATCGCACGCACCTGGCCGCGTCGTTATCGGGCCGGGCTTCCATTATTGGCGCGGATCGCACCGGCGATCGTCAACACCTACAAGCTCAACCGATTCGAACTGCGATGAACCGACTCCATGGCGGCGTTGTCACCGGCGCGCCGGCCTGGCCCATCGAGCCGCGCATGTGGTGGCGCCACAGGGCTTGTTGCAGTTTCTTGCTGCGAAACTGGCCTCCACGATCGCTGTGTAGCCGACAATCGGCGACGGTGCCGCCCCGTCGGGCGATGGCGGGCTCGAGTGCGTCGAGGCCGAGTTGGGAGGTCGATGGAGTAGCCCATGATCCGGTTCGAGAACACGTCCTTGATCGCACAGAGTAGATCTTGCCCTCGCCGGTGGGGTGTTCGGTGATATCGGTCAACCACAGGCGATTCGGTGCCTCCGCGGTGAACTCGCGGCGCACCAGATCCTCGTGCGCCGACTGGCCGGGCAGGGCCTTGCGGGAACGGCGTTTCTTGCCGAACATGCACCACCATTGGTTGTCCGGGCAGATCTTCCACACCGTCCGACCCGAAACCTCGATCGCCGTGGCGGCGACCTCGTCGTGTAACAGTCGGTAACCGGAATTCGGGGCCCTCGCGGTGAGCGTCGACGAGTGCGTTCGCCAGGTACGCTTCGGCGAGTTCGGTGTCGGTGACCGGCCTGCGCAGCCAGGCGTAGTAGTGATGGTGGTGGAGCTTGAACACCCGGCACGAGGCCGCTACCGGCACCGGTTCGGTGCGTCGGGGCGGCCAACTCCTTCACGAGCCGGGGAATCTTTTCCCAGCAGATTGCCTTGCGACAGATACGCCGCAGCCCGCCTCAGGGCCTCGTTCTCCTGTTCCAACAGACGATTACGAGTCTTGAGCTCCCGCAACTCAGCAGCCGCGTCTGAAGACAGACCCGGCTTGGTACCGTCCTCGACCTCGGCCTGACGCAGCCACTTCTGCAACGTCATCGGGTGCACCCTGAAGTCCCTGGCGAACTGCCCGATCGTCACACCAGGCCCGCGGTTACGCGCGTCCCGGAGGAACTCACGCGGGTAAGACTTGGACACGATGGCATCCTTCCACGCCTGCACATCAGCAAGTGAACTCAGATGTCACACATCCCTACAGCAGCCCCTCCTTGCCGGTGTTGGGGTGGATCAAAGCGAGTGGCGCTGGGTGAACGTGCCGCGGCGGGAGCCCTGCCCGGACAGCCGCAGCGGCCCATGGCCAGGGAAGCGAAGTACACATGCTGACCCTGAAATTTACGTGTGATTTAGCCGTGTTGCTCGGCTCACTTGCTTCCTAGGGTTGGTTGCAATTGAGCGCAGCGCTGCACCAGGCGGGGGACCTCGTCCGACTGCCGGTCAGGCGCAGTCCTGAGCGACGTCGCTCGGGAGTGAGTGGAGGTATCGGTGGCGGCACAGAGCAGGATTCCCGGTTTCCGGGACGAGTCCCCGAGTGGTCGGCGGGCTTTGGCGGCCGAGTGTGCGGGTGTTCCGTCGGATGCCCTCGAGGCTTGGGAATCAGGTGGGCTGGGTCTGGAACAGGCCGATCATATGATCGAGAACGTGGTCGGGACGTTCGGCATGCCGATCGGAGTGGCCACGAACTTCACCGTTAACGGGTCAGATGTTCTGGTTCCGATGGTCACCGAGGAACCTTCGGTCGTTGCGGCGGCCAGCAACGCGGCTCGGATTGCGCGCGAGCGGGGCGGGTTCCGCACCAGCAGCTCCGCGCCGATCATGCAGGCACAGGTCCAGGTGCTGGATGTGGCCGACCCGGACGGTGCCCGGGTGCGGCTGCTCGAGGCTGCCGAAGAACTGATTCTCTTGGCCAACGACCAGGACCCGAAGTTGGTCTCTCTCGGCGGCGGAGCACTGGATCTCAAGGTGCGCACGGTCGAAGGACGCAACGATCGGTACGTCGTTGTGCACCTCGTGGTCGACGTGCGCGATGCGATGGGTGCGAACGCCGTGAATACCATGGCGGAAGCTGTGGCCGATCGAGTCGGGCAGATTGCCGGCGGCCGAGTGCTGTTGCGCATACTGACCAACAAGGCTGATATGCGGTTGGCCCGAGCGCGAGCGGTGTTCAGTGCCGAGGCACTGGGCGGTGCGGAGGTCGTAGGCGACCTCGTGCACGCGGCGAAGCTGGCCGAGATTGATCCCTACCGTGCCGCGACGCACAACAAGGGCATCATGAACGGAGTCACCGCCGTAGTGCTGGCTACCGGCAACGACACGCGGGCAGTCGAGGCAGGAGCGCACTCCCACGCGGTCGGAGCGCGGGGTCAGTACACCGCTTTGTCCCACTTCGAAGTCGATAGAGACGGTGACCTCGTCGGCACGCTCGAACTGCCGATGCCGGTGGGACTGGTCGGGGGAGCGACGACCGTCCACGCGGCAGCACAAGCGGCAGTCCGGATGCTCGGAGTCGGCAGCGCATCCGGCTTGGCTGAGATCATCACCGCCGTCGGATTGGCCCAGAATTTCGCCGCGCTGCGGGCCTTGGCCACCGAGGGGATCCAACGCGGCCATATGTCACTGCACGCCCGCAACATTGCGATCTCGGTGGGCGCCACCGCGGAAGAGATCCCTGAGGTCGTGGGCCGGTTGATTGCCGACCGAGCTATCCGGACGGACAGGGCAGAGCAGGTACTCGCCGATATTCGATCTTCCGGCAGCTGAACCGTCCAGTCAGCCGGCCAACCGCATCGAACGTCAAAGGAGACGGAGCAATCATGACCCTGCATGTGGGAATCGACGTGGGTGGCACGTTCACGGACGCGGTCGCCGTTCACGACGGCCGCGCCGTGCGCGGCAAGGCGTTCTCCACCCCCGATGTTACAACCGGCATCCTTGATGCCCTCGCCGTTCTCGAGAATCGGCTCGAGGTCGGCGAGCGCGCCTTCTACCCGCAGATCGACCGGTTCGTGCTCGGGAACACGATCGTCACTAACGCCGTCGACGAACACAAGTACTCGGCTGTCGGCCTGCTGACCACGCAGGGTTTCCGTGACACGCTGCGGATTGCCCGTTCCGCGCGGGACGACGAGCGGGATCCACACCGCATGACGCCGCCACCGGAGATCGTTGATCGCAATCGGATCGTCGAGGTTCCTGAGCGCGTCGATGCTCACGGTGAGGTGCTGGTACCCCTGGACGAAGACGCCTTGGGCCAGGCTGTCAATCGCGTCGTGCAGGCGGGAGCTGAATCGCTGGCCGTGTGCCTGTTGTGGTCGTTCCGCAATCCTCAGCATGAGCAGGAGGTCGGCAAGTACCTGGAGATCCACCATCCGGGACTGCCCTACACGTTATCCAGCTCGCTGACGCCCGTGTACCGCGAATATGAGCGGATGGTCACGACCACGTTGGATGCGGCGGTCAAACCGATCGTGGCGAAGCACTTCGATCATCTCGCCAACGAACTCGCCCAGCGGGGCTTGCGCACCCGCGTGCAGATCATGCAGGTCCACGGTGGTTTTCTGTCAGTTGAGGAGACCAGCAAGGCGCCGATTGGCATGTTCAACTCCGGACCAGTAGGCGGCGTGACTGGCGCGCGCCTGCTTGGTCATCACCTGGGTCGGCAGCGGGTGCTTACCGCGGACATGGGCGGTACAAGCTTGGACGCTGCCGCCATCATCGACGACGAGTTCCGCGTGCTGCCGCGTGCCGAGATCGGCTCCTTGCCCACGAGCCTTACCGCGGTGGATATCGAGACGATCGGCGCTGGCGGGGGGAGTCTTGCGTGGGTCGACAAACGAGGCGTCTTGCGGGTCGGCCCGCAAAGCGCTGGGTCGGTTCCGGGGCCCGCGTGTTATGGAAAGGGTGGTGAGCTGCCCGCCGTGACGGACGCGACGCTCGCTATGGGCTTGCTCAATCCCGACTACTACCTTGGCGGCACGGTCACGCTCTACGAGGAGAAGGCCCGTGAAGCGGTGCTGCGCCACCTCGCCGAGCCGCTGTCGTTGACTGTCGACGACGCGGCCCACGGTGTCTATCGCCTTGCCGTGTCGCAGATGGCTAATGCGGTCCGCAAGATAACTGTCAACCGCGGGCACGACCCTCGCGAGTTCACGCTCGTCGGGTTCGGTGGGGCGTGTGGGCTGTTCGCGGCTGCTATCGCCGCCGAGATGGGCGTGGGAGAAGTGATCATCCCGCGGGATGCCGCGGTGTTCTCCGCTTACGGCCTCATGCACGCCGACTCCGTGTTCTCTGCCGTGCAGACCACGCCGTGGACGTTCGCGGATCCGGCGTCGGACTTGGAGAAGGAGTTCGCCTCGCTGGAAGCACGTGCGGAGGAATGGTTCGAGTCCGAGGGCATCAGCGAGCAACAGCGTGAGGTCTACCGCGAGGCGGACATGAAGTTCGTGGGCCAGATCTTCGAGGTCACCACGCGGTTGCCCAGCAAGAACTTCAAGGAGCAGGACAAGGACCTGCTGCGCCAGCGCTTCATCGCGGACTACGAAGCGGAGTTCGGCTCCGGCACGGCCTGGACCGAAGCCGAAATCTTGCTGGTCAATTCCCGTGTCCAGGCGATCGGACGTACGGAGGCTCAGCAGATCACCGACAACGGTCGCGGCGGTGAACAACACAGCACCGACCGAAGGGACTGCATTGACCCTGCGACCGGACAACGGCGCAGCATCGAGGTACACCGAGGTTTTGCCGCCCTCGGCAAGGCTCAAGGACCCTGTCTGCTGGAGGAGCCCGACACCACCGTGTACGTGCCCGCAGGGGCGGATGTGGAAATGGTCGACGGTGGCCACTTCCTGATCCGCCAGAACGCCAGCTGAGGCGTTCTGGTCATCCCGCCGCCCGCTGAACCCGTCGCCCTCATTTCCTGGAGACAGCCATGACCATGAGTTCCTCCTACGTTCCCGCCGGCTACGACCCCGTCACGCTCGAAGTGCTCCGGATGCGCCTGGATTCCATCGTCGAGGAGATGGGGAGTGCGATGATCCGCTCCTCCGGGTCACCGGTGATCACCGAGTCCGGTGACTACAACACGGCCCTGTTCGATCCCGAAGGACGGATTTACTCGTACTCGGATGCCGTGCAGTTCCACATCGGCTCCGGCAGCGTCGCAGTGCAGAATCTGGTCGCTGAGATCGCGAACGAACCGCTGCATCCCGGTGATGCGTTCATCTGCAACGACCCGCACACTGCCGGTTCGGCACACCCACCGGACACCAACATCATCTCGCCGATCTTCCACGGTGACGAACTCATTGGTTGGGCCCAATCGCAGGCTCACCTGGTCGACGTCGGAGGGATGACGCCGGGTGGCTTCGCCCCGGGCGCTTACGACTGCTACAGCGAGGCGTTGCGGCTGCCGCCCGGAGTGAAGGTCTTCGAACGCGGTGAGCCCGTCGAGTGGGTTCGCCGGATCCTGCTGAACAACGTGCGTGTGCCCACGCTGTTCTGGAATGACGTGCGTAGCCTGGTGGCCAGCAATAACACAGGAATTCGTCGCCTACAGAGCACGGTCGACGAGTTCGGGCTGGAGGAATTCCGGGACTACACGCGCGTCAACTTCGAGATCGCCGAGCGCGTGGTCCGTGAACGGATCGCGCTGTTGGCTGACGGCGTCTACGAGGCTGACGAGTGGACCGAGCACAACGGTCACGCCAACGACCTCTACCGAGTGCATTGCACTATGACGGTCGCCGACGATCAAATCACGATGGACTTCGCCGGTTCTAGTCCACAGACTGACGGTTTCATCAACCTCAGCTACGGCACGTTGGTGGGCAGCGTCGCTAGCGCGCTGGTGCCGATCCTTGCCTGGGATGTTCCGTTCAACGAGGGGGTGATGACCGCCTGCGAGGTACTGGCGGAACGTGGATCGCTGGTCAATCCCGAGCCGCCGGCACCCATCAGCAACGGTCACCTCACCACAGGTGCCCGGGTGAGCCGTTTGGTCACCAAGCTACTCAACGAAGCGGCGCGGTCCAGTGATAGCGAGGTGGTGTGGGCCCGCACGCAGGGCGTATGGGCAGATTCCTGGACCGGTGGCATCTCCGCAGGTACCCGAGACAATGGTGAGTATTTCGTCCTGTTCAACATGGACGGTGGCGGTATGGGTACCGGCGCACAGCCGGTGACCGACGGGCTCGACTGCGGCGGAATGATGACTCAGGTCAACAATTCGTTGCCGGACGTCGAGATGAACGAGATGCTCTACCCGGTGCTTTACCTGTGGAAGCGGCTCAACACCGCCAGTGCTGGACACGGGGCCTACCGGGGCGGGCAGGGGCACGAGTTCGCTTGGACATTGCATGGTGCTCATGAAGTGACCCAAACGGTGTTTGCCCCGAACGCTCAGGTGGTGGCGGACGGTTTTGGCGGCGGTATACCCGGTGGCGGCAGCGGGCACGCGCTGTGGCGGGACACCAACGTCAACGAGCTGATCAGCCGGGGGACGGTTCCGTCCGACGGCACGCTGACGGCCGGTACGCGAGACTTGTTCGAGATCAACCAGCAGGGCGTCACGATCGGTGCCGACGATGTGTTCGTCGAATGGATAGCCGGTGGCGGCGGCTATGGTGATCCGCTGCTGCGTGATCCGGCGTCAGTTGCCCGCGACGTGGCCGATGGATACGTGGCTGCGGATATTGCATCGCGAGTGTATGGAGTACAGGTCGTTGATGGCGACGTCGACATCCACGGGACCGAGGTCCAACGTGCAACTTTGCGTAGCGACAGGCTTGGCGGAAAGGTACCGCGACAGCCAGTCGCGCCCGATGCAACGCCCGACAGTTCAGCGCCTCGCCGAGACGAGCACGGCTGGTACTGCCCCGCGAGTGGTGTTCGATTGAGCAGCAGGGAGGACTGGCGAGCGGACGTTCTCGTGCGCACCAGCGTTGCCGCGGAGCGCTTGTCGGAGCTCGGCGTGAACGTACGTCCACGCGACACCAAGCCGGCTGTACTTCTCGATGAGTGGATCAGCCCGGAGTGCGGCACGCTGCTGGAGACGCGTATCCGCGTCGCGGCGCAAGAGGAGGTCGGAGCCCAATGACTAAACATTCCATGTTTGCGGGCCGTGAAACCACTCCACGGGGCCCCCTGGCGGGGGTGGTTGTCCTCGACATCACCCGCGTGGTGGCCGGACCGTTCTGTTCGATGATCCTGGCCGATCTCGGCGCGACGGTAATCAAGATCGAACGCCCCAGCGATCCGGACTACGCCCGGGACTTCCCGCCCTTCCTCGAATCCGCCGACGGCGATCGGTTCAGCGCGTTCTTCGGCCAGTACAACCGCAACAAGCTCGGCCTTACACTCGATCTCGCCGCCGAGGACGGCAAGGAGGTGCTAAAGACGCTCGTCGAACGTGCTGATGTGCTCGTCGAGAACTTCCGTCCGGGCACGATGGACAAGCTCGGCCTTGGCTACGAGGAGCTACGACAGGTCAACCCGAGACTCGTTTACACCGCCATCTCTGGATTCGGACAGACAGGACCGAACCGACGGCGCCCGGCGTTCGACAACAGCGCACAAGCTGCCGGCGGTCTGTGGTCGATGAACGGGAGTCCGGATCAGCCTCCGATGCGAGTCGGGACGATCATCGGAGATCTCGCGGCCACGATGTACGGCGTCATCGGAACACAGGCGGCGTTGAGGCATGCTGAACGAAGCGGTGAGGGTCAGCTCGTTGACGTGGCGCAGCAGGACTCGGTTCTCTCGCTGACCGAGAACGCCGTCGTCTCCTACACCGTCGACGGCACTGTTGCCAAACCCTTGGGCAACGCCCACCCGTTCGTCCGGCCGTACGAGCTGTACCCGTGCAAAGACGGGTACGTGTTCTTCGGTGGCTACACGGACAAGTTCTGGAGACTTACCTGCGCTATGTTCGGCGAACCAGACACGGCCGATGACCCCGAGATCGACACGATGGCCAAGCGCTTCGACTCAGAGGTCTACGAGCGACGTGTCCGACCGTTGCTGCACCGGTGGATGGCGCAGCGGACACGCGCCGAGCTCGAGGAATTGGCTGGTGACGAAGTTCCCCTGACCGCGATCAAGGACATCGGGGATGTCGTCAATGACCCGCACATCGACGCTCGCGACATGATCGTCGACGTCGAGTATCCAGACTTCGGTGCGCTGGAGATGTTCGGCCAGCCCGTCCATCTCAGCGCCACACCGGCAGACCCTCGCGGTCTTGCGCCCAAACTTGGTGAGCACACCGACACGATCCTGCGCAGCATGGCGGACAAGTCCGACGACGAGATCGCGGCGCTGCGCGAATCCGGAGTGGTGTAATGAGCATCAACCTGGAGCGAGAAGGTTCCGTGGCGGTCATTCGGATAAACCGCCCGGACAAACTCAACGCCCTGACTCTGGCGATGTACGACGAGCTGGCCGCCGCGTTTGCCGAAGTACGCGACGACCCAGCCATCGATTCCGCAGTGCTGACCGGCGCCGGCGATCGAGCGTTCTGCGTCGGGGCGGATCTGGGTGAGTCCATCCCGGCTCTGGCCGAGGGGCGGTTCGACATCTCCCGATGGGACGGCGCGCACCAGAAGCACACCAACCTGCACAAGCCCGTCATCGGTGCGGTCAACGGTCTTTGCCTAGGTGGTGGATTCGAGATCCTGCTGTCGACGGACATGCGGATCGCTTCGGAACACGCCGAGTTCCAGCTTCCCGAACCCCGAGTGGGCGTCGTTCCCGCCGGGGGGACGCTAGTTCGGCTCACGCGCCAGATCCCGTATGCCTGGGCGATGCGTCTGCTGTTGCTCTCGGAACGCATTGGCGCGCACGACGCGCTTCGTTACGGGTTGCTGAATGCCGTGACACCAGCCGACGAGGTGCTGCCAACAGCAATGGAGTGGGCGGAACGGCTCTCGACGCTGAGTGGGACTGCTCTGGGCACGATCAAAGAAGCGGTCCTGCGACTGAGTAATCTGCCTCCTGAGGAGGCCTTTCACAGCGAGGCGCTTTATGGGCAGCGGGCCTTCACCTCGCCGGATGCCGAGGAGGGGCTGGCAGCCTTCAATCAGGCACGTGACCCGGTGTTCCCGTCTCGCACATCGCGGACGGACACCAGCAACGCCGAGCACTGACGACACTGCGCCGCAGAAGGCCATCGCGCGATTCGCGCCGTTGGTCGAACGGCCCCTGCGCACGGACAGGAGAACATGACCCCCTCGCCCAGCGCGTGTCCCGAGGACGGCTTGCCTGCTTCAGTGACGGTCTACGAAGTTGGCCCCCGGGATGGCCTCCAAGCTGAACAGCACGTTATCGACACAGCGACCAAAGTCGAACTCATCCGGAAGCTCGCCGCCTCAGGCCTGGACACGATCGAGGCCACCAGCTTCGTCTCCGCTCGCTGGGTGCCCCAGCTCGGAGACGCTTCCGACGTGCTGGCCGAACTCGATCTCGATGACTCGGTGCGTTACCCCGTCCTGGTACCCAACGAGCGGGGGATGAGCCGCGCCTTGGAATCCGGGGCCCGAGAGGTCGCTGTGTTCGCAAGCGCAACCGAGAGCTTCGCCCACAGCAACCTGGGACGAGGCGTGGACGAGGCCCTGGCGGCGTTCGCCCCGGTCGTTGCCGAAGCCCGACGACGCGACATGCCGGTACGCGGTTACATCTCGATGTGCTTTGGTGACCCGTGGGAGGGCCCGGTGTCGTTCGACGCCGTCGTGGCGGTCGCGCGAGAGCTGGTCGAGCAGGGCTGCTCGTGCATCTCGCTCGGCGACACTATCGGCGTCGCTACTCCCGGACATGTCAAGGCACTGGTCGCGGCTCTCGACGAGGGCGGTGTTCCGCCCGTCATGCTGGCCCTGCACTGTCACGATACTTACGGGCAGGCCCTGGCTAACGTGTACGCGGGCCTGCAGGTCGGCATCGGTCAGTTCGACAGCTCCGTGGGCGGTATCGGTGGATGTCCGTTCGCCAAATCGGCCACCGGGAACCTCGCGACAGAAGACCTGGTGTGGATGTTGCATGGACTTGGATACAACACCGGCATCGATCTGGACGCCCTCGTGTGCACGAGTTCATGGATGTCCACGATCTTGCAACGCCCCAGTCCCTCTCGTGTTGTCGCAGCGTTGAGCCGACCTGAGGATCAGTCAGCACAGATCGGGGGTACTCCATGACCCTGTCGAAGGTCGTGCTCACCGCGGCGGAAGCCGTCGCGGACATACCGACGGGCGCGAGCCTGGCCGTAGGTGGATTCGGGTTGTGCGGCATCCCCGCAGCGCTCATCGACGCCATCGACCAACAAGGCGTCAGCCACTTGGAAGTGGTATCCAACAACTGCGGTACGGATGACGCAGGATTGGGGATTCTACTTTCGGCCGGCAGACTGGACAGAGTCACAGCATCTTACGTCGGCGAGAACAAGGAGTTCGCACGCCAGTATCTCACCGGGGAGTTGGAAGTCGAGCTCTGTCCGCAAGGAACGTTGGCTGAACGCCTCCGTGCAGGAGGTATGGGTATACCTGCTTTTTACACCCCTGCTGGCGTGGGCACGCCCATCGCCGACGGCGGCATGCCGTGGCGTCACGGTCAGGACGGAAGCATCGCAGTGGCCTCACCCGCCAAGGAAACCCGCGACTTCAACGGCGCCGAGTATGTGCTCGAAACTGCGATCACCGCGGACTTCGCCCTCGTGCACGCTTCTGTCGGAGATACCCACGGCAACCTCGCCTTTGCCAAGGCGTCAAGCAACTTCAACCCGCTCTGCGCCATGGCAGGACGCACCACCATCGCTGAGGTCGAAACCCTCGTGGAACCAGGAGAACTCGACCCCGAGGCGGTCGACCTGCCGGGTGTATTCGTTCAACGCGTCGTTGCTGTCGGCCATACCGGCAAGCACATCGAGAAGCGCACCACCCGCATCGTCGACAAGGACACCTGATGGCTCGGACCCGCGAGCAGATGGCAGCACGCGCCGCCGCTGAGCTGCGCACTGGTCAGTACGTCAACCTCGGGATCGGACTGCCCACGCTCGTACCCAACCACCTCCCGGCTCATGTCGATGTGGTCTTGCACAGCGAGAACGGGATTCTCGGCACTGGTCCGTATCCCACCGACGACGAGGTCGACCCCGACTTGATCAACGCGGGCAAGGAGACCGTCACGGTGTTGCCCGGCGCTTCGTTCTTCGATTCCGCGCTCTCGTTCGGCATGATCCGCGGTCGGCACCTGGACGTGGCGATCCTCGGCGGCATGCAGGTCTCAGCGACCGGGGACCTTGCCAACTGGATGGTTCCGGGAAAGACCGTCAAAGGCATGGGCGGCGCCATGGACCTCGTCCATGGCGCGCGCACCGTCATCGTGCTCATGGAGCACTGCACTAAGGATGGGAGTCCCAAGATCATCAAGCAGTGCGATCTGCCACTGACCGGCAGAGCTGTCGTTGACACAGTGATTACTGACCTGGCGGTGCTGGATATCACGCGCGAAGGCGTAGTGCTCCGCGACCTCGCGCCTGGTGTCAGCGAGACCGAGGTCCGCAACGCAACCGAAGTGGACCTGCTGCCATCCACCCCTCATCTCGAAAAGCCGTGACCCGCCATCGTATTGGTTGGGCAACACGTTCGCCGCCTGACTCCAGCGGACTTTACGGTCGTGTGCTCACTGGACCGCTTCGTTGGGGTGGTCTTTACCGGGTGCTTTGCGGAGGAGCATCCTGGCGGGCGTGGTGACGAATGCCGACAACCAGGGTGCGAGTCTTGCGGTGACACAGGTGGTGGAGCTGCTCGACATTGTGGCTGAAGGTTCCGACGATGAAGCTGTTGACGCGTTCGAGAAGCTGACAGCAGAGTTGTCGGGCAGCCAGTCTGCAGAGCTGGTGAGCAGCCTCCGGAACCTTCGCTCCCTGCTGACGCGCTGGCGTCGTCGTGGACAGGAGCTGTCGGCGCTGTTCTCCAGTGCGCGCGAACTGGCTGAGCTGCGCGATACGGACGCGTTGCTGCACCGTCTGGTCGAGCGAGCGCACGCCCTGATGGGTACGGACGTCACGTACTTGTCCGAGTTCCACGAGGACGCCGACGAACTACGAGTGCGGTCGACATTGGGGACTGTGGCGTCGTCGTTTCGCGACTTGCGCGTACCTCCGGGCATGGGGCTGGCGAGCAAGGTGGTGCGCACCCGGTGCCCGCAGTGGACACCGGTCTACCAGGCCAACCACTCGATCCCGCACGAACAGGAGATCGACGCGGCTGTGGCTGCAGAAGGCCTCGTGTCGATGCTAGGTGTTCCACTGGCGGCAGGAGAACGAGTGCTTGGCGTGTTGTTCGCAGCCAACCGCAACAAGCATGAGTTCACACCCGATGAGATCGCCCTGTTAAGCGCATTCGCCGACCACGCAGCGGTGGTGCTGCAAACGACAAGGTTGCTGGAGCAAGCGCGTACCGCGGCTCAGCAAACTGAGCAGGCCAATTCCGTGTTGGCGAGCAACATCACGGCCATGGAACGCGCCAGTGCGGTGCACGAAGATCTCACGACGGTCGTGCTACGGGGAGGCAGTGTGGAGGGCGTCGCCGAGACGCTGGGAAAAGCGCTGCAACGTCCGGTGGTGATCTTCGACCGGGATCTCGCACCTGTGGCTCACGAGCCAGCCGAGGCCAGCGGGTGCCATTCCGCTGCAGACGATGGCCTTGATCCCGCCGTGCGTGAAGCGATCAATGCGAGCCGGCGTTCGGGGCGATGCGTATTCGTTGGCGATGGCCCCCCGCGTCCGGAGGTTTCTGTTGCCGTTGTGGCCGGAGAGACCTTCCTGGGCGCGGTCGTGGTCGGTTACGGCGAGTTGGAGCTCCGCGAGGTCGAGCAGCGTACTATTGAACGCGCCGCACAGATTGCCGCCTTGGTCGCGGTCAAGCAGGAAGCGGTCGCCGCCGTTGAGGATCGGGTCCGAGGGGAGTTGGTGGCCGACGTCCTGCGCGGTGGGCAGCACCGCTGGGGGGAGCTGCTGCTCCGGGCACGGGCGCGGGACGTGCGGCTGGAAGACTTGCGCTCGGTGATCGTGGTCGGAGTTTCCGCGGACGCTCGCAAAGGTGCTACCGAAGCGATGCGCAGGTCAGTTCCCGGAGGCCTGGTCGGGGAGCGGGATGGTCTGTTGGTGTTGCTCGCTCCGAGCGAGGATTCCATGTCGGTCGCTCGGGCAGCCTGGGATGCGATCTGCGCATCCCAGCGAGGTTCGGTACTCGTAGTAGCCGGCCCGCGTGCCGGATCGATGCAGCAATTGGGACAGTGTTTCGAGTCGGCGCGTCGGTGCGTTGAGGTTGTGCGGAAGCTGAATACCTCGGAAGAGGTCGTCGATTCACGGGCGTATGAGCCATACATGGCAATGTTCGGCACCGGTGGCAAGTACCTGCCCGAATTCATCGAATCGACCATCGGCCCGGTGCTGCGGTGGGACAGGGAGCGTCGCACGGAGCTGTTCCAAACGTTGTGCGCGTTCGTCGACTCTTACGCCAGCCCGAGCCGAACGGCGCGTGCTCTGCGCGTCCATATCAACACCGTCAGTCAGCGGCTCGAGCGGATTGGTGCGTTGCTCGGCTCGAGCTGGCGCGAGCCGGAATCTCTGTTCCGCATCTCGGTGGCTGTCCGTTTGCACTCCTTGGCTAGAACGTCGGAGGAGTAACTCGGCGCCTACGTGTCGCTCAAGAGATCGGAACGGATCAGCGGCAGCGGGTGACAAGGCCGTACATCGGCTCTTCCTTCGATCTGCGACCGCGCAGGTTCAGGTCACGAGCGACGGCCGTTGCCGGTCGATGTCGTCGGCCGGGCGCTCACCGAAGCCGGCTGTGAGCTGGGCGACTGACGGCGTTCGGTGACCGAAAGAGCGTAGGACAAGCGGTGGGCAACGAAGCCCCGGCACGACGAGGGCTCCGGCACATCGCGACGTTCTGTGGGAACTGCAACTGCGGCTACCCGGAGGGTGTACGTGGATTCGAACGCGGACGAGGGGTGGAGATAAGTCGGGAGCAGCTCGCCGTGCTCGTGTCCGATGTGAAGTCCGCTGTGGTCGAGCCGGCGGTGTGGGGCCGCCGATCGGTTCGGCGGCCCCACACCGGTGCTCCCGGGTGCTGGAGTGGTCAGCTCAGAGTTGCGCGTGCGCGTGTGGTCGCGGCGAGCATGTTCCGCAGCGCGTGGCCGACCTCGGTGTAACCGCGGGTCTTGAGTCCGCAGTCCGGGTTGACCCACAGCCGTTCGGCGGGCACGGCCTCCAGGGCTGCCCGCAGCAGTTCGGTGATCTCGGAGGATTCGGGCACTCGCGGGGAGTGGATGTCGTAGACGCCCGGTCCGATGCCCTTGGCGTAGCCGACGTCGCTCAGGTCGCGGAGGACCTCCATGCGCGAGCGAGCGGCCTCGATGCTCGTCACATCGGCGTCGAGCGCGACGATCGCGTCGATGACGTCGCCGAACTCCGAGTAGCACAGGTGGGTGTGGATCTGCGTGCCGTCGGTGACGCCGGAGGTGGCGAGCCGGAACGACTCGACTGCCCAGTCCAGGTACTCCTGCTGCCGTGCGGCCCGCAGCGGCAGGAGTTCCCGCAGGGCCGGCTCGTCGACCTGCACCACCCTGATCCCCGCCGCTTCGAGGTCGCGCACCTCGTCCCGGATCGCCAGCGCGACCTGTTGAGCTGTGTCCCCGAGTGGCTGGTCGTCGCGCACGAACGACCACGCCAGGATCGTGACCGGGCCAGTGAGCATGCCCTTCACCGGCTTCGACGTGAGGCCCTGGGCATAGGTGGTCCAGTCGACCGTCATCGGTTCCGGCCGGGACACGTCGCCGAACAGGATCGGCGGGCGAACACACCGGGATCCGTAGGACTGCACCCAGCCGTGGTGCGTGGAGGCGAACCCCTCCAGATACTCGGAGAAGTACTGCACCATGTCGCCTCGCTCGGGCTCGCCGTGCACGAGCACATCCAGGCCGAGATCCTCCTGTAGGCGGATCACCCGCTCGATCTCCTCGCGCATCCGCCGGCGGTAGGTGGCTTCGTCGATGCTGCCGCGGCGCAGCTGCGCACGAGCCTTGCGGACGTCTGTGGTTTGCGGGAACGAGCCGATCGTCGTGGTGGGCAGCGGTGGCAGCGCCAGCGCCGCGGCCTGTGCGTCGCGGCGCACCGGATATTCGGCGCGCCGGGAATTCTCGGGGCGCAGCGCCGCCACTCGTGATCGCACGTCGGAGTCGCGTACCCGATCCGCGGTGGCGCGGTCGGTGATGGCAGCGCGGGCGACGGCGAGGTCGGTGGCCACTGCGTCCCGGCCTTCGCGCAAGGCCCTGCCGAGGGTGACCACCTCGCGCACTTTCTGCGTCGCGAACGCCAGCCAGGATTTGACTTGGGGATCGATGTCCTCGGGCTCGACGTCGTAGGGCACGTGCAGCAGCGAGCACGAGGTGCCGACAGCCAGCTCGCCAGCACTGCCCAGCAGTTTCGCCGCCGTGGCGAGCGCCTTGTCGAGGTCGGTGCGCCAGATGTTGCGGCCGTCGACCAGTCCTGCGACCAGGGTCTTGTCCAGCAGGCCGGTCAGTGTCGGCAACGCGCCGACGGTGGCGGGGTCGGTGACGAGGTCGACGGCGACGCCGTCGACGGGGGAGGAGATCAGTATCTTCAGGGCGTCGCCGAGGTCGCCGAAGTAGCCCGCGACGAGGAGCTTCGGCCGTTCGGACAGGCCACCGAGCTGGCGGTAGGTTTCTCGGAGCGCGTCCAGCTCGGCCTGCGTGCGGTCGGCCGCGAACGCGGGTTCGTCGAGCTGTACCCACTCCGCCCCGGCACGCCGGAGCTCGGCGAGCAGGGCGGCGTAGACGTCGACGAGATCGTCGATGCGGTCCAGCGGTCGGAACCCGTCCGGTGCATCGTCGTCCGGTTTGGACAGCAACAGAAACGTGAGCGGGCCCACCAGCACCGGGCGAGTCGTGATGCCGAGTTCGGCGGACTCGCGGAACTGTTCGACCGCTGTCCGGTCGGAGAGCGAGAACGCAGTGTCGGGTCCGATCTCCGGAACGAGGTAGTGGTAGTTGGTGTCGAACCACTTCGTCATTTCCAGCGGCGGCGTCGATTCCACGCCGCGTGCCATGGCGAAATAGGTGTCCAGCGGGTTCAGGCCCAGCTCGCGGTAACGGTGCGGGACGGCGCCGACCGTGACGGCGGTGTCCAGGACCTGGTCGTAGTAGGAGAACGTGTTGCCGGGTACCGAGTCGAGCCCGGCGTTGTGCAGTGCGTGCCAGGAGTCGACGCGGAGTTTCCGCGCGACGTCACGCAGGTCGGCTTCGTCGGTCTCGGCCGACCAGTACTTCTCCAGGGCGCGTTTGAGTTCCCGGTTGGGTCCGATACGGGGATATCCCAGGACGGTGGATCCGATGGTGCCGGTCAAGGCTCTCTCCTCGCGAGCTCGACGATACGGACGCCGAGGTCTTCGAGAGGACACGCCGACCGGAGAGCGGCACACTTCGCCGCCAACCGGTCGTCCGTCAGGTCCTCCCGCGAGACCTCGGACCACGCGCGCCACGGCGCACGTACCGGTGGCAGGTCTTCGGACTCGCGGGCGTTGCCGGCGCTGCACGCCGGAATTCCTACCGGCCGTCGCTTCCCGGATCGCATCCAGTGCTTCTGACGGCTGTCGTTCCCGCTCACCGCTGCGGGGCAGTCCCGGATTCGCACCGGGTTCCCTCTTGCCTCGTCCGAACCCGACGCGACCGGGTCGTGATGGGGCACGGACGAACCACCAGCACCATCAGGCTAGTCGTGGTCAGCTCCATAACAAGCCCGCACGGCTCATCGGAGGGAACTTGCAAGGGCCTCGCTCGGGTCCGGCACGGCGCACGACGTCGGCTTTCCCGACCATCGGGCGGCGCCGGAGATGTCGATCACAACGACCCGTCGGTCCGGCGTGCGCCGAGGGACCCGGACCGGACACCGTGGCGACCGGCCCGGGTCGCGGGCGGGTGTCAGTCCCAGTCGAGGGTCGAGCCCGATTGGTACTCGATCACTCTGGTCTCGAAGAAGTTCTTCTCCTTCTGCAGGTCCATCGCCTCCGACATCCACGGGAACGGGTTGTCGACCTCGGCGAACACCGGTCGCAGTCCCAGTTGGGCACACCGGCGGTTGGTGATGAAGTGCATGTACTGCGCGCACAGCTCGGCGTTGAGCCCCAGGATGCCGCGGGGCATGGTGTCGCGGCCGTAGGCGATCTCCAGCTCGCATGCCTCGGTCAGCATCCGCCGCACTTCCTCCTGGAACTCCGGGCTCCACAGGTGCGGGTTCTCGAGCTTGATCTGGTTGATGCAATCGATGCCGAAGTTCAGGTGGATCGACTCGTCACGCAGGATGTACTGGTACTGTTCGGCGATGCCGATCATCTTGTTGCGCCTTCCCAGCGACAGGATCTGCGCGAAACCGGTGTAGAACCACATGCCTTCGAAGATCACGTAGAAGGCGACGAGGTCACGCAGGAACGCCTGGTCGGCCTCGGGGGTGCCGGTCGTGAAGTCGGGATTCTCGAGGTTCTGGGTGTAGTGCAGTGCCCACGAGTCCTTGTCGGCGATCGACGGGATCTCCCGGTAGGCGTTGAACAGCTCTCCCTCGTCGAGCCCGAGGCTCTCACAGATGTACTGGAACGTGTGCGTGTGTACGGCCTCCTCGAAGGCCTGCCGCAGCAGGTACTGACGGCACTCGGGGTTGGTGATGTGGCGGTACACGGCGAGCACGATGTTGTTGGCCACCAGTGATTCCGCCGTGGCGAAGAATCCCAGGTTGCGCGTGAGCATCAGGCGCTCGTCGTCGGTCAGTCCGTCGCGCGACTTCCACAGTGCGATGTCAGCCTGCATCGACACCTCGGTCGGCATCCAATGGTTGGCACAGCCGGCGAGGTACTTCTGCCACGCCCAGCCGTACTTCATCGGCAGCAGCTGGTTGACGTCGGCACGGGCGTTGAGCATCGACTTCTCGCCGACCTCGACGCGACCGGCGCGTCGGTCGATCGCGCCGAGTCCGGTCATCGCCGTGCCGGAGGTGGGTTTGACGGTCATGGAGCTCGCTTCCGTGGTCACGTGCGGTGTCTTGTGGTCTCGGGTGCCCGTCACTGGCAGACCTCGCACTCGGGGTCGTCGACCGAGCAGGCGCCGTTCGAGACCGCAAACGAGCCGGGTGGGTCCACCGCCGGAACGGCGTTGAGCCTGCCGTCCGTGCCGCGCAGCGTGCTCTTCTCGACGTGGGTGGCCCCGGTGGATCGCAGGTAGTACGTGGTCTTGAGCCCGTGGCGCCATGCGAGCCGGTACAGCTCGTCGAGTTTGCGGCCGCTGGCGCCCGCGACGTAGAGATTCAGCGATTGTGCCTGGTCGATCCATTTCTGCCGGCGCGCGGCGGCGGCGATCAGCCACGACGAGTCGATCTCGAATGCGGTCGCGTAGAGCTCCTTGAGCTCGGCGGGGACACGGTCGATGTCACCGAGACGGCCGTCGAAGTATTTCAGGTCGGCCACCATCGCCTCGTCCCATAGGCCACGTTGCCGAAGGTCGTCGACCAGCGACGGGTTGATCGAGGTGAAGTCGCCGGACATGTTCGCCTTGACGTAGAGGTTCCGGTAGAGTGGCTCGATCGACTGGGCGACGCCGCAGATGTTGGAGATCGTCGCCGTCGGCGCGACGGCCATGACGTTCGAGTTGCGCATCCCCTGTTCGCGCACGCGATCTCGCAGCGTGTCCCAGTCCAGAGTGGATGAATGGTCGAGCTGGACGTCGCCGCCACGGGCGTCCTCCAGTAGGCGCAGCGAGTCCAGTGGCAGGATCCCTCGGCTCCACAACGATCCTTCGAAGGACTCGTAACGGCCGCGCTCCTTCGCCAGTTCGGCCGAGGCCGCGATCGCGTGATACGAGATCAGCTCCGTACTGTGGTCGGCGAAGGTCACCGCTTCCGACGAGGACATCGGGATCCGCTGCCGGAACAGCGCATCGGCGTAGCCCATGAGCCCGAGCCCGATCGGGCGGTGTTTCAGATTCGACCGACTGGCCTCGGGAATAGTGTAGAAGTTGATGTCGATGACGTTGTCGAGCATGCGAACGGCCGTGCGGATGGTGCGTTCCAACCGGGCGTGGTCGAGGCCGTCGGCGGTGACGTGCGCGGCGAGGTTGATCGAGCCGAGGTTGCAGACGGCGACCTCGTCGGCAGTCGTGTTGAGGGTGATCTCGGTGCACAGGTTCGACGAGTGTACGACTCCGGCGTGTTGCTGCGGGGAGCGGAGGTTGCACGGATCCTTGAACGTGATCCAGGGATGTCCGGTCTCGAAGAGCATCGTCAGCATCCGGCGCCACAGTTCCACTGCACGCACGCGGCGAAACACCGCCACTTCGCCGCGATCAGCTGCGGCCTCGTAGGCTCGGTAGCGTTCGTCGAACTCGGTGCCGTAGACCTCGTGCAGGTCGGGCGTTTCGTCCGGTGAGAACAGCGTCCAATCGTCGTCAGCCTCGACGCGGCGCAGGAACTCGTCCGGTACCCAGTTCGCGGTGTTCATGTCGTGGGTGCGCCGTCGATCGTCGCCGGTGTTCTTGCGCAGGTCCAGGAACTCGTCGATATCGATGTGCCAGGTCTCCAGGTAGGCGCACGCCGCGCCCTTGCGTTTGCCGCCCTGGTTGACCGCGACCGCGGTGTCGTTTGCGATCTTCAGGAACGGCACCAGGCCCTGTGAGGTCCCGTTGGTTCCTTTGATGTGGGCGCCCAGTCCGCGAACCGGGGTCCAGTCGTTGCCGAGGCCGCCCGAGTACTTCGCGAGCAGTGCGTTGTTGCGGTATGCCCGGAAGATCGAGTCCAGATCGTCGTCGACGGTAGTCAGGAAGCACGAGGAGAGCTGCGGTCGGGTGGTGCCCGCGTTGAACAGCGTCGGTGTCGAGCACATGAAGTCGAACGACGACAGTAGCAGGTAGAACTCGATCGCCCTCGCTTCGCGGTCGTCCTCGCGCAGCGCAAGTCCCATCGCCACACGCATGAAGAACGCCTGCGGCAGCTCGAACCGGGTGCCGCCGTGGTGCAGTAGGTATCGGTCGTAGAGCGTCTGCAGTCCGAGGAAGTCGAACTCGAGGTCCCGATCCGCGTCGAGCGCGGCGCCGAGGCGTTCCAGGTCGAACGTGGCCAGCTCGGGATCGAGCGCCTCCAGTTTGACGCCGCGCCGCACGTAGTCCGCGAAGTAGTCGGGGTAGCGGCCACGGATCTGTTCCTGATCCGCCTCGGCCGGTTCGCCCGCGACGAACGACAGCGCTTCGCGTCGCAGCGTGTCCAGCAGCAGTCGCGCGCTGACGCGCGAGTACTCGGGGGCGCGCTCGACGAAGGTGCGTGCGGCCATGACGAGCGCTTGGTCGAGCTCGGCTGTGGTCATCCCGTTGTAGAGACCGCGCCGCAGCTCCTGCAGCACGGCCGGAACATCTACATCGGACAGGCCGGAGCTCGCCTGTTCGACCAGCGTGCACACGCGCGTCCAGTCGAGTGGGCGGGTTTCGCCGGCTGCATCGGTGATCGTCAGACGGGGAGCGAGAGCCGGGTCGGATTCGGTGGTGCCGTCATACGGCGGCTCGTGGTGTGGCCGGTGTCGAACGGCCGGCGGCGATTCCGGTGCGGTGGGGGATACGGCGGTCGCGCGTTGAGTCACGTCACTCTCTCCTCGCGAGTCGTGGACGGCGCTCGCGAGCAGCTGGACGTGCGACGAATCGGAGCACGGATCGCTGCCGTTGTTCGTCGTCCGCGTCAGCCTTCCCGCGAGGCCCGGGACAGCGCGCACGGGTGTGCGCGCGCCGATGGCAGGTCTTCGGACTCGCGGGCACCGGCACCGTGTGCCGACCTACCGGCCATCGCTTCCCGGACCCCTGTCGTGTCCAGTGCTTCTGACGGCTGTCGTTCCCGCTCACCGCTGCGGGGCAGTCCCGGATTCGCACCAGGTTCCCTCTTGCCCCACGAAGGCTATTGCAGACTCCGTGGACCACCAGCGGAAGCAATACTACATCTTGTGATCCACACTTCCGCATCACCCAAGATGGGCGTGTCGTAGCGGCACTCGCGGTCACCGCGGCGTGGGCGTTGGTACTGCTCGAGCGCACCCTGGACGGGCGTCCCGCGTTGCGGTGGATCGTGCTGGCACTGGGGTGTCCTCGCCGGGACGGCGATCGCCGTCGGCGTGCACCGATTCCGGAAGGCCGTCGTCGTGGTGGCTGTGGTGACCGCGTTGGCGGGACTGTCGGCGACCGGAGCCTATGCGCAGACGACAGCGTCGGTTCACACACCGGCTCACTGCCGACGACCGGCCCGGCCGGCGACGGCACCGACCCGATGGGCCCCCAGGGCGGCCAGGGCGGCCAAGGAACGGGAACGACCGACGCCGAGCTCACTGCGGCGCTACAGGACACCGACACCGGCTGGCCGCGGCCGCCATGGGAGCACAGGGGCAGGGAAGTCTGTAGCTCGCCTCCGGACGTCCGGTGATCGCCGTCGGCGGATTCAACGGCGGCGACCCCGCACCGACGCTCGCTCAGTTCAAGCAGTGAGTGTCGGAAGTCGCAGCGTCGCCGGATAGGTGCGAGTTTGGGTGCGAAATGGTTCGCCATGGTGCCTTGTTCGCACCCATCGTGACGTCTCGAGTGAGCGTTTCCGCTGGTGACGCTGCTGTGCGACGGTTGCCGGGTGCCTCATAATCCCTTGGCCGTCGGTTCAAGTCCGACCCGGCCCACCCTCCTGAACTGCATGTTGCCCGATCGTCCATCTGGGTTTCGGCTCGCGGGTGCGGGTTTGGATTCGGGAGGCCTCCGGGTATGGCTCGCACTCGTTCCGCAGGCGACTCGTGTTGTCGTGTCGGTCATACGGCGCCAGCGGCTCGTAGGTGATCTAGCTGGTCGGGTGTGATTCCGAGCAGCTCAGTAAGGATCTCGGCGGTATGCTCGCCGACTCTTGGCGCCGAGCGGCGGATCCGGCCAGGGCTCGCGCTGAGTTTGACGGGAAGTCCGATGTGGGTCACCGAACCTAACGCTGTGTGCGGGGTGTCAACAACCATGTCGCGCGCTCGCAGTTGCGGATGTTCCGCAGCGTCTTCGATCGAGAGGATCGGGCCGAAGGGGATTCCCGCCTCCTCTAGACGGGCGGACAGCTCTTCGGTCGTGAGTGAGCTCGTCCATGCTGCGACGACACGTTCGAGTTCATCGATATCGGCCATGCGGCCCGCCACGTGCGATAGAGGCAACGACGGTGAGCCGGTCGCGGAGGTCGGTCACAGCTTCCGCGGCCATGAACACCAGCAGCGGTGGCACCGAATGGAGAACGATGCCGGACCATGAACCGGCCGCGAACGACGACCACGTGTTCATGACGTAGGTCGCGCCGAGCGTGAACCACTTCGCACGGCGCACCCACGGGCCCATCGGGACGCCGTACCTGGCCGTCACCTGCTCGGCGCGCAGGATCGCAATGAGTACGAGCGACACCGTCGGGTCGAGCAGCCACGCAGCGAGCCATGGAAGCGACCATGTCGATGAGCCCGCTGCGGCGAAGTGCTGGACGTTGGTCATCGTGAACGCCAGGCCGAGCGTGATGCCCGCCCAGCACAAGCGATCCACCTGAACGCGGACACGTTCGATACGTGCCACTTCCGTGGGGGTGGCGGGTGGCCGCCCGGAGGCGGCCGCCCTGTCCCCATCCTGTCGGCGGATCATCGCCGACCACCCCGTGTCCGGGGAGCATCTGCGGTCGTCACCGTCACGGCCTTCGTGATCGCGTGAGCCGCAAAGAGCGCCGGAACCGCGAGTATGCCCAGCAGCAGGCCGTGGTTATTGGGGGCGGCCACGAGCACCGCCCACTGGACACCCACGATCAACAGGGCTGTGACGACAACCCGGCCGAATAGCGACAGCAGACGAGCGCTCGGGCGTTCGTCCTCCCGCCGCTTCCGGCGCTTCATCGCCGCCACCTTCCACAGGACGACCACGCTGAGCGCCGCTCCGATGGCGACCAGCGGCTGTACGAGCGACGCGTTCATTCGTCGTCACCGCCCTCGCGCTGGTCGTGCCGATCCCGCCAGATCAGGTACAGCGCTCGTCGGTCCTGTTCAGGCAGAGCGCCCCACACTCCGGTCGTGAAGGGGCCCGACTGTCGGAGTTCCAGTTCGAGGCACATCTCCTGCACCGGGCAGTCCCGGCAGATCTCCTCGGCAAGCCGGCGATCGGTGGCGTCGTCGCCAGTCCATTCGGGGATATCGCCGAAGGTGTAGAGCCACATGCACGAGCCGTCGCGGCGCACGACGTGCTCGAGCACGTTCTCGGGCACATCGGCATAGTGGCCGAGGTCTTCCGCAAGGGCTGACAGGAAGTCGTCGAAGTGATCGAAGTCCTTGGGGTTCCTCATCGCGCACCCCCATACCGCGCGACTTCCCGGACCATGCGTCGCTGTTCGGCGATGCGGCAGGGGTCGACGACGCTGCCCGTGGCCTTCGCCTCTTCGAGGAGCTGGTCGAGAGCCTCCGCGGGGACGACGTAGCGCGAGCGGAGCCGGACGGCCGGGAAGTCGCCCTCGCGGATGATGCGATACAGCGTCGATGCCCCGACTCGGAGGAGCTCCGCGGCTTCCTTGACGGTGTAGAACGCTGGTTGGGGTTTACGGTTTCCTGTGGTTTCCGGGCTGCTCTCTCGAGGCGTTCCGTTCTGGTTTATTTCCATGACTTCGATTCAAGGAAAAATCGATCCCACCAACCATGCACGACCAGTGCGGAACAAATGCAGAACCAATGCAGGACCCATGCGGGTCGGCATTTTTCTGCCTTTTTCGGCAAGGTTCTCGTCGCGTCGGTGGATGCGTCTGCGTGGGCTGTTCGTTCTCGGTTCTGCACCCGATGTCGATTATTTCATCTTTGTAGAGATGAAATCATCGATGGTTCGGTTGAAGTGTTCTCTGTATGGCGGTCGGTCCGGCGGCGGCGCGTCTTCGTCCGCTACGGTGTGGCGCGGGAACGGGAACACGGAGGAGTGCGTGTCGGAAGACTGGGCCGCGGTCGCGAAAGCCATCAACGATCGCGTCAAAGAGCTCGGCTGGCGCCAGCGTGAATTGGCGGAACGGTCGCAGGTGTCCTCCGCAATCGTTCGTGAAATCCAGCGGAACACGGTCAACCGCAAACGTAGCCCGCGGACGCTCGAATCATTGTCGATAACTTTGGGCTGGCATCCCGATTACCTCGACGCGGTTCTGAACGGTCGTCAGCCGCCCGAGGGGAATCTCGAAACGCCAGATACCGCGGCGGAGCGGCTCGAAAAGCGCATGGATTCGCTCGATAGTCGCCTCTCACGGATAGAAGCCGGACTGGCGGCCGTGGTCGAACAGTTGCGGGAGCTGACGAGCCGGCGGGAGCGTTGACGATGCCGACGGAGTCATGGACCGGACGTACCGCCTGCGCTCTTCAGCGTGCTTTCCGCTTCAGCCACGAGAGGTTTGCCGCACACCTCGACATCGGTGTCCGGACGGTCGCCTCGTGGCATCAAAACCCTGGTATCACCCCGAAGTCCAATATCCAGCAGCTGTTGGAAACCGCCTACGAGCGCGTATCAGCGTCGGTTCGCCAGCGGTTCTCCGACGAGCTGGGCGGAGCCGCTGACGCGGACTCGGGCCCCACGGACACGGCAGCACACGCGGACGCCGAAAGGCGGCTGACAGCGGACCCGAACATGAGTGCTGCGCTCGAATGGCTCGATACGTACAGCGACAGGGAAGCGGGCGCACACCGCCAGCAGGTGGCGGAGCGCCTGGCCGCGATCGACGCCCGCGAGCTCCGTGACCGCGGAACCCGGCGAGGCGGAGTGACCTCGGCGCAGGTCGCTTACGCGCTGGAGCAGTACTACGGGCGGGCCACCGGCGGCTACGGCCGCTACACCGCGAGCGTCGCTGGTAAGCACGTCAGCACGACGATCCTGACCCGGCCGGAATGGCTCGACCTCGCATGCCCCCTCGCGACGACGTCAGACGGCCTGGTGTTCGACGAGCAGGATCGAGGAGCCTTGACGGTCATCGATGAGCTGACCACGGACGCAGCCGTGACACGTCTTGCGGAGACGCTCGAGCTCGGAATGCGGCTCGTGAACATGCCGCTGTACGGGCTCGAGAGTGTCCAGGTCGGCGCCGATGGCATCGGCGGCTGTGTCGGAGTAGTGCCGTTCGTGGAGTACGCGCTGACGATGGACCTGCTCGAAGGGGAGCTCCTCGACGCGCTCGCAAGTGGCAACGGCCTGGCCGCCGGCGAACTGCCACTGCGGGACCGTTTCCTGCCCGAACTGTCGTCCGTCGCCGACCCCAGCAGCCGAGTGTGCACGGGCGGGGCGCTTGCGCTCTGCGCCATTGCGCGCCCGGCGGGGCTGCACGGTGACGCCGACTACCTGCTCCTCGTTCAGCAGCGGTCCGGCAACGTCCTCAACGCCAACCGTCAGCTTTCGGTCATTCCCAAGGGGTTCCACCAACCGATGGCGGACCTGCGCGGCGATACTCGGCTCGGACTGACGCTCTTGCGGGAGGCCGAGGAAGAGCTGTTCGGGCGCGACGACATCGACAACACCCTCGGCGACCAACGAAGCGCTGATCCCATGCATCCCAGCCGGTTAACCGCTCCGATGCGGTGGCTTCTCGAACGCCCCGTCGGCGAGCGGATCAGGATGGAGTGCACCGCGTTCGGCTTCAACCTCGTCAGCGGAAACTACGAGTTCCCCAGCCTGATCGTCATCGAGGACGAGGAGTTCTGGGTGCAGTACGGCGGACAGGTTGAGGCGAACTGGGAGGCGTCCAACCTACGTCGATACTCCACGCGCGACCCGGAGCTCCTGACCGAGCTGATCAGCGAGGTAACGTGGAGCAACGAAGGACTGTTCGCGTTCCTGCAGGGCCTCCGGCGGCTTTCCGAGATCGGCGGACAGCGAGTCAAGCTGCCGTCCATCGCATGGGAGACACGGTGACCGAAAGCTGGCACACCGGCAACGCAGCCGAAGACGGCGTCGACACCCGAGGCTGGATCGTGGGTCACTTCCTCGACCCATCGCACGGCGTCCGCTCCACCAGTGATGTCGAAGTCAAGTGGGCCACCCACCCTGAGGGTGACAAACGCGCCGGCTGGACCACTGACGACCAGCGGACCACCCTCGTCATGCTCATCAGCGGCCGCTTCCGAGTCGAGTCAACGCAGGGCGACGCGACGTTCACGAAGCCCGGCGACTACGCGACCTGGGGGCCGGGCGTGGACCACACCTGGGAAGCTCTCGAAGAGTCGGTCGTTCTCACGGTGCGGTGGCCGTCGGTCTGACCTCCGGGTACCTCAGCTCGGTCGTCTCGTGCCGATGTCCGTGACTCCTGTGGCTGAGCCTTCCGATTGCTCGACGACAGTCGCGCGCTTGCCGCGACTCGCCGTTACGAGGCCGTCCGACTGCAGCTGTGCGATCGCGCGGTGCGCCGTTCCTGTTGACACGTGATAGCGGCTCGCCAACTCGGTGACAGTGGGGAGCGTCGAGCCTGGCGGTAGGAAGCCTGCCGAGATCGCGCCGCGGATGTCGGCTGCGATCTTCTGGTACGGGTTCGATGTGTCGGGCTCGAGCGGAGACCGCGGGTTGCCTTGGTGGTCGATCGCAATTGGCGCGCTCGGCATGCGACCGGTGAGTTTCCCCGCAGCTTTCTGATCGGCTTCCGCGACCCACGCGGAGTACACACGGAGGGTGGTCGTGCCACCGCCTCCGTGTCCCAGGCGCCCTGCGACGGTCCGTACGTCCACGCCGGCGGCAATGAGTTCGGTCGCCGAGTAGTGCCGAAGTTGGTGCAGGTTCATCTTCCAGCCGAGGGATGCGCACATGCGCCGGTAGCGTTGCGTCACGCTGCTTGGTTTCAACCACGTCTCGTGATCGACGTCGCGGGAGAAGACGCGGCTGTCGGCGTCGAGGATCACGCCAACGCTTCGGGCTTCTTCTTCGCAGTGCTGTCGGTAGATGCGGAGCAGGGCGACGGTCTCCGGATCGAGCGTGATCCGCCGCTGTTGGTGGGTCTTGGTGTCCTTCTCCCACGTGTGCCCGTTTTCTTGGGCGATGCTGGTGCGGACGGCCATGCTCGCGTTGTCGAGATCGAGGTAGTCCCAACGCAGCGCGCAGAGTTCGCCTCGACGCGCTCCCGTTGTCATCGCGACCCACACGAGCATTCCCCACGGCAGGTCCTTGAACGCTTCGTTGATGATCGCGGTCGCCTGCTCAAGTGTCGGTGGGTGTGGATTGGATGGTGGTCGTTTCGGGGGCTGCGCCTGTTCGAGCGGGTTGACCGCGATCCACTGCCACCGGATGGCGGCCTTCATCGCGCCGCTGAGGCAGGTGTGGATCTTGCGAATCGACGCAGGTGCGAGCGGCTTGCAGGTGTGCGGTCGGCAGGAGTCGTCGCACGTGTGCGGCCGGGCCGTCTTGTGTTCGACGAACGGCTTCCCGCCGCAGTGGTCGCGGCACGTTCGGAGAGTCCGGTAGAAGGAGTCCAGGACCTCGCCGTTCAGACGCGCCAGCGGTGTGACCCCGAGCAACGGCTTGATATGGGTGTCGATCGCGATGCGATATCGCGTCCGCGTGCTCTGGTCGACGTCCACGTACTCGAGGTATCGATCCATCAGCTGGCCGACTGCCGCGTTGGTCCGCGGGTTCCGGCTCTCGTTGACCTCGTTGACCAGCCGCGTGAGGACCTTCTGAGCTTCCTTCTCCGCCTTCGGCCCAGCGGGAACGGTCTCGCGGAGGTAGTGACGCTTCCCACTGAGAGGGTCGATGCCGGCGTAGACCTTCACCCGCAGTGCGCCACTGCGGAGTTGCTCGATCGAGCCTCGGGAGCGCCCCTCACGCTGCTTCATGGTGCGAGCGTAACGCGACTCGCACCACAACCCGCACCACGCGAAACTGGTCGCGATCATGAAAAACGGCCCGCGACTGGCATTTCTGCTGCTCACGGGCCGTTTGATCGGGCGCCCTCGGCAGGATTCGAACCTGCGACACCTGCCTCCGGAGGGCAGTGCTCTATCCACTGAGCTACGAGGGCCCGCCACCTCTCGGTGACGTCAGCAGCCTATCGCATCCCCTTCTCGCCCCGTGCGCGTGGTCCCCGATTACTCCCGTGTGAGCTCCACCGCCGCGTCTGTCGTGCTACGCCAATTTCGGGTTAGGGTTACCTGTAGTGCACACATGCGTATGTCGCTATATGTCTGGAGAGGGGACCGATGGGGCACGGTCATGGACACGGCCACGGGCACGCCGGCCTGTCGGCGTCCGGCGCGCACCAGGGCAGGCTCGCCGCCGCCCTCGCTATCAGCGCCGGGTTCATGGTCCTCGAGTTCGCCGTCGGCTTCGCCACCTCGTCGCTGGCGCTCATCTCCGACGCCGCGCATATGTTCACCGACGTCCTCGGTCTCGGCATGGCCCTCGTGGCCGTCGTGCTCGCCCGCCGCAGCGGCCCGACGTTCACCCGCACCTTCGGCCTGTACCGCGCCGAGGTGCTCGCCGCGCTCGCCAACGCCCTCCTGTTGTTCGGCGTCGGCGGATACGTCGTCTACGAGGCGATCAGCCGCATCGGCGACGCCCCCGAGGTGCCCGGCCTGCCCGTGCTCGTCGCGGGCACCGCAGGCCTGGTCGCCAACATCGTCGCGTTCGCGCTCCTGCGCTCCGGCGCCCAGGAGAGCCTCAACCTGCGCGGCGCCTACCTCGAAGTCCTCGCCGACCTCGTCGGCTCCGTCGCCGTCCTGATCAGCGCAGCCTTGACGCTGCTCACCGGCTGGCGCTACGCCGACCCCATCGCCGGTGTGGCCATCGGCGTGTGGATCCTCCCGCGCACCGCCGTCCTGGCCGCCCGCTCGCTGCGCATCCTGTTCCAGCACGCACCTCGTGGCGTCGACGTCGCGGGGATCAGTGCCCGCCTCGCCGAACTCGACCACGTCGACGACGTGCACGACCTGCACGTGTGGACGCTGACGTCCGGCATGGAGGTCGCCTCGGCCCACCTGACCGTCGGGCCGCAGGCCGACACCTCCGACGTGCTCGCCTCGGCCAGGGACGTGCTGTCGGCCGACTACGGCATCGAACACGCCACCCTGCAGGTCGAACCCCGCGAACACGCGCGCCGATGCGAACAGCTCACCTGGTGAGCCTCAGGGGAACGGCAGCGGCTCGGCGTCCCGCTCGGCCAGCATGTGCCGCATCGTGTCGGCCTCGGGCCGCTGCGAGGCCAGCATGCTCGTGGCCAACGTGCTGACCGCCGTGATCCGGGCGTGGTTGCGGCCGTACTCGGCCATGCTCACGCCGCCCTCGTGGTGTCGCAGCATCAACTGCAGGAAGTAGACGTCCAGGCGCTCGCCCGACAGCGACCGCATCTTCGCCAGCTCCTGCTCGGTCGCCATGCCCGGCATCGCCCTGCTGCCCCCGACCTGACCGCCGGACGGGCCCGACGGCGCGGCCTCCGACTCCGAGGCCGCCGTCGAGTTCTCCTCGGAGCTCGAATCGTGGTCGTGGCCGCCCATCGGCTCCGACATCCAGGTCATGTACTCGCCCGCGGGCTCCTCGGGTTTGCCCCACAGCATCAGCCAGCCCTTCATGCGGCCGATCTGCTCGGTCTGGGTGCTGGCGATGTCGAACGCCAGCTGCTTGACCGCCGGATCGGTGCTGTGGTCGCGGGCCCAGTTGGCCATGGTCACGGCCTGCAGGTGGTGCACCGACATGTCCTGCGCGAACCCGACGTCCACCGGCCCCGGCATCGCCGACTCCTCGCCCTCGGTGCTGCGCGCCACCAGCAGGCCGACGGTCGCGCCGACCAGCAGCAACGCCAGCGCCGCCGCGCCGAAGATGACGTACCTGGGCCACTCCCGCTGCCGCGGAGGGCGGCTCTCGTCCCGTTCCGGCGAATCCGGCGGATCCTGGCCGTCGGATTCGGTCGTGGGCTCGGTGGAACGCGGTTCGTCTGGCTTGTCGGTCATGTGCGCTGCGGAATCCCTGGAACGGTCGGGTCGGGCTGGCGGAGTGACCGAAAGGTTACTGCCCGCCGCCCATCGACTCGTCGACGGCGTTCTGCGAACCCTGGTAGTCCATCGGCTTGGCGTCCTTGCCCGGCTCGCTCGGGTCGAACTTCGGCGGGTTCTCCGGGTCGAACTGGCCCGGGCCGAGCGCGTCACAGGAGGCGCCGACCTCCGGATACGTGTTCGCGTTGCGCTTGAGGGCGGCGATGAACTGGTCGATGCGCTCGTCGTCGACGTCGTCGACCTTCAACTGGTGGCCCCACGACTGCAGCGACACCGGCTTGTCGAGGTTCGGGTACGGGGAGAGCATCATGAACGGCTTGTTCTCGACCCGGATCCGCAGCGCCTCGAGGTCCTCGCCCTTGACCTGCTCGGGGTCGTAGGCGATCCACACGGCGCCGTGCTCGAGCGCGTGCACCATGTTCTCGTTACGCACCGCCTCGTCGTACACCGTGCCGGTGCACGAGGCCCAGAACCCGTCGTGCGGGCCGCCGAACGGCGGCGCCTGGTCGTAGGCGACGCGCTCGTTGGGCAGCACGTGGGCACCGGCCTGGTACTCCGCGGTCTGCACGCCGCGGATGTTCGTCGACGGGTCCGGGTTGTCCTTGCTCGGCGTGAACTGCTCGGCCGCGGCCTGCTCCCGGTCTTTCTGTTCCCTGGAGTCGCTGGATGCGACGTAGTAGTAGCCGAAGACGCCGCCCGCGAGCAGCACGATCGCCACGACGGCGATGATGGTGCCCCACGGGATGTTCTTCGTGCCGACGGCCGACCCGCGTGCCGCCTTGACCGCGTTCGGCTTGCGGTTGCCCTTCTTGCCGCTGGCCATGGCTCCAGTTGTCTCCTTCGGGACCGAGTACCCCGTCGGGGAGTGTAGGGATACGAAAACCGACACCGGGTGGCGCCTCGGTGAAGTGCCGCACAACCGCACCCGGGCCGTCCCCGAGCGCCTATGCGCCCGCGCACATCGAGGGAGAGCCGGTGACAGAGCGTCGTCGCCCCCGAACGTACACTCGCCGGGTGACTCCCTCCGCCCTTGCTGACCTCGTGCGTTCGTCCGCCGTCACGGTTCTCGAGGCCCGCGGCCTCGACACCGGCGTGCTTCCTGAGCAGGTGACGGTGGAGCGACCCCGCAACCCGGAACACGGCGACTACGCGACCAACGTGGCGTTGCAGGTCGCGAAGAAAGTAGGGATGGCGCCGCGCGAGCTGGCCGACGCCCTCGCCGCCGAGCTGGCCGCCGCCGACGGCGTCGAGTCCGCCGAGGTGGCCGGACCCGGGTTCCTGAACCTGCGTCTCGCCGCCGACGCCCAGGGCGAGATCGTGAACCGCGTGCTCGCCGAGGGCGAGGCGTTCGGCCGCGGCGACGCGCTCGCCGGAACGCGAATCAACCTGGAGTTCGTCTCGGCCAACCCGACCGGGCCCATCCATCTCGGCGGCACCCGCTGGGCCGCCGTCGGGGACGCGCTCGGGCGCGTGTTGTCGGCCCAGGGCGCCGAGGTCACCCGCGAGTACTACTTCAACGACGCGGGTGCGCAGATCGACCGTTTCGTCTCCTCGCTGCTGGCCGCCGCGCAGGGACAGCCTGCGCCGGAGGACGGCTATGCGGGTGCCTACATCGACGAGATCGCCAAGGCCGTCCTCGCCGAGGAACCGGGGGCGTTGTCGCTGCCCGAGAACGAGTGCAGGGAGACGTTCCGCCGGATCGGCGTCGGCCTCATGTTCGAGGAGATCAAGCAGAGCCTCCACGAGTTCGGCACCGATTTCGACGTCTTCTTCCACGAGGACTCGCTGCACTCGAGCGGCAAGGTCGCCGCGGTCGTGGAGGAGCTGAAGGAAACCGGCGCGCTGTACGAGTCCGAGGGCGCCTGGTGGATGCGTACGACCGACCAGGGCGACGACAAGGACCGCGTCGTCATCAAGAGCGACGGCGACCCCGCCTACATCGCGGGCGACATCGCCTACCTGCGCGACAAGGTCGAGCGCGGCTTCGGCCTGTGCATCTACATGCTCGGTGCCGACCACCACGGCTACATCGGCAGGCTCAAGGCCACCGCGGTGACCCTGGGTTACGACGCGGACGTCGTCGAGGTGCTGATCGGCCAGATGGTCAACCTGGTCAGCGGCGGCAAGCCCGTGCGGATGAGCAAGCGCGCCGGAACGGTCGTGACGCTCGAGGACCTGGTGGAGGCCGTCGGCGTCGACGCGGCGCGCTACGAGCTGACGCGCTACTCGGTCGACTCCAGCATCGACATCGACCTCGACCTGCTGCGTAAGCACACCAACGAGAACCCGGTGTTCTACGTGCAGTACGCGCACGCGCGGCTGGCGTCGCTGCAGCGCAACGCGGCCGAGCTGGGCATCGAGCGCAAACCCGCGGACGAGGTGGACCTCGGGCTGCTCTCGCATCCCCGCGAAGGGGACCTCATCCGCACGATCGGCGAGTTCCCGAGCGTGCTGGCCAAGGCGGCGGAGTTGCGGGAACCGCACCGCATCGCCCGCTATCTCGAATCGCTGGCGTCGGCGTACCACAAGTTCTACGACGTCGCGCGCGTGCTCCCTCAGGGCGATGAGGAACCGACCGACCTCACGTTCGCCCGGTTGGCGCTGTGCGAAGCAGCGCGCCAGGTGCTCGCCAACGGACTGTCCCTGCTCGGGGTATCCGCCCCGGAACGGATGTAAGCAAGGAATGTGTGCACACCCCGCGGGGCCCCGGCACGCCGAGGTCTACCCGCACGCCGATCAGGCAGGTTTCCCGCCGTCCAGTTCGGACGAGATCGACCGGCTGCACGCGAAGGTGTGGCCCCGCAACACGTTCCGCGGTCCGGACGGCGTGGTCCGTATCGCCGGAGTGGACGTGCGCGAGCTCGCCCGCACCTACGGCACGCCGCTGTTCGTCATCGACGAGGCCGACTTCAAGTTCCGCTGCGCCGAGTACGCCGCCGCCTTCGAGGACCCGGCGCTCGTGCACTACGCGGGTAAGGCCTTCCTCTGCACCGAGGTCGCCCGCTGGGTCGCAGGCCAGGGGCTGAGCCTGGACGTGTGCAGCGGAGGAGAACTCGAGGTCGCCAGGCGCGCCGAGTTCCCGCCGGAGCGGATCACGTTCCACGGCAACAACAAGTCGGTCGACGAACTCGAGGCCGCCGTCGACGCGGGGGTCGGCACGGTCGTGCTCGACTCGTACTACGAGATCGCCCGCCTCGCCGAGATCGCCGCGCGCAAGGACGTCGTGCAGCAGGTGCTGGTGCGCGTGACGGTCGGCGTCGAGGCGCACACCCACGAGTTCATCGCCACCGCCCACGAGGACCAGAAGTTCGGCTTCTCGCTCGCGTCCGGGGACGCGGCGGAGGCCGTGCGCCGGGTGCTGAACGCGCCGTCGTTGCAGCTGGTGGGCCTGCACAGCCACATCGGCTCGCAGATCTTCGACGCCGACGGTTTCGAGGTGGCCGCGCGGCGCGTGGTCGGCCTGCTCGTCGAGTTGCGCAAGGAACACGGCGCCGAGGCGCTCGAGAGCCTCACCACCGTCGACCTCGGCGGTGGGTTCGGTATCGCCTACACCGAGAAGGACAACCCGCCGCCACCCGCGCAGCTGGTCACGCAGATCCGCGACATCGTGCGCAAGGAGTGCGCGTTCGCCGACATCCCGGTGCCGCGGATCGCGGGGGAGCCGGGGCGCGCCATCGCCGGTCCCGGCACGGTCACGCTTTACGAGACCGGCACCATCAAGGACGTCGTGCTCGGCGACGAGGGGGTGCGGCGGTACGTCAGCGTCGACGGCGGGATGAGCGACAACATCCGCACCGCGCTGTACGACGCGGCCTACGACGTGCGCCTGGTCTCCCGCGCCGGTGACGACGGCCAGCCGGAGCCGGTGAACGCCGTCCTGTCCCGCGTCGTGGGAAAGCACTGTGAGTCCGGTGACATCGTCGTCCGTGACTGCTGGTTGCCGGAGACCCTGGCACCGGGCGATCTGCTCGCGGTCGCCGCCACGGGTGCGTACTGCTACTCGATGGCCAGCAACTACAACCGTCAGCCGCGGCCGGCGGTGGTCGCCGTGCGGAACGGCTCCCACCGGCTGCTGCTGCGCAGGGAGACGTACGACGACATGCTGCGGCTGGAGGCGTCATGAGCGACCCTTGTGCGCTTCTCGCTCGTGTAAGCCGACCGGGTGCGGGTGTCCCGCAGGTTCTGGAGGTGTCATGACGGAGCCGGTCAAGGTGGCCCTGCTCGGCTGCGGGACCGTCGGCAGTGAAGTGACTCGCATGCTGCTGGACGACCCGGGCGAGCTCGCCGCGCGCGTGGGCGCGCCGGTGGAGCTGGCGGGCATCGCGGTGCGGAGGCCGGACAAGCACCCGGAGCTGCCGCAGGAGCTGGTGACGGCCGACGCGACGGCGCTCATCGACTCCGATGTGGACATCGTGGTCGAGCTGATCGGCGGTATCGATCCGGTGCGCGGTTGGTTGCTTTCGGCCCTGCGTAAGGGGAAATCGGTCGTCACGGGTAACAAGGCCTTGCTCTCGGAGCATGCGGGCGAGCTGGCCGACGCCGCCGCCGAGTCGGGTGCCGACCTGTACTACGAGGCCGCCGTCGCGGGGGCCATCCCGTTGCTGCGCCCGGTGCGCGAGTCGCTGGCCGGTGACCGCATCACGCGGGTGATGGGCATCGTGAACGGCACGACCAACTTCATCCTGTCCGCGATGGACTCGACGGGTGCCGGCTACGCCGAGACGCTCGACGAGGCCACGCGGCTCGGGTATGCCGAGGCCGATCCGACGGCCGATGTGGACGGTTACGACGCCGCGTCGAAGGCGGCCATCATCGCGTCGCTCGCCTTCCACAGCCGGGTGACGGCGGCCGACGTCTACCGCGAGGGCATCGCGGGCATCAGCTCGTCGGACATCACGGCCGCGAAGTCGTTGGGGCGTACGGTCAAACTGCTGTCCATCTGCGAGCGGGTGACCGAAGAGGACGGTTCGGAGTCGGTGTCGGCCCGCGTGCATCCGGTGATGATCCCGCGCTCGCATCAGCTCGCCGGCGTCAGCGGTGCCTTCAACGCCGTGTACGTCGAGGCCGAGGCCGCGGGGCAGCTGATGTTCTACGGCCAGGGCGCGGGCGGTGCCCCCACGGCCAGTGCCGTGCTCGGCGACCTGGTGTCGGCCGCCAGGAACAAGGTCGCCGGAGGGCGTGGTCCGCGCGAGTCCGCGCACGCCGCGCTGCCGGTGCGCCCGATGGGGCAGACGCCGACGCGTTATCACGTGAGTCTCGACGTGGCCGACAAGCCTGGCGTGCTCGCGCAGGTGGCGCAGGTCTTCGCGGCTCACGGCGTGAGTATTTCCACCGTGCGCCAACGGGATCGGCGTTCCACCGCGAGCCTGGTCGTGGTCACGCACCAGGCTCCCGACGCCGCGTTGCGGTCCACTGTGGATGAGATCGACAAGCTCGACGTCGTGCGCGAGGTCGTGAGTGTGATGCGTGTGGAAGGCGAGGCGGAGTGAGCAGCGAGAGCGCGGTGGGCGCGGTGGGTGCGAGCGGCGCCGTGAAGGCGGGCTGGCCGGGGATCATCAAGGCGTACTCGTCGCGGATCCCGATTCCCGAGGGCGCCGAGGTCGTGACGCTCGGGGAGGGCAACACGCCGTTGCTGCCCGCCCCGCACCTGTCGGAGCTGACCGGTGCGTCGGTGTATCTCAAGGTCGAGGGCGCGAACCCGACCGGGTCATTCAAGGACCGGGGGATGACCGTCGCCATGACGCACGCGAGGGCGAGCGGGCTCAAGGCCGTCATCTGCGCCTCGACGGGTAACACCTCGGCGTCGGCGTCGGCGTACGCCGCGCGGGCCGGTCTCGCCACGGCCGTGCTGGTGCCACAGGGCAAGATCGCGCTCGGCAAGATGGCGCAGGCGGTGCTGCACGGCGCGCGGATCCTGCAGATCGACGGCAACTTCGACGACTGTCTCGAACTGGCGCGCAAGACTGCGGCCGACTATCCGGTGACGCTGGTGAACTCGGTCAACCCGGTGCGCCTGGTCGGCCAGAAGAGTGCGGCGTGGGAGATCTGTGACGCGCTCGGGTACGCACCGGACATCCACTGCCTGCCCGTCGGCAACGCGGGCAACATCACCGCCTACTGGGCCGGCTACACCGAGTACGCCGCCGACGGGATCGTCGAGGCGACCCCGCGCATGTTCGGATTCCAGGCGGCGGGGGCAGCTCCGCTCGTGCGGGGTGAGCCCGTGACGGAGCCGGAGACGGTCGCCACGGCCATCCGCGTGGGCAGCCCGGCCTCGTGGGAAGGCGCGGTGAAGGCGAAAACGGCCAGCGGGGGACTGTTCGACGCCGTGACCGACGAGAAGATCCTGGCCGCCTACCGGCTCCTGGCGAGCAAGGAGGGCGTGTTCGTCGAGCCGGCCTCGGCGACGAGCGTCGCCGGATTGCTCGCGACCGCCGACGACGGCCGGATTCCCAGCGGTGCCACCGTTGTCTGCACGGTCACCGGGCACGGCCTGAAGGACCCCGGCACGGCCCTGGAGGGCAACGTCGAGGTCGAACCGCTCGCCGTCGACCCGCGTGCCGTGGCGTCCGCATTGGAGCTCTCGTGAGGTTCACCGTCCGGGTTCCGGCCTCGACGGCGAACCTCGGGCCGGGATTCGACTCGCTCGGTCTTGCGTTGGCACTGCACGACATCGTGGAGTTCGAGACCACCGAGTCCGGTGTGGACATCGAGGTCCTCGACGCGGGTGCCGGCGACATGCGCAAGGTGCCGCGCGGGCCGCGGCATCTCGTCGTACGGGCGTGGGAGGCGGCGTGCGCCCGGCTGGGCATCACGCCGCCTGGGCTGCGGTTGCGGTGTCACAACGCGATTCCGCACTCGCGCGGGCTCGGGTCGTCGGCGGCGGCGATCGTCACGGGAATCGCGGCCGCCTACACGGTCGCGGGCCGCGAGCTCGACGCCGACGCGCTGCACCTGGCTGCCGAGTTCGAGGGACACGCCGACAACGTGGCCGCCAGCCTGTACGGCGGGTTCGTCGTGGCGTGGTCGTCGGGGGAGCGGTTCCACGCGGAGCGGCTGACCCCGCACGAGTCGATCCGGCCCGTCGTGGCGGTGCCGCCCACGCAGTCCTCGACCCACGAGACCCGCGGACTCCTGCCCGACCGGGTACCGCTGGCCGACGCCGTGTTCGCGGGCAGCCGCACCGCGCTGGCCGTGCACGCCATGACCCGGCGGCCGGACCTGCTGCTCGACGCCACCGACGACCGTCTCCACCAGGGGTATCGCAGGCCCGCCTACCCCGACACGATGCGGCTGGTCGACGGACTGCGGGCCCGCGGCGTGGCTGCGGCGGTCTCCGGTGCCGGACCGACCGTGCTCGCGCTGCCCTACGGTGACGGCACAGATGACGGCCGGGGGAACGCGGCGGGAATATTCCCCCCGGACCTCGACGTTGACGGATACGACGTCACCGAGCTGGCGATCGACCTGGACGGAGTGCAGGTCACCCGGGCCTGAGCGGCCCCGGTGCGCGGCCTCGTCCCGGCTCTCGTCCCCACGAGCGTGTGCCCACCGGTAGTGAGGCACGCCACGGGGCGGGGTGGTTGTTGCACCCACAAGGTGGGCGGTCTACGCTCGGGGGCGTTCGGTCACCGTGCTCGATATCCGCACCCGGTGATGGTCTCGGGAACATCTCCCGGATACATCTTCCGTTGTCTCTGAGGTCAGCGGGGGTACCCGGTATCACGGTGGTCGGCCCCACCTCTTGCAAGCGGCGTCGCCGCTGCGACACCCACGTCTCAGCGCCGGCCGCATGCAGAGAGCCGAAACGCCGTCTCGCAATTCGGACGCGGGCGGCGGTCCGCTGGTTCACCGACAAGGCGTGGACCGGTCAGGAAGGACATGTGTGAGCAACACCGATCTTTTGAGCGGCGACGCGAACGCCCAGGCAAGCGCGCCGGGTGACGGGGAGTCGCAGGCAGGCGGTGCAGCATCGACGCCGAAGCGGCGTCCTGGTGGGCTGTCCGGCATGGTCATCGCCGATCTTCGTGCTCTCGCCACCGAACTCGGCATCGGCGACACCACGGGCATGCGCAAGGGGGACCTGATCGCCGCCATCCGCGAACGGCAGGGCAAGACCAAGAAGCCCCGCGGCGGCGAGACGCAGTCCGCCGAGGCGACCCTGCCTCTCGACACCGAGAGCAAGCCAGCCAGGTCGAACGCCAGGACGGCGCAGAAGAGCACCGACGAACAGGCCGGGGCCGAGCAGAAGGTTCAGACCGGTTCGGACGGTGACTCCACCGCGAAGGCCGACGGCACCGCGAAGGCCGACGGGTCTGCGAACGGCGCGGCCAAGGGCGACAAGGCTGCGAAGGCCGACAAGGCCGAGACCCGGGGCGGCGCGAAGCAGAAGCCCGAGGGCGACGCCGAATCCGGTCAGTCCGGTGAGGGTGGCGGACGCCGTCGCCGTCGCGGCGGTGCCGGTCGGGGCACCGACAACGGCAACGCTGGCAACGCTGGCAACGGCGGCAGCAACGCCGGCGGCCAGGACCGTTCGGACGACGAGTCCGGCGACCGCAAGCAGAACAACCGTGGCGACAACAACCGTGGTGACAACCGCGGAGACAACAACCGCGGAGACAACAGCCGGGACGGCGGCAAGGACAACCGGGACGACGACGAGCGCGGCGGCCGCCGCGGACGTCGCTACCGGGACCGTCGCCGTCGCGGAGGCGGTCGTGGCGAGGGCGACACGGAGATCCGCGAGGACGACGTGCTGCTGCCCGTGGCCGGCATCCTCGACGTGCTCGACAACTACGCGTTCGTGCGCACGTCGGGGTACCTGCCGGGACCGAACGACGTCTACGTCTCGCTGTCGCTGGTCCGCAAGCACGGCCTGCGCCGCGGTGACGCGATCACCGGTGTCGTCCGCCAGCCGCGTGAGGGCGAGCAGCAGCGGCAGAAGTTCAACCCGTTGGTGCGTGTCGACTCGGTCAACGGACTCGACTCCGAGGTCGCCAAGAAGCGCCCCGAGTTCACGAAGCTGACGCCGCTGTACCCCAACGAGCGGCTCCGCCTCGAGACGCAGCCCACCAAGCTGACCACCCGCGTCATCGACCTGGTGATGCCGGTCGGCAAGGGCCAGCGTGCACTCATCGTCTCGCCGCCGAAGGCCGGTAAGACGACGATCATGCAGGACATCGCCAACGCGATCACGACGAACAACCCCGAGTGCCACCTGATGGTCGTGCTCGTGGACGAGCGTCCCGAAGAGGTCACCGACATGCAGCGGTCGGTGAACGGCGAGGTCATCGCCTCGACGTTCGACCGCCCGCCGTCGGACCACACGACGGTCGCCGAGCTGTCCATCGAGCGGGCCAAGCGGCTCGTCGAGATGGGTCACGACGTGGTCGTGCTGCTCGACTCGATCACCCGCCTCGGCCGTGCCTACAACCTGGCGGCCCCGGCGTCCGGCCGGATCCTCTCCGGTGGTGTCGACTCGACGGCGCTGTTCCCGCCGAAGCGGTTCCTCGGCGCGGCCCGCAACATCGAGGACGGCGGTTCGCTGACCATCTTCGCCACCGCGATGGTGGAGACCGGTTCCACCGGCGACACGGTCATCTTCGAGGAGTTCAAGGGCACCGGTAACGCCGAGCTCAAGCTCGACCGGAAGATCGCCGAGCGCCGCGTGTTCCCCGCGGTCGACGTCAACCCGTCCGGCACGCGCAAGGAGGAGCTGCTCCTCTCGCCGGACGAGCTGGCCGTCACGCACAAGCTGCACCGAGTGCTGCACGCGCTCGACTCGCAGCAGGCGATCGACCTGCTCATCGACCGGCTCAAGAAGTCGAAGACGAACATCGAGTTCCTGATGCAGATCTCGAAGAGCACCCCGGGCGCCGACGAACAGCAGTAGTCCTCGCCCGAGACACGCGTGTGGCCCCCGTCGAACGCCGGCGGGGGCCACACGCGTGTTCGGGGTGCAGTGCCCTCAGGCGGGCCCTGCGCTGGTGAGCCGTGTCAGGTACGCGTCGCGCGAGGGCAGCAGGTGCTCGCGGCACAGGTCGGCCAGCGTCTCGCTGTCGCCCGACCGGAGGGCGTCGATCATCGCCCAGTGCTCGTTCCTGCTGCGCGACAGATACTCCGGCGACGTGACCGTCACCGACCGGATCGCGTGTGCCATCTGGGCGTGCCGCTGGATCGCCTCCACCAGCACCGTGTTGTCGGACAGGCCGAACAGGGTGCGATGGAAGGCCGTGTTCGCCTTGGTGACGTCCCGCAGCTGTCCCGCGTCGACGCCGGCGTCGTGCCTGCGCTGGATCTCCACGAGCTCCTCCAATCGCTCCCCGTCGACCGGCACCGGGATCAACCGTGCACAGTGGACCTCCAGCAGCTCGCGGACCGCGTACAGGTCACGCACCTCCTTGGCCGTGTACGCCTTCACGAAGGCGCCCACGTTGGGTTTGCGCTCCACGAGTCCCCGGCTCTCGAGCTCCTGCAACGCACTGCGCACGACGTGCCGCTTCGCGGAGAACGCCCGCATGAGCTCGTCCTCGACGAGTCGTTCCCTCGGGAATCGCAGGCCGAGGACGATCTCCTCCTCCAGCTGCTCGAGCAAGGACAACGCGCTGCTACCTCCATGACGTCCGGGGTGGGTGAATCAGTTTCGCACGGGCGTTGCGCATGCTTCCACAACCGTGGTTAGATGTCGCCGTTTTCATCGGAAAGATTATTGATAATGAGGTCGATAATGGCTGACGGCGTGCGTGACGCGGACGACCCCACCCAGGGCATGACGCGAGGCCTGCCGAACTACGGCGACTCTGGGTTCTCGTTGTTCCTGCGCAAGGCGTTCATCAAGGGTGCGGGTTACACCGACGAGGCGCTCGACCGCACGGTCGTCGGCATCGTCAACACCGGCAGCGGGTTCAACCCCTGCCACGGCAACATGCCGCAGCTCATCGAGGCCGTGAAGCGGGGCGTGATGCTCGCGGGCGGACTGCCCGTCGACTTCCCGACGATCTCGTTGCACGAGAGCTTCTCCAACCCGACGAGCATGTACTTGCGCAACCTCATGTCGATGGACACCGAGGAGATGATCAACGCGCTGCCGCTGGACGCGGTCGTGCTCATCGGCGGTTGCGACAAGACCGTCCCCGCGCAGCTGATGGGCGCCGCATCGGCCGGCATCCCCGCGATCCAGCTCGTCACCGGCTCCATGCTCACCGGCGGCCACCGCGGCGAACGCGTCGGCGCCTGCACCGACTGCCGCGCCTTCTGGGGCAGGTACCGCGGCGACGAGATCGACGACCAGGAGATCTCCGAGGTCAACTCGAGCCTCGTCGGCAGCGTCGGAACGTGCTCGGTGATGGGCACCGCCAGCACGATGGCGGGGATCGCCGAGGCGATGGGCATCGCCCTGCCCGGCAGTGCCACGCCGCCCGCCGTCACCGCCGACCGCATGCGCATCGCCGAGCAGACCGGCACGCGCGCCGTCGGCATCGCGCGCGAACGGCTCACGATCGACCGGATCCTCACCGAGTCGTCGTTCGAGAATGCCCTGCGCGTGCTCCTGGCACTCGGCGGGTCGACCAACGGCATCGTGCATCTGGCCGCCGTGGCCGGCCGCCTCGGCTTCGACCTCGACCTCGAGCGTTTCGACCGGCTCAGCAGAGAGACCCCGGTGCTGGTCAACCTCAAGCCCGCAGGCACGCACTACATGGAGGACCTGCACCGGGCGGGTGGCATCCCGATGCTGCTGGAGCGCCTGCGCGACCTCATCGACCTCGACGCACTCACGATCACCGGGCGCACGCTGGGGGAGGAGCTCGCCGAGCGCGACACCTCGTTCCCGCAGGAAGTCGTCCGCCCGCGCGAGGACCCGATCTACCCGGCGGGCAGCATCGCCGTGCTGCGCGGCAACCTCGCACCCGGCGGCGCGATCATCAAGCAGGCCGCCGCGACCCCGGAGTTGCTCGAGCACACCGGACGCGCCGTAATGTTCGAGAACTCCGCCGACATGGCCGAGCGCATCGACTCCGAAGACCTCGACGTGCGGGCCGACGACGTCCTCGTGCTCAAGAACATCGGGCCGACCGGCGCGCCGGGCATGCCCGAGGCCGGCTACATCCCGATCCCCAAGAAGCTCGCCCGGCAGGGCGTCAAGGACATGGTGCGCATCTCCGACGGCCGCATGTCCGGCACGGCGCGCGGCACGATCGTGCTGCACGTCTCTCCGGAATCGGCGATCGGCGGTCCGCTCGCCTACGTCCGCGACGGCGACACCGTCCGGCTCAGCGTCACCGACCGCGTGCTCTCGCTCGAGGTGAGCGACGACGAGCTCGCACGGCGCGCCGAGGGCCAGCCCGTGACGCGACCGGCGACCCCGGCGCGCGGCTACCGGAAGTTGTTCGTCGACGAGGTCACCCAGGCCGAGGAGGGCGTCGACTTCCGCTTCCTGCAGGCCGAGTCCAAGCGCGGCGCCGTTCCTCGCGCCCGCTGACCCCGAGTTCTCCCCGCAAACCCCACTCTTTCCCTTTCGACACTCAATGGTGATGTCATGACACAGACGACGTGGACCCTCATCGCAGCGGCCCTGTCGATCGGTCTGCTGCTCGGCCTGGTGATCTGGGTCAAGCTGCAGGCCTTCATCGCGCTGCTGATCGCGAGCATCGGTTTCGGGCTCGCGACCGGCACCAACCCCACCGACCTCGTCGAACTCGTCGTCGAGGAGATGGGAGGCGGACTCGGCCAGGTGGCGCTCGTCGTCGGGCTCGGCGCCGTGTTCGGCCACGTGCTCCAACGCGCGGGCGCGGCCGAACAGCTCGCGTCGACGCTGATCAACCGGTTCTCCGAACGGAACGTCGCGTGGGGACTGGGCTTCGCCGGGTTCCTCGTGTCGATCGCGGTGTTCATCGACGTGGCGATCGTGATCCTCGTACCGATGCTGTACACGATCGCCAAACGGACCGGGAAATCCCTGCTGTACTACGGAATCCCGTTGTGTGCGGGCGTGAGTGTGACCCACACGTTCATCCCGCCGACGCCGGGACCGATCGCCACCGCCGGCGTGATGAACGCCGACCTCGGCCTGGTGATCCTGTTCGGTGTGCTGTGCGGCCTTCCCGCCATGGCGGTGGCCGGCCCCATCTTCGGCCGCTGGATCTCGAAGAAGATCTTCGTGCCGGTGCCGGAGGAACTGGACGCCTCGCGCGAGGACGGCGAGCGTGACCCGAACACCCTGCCGCGCTTCGGTGCCGTCGTCGGGGCACTGCTGCTCCCGCTGGTGCTGATCCTGGCGGGCACGACCAGCGAGGCGGTGCTCCCCGAGGGCAACACCGCGCGCACTGTCATCGCCTTCATCGGCCACCCGGTGATCGCCCTGCTGCTGACGTGCCTGTACACGCTGTACTTCTTCGGCGTCCGCCGGGGCTCCACCAGGGAGGACCTGCAGAAGATGACCACGTCGGCCCTGGGCCCGGCAGGCGTCATCATCCTCATCACCGGAGCGGGCAGCGTCTTCGGCGGTCTGCTCGTCGACTCGGGGATGGGCGACGTGCTCGCCGACTGGATGAGCGACATGAACATGCCGCTCGTGCTGTTCGGCTTCATCACCGCGTCGATCATCCGCATCTCGCAGGGCTCGGGCACCGTCGCCATGATCACCGGCGCGACGCTGACCGCACCGGTGGCGTCGACGATCGGCGCCAGCGACTCGGTCGTCGCGTTGACCTGCATCGCCATCGCCAGCGGTGCGGCCGCGTTCTCCCACGTGAACGACTCGGGCTTCTGGATGGCGAACCGCTACTTCGGGATGTCGGTGGCCGACACGCTCAAGTCGTGGACGGTGATGAAGACGATCGTGGGCGTCACCGGCTGTGGTGTCGCGCTCACCCTGAGCGCCTTCGTCGGCTGATACCCCGAAGCTCCCAAGGGCCCTATGGTCGCGTTCAACGCGACCATAGGGCCCTTGGGAGCACCTTCACGGGGTGGGAATGCCTGGTGGGGGTGGTGCGTTGAAGTGCGTGTCGGGCCGTCTGGCAGAATTAGCCCGCTGACGTCCGGCTCCGGTTCACCTTCGCCCGCAGGAACGACGCGGGAGGACCCGGAGCCACAGAGAGAGGACACCATGAAGAGCGGTATTCACCCGAACTACGTCGTGACCGAGGTCGTGTGCGGCTGCGGCAACACCTTCAGCACCCGGAGCACGCGCGAGTCCGGCCACATCTACGTCGAGATCTGCTCGGCGTGCCACCCGTTCTACACCGGTAAGCAGAAGATTCTGGACACCGGTGGCCGCGTCGCCCGCTTCGAGGCGCGCTACGGCAAGCGGGACAAGAAGTCCGGCGCCAAGTAGCTTCACCGACGGCGCCCGTGTCCGCCCCTGTGGCGGATGCGGGCGCCGTTCTCTGTTCCGGCGGACGCTCCGCCGGCAGGGTCCGCCGGGCTCGTCCCGGTAGTCGGTGATCGAACAAGGAGCAGTGCAGTGGAATCAGCGTCCCTTCAGGGGCTGCTCGACGAGTACGCCGAGCTCGAGACCGCCCTCGGCGACCCGTCCGTGCACGCCGACCAGACGCGGGCGCGCAAACTGGGCAGGCGTTACGCCGAGCTGTCGCCGGTCGTGAAGACCGTGAACGAGCTCGAGGGTGCCCGGTCCGACCTCGCCGCGGCCAAGGAGCTGGCCTCCGACGACCCCTCGTTCGCCGAGGAGGCCGCCCAGCTGGAGCAGCGGATCCCCGAGCTCGAAGCGAAGCTGACCGAACTGCTCCTGCCGCGTGACCCGCACGACGGGGCCGACGTCGTCATGGAGATCAAGTCCGGTGAGGGCGGCGAGGAGTCGGCGCTGTTCGCGGGCGACCTGCTGCGCATGTACCTGCGCTATGCCGAACGCTACGGCTGGAAGGCCGAGGTTCTCGGCTCCACCGAGTCCGACCTGGGCGGCTACAAGGACGTCACCGTCTCGATCAAGACCAAGGAACCGACCGCCGACGGCGTGTGGTCGCGGCTGAAGTTCGAGGGCGGGGTGCACCGGGTGCAGCGCGTGCCCGCGACCGAGTCGCAGGGCCGCATCCACACCTCGGCGGCGGGCGTGCTGATCTATCCCGAACCGGAGGAGGTCGAGGTCGAGGTCGACCCCAACGACCTGCGCATCGACGTCTTCCGCAGTTCGGGGCCCGGCGGGCAGAGCGTGAACACCACCGACTCCGCCGTGCGCGTCACGCACCTGCCGACCGGCATCGTCGTGTCCTGTCAGAACGAGAAGTCGCAGATCCAGAACCGGGCTCGCGCGATCCAGGTGCTCCAGGCCCGGCTGCAGGCGATGGCCGAGGAGGAGGCCGCGGCCAAGGCCGCCGACGCCCGCCGGTCACAGGTGCGCACGGTCGACCGTTCCGAGCGTGTGCGCACCTACAACTTCCCCGAGAACCGCATTTCCGATCACCGCGTCAACTACAAGGCCTACAACCTCGACCAGGTGCTGGACGGCGACCTCGACGGCGTGCTCGACGCGCTGCAGTCGGCCGACCGCGAGGAGCGCCTCGCCGAATCGCAGTCCTGAGGCGACGACGAACGTAGGGTTGACGAAACGGTTTTCGTCTTTCCTTTTCCCGGAATTCCTTGCGCCGCAACGAAAATCCTGTTAGCTGCCGTATTCTCCCGGTCTGGCCAGGTGCCGATGGTCACGACTCGATTGTCGTCGTCGATCGAATTGCACCGTTTCCCGCACTTTCCGGCGCTGCCTCGTGCATTCTGTCGCCGGAAGGGTCGTTGCCGGAATCGAGTGGAGGAGCGGTGTGCATGGCCCCGCGGGATCGCCGGGCTCAGCTCGACGAGCTCGCACGGCTGCTGTCGGCCTGTGGCGAGGGTACGGGCGGTCTGTCCGTCGTCACCGGTTGCCTCGGCAGCGGCAAGACGGATCTGGTGCAACGATTCGCCGACGAGGCAGCGGGCAGCGGCGCGCTGACCCTGTACGCCACAGCCGTGTGGAGCGAGGGTTCGTTACCGGGCGGCGTGCTGGACCAGCTCTTCCGCGGAGCTCGGCTGCCACCCGACCTTGCCGATCGCGTAGCCCGGTTGCTGACCTCCCACGCCGAACGCCGAGAGCCGAGCGCTCCGGTGCGTGGGGTGGGCGCCGAGACCCGGTTCCTGAACGACCTGGCGAGCCTGCTGCTCGAGCTGTCCCGTGACCGGCCCGTGGTGGTCGTGGTGGACGATCTGCAGTTCGCCGACTCGCTGTCGCAACAGTTCGTCCTTCACCTGCGGCGCCGACTCTCGTCCGCGCGCATCCTGCTCGTACTCGGCGAATGGGACCTGCCCTATCCGCTGTCGCCCGGTCTCCGCGCAGGAGGGGGCGCGGTAACCCGCATACGCTTGCGGCGGCTCAACGTCGAGGAGATCACCGAGCAGCTGGCCGAACGGTGGGGCACCGAGCGTGGCCGGCAGCTGGCCCCCGCCTGGCACGATGTCACCGGAGGTAACCCCGCGCTCGTCGAAGCTCTGCTCGCCGATGCCGCGGCGGACCCTCCGTCCGTCCCTCCACAGCCGGGGGAGGCCACGACCGCCGCTGTTCTGGCTGCGTTGCAGCATGTCGGCCTCGTGACCCGCCGGATCGCGCAGGCCATGGTGATCCTCGGTGAGGACGGGGAACCGGAGCTCATCGCCCGGCTGGCCGAGGCACGTGTCCATCAGGTCCGGCACGCGATCGAGTTGCTCGGCGCGGCCGGGATCACGTGTGGTCTCCGCCTGCGTCATCCCGCGCTGGCCGCTGTCATCGCCGACGGCATGGAGGCGACCGAGCGGGCCGAGTGGCATCGGCGAGCGGCCCGCGAGCTCTACCGTCGGGGCGGGGAGGCCCGCGACATCGCGCGGCACCTGCGCGCGCTGGGCGGTGCGAGCGCCGCCGAGCTGCCCTGGGCGGTGGAGGTGCTGCGGAATGCGGCCGAGCAGGACCTGCGCGGCGATCGGATCACCGCGGGGATCGCCTCGTTGGAACTGGCCTCGGCACTGGCCGGCGAGCACGATCGGCTCGACACGACCAGGGAACTCGTCCGCGCGCTGATGCTGACCAGCCCCTCGGCGTCGTCGGCGGTCGTGTTCCCGGTGCGGCGTGAACTCTGCGACGGGGCGCGGCGCGGTCGTGATCTGCTGATCCTGCTCTGGCTCGGTCTCGGGACGGGCGACGGGGAACTCGTCGATCGGGTGCTCACGCGCTGCCGCGAGATTCCCGAGGCGTTCGACCCACAGACCACGGCGGAACTCAGAGTGCTGTGCCGGTTCCACGGTGTCGAGGCTGGTGTCGATCTTCCGGCGGGCTGCGATGATGCCGGACTGCCCGACGACCCGTGGGTGGAGGTGGCCGAGGCGCTCGGCGGATTCTGGGCCGGGCGGATCGACGTGCGGTCGGTCGATGCCGCGGAACACGTCCTCCGCAGCAGCCGACCCGGGGAGACCCCACCGGAAGTGGGGGCGACGGCATTGCTCGTGCTCCTCTATGCCGATACCGATGCCGATACGGATGCCGAGACCGGCGCCGAAACCGGCGCCGACCGCGATGCCGGTGCCGATGTCGGCCCCGGGGGTCGGGGAGCGCGGGCGGAGCGCTGGTGCCGGCACGTCATCGACAGTGCCGCGGGCCGCGGAGCGGTGACCTGGCAGGCGGTGTTCGAGGTCGTGCGCGCCCATCTGGCTCTGCGGCGAGGAGCTCCTGCCGAGGCAGAAGCGCTCGCGACCTCGGCGCTGACGTTGCTTCCGGCGCAGAGCTGGGGAGCATCGGTCACCTACCCCGTCGGGGTCCGGCTCCTGGCCGCCGCGCAGCTCGGCGACACCGAACGCATCGAGGAGGCGCTGCGAATCCCGGTTCCCGAACCGGTGTCGGTCAATGCCATGTCGCTGTTCCATCTGCGTGCTCGCGGACACGCGCAGCTTGCACAGGGCCGGGTCCTGGCGGCCGTGAGTGACTTCCGTGAGTGCGGCAGGCAGATGGAGAAGTGGGGTGCGGACGTGCCGCTCGTCGCCGCATGGCGCGTCGATCTCGCCGAGGCCAGTGCCGCACTCGGTCGGTACGACACCGCACGGGATCTCCTGATCCGTCAGCTCGAGCATCCGAACACCGACCGCCGAACGCGAGACGTTGCGCTGCGAATGCTGGCCGGGCTGCCGGAGGGCGATGCCGTTGCCGGGCTGCCGGCCGGGCCGGCCGGCCTGGTGCCGGAAGCCGGTGTCCGGGCCGAAGGGCCGAAGCTCCGAGACGCGGCGGCGTGCGTCTGTCCGCTTCACGGCGGGCACGCGGACGAGCAGGAGCAGGCCGGGCCGTCGTTGAGCGAGTCCGAGCGGCGGGTGGTCGAACTGGCCGTGGCCGGGCGGACCAACCGGGAGATCAGCCGTGAGCTGTACATCACCGTGAGCACGGTCGAACAGCATCTGACGCGGGTCTACCGCAAGTTCGGGGTCGCCGGCCGGGCGCAGCTCGCCGACGTGCTGGGGCCGGACGTGCTGGGGCCGGACGTGCTGGACCGCGATGCCGCTGCCGGCGATCCGGCCGTGCGGATGTGAACGTTGCGAGACGTCGATCGCCTGTCCACAGGAGAAGGACGCGACCAGAGAAGAAGGAGCTGCCCGTGACATCCGAGTCCAGCTGTCGCATCTGCGGTGAGGCGGTGGCCGAGTTCCTCGACTTCGGAATTCAGCCGTTGTCCGACGCGTTCCGGGAGCCGTCCGACCCTGCCGAGGAGTTCACCTATCGGCTGGCGGTGGGACGGTGCGCCGGCTGTGGCATGGTCCAGCTCGTCAACGAGGTGCCTCGGGAGGCCATGTTCCACGACGACTACCCCTACGTCTCGCGGGGTTCGGCCGTGATGCGCGAGCACTTCGGTGCGCTCGCGCGCCGATTCCTGGAGACGGAGTTGGCCGGTGAGGACCCGTTCATCGTGGAGCTGGGCTCCAACGACGGGACGATGCTCGCGACCGTCGCCGCCGCGGGGGTACGGCATCTCGGGGTGGAGCCCTCGGGCGATGTCGCCGACCTGTCCGCGGCCGAAGGTGTCCGCGTGCGCAAGGACTTCTTCGAGGAGTCGACCGCGCTGCAGATCGCCGAGTCCGACGGCCTGGCCGACGTCATCTACGCGGCCAACACGCTGTGCCACATCCCCTACATGGATTCCATCCTGGCCGGTGTGCGGGCGTTGCTGAAGCCGCACGGGGTGTTCGTGTTCGAGGATCCCTACCTCGGCGACATCGTCGAGCGGACCTCGTTCGACCAGATCTACGACGAGCACTTCTTTCTCTTCAGCGCCCGCAGTGTCGACGAGATGGCCCGCAGGCACGGGCTCGAGCTCGTGGACGTCGAGCACCTGGAGGTGCACGGGGGCGAACTGCGCTACACCCTCGCGCTGCCCGGGGCGCGGCGGCGTTCGGAGGCCGTCGGCCGGTGGCTGTCCACCGAGGACTCGGCGAGGCTGGGCGAGCAGGACGTGTTGGAGGAGTTCGCCGCGCGAGTGCATGCCGTGCGCGACGATCTCGTGTCCCTGCTGAGCCGTCTGCGCGACGAGGGCAGTCGCGTCGTCGGCTACGGTGCCACGGCCAAGAGCGCCACCGTCACCAACTTCTGCGGTATCGGGCCCGAGCTCGTCGAATTCGTGTGTGACACGACGCCGGCCAAACAGGGCAGGCTGACGCCCGGCTCGCACATCCCGGTCCGGCCGCCGGAGGCGTTCCGCGGCGGTGACGGTGGTGCCGGAGGAAACGGATATCCCCCGTACGCGTTGCTGTTCGCGTGGAACCACGCCGAGGAGATCATGGCCAAGGAGCAGGCCTTCCGCGAAGCCGGGGGCCGCTGGATCCTGTACGTGCCGACGGTGCGTGTGGTGTGACCGCCCCGGACATGACCGGACTGCGCGTCGTGGTGCTCGGCGGGACGGGGTTCGTCGGGTCGGCGGTGGCGGACCGGTTCGTCAGGGCGGGAGCAACGGTCCGGTCGGTGTCCAGGGGCGGAGCGGCATCGGTGTCCGGAGTGGATGTCGTCGCCGCGGATCTGACCCGGCCCGGTGCGGTAGCCAGGGCGGTCGCGGGCGCGGACGTGATCGCCTCGCTCGTGCTCTACACCGGCAGCGGAAGCTACCGGGTGGGCGCCGAGCACGCCGAGGCGGCCGCGGAGGTGAATGTCGAGGTCGCGCACGCGGTGTCGGGCGCGGTGGGCTCCGGCGGTGGGCCGACGGTCCTGTGGGCCGGGTCGACCTCCCAGGTCGGCGCGGGTGCGGGTGAACGGATCAGCGTCGACGGCAGCGAGCCCGACCGGCCCACCACCGAGTACGACCGGCAGAAGTGCGCCGCCGAGGCGCATGTACTCGGCGCGGGCGGGATCAGCCTGCGGCTGCCGACCGTGTACGGCCGTTCCCCCGGCGGTCTGGACCGCGGCGTGGTCACGGCGATGATCCGCAGGGCCGTCGCAGGTCAGGCCCTGACCGTGTGGGGCGAGGGAGGCATGCTGCGGGACCTGGTGGCGGTCGACGACGTGGCGCGGGCGTTCGTCACGGCCGCGGCGCACGCACCCCGCCTCGCAGGCAGGAAGTGGGTGCTGGGCTCGGACCGCGGCGTCAGTGTGCGGGACCTGTTCGAGAGGATCGCCCACGCTGTCGCCGCGCACGCGAACAGGGCACCGGTTCCGGTCGTGTCCGTGCCGCCCCCGGCTCACGCTACGGACATGGATCTGCGCGGCCTCGTCGCCGACCCGTCCGCGTTCCGCGCAGTGACCGGCTGGCGCACCGACGTCGACCTCGACGACGGGCTGGCCGAGACCGTTCGAGCGGCGGCACCGGACGGTACGGTCCGGGACCCCTAAACCCGCGGATAGGGGGAACGTACGGATTGACCGGCCCGGGTACGCCTCGTGAAGCTGGCAGACACCGGTCCCTCGCACGTCGGCGCCGCCTCGGGCCGGCTCCACTCGGCGGAGGAGTAGTTCTGTGGTCGCCCCTTCCCGCATGTCGACTGCCCGTGCGCTGCGCAGCGGCGTCGACGCGCGGGTCACCGCGTCGCTGTTGGCACGCAAGGGGAGGTTCGGCGGGGTCGACGATGCGCACGGGTGGCTCGCGGACGCGGCCCGCGGACGTCGGATGGAGACGACTCGCGTGCCGATCGACGAGCTCGCGGGCTGGCGCAGGGACGAGTCCAACGGCTACCTGAGGCACGAGACCGGTCGCTTCTTCAGTGTCGAGTCGGTGGCCGTCGAGGTGCGCGGCAGTGGCGCGGCGTCCGACGCCGCTGAGTCCAGCGGCGTGACGCGGTGGTGTCAGCCGATCATCAACCAGCCGGAGATCGGGATTCTGGGCATCCTGGTCAGGGAGATCGACGGGGTCCTGCATTTCCTCATGCAGGCGAAATCCGAACCGGGCAACCCCGGGGCTGCGGTCCAGCTGTCCCCGACCGTGCAGGCGACCCGCAGCAACTACACGGGAGTCCACAAGGGACGTTCCATCCCGTACCTCGACCACTTCCGGGATCCGGTCTCCGGCGCGCTCGTCGACATTCGCCAGTCGGAGCAGGGCGCCTGGTTCTATCGCAAACGTAACCGGAACATGGTCGTCGAGGTCGGCGACGAGGTCGACGTGCTGGACGGATTCCGCTGGCTCACGTTGGGTCAGATCGCCGCCCTGCTGGCCGTCCCCGACCTGGTCAACATGGACACCAGAACCGTGCTTGCCTGCTTGCCCGGCGGTGGAACGGCCTTGAGCGGGGCGCTGAGCTCGGCGTCCGCGGGAGGCTTCCGCGACGCACTGGGGCGGTCGGCCGACCCCGGGGCGCCCGCCGTGCACACCACGGAGGAAGTGCTCAGCTGGATCACCGCCGCGCGCACGCGCACCGATCTGAGCGTCGAATCGTGCCCGTTGCACGGTCTACCGGGATGGCAGGAGCACGACGGCGTCATCTCCCACCACAGTGGACGGTTCTTCTCCGTGGTGGGAGCACACGTGCGGGCCGAGGGGCGCGAGGTCGCATGCTGGTCGCAGCCGATGATCGAGCCGGCGGGAACGGGCGTCATCGCGTTCGTCCTGAAGCGGATACAGGGCGTACTGCACGTGCTGGTCCACGCTCGCTCCGAACCGGGATACGCCGATGTCGTGGAACTGGGACCGACGGTGCAATGCGACCCCGGCAACTACGCAGGACTGCCCGCATCGGCGCGGCCGCGGTACCTCGACACGGTGCTGTCCGCACGCGACGTTCGGTTCGACACCGTGCTGTCCGAGGAGGGCGGCCGGTTCCTGGGCGCACGTAATCGATACCTGGCCGTGGAGGCCGACGTCGAGCCGGCAGCCGACGACCCGGACTACCGGTGGTTGACGTTGGCGCAGCTCGACGAGCTGCTGCGGCACAGCTTCTACGTCAACATCCAGGCCAGGACGTTGGTGCTGTGCCTGCGCGCGGCTGCGGTCGGCTAGGGCGTGTCTGACAAATTTAGTGTTTGGCGGCTGGGATGCTGCTGGTCGTGTCGCGGTTTCAGTTGCTCTCGGATGCTCAGTGGGCGTTGATCGAG
>NZ_JOIJ01000023.1 GCF_000719975.1 Prauserella rugosa
GCCTGGCGCAGACAGCATCAATACCGAGCCCGGCAGGCCCACTACCAGCAACAATCCACCAGAGAACCATGACCATCACGATCTACGGCTGGAGTACTAAGGGTTGCCCCCTTGGGCGCCACGACGCCGCCTCTGACGCGCCGCTAACGGCCCCGCTGCGCGGCGGGGCCGATCCGGCGGGTGCGCCTTGCCTGGCGGCCCTAGGGCGCATGTAGCCGCCTTTCCGTCGTCGTACGTCGAGCCCCGCCGCGAAGCGGGGCTCGGCTACTTCCTGGCGACGCATATACGGTGTGTCCTACCGGCGTCCCTAGGCAGCCTTAGTGGCGTATACGCGGGGCTTGCCCCGCGAGTCTGCAACTAAGACGCCTATAGCGTCACCCGTCGGACGGGCGCCCGGCCATGTAGGTCTACTAGAGACGCATTACGCCGTTTATCGGCGCCACCGCTTTCGCGGCGGTGGCGACGCTTCCGGTACGGCTCTCGGCGTCCTACCGGGCGTCTCGTCCCGCCCATAGGCGTCCGGCGCTTACAGTGGGGGTGGTAGGTAGTGAGGTACGAACTACCTTTAGGGGGCCACTACTACTACTACTACCACCACCGACTACGCGTCGCGCAGCTTCCAGACCGTAGACGTAGCCTCACCGGCGCGGGCGACGATCTGGGCCACCGCGCCGTTTGAGACGAGCTTGTCACGCCATGTGGCGTCAGAGTCCCCGAACTGTTTGGCCAGCTCTTTGGCCGCCGCGTTCACGCCCAGACCTTGCCCGTTAGCGACGAGCCAGTCGGCCGCCCTGGCGTTCTTGTTCTTAGTGGCGTCGGCCCGGTTCTGCTTCGGTTTGTCCTCGGTTTCGGGCTTGTCTTCCCGCGCCACCCATGGTCCGCGCTTGAGTACGCGGTAGTTCGGACCCGGCCCAGGTTCGGCCACGATCTCCTCGGGTCGGTCAAGCTGGTTCGACTGGACCACAAGGGCGACGTTGCCGCCCCGAAGTCCGCGTCGCCGGGTTTGGCGTACCTGAATCCATGCCCGGGACTTCTGCACCGACTCCGAGGCCCCCATGGGCGGCGCCCCTGGCACAGTAAAGCCCTTCTCAGACTCGTGGTGCAGCACGACAACGGGAATTCCCACTGTGGTGAGCTTTGTGAGCCCGTCAAAGACCGTGGTCATGGCCGTAACGTCGTTCGTGTCGCCGGTGATGCCCATCAGGTTGTCCACTACAACAAAGTTGTAGCCGTTGGCGATGATCTCATCCGCCAGCGCCGTTATCCGGTCCTCGTGGGCAGTCCGCCCGATCTGCCGCAGGAAGAGCGGCGCGTCAGGCGGCAGCAGCGGAAACACCCGCTTGCCGTACTCCATCAGGGCACCCGGGTCCGTCGTCAGGACGGCTGGCCTCCAGGCCTTGTCTACGTCGACAGGCTCCAGGCCGAGGAACTTCCGACCTTCGGCCAGCAACGCAAGCAGCATCTCACCGACAAGATAGGACTTGCCGGAGTTGGACCGGCCGTAGATCATCGTTACCGACCCCGCGATGGTGTTGGGAAAGACCCATTCGGGCTCAGCTAGCGACCGCTCGTAAGCTTCTTTGATCGAAATCCATTCCTGGGTCACTGCTTGATCTCCTGTCGGTGGACGCGCTCTCTCGTGGCTATCAGTGGACCGCTCCTTTCAATGGCATCTCCGGTCGGTTTCGGAAGTTAGATGTTTTCCAGAATGAGCTATAGTTGGCCAGAAATAAGGCGCCTCAAATCGTCTGTAAGCGCCCGGGGTTATTGGGTCGTTCCTGCGTACCCGCGACGGGCGGAAGCCCGTCAGCGGGCTACTCCGGGCCATTACGGGGTCATGGCGCACAACAGGTCCGGCCGCGACCGCCTGCGGTGCACCGTGAAGTGCTCCCGGACGACGTGGCCGCCGTGGGTATCCGGCGTGCATCTCCAGGCTGTAGGAATTCCGGGTTAACTCCCAGTACGCCAGCACGGTACGTACGGTACGGAACTCCCAGATGTCTTCCGGCGCCAACAGGGCGGACCGGTTCAGCCACAGGTCACTACCGCGCTGCCACAGGCGGACCCAGCCGGGCTCGTCGGCGTAGAGGTTCAGCACGGATAAGTGCGAGCCGTGACGCCAAGGGCCCAAGGTCACTTGAGCTGTCCTTCCAATGCGTCGGCCGTTTCACGAAGCCCTTCGATCACGTGCCACTTCTCTCGGTCTGACAGGTCATCCATTTCGGGCTCGGTCTGAAGGTGATTCAGCCACAACCGGATGTCGTTAGCCAGCACTCGGCTGGCGCTTTCCTGTTGCTCCTCGAAGGTGAACTCCTTCGCTCCTCCTGCTTTCTTGATCATCAGGTCTAACATCGATCTAACCTCTTCGTTAAACTCCCGGACGTCTCCGCCGTCGATCGACTTATCCATCAGGATCCCGGGAATCTGATCTAAAGCCTTCTCGATTATGGCGATCTGTTGGTGAACTTTCGCCATCCGAAACCGTCGACGCTCATCGGGATCTTGTGGCGGCTCCCAGTGATCGGGAACGTCGTCGTCGACCACCTCGGCGTCCAAGATCTCCGGTTCGGCCGTCAACTCCTCCCGGCATTCCCGGATGACCTTAGCCGTCGGCTTGCCGTCGGTCCGCTCGTTAGCGGTCTCCCAGACGGCCCGCATGGCGTCCGGGTCGTCCTTCAGGGGCGCCAGTTCGCGGGCTTGGGATTCGGTGGCCGGAGTGAGTCCAATTGGACTCATTACCTCCACCACCTCGGCGGCCCGGATAACCCGGTTGGCGGAGTCCTTGGTCATCTCCCAACGTTCCCGGCAGTACTCTTCGAAAGTCTCGTGGGTCTTCCGGTACAACCGGTTGTCTCGGATGGTCAACAACGCCTGGCCAACCCGAACGAACGTCTGGAGGCCCTGAGCGATCACGGCTTCGAGATCGGCCAGTTGGTCGGCCTCCGCCACCGTGAGGGTGGCTGTGGTGGTTGTCATGACTTCCGCTCCCGTGATTGACGCCAAGCGGCGACGCCGTGGCGTCGTCCGCATCTACTCCCACTGCCGACTGAGGACCTCAGTCGACTGAATCCGCAATCGCCTGACGAAGGTCCGTGATCCCCTTCTCGAAGTCCTCGATGGAGGAGAACGCGCGGTAAGCACTCCACACGAGCGCGGGAAGCGGCCCCATACACACACTGCGGCGCGGCTCAGGCAGCCGGGCGTGAGTGTTCGAACACGAATCGAACAAGGGCAGCACGGCCCCAGCGGGGGTATTCATAGGCCGAAGGCGGGGCCGTAGCCCCGCCTCGGTCCGGTCCGTCTCAGGCGTTGGCCGCTTCCGGATCATCGGACGAGATCCGTTCGAACGCCTCGGCATCGGCGCCGTTCAAGATCTCTTCCGGCAGCGGATAGCTCGATTCGACGACGGCCCTTCGGCGGGCCTCCGCAAGACTCCGGTACTGGCGCCCTTCGTCCGAGCCGTCACTAAGGCCGTTGGCGACCACTTCGGCGTACGTCGCGACGGTCAGGGCTTCTGCGGCGAGGTCTGTAGGCGTCCTGAAGGAACGTTGGAGGGATTTCTTAACAACGTACTCGGACCGAACTACCTCACCGAACATGAAGCGATCCGACTTTTCGGTCCGCCTGGACGTCAAGGCCGCACCGGTCTTGTCGACGTAGTCCCACACCGGCGCTAACCACGGGTCGTCATCTCGCAGCAGCGGACTACGCGACACGTACAGGTGTCCTTGGTCTGCGAAGGCAACAACCCAGCACGGCTGGTTGATGAGGGTCTTCATGGCTGGCTCCTTGGGGGCTCAAAGGGACGACGAAGTACCCGGATGGGCGGCTCGTCAATCTTTGTAGACTTCGTCAGGCCCTACTAGCTGAACGCCGTCATGAACGCGACGACGAACGCGAGCAGGAACGGCAGCCACAATGCACCGCCGACCCGGCCCGCGACCTGTCCGGTGAGCGCGTAGACACCCGTTCCGACGATGTCGCCGACGACGAAGAACAGAAGCAGTTTGGAGCCGAGGACGCGTTTGAGCGGGGGCTGTCCGGGAAGCTGCTCGGCCGGGGCTGTCTCGGTCATGCGGGGAGTGTGCCGTACACGGCCGAACGCGGAAACACATGGCGGAGGTTATCCGATTCATCCGTTTTATCCGCCTAATCGACGAATCCCCACATTGTCGGACCGAGGCGGTAATGTGAAGAAAAGGGGGACCCCCTGGTGCACGAGCGGTGACGTTCGTTCGATTCCGCACCCGGGCTCGTCCGGACTCCCCCGATTTTTCCGGACTCCCCCAGCTTTCCGGGGCTCCCCAACTCGCGCTGACTCCCGGACATGCGCTGACTCGTGCTGACTCCGCGACTCGCGCTGAAACCACGGCTTGCACTGACGCGCACGACCCCCGGCGGGAACCGTTCGGAAACCGCCATCCTCCCTCGAAAGAGACCGTTACCCGCTTCGATCCTCGGCGGACCGGCGGTCCTGCGCGTCCGGAGCCTCGTCGTCCTTGGCGACCGGGGCGCGGTACCGCCAGAACGCCGGGATCAGCACCATCGCGATCACCACGCCCACGATCACCAGCACACCACCGCCGGACGCGGCGGCTGCGGTGCCCACGCCTGCGGCGGCCCAGCCGTGCGTCACGTCCGCCACCCGCGGTCCACCCGCGACGACGACCGTGAACACACCCTGCGTCCGGCCACGCATCTCGTCGGTCGCGGCGGTCTGCAGGATCGCCATCCGGAAGATCGCACTCGCCATGTCGGCGGCACCGGCGACCGCGAGGAAAACGATCGACAACCACAACGTCGACGTGACACCGAACGCAGCGACCGCCAACCCCCACACGCCGATCGCCACGGCCACCGCGGCACCGTGCCTGCTGACCCGGCTCACCCATCCGGACGTCAACGACAGCACCATCGCACCCAGCGGAATGGCCGCGTACAACCAACCCAGCGCCAACCCGCCGCCCGCGGGGTCGCCGAACGTCCGCTCCGCCATCTCGGGAAAGAGCGCCCGCGGCATGCCCGCGACCATCGCGATGATGTCGACCACGAACGAGGCCAGCAGGATCTTCTGCGTGCCCAGGTAGCGGAAACCGTCGACAATGTCGCGCACGCCTGCCCTGCGGACCTGCCCGTCGAGCGGCGGCAACGCGGGCAGCCGCCACACCGCCCACACCACGACGAGCAACGCCACCGAATCGACCAGGTACAGCGTCGGCAGGCCGACGATCGGCAACATCGCGCCCGCACCGAGTGGTCCGAACACCGCGCCGAACGTCGTCATCGTGCCCGTCAGCGCCGAGGCCGACGGCAGCAGCTCCGTCGGTACGAGCCGCGCGACGACCGCGTTGCGCGTCGGCATGTTCACCGCGAAGAACGCCTGGTTGACCGCCAGCAACGTGAGCACGACCCATACCGAGCCGACGTCGAAGAAGGCCTGCGCCCACAGCAGACAGGCGGTGACGGCGATCCCCGTGTTGGTGACGAACAGCAGCTTGCGGCGATCGACCGTGTCGGCGATCGCACCACCCCAGATACCGAAGATCAACAGCGGGACGAGTGCGAAGGCGCCGGTCAGTCCGACGTAGGCCGACGAGCCGGTGATGTCGAAGACCTGCTTCGGCACCGCGACGGCCGTGAGCTGACTACCGATCGCGGTGACCAGAGACGACAGCCACAACCTGCGGAACGCGGCGATCCGCAGCGGCCTGCCGTCGATGACGATCGAGCCGAGCAACGTGCGCTTTCCCCGCGGGCTTCGCTCGGTCCGATCACTCACAACCGATAAGCTTACGACAGCTAACTATTTCGCCGCGACGGAGCCGCGACGGAGCCACGACGGAGTCACACGGACGCCGGCAGCCCGAGAACCGCTGGTCAACAAGGCCCTCACGGGTCGTCGGTGACGGCCCGGGCCGCGCGATTGGCGACCCGCACGCCCTGCAGGCAGTACGACAGCTGCGCGACGAAGCCGATGCCGAGCGGCACGAGCGCCCACTCCACCGGCAGACCACCGATCGCGAACGCCACCGCGACGAACACCGAGAACGCAGCCAGGACGTAGCTGATCTGCGCCGCCCGCAACATCGCGGGCAACGCGGCCTCGTGCGCCGCACGCCACGCCTCGTCCGATGCCTGGGTCGCACGCGTGCGGATACCGACGGCCCCGTTGTGCGGCAACGCGCCCCGGCCTGCTGCCCTCGTCGTGTACTGCAGTAACGCGCCGCACCCGGCCAGGCTCACGGTGGCCACGACGATCGCAGCCAGCGCCTCCATGCCGATCATCGTGCCATCCGCCCACGCCGACCGGGTCAGAAACTCCCAAGGGCCCTTTGGTCGCGTTCAACGCAACTATGGGGCCCTCGGGAGCACTACCGGGGAGAATCCGCCGGTCAGGGGGCGATGCGGTCGATGCGCCAGTCGTCGTCGGTGCGGACGTAGCGCAACCGGTCGTGCAGGCGATCCTTGCGGCCCTGCCAGAACTCGGCCGTCACCGGGCGCACCCGCCAGCCGCCCCAGTGCGGAGGCACGGGGATCTCCTCGACGTCGGCGAACCTGCGCTCGACCGCCGCCAGATGGTTGTCGAGGGCCTCCCTGCTGCCGACCCTCGTCGACTGCGGCGAGGCCCACGCCCCCAGCTGCGACCCGCGGGGCCGTCCGCGCCAGTACTCGGCCGTCTCCTCGGCGCTGACCTTCTCCACCTCGCCGCGCACCGTCACCTGACGCTGCAGCGGATACCAGGGGAAGGTCACCGAGGCGAACCGCGTCGAGGTCAGATCGTGGCTCTTGGCCGACGTGTAGTTCGTGTAGAACACGATCCCGCGGGCGTCCAGGCCCTTGCACAGCACCGTCCGCGACGAGGGCATCCCGTCGGCGTCGGCCGTGGCCAGCACCATCGCGTTGGGCTCGGGCAACCCGGCCTCGATCGCGACGTCGAGCCAGGCCTGCAGCTGTTCGTGCCACGTCGGCGCGAGCGAGTCCTCGTCCAGCGTCTCCGCCTCGTACGACACCCGCATGTCCGGCAACCGCACCGCCGCACCCGCACCGCTGCCGTCGTCCAGCTCAGCCATGCCAACCTCCCGCGAAACGCAACGTGGCTTCGTCGCACCGTCCCAGCGACGTTAGAGGTTCCCCGACACCGCGCGAAACCTCCACATCCGTGACCACCGCCACGCGATCACCCGTCCGGCCCGCGCCGATGGGCAGGCCGTCACGCCCGAGACCGGCCCAGCCACGCCTCGACGGCCCGCGCGAGGTCCCGCTCCGCCGTGACGGCGTCCACGCCGAGCACGGTCGCCAACGCCCCGCCCGCAGGCAGCGGCGTCACCGACCACCACTGCCCCGACAGCGCCCCCGCAGCCCCGGCAACGGCGCGGTCGGCAACGGCGCGGTCGGCCGGGTCGACACCGCCGTCCACGGACTCGTCCTGCGGTCCGGCCACGATCTCGGTACCGAGTACCCGCCTGCCCGCCAGATACGCCGGACTGCGGTCGAGCTGCTCCTCACCGACCGTCAGTTCCTGCCGCAACATCGGCATCCCGGCCCGCACGACGTGGGTCGCCGTCGTCAGCGTGCCGGGCCGCTCGCCCTCGCGGCCGAGCACCAGCACCTCCCGCGTGCGCAGGCGCGCGTCGCCATCGAGGTCCACCGTGAGGCGTGCGTGGTGGCGGGCCCGCGCCGTCACGACGGTCGGTTCGGGCAGGTACTCGAACCGCCCGCCGTCGGCCACCTCCACGTGCACGGCCATCGCGCTCTCGCCGCCGCTCTGACCGGGCAGGGCCAACGTCGCCGCGACCCCCGAGAGCCGCAGGCTCGCCCCCTCACCCACGCGGACGTGCAGCACCAGATCGTCGCCGCCGAGCGGAGCCGTCGCCGAGTTCACCAGGTGGACCTGCGCCCCCGTGCCCACTCCCGCGCCCACCCCAGAGCCCGCCTGCGCGCGGGGGAACAGCGTCAACGGCGCCATCGACCGCAGCTGCCTCAGCACCGTCCTGCCGGTGACTCCGTCGAACTCGGCCGTGAGTCGCGCGGTGGCCCTCACACCGCCCCGACCGGAAGCAGCGAACGCACCCAGTCGGCGACCGCGGGCGCGTCGGGAGTGTCCACGAGGGACTGCGTGATCACGGGCAGCTTCCCGCGCATCCGGTGCGCGTCGGAGGTCATCACGTCCATGTCCGCGCCCACGAGGTGGGCGATGTCGATCTTGTTGATCACCAGCAGGTCGGCCGTCGTCACACCGGGACCGCCCTTGCGCGGCACCTTGTCGCCACCCGCGACGTCCACCACGAACACCTGGGCATCGACCAGACCCCGGCTGAACACGGCGGTGAGGTTGTCGCCGCCGCTCTCGATGATCACCAGGTCCAGCCCGGGGAATCGCGCCTCGAGCTCGTCGACCGCGTCGAGGTTGGCGGTGATGTCGTCCCGGATCGCCGTGTGCGGGCACGCACCGGTCTGCACCGCCTCGATGCGCTCCGGATCGAGCACGCCGGCCTTGCGCAGGAAGTCGGCGTCCTCGGTGGTGTAGATGTCGTTGGTGACGACGGCCAGGTTCAACTCCCCGCCCAGCGCGCGGCACAGGGCCGCCGTCAACGCCGTCTTGCCGCTGCCGACCGGGCCACCGATGCCGATGCGGTAGGCACGCCCGGCCTCCGGCGCCGCGTCGAACGGGTCCGGCTCGGCGGCCGTCGGATCGAAGTTGACCGGATGCACGTGCCCGTGCCCGTGACCGTGGCTGTTGCTGTGCTCGTGACCGTGGGTGTGGTCGTGTTCAACTGGCAAAGAGACGCACCTCTTCCTTGTGATGCCGCAGATGGGCCTCGGCGAACAGGTCGAGCGCCGGGGCACCGGGAGCGGGCAGCTGACGCGGGTCCGTGCCCGCACACGTCGCGGCGCGCGCGGCGACGTCGTCGAGCTGGCCGGCCAGCCCGGCGACGACACCGTTGACCGCGAGGGGATCGAGACCGAGCAGGCGCACCGCGGCGCTGGCGGGCCCGCTGACCGCGAGGTACGCCGCCGCAGCCGCGGCATCGAGGGGCAGGCCGCCGCCCACGCCGGTGATGGCCCCGAGGATCACCGGATGGTGCGGACGCGGGGTTGCGGCGAGCAGTGCGCGCAGCACCGGCGACGGCCAGGCGGCCCTCGCCGCACGCGCGGTCCCCCTGCCCTGTGCGCGGGAGGCTTCCCGCTGCGCCGCAGACGGCGTGCGCGCGTCGAGTTCGGCGTCGAGCACCGCCCAGTGTCCACCCGCGACTCCACGCCGTGCCGCGTGCGCCGACGCCGCGGCGAACACCGCAGCCAGCTCCCCCGCGCTGCGCAACCTGCCGACCAGGAACGACGGCAGGTCCTCGACCCTGCCTACGACCCCACGTTCGACCGCCTCCTCGAGGCCGCCCGAATGCACGTGACCACCGCCGGGAAACCGTGAGTCGGCGAGGATCAGCGAGACCGCACCCGCCCTCACGACAGTCCATCCACAACGGACGGATGTGTCCACACCGGATAGCCACACCCCGCGGAAATCCACATCGGAGCACGTAGCCGACCCAACCAAACGCACCCCATCAGAACAGGAAGTACCGCTGGGCCATGGGCAGTTCGCCGACCGGTTCCGGTTCGACCAGGTCACCGTCCACGCGCACCGCGAAACTGTCCGGGTCGACCCGGATGTCGGGCGTCGCGTCGTTGAGCACCATGTCGGCCTTCGTGACCGCGCGCGTGGACGAGACGGGGACCAGCGTGCGCCGCAACCGCCAGCGGTCGGCCAGATCGGCATCCGCGGACTCGGCCACGAAGTGCAGGCTCGACTCCGCGGCCACCGCGCCGGACGCTCCGTACATCGGCCGCGCGTGGTACGGCTGCGGAGTGGGGATCGAGGCGTTCGCATCGCCCATCTGCGCCCACGCGATGAACCCGCCCTTGAGCACCGCGTGCGGGCGGACACCGAAGAACCTCGGCTCCCACAGCACCAGATCCGCCAGCTTGCCGACCTCCACCGACCCGATCTGCCCTTCGAGGCCGTGGGCGATCGCCGGGTTGATCGTGTACTTCGCGACGTAACGACGCGCCCGCAGATTGTCGGCGTCGGCGTGCGCGGCCTCACCCGGCATCGCACCGCGGCGCCGCTTCATCACGTGCGCCGTCTGCCACGTGCGGATCACCACCTCACCGACCCGGCCCATCGCCTGCGAATCCGAGCCGATCATCGAGATCGCACCCACGTCGTGCAGCACGTCCTCGGCCGCGATCGTGCTCGGCCTGATCCGGCTCTCGGCGAACGCCAGATCCTCCGGCACCGACGGGTTGAGGTGGTGGCAGACGATCAACATGTCGAGGTGTTCGTCGACCGTGTTCACGGTGTGCGGACGGGTCGGATTCGTCGACGACGGCAGCACGTTCGGCAACCCCGCCACCGTGATGATGTCCGGCGCGTGCCCGCCACCGGCGCCCTCCGTGTGGTAGGCGTTGATCGACCTGCCGCCGATCGCGTCGATCGTGGACTCGACGAAACCCGCCTCGTTGAGCGTGTCGGTGTGGATCGCCACCTGCACACCCGACTCGTCCGCCACCGACAGGCACGCATCGATCGCCGCGGGCGTCGTCCCCCAGTCCTCGTGCAGCTTGAACCCGGCCGCACCCGCGGCGAGTTGTTCCCGCAGCGCCTCGGCCCGCACGGTGTTGCCCTTGCCCAGCAGCAGCACGTTCACCGGCTGGTCGTCCATCGCCTGCAACATGCGGCCCAGATTCCACGCACCCGGTGTGACCGTGGTGGCCTTGCTGCCCTCGGCAGGGCCGGTGCCACCGCCGATCAGGGTCGTCACACCGGAGGCCAAGGCCGTGTCGGTCAACTGTGGACAGATGAAGTGGACGTGGCAGTCGATGCCGCCCGCCGTGAGGATCCGTCCGTTACCGGCGATGACCTCCGTGGACGGTCCGATGACGAGCGCGGGGTCGACACCGTCCATCGTGTCCGGGTTGCCCGCCTTGCCGATGCCGACGATCCGCCCGTCGCGCACCCCGACGTCGGCCTTCACGACACCCCAGTGGTCGAGGATCACCGCGCCCGTGATGATCAGGTCCGGCGCCCCCTCGGCACGCGTGACCGCGGCCTGCCCCATCGACTCGCGGATCACCTTCCCGCCGCCGAACATCACCTCGTCGCCCGCGCCCGCCGCGCCCATGCTGCGGTCCTCGGTGATCTCGATCAGCAGATCGGTGTCGGCCAGCCGCACCCGGTCACCCACCGTCGGGCCGAACAGCTCCGCGTACCGCTCCCGGCTCAGCTCCGTCACATCGACCTCCGTTGAAGTCCGGGAACCGTGCGCGCACCGGCCAACGGCACCAGGTCGACCTCGCGGTCGACGCCGGGTTCGAAGCGGACGGCGGTGCCGGCGGCGATGTCGAGCCGCTTGCCCTCCGCCGCCGCCCTCTCGAACTCGAGTGCGCTGTTCACCTGGGCGAACTCGAAGTGCGAACCCACCTGCACGGGCCGATCCCCGGTGTTACGCACGCGCAGCGTCGTGCGCTCCCGCCCGGGATTCAGCACCACCGGCTCGCCTGCCGGAACGATCTCACCAGGCCTCATCACCGCATCCCTTCCGAACCGGCCACCCGATCAAGGCGAGCCGCCGCTGCGACCGCCAACGCAACCTGCACCGCCGCCCGAGGTTCCGCCCGCACCGGCACTCCAGTCCTCATACGACCGGGTTGTGAACGGTGACGAGCTTGGTGCCGTCGGGAAAGGTGGCCTCCACCTGCACCGAATCGAGCATCTCGGGGACGCCGTCGAGCACCTGCGCCCGCGACAGCACCTCACGGCCCGACGACATCAGCTCACTGACGGTCCTGCCGTCCCGCGCCCCCTCCACCACGTGATCGGTGATGAGCGCGACCGCTTCGGGATGGTTCAGCCGCAGCCCGCGCTCCAGTCTGCGGCGAGCGACATCGGCGGCGACGTGGACGAGAAGCTTGTCCCGTTCCTGCGGACTCAGGTGCATGAACCGTGTCTATCACCGGTTTCGGGCTCCGGCCCGGCAGGCAACGTAGCCGTAACACCGATATTGCGTGGATCTTTCGTCAACGACAGGTTTCGCACTGAATCGTTCCCGTGATCGTGACCGAAACCACCGGTTTCTTCGATTGATACGCGGGCGCGCGTGGAGGAGAGTCTTCCGCAATAAGCCGGGTGTGGCCCGCAGCACTCGTGTCGCCGTCCGCACCAGGGCGACCAGCGCGCACCACACCTGAATCACCACACCTGAATCACCACACCCGAATCGCCACGCACGAACCGCGCACCCGAATCGACGAAACCGCACCGCCGAATCCACACCGCCGGATCTCCACCACCCAATCTCCACCACCGAATCTGCACCGCCGAACACGATCAGCAGGCTCGACCGCACCCGAAGAGCCCCGTCGAAAGGCAGCTTGACGTGACCGCCGCACCCACTTCCCCCAACACCCCGGCCGACGACTCGGACGGATTCGTCCCCGGACTCGAAGGTGTCGTCGCCTTCCGCACCGAGATCGCCGAACCGGACAAGGACGGTGGCTCGCTGCGCTACCGCGGCGTGGACATCGAGGACCTCGCAGGCAAGGTCAGCTTCGGAGACGTGTGGGGCCTGCTGGTGGACGGCGGGTTCGAACGTGGTCTCCCGCCCGCCGAGCCGTTCCCCGTTCCGGTCCACACCGGCGACGTCCGCGTCGACGCGCAGGCGGCCGTGGCGATGCTGGCGCCCATCTGGGGTTTCGCCCCACTGCTCGACATCTCCGACGACGAGGCCCGCGACCAGCTGGCCTCCGCGTCGGTGACGGCACTGTCCTACATCGCCCAGTCGGCGCGCGGCACCGGTCTGCCCGCGGTGCCGCAGTCGCGTGTGGACGAGGGACGCACCATTCCGGAACGGTTCATGATCCGCTGGCGCGGCGATCCCGACCCGGCACACGTCAAGGCCATCGACGCCTACTGGGCCTCGGCCGCCGAACACGGACTGAACGCCTCCACCTTCACCGCGCGCGTCATCGCCTCGACCGGCGCCGACGTCGCAGCCGCGCTGTCCGGCGCCATGGGCGCCATGTCCGGCCCGCTGCACGGCGGCGCACCCGCCCGCGTGCTGCCGATGCTGGAGGAGGTCGAGCGCACCGGTGACGCACGCGCCTATGTGAAGGGCCTGCTCGACCGCAAGGAGCGGCTGATGGGCTTCGGCCACCGCGTGTACCGCGCCGAGGACCCGCGCGCTCGCGTGCTGCGCCGCACGTGTCAGGAACTCGGTGCCGAGCGGTACGAGGTCGCCTCCGCGCTCGAGCAGGCCGCACTCGCCGAGCTGCGGGAACGCAGGCCCGACCGTCCGATCGAGACGAACGTCGAGTTCTGGGCCGCGGTCATCCTGGACTTCGCGCAGGTGCCGCCGTCGATGATGCCCGCGATGTTCACCTCGGCACGGACCGCGGGGTGGGCAGCCCACATCCTGGAGCAGAAGCGCACCGGACGGCTCGTGCGCCCGTCGGCGAAGTACGTCGGCCCGGGCCCCCGCGACCCGCAGGAGGTCGCAGGCTGGTCCACCCTCACCCCCCTCGTCTGAGGGTTCCCTGCCCCCCGAGGGCCCCATGGTCGCGTTGAACGCAACTAAAGGGCCCTCGGGCGCATGTCAGACGCGGCGGGAGGCGGCTCGGAGCAGGGACGGGGTGAACCGGGCCGCCACTCCGGCGACCTTCGCCTCGACCGTCGGCCGCACCACGGGCCGGTCCTTCTCGACCGCGCGCAGGATGTCGGCCGCGACCTTCTCCGGTGCGAAGTTGCGGCGTGCGAACAGGCGGTCGCCACGCAGGCGCCTGCTGTCCTGTTCGGACTCGTCGGCGCCCGAGAACGTCGTGGTCGCGGCGATCGCGGTCCGCACGATTCCGGGGCAGACCGCGCTCACGCCGACACCGTGGGCGGCCAGCTCGGCACGGAGGCACTCGGTCAGGTGCAGCACCGCCGCCTTCGTCGTCGAGTACGCGGGCAGCATCGCGCTGGGCAGGTAGGCCGCCATCGAGGCGACGTTCACGATGTGCCCGCCCTCGCCGAGCTCGGCCAACTGCCTGCCGAACAGCCTGCTGCCGTGGATCACGCCCCACAGGTTGACGTCGACGGCGTGCTGCCAGTCCTCCAGCGAGGTGTCCAGAAAGGACCCCGCGACCCCGACGCCCGCGTTGTTGACGACGATGTCGGCGACCCCGACTTCGGCGGCCACCTGCGCGGCGAACTCGGCCATCGCCTCGGCGTCGGCGACGTCCACGGGGTACGGATAGGCCGCACCGCCACGAGCACGCACCTCGTCGGCGACCCCGTCCACCGGGGCCACGTCGGCGAGCACCACGTCCGCACCCTCGGCGGCGAAGGCCAGCGCCGTGGCCCTGCCGATGCCGCTCGCAGCCCCCGTGACGAGCGCCAACCTGCCCGCGAACCGCCCGGCCGGCGCCGGACTGACGCGGGCACGCCGCAGCGAGCGCGCCTGCCTACCGCCCTCCACGTGGTCGACGAGTTCGGCGGCCGCGCGGGCGATGCGTTCCGGCGCGGCACGGGGAACCCAGTGCCCTCCCGTGATGCGGCGCACGCGAAGATCCGGTGCCCATCGTTCGACGGCGGTCTGCATGGGCGGCGTCACGTAGGCGTCGCCGGTCGGCGCGAGCACCTGCACGGGCACGTCGGCGCGGCGCTCACCCGGCGCGCTCAGCCTGCGGAAGATGTTGGCCCGGTAGAGGTTCAGTCCGTGCTCGGCGTCCGACACCGACGGCGCCGGCTCGGCCGGGTCGGTGCCGCGCACGATGCGGGCGAGCAGCCCGGTGCGGATCGCCAACTCCGGCAGGAGCGGAAGCTGGAAGAACCCGATGTAGGTCGAGTGCATCGCCTGGCGGGCCAGCTCGCGCCACCGCGACGGTGAGCGCAGGCCGTCGCGGAACCACTGCCCGGCGTGGTCGAGGCACGGGCCCGACACGGACGTGAACGAGGCGACGCGGCCACGGAGACGCTCGCCCGTCACCGCGTGCCACGTCTGGATGGAGCCCCAGTCGTGGGCGAGCAGGTGCACCGGCCGGTCCGGGCTGACGGCGTCGATCACCGCGGCCAGGTCGGCGGCGAGGCGGTCGAGCACGTAGGCCTCGCGTTCCCGGGGTTTGCCGGAGGCACCCGCACCGCGGACGTCGTAGGTCACGAGCCGGAAGCGGCCCGCGAGCTCGGCGACCACGCCGTCCCACAACGATGCGTTGTCCGGGTAGCCGTGGACGCACACGAGCGTCGGTACCGGATCGCCCGCCTCGCGGCCGGGGTGCTCGGACGGTTCGTACACGCGTACCGCGAGTTCGACGCCGTCGTCGACCCGCACTCGCTGCATCGCCATGCCGAGCACCCTAGTCCGGACCGGCGCCGGAACCGGACCTTTCGTGACGCAGGTAAAGGCCGACGCCCCACCGCCTGTCTACGATCTTCGGCATGCTGCCTACCACCGAGCTCGTGCTGAACCGCAGGATCGCCACCGAACAGGTCGCGGGACGTGCACCGTCGCTGGCCGCGGCCGTCGTCCGCGACGGTGAGATCGTCTGGTGGGGTTCGCGCGGCACGGTCGACGGAGCACGCCCGCACCGCGGCACGCAGTATCGCATCGGATCGATCACCAAGTCGATCGTCGCGGCCGCCGTTCTGCGCCTGCGCGACGAGGGCAGGCTCGACCTGAACGACCCGCTCGACAAGCACGTCCCCGGCACGAGCTTCGGCTCGGGCACCACGATCGCCTGGCTGTTGTCGCACACGAGCGGCCTGACGTCGGAGTCGCCCGGCGCGTGGTGGGAACGCAGCCAGGGAGGCGACTGGAACGATCTGTCGGCCAGCCTCACGCCCGGTGAGACCAAGCACCGCCCTGGGCGCCTTTTCCACTACTCCAACGTCGGCTACGGCGTCCTCGGCGAGCTCGTCGCCCGCATCCGCGGCGCCCACTGGCTCGACGTGGTGCGCGAGGAGATCCTCGAACCGCTCGACATGCGCCACACCACCGCCTCGCCTGGCGAGGGCGGGCTCCCGCACGCCACGGGGTACGCGGTGCATCCGTTCGCCGACGTCCTCCTGCCCGAGCCCGCCCACGACGCGGGCGCGATGGCACCGGCTGGACAGCTGTGGTCCACGCTCGACGACCTGTGCAGCTGGACCGCCTTCGTGGGCGGGCGCACCCGCGACGTGCTCAGCCCCGAGACCGTCGCGGAGATGCGGGAGGCCGCGACCGTCGACGACAGTGCAGGCGCCTGGACCGCCGGATACGGCCTCGGCTTCCAGTTGATGCAGGCCCGCGGCAAGCGGCTCGCGGGCCACACCGGCTCGATGCCGGGGTTCCTCGCCTGCTCGCTGATCGACCCGGCGACGCAGACGGGCGCCGTCACCTACGCCAACACCACCTCGGGCGTGGCCATCGCGGGCCTGGCCGCCGATCTGATCGCGATGGCCGACGACCACGAGCCGCCGCTGCCGGCCGAGTGGGCGCCGTCCCCCGTCGAGCCGGGCATGCTGGAACTGACCGGACTGTGGCACTGGGGCCCGAAGCCGTACCACCTGCACGCCATGGCCGACGGCTGGTTCAACTTGGTGCCCGCGGACGGGTCCGGACGGGCGTCGCGGTTCCGCCCGCTCGGCGACGACAGGTGGCTCGGCCTCGACGGTTACTACGCGGGAGAAACGCTCACCCTGGGTCGCGTGAGCGATGGCACACCGGCGTACCTCAACCTTGCGACCTTTGTTTTCACCCGCACTCCCTACGACCCGGCGGCCCCCGTACCCGGCGGAGTGGACCCCGAAGGCTGGAGGGCGTGAAACACTGCGGTCATGACCGAAGCCGCTGAGTTGACGATTCCTGCAGAACTCAAGCCCTCCGACGGCCGGTTCGGGTGCGGTCCCTCCAAGGTGCGGCCCGAACAGCTGGCCCATCTCGCCTCGGAGGGCGCGAACGTGCTGGGCACGTCGCACCGCCAGAAGCCGGTGAAGTCCCTCGTGGGCCGTGTGCGCTCCGGGCTGTCCGACCTGTTCTCCCTGCCGGACGGCTACGAGGTCGTGCTCGGCAACGGTGGCACGACGGCGTTCTGGGACGCGGCCGCGTTCGGCCTGGTCCGTGAGCGGGCACAGCACTTCACTTACGGCGAGTTCTCGTCCAAGTTCGCGAAGGTCACCGACAAGGCTCCGTTCCTGGACAAGTCCGTCATCGTCGAGGGCGAGCCCGGCAGCGCCCCCGAGATCGCCTACCAGTCCGGCTGCGACCTGGTCGGCTGGGCGCACAACGAGACGTCCACCGGTGTCGCCGTGCCCGTGCGGCGCCCGGCGGGCAGCGACGACGCGCTCGTGGCCATCGACGCCACGTCCGGCGCGGGCGGCCTGCCGGTGAAGGCCGAGGACTTCGACGTCTACTACTTCGCCCCGCAGAAGTCGTTCGCCTCCGACGGCGGCCTGTGGATCGCGCTCATGTCGCCCAAGGCCGTGCAGCGCGTCGAGGAGCTCGGCGGCGGTGACCGCTGGGTCCCCGAGTTCCTGTCGCTGCCGACCGCGCTCGACAACTCGCGCAAGGACCAGACGTACAACACTCCGGCCGTGGCGACGCTGCTGATGCTCGCCGACCAGATCGACTGGATGAACTCCGCGGGCGGTCTCGACTGGACGACGGCGCGCACGAAGGACTCCTCGAGCCGCCTGTACGAGTGGGCCGAGAAGACCTCCTACACCACGCCGTTCGTCACCGACCCGGCGTTGCGTTCGCAGGTTGTCGGCACGATCGACTTCGATGACTCCATCGACGCCTCCGCCGTGGCCAAGGCGCTGCGTGCCAACGGCATCGTCGACACCGAGCCGTACCGCAAGCTGGGCCGCAACCAGCTGCGGGTGGGCATGTTCCCCGCCATCGAGCCGGACGACATCACCGCGTTGACGGCGTGCATCGAGTACGTCGTCGAGCGGATCGGCAAGTAAGCCGCACCGGCCACATGCCCCCGAGGGCCCCTTGGTTGCACTGAACGCAACCAAAGGGCCCTCGGGGGCACTTTCTGTCTCCGCTCAGCGGCCGCGGATCGGCTCGGACCTGCCCAGTTCGTTGCCGTCCCGGTCGAGTCCGGCGACAGCGAAGAACGGACCCTTCGCATCGCACGAGATGGCGGTCTCGAATCCGCCGCGCGGCACCGTGACCACCTCGGACAGATCGTTGGCGCGCTGGCCCGCCAGCACGCGCCAGCGCTTGACCTCGGTGGCCCCGTTCCAGCTGGCGTAGGCCAGCACGCCACGCGCGCTGTTGGGCCGCACGGCGAGGGCGGGCCGCTCGTCGGGCCTGCCGACCCAGTCGTCGAGGTAGGCGCGGTAGCTCTGCACCGCCTCGGGCGTGCGCCAGTCCGTGATCCATTCGCCGTCGGCGTCGAACTCCGAGGTGAACGGCTGACTGCCCCACCCGATGAGCACGCGGCCGTCGTCGAGGACCTGCATGCTGCCCTGGTTGTCCGACAGCAGGCCCGCCGGGTGCACGTACTCGGCGACGAGCTCGGCCCGCATCGCATCGGTGTCGAGTTCGAGGACCATGCCGCGCGAACGCTGTGCCTGAGGTGGGGCCGCGGCGTTGTCGAACAGCGACACCGTGCCGTCCGGCTGTCTGCGCGCGTCGTGCTGCCAGAAGAACTCGACGCCGTCGCCCAGCGCGAAGTCCGATTTCGTGCCGCCGAGCCGCCACGTGACGTCCCCGGTGCTGCGGGAGATCTTGTAGACCGCCCAGGTGTTGCGTGCCGAGACGAGCAGGTCGCCGTCGTCGTCGACCTCGATGGAGTTGGGGTGGAAGTAGTCGAACGGCACATCCCTCGTTCCCGTCTCGCCCAGCTCCTTCCTGGTCTCGGCGACGTCGACGTGGTCGAGGCTGCGCCAGTCGAACAGCACCTCACCGGTCTCGACGTCGACCTCCTGGATCACCCCGTCCAGCACCCAGCCGTCGCGCGGACCGCCGATCGCGCTCAGGTCGGTGCGCACCGGGTTGTAGGCCATGATCAGCGCGGTGTCGTCGTCGGTGATGAGGAACTCGTGCAGGTCCGCGTCCGCCACGCCGTTGCCCGTGTTCACCTCCGCGATGCGCTCGTAGGACGCGCTGTAGATCACGCACTTGCCGAGGCCGTATCCGCTCGGTGCCACGCCCTCCCACGTGGTCAGGACCCGTTGCCCGCGGTAGGTCTGGGTGCGGAAGTCCATCGGCATCTCCTGCTCGCCCTCGCGCGGGAGGAACCACACGGGCTGTCCCCTGCGGTTCGCGATGAGCAGGCCGACCTGGCCGGCACCGTCGCCCTGGTACTCCTTGACGCCGAGGAACAGATGCCGCGGACTCGCGGGCGGCGCGGTGTCCGGGTCCGCGTCGGCCAGGTCGAGGCGCGGCGGACGCAGATCGGGCCGGGAGTAGAAGGTGTGGACGTCCTCGGCCTTCGGCGGCGGCAGCACCTCCGGTTCGGGTCGCGTCTGTGGAATGCGGTACCCGACGTATCCGCTGACCAACGGCACCGCCGCGACGGTGCCCGCGACGCCTGCACCCTTGAAGAACCGCCGCCTGCTGAGCTCGTTGCGGCTCATCGTGTTCGTCCCTGTCCCTTCCCCACCACCGCCTGTACACGCGCCGGCGGCCACTGGTCTGATCCAGTGTCATCCGATCGGGGGAAAGTCGGGTTTGTCAAGTTCGTGCCGCCGGGTCCGTGGCCACTCGATGTCGCCCGACGTGATGTACGCACGACTCGGCGCGCCTGCCACGTCAAGGCGACGCGCCGCCCTAACGTGAACGACGAGCAACGTGAACGCGCATGGGAGGCGGGAATGCGAACGCTACGGGTGGTCGGGCTACACGAGGACGGGGAGTCCATCGTGTGCGAGGACCCCGAGCGCCGCGAGCGCTTCCTCCTGCCCGCGGACGAACGCCTGCGCGCGGCCGCCCGCGGAGACATCACCCGTCTCGGCCAGATCGAGATCGAGCTGGAGGCCCAGATGCGACCACGCGAAATCCAGGCCCGGATCCGCGCGGGCGAATCGGTCGAACAGGTCGCGGCAGCCTCCGGGGTGCCCGCCGAACGCGTCGAACGGTTCGCCTACCCCGTGCTCCTCGAACGCTCGCGACACGCCGAACTCGCCCAGCACGCGCACCCGGTGCGAGAGGACGGCCCCGACGTGCAGACCCTCGCCGAGGTCGTCGCGTACGCGTTCGGCGTGCGCGGCCACGACTTCTCCCAGGCCGAATGGGATGCCTGGCGCGGTGACGACGCGAAGTGGGTCGTCTGCCTGCGCTGGTCGGCGGGCCGCTCGTCCAACCGCGCCCACTGGACCTTCACCCCCGGCGCCCACGGTGGCACGGTGACGGCCCTGGACGACCTGGCGGCGTCACTGCTCGACCCGACGTCGTTCCGCACGCCGCGCGCCGTCACCGATCTCGGTGAGCGTGCCGCCCGCACCGCCGAATCCGCCGGCGGCACGGCCGACGAGCAGGAACCGGTGCTGTTCGACTGCCCGGAGTTCGACGAGCCCGACGAACACGACGACACGGCCAGCAACGTCATCGAGGCGCCGCTGCCAGCCGACGAACCCGAGATGGACGCCGCCGGGGCCCCGGAGACCGTCGAGCACGGTGACCACGGTGACCACGGTGACCGCCGGGACCACCGGGAGCACGGCGAACCGGGGCAGCAGGCCGCGGGCCACGCCCCGAACCGCGCGCAGCCCGGCCAGAAGAAGCGCAAGGGCCACACACCAGTGCCGGCGTGGGAGGACGTCCTGCTCGGCGTGCGCAGCCAACGCGGCTGACCACGGCCCCACGCGTCGGGCGCAGCCACCGAGAAGCACAGCCCCACCGTCGGGCGCAGCCACCGAAACGAGGAGTGGGCGGCCCCCATCGGGAGCCGCCCACTCGTCGTCAGTACCGGACCGTCACACGTTGGACGGGGTACCGACCTTGTCCGACTTGTCCGACGTCCACGTCGACACGCACGGGATCTTCGCCGTGTCGCAGCGGTCGGCGTACTTCTTCGTGATCTCCGTGACCTCGGCCATCAGGCCCTCGTCGAGGGTGATCGGGTTGAGTCCGAGGTGCAGGAACCGGTCGTTGGCCACGTGCAGCTCGTTCTCGTCGGCCTCGTTGCGCGGGTTCTCGACGTTCTCGATCTTCGCGCCGGTCTTGTCGGCGATCATCTGAGCGAGGTCGCGAACCCGGTGCGTCTCCGTCATCTGGTTCAGGATCTGCACCCGGTCACCCTTGGCGGGCGGGTTGGTGATGGCCAGCTCGATGCACTTGACCGTGTCCTGGATGTGGATGAACGCACGCGTCTGGCCGCCCGTGCCGTGGACGGTCAGCGGGTAGTCGACACCGGCCTGCATCAGGAAGCGGTTCAGCACGGTGCCGTAGTCACCGTCGTAGTCGAACCGGTTGATGAGGCGCTCGTCGAGCTGGGTGTCCTTGGTCTGCGTGCCCCAGACGATGCCCTGGTGCAGGTCGGTGACCCGGAGCTTGTCGTTCTTGTTGTAGAAGTAGAAGAGCAGCTGGTCCTGCGTCTTCGTCATGTGGTAGATGCTGCCCGGGTTGGCCGGGTACAGGATCTCCTGGTCGACCAGCTCGCCGTCGCCGACCTCGACCTTGACCTTGAGGTAGCCCTCCGGGATCTTCATGCCCGCCGTGCCGTAGCCGTACACGCCCATCGTGCCGAGGTGCGCGATGTGGATGTCCAGGCCACTCTCGACGACCGCCGCCAGCACGTTGTTGGTCGCGCCCAGGTTGTTGTCCACCGTGTAGCGCTTGTGCCAGCTGCTCTTCATCGAGTACGGCGCGGCACGCTGCTCGGCGAAGTGCACGATCGCGTCGGGCCGGAACTCCAGGAGCAGGTCCAGCAGCCGCTGGTAGTTCTGCGACACGTCGAGGTTGTGGAAGGCGATGTCCTTGCCCGTGGCTTCCTTCCACGCCCGCAGCCGCTCGCCCATCGGCCGGATCGGCGTCAACGACTCGGCCTCGAGCTCGATGTCGATCTTGCGCCGCGAGAGGTTGTCGACGATGGCGACCTCGTGCCCCTGCGCGGACAGGTGCAGGGAGGTCGGCCATCCGCAGAAGCCGTCGCCGCCAAGAACCAGTACTCGCATGTGTTTCGTTCCTCCTGATCGCCTGAGCCACGCGGCCCGGCTCTGCGCCCGAACTAGCCGGTTCACCTTGTCTTAGTAACGGGTCGATCTCAACCCCGTGCAAAGAATAGGGATGTCGCCGCACGAACGAGAAAGGCGGTTGGCACAATGGTAGATGTGACGACCGTTTCCGCAGGGCAAAACGCCGCCGACCAGCAGGAATCGGCTGATGACCCGGACAACCGTCCGGACCAGCCGACGTTCTTCGCTCGCATGGTCCGCGCGCTGATGAGCTCGGGCCTGGCCACCGGTATGAGCCAGGTGACGTTGATCGTGCTCCTCACGATGGACGTTAACCCAACGGTCGCGAGCGCCGCAGCGTTCGTGGCGGGGGCTATCCCCAACTACTTCGTCGCACGTCGCTGGGCGTGGAACCGCAAGGGCAAGCCCGACTTCAAGCGGGAGCTCCTGCCGTACCTGAGCGTGATCGCACTCGGCGGTCTCGCGTCGATGACGTTGACGACCGTGGCCGGCTGGATCACCGAGCCGCTGCGCATCGAGGGCTTCGTGCGCGTCATCGTGCTCGACGTGGCCTTCCTGAGCAGCTACGCGCTGGTGTTCCTGATCAAGTTCCTGCTGCTGGACCGCTTCGTCTACAGCGGGTCCAACATGCAGAAGATCGCCGAGCGCGCGGCGCAGCCGCAGGCCTCGGCGGCCGCGTAACCTGCGCCGACGCGCCCGCACGGGCGCGGGCCACGGCTTCGAAGAGGGCCGTCCACCACCGCGGTGGACGGACCCTCTTCGTATGCGCCCCACCGACGACGTCTACGTGGGGGCGTTCCGGCCACCTTCCGAGGTCGCTCGCGAGCCGTATGCGCTGGTCAGTGCCCACCTCACCGGGAGACCGGCCTACCCCCTCGGCTACCGCGCGCCGTACGAGGGCCTACCGACGGCACCCGATATGTCCTTATTCGGCCGGCGGAAATGGTGACCTTTTCCAGGTGCACCGCAGAACCCGCAACACTCGTCCTCCGCCGGAGAAAGATCGACTTCGCCACTTTTCACGCCGGCGCCACACGGAAGAATGTGGACAATCCACACCCGACTAACACGGGCGGACGGTCCACGCAATTCGGATACCGCGTCAATACTCTCGGCGGAATTCCCGCAAACCGGCACAATGTGGACTCGATCCGAAAATGGCTCACAAAAACGAGAGCGGCCCTCCACCCCTTCACGGGGCGGAGGGCCGCCTGCAGGCTCTCGTCGCGTCAGCGAGGCGCTCAGGCCAGCTTGCGCTCGTCCGCCGCCGACGTCTCGCTCCTGCGCACGTACGGCTTGCGCTTGCCGCCGCGGAAGACGTACTCGCGCAGCCACGTACCCAGCATCACGCGCGAGTAGTTCGCGCCGTACTTGATGCTGCCGCCCTTCTTGCTGGCGCCGTTGTTGCGCAGCTCCATCGTCATCGGCACCTCGAGCACTCGCGCACCCTTGGCCATGACACCGAGCAGCAGCTCGGAGGCCTGGTACTGCGGCTCGCGCAGGGTCACCGACGAGGCGAGGTCGGCGGGCATGGCGCGGAAGCCGAACGAGGTGTCGGTGATCTTCTGCATCGTGAGGATCGAGGCCAGCCAGGCGAACACCCGCACCCCGAGCCACCGGACGCTGCTGTCGTACTTGCCCGAGCCCAGCCTGCGCGAGCCGGTCACGAAGTCGGCGGTGCCGTCGAGCAGCGGCTTCATGAGCATCGGCAGCTCGTTGTTGTCGTACTGACCGTCGGCGTCGGTGGTCACCACCCAGTCGGCGCCGCACTCGGCGGCCAGGTGATAGCCGAGCCGCAGCGCACCGCCCTGTCCACGGTTCTTCGGCGCCTCGCACACGTAGGCGCCCGCCGCGCGGGCCACCTCGGCCGTGCCGTCGGTGGCGCCGTCCACGACGACGAGGGTGGACACCGGGATGTCCCCGCAGTGGGTGGGCATGTTCTGCAGCACCGGGGTGATGCCCTTGGCCTCGTTGTAGGCCGCGATGACCACGACCAGGGGGCTCAACGGCGCGTCACCGTAGCGACTGCGGAACTCGGAGACCGCCGCGGTGTCGACGTCGTCGGGATAGTCGTCCATCTTCGGACGACGTCCGCCCTTCGCGGGCTTCTTTCCCATTCCGAACATCGCGGCCAGACCCAACACGCCGCCGATCGGCAGCAGGACGAGCGCAGGCAACTGATACCTCCAGGAGAACTCGAACGCGGCGGAACCTGCCAGGATGATGAGAGCACTGCCGGTCGCCAGGAAAGCGCCCGACCTGAGCGGTGATCTGCGTGCCTTTCCTACACCGACCGCACCCAGAATGCCGAACAGGGCGTAGGCGGCCAGCAGCGGCCCCCATGTGTACCCACCGTTCAGCTGGTAGGACCGCAGAAATGTGGCCAGGTCGCGGTCGGCGTGGGGCAGCTGGTCGTCGTAGGCCAGCGTCCACGCGTGGTACGTCTGGGGGGTCTCGGTCCCCACATCGTGGTACGGATAGTGCGTCTGGAACTGCCACCGCTCGACGGGGACGTCGTTGTAGAACGTCTCCTTGAACGGCGAGAAGTTCTTGCCGAAGTCGTAGAGCACGGCGCCCGCGACGTCGAGCGGCTGGTTGAGCATCACCCGGTAGGCGAACTGCCTGGCCAACGTCGCCTTGTCCCGGTCGTCGGGCAACGGCTCCTCGGGCCAGTCGGCCGAGCCGTACTGGAAGTGCGTGTAGAAGTCGACCGACTTGCGCTCGCCGAGTGGTTCGTCCGGGCACATGATGCGCAGGCCCTGGTCGTCGGGCAGCTTGTCGCATTCGGCGATGGTGGCCATGCGCCCGTACAGCACGTTGTTCGACGCGCCGGTCAGGCCGAACTGACCGGCCTGTGTGTAGTAGTACGACATGTAGCCGAACAGCACCAGCGCCAGCCCGGCCACGCCCGCGAGCGTCCTGCCGAGCACGCGGCGCCTGCCCTGCCGGGTGGTCCACAGCTTCCAGCCGCCGTAGGCCAGCAACAGGAACAGCACGAACGGCACCGCGATGGCCATTCCGATCGTGCGCGTCAGGACCGCCGCCGCCAGCAGCGCGCCGGCCAGCGCCGACCGCTGCCACGTCGCCTCCCCGCGGGACAGCAGCGCCCACACCATCCCGACCAGCAGCGCCTGGAACGGGATCTCCGACATCAGCGTCGCTTCGATCTGGAGCTGGTAGGCGTCGAGCAGCACCGGCGCGGCGGCCAGCGCGGCCAGCCAGCCACGGTCGGTGTACCGCAGTGCCAGGCGGTACAGCGCGAGCGCCATCAGCACCCCGATGAGGTGCTGCACCGCCTGCACCCAGGCGAACCCGCCGAAGGCCAGCAGTCCCTTCAGGAACAGCGTGTAGCCGAGCGGGTTCAGGTCCGTGGGACGCAGCTCGGTGAGGTTGCCCAGGTAGCGGAACGTGTCGATGTACAGCAGCGCGGGCTGGTAGGCCAGCCACGCCACGATCCGCAGGGCGATGCCTCCGGCCAGCAGCAGCACCATGAGCCAGTGACGGCGGAGAAAGGAGGACACTCCGTGCACTTTCTTCTCGGTCGAGCCGGGCCTTCGGCGGTTCAGCCCGCGGCCGCAGCGGCCTTCTGGAAGTATTCCCAGGTCGCGGCCAGCCCACCCTTGAGGTCGAAGGACGGCTTGTAGCCGATGGTCTCCGCGCTGCCGGAGATGTCGACGATCACCGCGGGCATCTCACCGCCCGGCGCGGGCACGTGCTCGACGGGGATCTCGGCGCCGGTCACGGCACGCACGCCCTCGATCATGTCCAGCACCGACACCGACTTGCCGCCGCCGAGGATCGCGCGGCCGACGTACTGCGTGTCCCATGCGCACGTGATGCCGGTGACGATGTCGTCGAGGAAGACCAGGTCACGCTTCTGCTGGCCGTCGCCGTAGACCTTGACGCCCTCACCCGCGAGCGCGGCGCGCATGAGCCGCGGGATGAAGCTGTCCTTGTGCGACATGCCGGGCCCGTAGACGTTGGTGAAGCGCAGCGCCGTGGTCTTGACGCCGTAGGCGCCCGCGTACCCGGACATCAGCATCTCGCAGGCGGCCTTCGTCGCGCCGTAGGGCGTGAGCGGAGCCAGCGGCAGGTCCGGGGTGATCGTGGCCGTACCGACGTCACCGACCACGGCGTTCGTCGAGGCGAGGATGAACCGCGGCACCTCGTGGATCCGAGCCAGCTCGAGCAGCTCGTGGGTGATGTTCACGTTCTCGGTGTAGGTCTCGGCGGGCATCTCGACCGACTTCAGCACCGAGGTGATCGCGGCGAGGTGGATGATGCCGTCGACGCCGGGCTTGATCGCCTGTTCGCGCACGGCGGCGTCCTTCAGGTCACCCTGGACATGGATGACGCCTTCGTCGTCCGGGTACGGCGACGGTTCCCTGTCGATGACGGTGACCTGGGCGCCGCGCTCCCGGAACTTCGCGACGACCGCGCGCCCGATGAAGCCGCTACCACCGGTGACGACGACGTTGGACACGTCGTGAGCGTTAGACGAAGCCATGGGGCGTAAAGTACCGGTCCCCCGAACGGACGCTGCCGCCGACCGACTCAATACTCGGTCGCCAGTCCCTCGGCAAGGCTCCGACCTGGTCGTTACCGACCCGTGAGACCCCTCCGACTCCCCGGTAGGCCCGCTGACCTGGGCCGAATCGACGTCCGGCCTGGTGTGTATGTCCGTTCTCACAAGGGGTACATGTGCTCGGCGTCATAGCTTTCGGGTGTCGGTGGCGCAACCGAGTCGCAACCGGTAGCGCAACCGAGTCGGAATCGGGGCCTCAGAGTGCGATCACGAGGACGCCGATCCACGAGAGTGCGATGCCCGCCGCGGTGCCGCCGACGATCCAGCGGACCACGGGTACGTGCCTGCCGAGCCACAGCGAAGGGGCCAACCCGGCGGTCACCACGAGACAGGCCGCGACGGCCACGAGCCCGTGGGTGGCCGAGGCCAGCGCGCCGGCCAACGCCAGCATCGCCACGATCATCACGGCGGCGAAGAACCCCGCGGCCAGCAGACCGGTTCCCCACGGCGTGGGCCCCGGTTCCCTGGCTGCCCGCGCCCGCCAGTAGGCGGGGCCGGCGTGCCGTCGTGGTGGCGCGTGGTGCGGCTGGTCCCACGCCGGCCCGGTCGCGGCGGCGTGCGAGTCGTCCTCGGGGTGCCCGTGACCGGCAGGCGGGGTCAGCACGAAGGTGCGGCCTTCGACCGGGTCGTGGAAGCTGACCGCGACGCCCAGGGTCTCGGCGACGCGTCCGGCCAACTGCCGTCCCCTGCGCGCCACGACCGCGGCGCCGTCCACACCCGCACCGCCTCCCGAGCCGCCCGGGCCCTCCCCGCCGCCGGGATCCTCGACGTCTCCCGTCTCCCGGTCGGGAGTGCGGCCCGACGAGGCGTTGACGACGGCCGACACCCGCGCCCACTCGTGCAGCGCGTCGGTGAGCTCGTCGCCGAGTGCCATCGCCTGCGGATCGGCCTCCCGCCCGTTGGCACCGGTGAGCACGGCGCGATCGCCCCTGACATCGAGCGCCAGCTCAGCTCCCCGCATGGTCTCCAGCACCTTCCCTGCGGACCGTCAGCTCGTAGAACGCCACGGCACCGGTCGTCGCGACGTTGAGCGAGTCGACACCGTCGGCCATCGGGATCGACACCGCGACGTCGGCGGCCTCGAGCGCCGCCTCCGACAGTCCGTGTCCCTCCGAACCGAGCATCAACGCCACCTTGCCCGATCCCGCGGCCGCCCACAGCGGAACCGCGTCGGGACGCGGGGTGAGCGCGGCGAGCAGGAACCCGGACGTCCGCAACGTGGCCAGGGCCGCCTGCCATTCGTCCGGGGTGGACGCCACCGCGAACGGCACCCGCAGCACGTGCCCCATCGACACCCGCACGCTGCGCCGGTACAGCGGGTCCGAACAGCCCGGCCCCAGCAGCACGCCGTCGATGCCCAGGGCCGCGGCGTTGCGGAACAAGGCGCCGAGGTTCTCGTGATCGCCGACCCCCTCGAGCACCGCGAGCACGCGCGCCCCTTCGACGAGTTCGGCCACCGACGGCCGCGGCGCCCGGTCCGCGGTGGCGAGGACACCACGGTTGAGGTGGAACCCGACGACCTCGGCCATGACGTCCGCCGACGTGACGTAGGCGGGCACGTCGAGACCGGAGAGTGCATCGGAGAGTTCGTCGATGCGCCGCTGCACGCCGAGCAGCGCCCGCACCGGATAGGGCGATTCGACGAGTCTGCGCACGACGACCGTGCCCTCGGCGATGACAAGACCGCGGCCACCGGGCCGGTCCGGCCTGCGGTCGGCGGTCGTCAGGTCGCGGAAATCGTCGAGCCGCGGGTCGGAGACGTCCTCGGTGTAGATCAACTGTGCTGGCCCGGCCACCCGCAGAGTGTCCCATTCCACCCGTTGCCCCGGTATCGGTGCTCCGAACGCCGGGTAGCCCCTTCGTGCGAACGACGGTGCCTCGCGGAGTGTGAGGCGAAAACCGGGCCAGAGCACCGGTTTGGCCGCTGGCCCGGCGTCGACGCGGTGTGCCAACGTCGCCTTCTGCCACGGAAAACGCGCGCGGCAGAGAGCGTGGCGGGATCTCGGGAGGAAGCACCGATGGGTAAGGACGTCTCGCCGAGAAGCCGTCCCCCACACGATCGCGGGCAGTACCGGCAGAAGATGCAGCGCTGCCTCGACACGTTCGCGAGGATGCTCGCCGAGGAGCGGTTCACGTTCCCGCGCAAGCACATCGGACTCGAGGTGGAACTGAACCTCGTCGACAGCACCATGCGCCCCTCGATGTCGAACGCCGCGGTGCTCTCCTCGATGGACGACGAACTGTTCACCACCGAGCTGTCGCAGCACAACATCGAGCTGAACGTGCCGCCACGGCCGCTCGATGGCGAGTCGGCGCTGAAACTCGAGGACGATCTGCACGCCCACCTCGGCCGCGCGGACACCACCGCGAGCGAGGCGGGCGCGCACGTCGCGGTGATCGGGATCCTGCCCACCATCGGCGCCGAGCACTTCGACCAGAAGTGGATCACCAACAATCCGCGCTACGCGTTGCTCAACGACCGGATTCTGGCGACCCGCGGGGAATGTCCGTTGCTGTCGCTGGAGGGCCGCTCGCCGCGGGACGGAGAACTCGAGGGGCTGCACACCTACGCCGATTCGATCCTGCCCGAGGCCGCGTGCACGTCGGTACAGCTGCATCTGCAGGTGGCGCCGGACGACTTCGCGGCGCACTGGAACGCAGCGCAGTGTCTGGCCGGCCCGCAGGTCGCGGTCGGCGCGAACTCGCCGTTCCTGCTCGGAAAGGCGCTGTGGGCCGAGACGCGGATCCCGCTGTTCCTGCAGGCCACCGACACCCGCCCCGAGGAACTGAAGAACCAGGGCGTGCGGCCGAGGGTGTGGTTCGGCGAACGGTGGATCACGTCCATCTTCGACCTGTTCGAGGAGAACGTCCGCTATTTCCCCGGATTGCTGCCCGAGACCGACGACGAGGATCCGATGGACGCCCTCGACGACGGCAGGGCACCGAAGCTGACCGAGCTGCGGCTGCACAACGGCACGGTGTGGCGGTGGAACCGCCCGGTGTACGACGTCGTCGACGGAACACCTCATCTGCGCGTCGAGAACCGCGTGCTGCCCGCCGGCCCGACCGTGCTGGACATGATGGCCAACGCGGCCTTCTTCTACGGGGCGCAGCGTGCACTGGCGGAGGAGGAGCGTCCCGTGTGGACACGGATGTCGTTCCAGGCCGCCGAGCAGAATCTGCACGCGGGGGCGCGGCACGGGTTCGACGCGCAGTTCTACTGGCCGGGGATCGGCACGGTGCCACCGGACGAGTTGGTGTTGCGCGTGCTGTTGCCGCTGGCTCACGAGGGCCTGCGCAGCTCCGGGGTGTCGGCGACGGTGGCCGACCGCTACCTCGGGGTGATCGAACGCCGGTGCGTCACCAAACGCAACGGGAGTACGTGGCAGCGCAGCGCCGTCGAGGCCGCCGAACGACGCGGCCTCGACCGGGACTCGGCGCTGGCGGCGATGCTCGGTACCTACCTCGACCTCACGCGCGCGGGCGAGCCCGTGCACGACTGGCCGGTAGGCTGACGAGGGCAGGCACCCGAGCTCGAACGGAAGGCCTCCCGATGCCCAAGATCATCGGCAACTCGCTCGGCGAGCACCGCGAGCAGGTACGCGCCAGGGTCTTCGATGCCCTGCGCAACCAGCTCTACGAGCGCGGCTTCGAGGCGATCACGCTGGCGGGCGTCGCCGCCGAGGCCGGAGTCGGCCGCACCGCGATGTACAACCACTTCCCCGACCGGGAGCACCTGCTGGTCGCGTTCGTCGAGGACGAGGCCGCCCGCTACGTCGCCCGCCTCACCGAGGCCGTCGACGCCGTGGACGATCCGGCCGACAAGCTGGCCGCGTTCGCCCGGCTGCAGCTGACGACACTGGCCGAGTACCACATTCCGCCCGGCACGACGTTGGCTCGGACGTTGGCCCCGTCGGCGTACCGGCGCATCGCCGCCCACGCCGATCCGATCGGCGAAACGCTCGACGCCATCCTGCGCGAGGGCATGCGCCGCGGCAGCTGGCCGGAGCAGGATCCGGCGGTGCTCGCCCCGATGGTGACGGCCGCGCTCGGCGCCAGACAGGTCGTCGACGTCCCTCCCGAGGAACTGCCGCGGGCGATCGACCTGGCCGTGGCGTTCGTCCTGCGCGCGGTCGGAGTAATTCCCGCCGAGGACTCGCGGGCGGCCGCTCGCCACCACTAGGGTCGTTTCTGACAGCGCGTCAGAACGTGTGCCGCCGCGTTCCAGCGGCCGGACCCAGGGAGGCGTCATGACCGGAGGAACCACGGGACCCCCGACGGCACCGAACGCGGCACAGCCCACCGAACCGTTCTCCCGGCGCCTGCGCGAATCGACCCGCGAGGTGCACGATCGCGCCCACCGGTCGAGCTACATGAGCGCGCTGCTCGACGGACACCTCACACTCGCCGGCTACACGGCGCTGGCCGAGCAGTACTACTTCGTCTACGCGACGCTGGAGGAGGCGGCGGAGGCGATGACCGGCGACCCCGTCGGCGCACCGTTCGTGATCCCGGAACTGCACCGCACGTCGGCACTGGTCACCGATCTCGACCGGCTGGCAGGGCCGGGCTGGCGGGAACGCATCGAACCGACGCCCGCCACGCGCGCGTACGTCGAGCGCATGCGCGAGGTCGCGTTCACCTGGGCGGGCGGATTCGTCGCGCACCACTACACGCGCTACCTCGGAGATCTGGCTGGCGGCCAGGTCATCGGCAAGCTGCTCGAACGCGAGTACGGCATCGCGGGCCCCGGCACGCGCTTCTACGACTTCGGCTCACTCGGCAGCCCCTCGGCGTTCCGCACCCGGTATCGCGCGCTGCTCGACGAGGCACCGTGGGACGAGGCCGAACGCTCCCGGATCATGGCCGAGACGGTGGCGGCGTTCGAACTCAACATCGCCGTCCTCGACGATCTCGCCGACGCCATCGACACCCACCGCGCGGCCTGATCGCAGCGGCCCGAGCCGCTTCGTGCACAAGATCGACGACGTGACCCGCGCGACACGTCGTTGACCTCCACTTAGGTCGAAGGAGCAAGGTCAACTCGGGTCGACCCGGTTAGCAGAACGCCAGGACGGCGACTAGGTTGGCACACGAGACGAACAGCGCAAGCGACCTCAACGACGAAGGAGGGCTCATGCCCACGTACGAGCTTCCCGACCTCGACTACGACTACGGCGCACTCGAGCCGCACATCTCGGGCGAGATCAACGAGCTGCACCACAGCAAGCACCACCAGACCTACGTCAACGGTGCGAACCAGACGTTGGAGAAGCTCGCCGCCGCTCGCGAGGCCGATGACTTCGGCTCCATCGTCGGTCTCGAGACCACCCTGGCCTTCAACCTGGCCGGGCACGCCAACCACGTCGTGTGGTGGAAGATCCTGTCCCCGAACGGCGGCGACAAGCCGACCGGCGAGCTGGCCGCCGCGATCGACGACGCCTTCGGCTCGTTCGACAAGTTCAAGGCACAGTTCACCGCGGTCTGCACCACCATCCAGGGCAACGGCTGGGGCGCGCTGTCGTGGGACCCGATCGGCAAGACGCTGATCACCCAGCAGCTGCGCGACCACCACAACAACCTGATCCTGCCGACCGTGCCGATCCTGCTGGTCGACGTGTGGGAGCACGCCTTCTACCTGCAGTACAAGAACGTCAAGCCGGACTACATCAACGCCCTGTGGAACGTGTTCGACTGGGCCGAGATCGGCAAGCGCTTCGAGGACGCCAAGGCCGGCCGCAACGGCCTGCTCCTGCCCTGAGGTTCGCCTGAGGTCAGCTCGAGAAGCTTCGCGTGGGCCCCGCACCGGATCCGCTCCGGTGCGGGGCCTTCGTCATGCGCGGGCCCGTGTCATGCCGGGACCAGAGCCGCCTCGAGGATGCCGGCGAGCAGCCGTGCGTATCGGCCGTCGGGATCGAGGTCGGGGTCGAAGACCGTGACCTGCACCCCGACGGCACCGGGCACGAGTGCCGCCAGCAGCCGGGTCAACTCGCCGAGGTCCAGACCGCCGGCGGCAGGACTGTCGACGGCCGGTAGTCCCGCCGCCCTGCGCAATGCCTCCGGCGCCTTCGCACAGCCGGGTACGCGCCCGGGCCCCGGCGGGCGCAAGCCCAGATTGCTCGGCGCCGCGATCACGGCGACGTCGGACAGGCGATCGGCTTCGGGAGATCCAGGAGCTGGCACACCGCAGACCGTAGCGGTGACCACCGACACGTTCGGATGTTCCGCACGACCACTGAGTTCGGCGGCCCGGGCGACGTAGACTGCCCCGTACAGGAACGAGGCCCTGGCCGGTTCCCGCGGCCAGGGCCTCGTCCGTTCCCGAACTGACTGCCGCTCCCACCACGAAGCGACGTGTCTGAGGTTAGCCTAACCTCAACTCGGCACGCAAGGGGTCGGTTCGACGCGTTTTCGAACCCTGCTCGGCCGCCCCACCGCTTCAGTTCTTCGGCGCCGACCCCGCCTCCACGTGTTCGGCGGACCCACCCATCTCGGCCTCCTCGTCCGCTGCGGAGGCGCCCGCCGCGGCGCGCCGCGCGCTCGCCGATCGCAGTGCGAGCACACAGATCACCGTGGCGATCATCGCGACGGCACCGCCGATGTAGAACGGCGAGCGGCCGCCGAACGTCTCGGCCATCCACCCGGTCATCAACCCGCCCACCGGATTGCCACCCATCACCATCAGCACGTACAGGCCCATCACGCGGCCGCGCATCTGCGGACTCACCGACGTCTGCACCAGGGTGTTGGCGGTGTTGAGGAACGTGATCGTCGCCAGCCCGAGCGGCACGAGCGCCAGCCCGAACGCCAGATAGGTGGGCATGAACGCCGTCGCGAACTCCAGCACGCCCAGCGCCATCGACGCGCCGAGCAGCAACCGCATCGTCGGCTTGCCCCTACTGCCCCGCCGCGCCGACAGCAGCGCCCCGGTGAACGTCCCGACGGCCAACAGCGTCGAGAGCAGCCCGTAGCCGTCGGCGTCGGTGCCGAACACGTTGCCCGCGACGACCGCGAGCGAGGTGAAGAACGTGATGCCGAACGTGCTCACGAACAGCATGAGCAGCATGATCGCCACCAGATCGGGCCTGCCGCGCACGTACCGCAGGCCCTCGCGCAGCTGCCCCTTGGCCCGGTCGACCGTCCGGTCGCGGTAGAGCTCACCCGGCCGCATCGCCGCCAGGCCCGCGAGTACCGCCAGCGTCGACACGGCGTTGCCGATGAACAGCCACCCCTCGCCGACCGCGACGATCGCCAGCCCGGCGATGGCGGGGCCCGCGATCCGAGCCAGGTTGAAGATCGACGAGTTGAGCGCGACGGCGTTGGCGACCTGGTCCTTGCCGACCATCTCGGCCACGAACGACTGCCGCGTGGGCACCTCGAGCGCCGACAACGTCCCGAGGACGAAACACAGCAGGTACACGTGCCACAGCTCGGCCGCGCCGGTGATCGTGAGCCCGCCCAGCACGGCGGCCTGCACGAGCGTGCCCGACTGGATGGCGATCAGCAGTTTGCGCTTGTCGATGCGGTCGGCCAGCACACCCGCCCACAACGACAACAGCAGCGTGGGCAGGAACTGCAGCGCCACGGCCACACCGAGGGCCACCGGGTCGTTGCCACTGAGGGTGAACACGAGCCAGTCCTGGGCGGTGCGCTGCATCCAGGTGCCGATGTTCGACACGATCTGACCGGAGAAGAACAGCCGGTAGTTGCGCACGCCGAGGGAGGCGAACATGCCGGGAGCGGACCCCCGGCGCAAGCGCGGTACGGGGAATCGTGACAGGAGGGGTCGCGGTACAGCGGTAGTCGTCGATGAGGTTCTGCCGTCGCTCCCCGTGACCGTCACGCCGGGTTGTCGCCTCCTCAGCGGGCGGGCCTCAGCTGTTGCCCGCCATTCGTTGGATGATGGTGGCGGCGCGGTCGAGCACCTCGCGCTCCTCGCCGCTCAGTTCGTGCAGTCGCCGGTCCAGCCACGCCTCGCGCACGGAGATGCTTTCGTGCACGTACGCCAGCCCCGCGTCGGTGATCGTCACGATCGCCTGCCTGCCGTCGGTGGGATGCGGCGTGCGTTCGACGTACCCCACCGCTTCGAGGGCGGCGATCACCCGCGTCATCGAGGGCGGCTGAACACCCTCGTGCGCGGCGAGCTTGCCCGGTGTCATCGCGCCGTGCTGGTGCAGCGTCGACAGCGCGGCGACCTGGGTCAGCGACAGATCGGTGCCGACCCGCTGCGCCCGTAGTCTGCGGTTGAGCCGCACGACCGCGAGCCGCAGACGGCTCGCCAGTGACGACTGCTGTTCGGCCTCGTCGCCACCGCTGGCAGCGGCCACGGTCAGGCCCTCCGCGGACTCGGACACTTCCTTAGTCTAGCTTACGATCCGCGCGACCAGCACAGATGGTGCGCAACGCGACACCCGAACCGGTTAACCCGTCGTCCGGGCGGCCGCTGACCACCGCAGGCGCCGGGTCCGCAGCACTGCAGCACTGCCCGATGCGGCGGCTCAGCCCAGCAGCGCCTGGATGGGACCGATCGCGAAGTAGATCACGAACGCGACCGCGACCACCCACATCAGCGGGTGCACCTTGCGCGCCTTGCCGGTCGCGGCCGCCAGCACGACGTAGCTGACGAAACCCGCACCGATGCCGTTGGTGATCGAGTACGTGAACGGCATGACGACCATCGTCAGGAACGCGGGCAGCGCCATCGTCAGGTCCGAGAAGTCGATGTCGGCGACCTGGCGGATCATCAGCGCTCCGACGATCACCAACGCTGGCGCGGCGGCCTCGATCGGCACGATCTCGTACAGCGGCGTGAAGAACATGGCCACGAGGAACAGGCCACCGGTGACCATGTTCGCCAGACCCGTGCGCGCACCTTCGGCGATACCCGCAGCCGACTCGACGTAGACGGTGTTGGAACTGGCCGAGCCGACACCACCGGCGATCGCGCCGAGCGAGTCGACGAACAGGCCCTTGCCCGTGTTCGGCAGGGTGCCGTCCTTCTGCTCGAGGCGCGCCTGCCTGCCGAGGCCGGTCATGGTGCCGATCGTGTCGAAGAAGTCGGTGAGCACGAGGCTGAACACCAACAGCGCCGCCGAGATCGCGGGCACCTGCACCCAGGCGTCGAAGTTGACGTTGCCCAGGAGCGAGAGGTCGGGCACGCCGAACACGTTGTCCGGCAGCGCCGGGTAGCCGTAGTTCCAGCCGGTGGGGTTGTCGTCACCGAGCCTGCCCGCACCCGCGACCGCCTCGACCACGATCGCCAGCACCGTGCCGATCACGACACCGATGAGGATGCCCGCCTTGACGCCGCGGGCGACGAGGATCGCCATCACGATCAGCGTCACGACGAACACGGCCGTCGGCCACGAGGCGATCGACCCGTCGATGCCCAGCTGCACCAGCGTGCCGTCGCCCGGCGTGACGAACCCGGCGTCGACAAGGCCGATGAGCGAGATGAACAGGCCGATGCCGACGGCGATCGCCGCCTTCAGCGGGCCCGGCACCGCCTTGAAGATGATCGTGCGCACGCCGGTGACGACGAGGATCAGCACGATGATGCCGTTGACGACCACGAGGCCCATCGCGGCGCCCCAGCTCATCTGCGGGGCGATCGTGTAGGCGACGAGCGCGTTGATGCCGAGGCCCGCGGCGAGCGCGAACGGGAAGTTGGCGACCAGGCCCATGACGATCGTCAGCACGCCCGCGACGAGCGCCGTGACCGCCGCGACCTGCGGCACGCCGAGGATCGCGCCCGTGGCGTCGGTCTTGGCGGCCGGGTCGTCGGGCGAGAAGCTGCCGAGGATCAGCGGGTTCAGGACGATGATGTAGGCCATCGCGACGAACGTGACCAGGCCGCCGCGCACCTCACGGCCGACGGTGGAGCCGCGCTCGCTGATCTTGAAGAACCGGTCGAGCCCGCCTCGGGGCGTGCCCTGGTCCTTCTCGGTGCTCTCCTGAGCCACTTGTCACCCACCTCTTTCGCAACCGGCAGCGGTAGCCTGTCCCACGTGGACGAACCCGGCAACACCCATGGCGTTACGGGGCCGTTTCGACCGGTCCCCGCTCTGCCCAAGTCCGTCGTCGGACTGTGGGCACCGGTCTCGGTGGGCACCGCGCTGTGGTTCGGCGCGCTGGTCGTCCTGCTCGTCACCGGTGCCGACAGCACCTGGACGTGGACAGCGCTGGCCGGCGGGGTACTCGGATGCGTCGGCTTCGGCATCATCGCATGGCAGACGGCCGCGTCCCGCCGCGGCTCCCGAGGAGCCCAGCGCGACCTCTGAACCCCGGCAGCGATCCCGCGAGGCCGACTGCGGGCGAGCCGAGCGGCCGGGTTGATTCAGCGGCCGGGTTGATTCAACGGCCGGGTTGATTCAACGGCCGGGGTCAGTTGAGCAGCGTCTCCGGGGCCGGGTCGTCGAGGAGGGCCTCGATGTCGCGGCGGCGGGCCCAGCTGTCCGCGGCCCAGGCGAACGCACGCGCCAGCCCCTCGGACGTGTCGGCCGCGTGCAGCGCCCGGTCGCACCACCACTGCACGGGCACATCGGCCCGCTCACCGGTCCTGTCGGTCTCACCGGACTCGTCGGTCTCGTCGGGCTCGTCGGTTCCAGCGCCCTCGTCGCCGGCCACGGTGACGGTCAGCCGCTCGTGCAGGACGACGCCGCCCGAGGGCAGCGGCAGCCCCAGCAGTCCCGCCACCTCGACGATCGCGGGCAGGTCGGTCCACTCGGCGAATTCGCCGTCGTCGCCGATGGTCGCCGCCACGATCGACGTGGCCAGCGGCAGGTCGAGAACGTCGGCCAGCGCCGAGGGGTCGCCGTCCCCCGCGACGAGCCTGCCGGCTGGCAGTACGCCGAGCACCCACGGCCCGTCGAGCACCGCGGCCACCGATCCGTCGACGACCGAACCGTCCACCGCACGCACCCGCTCCGGCGGCTCGACCTCCACTCCGGACGCCGCCGACGCCAGCACGCCGTGTGCACGCAGCACCGTGCCCAGCGGCACCCGGCGGTCGGCGTCGGCGAGCCGATCGCACAGGTCGGCGACGTCGTCGGAGTCCTCGACGGTCAGGTCGGTCCGCACGCCCACGGCAGCCAACAGCCGGGGCGACATGTCGACATCGGGAACGGCGTCGAACAGGCCTTCCAGGTCACCCGCGCCGGGCAGCCGCCATTCGCGCGGCGGCCGGCCGGCCAGCAGGGCATAGCGCGCGATCCACCACGGCGTGTGCCCGCCGGGCGTGGTCAGCGCGCGCCACGTCTCCGGCTGTTCGGCCAGCAGGCCGACGGCCTGCGGCCACGCGTCGTCGGCCACGAGGTCCAGGTCGCGCACGGCGAGGACCTCTGCCGGTTGCACCGCGTCCCACCATGCACGCTCGTCGGGCAGGTCGTGGTCGGCTTCCACGGGTTCGTCGTCGACGACCGGGACGAACGTGTCCGCGACCCCCACCGCGACCAGCACCGCGTCGTCGTGGAGGTCCGCGAAGTCCTCGTCGAGGACGTCGAGCGGACCGTCGGGCCCCAGCGCCTCCGGATCGAGCACGTCCAGCAGCCGCGCCCCCGGCAGCACCAGTTCGTCGGCCCTGCGCCATCCGGACCGGGCGGGCAGGGCCAGTGCACCCAGTCCGTCGACCGGCCCCGACGCGGCGAGTCGCAGCACGGTCTCCACGAGCGGGCGAACGTCCACTCCGGACTCGGCGTCGTCGACACTGCGCTCGACCGCATCGCGCAGTGCGGGCGCGTCGAGCAACTCGGCCGACCCGGCACGCACCGCACCGAGCCGTTCGAGCAGGGGGTGCGCCGCGTCGGGGTGGACCAGGTGCAGGCCCACGACATCGAGCCCACCGTCACCGCCATCGCCGTCACCGCCATCGCCGCCATCGCCGTCGCTGTCACCGCCGGGGCCGAGCGATGCCACCTGCAGGGAGGTGGCATCGAGCAGGAGCGCGTCGCGGGGACCGGGCACGGTGCGCCCGTCGACGAGCGGTACGGGCAGGGCGCCCAGTTCCGCGGTGTCGATCCGGCGGGCCTCGACGCCGTCCATCAGGACGTCGTACAGCCCGCGCCACCAGGTGGGCTCGCGATCGATGCCGGTCAGGACGTCGACGACCTCGGCGATCCCAATCGGGGTCGCGCCCACGGCGGCGAGGATCCGAGCGGTCTCGCGGCCCGAGTCCGCAGCGAGCCCCGGCAAGACGTCCCCGAGAAGCGCGACCAACTCGGGAGATTCGGCCGTCAGGACCCGGCAGCGTGCACCGGGAAGTTCCCCTCCGCCGGCGGCAGGTATCCAGTCCTGTTCGGACAGTGCAGCGGTGACGAGGTCACGCAGCTCGGAGTCCACCTCGGACAGTGGGAAACCCGCGGACGGCACCAACGACACGCGGTGTTCGGGCGCCACCGTACGGACCAGGCCCGGATACGCCCGCGCCGCCTCGGCCAACGCCGCACCGGTGCCGGCGCCTGCCAGCACCCGACGGCGGGACGGCTCGACGGGGACGGCCGCGAGCAGCCGCGCGGGCAGCGACAGGCGCTCATCGGTCGGCGTGGGCGTGTGCAGCACGTCCTCGGTACGCGGCAGCGGCGTGCCGTCGGCGTCGACCGGAAGCGCCCACGTCGCACCAGCTTCGGTGTGCACCGCCCACCGGGTGACACCGTCCAGAGTGGACAGCTCGACGACGCCACCCGGCACGCCGTCGCCCGACGAGGCGGCACGGGTCCACCGGCGGCCGTCGACGTCCACGGTCGCCAGCGACGGCAACGCCAGCAGCAGATCGGGCACCTCGGACTCGATCGTGGCCAGCAGCGCGTCGGCGTCCACGGTCAACGGCAGCCGCACCTCGGTGTCGAACCCGTCCGGCAGGGGAGGTTCGTCGTCGTCGAGTTCCCACGGCAGCCGCAGCACCGGAACCTCGTCGGCACCGGCCTCGGCGCGGGTCCGTGCCTCGGAGAACGCCACCCCGCCCGTGCGCGACACCACCCGAGGACTCGCCGTCACCGCGAGCACCGCGGCGAAGCCGACCCCGAACCGGCCCACGACGCCTTCGGGTTTGGCCGACGCCCTCAGGGAGGCGAGCGCCGCGACCCCCGCGCTGTCGAGCGGCTGTCCGGTGTTGGCGACCCGCAGCTCGCCGTCTGCCACCGTCACGCGCACGTGGCCGGTAGTGCCCGCGAGCGCGGCGGCGTCTGCGGCGTTCTGGGCGAGCTCGACGAACAGGCGGTCGCGGTAACCGCCGATCCGCAGATCGCGTTCGGCGTTGGTGTCCTCGGTCAGCCGGGTCGGCGAATCGCGCCACGCGCGCAGCACCGCCGCGCGCAACCGGTCGAGACCGAAGGGATCAGGCAGGCTGCTCACCCGACGCGGGTTCCATGTCGAGCAGCGAGTCGTCGTAGACCAGCTCGGCCACCGGGACCGACGACGTGGTCTCGACCTCCACCTCGGAGTGCGCACCGCAGCCGTACTCGGCGTGCACGACGTGGCCGTCGGCGGGGGCGTACTCGTTGCCGCACACCCCGAACGCCGCCCGCAGCGAACCGCCGAGCTGGAGGTAGAACCCACACGTGCCGCACGTCGCGGGAGCACTGCGCGCCATGTCGGCACGCGGGCCGAACTCGCCGCCCTTCCACCGTCGCGCCGACTCCTCACGGCCTTCGCGCGAGAGCACCCGCACCCTGCCGAGTCCCAGTTCGTGCGCCGTTTCGGTGACCTCGGGGTCGTCGACGTCGAGGTAGGCGGGCACGAGCCGGGGATCGCCCGGCTCCGGCGGGAACAGGTCGCCCACGCCCAGGTCGCCGGGCCGCACCCGGCGTTCCCACGGCACCCAGCTCGGCGCGACGAGCGCCTCGGGGCCGGGTCGCAGCACGACCTCGCTGACGGTCACGGGCGCATCCGCGTCGGCGGAGGCGATCGTCACCGACCAGCGCCAACCGCGGTAGCCCGGCAACAGCGCGTCGAACAGGTGGGTGACCGCGGCGGCGTCCTCGTGTTCGACACCGACGTGTGCACCGACGTGCTCCTCGCCCGCGTCGAGGACGGCCGCCTCCCGCGCGGGCTCCACCGCGTCGACCAGCTTCTGCCGGTTGGCACCGTCGTCGAGGGTGACTGGCAACGTCATAGGTACCCATTGTGCCGCACGGACCGTCCCGCGATGGGGCCAGGCCGCACGGCCGGGCGCAGACGCACGCCCCGCCGATGTGCCAGGCTCACAGTTGTGAAGCGCGCATGGACACTGCTCACCGTCTTCCCCGCCGCCGTCGCTCTGCTCGCGGCCTGCGGTGCGGGCACGGCCGAGCGGAGCGAGGGGGCGGCGGCCGGGCAGGGCGTCGAGCGACTTCGCGTGCAGGTCGAGCAGGAACTCCCGCACGACGAGACGTCGTTCACGCAGGGCCTCGAGTTCTCCGGCGACACGCTGTACGAGGGCACGGGACGCAACGGCCAGTCGAAGATCATGGCCGGTCCGGCGGGACAGGAACCCGAGGTCAGCAAGGATCTGCCGGACGAGCTGTTCGGCGAGGGCATCACGGTCACCGACTCGCGCGTGTGGCAGCTCACGTGGACGAGCGGGATCGCCATCGAACGGGACCCGAAGACCCTCGACGAGCGGCGCCGCGTGCACTACGACGGCGAGGGCTGGGGCCTGTGTGACCAGGGCGGGCGGCTCGTCATGAGCGACGGGTCGGCCACGCTGACGTTCCGCGACGCCGAGACGTTCGAGCCGACCGGCACCGTCGACGTCACCGAGGGCGGCGAACCCGTCGAGGAGCTCAACGAGCTCGAATGCGTGGGCGACGACGTGTACGCCAACGTCTGGCAGTCCGACGACATCGTCCGGATCGACCCCGGAACCGGCCACGTCACGGCACGGATCGACGCCTCCGGGCTGCTCACCGACGAGGAGGCGTCCTCGGCCGACGTGCTGAACGGCATCGCCGCGTATCCCGACTCGGACCACTTTTTGATCACCGGCAAGCTGTGGCCGAAAATGTTCCGGGTGACGTTCGTTCCCGCGGGCTGAGGTGGGAATCACCCGAACGCGGCGGCGGCGAGTACGGCAGGATTGATCGCATGGGGTCGAACAAGCGGGGCAGGCGGAGGTGGACACCCGAACCGGGTGCACATCAACCGCCCGCGGACCGCACCCCGAAACCCGAGACGCCGCCCCGGACACCACCGCGGGCGCCTCGGCCTTCCGGCCCGCCTCCGCACCAAGGGCCACCTCCCCCTCCCGCGCAGGGGCAGCAGCCGGGACCCCAGCACGGACCTCAGCAGGGCCCGCCCGAGCCGCCGCCGGTGACGGCCGACAACGCACCGACCGGCGCGATCCCCACTCCGCCGCGGGGTGCCCGCCCGTATCCGCCGCGGCCGTGGGAGCAGTCCGCGCCCGGTGGCAGGAACGAGCCACGCCGCGGTGATTTCGGCGACTACTACGACACCGGCGGCTACCCGCCCGACCCCGCGGCCGCGGAACGGCCCACGGAACCGCACCCCGACCAGGGGCACGAACGGCAGGGCGCGCACGAGCCGCCCAGGGCCGAGCACGGTTTCGAAGGCGGCCCGCGGACGCCGCGCAAACTGACCGTCACGCGGGTGGCGGCGCTGCGCGGCAGGGAGCTGTCGGGCAGGGCGGTCGGCGCGTTCCAGCGCGCGGCGAAGGCCGACGGTGCCGAGAAGTCCGGGCTGACGTCGCTGACCTACGCGGTGATGCTCAACTACGCCAGCGACGCGGCGATGGCCGTGGCGCTGGCGAACACCCTGTTCTTCGCCGCCAGCAGCGGGGAGAGCCGCGGCAAGGTGGCGCTGTACCTGCTCATCACCATCGCGCCGTTCGCACTGGTCGCACCGGTGATCGGCCCCGCGCTCGACCGCATCCAGCGCGGCCGCCGCCTCGCGATGTCGATCGCCTCGGCCGGCCAGCTGCTGATGTGCGTGCTGATGGCACTCAACTTCGAGAACTGGATCCTCTACCCGGCCGCGCTGGGCAAGATGGTGCTGTCGAAGTCGTTCATGGTGCTCAAGGCGGCGGTCACCCCGAGGGTGCTGCCTCCGGAGATCACCCTGTCCAAGACCAACGCCCGGCTCACCGTCTTCGGCCTGGCGGCAGGCGGGGCGTTCGGCGCGGTCGCCGCGGGCTTCAACTCGTTGCTCGGGTCGTCGGCAGCACTGTGGTTCACCGCGATCATCTGCGGCGTCGGGGCGTACCAGGCGATGCGCATCCCGGCGTGGGTCGAGGTCACCGAGGGCGAGGTCCCCGCGTCGCTGACCGACCACCACCCCACGGGCGCCGACGCTTCGGTGGGCAAGGGCTCGAAACGCACCCCGATGAGCCACCACACGACGGTGGCGTTGTGGGGCAACGGCAGCATCCGCCTGCTGACCGGTTTCCTCATGATGTTCGCGGCGTTCGCGGTGAAGGAACAGACCGAGGCGGGCGACTACAGCCCGTTCATGCAGCTGATCATGCTCGGCGTGATCGGCGCGGCCGCCGGCGCTGGCGGGTTCATCGGCAACGCCATCGGCTCACGGATGCACTTCGGCAAACCCGACCAGGTCATCCTCGTGTGCGTCGCCTCGGCGCTGGCCTCGACGGTGCTCGCCGCGCTGCTGTCGGGCCTGACCACGGCGGCGATCGTCGGTCTCGCGGGAGCCACGGCCAGTGCGCTGGCGAAGAACTCGCTCGACGCGGTCATCCAGCAGGACATGCCCGAGGAGTCACGGGCGTCGGCGTTCGGCAGGTCGGAGACCGTGCTGCAGCTGGCGTGGGTGTTCGGCGGTGCCGTGGGCCTGCTGCTGCCCCCGACGTACTGGATCGGCTTCCTCGTGGTGTCGGTGCTGCTCGCGCTGGGCCTGACCCAGACCTGGCTCGTGCGCGGCGGCAAGACGATGCTGCCCCCGATCGCCAAGGGCAGGAACCGGACGGTGAGCACCCGCCGCGGCAAGGGCAGCAGGGCGGCCGGCCACGGCGCGGACAAGGGCGGCGACAAGGGCACGAGCGGGAACGCGACCGGACGACCGGGCGGCCCCGCACCCGCCAAGTCGTCGCAGGAGCCGTAATCTGAGCCCATGCGACGAGCGGTAGGTGCTTTGCTGGCGGGCGCGGCGTTGGTCATGACCGGATGCTCGGCTCCCGAGCCCGAGGTCACGTTCTACGCCGACGGCGAGAGCACCGTCGCCGCTCCGCTGATCTACTGCGACGAGGTCCTCACCAAGTGCGGCGAGGAGGGCACGCCCGTCAACCTGGACGTGCGGCCCGGCATGCCGGTGCAGATCTCGGTGCCGTCCGAGGTCGCCGACACGCCCTGGGTGATCATCGTGCAGTACGTCGACGCCGAGACGGGCAAGCAGAAGCTCGAACAGCGAGCGTTCACCGACGGTGCCCGGCACGCCTACACCGCGACGCCGCCGACCCAGCGCGACCGCGTGGCCGTGGTCGAGATCCAGCAGATCGGCGCTGCCTACGCCGCCGACGGCAAGGGCAACCCGCTCACCGACGAGAACGGCCAGCCCCAGCTCGTCGCCCGCGCCCTGTGGTCGCTCCAGAACTCGCACCGCTGAACCCATGGCCGACGACTCCGCCCCCGAACCGGCCGCCGCTGCGCTCGACCACGCACTGGCGGTGGCCGGACGGCACGACCTGCAGCTCGACCCGGCCACCGCGCACCTCGAGGAAGCCGGTCTCGACTACCGCGTCGTCCTTGCCGACGACAGTGACGGCACGCGCTGGGTGCTCCGCCTGCCGCGGCGCGGCGACGTCTCCGACGGGATGGACGCCGAAGCCCGGATCCTCGAACTCGTCGCGCCGCGCCTGGCCGACCACGGCGTCGCCGTGCCCGACTGGCGGATCCGGTCACGCGAGCTCATCGCCTACCCGGCGCTGGGCGGTGACCCCGGGCTGACCATCGACAACGGCGAGCCCGAATGGCACCTCGACCCGGCCGACCCCGGCTACGCCGACCGGCTCGGCAGGCTGCTCGCCGCGCTGCACACGATCCCCGTGGCCGAGGCGACCGCGCCCGGCATGGAGATCCGAACCCCGGACCAGGTCAGGCAGTCGTGGTCGGACGACATCGCCACGGTGCTCGCCGAGTTTCCCGTCGACCCCACGTTGTCGGAGGCCTGGCGGGCATGGCTCGACGACGACGCGTGCTGGCCCGACCGCACCGTGCCGACCCACGGCGAGATCTACCCCGCCCACCTGCTGTTCGACGCCGACGGCGCCATCACCGGCGTGCTCGACTGGACCACCGCCCGCGTCGACGACCCCGCCCGCGACCTCGCCGCCCAGTACGGTGCCGCAGGCGAGGACATGCTGAACCGCACCATCGAGGCCTATGCCGAAGCGGGCGGGCACGTGCATGCGGGTCTGGCCGCGCAGGCGCGCCACCTGTGGGACGCCTCACCGGTCGGCTACGCCCTGTACGCGCTCACCACCGGCGAACAGGAACACCTCGACGGGGCCGTCGCGATGCTGGCCGCACCGGACTGAGTCACCCCGAACGCGGAATCACCCCGAACGCGAATGAGCCCCGGCACCTCAGCGGCGCCGGGGCTCACTGCTTCCACGCTCTGCGTCGTTACGGACCCGTGCGGTCTACGGGTCCAGGTCGCGGGCGACGGCGCGCATGACCTCGGCGATGCGCTTGACCTTCTTGCGGTCCGGGTAGCGCCCCTTCCGCAGTTCCGGCTGCACGTTGCTCTCCAGCAGCTTGATCATGTCGTCGACCAGGCCGTGCAGCTCCTCCGCGGGCCTGCGGCGCGCCTCGGCCACCGACGGCGGCGGATCGAGCAGCCGCACGGACAACGCCTGCGGACCCCGGCGGCCGTCGGCGACACCGAACTCCAGTCGCTGCCCGGACTTGAGGGACTCCACACCCTGCGGCAACGCGGCCTTCCGAATGAAGACGTCCGCGCCACCGTCCTGGGTGACGAACCCGAACCCCTTGTCCGCGTCGTACCACTTGACCTTGCCGGTCGGCACTTCCCTCACCGTTCCTTCGCTGCTCTGACCGCGGCCCGGGCTACCCTGCCCGCCCGCATGACGAACGCGCCCCAGGTCTGCGTACCCAGGACGCGCGTACCGACAAGCTTATCTCGCCACACACGGTGCGTACCAGGACATTGCAGGCTCTACGATGACCGGCATGGACACCGCCACCCCGGACACGCCGAAGACCAGCGACGGCAAGCCGCTGCTGATGCGGCTCGGCATCGGCCTCTTCGCACTCGGCATGCTCGCCGTGCTCGCCGTGTTCGTGCTGTTCGCCGCGGGCATGGAGGACCTGCCCGTGTGGCTTTCGGTCGCCGCTGGTGTCATCACACCCCTCGGCCTCGCACTGGGCCTGTTCGCGCTCGTCCGCGAACACAAGGGCAAGTGACGCGAGCGTTCGGTTTCCGCGCCTTCAGTCCCCGCAGCGTTCCGGAAGCAGCTGCGCCGCGAGACCGGGTCACGCCGGACCGGCTCACGTAGGGCGGGTCAGGCCGCCCAGGCTCGCAGCCAGGCGGGGAATTCGGTCAGCGAGTCCAGCACCACCTCGGCGCCGGCCTCGACGAGTTCGTCGCGCGAGCACGGCCCGCTGACCACCCCGACGGCCACGGCACCCGCGGCCTGCGCGCCGCGCATGTCGCCGACATGGTCACCGACGTACACCGACGCCCCGTGCTCGGTGAGCGCGGCGGCCTTGCCGGTCGACCACAGGTCTCCGACGAGCGTGTCGACCGGCAGGTCGAGTGCCTTGACGTGCAGGTCGGCGTTGGGGCCGTACTTGCCCGTCACCACGAGCGTCGTGGCGCCGAGCTCGTGCACGACGTCGAGCGCCTCCTGCGCACCCGGCAACGCCACCGTCTGCGGCACGACGATCTCCGGGTAGTTCGCCCTGAACTGCGTGATCAGGTCGGGGATCTTCTCCTCGGGTGCGCCGAATCCGCGCAACGAGTGGTCGAGCGGTGGGCCGAGGTGCGCCGCGAAGTACTCCCCGTCCAGCGGCAGGTCGTTGTCGTCGCCGAGGCGGTTCATCGCCGCGGCCATACCAGGCCGCGGGTCGATCAACGTCATGTCCAGGTCGAATCCCACGCAGGTCAGCACTCCGACCACGGTAACGGCCACCCCGCCGTGTTGCGGATTCCGGGGCCCGTGTTGCGCATCCCGGGGCCCGTGTTGCGGATTCCGGGGCCCGTGTTGCGCATCCCGGGCCCGTGTTGGGCACTCAGGGCCGCGTGTTGCGGATTCGGGGGCCCGTGTTGCGGATCGGCGAGAATCCGCGACACGGGCCCGGCGCTCACACCTCAGGCCTCAGGTGGTCGCCTGCTGCTTCAGGCCGAGGAGTTCCACGGCCGTCTCCCGCATCTCGACCTTGCGCACCTTGCCCGTGACGGTCATCGGGAACTCGTCGACGACGTGGACGTAGCGCGGCACCTTGTAGTGGGCCAGTTTGCCCTCGCAGAACTGCCGGAGCGTGTCGGCGGTCAGCGGTTCGGCGCCCTCGCGCATCCGCACCCAGGCCATGAGTTCCTCGCCGTACTTGGCGTCGGGAACTCCGATCACCTGGGCGTCGAGGATGTCCGGGTGGGTGTAGAGGAACTCCTCGATCTCCCGTGGGTAGATGTTCTCGCCGCCGCGGATCACCATGTCCTTGATGCGACCGGTGATGGTGACGTATCCCTCGTCGTCCATCACCGCGAGGTCGCCGGTGTGCATCCAGCGTGCCTTGTCGATGGCCTCGTCGGTCTTGTCCTGCTGCTCCCAGTATCCGAGCATCACCGAGTACCCGCGGGTGCACAGCTCGCCCGGTTCCCCGCGCGGCACCGTGAGCCCGGTGGCCGGGTCGACGACCTTGACCTCCAGATGCGGACCGACTCTGCCCACAGTGGACACACGACGTTCGATGGAGTCGTCCGCGCGGGTCTGGGTCGACACCGGCGAGGTCTCGGTCATGCCGTAACAGATCGACACCTCCGTCATGCCCATCCGCTCGATGACCTGCTTCATCACCTCGACCGGACAGGGCGAGCCAGCCATGATCCCGGTGCGCAAAGTGGACAGATCGTAGTCGGCGAACGTCGGCTCGGCCAGTTCCGCGATGAACATCGTCGGCACGCCGTACAGCGACGTGCACCCCTCGGCTTGGACCGCGTCGAGCGATGCCTTCGGATCGAATCCGGGCGCGGGAATCACCATGCAGCAGCCGTGGGTCGTGGCGGCGAGATTTCCCATGACCATGCCGAAACAGTGGTAGAACGGCACCGGGATACAGATCCGGTCGGCCTCGGTGTACTTGCAGAGCTCGCCGACGAAGAAGCCGTTGTTGAGGATGTTGTGGTGCGACAGCGTCGCGCCCTTCGGAAATCCCGTGGTGCCCGACGTGTACTGGATGTTGATCGGGTCGTCGGCACTCAACTCCCGTTCGCATGCGGCCAGTTTCGCCGGATCGGCCGGGCCGGAGGCCAGGCTCTTCCAGTCGTCGCTGCCGATGTACACGACGTCGGACAGCGCGGAACAACGCGGCCGAACCTCGTCGATCATCGCCACGTAGTCGGAGCTTTTGAACCGCTCGGCGGACACGAGCATGCGGATCCCGGCCTGACCCAGCACGTACTCGAGTTCGTGCGCCCGGTACGCCGGATTGATGTTGACGAGAATGGCGCCGATCTTCGCGGTCGCATACTGCGTCAGTGTCCACTCGGGACAGTTCGGTGCCCAGATGCCGACCCGGTCCCCCTTGCCGACGCCCCGTGCCAGCAGACCCGAGGCGAGCGCGTCGACGTCGGCCTGGAACTCGCGATACGTCCACCTGCGCCCCGAGGGCATGTCGACCAGCGCGTCGCGGTCGCCGTGCGCGGCCACGGTGCGGTCGAGGTTCGCCCCGATCGTGTCGCCGAGCAACGGGACGTCGGACGTGCCGGATGCGTAACTGGGGACTGCGGGCGAAGTCATGTTCTTACTCCTCGGGCGTCAACGCTGACGTTTCCGCCGGTGAGTCTAGGGACCGCCGCGCGGTACGGCCATGACTCACTAGGGTGCGACGTATGCGCCTCTACGTCGTCGACTCGTTCACCGACATTCCGTTCCGCGGAAACCCCGCGGCAGTCGTCCTGCTGGACGAGCCGGCCGACGAGGCGTGGATGCAGTCGGTGGCCGCGGAGATGAAGCACGCCGAAACCGCATTCGTGGTCACGTCGGAGGAACCCAAACCGCTGCGCTGGTTCACGCCCACGACCGAGGTGCCGCTATGCGGACACGCCACGCTCGCGACCGCACACGTGCTCGGAGGGCGGCAGACCTTCACGACCGCGTCCGGCACGCTCACCTGCACGCCGTCGGACGACGGGAAGGGCATCGACATGCGGTTCCCCGCGGACCCGCCGTCGGAGATCGTGCCGAACGGAGCGAACGCCACCCTGTCCAAGGCCCTGCCCGCGGTGCCGATCGTCGAGGTGCGGCGCAGCGCCGGCTTCCTGCTGGTGATCACCGACGACACCGCAGCGGTGCGCACCTGCGAACCGGATCTCGAGGCACTGACCGGCCTGCACGAGCACTCGGTGATCGTCACCGCCCCCGGCGACGTGGACGGTGTCGACTTCGTGAGCCGGATGTTCGCTCCCGCGATCGGCATCCCCGAGGACCCGGTGACGGGCTCTGCCCACTGCGTGCTCGCGCCGTACTGGTCGGAGCGACTCGGCCGCGACGCGCTCACGGGTTACCAGGCGTCGCCGCGCGGGGGCACGGTGCGCACGCGGCTGGACGGCGACCACGTGGTGCTCACCGGCAGTGCCGTCACGATCATCGAGGGCACCCTGCACGCCTAGTGCGTGTCTGACAATGTTTTGGTCCAGGTGGTCACGGCGTGGAGGACGACCGCTGATCGGTAGATGGTGGCGAGTTTGTCGTAGCGCGTGGCCAG
>NZ_JOIJ01000024.1 GCF_000719975.1 Prauserella rugosa
CTGTGGGGGCCCAGCCCCCCACGCCCCAGGCCGGCGGGCTTCGCCCCCGGACCCCCTTCGGCCTCGCTTCGCATCGGCCTACTCGTTCGCGGTCGCCCAAGGGGCGTTGGAATCCGCTGCGTCGCGGCCGCCCAGGTGCGACGGTTGGTATGTGCGGTGCGTGACGGGATGGAGGCGCAGGGTTGTCGAGACCGGCGGTAGCTACCGTGCGTCACCCGGCGTTGCTCGGAGTGGGCGACACCGCTGCGCCGATCGCCCGCATGAGCTGGTGCTTGTGGACTGTGCCCAGCTCCACAGTGGACGTCGACTGGGGCCACAGTGGACAGAAATGGCAGAACGTGGCACCGTAGTGGCGTGTCCGATTTGAACGCTACAGCCGCAGCACTGCTTGGACTGCTTCACGACGGCCCCGCCACCGGCGGTGAACTCGTCTCCGGAGCCGAGGAACGCTTCGGAGCGTTCTTCAGCGTCACACGGAGCCAGGTGTACCGCGAACTGCCCGCGTTGCACGAAGCCGGGTACGTCCGCCTCGGCAAGCAGGGCCCGCGCTCCAGTCAGCAGTACGTCATCACCGCAGCAGGCAAGAAGGCCTTCAAGGCCTGGGTCGCCGCCGACTCCGCGCCCGACCACCTGCGCTCGCCGCTCATCCTGCGCCTGGTGCACGCCCGCGTGCTCACCCAGAAGCAGCGGCAGAACCTGTTCGACACGGCCAAGGCCGTCTACACCGAGCAGGTCGACAACGCCAAGGCCGTGTCCAAGGCCGCCGAGGACCCGGTGACCAAGGCCGTCGCCGACTTCGACCTCGCGCACGCCAAGGCGGCGCTGAAGCTCCTCGACACGGTCTCGGCCAACTGAGCCGAGCCCGGCGCAGCGGCATCTCGTGCGGCCGCCTCAAGCGGCCGCACGATTTGCCGTAACCTTGTCATTCGTGAGTGCTGAGTTCGAAGACGTCGTCAAGGACCTCGACGGCAAGCTGACGCAGGTCGAATCCGTCATGGACATCGACGCGCTGCGCCAGGAGGTCGCCTCCCTCGAGGAGGAGGCGGCACGCCCCGATCTCTGGGACGACCCCGAGGCCGCTCAGAAGGTCACCAGCCAGCTGTCGTACAAGCAGGCCGACCTGCGCCGCGTCGGCGAACTCCGCCAGCGGCTCGACGACCTGGGCGTGCTCTACGAACTCGCACAGGCCGAAGGCGACCCAGCCAGCAAGAGCGAGGCCGAGAGTGAACTCTCCTCCCTCACCGAGGCGATCGACGCGCTCGAGGTCCGCACTCTGCTGTCGGGCGAGTACGACCCACGCAACGCCGTGGTCAACATCCGCGCCGAGGCCGGCGGCGTCGACGCGGCCGACTTCGCCGAGATGCTCATGCGCATGTACCTGCGCTGGGCCGAACGCCACGGCTACGCCACCGAGGTCTACGACATCTCCTACGCCGAAGAGGCGGGCATCAAGTCCGCGACCTTCAAGGTCGGCGCCTCCTACGCGTACGGAACGCTGTCGGTCGAACAGGGCACGCACCGCCTCGTGCGGATCTCGCCGTTCGACAACCAGAGCCGCCGCCAGACCTCCTTCGCACACGTCGAGGTGCTGCCCGAGGTCGAGGAGGTCGACCACGTCGACATCCCCGAGAAGGACCTCCGCATCGACGTCTACCGCTCGTCCGGACCCGGCGGGCAGAGCGTCAACACCACCGACTCGGCCGTTCGCATCACGCACCAGCCCACCGGCATCGTCGTGTCCTGCCAGAACGAGAAGTCGCAGCTCCAGAACAAGGTCGCGGCCATGAAGGTCCTGCAGGCCAAACTCCTCCAGCGCAAGAAGGAGGAGGAGCAGGCCGAGCTCGACGCCCTCAAGGACGGCGGCAGCAGCTGGGGCAACCAGATGCGCTCCTACGTGCTGCACCCGTACCAGATGGTCAAGGACCTGCGCACCGAGCACGAATCGGGCAATCCGTCCGCCGTGTTGGACGGCGACATCGACGCGTTCCTCGACGCGGGCATCCGGTGGCGTAAGCAACAGGAAGCCGACGCGGCCTAGCTCGACCAGCGGATGGGCATCGGCGCAGGTGACAGCGCCGCGGCGGCCGAAGGCCAGGCAACCCGGCCTTAACGTCGCCCAACGGTAGGATGCCCAATCGTGATCCAGCTCGAATCCGTATCCAAGGTCTACAAGACCTCGACACGTCCGGCACTGGACAACGTTTCGGTCGACGTGGACAAGGGTGAGTTCGTCTTCCTCATCGGACCCTCGGGGTCCGGGAAGTCGACGTTCCTCCGACTGCTCCTGCGGGAGGAAGTGCCCAGCAAGGGTCGGGTGTCGGTGTCGAACTTCGACGTCGCCAAGATGCCCCGGCGCAAGGTCCCCCGCTTGCGCCAGACCATCGGCTGCGTCTTCCAGGACTTCCGTCTGCTGAACAACAAGACGGTGTCCGAGAACGTCGCGTTCGCCCTCGAGGTCATCGGCAAGCCGAAGCGCACCATCACCAAGGTCGTTCCCGAGGTGCTGGAACTCGTCGGTCTCGACGGCAAGGCGGACCGCATGCCGCACGAGCTCTCCGGTGGTGAACAGCAGCGCGTCGCCATGGCGCGGGCGTTCGTCAACCGGCCGCTGGTGCTGCTGGCCGACGAGCCGACGGGCAACCTCGACCCCGACACCAGCCAGGACATCATGCTGCTGCTGGAGCGGATCAACCGCACCGGTACGACCGTCGTCATGGCCACCCACGACCACTCGATCGTCGACTCCATGCGCCGCCGCGTCGTCGAACTCGACCTCGGCAGGGTCATCCGCGACGACCGTCGAGGCGTGTACGGCGTCGGCCGCTGACCCCCGCAGCGAGCCACACCCCCGCCCGTCCAGACCCGACCCCCGACTCCCAAGGAACCGTGCCCTAGATGCGCGCCAGCTTTGTCTTCAGCGAGGTCGTCACCGGCTTGCGCCGGAACGTCACGATGACCATCGCCATGATCCTGACCACCGCCATCTCACTCGGGATGTTCGGCGGTGGGCTGCTGTTCGTCCGCACGATCGACAAGATGCAGGCCAGCTACCTCGACGACGTCGAGGTCACGGTGTATCTGACGCAGGACATCAGCGCCAACGACCAGAACTGCACCGCCGAGCCGTGCTCGACGATCCGCCAGTCGCTCGAGAGCAACCAGGCGGTCGAGTCGGTCGTGTTCGAGGACCGCGAGCAGGCCTACGAGCGTTTCCAGCGGATCTTCGAGGGCCAGCCCGAGCTCGTCGAGCTCGCCCGGCCCGAGTCGCTGCCCGCCTCGTTGCACGTCAAGCTGTTCGACCCCGAACGCAGCGACGTGATCGTGCAGGAGTTCTCCAACCAGCCCGGCGTCGCCAACGTCGACGACCAGAACAAGTTCCTCGACCGGTTCTTCAGCCTGCTGAACTCCGGGCGGAACGGCACGTTCATCGTCGCCCTCATCGCCGCTCTCGCCGCGGTGCTGCTGATCGCCAACACCATCCAGGTGTCGGCCTACACGCGGCGCACCGAGGTCGGCATCATGCGGCTCGTCGGTGCGACGCGCTGGTACACGCAGCTACCGTTCCTCCTCGAAGCGGTGGTCGCCGGCGTCATCGGTGCGGTACTCGGCACCGGGGGACTGATCGCGATCAAATACATCGCGCTCGACCGGATCCTCGAGGCGACCGGCGGCGCGATTCCGAAGATCGAACTGATCGACATCCTGTTCCCCGTGGCGCCGATCCTGCTGGGCGTGTCGATCCTGATCTCGGCCGTGACCGGTTACGTCACGCTCCGCGCCTACGTCCGTACTTAGCGGATTGTCCAGGCCTGCGCTGGGGTTCCCGTGGCGGAACCTCAGCGCGGCCTGGCCGCGGCGGTTCGCCTACGGTTGTGGGTCGGTGTTAACCCGTTAGGACACATGGTCGAGGGCGGTTAGAGTCGAGACATGGTCAAGGAAGTCGGACGCAAGGTGATCGCGTCGAACCGTCGTGCCCGACACGACTATTCGATCCTCGACACCTACGAGGCCGGCATCGCGCTCGCCGGCACCGAGGTGAAGAGCCTCCGTGCCGGCAAGGCGTCGTTGAGCGAGGCGTTCGCGACGGTCGACGACGGTGAGGTGTTCCTGCGCAACGTGCACATTCCCGAGTACGCCCAGGGCACGTGGACCAACCACGCGCCGCGGCGCACCAGGAAGCTGTTGCTGCACCGCAGGGAGATCGAGAAGCTGATCGGCAAGACCAAGGAGAGCGGCGTCAGCCTCGTCCCGCTGTCGCTGTACTTCAAGGACGGCAAGGTCAAGGTCGAACTGGCCCTGGCCCGCGGTAAGAAGGCGCACGACAAGCGTCAGGACATCGCCAAGCGGGACGCGCAGCGCGAGATCTCCAAGGCCATGGGGCGCGCGATCAAGGGCAAGTACAAGCAGCGCGCGGGCCGCCGGTGACGGGTCCGGCCACCGACGACGACGTCGCGGCCTGGGCGCGGGGGCTCGGGCTCGACGGTCTCGTCGACATCCACGTCCACTTCCTTCCCGACCGCATGCTCCAGAAGGTGTGGGCGTACTTCGACCGCGCCGAGGAGCACTACGGCATGCCGTGGCCGGTGCACTATCGGCTGCCCGAGGCCGAACGCGTCGCGACGCTGCGGTCGCTCGGGGTGCGGGCGTTCGCCCCGCTGGTCTACCCGCACAAGCCCGGCATGGCCGAGTGGTTGAACGGCTGGGCGCTCGAGTTCGCAGAGCGGGAGGCCGACGCGGTACCCACCGCGACCTTCTACCCCGAGCCGGAGGCCGCCTCCTACGTGGACACGGCGATCCGCGCGGGCGTGCGCTGTTTCAAGGTCCACGTGCAGGTCGGCGCGTACGACCCGAGGGACGCGCTGCTCGATCCCGTGTGGGGCGCGATCGCCGACGCCGGCATCCCGGCCGTCATCCACTGCGGTCACGGCCCGCTGCAGGGGGAGCACACCGGGCTCGACGTGTTCGCCGAGGTGCTGACGCGGCATCCGCATCTGGTCGCCGTGCTGGCGCACGCGGGGATGCCCGAGTACGCCGAGGCGCTGGAGCTGGTGCGGCGGTTCCCCCGCGTGCATCTCGACACCACGATGGTCGGCGTTCCGTTCACGGAGAGCTTCATGCCCGTGCCGGAGGACTGGCCCGCGCGGATGGCCGACATCGCCGACCGGGTCGTGCTGGGCACCGACTTCCCCAACATCCCGTACGACTACGCCACGCAGCTGCGTGCCATCGCCGGATGGGCCGAGGCCGACGACCGGCTGGGCGATGCGTTCCTCAGGGCCGTTCTTCACGACACGCCCGCCAAACTCCTCGGCGTCTGACCCACCGTTCAAGGCTCCCGAGGGCCCCATAGTTGCGTTGATCCCGACTAATGCTCCCTTGACGCTTCGCCAACGACGGGTTTGGTGAGCAGGTACGCGCCGGCAATGAGTGCCGCCCACAGCTCGGGTCCGTTGCCGAACCCGGTCGCGGCGAGGCCGAGGACGCCCGTCGCGCCGAGTAGGCCCGCGGCGACGAGCCTGCCGAGCGGCGCCGGGGTCTGCGTCTCGAGTGCGCGCTGCGGTGGTGCCGTCTCGAACCGGCCGGTGACCCGCACCAACAGCAGCAGCACGAGGCCCGCGGCCGCGAGCCAGACCGGCAGTGTCGCCGCCCAGGCGACCGTCCCGGGCTGCGGCGTCGCACGGCCCAGCCCGACGACCGCGACCCCGGCGACGACCACGAGTGCCGGCATGTGCCAGAGGTAAATGCTCATGAACCGGGGCGCGGCCCACGCCAACGCCGTCGACACGCACCGCCGCTGCGCCAGCCGCGTGAGCAGCGGGCGGACCGCGAGCGCCAGGCCGATCTGACCGACCGCCAGAGTGAGGAGGCACGCGGCGGGCGGGCTCATGTTCGACACTGCATCGCCCGGCATGCCGATCATGCTCTGCGCGTACGGACCGAACGCCACGAGCAGCGCCGTCCCGGTGAACCCGGCGCCGGACAGGGCGAGTGCGCGGCTCGTCGACAGTCGGGCGAGCCCGCCGTCGGCGTAGTGAAATCCCAGCTGGGCGACCGCAAGCCACACGAACACCGCGTTGGCGTAGCCGACCACCGGAACCTCCGCCAGCTGGGGCAAGCCGCCGAATCGGACGACGTCGACGGCTGCCGCCGCAACCGCGAACGCCGGCACCACGCCGAACGTCGCGAGCCCGCCGCGGCGGTGCGCGGCCGCCAGCAGGGGAGTGGTGACGACCGTCAGCAGGTAGACGGCCAGGAACCACAGCAGCTGCGCCGCGATCGCCCCCGCCACGGCCACGGGCTGCTCCGGGGCGCCGAGGTCACGGAGCAGTGTCGGCACGAGCAGCCACACCGCGAGCAGCGGCAGCACCGGCAGCAACAGCCGGTGCAGCCGTGCGGCGAGCCAGTCGCGGGTCGAGCTCGCCCGCCGCAGGGAGATCAGGTTGGCCGCACCCCCTGCGAAGAACACCAGCGGCATGACCTGTGACAACCATGTCACGACCCACCAGCCGGGGGTGCTGAGCGCGTTGCCCGTGGTCAGCACCCCGTCGGAGTAACTCAGCACCGGCATCGTCCAGTGCTGCACCACCACGCCCACCACGGCCAGCGTTCGCACCAGGTCGAGAAACCGATCCCGCCCCGGAGGCTGCGTGGGTGGCGCGGTGGGCCGGGATGTCGGGCGCGCAGTGGCAGGCGCGACAGGCGACGTGGCAGGTGGCGTGAGGCTCGTGGTCATACCGTTCAGCCTGGTCAGCGAACGATGCGCGCACAGCGGAGCTACCCACCGTCCCGCGCTACCGGTTTTCGTACCGGACAGGTGGGGCAAGCCCTACCGCCCCGGCAAAACTCCCAAGGGCCCCATAGTCGCGTTGAACGCGACTATGGGGCCCTTGGGAGCACCTAGCGTTCCAGGTAGGTCAACACCGCGCGGACCCGGCGGTGCTCCTCGGCGCTGCCGTCGAGGCCGAGCTTGAGGAAGATGTTGCCGATGTGCTTCTCGACGGCTCCGTGCGACACGACGAGCTTCGCGGCGATCGCCGAGTTCGACAGGCCCTGGGCCATGAGTTCGAGTACCTCGCCCTCCCTGCCGGTCAGCGAGTCGAGCGGATTGCGCCTGCCCCGTGCCATGACCTGCGAGATCACCTCGGGGTCGATGGCCGTGCCACCGCCCGCGACCCGGCGGATCGCGTCGAGGAAGTCCGCGACGTCCGCGACCCGCTCCTTCAGCAGGTAACCGACACCGCCCGCACCGCCGGAGAGCAGCTCGATGGCGTAGGTCTCCTCGACGTACTGCGACAGCACCAGCACCGGCAGATTCGGCACCCTCTCACGGGCACGCAACGCCGCGCGCAGCCCCTCGTCGGTGAACGTCGGCGGCATGCGCACGTCGACGATGGCCAGGTCGGGCCGGTGCTGCTCGACCGAGGCCAGCAGCTCGTCCCCTGAGCCCACCGCGGCCACCGTGTCGATTCCCTCGTCGGCGAGCAGACGCTGCACCCCGGCGCGCAGCAGGACGGCATCCTCGGCGATGACGACGCGCAACTCTCCACAACCCCCAGATCGGCTGAGCTACCAGGCGCAGGGCAGTTCGGCGCGGATCATCGTCGGACCACCGTGCGGACTGGACACGGAGACGACACCGTCGATCGTGGCCGCCCGATCGGCCAGGCCCGCGAGCCCGCCACCCGGGCGCATCTCGGCGCCGCCGCGACCGTTGTCGGTCACCTCGGCGATCACCGTATCGCCATCGCCCCGCACGGCAACCTCGATATGTGTGGCTTCGGCGTGCTTGGCCGCGTTGGTCAGCGTCTCGCCGACGATGAAGTACGTCGTCGTCTCCACGGCCGCGGGCGGGCGCGTGGGCAGGTCGACGGTCACCGCCACCGGGACCGGCGACTTCGCTGCGAGAGCCGACAGCGCCGCGTCGAGCCCACGGTCGCCCAGCACGGCCGGGTAGATGCCGCGCGCCAGGTCCCGCAACTCCGACACGGCGAGCTTCGCATCGGCGTGCGCCTCGTCGAGCAGCCCCGCGAGCTCGGAGTCCTCCTGACCGACCTTGGCCTTCGCGCGGCCCACCGTCATCGCCACGGCGACCAGCCGCTGCTGCGCACCGTCGTGCAGGTCGCGTTCGATCCGCCGCCGCTCGGCCTCGGCCGCGTCGACCCCGCGTGCCCGCGAGGCCTGCAACCGGGACGCCTTCGCCTCCAGCCGCTGCGTACGCGGCGGTCCCAGCAGCGCCAACGCCAGCTTGCCGTGCAGCCAGCCCACGCCGGGAGCGACCGTGAACGCCAACGGCACCACGATCGCCGACACCACACCGAGGGCGAACTCCACGATCGCGAGCGGAAAGCTCACCAGGAGGTAGGCCAGATCGCGCCACGTCGTCGCGTCGGCCATGCGCGCGAACCAGTTCCGGACGCGGCTGCCGTCACCCTGCGCGCGGATCGCGTCGGCGACCGGGGTGCGCAGCATGCGCCGGAGCCACCGTCGTTCGGCGTCGGCGAACCACTGCGTCAAGTGCGTCGCGGCCATCAGCAGCGGGATGCCCACCCACACGATCGTCGTGGCCACCCCCGCGACCAGCAGGGTCACCAGCACGACGAACTGGACCAGGCGCACCGGCAACGTCAACACCTGGTAGCCGATCGTGCGCCAGGTGCCGGGCCACGGTTGGTCCTCGTTCATCGGCGGCGCCCCTTCTGCCAAGGCGCCTTTCATCCTGCCACCACGTGCTCCCGTTCGGGCGTGCGAATGTCCGGCCCGGCCTCCGCCTCCCGCATGCGCCGTCGCGACGGACCCAGCAGCGCCGCCGCCAGCCACGCGTGACCTGTGGCCACCCCGCGCGTGACCGGCAACGCCAGGCACGCCAACAACACCCCCAACGCCGCCCACGGCAACGCCGTCGGCACCGAGTCCACGACGATCCAGCGCAGATCGTGCCCGGGGAAGGCGTAGATCCCGTCCGGCAGGAAGCGGTAGTACACCGGCAACGCCACCAGGCCCAACGCCAACGCCCAGAACGTCACAGCCAGCGTGAACTCCACGATCCCCACCGGCAGCAGAAGCAACAGGTAGGCGACGTCCCGCCACGTCTGCGCATCACGCACCCGCGTCAACCACCGTGCCCGCGCGCCCGCAGACGGCAACACGGCATACGGCCGCGGCACCGACGTGCCCGCCAACGCCCGCACCCGTGCCCGCTCGAGCTCGGCCAGCCCGCGCGAACCCAGCACGAACGCCATCAACACCGGAATGCCCGCCCACACCAGCGACAACGGCACACCCACGCTGAACGTCGTCACCAGGAACACGAACGAGACGATGCCCAACGGCAGACTCGACAACAGCAACGCCAGGGACCCGAGAACCAGCATCGCCGCCCCGAACACCCCGTGACATGCAGCTGCCCGCCCAAGTCCGGTAGGATCGGGTGGACGGGGGCGTTATCCTGGGTGGAACGAGTGATCCACACCGATCCCGTCAAGGGGGTGAACGGTTTCGACTCTGGACGTTGATCCAGCGGGAAGCGTGCCGGTGCAGGCAACGACCACCGAAAGCGTCGTCGCAACTAAATATAAGCGCCAAGACGAATAGTCAGCGCGACTTCGCCCTCGCCGCCTGAGCGAGTGCGAGTCTGTCGGCCCGGGTAAGCCTTCGACCCGGTTTGCCGGCATCAGCTAGAAGGCTCACCACCGGTCCCGGCCACGGGGACCGGTTGGGACACCAACAGTGGCTGGGCCCGTCACACCGGCTTGTTCGCGTGACCGGTGGGGCCGAGTAGAGGCACAGCGAACTGCGCACGGAGAAGCCCTGGAGAGGCGACAGAGGACCCGGGTTCGATTCCCGGCACCTCCACTCGATGACCGGCGAGTGCTCGCGGAGAGCGCTCGCCGGTTTCTCGTTTCGGGTGTTGGTTGCGGGGGCCGAGCCCCCGGGCCCCTACGGTGCGTGCTCCTGGTTTTGGCGGCATGGTCCGGTGGGTGGGGACCAGCGTCAGGTCCGTTTGGTTTCGCAGACCCCGCCCGGGGCGTTCCCCGGACCCCCATCGTGGGTGTTCCCTTTGCGGGTGTGTTGCGGTCCGAGTTCGGCCCGATCTCACGCCGGTGGCCTCAGCGGGGCCAGGCGATGTCGTCCACGGCCAGCCACGGTGCGGTCGCCACCGCCGCCGGGGTAACCCCCGCGAAGGCCGCGACCTCGCGGTGCAGGTGGGACTGGTCGGCATATCCTCCGGCCGCCGCCACCGACGCCGGACTGTCACCGGCCGCGAGACGGTGCACCGCCTCGTCGAACCGCACCAGCTGCGCCGCTCGTTTCGGCCCGAGTCCGATCTGCCCGCGGAACCGGGACCACAAGCGTTTGCGGCTCCACCCCGTCTCGTCCGCCAGCTGCTCGACGCGCACCCGGCCGCGCCGCTGCACCATCCGCCGCCACACGAACGCGACCTCGTCGTCGACCCGGCGACCCGACCCGCAGCGCCGCGCCAACGTCGCCTCGGCGATCGCGAACCGCTCCGCCCAGGATCCGGCCGCGCGCAACCGCTCCGGCAACGTCGTCGGCCACACGTCCTCGAGCGCGACCACACTCCTGTCCAGCCCGGTGCCGAACACCGCATGGGCGAGCGTCGGCGAGAGCCGGACCTGCAAGCACTCGATGTGCCGCCCACGACCTCGCGCCCCTCGCGGTTCCAACCCGGCGACCACACCACCCCGCAGCGCAGCACCACTCACGTCGTCGACGAGCAGTCCGTCGCCCAGGTCGACGAACAGCGTGACGGCGGGATGTGGCACCACCGGAAGATCGACGAGATCGGTGGTCCTGCCGCTGAACCCGGCCATCCGCAGTCCCGGCAGTCGCCTCGCCCTGTCCGGCCCAGACCCGGCCGGCCCAGGCCCGGCCGGCTCAGGCCTGTTCGCCCCCGTTCTGTTCGACACCGCCGGGTTCCATACGGCGATGTCCCACACGGCGGCGCCGTCTCGGGCCCACTCGGCCGGTCGCATGCCGTCATCGTAGAGCCGCCCGGCGCGCGCGACATTCGTCCAAGACCGCTCCCACCCCGATGGCCAGGCTGAACGGACGTCAGGAAGGAGCCCACCGTGATCGATCCGTACACCTCAGTCGTCGACCTCGCCGCCGCGATCCGCGCGAAGGACGTGAGTCCCGTCGAGGTCGCCGAGTGCTATCTCGACCGGATCGCCGCACTCGATCCGGTCTTCAACGCGTTCAGTCACCGCGCCGACGACGAGGTCCGCGCCGCCGCATCCGCCGCAGCCGATGCGGTCACGCGAGGCCGGCCGGAGGATCTTCCGCCGCTGCACGGCGTCCCGGTGCCGATCAAGGACCTCGCCGACGTCGCGGGCTGGCCGACCACCTACGGCTCGCTGGCGACCGACCACGCGCCGAAACGCGCGTCGGACCCGGTCGTGCGGCGGTTCGTCGACGCCGGCGCGATCCCGCTCGGCAAGACGACGACGTCGGAGTTCGGCGCCGCGTCGTTCACCGAGAGCGACGCGCACGGCGTCTCCCGCAACCCGTGGGACCCCGACCGCACGCCCGGCGGTTCGTCGGGCGGCGCGGCGATTGCCGTGGCGGCCGGCATGGCGCCGATCGCACACGCCGAGGACGGCGGCGGGTCGATCCGCGTGCCGGCCTCGTGCACCGGGCTCGTCGGCCTGAAGCCGACCCGCGGCCGGGTGACGAGCTCGGTCGTCGACGCGGAAGGCCTCGGCACCAGCGGAGTCGTGAGCCGCACGGTCGCCGACACCGCCGTCGCACTCGACGTCCTCGCTCGGCACGATCCGGGTGCGTGGTGGTCGCCGCCCTCGCCCGCACGCTCGTTCGCCGGCCTGCTGTCCGAGCCTCTGCTGTCCGACCGCCGGTTGTCCGACTCCCTGTCGACGGACCCGGCGCACGCCCGGCTGCGTGTCGGCGTGCTCACGACGTCGCCGATCGACGGCATCGGCGTGGATCCGGCGTGCGTGACCGCGGTGGGGACGGTGGTGCGCGCGCTGGAGGAGGCAGGCCACCACGTCGTCGACGCGGCGCTGCCACTGCCGCCGGCCGACGAGCTGCTCTCGGTGTTCATGAAGATCTGGAACGTCTCGAGCGCCGGGATTCCGGTGGCGCACCCGGATCGGCTCGAACCGCACAACCGCGCTCAGCGGCAGGCGGCACTGACGGTCGATTCGCTGGCGTACGTCGAGAGCGTGCAGGCGGCCCAACGCCTGTCCCGGCGCATCGTCGAAGCGTTCGCGGTGTCCTTCGACCTACTGGTGACACCGACGATGGCGTGTCTGCCGCCCCGGGTCGGTGCCTGGCGAGAGGTCGGCGACCCGGTGACGGCGAGCCATCCGATGGCGGTGTTCACCTCGCTGTTCAACGTCACCGGCCAACCTGCCGTCTCCGTGCCGATCCACCACGACGAGCCGTCCGGACTGCCCGTCGGCGTGCACCTCGTGGCGGCCCCGTGGCGGGAGGATCTCCTGCTCCGGGCTGCGCACTTCCTCGAACAGGTGCACCCGTGGGCAGCGCGCAGGCCCGAACGCTGCGCGGCCGGCGAGATGTGACCAGGGGAGCAGCACCGGTCGACAACTCGTATCCACAGGGATAACCTGATACTCAGTATCAAAAGATACTAAATATCAAGTTGGGTGCTGTGGACGCTATGGATGCCGTGCTTGCCAAAAACCCCCGTACCGTCGTGCTGACGGGCGTCAGCCGCGGCTTCGGCCGTGAGGCCGCGAAAACGCTGATCGCGCGGCGGCCGCAGGACCGGTACGTCGTGCTGGCGCGCGGTGACGCCGCGGGCACCGCCGAGGCACTGGCCCCGGCGGTCGGTACCGGCCGCGTTCTCGGTGTCGCGTGCGACCTCGGTTCGCTCGCCGACGTCGACAGGGCGGCTGGCGTGATCACGTCCGGCCTCGACAACGGGGAACTGCCACCGCTCGGTGGGTTTCTCGGCAACGCCGGGGTGGTGTTCATGAGAACCGACACGGCGACCGCCGACGGGTACGAGACGACCTTCGCTGTCAACGTGCTCGCGCACCAGCTGCTCGTTCGGCGGTTGATGGAACGGTTCACCGCGCCGGCATGGGTCGTGCTGACCACGAGCGACAGTCACTTCGGACAGTTCCGTTACACGCTCGGAGCGACCCCGCCGCCCCGGTGGGACGCTCCGGCACGGCTGGCGAGGCCTCGGGAGGGCGGCCCGCGGGAAGCCGGGCGCGCGTACGCGACCAGCAAGCTCGGGACCATCTACCTGGCGCATGCACTGGCTCGGCGGCTTCCGCCCGAGGTGGCCGTTCACGCCTACAACCCGGCACTCGTGGCCGGTACGGACTTCTTCCGTGCGGCGCCGCCGCCGTTGCGCGCCATGGCGAAGGGCTTCTTCCGGCTCCAGTCGGCTCTCGGGCGGGGCATGACGCCGCAGCAGGCCGGGCTCCGGCTGGCCGAGACGATTCTCGCCGGGCCACCCGGCCCGTCCGGTTCCTACATCGACCGCGGGCGAGTGGTTCCGTCGTCGCCGGAGTCCTACGACGAGGCCCGGGAGGAGGAACTCTGGCGCGAGGCGACCCGGCTGAGCGGCTAGTGTCGGGGCGATGAACGCCGACATCGCCGCAGGGGAGTCGCTGCGCGAGCGAAAGCGCCGTCAGACCCGGGAACGGATCGCCGAGGCCGCGTTCACGCTGTTCGACGAGCGTGGTTTCGACGCGGTGACCGTCGACGACATCGCGGCTCGTGCCGACGTCGGTCGTATGACCTTCTTCCGGTACTTCGGCGACAAGGAGGAGGTCGTCTTCTCCGGGGAAAGCGACACTCTGCGCGCGCTGAACGCCGAACAAGACCCGGCCGCGCCGGCACTGCCGGACCTCGCCTCCGCGCTCGGCGAGGCGCGGCGACTGGTGGTGGCGCTGTGTGCCGAGGAGCAGCACGCGGCCTACGCCAGGCTCGTCGACCGGCACCCGGAGCTGGCCGATCGGCACGCGCGCAAGCTCCGCCACTACGCCGATCGTCTCGAACAGCACCTGGTCACGCGCGGCACGCCGCAGGCATCGGCGGTCCTCGCCGCGCAGCTCGCGCTGGCCTGCTACCACACGGCGTGGCGCCTGGCCGGACACGAAGCCGACGCCCTCGCGCGCGAGGCTGGCGCCGCCTTCGACGCACTGACGAGCGAGGCGGCAGGCCAACGTCCGTGACCGGCCGTGCTCGAAGCACGGGTCGACGCCGCCCGCGGCTGGCAGGATGGTCGGCATGGTGCTGATCTCGCGCTCGGACCGCACCGTGGCGGTCACCGTGCAGGGGCGGACGGCCGCCGACCCCGCCTGGTCGTTCGACGTCGTCGTGCCCATCGATCTGTCGCTCGTGTTCCGGGGCTGGGGGCCGTTCCCCGGAGTGCAGGGCGTCCGCAATCAGACCGGCCCGTGGGACCACGTCGGCGCGTCCCGGAATCCACAGCTGACCGATGGCTCGTCTGCCACCGAGACCCTCACCGAGTACGACCGGGGCCGCAGTTTCGCCTACGAGCTGACCGACTTCAGCAACGTGCTCGGACGACTGGTCTCCGGGGTTCGCGGCGAGTGGACCTTCACCCCGGACGGCACCGGAACGGTGGTTCGCTGGACCTACGAGTTCAAACCCCGCCGCGGATGCTTCCTCGCGATCCGGGCCGGGCTTGCCCCGCTGTGGCGCCGCTACCTGCTGTCCGGGCTCGCCGGTGCGCTCGCGGCCGTTGACCGGGAGGCACGGCGGTGACGGCTTATCCGGCCGAGCGGAGGTGCTCGACGTAGTCGTCGACGGCGGAGATCAGCGCGCCGTCCTCGGCGAGCTCGCTGTCCACAGTGGCCACCACCTGGCGGGCGCCGTTGCCGGAACGGGCCAGTGCGACGAGTTCGTCGGCGCGCGGGTCGGCGACCTCCCTGTCCCGCAGGTGGATCAGCCACCCGGCCAATACCGCGACCGCAGGCTCCGGCAGGCGTCCCGCGGATCGTTCGGCACGCAGCACCGGCAGGATCCGCGCCGGGATCTTCTGGGATCCGTTGACCGCGATGTGCAGCAGGTGGTGCCGGATGCCGGGGGAGGCGAACCGCTGCAGGAGACGCTGCCGGTAATCGCGGAGGTCCTCCTCGGGCAGCGTGGCGTGCCGGGCCGCGGTGTCCCACCACGATTCCGTCAACGCCATCAGCGTCGGATGCTGCATCGCCTCGTCGACCGTGGTGCAGCCCAGCGCGGGGCCCGTGTAGGCGAGCAGCGTGTGGGCGCCGTTGAGGAACCACAGCTTGCGCTGCTGGAAGGCGGCGAGGTCGTCGACGAATCGCGCCCCCGCGTTCTCCCACGCCGGCCTGCCGAGCGGGAACCGCCCCGCCAGCAGCCATTCGCTGAACGGTTCGGTCACCACGGGAGCGTGATCGGCGAAACCGGTGAGCCGCGCGGCCGTCGCGGCGTCCTCGTCGGTCGCGGCCGGGGTGATGCGGTCGACGACGGTGTCGACGAACGACACGTGCTCCTCGAGCCACGCGCGGAACGCGGCGTCCTCCTCCCGCGTCGCCGCAGCCAGCGCGTCCCGCAGCACGCCACCGTTGCCGGGCAGGTTGTCGCACGGCACCAGGGCGATGGGATCGCCGCCCGCCCGGTGACGTCCACGCAGCCCGGCCACGACGCGGTCGATCGCGCTGCCGTGTCCGCCGGTGCGGTAGCCGGGCTCGGTGATCGTCAGCGTCAGCAACGCCACGTCGGGTGACGCCAGATCGGCCAGCCACCGGTCGGTGTCCCCGCCGGGGTGCGCCCTGCTGATCGCGTCGACGATCTCGGCGCGCGGTTTGCCGTCGCCGCGCACCTGGAGGGTGTACAGCCCGTCCTGTTCGGTGAGCGTGCGCGGCAGCGTGGTGTTGCGGAACGTGTAGGCCGCGATTCCCCAGTCCGAATCGGACATCGTGTACACCGCCTGGTGGGCACGATGGAACGCGCCGAGTCCGAGGTGGACGGCACGCACCGGGGCGGGCGGCCGGGTCGACGCGGAGGCTCGCGAGAGCCGGGGCGCGGCGTTGTCCGGCATCAGAGGCGGAACGCCGTGCGCGGCTGGCGGTCGTGCAGGTCGTGGATCACCGTCGCCGCGTCGTCCTCGCTGACGACGTGCTCGGCCACGAGGCTCGCCAGATGTGCGGCATCCACCCTGCGTGCCGTGTCGTGGCGGGCCGGGATGGAACAGAACCCGCGCGTGTCGTCGATGAAGCCGGCGTTGCGGTAGAAGCCCGCCGTCTCGGTGACCGCGTCCCGGAACCGCTGCATCGCGCGCGGCGCGTCGAGGAACCACCACGGCGCGCCGAGGTACACCGACGGGTAGAAACCGGCCAGTGGAGCGAGCTCCCGCGAGAACACGGTCTCGTCGAGGGTGAACACGACCGTCTGGAACCGCGGATTCGTGCCGAACCGCTCCAGCATGGGCTGCAGTGTCGTGGTGAACTCGGCCTGCAACGGGATGTCGTGCCCGGTGTCGGGGCCGAAGCGGCGCAACGTCTCCGGATGATGGTTACGCCGGACGCCCGTGTGCAGCGCCATGACCATGCCGTCCTCACTGGACATACGCGCCATCTCGCCGAGCAGTTGCCGCGACAGTGCACGCGCGTCCTCGGGGCCGCCCGAACCGGACCGGACCCGCTCGAACAGCCGCTGTGCCTCGCCGGCGTCGAGGAACAGCGTGCCTGCGTCGGGTGCGCTGTGGTCGGTGGCCGTGGCGCCGCGGGCGCGGAAGTACTCCCTGCGGTTCTCCAGCGCGCGCACGAGCCCCGCGTAGTCGCCGGTGTCGATGCCGCTCGCCTCGGCGAGTGCGTCCAGCGCCGCGGGCCAGTCGGGTTTCGTGGCGTCGAGGTAGCGATCGGGGCGGAACGTGGGCACCACGCGGCCGGGCCACGACGGATCGTCGGCGAGGGCGCGGTGGTGGGCGAGATCGTCCGCCGGATCGTCGGTGGTCGCCAGCACCTCGATGCCGAACGCCTCGTACAGCGCGCGCGGCCGGAACTCGGGCCTGCGCAGCCGTTCGGTGAGCTCGTCGAAGAGTTCGTCGGCGGTCTCGGCCGACGGCTGCACCGTCACGCCGAGCACGTCGTGGAGCTCGGCCTCGATCCACTGCCGCGACGCCGTGCCGAGGAACAGATGCCAGTGCTCGCAGAAGGCACGCCACACGGCACGCGGCTCCGCCGGAGCCCCAGCGTTGTCCCGGTCGGGCAGGCCGAGCTCGTTCATGGGCACACCGTGGGCGTGCAGCAGCCGCGTCACGTAGTGGTCGGGCGTGACCAACAGCGAGGCCGGATCGGTGAACGCCTCGTCCTCGGCGAGCAGTCGCGCGTCGACGTGGCCGTGCGGGCTGATCACCGGCAGATCGCGGACGCTCTCGTAGAGCCGGCGCGCGATGGCGCGCTGTGACGGCTCGGGCGGCAGCAGCCGGTCGGGATGCGGAGCCAGCGGTACCCGGCCGCCCGGGCCCCGGGTGTCGCGGTGGGCGCGGGACGTGCGCTGCGGAGCGGGGTTGGCGGGATTGTCTGTCGTGCCGCGGTCCATGCGGGCAGCCTCGCGTGCCGCGGTCGCCGGGTGCAACTAGTTGCCGTCAGTTGTCACCACGGCACGCGCCGCGCCCGGGAAGGCCGGGTACTCGGCAGCGGCTGGTACTCGCGTGTCACCGGGACGCCGCGGGCGGCGGTGCGGTGGACCCACGGGTGACGAGGTGGGCGTCGAACACGGCCGAATCGCCCGCCGTGCGGTGCGCGATCTGCGCGTGGAGGGCGTCCACGGCGGATCTGCCGAGACGTTCGGTCGGGCCCGCGATCGTGGTCAGCGCGGGCACGGTCAGGTCGGCGCCGAAGATGTCGTCGCAACCGATGAGGCTGAAGTCGTCGGGCACGCGCACGCCCGCGGACTGCAACCGTTGCAACGTGCCGATCGCGATCAGGTCGTTGTAGGCGACCGCCGCGGTGGCGCGCTGCAACATCAGGGCGTCGGCGGCTTCGTGACCGCCCTGCCGGTTGGGCGCGTAGGGACCCAGGAACGCGGCGTCGAGACCGAGCGCCGCGGACTCCTGACGAACCGCCTGCCAGCGGGCGCCGTTGATCCACGAGTTGCGCGGACCGGACAGGTACGCGATCCGGCGGTGCCCGATGGCGGCCAGGTGCCGGACGGCCTTGCGCATGCCACCCGCGGTGTCGACCACCAGGCTGGGCACCCCGTCGATCTCGCGGTTGACGATGGCCAGCGGGCGGTGCTGGGCCAGCTGCCGGATGACGTCGTCGGACAGCCGGGACGTCGCCAGGATGGCTCCGCTCGTGGTCGCCAGCAGTTGCCGGAGGTTGCTGACCTCGACGCGCGGCGACTCGTCGCTGTCGGTGAGGGCGAGGGTGTAGTCGCTCGCCAGCGCCTGGGCCTGCGCCGCCTTGATCAGCGGTGCGTAGTACGGGTTGGCGATGTCGGTGACGACCAGGGTCAACGTCCTCGTCCGCCCCGGAGCCTCCGCGCGGGCGAGCGGGCGCGGCACGTAGCCGACCTCGTCGGCGGCCGCGCGGACCTTCTCCCTGGTGGCGGGATTGACGCGGCTCGGATGCGAGAACGTGCGCGACACGGTGGACGCGGCCACACCGCAGCGGCGAGCCACGTCGTAGATCGTCGGCCTCGCCTCGTCCACGCCGTTCCCTCCCAGGCCGCGGCGGCGGTGTTCCGCCTGATGGCAACAAATGGCAACTGATTGCCAGTCTACGGGGCGGCTCTTACGTTGAACCGACCACGAGGCCCCCGGCGCTCGCACGGCCGTTCCCGGCAGGCGCACCGGCGGCTGCTCGTCGTTCGGAGTCAAGGAGGACCAGTGCTCATCGAGCGCGCCGACGTGATCGCCACCAGCCCTGGGCGCAACTTCGTCACGCTGAGGATCACCACCGACGACGGGGTGGTGGGCTACGGCGACGGCACGTTGAACGGCCGGGAGCTGGCCGTCGCCAGCTACCTCACCGACCACGTGGTGCCGTTGCTGGCCGGCCGCGACGCCCACGCCATCGAGGACACCTGGCAGTACCTGTACCGCGGGGCCTACTGGCGGCGCGGCCCGGTGACGATGGCGGCCATCGCGGCCGTCGACACCGCGTTGTGGGACATCAAAGCCAAGGTCGCGGGCCTGCCCCTGTACCAGCTGCTCGGCGGGGCCAGCCGCGAGCGGTGCCTGGTCTACGGCCACGCGAGCGGCAAGGACATCCCCGAACTGTTCGACTCGGTCCGCAAGCACCTCGACGAGGGGTTCCGCGCCATCCGCATCCAGACCGGTGTGCCGGGGCTGGACTCGGTGTACGGCGTCGCCTCGAGCGCGGCCGCGTCGGTCGGCGCCGGAAGCGACGCCCGTTACGACTACGAACCCGCCCGCCGCGCGGCGCTGCCCGCCGAGGAGAGCTGGGACACGCGCGCCTATCTGCGGCACGTGCCGTCGGTGTTCGAGGCCGTCCGCGGCGAGTTCGGCGAGGACATCGCCTTGCTGCACGACGCGCACCACCGCCTCACGCCGATCCAGGCGGCCAAGCTCGGCAAGTCACTGGAGCCCTACGACCTGTTCTGGCTCGAGGACGTCACCCCGGCCGAGAACCAGGAGGCGCTGCGATGGGTGCGGCACCACACGACGACGCCGTTGGCGATCGGCGAGGTGTTCAACTCCGTGTGGGACTACCAGCACCTGATCCGCGAGCAGCTCATCGACTACGTCCGCTCGCCGATCACGCACGCGGGCGGGATCAGCAGCGTGCGGCGGATCATGGACTACGCCGCGATGTACCAGGTCAAATCCGGGATGCACGGTCCGACGGACGTCTCGCCCGTCGGTCTCGCCGCGGCCGTGCACCTCGGCCTGGCCCTGCACAACTTCGGCATCCAGGAGTACATGGTCCACAGTGAGCAGACGCGGGAGGTCTTCGGACCGACGTACGAGTTCGCCCACGGTGGACTGCGGCCGAGCGAGGAACCCGGTCTCGGCGTCCACGTCGACGAGCAGCTCGCGGCGAAGTATCCCTACGAACGGGCCTACTTGCCGGTGAACCGGCTACAGGACGGAACCGTTCATGATTGGTGAGGACATGTCGGTGCCCGAGGTGGTCGGGCCCGGCCGCTAAAGCAATTCGCGAGATCGAGAGAAGTCCCCCGTGCGCGTCACATCCCGAGTCGAACGAGTGGAACGGATCGGCGAGACGGTCCGGGTCCACACCGACGGTGTCGAGATCCGGCTGACCGTCCTCGCCGACGGCATTCTGCGTATTCGTGCGGGTTTCGACGGCGATTTCGCCGAGGAGTCCTACACGCTCGCCACCACGGCCTGGCCGGACCGGCTCGACGACGTGCTCGGCGAGGAACGCACCCGGGTGTCGCCTGCGCCGTGCGAACTCGGCGAACAGGGCGACGTCATCTCCGTGACCGGCGGGAACTTCCGCGTGGAGATCGACAGGGAGCCGTTCCGCATCCGCGTCCGCGACGACGAGGGGACCGTTCTGCACACGGACGTCGTCGGCCTCGGCTACCGCCAGGACGCGAACGGCCGCCGCATCCACACCAGTGAGATCTCGCGCGACGACGCGTTCTACGGGTTCGGTGAGACCACCGGTCCGCTGAACAAGGCGCAGAAACTCATCACGATGAGTCCGAAGGACGCGCTCGGCTACGACCCGCGGGAAACGGATCCGCTGTACAAGCACATTCCGTTCTACGTCAAGATGAATCGGCGGAATCGGAAAGCGGTCGGGTACTTCTACCACAACACCTACGACTGCGATTTCGATCTCGGGCGGGAGCGGAGCAACTACTGGCCGCCGCACAGTCGTTATCGCACCGACGGCGGCGACGTCGACCTGTTCCTGATCGCCGGCCCGGGAATCCGCGAGGTGCTGCGGCGTTACACGGTGCTGACCGGACGCCCGCCGTTGCTGCCGAAGTACGCGCTCGGCTACCTCGCCTCGTCGATGTACTACTCCGAATTGGACGCCGGCAGCGACCGCGCGATCACCGAGTTCATCGACATCGCGAGGGAGGAAGGGATCCCGGTCGACGGGTTCCAGCTCTCGTCGGGTTACACCACACAGGACACCGAGGCCGGCGCCAAGCGCTGTGTCTTCACGTGGAACGAGCGCAGATTCTCCGACCCCGAGGGCTTCTTCTCGGCGATGTCCGAACGCGGCATCACCGTGTCGCCGAACGTCAAACCGGGTGTGCTCGACGTCCATCCGCGGCTGGCCGAGTTCACCGACGCCGACGTGTTCGTCACCCGCAGCGAGGACGCGGTCGCGGTGGCGGGCGAGGGACCGGCGACCGGAGCGTGGTGGGGCGGTCCCGGCCGGTTCGTGGACTTCACCAAGCCTGCCGCGCGCGAGGCGTGGCGGCGGTGGCTGACCGAGTCGGTGCTGAGCAAGGGCACGACGTCGGTCTGGAACGACAACTGCGAGTACGACGGCATCATCGACGCCGACTCGCGCGTCGACTTCGAGGGCGCGGGCGCGACGGTCGGCAGGCTGCGCAACGTCATGTCGAACCTCATGTGCCGGGTCGCGCGGGACGCCGTCTCCGACACGGCACCGGACGCCCGGCCCTACATCGTGTGCCGCTCCGGCCACGCGGGCATCCAGCGCTACGCCCAGAGCTGGGCGGGGGACAACTCGACGTCGTGGGATTCGTTGCGGCACAACGTCGCCACGATCCTCGGGATGGGCCTATCGGGTTTCCCGCACCACGGCTGCGACATCGGCGGGTTCCACGGCCCCGCACCCGATCCGGAACTGCTGGTGCGCTGGGTGCAGCACGGCGTGTTCCAACCGCGCTTCTCGATCCACTCGGTCAACGCCGACAACACGGTCACCGAACCGTGGATGTATCCGGCGTACACCCAGCACGTCCGCGACGCGATCCGGCTGCGCTACCGGCTCTTCCCGTACCTGTACTCGCTGACGGCGCGTGCCGCGGAGACTGGCTGGCCGATCATGGAGCCGCTCGTCAGTGCGTTCCAGGACGATCACGGCGTCGACGAGGTGTCCGAGGAGTTCATGCTCGGCGACTCGCTGCTCGTGGCGAACGTGCTCGAACCCGGCGCACGCACGCGCACCGTACGGCTGCCCGAGGGCGAGGTGTTCTACGACGCCTGGACGCGCAGGCGGTACGAGGGCGGGCAGGTCGCCGAACTGCCGGTCGACCTCGGTTCGATTCCGCTGTTCCTGCGCGGTGGCGGAATCGTTCCGGTGGCGGAGAACCCGCTGACCAGTCTCACCCGCGACGAGGTGACGGACCTGCGACTGATCTGCGTTCCCGACCACGACGGCCGGTTCACCCTCTACGAGGACGACGGCCTCACCCGCGCCCACGAACGCGGCGAGTTCCGCGAGACGGAGATCCGTATGACGGCGGGAACGCACGTCCGGCTGCGGTTGACCCGGCGCGGCGAGTACCGCAGCGCCCTCGAGCGGCTGCTGTTCGACGTCGTGCGGCCCGGCCGATGCCCGCACCGGGTGCTCGTCGACGGCCGGGAAGTGCCGCAGCAGCTCCACCGCGGCCGGTTCGACGCCGCCGAGTCCGGCTGGCACTACGACATCGGCCTCGGCTCGGTGTTGGTCAAGACGCCCGACCACGGCGGTGATCTCACCGTCGACATCTCGTTCGAGCCCGTCGACATGATCGGCATGTGAGGAAGGCAGGCATGAGGAACCGACTGATCCGCGGTGTCAGCGGCATCGTCGCCGTGGTCGTCGTCGCGGCACTCGGGGCGTGCGCGCCTGCCTCGGGTGCCCGGACGAGCGCCGAGGCGACGCCGGAGAACCCTCTGGTGCTGACCCTGGCGAACAACCTCGGCGACGACCACGTGACCTCTCAGGCACTGGCCGAGTTCGCCTCGGACGTGAAGCGGCGCAGCGGCGGCCGCATCGAGGTGAAGATCTACGGCAACGGCCAGCTGGGCGACGAGCCCAACGTGCTCGGCCAGCTCCACGAGGGCATCGTCGACATGACCAGGGTCAGCGCACCCGGATTGGCGACCTACGACCCGGGTTACCACACCTTCGGCCTGCCCTACATCTTCGAGGACGAGCGCGAGTTCTACGACGTGATGGACTCGCCGGAGATGGCGAAGTACTTCCGGTCGACGGCCGACGACGGATTCGTCGGGCTCACGTACTACAGCTCGGGAGCCCGCTCGTTCTACACCCGCAACACGCCGGTACGGAAACCGGAGGACTTGCGCGGGCTGAAGTTGCGGGTGCAGGGCATGCGCTCGCAGACCGACTTCGTCGGCGATCTCGGTGCGGCACCGGTGGTGATGGCCTTCGGGGACACCTACACCTCGCTGCAGACCGGCCTGATCGACGGTGCGGAGAGCAACGAGACGGTGCTGACCGACAGCGCACACGGTGAGGTGTCCAAAGTGTTCTCGATGACCGAGCACACCTGGATTCCCGACGTGCTCGTCATCAGCACCGAGACGTGGGACCGGCTCGATCCGGCCGACGCGAAGCTGCTGTCCGATGCGGCACGGGCCTCCACCGAGAAGCAGAAGGAGGCGTGGGCCGAGACCGTCGAGCAGTCGGTCGCCGACGCCAAGGAGATGGGCGTGCGGTTCGTCGACGACGTCGACACCGACGCCTTCCGCAGGGCCACGCGGCCGGTCGTCGACCGGTACGCCGAGGAGTATCCCGAGGTCGCGGAACTTCTGTCCGTCATCGAGTCGGGCAGGAGCTGAGGAGCGGTATGACCACGCATGATCGTCTGAATCGGGTGCGGCGGGTGCTCGGCCGCGTGCTGGCGGGGTTCGCCGGCGGTCTCCTCGTCGTCATGACCGCGCTGGTGCTCTACCAGGTGTTCACGCGGTACGTGCTGGGCGAACCGGCGGCCTTCACCGAGGAACTCGTCCGGTACGCGTTGATCTGGACGTCCATGATCAGTGCCGCCTATGCGTTCCTGCACCGCAAACACATGGCGCTGCTGTTCGTGCGGGACCGCCTCTCGCCGTCGGCGCAGAAGGCCCTGATCGTCGGTACCGACGTGCTCGTGCTCGTCTTCGCCGTCGTGGTGCTGATCGTCGGCGGGACGATGCTGGCGCTTAGCGCGGCCACCAACTACTCGGCACTGCTGGGCGTCTCCCGCGGCCTGGTGTACACGATCGGGCCGATCGCCGGTGTCGCGATCGTGTTCGCGCAGGTGCTGAACATCTGGGAGGACCTCACCGGTGAGGTCCCCGCCGAGACGGAGAGGACAGACTGATGGGCGCCCTGACCGCCGCCGCCATCCTGTTCGGCGCCTTCTTCCTGCTGCTGTTCGCCGGCGTGCCGATCTCGGTGTCGCTGGGGGTCGCCGCGATGGTGACCGCGTTGATGTTCCTGCCGGCAGGCGATGCCACCTATGTCGTCGGACAGCAGATGAACGTCGGCATCGAGAGCTTCCCGCTGCTGGCGGTCCCGCTGTTCATCTTCGCGGGCACGATCATGAACACCGGCGGCATCGCCCGTCGACTCGTCGACCTCGCCCTCGTCGCGGTGGGGCGCGTGCCCGGCGCGTTGGCCCACACCAACGTCGTGGCCAACACGCTGTTCGGGTCGCTGTCCGGTTCGGCCGTCGCGTCGGCCGCCGCGATCGGCAGTACGCTGCACGACCGGCAGAAGGAGGCCGGCTACGACCCGGCCTTCGGTGCGGCGGTCAACATCGCGTCCGCGCCGAGCGGATTGCTCATCCCGCCGACGACGGCAGCCATCGTCTACTCGACCGTGGCAGGCGGCGTGTCCGTGTCGGCGTTGTTCATGGCCGGATACGTTCCCGGCATCCTCATGGGCATCGTGATCATGGCGATCGCCTACGTGTTCACGCGGCGGCAGGGATATCCGAAACTGGGCCGCGTCGGAGCGGCCGAGGCCGTCCGCGTCTTCCTCCGGGCGTTGCCCGGCCTGCTGCTGATCGTCGTCGTGGTCGGCGGCATCGTGTTCGGCGTGTTCACGGCGACCGAGGGCGCCGGCATCGCCGTGCTGTACACGTTGGTGCTGTCGCTGGTCTACCGGAGCATGTCGTGGTCGGCGTTCAAGGATGTCGTCACCCGTACGGTCGTCGCGACCGGCATCGTCATGTTCCTCATCGCCGCGTCCGCGGGCATGTCATGGGTCATGGCCTACACGGGTATCCCGGGTGCAATCACCGACACGTTGCTGTCGATGGCCGATTCGAAGGTCGTCGTCCTGCTGCTGATGCTCGTGGTGTTGCTGGCCGTCGGCACCTTCATGGACATCACGCCCGCGATCCTCATCTTCACGCCGATCCTGCTTCCGATCTCGGAGGAGCTCGGCATGGATCCGGTCCACTTCGGAATGGTGCTGATCCTCGCGATGTGTATCGGCACGATGACGCCGCCGGTCGGGTCGGTGCTGTTCGTCGGAACCGGGGTGAGTGGGGTGTCGATCGAGCAGGTCGTGCCCAGGCTGCTGCCGTACTTCGCCGGGCTGGTGCTGCTCTTGCTGGCCGTCACGTTCATCCCCGAGCTGTCGCTCGGACTGCCGGAGATGATGGGCCTGCTCGAGGAGTGATCCGGCTGCGCACCGCCGTGGTCGACGCCCACGGCGGTGCGCCCGCGTTCAGCTTGTCCGTACGGCCAGGACCAGGCCCGAGGGCAGGTCGTCGACGACGTCGAACGCCGGGCCCCGGAACGAGTCGGGGTTGAACTCGACGCGGTCGTCGAAGTACCACGTCGCGCCCGTCCTCCTGAGCACGAAGACGTCGATGCCGCCGAACCGCGTGTTTGCCGAGGCCTGCGCGAACCGCTCCGGATCGTCGATCTCGGCCAGCCTCGCCAGCTCGTCTGAGCGCTCGTCGTAACGCATCAGGCTGTTGGCCGAGTAGTGCCCGCGTTGCAGATAGGCCCACCAGCGTTCGTAGACGTACAGCCGCATGTCCGTGGACAACGACATCGGCATCGCGTCGGGCCCGAGCCGTCGTTCGACCTCGGCCGCGATCCGGTTCGCCGGCATCTCGGGGGCCGCCATCTCGGGTGGGATGAATTCGGAAGGCTCGCCGTCCGGCCCGGGTTCCATGTGGGCCCGCAGCGCCGGGTTCGGTTCGACCGCGGCCTCGGGCACCTCCGGCAGTGCGTCGGTGAAGCCCTTCGGTTCACCCGGCATCCAGGTGTTCCATGCGACCAGTCCGGAGGAGACGAGCAGGACGGCCAGGGCGGCGACGCCGACGCCGCGCGGTGGGGTGAGCTCGAACCGGCGCAGCAGCGATCTGCCCGCGCGTGCCACGGCGAGGATCCCGGCCGTCACCAGCACCATCGTGATTATGCGTGGTGTCTTCACGAGGAATCCGCTGTGCCCGCTACCGGTGAGGGACAGCATGTGGATCGCCCAGTACAGGTAGATGCCGCCGACCAGTAGCAGCATCGGCTGGGCCCACCACTGCCGCCTGCGATACCAGAACAGTCCGATCAGCCCCGCGAGCGCCAGCGCGCCGATCGGCGTGGCCTCCAGGAACGGCAACGGCACGGGGTCGTCGGAGATGGCGATGTTCGGGTACGTGTCGGCGACGACCTCCCGTGGTTTCGTCAGCCATGCCCACAACAGCGGCAGGACGTACCAGGACGACACGACGACCGACGTGACCAGCACGCCGAGCAGGTGCAGCAGGTACGGACCCCGGTTCGGCCGCAGCATCCGCGCGGCGATGATCGCCAGTCCGCCGATGGCGCCGAACATGAGGTAACCGGTGTAGGTGCAGGCGAACAGTCCGCCGATGATTCCCGCAGGCAGCCAGTGGAGACCGCCCTCGCGGCGGGACAGGCCCGCGAACGTCGCCAGCGCCCACGGCACGAGCACCGCCAGGGTGAGGATCTCGTAGCTCTTGTGCCCGTGTGTGAACACGATCGGCGCCACGGCGGCCATGGCGAGCGCGACGGGCGCGGTGGTGAGCCGGCGCCAGAGCAGGAACGCCACGAGCGCCGATGCGGAGATGAACAGGACCTCCATGTGGCCCACGAGTGTCCACGTCGGACGGTCCAGCAGCTCGGATGCGCGCGCGACGAGCCACGGGTACAGGACCGGGTACTCGGAAGGCAGATCGGGCAGGAAGGCGTCCGTGCTGCCCCACGTCGTGGTGAGCCGGTTCGCCAGCGCCGACATGCGGATGGTGTCCCAGTCGTGCAGTTCGTTGTGCCCGAACGACGTTCCGTTCAGCGCAGTCATGAGGATCATGCCGATCCAGCCCGAGTACAGGCCCGCGACCGCACCGGCCACGCGGTCGGAGACGAACCGGGCGGCGAGCGCGATCGCGACGACGGCACCCACCGCACCAGCCGCGATCGGTGCGACCGAGCCGCGCAGTGACAGCGGGTCGACGTCGGCGGCATCGATCACCAGCCACGACACGGTCATCGCGACGAGGTAACACGCGACGGCCGTCGTCGACGGTCCGATCCGGCGCAGCGCCCGCCGCACGACGTGCTCGGTCGGCGGTGCTGCGGTTCGTCTTCGGGGCGGGGTGGGGACGTCGGGGGCGTCCTCGCCCGCGTGCCTGTCCGTGTCCAGCCGGGCGGAGTTCACGCCCGCACTTTATTAAGGCCTGAGACGAACCGCTCGGCGGCGCGCTGGCCCGCGAGTTCTGCGCTCAGTCCTGTGAGGTGGTTGGCCAGTCATCGACGAGCGGCCTGGCAGGCGCTCGTCGAGTCGACTGCCGGGCCGCTGCGTGGGGCGCGATCAGGAGTTGATCGTGGCGGTGTCGATGACGAAGCGGTAGCGCACGTCGCTGGCCGAGACCCGCTCGTAGGCGGTGTTGACGTCGTCGGCCGAGATCGTCTCGATCTCCGCTCCGATGCCGTGCTCGGCGCAGAAGTCCAGCATCTCCTGCGTCTCCGGGATGCCGCCGATCATCGAACCGGCCAGCGCCTTGTTGCCCGCGATCAGCGAGAACGCGTTGTAGGACAGCGGCTCGCCGGGCGCGCCGACGTTCACCATGGCACCGCCGGTCCGCAGCAGGCCGAGGTAGGCGTCGACGGGGATCTGCGCCGACACGGTGTTGAGGATCAGGTCGAACTTGCCGCGCAGCACCTCGAACGTCGACTCGTCGGCGGTGGCGTAGTACTCGGTGGCGCCGAGTCGCTTGCCGTCCTCCTGCTTCTTCAGGCTCTGGCTCAGCACCGTCACCTCGGCGCCCATCGCGGCCGCCAGCTTGACGGCCATGTGGCCGAGGCCGCCGAGACCCACGATCGCGACCTTCTTGCCGGGGCCTGCACCCCACTGGCGCAGCGGCGAGTACGTCGTGATGCCCGCGCAGAGCAGCGGCGCGGCGACGTCGAGGCCGATGCCGTCGGGGATGCGGCACACGAAGGCGTCCTTGACGACGACCTGCTGGCTGTAGCCGCCGTAGGTGGGTTCACCGTCGAAGCCGACGCCGTTGTAGGTCTGCACGTTGCCCTTGACGCAGAACTGCTCGGTGCCTGCCTGGCAGTACTCGCACTCGCCGCACGAGTCGACCATGCAGCCGACGCCGACGCGGTCGCCGACCTGGTACTTGGTCACCGCGGACCCGACCGCGGCGACCGTGCCCGCGATCTCGTGCCCCGGCACCATCGGGAAGATGGCCTCGCCCCATTCGCCGCGCGCCTGGTGGATGTCGCTGTGGCAGATGCCCGCGTAGGCGATGTCGATCAGGACGTCGTCGGGACGCAGGTCGCGCCGCTCGATGGTGGTCCGCTCGAGCGGTGCGCCAGGGCCGGGTGCGGCGATGGCGTGCGTCGTTGTGCTCATCAGAACTCCTGCGATACTCGATCACGAGCCCCGAAGTAAGGGCCCTCTCACGTAACGACGTAAGAGGGGTCTTACATATTCCGATATAGAAATGTGTGCACGGCCATGGGTGACCGGTACCACCGCGGCGAGCTCCGCGACGAGCTCGTCCGCGTCGCGCTCGACCTCATCGCCGAGCAGGGGGTCGCCGGCTTCTCCGTGGCCGAGGTGGCCCGTCGTGCGCAGGTCAGCCCGGGGGCGCCGTATCGCCACTTCGCCGAGCGCGAGAGCCTCCTGGCCGCGGTCGCCACCGCCGTGGCGAGTCAGCTCGCCGACCGGGTGGCCGCGGCCGCCGAGCCGATGTCCGATCCGGCCGACGCACTCGCCGCGGCGGCGGGTGCCTACACCGAGTACGTCATCGAACGCCGCGCAGGCATGAACGTCATCTACACCGACGGGCTCCAGGGCGGTGCCTACACCGAGCTGCACGACCAGACGCGGCGGCTGACCGACCAGTTCCTCATGCTCTGCCTGGCGGTCTCCGACCGGCCCGAGGACGCGCTCGAGCTGATGGAACAGTTGTTCACGCAGGCCCACGGCTACGGCATGTTCTGGATCGACGGCGTGTTCACCAAGCACGGCTACACACCCGAACTCGTGGTGCGCAAGTCCGTCGCCGCGGCGCGACTGGCCATCGAAGGCCACCGGCACCGATCCGGAACCGCCTGACCGGGTCGTCGGCACACCGGGGTCGTCAGGACACCGGGGGTTGTCGGGAGATCGGGATTGTCAGGAAATCGGGGGCCGTCTCGTTCAAGGGGTACGCCAACGAGACAGGAGCACCCCATGAGCCACCACGAGACCAGCCACCACGGCACGCCTCTTCGCGGCACGAGGCACCGGATCGTCGTCCTCGGAGCCGGGTACGCCGGGAGCTACGCCGCCGGGTACCTGGCCCGCAGGCTGCACCGTGACGACGTCGAGATCACCGTCGTCAACGCCGCCCCCGACTTCGTCGAGCGGATGCGCCTGCATCAGTTCGCCGCCGGGCACGACCTGGACCGCCGGCCCCTGGCCGACGTCTTCGCCGGCACGGGCATCGACCTGCGCATCGCGGAGGTGACGGGCATCGACGCCGACAATCGCACCGTCACCATCGACGGCCAGGACCAGCTCGGCTACGACTCGCTCGTCTACACGCTCGGCAGCACCGCGGCCCACCACGCCGTGCCGGGGGCCGCCGAGCACGCCTTCCACGTCGCCACCGCGCCGGCCGCGGGTCGGTTGCGCGCCCGCCTCGGCGAGATCGACGGTGGGCGGGTCGTGGTCGTCGGCGGGAACCTGACTGCGATCGAGGCCGCCACCGAGATCGCCGAATCCCGCCCCGGACTGACCGTCGCACTCGCCACCACCGGTGAGCTCGGCGGCTGGCTGGGTGCGCGGGCGCGGCGCCACGTGCTGGCCGCCTTCGACCGGCTGGGCATCGACGTCCACGAGCACGCCACGGTCACCGGGGTGGACGCCTCGTCCGTGACCGCCATGGGCGGCACCGTGCTGGCCTCCGACGCGACCGTGTGGGCGGCCGGGTTCGCCGTGCACCCGATCGCCGCCGCGGGCGGGCTCGACGTCACGCCGGAAGGACAGATCGTCGTCGACCGGCAGCTGCGTTCGGTCTCGCACCCGGACGTCTACGCCGCGGGCGACAGCGCCCACGTCGTCGGGGACAACGGCCTGACGCTGCCCATGTCCTGTGCCACCGCGGGGCTGAGCAGTCGGCAGCTGGCGGCCACGGTCCTCGGCGACCGCACCGGACGCCGGATCCCGGCGACGCCGAAGTTCTACGTCGGCAGCCACGTCAGCCTCGGCAGGCGGGACGCGGTGTTCCAGCTCGTCGACAAGCAGGCGCAGTCCCGGCCGGTGTCCCTGCGGGGCCGGGCAGCCGCCCGGTTCAAGGCAAGCGTGCTCACCGGGGCGGCCTGGTCGACGACCCATCCGACGTCCGGACTCCCGAGCCGCAGGCACCGGCTCGCGGCATCGTCGAGTCCGGCAGAGTCGGCGCCCGCACCGGCGACGACGTCGGCCTAAGGTCATCGACATGGATTCGTCCACCGTGGCGACGTTCGAGGCCGGCCGCGACCGGCTGGCCTCGCTCGCCTACCGTCTCCTCGGTTCGGCCGCCGACGCCGAGGACACGGTGCAGGACGCGTTCCTGCGCTGGCAGGTCGCCGACCGGGAGCACATCGAGGTGCCCGAGGCGTGGCTGACCAAGGTCGTCACCAATCTGGCCCTCGACCGGCTCCGCTCGGCCAGGACCCGCCGCGAACGCGCCGCCGGGGCCTGGCTGCCGGAACCGCTCCTCGACGGCGACCCGATGCTCGGCCCCGCCGACACGGTCGAGCAGCGCGAATCGGTGACCCTGGCCGTGCTGTTGCTGCTGGAACAGCTCTCGCCGGTCGAACGCGCCGCCTACGTGCTGCGGGAGGCGTTCGCCTACCGCCATTCCGAGATCGCCGAGATCCTCGGCATCACCGAGTCCGCCAGCCAGCAGCACACGAGCCGCGCCCGCCGCCGCGTCGCCGCGGGCCGGCAGCGCGGGGACACCGGCGTCGACGAGGCGACCGCGCGCCGGATCGTCGGGGCGTTCGTCGCCGCGGCCTCGTCCGGGCGCACCGAGCAGCTCGTCGCCCTGCTGACCGACGACGCAGCCGGCGTGTCCGACGGTGCCGGGTTCGGGCCCGCGAAGAAGCTCGTGCGGTTCGCCGGTCCGCTGCGGATCACCCGCGCGATCCGGTCGGCGTTCACGCCCTCGCCCGCGAAACGCGCGTTCGTGGGCGGTTCGCCGGAGGTCCACGCGGCCGTAGTCAACGGCTGCCCCGCCATCCTCTTCGCGCTCGGCGATCAGGTCTTCGGCGCCGTCGTGCTGGAGGTGCGGGGCGAGCAGGTCGCCGGGTTCCACGGTGTCGCCACGCCGGAGCGGCTCGCCCGCCTCACCGAGGCATGGCAACGACAGGGACCGGCCGAACCGCTGACGCAGCTGTGGTGATCGACCGGCTGTGGTGATCGGCTCGACGCGCCCGACCGGATCCCCGGCGAACGTCGGAGCCTGCTCGGCGGCGCCGCCCTCCGCTGTGGACGCGGCTGGTGCGGGCGGGATGATCGACATCCGGACCGCAACCGAGTCAGGAGGGACCGCTCTTGTCCACACCGCATCCGCCCGCAGGGCTGCGTGTCATCGGGGCCGCCGAGGTGGCCGCGCAGATCGACGGCAACCGCGAGGGCGCGCTCGCCGCCGTGCGCCGGGCGTATCTCGCGCACGCCTCGGGCGCGACGGCCAACCCGCATTCGAGCTTCCTGCGGTTCCCGGACCGCCCCTCCGACCGGATCATCGCCCTGCCCGCGTTCCTCGACGACACAGCCGGCACCGATGACCCGGCCGGGACCGAGGACGGGGGTCGGTGGTCGGGCATCAAGTGGATCGCCAGCTATCCCGGCAACGTCGAGCACGGATTTCCGCGCGCGTCGGCGACGATGGTGCTCAACGACTACGAGACGGGCTATCCGTACGCCGTGCTCGAGGCGTCGATCATCTCGGCCACCCGCACGGCGGCGTCGGCGGTGCTGGGAGCGGAGGCACTGCTCGGTGGGCGCCGGGCCCGCCGGGTCGGGTTCGTGGGCACCGGACTGATCAGCGACCACGTGCGGATGTTCCTGCGTGACCTGGACTGGGAGGTCGACGAGTTCGTCCTGTTCGACACGGTGCCCGCCAACGCCGAGCGGTTCGCCGCGACGCTGGCGGCCGACGGCCCGAAGGGTGCGGTGTCGGTGGCCGACGACGTCGCCGGTGCGTTCGCGGGCTGCGACCTGGTCGTGGTGGCGACGGTCGCGGGCACGCCGCATCTGACCGATCCGGCATTGCTGGCCGATGCCCCGGTGGTGCTGCACATCTCGTTGCGGGACTTGGCCCCCGAGCTGATTCTGCAGGCCACCAACGTCACCGACGACGTCGATCACGCCGTGCGGGAGCAGACGTCGTTGCATCTGGCCGAACAGCAGGTGGGGCACCGCGAGTTCGTGCACGGCACGATCGCCGACGTCGTGCGCGGCGAGCTGGTACGGGAGCCGGGCAGGGCGGCGATCTTCTCGCCGTTCGGACTGGGGGTGCTGGACCTGGCCGTCGGGGGTTGGGTCCACGACCAGGTCGCCGCGGCAGGGGGCGGGCACCTCGTTCCCGACTTCTTCCCGATCTGATCGACCCGATCTGATCGACGCGGGAAATGTGACAAACTGCGCATATCGCCATCTTTTGGCATGGCGTATTCCTTCGCGTTACTAACGATTCATCTGATCGAGGGAATCGGGGGATGGGGTGGACCGCGGACTTATCCAGGCCGCGACCCACCTCGGCCGCGGCAGGCGCGGAGGACAACACGTATGAGCAAGAAGGACGGACGCGGCGGACTCAGCCGGAGAGCGTTGCTGCAGGCCGCAGGTGGGGGTGGCGTCGCCGCGGCGGCGATCGTCGGACTGGGGGCCCAGCCCGCCGCGGCGCAGGCGGGGCCGGCCGCGGCCCGCACGCCCGTGGGACCGCTGAAGGCGGCCGATCCGCACGCGCTCACCGAGCGGAGGCGTCCGCGTCGGCGGCGTAAGCCCGACGCCGCCGAGATCACGATCCTGCCGATCGACCGGGCCAAGTTCCTGGCGGGCGCCAAGTTCGACCTGCGCGTGGAGGCCGTGGGGGTCGACCCGGAGACGGCGCGCATCGACATCCGCGTGAAGGGCCCCAAGGGTCCGGCCGAGATCCTGGTCGGCGAGCCGGAGCGCACCAGCTCGGCCGACGACAGCCTCGAGGTCACCTATCGCGGGCTGCACTACCCCGACGCGGGCGACTACACGGTCCAGGCCACCGTGCGTTCGGGCAACCGGCAGTCGAAGGACGAGGTCGGCCACGAGGTCGTGCTCGCCGAGGCGCCCGCCAAGCCCGCGAAGAACGTGATCTTCTTCCTGGGCGACGGCATGGGCCAGCCCGCCGTCACGGCCGCGCGGATCCTGTCGAAGGGGCTGACCGAGGGCAAGTACCACGGTCTGCTCGAGATGGACCGCATGGAGTACCGCGGCCTGGTGACGACGTCCGGAATGGACGCTCTGGCCACCGACTCGGCCAACTCCATGTCGGCGTACATGTGCGGGCACAAGTCGTCGGTGAACGCGATGGGCGTGTACGAGGCCAGCGAGGAGGACCCGAACAAGCACCCGCGCGTGGAGACGATGGCCGAGCTGCTCAAGCGCGCGCGGAACATGAAGATCGGCGTCGTGACCACCGCGGAGGTGCAGGACGCCACGCCCGCGGCCGTGTTCGCGCACACGCGGCGCCGTTCCGAGTACCAGGAGATCATGGACCAGTCGCTGCGCGAGGAGCAGCAGCCGACGGTGTACATGGGTGGCGGCCTGGCCTCGTTCCTGCCCTCGTCGCACGAGGACTCCTCGCGCGACGACGACCGTGACCTGGTCAAGGAGTTCACGGAGCAGGGCTTCACGCACGTCAGCACGAGCAGCGAGCTGACCCGCGCGGTGCGCGGCAAGGCCCCGGAGAAGCTGCTCGGCACGTTCCACACCGGCAACATGAACGTGTACCTCGACCGCAAGCACGACAAGAAGCCCGAGGTGCTCGGCAAGTGGGACGACCAGCCCACGCTGATGGAGATGACCGAGGCCGCGCTCAAGGTGCTCGAGGACTCCGACGACGGGTTCTTCCTCATGGTCGAGGGCGCGTCCATCGACAAGATGGAGCACCCGCTGGACGGTCCGCGCGCCGTGTACGACGCCATCGAGCTCGACCAGGCCGTCGGCGTGGCCAAGAAGTGGGCGGAGGGCCGCGACGACACGCTCATCGTCGTCACCGCCGACCACAACCACTCGATGAGCATCGTCGGCACGCACGACCGGCGGGACGCGGAGGGCCGCGACGCCAACGGTGTCTACGGCGACGCCACCTACCCGACGTACTCCGACGAGGACGGCGACGGCTTCCCCGACGACCCGAACCCGGACGTGCAGCTGTTCTTCGGCTGGTCGAACCACCCCGACCACACCGACGACTTCCAGCACAACCACGTGTTCGCCGAGCCTGCGCTCACCGACGAGGACAGCGGTAAGGCCGTCGACAACCCCGAGCGCGATCCGGGTGCCGAGCTGCAGATCGGCAACCTGCCGGGCGCGGAGACGAACTGCGTGCACACGGTCGAGGACGTCAGCGTGTGCGCATCGGGTCCCGGTTCGGCGCGCTTCAACGGCGTGCTGGACAACACCGAGATCTTCTTCGCGGTGATCGACGCACTGGGTGTCGACGCCCGCAGCTGACCCTCGGCGTTCGCGGCCGGTCCCGGTTCGTCCGGGGCCGGCCGTTTCGCTGTTTACGAACAGAAAGAAACAATAGATTCGTCCGCAGTGTGGGATTCATTTCACGCATTTCCGCGGAATGATTCTTTTCAGTGTTTTCGCTGTTAGCGTCGCGGCGAGTTCGAGACCCGACCGGTTCGCCGGTGGAAGGACGTTCCCGCTGATGAGTGTGACGCTGCACTGGTTTCTGCCCTCGCACGGTGACGGACGGTCTGTTGTGGACCGTCCGCACACGACGCCCGAGAGCGCGCACACGCCGCGCAGGCCGACGCTGGAGTATCTGACGCAGGTGGCGCGCGCCGCCGAGCAGAACGGTTTCATGGGCATGCTGACGCCGACCGGGTCGTGGTGTCAGGACGCGTGGTTGTCGACCGCGGCGCTGTTGCAGAGCACCGATCGGATCAAGTTCCTCGTCGCCTTCCGTCCGGGCAGCGTCACTCCGACGTTGGCCGCGCAGCAGGCCGTGACGTACCAGAACCTGTCCGGTGGGCGGTTGTTGCTGAATGTCGTCACGGGCGGGGATCCGGTGGAGCAGCGGCGGTTCGGGGACTGGCTCGACAAGGACCAGCGCTATGCCCGAACCGACGAGTTCCTGCACATCGTCCGCGAGATCTGGTCCGGCAAGCCGGTGGATTTCGACGGCGAGCACTACCAGGTGCGGGACGCGGCGATCTTCGACGTACCCGCCCCGCTGCCTCCGCTGTACTTCGGCGGCTCGTCACCTGCGGCGCTGCCGGTGGCGGCGCGCAGGGCCGACGTGCACCTGACGTGGGGTGAGCCGCCGGAGGCGGTGGCGGCCAAGGTGCGGACGTTGCGCGAGCTGGCCGATCGGGAGCAACGGCGGCTGCGGTTCGGCGTGCGTGCCCACGTGGTGACGCGGGACACCAGCGAGCAGGCGTGGGCGACGGTGCAGGGCTTTCTCGACGAGATGAATCCCGCGGACGTTGCCGCGACACAGGAGAAGTTGGCCGCATCCGAGGCGACGGGGCAGCAGGCGATGACGGCGTTGCACCAGGGGGTCAAGCCGGACGACGCGCGTGCGCTGGAGGTCCATCCGGGACTGTGGGCCGGTGTCGGCCTGCTTCGCGGTGGTGCGGGTACGGCGCTGGTGGGCAGTCACGCCGAGGTGGCGGATCTGATCGAGGAGTACCACCGCGCGGGGATCGAGGAGTTCGTGTTGTCGGGCTACCCGCATCTGGAAGAGGCGTACTGGGTCGGTGAGGGGTTGCGGCCCGAGCTGGCCCGCCGTGGCGTGTTGGCGCGGTAGGGGAGAGGTCGCTCGTGGCGTTGCACATCACCGCGCTGGCGGTGCTGGTCGTGATGTTCGTCGTCGCCTCGGTGCTGCCGGTGAACCTGGGTTTGCTGGCGTTGGTGGCGGCGTTCGTGGTGGGTGCCGGTCTGGGCGGCATGGATGTCGACGACATGCTCGCCGGTTTTCCCGCCGACCTGTTGGTGTTGTTGGTCGGGGTGACGTACCTGTTCGGGGTCGCGCAGGTGAACGGCACGCTGGAGCGGGTCGTCGACGGCGGGTTGCGGCTGGTGCGTGGCCGGGTCGCCTTGGTGCCGTGGTTGTTGTTCCTGTTGACGGCGTTCGTGGCGGCGGTGGGTGCGCTGAGCGCGGCGGCGGTGGCGATCATGGCGCCGATCGCGATGCGGTTCGCGCAGCAGTATCGGATCAGCCCGTTGTTGGTGGGTCTCATGGTGGTGCAGGGGGCCACCGCCGGGTCGTTCTCGCCGTTGAGCCCCTTCGGGGCGATCACCGGTCAGTTGGTGGCGGCCGAGGGGTTGCCGCCGCAGCAGCCGGGGCTGTTTCTGAGCAGTTTCGTGTTCAACGTCGTCATGGGCGCGTTCGTGTTCTGGCTGTTCGGCGGTGTGCGGTTGGCCCGCGAACGTCGCCGGCACGGTGGGGCCGACGGTGGTGACGTCGACGGTGACGCCGTGTCCGGGGCTACAGGGTCCGGGGCTGCCGTGTCCGGGGCTGCTGTGTCGGGTGCTGCTGTGTCGGGCGAGTCGGACGGTTCGGGCGGGGCGGGTGCGTCCGGTGGTTCGGGCGGCGGTGTCGCCACGGTTGCCGCGCCGGCGCCGGTGGCAGCGGTGGCGGCTGAGGGGGATCGCCGTGGCCTGTCGGTGCAGCAGGTGTTGACGCTGGCCGGATTGGGCGTGCTGGTCGTGGCGGGTACGGCGTTCGGGTTGGACGTCGGGTTCACGGCGTTGGCGGTCGGTCTGGTGCTGACGTTGGTGAAGCCGAGTGCGTACGCGGACGTGGTGTCGAAGGTGCCGTGGTCGGCGGTGTTGCTGGTGTGCGGTGTGATCACGTATGTCGGTGTGCTGGAGAGTGTCGGGACGATCGACTTTCTGAGTGATCTGCTGACGGGCGGGACCAGCCCGTTGGTGGCCGCGTTGGCGGCGGCGTACATCGGTGGGCTCATTTCCGCGTTCGCGTCGACGGCGGGTGTGTTGGGTGCGTCCATTCCGTTGGCTGCGCCTTTGTTGGACGGTGGTGTGCTTCCGGTGCTGGGCACGATCAGCGCTATCGGTATCGCGTCGAGTGTGGTCGATGTGAGTCCATTGTCGACGAACGGTGCGCTGCTGGTGGCGAACCAGCGGACGATGGATTCGCGTGTGTTCTTCCGGAAGCTTCTGGTGTGGTCCGTGCCGGTGATCGCCGTGGTCCCGTTGATCGCCTGGCTGGTGTTCGTGGTCCTGTGGCCGTGACGGTGCCCGGCCAAACCTACCCGTGTTGCGGACTCCGGGGCGCGTGTTGTGGTTCTGGGGGCGCGTGTTGCGGATTCCGGGGCGCGTTTCGTGAATTCGCGGGCTCAGTTTGCGCGTCCGGGGACTCGTGTTGTCCCCGGACCGCAATGCGAGCGCCCCGTAACCCGCAACACGACGTCCCGACCTCGCGCCACGCACCCGCATCTGCAACTTAACCCCCCAGAGCCGCAACACGGGCCCTCCGGGAAGCGCAACACCAACTCCCGCCCCTGCAACACGAACCCCGGGAAACGCAACACGCGTTCCCGACTTCGCAACACGCGTTCCTGAACCCGCAACACGCGCGCCCGGAAACGCAACACGCGTTCCCGAACTCGCAACACGGGTCGGGGTTTTCAGTTCCTTCGGCGGTGGTGGGTTCGGGCGAACTGGTCGTCCTCGAGTTTGGCCGCAAGTCGGGAAAGGTCGCGTGCGCGTTCGACGAGCGTCGCGGTGTCCGACGCACCGCTTCCCGAGTCGGCGGCCGCACCGCTGCCGCGCCCGCTCCGCGAGTCGGCATCCGCATCGCTGCCCGAATCCGTACTCGTCCCGGGATCGGGAGTTGTGCCGGAGGCGATGTCTCGGGTGAGGTCCAGGTATCGGTCGACGACGGTGCGGTAGCGGGTGGCGAAGCTCTTGGCACCAGGAGTGCCCTGCTGTGGGCCGACGGCACGGGCGTACACGCGGTCGAGGTCGATCAGCGCCTGGGAGACGGCGCCGGTTTCGGCGTTGAGCACGCTGCGAGTGTCGTCACCGGTCTCGGCCTCGATGCGGCGCTGCGCCGCGCGCCTGCCGGCTGCGCGGGCCAGGGCGTATGCGGCCGCGGCACCCAGGACCACCGCACATAGCGCGGCGCCCGCGAGCAGGTAGCGGGGCAGCGGTGGGTCGACGGTACGTGCGCCGTCGGGGACGTTCCCGGCGCGGACGAGACGGTCGAAGTTGACGACGATGACCTTGAGCGTGTCGATCGGCCGGTCGGCGAACGTGTCGATGCCGCGCGAGATGATCGTCTCGGCGACCATGCCCGTGCCGATGTCGTCGGTGTGGTGGCTGCAGCCGTAGGCGTTCCACGTGTCGTCGTCGCGGGTGAGGGCGACGAACAGCGTTCCGTCGGCGGCACGCGAGACGTTCTTGCACACGGCGCTCGCGTCGTCGTCGGGGGACAGGAAGCCAACGGTGAGCTTCCTGTTGCCGATCACATGCCGGGCCTCGTCGAGGTCGATCCGGTACTCGGGTGCGGCGTACACCGACGATCCGCGCAGTGCCTGCGCCACCTTCCCGTCGAAGATGCCGCCGGTGAACGCCGCCCAGCCGGCCAGCACGACGGCGAGCAGCACGGCGAGCAGAAACGGTTTGCGGTTCACGGCGATCACGCTCCCCAGCCCGCGACGTACCGCGCGGGGTCGTAGTCGGGCCTGCCGATGAGCCGCGCGGTCTGGGCCAGTTCCCTCTCGGCCTTGTCGAGCAGCGCGTGGGCGTAGCGCCTGCTGGTCGGTGTCGGGTCGAGGTCCTTGGCCGCGTCGAGGTGGGTGATCGCGCGGGTCAACGGCGGGTTGCTGTCCGGCCCGGTGAGTCCGGACACCTCGACGGCCAGCGCGGTCAGTGCGGCGATCCGCTTCGTCGGCGGGGTCGCGCGTGAGCTGCGCCTGACGGACCCGACGGACAGCGCGAGGAAACCCGCCACGCATGCCGCGAACACCCACGGCAGCGCCGGCATGGTGACCTTCAGCGGGTCGATCGGCTGGTAGGGCAGCGGCCGGTCGAACAGGCCCGCGTAGCGGACGTCGGTGACATCGTTCAGCCACGCGCCCAGAACGTTGCCCTGCGGATAATCGTAGGTGGCGAGGCGCTGGCCCATCACGCCGTAGAACCCTGCTGTGGCGACCTCGTAGAAGTCGTCGCGATACGGCCCGGCGTAATCGACGAACGCGTCGTACATCACGACGATCGGCGTGTCGGGGAAACGCTGCGCCAGTGCGGGCGCGTACTGGGGAATCGGTGCCGAACGGTCCGGCCGCGGCAGCGCGACGACCATGGGTTCGGTGTCCGGGAACGCGTGCTTCGCGCTCGCGGGAATGTCGTCGAGTGTCGCGCCCTCGGCGACGTGCAGCCGATCGCGTTCGAGATCCCGTGCCACGACGTCGAGTTCCGCGGCCGTCGGCGCGCGCCACGCGGGTGCCGGGGCCTGGGGCGGGTCGTCGCGTTCCTGAACGTGGTAGGCGGCCGTCAGCACCAGTTCGGTCACGTCGCCGACACCGAACTGGCTGCGGAACTCGTCCAGATCGGACGACGACACCGACACGACACCACCGGACACCCGCGTGCCCATGACGGTGATCAGCTCGAACGGCGCGTTCGCGACGTCGGGGTGCGAGGAGACCTCGCGCACCCGGTCGCGTTCCTGCTCGTCCAGTCCCGGCGGTGCGAACAGGAAACGCACGTCGTCGGTGTGCTCGAGGACCCACTGCTGGTCCCACGTCGCGTTCGCGCCGGGAAGTCGCACCACGCGTTCGGCCAGGACCCGGCGGGCCATCTCGTCGGCCGAGGGGACGGTGTGGTCGCTCAGTTCGCCGCCGTCGCCCTCCCGATAGTCCGACGACGGCGATTCGCCGTAGCTGACGTCGATGTCGCCTTGGCGTTGCTGGAGGAGGAACGCACCGGCGACCACGACCGCGATGACCGCAAGAGCCCACCGGGCGAGCGTGAGCGTGCGGTCACCCATCGCGGGCCTCCCGCCAGAGCCGGTCGGCGCGTTCGGCCAGATCCGTCGCCGTGCGCGCGGCCTTCGGCCCGCCGCTCAGTGCCTCCGCCTGGGCGAGCAGGCGGTCGGCCTCGGGAACGTGCGCGGGGCAGGCGTCGCGGCTCACGCCCGCGGCGGCGATCGCGGATTTCGCCGCCGCCCACGCCGCGCGCGTGCGCTCGGTGTGAGCGCGCATGCGAGGCACGTAGGCGCTCGTCACGCCCGCGCCGACGAGCACGGCACCGCCGCCCACCCAGATGATCCAGTTCACCGCGTGAGTATGGCCGACCCGGCCGGCGTTCGGGCGCGATATCCGACATCTCGGGCGCAGGTCACAGCATCGGTGCGGGGACCGGGGAACCCGGAACACCGCGACGCGGCCCCTCCCGGTCGACGATCCGGGAGGGGCCGCGTCATCGGGCCGGGTGCCTGCTCAGGCGTTGTCCTCCTTGAGCATGTCGGAGCACTTCTCGCCGATCGCCATCGTCGTGATGTTGGGGTTGACGGTCACGAGGAACGGCATGGCCGACGCGTCGGCGACCCGCAGCCCGTGCACGCCCTTGACCCGCAGGCGGGCATCGAGCGGCTTGTCGGCCTCGGTGCCCATCGGCACGGACGCCGCAGGGTGGTAGACCGTGTTGTGGGTGCGGCTGATGTAGTCGGCGATCTCGTCGTCGGTGCGCACGTCCGGTCCGGGGAAGAGTTCGGCTCCCGCCCATTCGCGCATCGCGGGCTGCTCGACGATCTTGCGCGCGAGCTTGATGCCCTCGGTCATCACCCGCATGTCGTGGGGATGCGTGAAGTACTTCGGGTCGACGGCGGGCTTGTCCCGGAAGTCCCTGCTGCGCAGGCGAACCGTGCCATTCGAGCGCGCCCGCGTGACGTTGGGCGTCAGGCAGAACGCGTTCTCCGACGTCGGGTATCCCTGGCGCACCGTGTGCATGTCGAACGGCACCGAGCCGTAGTGGAACATCAGGTCCGGCCGGTCCAGACCCTCCTCGGTCTGGGTGAAGATGCCGATCTCCCACCACTGCGTGGAATCGGTGACCATGGGCTGTTTGGCGTCCCAGCTGATCACGCCCTCCGGGTGGTCCTGCAGCGTCGAACCGACGCCGGGGGAGTCGACGAGCACGTCGATGCCGAACTCGCGGAGGTGTTCGGCAGGGCCGATGCCCGACAGCATGAGCAGCTTCGGAGTGTCGATCGCACCGGTCGACAGGACGACCTCGCGGCGCGCGCTGACGCTGCGGGTGTGGATCTGGTCCTCGTCGAGGTACTGCACCCCGGTGGCACGGGTGCCGTCGAAGGTGACCTTCCTCGCCCACGCGTTCGTCCGGATCTCCAGGTTCGGCCGGTCGAGCACGGGGTGCAGATAGGACACCGACGACGACGAACGGGTGCCGTCCTCGCGGGCGTTGATCTGGAACCAGTTCGCCCCGTGGGTCACGGTCGTGCCGGAGTTGAACTCGGTCGTCGGGATGCCCTGCTGGGCGCAGGCCTCCAGCAGCGCGACCCCGCACGGGTCCTTCGGCGGAACGCTGCGAATGGTCACCGGACCGCTGCGGCCGTGGTGCTCACCGGGGCCGTCGTTGGTCTCGAGGCGCTTGTACAGCGGGAAGACGTCCTTCGCGCCCCAGCCCGTGAGACCCATGGACTCCCACTCGTCCAGGTCCTCGGCCGGGGCCCAGAAGGCGATGCACGAGTTGTGGGACGAGCAACCCCCGAGCACGCGCGCACGTGCATGCCGCATGAACGAGTTCCCGTTCTCCTGCGGCTCGATGAGGTAGTCCCAGTCGTAACCGGACTCCAGCAACGCCATCCAGCGGTTCAGCTCGAGAATGTTGCGATCGCCCACATCGGACGGTCCGGCCTCGAGCAGGCACACGGTGACGTCGGGGTCCTCGGACAGGCGTGAGGCGACCGCGGCGCCCGCGCTGCCACCGCCCACCACGACGTAGTCGAACTGATCGGTCATGGGAGTTTCCTTTCCGCCTCGTGCTCAGGTGAGGCTCGAGGCCTCGCGGTCGGTGGTCGGCTCGGCCTGCAGGCTCGCCCCGGCGTGTTCCGGGTCCGCGGGAGCGGCGTGGTCGGCGAGGACGCCCACCTTGTGCCGCTGGACGAACCAGTAGTACGCGAACCCGCCGACGGCCGCGATGCCGACGAACAGAACGGCGCTGTACTGCAGGTACCAGTGGTGCGGCGGCTCGGCGTTGTACACCTCGGTGCGCGGCCAGGCCAGGTTCACGGTCATGCCCAGTCCCCACAGCACGGCGAGGACGTTGATGGGCAGACCGAATCTGCCGAGGCTGAATCGGCCCTGCTCCTTCGCCGGCTTCCACTTCCCGCGCAGGCGTGCGACCAGCATCGGGATCGTCACGAGCAGGTACGAGATGTAGATGAGGATGATCGCCAGCGACGTGATCGCGGTGAAGATCTGCGGCTGCCCGATGTTGACCAGCAGCAGCACGACCGCCAGCACACCGATGAACACCGCGGGCAGCACCGGCGTCTGGAACCGCGGGCTGACGCGCGCCAGCCGCCTGCCACCGGGCAGCGCGTTGTCGCGGGCCATGGCGAACATGATGCGGATGGCCGCGGTGTGCACCGCGAGCACGCACACGGTGATCGCGACGAAGATGCCCAGCAGGAACAGGCGTCCCACGAACGGTCCGAGCGCGTCGTTCAGGACGAACTGCAGGCCGGACACGCCCAGTTCGGGGGCGCCGATGTCGCGGATGGCCATCATGCCGAACAACAGGATCAGGCCACCGAGCAGGAACGAGGCGATCAGCGCACGCAGGATCGCCTTCGGCGCGTTGCGGTGCGGATCGATCGACTCCTCGCCGAGGGAGGCCGCGGTGTCGAAGCCGTACATCACGTACGACGAGGCGATACCGGCGACGAGGAACGCCGTGAGATAGCTGCCGCCGTGCGCGGACTCGGTGCCCGCGGTCTCGAACACGATGCTCGGCGGGTTCACCGCGACCAGCGCCAGCGCCACGATCAGGGCCACGGCGGCGACGAGTTCGATGAACACGCCCGTGCTGTTGATCCGGGCCATGAGCCGCACGCCGTAGGCGTTGACGAGCGTGGTGAACAGGATCAGCAGCATCGCCAGCACGATGCCGTTGACGGCCGCGTCGGTGGCAGACGTTCCGTCGCCGACGAACTGGAAGCCCTCCCAGATCTGCGGGAGGGTGTTCTGGTAGGCCAGCGCCGTGGCCGAGATCGACACGATCGACGCCAGCAGCATCATCCAGCCGGCGAGCCAGCCGACGTGCCGTCCACCGAGCTTCTTCGCCCAGTTGTACACCGAACCCGCGATGGGATAGCGCGATGCCAGCTCGGCGAAACTCAACGCCACCAGCAATTGCCCGACGAACACGATCGGCCAGGACCACCAGTAGGCGGGACCGCCGAGACCGAGACCGAAATAGGACAATTGGAAGGTGCCGGTGAGCACCGAGATGTAGCTGATCCCCGCGGCGAACGTGTGGAATCCGCCGAGGCTCCGTTTCAGTTTGTTGGTGTAGCCGAACTCACCGAGTCCGGCGTCCTGGTTGGGCGCACTCATGCCCCGAACTCCTTTCCCGGGCGGTGTGCGGACACACTTGTCCCGGGTGGTCGTTTCCTGCGTAGTGCGAAAAAGTGCGGCGGACAGGTTCCGCGCCGCGATTTCCGGCCTATTAGCCGGAGAACCAGTTCTGCGGTCCGGGCCGCAGATTCTGGTAGACGTGCTTGGCTTCCTGGTACTCGCCGAGACCGGCGCGGCCGAGTTCACGGCCGATACCGGACTGCTTGAAGCCGCCCCATTCCGCCTGCGGCAGATACGGGTGGAAGTCGTTGATCCAGACGGTGCCGTGCCGCAGCCGGTTGGCCACCCGCTGCGCCTTGGCCGGATCGCCGGTGAACACCGCGCCCGCGAGGCCGTAGTGGGTGTCGTTGGCGATGCGGACCGCGTCGTCCTCGTCGGTGAACCGCTCGACGGTCAGCACGGGGCCGAAGGACTCCTCGGTGACGGCGTACGAACCCTGTCGCACCTCGTCGAGCACGGTCGGCAGGTAGAAGTGCCCCGCGGCGTAGCGCTCGCCCTCGGGGCGGGCGCCGCCGGTGCGCAGTACGGCGCCCTCGGCGACCGACTTGGCGACGTAGTCCTCGACCTTGCGCAGGTGTGCCTCGGAGATGAGCGGGCCGGTCTCGGCGTCGTCGTCGAACGGTCCGCCGATACGGATCCGCTCGGCCCTGCGCACGATCTCGTCAACGAGCCGGTCGTGCAGTTCGTCCTGGACGATCAGCCGCGCGCCCGCCGAACACACCTGGCCGGAGTGCAGGAAGATCGCGGTCAGCGCGAAGTCGACGGCGGTGTCGAAGTCGGCGTCGGCGAACACGACGTTCGGGTTCTTGCCGCCGAGTTCGAGCGCGACCTTCTTGACCGTCGGGGCCGCCAGCGCGGAGATCGTGCGTCCCGTGTGGAGTCCGCCGGTGAACGACACGAGGTCGACGTCGGGGTGCTCGGCCAGCACGCTGCCGACCTCGGGACCGGTGCCGAGCACGAGGTTGCCGACGCCCGCGGGCAGACCGGCCTCGGTGAGCGCGCGCATGAGCAGGATCGCAGTGCTCGGGGTCAACTCGCTCGGCTTGAGCACGAAGGTGTCACCCGCGGCGATCGCCGGTGCGACCTTCCACGCGACCTGCAACAACGGGAAGTTCCACGGGGTGATCATGCCGCAGACCCCGACCGGCTCGTACTGCACGCGGCTGATCGCATCCGGCGAACCGGTGTCGACCACACGGCCCGAGTCGGTGCCGGCGAGTTTGCCGAAGTAGCGGAAGCACGCGGCGATGTCGTCCATGTCGAATTCGCTCTCGACCAGCCGCTTTCCGGTGTCGAGCGATTCGGCGCGGGCGAAGTCGGCCTTGTCGCGGACCAGGATGTCGGCCACGCGCAGCAACAGGTCGCCGCGGTCCCACGCCGAACTCGAGGCCCACGTGCCCTCGTCGAACGCACGTCGCGCCGCCGCGACGGCCTGCTCGGCATCCGTGCGCGAGCCCTCCGCGACCGTGGCCACCAGTGTTCCGTCCGCGGGGCAGTGGATCTCGCGAGTTCCTCCTTCTGCGGCCGTTCTCCATTCACCGTCGATGAACAACGTGGCTGCCGGAATGTCGGCGTGCGGCATGGGTTTTTCGCTCTTTTCCGTTCGTTCGGCGTTTCTCGTGGCGTCCGTCCCCCGGTGCGGGCGGGCCGCGCGGTGTCGCGGCGCCGCTTCGGCGCCGTCGCAGCTGTCTGACCTGCGACGTCGCGTGCGCACCGGCATGGCGTCCGTGCGTGCCGCGGTGGACCGGCATCCGCGCGGTCGCGAATTCGCGGCGGTGCGATCTCGCCGCGGTGTGGTCTCTCCGCGGTGTCGGCTCTGTGGCCGGAGTTCGCATTCGTTCGGCGTCGGGGCAGGACACTAACACCGGACCTGTACATCTGTACACCAATGGCGTACGAATCGTTTCGGGGATGCTCGGGAAATTGCGCTTGAACAGCGGTTTCCTGATTCCGGTGATCTGCGCCGCATCGCCGTCGGGGGTGCTCGTGGCACGCTGGTGGTCCGATCACGGGAGGGAACGTCGAGGGAATGCCGAGCAACCAGTCCGCGGCCGGTCGCAGGGATCCGGACCGCAGGGAGCGGATCGCGCGCGCGGCCATCGACGTCGTCGCCGAGGTCGGCGTCGAGAAGCTGACGCATCGCAGGGTGGCCGCGGCCGCCGGCGTTCCGCTGGGGTCGACGACCTACTACTTCGCCACGCTCGACGACCTGTTGGCCAGCGCGCTGCGCCAGGCCGCCGACGACGACGTCGAGCACCTGCGCAAATGGGCCGCGGGCCTTGAGGCGGGCGGCGACCTCGCCGAGGCGCTCACGGACCTGGTGCTGCACTACCTCGGGCCCGCGCGGGCGCAGACGGCCGTCGAGCACCAGCTCTACATCGCGGCACTGCACCGTCCCGCGCTGCGCCACGTCAGCCAGGAATGGGACACCGCGCTGGCCGAACTCTTCGCGGCCTACACCGACGCCGACACCGGCAGGGCTCTGTCGGTCGTGTTCTGCGGGTGGCAGCTGCAGGGCATTGTCCGGGACGCGCTGCCGGAGCGGGCCGAGGTGGAAGCCTCGTTCCGGCGGATGCTCTCGTCCTGACCCTGCCGTTTCCGGCCGCGGCCGCTCGGGCCCGTCGGCGACCGGCGGATGTCGGTGGTCGCGGCTAACGTCTCGGTCATGGCGTTATCCGTGGAAGAACGTGAGCAGTTCCTGGCCGAACCGCACATCGGCGTGCTGTCGGTCGTCGAGAGCGCAGGTCGCGGGCCGTTGTCGGTGCCGATCTGGTACCAGTACCGGCCCGGCGGAGTTCTGTGGATCCGCACGGGCACCGATTCGCGCAAAGCGAGGGCGATTCGCGCGGCGGGCCGGTTCACCCTGGTCGTGGAACGGTCCGAACCGACGGTCCGGTACGTGAGCGTGGAAGGGCCCGCCGAGTTCGGCGACGACAGTCACGCGCTGTCGCTGGAGATGGCGGCCCGGTACCTGCCCCGCGATCGGGCGGAGCAGTTCGTGGACTACGAGCGGGAACACCTCGGTGAACATCTCGTGATCACGATGCGCCCCGAACACTGGCTGTCGTCCGACATGGGAGCGCTCTGAGGCGGTCGCTGCCCTCGTTCTGTCGCCGGTGAACGGGATGTTTCGGATTCTCTCGCAACCTTGTCATCTGATCAGCTGAACAGATAATTTGCCGTGCGGACGGATCGGTCGGCGCGGGGGAGTTGCGGGATGTGTTCCAGAGGCGCCGCCGCGGCGCGTGCGATCGCGACGCTGACGTGCCTGCTCCTCACGGCCGGAGCCTGTGCCGTGCCCGAAGGCAGCGGCAACGCGACCGGTGACGAGGGGCTCGTGCTGGCCGAGGCCTACGAGGACGAGAGCCTGCACCCGCTGCTCGGGCACGGGCAGGAAGGTGCCTCCAAGATCTTCGACGGCCTGTACGACTACGGGGCCGACCGCAGGCCGCACCCGGCGTTGGCCTCCGCGCCCGCGCGCGAATCGGCCGACGGCCGGTCGTGGACCGTGCCGCTACGCCGCGGGGTCGTGTTCCACGACGGGTCGCCGTTCTCGGCCGACGACGTCGTCGCCACCTACCGGGCGCTGGCCGACCCGCGTTACGCCTCCACCGTGTCGTCGAAGTACGAGATGGTCGAGTCGGTGCGCGCCCTCGACGACCACACGGTCCGATTCGACCTCGCGTACCGCTATACGCCGTTTCCGCACAAGCTCACGCTCGGGATCGTGCCCGCCGAGACGCTGGCCGAACCCGAACCATTGGAGAACTCACCCCTCGGCAGCCATCCGATCGGCACAGGGCCCTACGAACTCACCGAGTGGCGGAAGGGCGATCGCATGGTGCTGACGGCCAACGACCGGTACTGGGGTGGGGCGCCGAAGGTGCGGACCATCACCGCGGTCTTCGCCGGCGACGACAACACCAGGGCGCAGCGGCTGCGGGCGGGGGAGTTCGACGGAGCGTCGCTGCCACCCGCGCTCGCCGACACGATGCGCGATCTGGCCGGATACCGCGTCGTGCACCACCGCACGGCCGACTACCGGACCATCACGATGCCCTCGGACAACCCCGTGACCGGCGATCACGCCGTGCGCACCGCGCTCAACCACGCCGTCGACCGGCGCGGCATGATCGAGGCCATCCTGGCCGGTCACGGCGTTCCCGCGGACACGCCGATCCCGCCCGCACTGGAGGAGCTGCACGAGCCGCGGGCCACGTTCGCCTTCGACAGGGTGAAGGCGCGGCGCATCCTCGACGACGCGGGTTGGCGCGTCGGCGACGACGGTGTGCGCACGCGCGGCGGAACTCGGGCGGCGTTCACGCTCATGTACCCGGCCGACGACAGCGTGCGGAAGCTGTTCGCGCAGGCCTTCGCCTCGGACGCGAAGGCGGTGGGCATCGACGTGACACTGGAAGGTCTGGGCTGGGAGGCGATCGATCCGCGCATGGACCGGGACGCGGTGGTCCTCGGCGGCGGTAACCCCTTCGAGCCCGATCTGGTCGCCTATCCGCTGCTGCACTCGTCCTACGGCGGGGACGGCTACAACAACCCGGGCTACTACGCCAATTCCGATGTGGACGCCGCGCTCGAGGAGTCGCGAAGGGCCGACACCGACGCCGACAGGGCCGCCGCGTTCCGCCGTATGCAACGCGCTTTCCACGGCGACCCTGGCTTCGTGTTCCTCGCGTTCCTCGACCACAGTTACGTGCTGCGGGAAGGGTGGAAGGGCTACCGCCCGGTGGTCGAACCGCACACGCACGGACTGACGTGGGGACCGTGGTGGAACGTGCGTACCTGGGAGCGGCAGCGATGAGCGCCCGTACCCACGCCACCACGCCGCGCGGCGAGGCCATCGCGCGGCTCGTCGCGCGCAGGCTCGCGATGGCGATCCCCGTGCTGATCGTGATCGCCGGTGGGGTGTTCCTGCTCGGTGCTGCATCGCCGTTCGATCCCATCCACCAGTACTACGGCGTCGACGTGTTCTCCGCGGGGGAGCAGCAGCTCGAGCAGACCAGGGAACAGCTCGGACTCGACGATCCGGTCCACGTCCAGTTCGGACGGTGGATCGGCGGACTGTTGACCGGCGACCTCGGCACGAGCCGCGTGTTCCACCAGCCGGTCGCCGACGTGCTGGCCGAACGGTTGCCGTGGACGCTGTTGCTCGCGGGCACGGGCATCGTCGTCGCCGCGCTGCTGGCACTCGTGCTCGGCATCGTGACGGCGTGGCGTCAGGGCGGCTGGCTCGACCGCACGGTCACGGCCATCGGCCAGGGCATGGAGGGGCTGCCGAGTTTCGTGCTGGCCTTCGTCGCAATCCTGGTGTTCTCGGTCGGCCTGGGCTGGCTGCCCGTCGCAGGCGTCACCGACGGCGACGCCGAGGCGACATTCGGACAGGTGGCGCGGCATCTCGTGCTCCCGGCGCTCGTGCTGGGGGCCTCGCAGTCGCCGTGGCTGGTCCTGCACCTGCGGCAGTCGCTGCTGACCTCCCTCGCCGACGACCACGTGATCGGGGCGCGGGCCCGTGGATTGCCCGAACGTCTCGTCGTCACCGGCCACGCGCTGCCGACCGCGCTGCTGCCGTTCCTCAACGTGCTCGGCACCCGTGTGCCCGAACTCGTCACCGGCGCGGTGCTCGTGGAGACGGTGTTCTCGTGGCCGGGGGTCGCCTCGGCGATGGTCGAGGCGGGACTCGCCGTGGACTATCCGCTTCTGGCCGTGCTGGCGCTGCTCGCGACTGCCGCGGTGCTGCTCGGTTCGTTGCTCGCCGACATCGCCACGGCGCTGACCGACCCGAGGGTGCGGGCCGATGGCTGAGCAGACCTGGCGCCCGGCGGCACGCAGAAGGGCGGGCACTCCGCGGGGGCGGGCCGTCGAAGGCAGGGCGCACGCACGGCTCGTCGTGGGCGTGGCGGTACTGGCCGTGCTGGTGGTGGCCGCCGTCGTGGTGCCGTGGCTCGCGCCGTCCGGTGAGCAGTTCTTCGACTACACGCAGGTGCGCCAGGGGCCCAGCGGCGAGCACCTCTTCGGTACCGACCAGGCGGGCAGGGACCTGTTCGCGCGGTCGCTCGCGGGCCTGCGGATCTCGTTGATCGTGGCGGTGATCTGCGCGCTCGGATCGATCACGCTGGGCACGCTGATCGGTGCGGTCGCCGGATTCCTCGGCGGTTGGCCGGACCGGCTGCTCATGCGCCTGCTCGACACGGTGAACGCCGTGCCGCACCTGTTGCTCGGCATCGTCATCGTGGCGCTGTACCGGGGCAGCATGACCGCCGTCATCGTGTCCATTGTGGTCACCCACTGGACGACGGTGGCCAGGATCGTGCGCGGCGAGGTGCTGTCGCTGCGCCAGCGGCCGTTCGTGGACGCGGCGATCTCCGGGGGCGCGTCGCAGTTGCACGTCGTCCGCAGGCACGTGTTGCCCGCCGTCGTCCCGCAGGCCGCGCTGTCCGCCGTGCTCGTGCTGCCGCACGCCGTGTGGCACGAGACGGCACTGAGCTTCCTCGGACTGGGCCTGCCGCCGCACATGGCCAGCATCGGCAACATCCTGTCGGACGCCCGTTCGGAACTACTGCTCGGCGGCTGGTGGGTCGTGGTGTTCCCGTCGGCGCTGCTGGTCGTGACGACCCTCGCCACCGCGGGGATCGCCGGAACGCTGCGCGACCGGCTGGTCCCACGGCGACGATCGGAGTTGGCGCTGTGAACGACGCGTTGACGATCGACGACCTGTCGGTGCGCTTCCTGTTGGGACGCAAGGGAAAGGCCGGAGTCGTCCGGGCCGCGAGCGAGGTGTCGCTGACCCTCGCCCGCGGGCGGATGCTCGCGCTCGTCGGGGAGAGCGGCTGCGGCAAATCGGTGCTCACGTCGGCGCTGCTCGGTCTGCTTCCCGCCAACGCCCAGACCCGCGGCCGCGCCGTGCTGCACGCCCCCGGCGGGGACGTCGACCTGTGCACGGCGACGGAACGCACCCTCGCCCAGCACATCCGCGGCAGGCGCATCGGTCTCGTGCCCCAGTCGGCCGCCGGGCACCTCACCCCGGTGCGGACGGCGCGGGCGCAACTCGCCGAGACGGTACGGCTCATCGGCCCGCCCGGCACCGACGTCGACGACCTCGCCGAGCGCGCAGGCATCGACCCCGCCGTGCTCGACCGGTATCCCCACGAGCTGTCCGGCGGGATGGCGCAACGGGTCGCCTTCGCACTCGCCATGGCAGGCGACCCCGACGTGATCCTCGCCGACGAACCCACCACCGGCCTCGACCGTCCGCTCGTCGACCGCGTGGTCGGACAGCTGGCCACCATGGCCGACAACGGAAAGGCGGTTCTGCTCATCACCCACGATCTCGCCGCCGCCCGCCGCGTCGCCGACGACGTCGCCGTGATGTACGCGGGCCGCATCGTCGAATCCGGACCCGCCGACGAGGTGTTCGCCGACCCGTGGCACCCCTACACCCGCGGACTTCTCGACGCACTGCCCGACGGCACGTTCACCCCCATTCCAGGCCATCCCCCGGAGCTGACTAACGTGCCCGACGGATGCGCGTTCTGCGCCCGCGTCGACCACGACGACCCCACCTGCACCGGCGATGCCACCGTGTTCACCGTCGGCGAGCGCATGATCGCGGGGCACCGGCCGTGCTGAGCGCCAAGGACATCGTCGTCGGCTATCACCGAGGCCGGCCCGTGCTCGACCACGTCGACCTCGACCTGCGCCCGGGCACCACCCTCGGCCTCGCCGGCCCCAGCGGTTGCGGCAAATCGACCGTCGCCAAGGTGCTGTCCCTGCTGCTCGAACCCTGGTCCGGCCAGGTCACCCTGGACGGTGAGACCGTACCCGGCTTCCGCCAGCGCGCGCCCCGAGAACAGCGCACCGCCGTCGGCGTCGTCTTCCAGCAACCACGCCTGGCCACCGACCCACGCTGGACACTCGACGACATCATCCGCGGACCCCTCCACGCCTGCCGGCGACCCGACGACGGCATCGTCGATGACCTCACCCACGCCGTCGGACTCACCCCCGACCTGCTGCGCCGACGCCCCCACGAAGTCTCCGACGGTCAACTCCAACGCGCCTGCCTCGCCCGCGCCCTCGTCCTCCGCCCCCGCTACCTCATCTGCGACGAGATGACCGCCATGGTCGACGCCTCCACCACCGCACTCCTCGTCCACCTCGTCCGCGACCGCGTCACCACCGACGGCATCGGCGTTCTCGCCATCAGCCACGACGACACATTGCTCGACGCCTGGGCCGACTCCGTCATCCACTGGCCGTAGCCCCGGCCGCCTCCCGTGTTGCGCATTCGGGGGCCCGTGTTGCGGATTCGGGGGCTCGTGTTGCGGGTTCGGGGGCGCGTGTTGCGGGTTCAGGGGTGGGTGTTGCGCATTCGGGGGCTCGTGTTGGCGATTTTCGGGCTTGTGTGGGTTTTTAGGGGCGGGTGCTGTTCTCCGGGGGGCTGATTTGGTGGGTGCGGTTTGCCGTCGGGGTTGTTCGTTCCGGTGGGTGCGGTTCGCCGTGGGGTTTTTCGCCTCGCCGGCTGGGCAGGTCTCTGGGATGGCGTTTTTCCGCTTCGCTTTATCCCGTCGAACCTGGCTTTTGTTTATCACGCTGCAGGCGGTGTTTCGTTGGGGTGGTTTGTTGCGCCCTGCCTGCAGCGTGATGGGGTTTGGCCAGGTCGACGGGATGGCGCTTCGCTTACCGGGGGCGACTCTATTGGGTGAT
>NZ_JOIJ01000025.1 GCF_000719975.1 Prauserella rugosa
CCGGATTGACTGTCCTTCGTCTCGGCGGGCGAGGATGGCGCGGCGTTTGTCGTCGTCGACGACGGGCGGACGTCCGCCGGTTCGCCCTTGTCGTTTGGCCGCCTCGAGGCCATTTTTGGTTTTGCGGCTGATGTCGCGGCGTCGGTCCTCGGCAAGGGCGAGGGCCAGGTCGAGCACGAGGGAGCGCTCGCGGTGCTCGCCGGCGGCGATGCCCTCGAGGACCTTGACCGCCACGCCGCGCTGGAACAGTTCCGAGAGCACGAGCAGGCCGTCGAGGAGGTTTCGGCCGAGCCGGTCGACCTCTTGCACTGTGAGCATGTCGTCGGGCCGCAAGTAGTCGACGGCGGCGGAGAGCTGCGGCCGGTCGGCCGCGCGCTTGCGCCCGGAGATCTTCTCCTCGAACACGCGCACGCAGATCGGCTCGAGCGCATCCCGCTGCCGCTGCGTCTCCTGCCCACTGCTGGAGACCCGGACGTAGCCCACGAGCGCCATCGCGCACGCCTCCGTTCGTTAAACGTGTTCGTCAACTGGTCCACACCCTAACTGTTTTTGAACGAGTTTGTGAACACCACGACGTGCAAACACGCGAACGCACGCCCTCCGGTGCGCGCCGTTCGGGAACCGACCGTTTGATGAACGACGTGCCGGGTCTTCGCAGACACAAAAAACGCGCCCCTCCACTCCCGGTTAAGGCCGGGAGTGGAGGGGCGCGTTCCGGTAATGCGGCTGTCATGCGGCCTGTGTAGTGGTGTTGAGGTTGCCGAGTACCTCGAGGGCGGCGCGGATCTTCTCGGCTGTCTCGAGGTGCGCATCGAGCTGGCGACGGGCCTGGTTGAGTAGCCCGTCGTGGTTGTGGGGCCGTTGAGCGGCCTGGGTGGCGGCGAACACGGTCGTCAGCGCCTCGCGTGTCCAATCGGTGCCGCGCTCGAGTGCCATGTGCAGTTGCCGTGACTCCACCCACCGCTAAAGCGGCGGGCTTCCTCCGGTGCTGCTCAAGCAGCGTCGGAGAGGACCAGCCCGGCCCTGGTTGCGATGTTGATCGCCGCGTTGACGTCCGCGTTCGCCGCGTGCCCGCAGCATTGGCAAACGAACTCGGCTTGGCTGACACGGTTCTCCTTCGCAACGTGCCCGCATTCCGGGCACGTACGGGAGGTGTTGCGGGCGTCTACCCGGATCACGTGGCGACCAGCGCTTTCAGCCTTGTCTGCCAGGATTCCGAGGAACTGTCCCCAACCCGCGTCGAGAATGCTCCGGTTCAACCCGGATTTCGCTGCTGCCCCGTTGGGCAGGAACGCGCCGGGTTGTTCCGGGTCTGGCTTGGATTTCGCGGCGGCGGTCATGCCGCCGATGTTGAGGTCTTCGTGCGCGATGACGTCGTGGGCGCGTACGAGCGCGAGTGCGGTCTTGTGGTGGTGGTCCAACCGCTGGCGGCGGACCTTGGCATGCAGCTTGCCGACCCTGCGCACGGCCTGGCGATGCTTCTTGGTGCGCGCCGACTTGCGAACCTTCTTCGGGAACTCGTCCAGGGCGCGTTGCGCTTCGGCCAGTTCGTCAGCAGCGCGTTGGGCATGCCTGGGGTTCGCGAAATGTTCGCCGTTGCTGGTGGTAGCGAAGTGTTCGACCCCCATGTCGATGCCGACGGCCCGGCCGGTTTCCGGAAACGGCTCAGCCGGGACGTCGTCACAGGACAGGACGACGAACCAGCGGTTCGCCTCGCGCTTGACGCTGACGGTCTTCACCCGCCCCTGGACTGGTCGATGCTGGTGCACGCGGACGTGCCCGACACCTTGCAGGCGCACGCGGGTCTGGGTGTCGTGCGGGGTGGAGTTCCACCGGCACCCGTCGCCATCCTTGGGGAAGTCGACGGTGTCGAAGTGCCCCTTGCCTTTGAACCTCGGGTATCCGGGCTCGTCTCCGTTGCGGATGCGACGGAAGAACGCCTCGAACGCCTTGTTCAACCGGCGCAACGTCGCCTGCTGCGACGAGAACGACCACCGGCCTTGCCCGTCCGCGTCTGCGGTTCGGATGTCGCGAAGCTGTGCGGACTGGTCGCCGTAGCGGACGCTGGTCTTCGACGGGTGCGCGTAGGCTTCGCGGCGTTCCTGCAACGCGGCGTTGTACAGGTCGCAGTGGTCAGCCAGCATCGCCCGCAACGCCTGCTGCTGCTTGCGGGTCGGGCGGAGGAGGAACTTGTACGAGCGGCGCACGGCTACACCCGTTCCCATTGGGTGTCGATGTATCGCTGCACGGTCTCGGCACTGACAGAGCCGACCGTGGCGGCGAAGTACGACGACGACCACAACGTCGGGAGTCGTGACTTGAGGTGCGGGAACTCTTCACGCAGCACGCGCGAGGTGAAGCCCTTGAACTGGTTCGCCACGTATGAGGCGGACGACTTCGGGTCATGCTTGACGAACAGGTGCACGTGGTCGGGCATTACCTCCAGGGCCACGATTTCCCAGCCGCGCTCGTCGGCTTTCTCCCGGATCAGTTCGTCCAGACGTTCCGCGACCCGGCCACCGAGGACTCGGCGGCGGTACTTCGGGCACCACACCACGTGCAGCCCGAGGTCGTACACGCCCCCGGAGAACCGGCGGACTTTCCTGGTCGCAGACACACCCTGATTATACACACAACGTAGGTATAACCTTGGAGGGGAGGGAGGCGAGGGATGTTCGGTGCAGGTTGGCGACGGAAGGTCGCGAAACGTAGCGCCGATTCACCCCGCAGCTAAAGCAGCGGGTCCCCTCGCCGAAAGATTGATGGCCACGCCTCGGGCGAGGGCTTCGAGGACGTAGGCGTCGGTGACGCTGATGAAATCCCCGCGGTCGCCGGCATGGGCCACGGGTTGGCCCCAGCCGGCCTGATCGAAGAACTCCAGCGCTGCGGTGATCGCGGCCCAGGGCTGGAGTCCGGGATCCCCGGTGGCGTCGTGGATGCGGTGGGTGGCCTCGTCGACGACGAATCTCCGGTCGCGCACGGGAAGGCGCATCAGCATCTCGGCCGTGACCGGTTCGGGCTCCGACGGGGCCTCACCGGTGTTGTGGACGGTGGCGGAGTCGGTCAGCGGCAGAACCGTGGTAGACACGACTGTCCTTTCAGGTGAGGGGACAAGAAAGTCCCGGGGCGCGCGGGCTGTAGGAGGCGAGCGCGCCCCGGGCACAAACTCCGGTCAGCTCTCGGCCGTGGCAGGGTCAGTCGATGCCGGTGCGGTGCTTCAACGCGCCGAGCTTGCTGCCGTACATGTAGAACACAGCCACGAACACGTGGATGCGATCCGGCACCTCGAGACTGTCGATGACCTCGTCGATGTCGTCGGAGTCGAGATCGACCCCGGCGGCGATGCGCCGGTTGAACACGTCTTTGGCCACCTGGTGAGGCCGATCGCCCATACGAATCGGGTGCAGTTCGCGCAGATCGAACTCCACCGGCAGCGGCAGAGTGACCAGTTCTGCCGGGTAACGGGCAGTCAGGATGGCCATGGCCGTGTTCACCACGTGCGTGATCAGCGACGGGCCCATGTGCAGGTTCTTGATCAGACTGGTCAGCTCGGCGAGCGTGACGACGTCGTCCTCGATGCTGACCGGGGTATCGATGTCCACATCGAGGCGGCGCATGGCGTCCTCGATGTTGTCCAGAACTTTCCCCGGATCGATCATCATCGTCTCGCCGTCGCTGACACTCGCGCGCCGGTGGCGTCGATCCAGCATTTCAGCGATCAGCTGTTCCGGCGTCGGGTCTTGGGGCGCAGTCATGAAACGTGTCCTTCTGTCGAGGGTGTTGAACGGCTCCAGTGTTGAAGCCACAGAGCGGGTTCCGGCGGGTTCGACGGACGGCTGCGCGACAACGTCGCTGCACAGCGCAGAAATCGACCCTGCTCAGCCATGACAGGTGACGAGGTGCTCGCGGGCCGCAACATGTCGCTTACCTGTGGCGCAGCCCCCGAAAGCGACCTGGGGTATATGGCGTTATGCAGCTCCTTTTCGGGCTCTCTGGGTGCGTGGTGTGGTGGCGGTGGTGCGCAGGCTGGTCAGGGCGCGATGTCGGGCTACGCGCACCGAGCTGATCGAGGAGCCGAGGCGGGCGGCGATGCTCTCGTCGGGTTCGTCGCGCAGGTAGTGCGCCACGAGTGCTTCGCGGCGGCGGGGTGCCAGGGCGGCGATGGCCGGTTGCAGCTGGCGCAGGGTGTCGTGCAGCTCGGCCTCGCGGTCGGGGCGGGATTCCTGCCGTGGTGCGAGGTGGTCGAGGTCCTCGGCCGTTCCGGCGGGTGTGGCGGGCCAGGACCGTTTCGGCTGGCGCATGAGGTCGGCGATGCAGCGGCCGGTGAGGGTGTGTACCCAGGCCAGCAGGTGTCCTTCGCTGCGCCACTCGAGCACGTCCAGGCTGCGCCACAGGCGCACCAGCGCCTCCTGGACGATGTCGTCGACAGTGCTGCCGCAGCGGTGGATCTGGTGCCTGCGCGGGCGGGCGTAGCGGGCGATCCAGTGGCTCAACGGACGAGCCAACGCCGTGAAATCCGCCGGCCGTCCGCTCTGCGCGGCCAGTAACAGTGGTTTCCACTCCTCGCCGCGCGGCAGGTGTGTCGGTTGTTTCGGTGTGGTCATGGCCGCTTCCTCCTTTCTGGGGCGGGATACAGCGGCGGTGGGAAGTCACCGGGTGGGCCGTCGGGGTCGGTGTTCAGCCGGTAGGTGGCTGGCTCGATCAGCTCGTCGCCGAGACTGCTGATGCGCCACCGGCCGCGAGAATCAACGCTGGTGGGCTGATATGCGGGCTGGTCGGCATAGGCGGTGGCGCGGCGACGTGCCGCGTGGATGTGCAGCACCAGGGCCACGCCGATCGTGGTGACGATGACCAGCACCGCCACCACGATCGCGACGAGAATCGGCATGTCCGACCTCAGCAGCGGTCGAGACCACGGTCGATGGCGTCGTGCTCGACCCGGTCCACAGTGAGCGCGTACTCGGCTTTCGCGGCGACGTAGTCGACGAGATACGTGCACACGTCGACGTCGGGCAGCCACTCGGCGGGATCCGCATCGCCCTTCGACCGGTTCGAGCTCGCAGTCACCGGAACCAGGAACCGCACGTCGTTCGCGAACTCGCCCCTGCGGTCCTCAGACCACGCGTAACCGCCGGAGGCGTGCGCCTCGGCCAGCGGGACCAAGTGGTCGATATCGAGTTCGGACGGGTCGGTCACGACCTCTCCGTCGTACGACGAGGTCCACCGGCCGTTGCCGATGGTGCAAGCCCCTTTGGTGCGCACCATGTCCTCGGCATGCTCACGAAGCACCCACTCGCGGGCATCGCAACCATCCCCGACAGGCATCCAGTGAGGCCAGTCGTCGCGGTCGTAGCCGTCGGTGCTGTGCTCCGGACGCACCTCGAGGGAGGCGAGCTGGTCGCGGGCCTGATCGACGTCGGCGACCCCGTTCGTCTGGGAGAACGGCGCAGCAGCGGTGTCACCATCGCTGATCCACACGGCACCCCCGGCCAAGACCACACCGGCGATCGCGTATCCGACGTACTGGACGATGCGCTTCACAGCTCCTCGCCTCCTGTCGGCACCTCGAGTACGGCCAGGGCGACCACGGCCGTGGAGAGCGCGTTGGCCAGCTGAGCGCGCTCCACGGCGGAGTACAGCCTCGGATCTGCCTCGCTGAACGCAGAGTTGGCGACGTCGAACGCGGCGAGGGCACGGTGATGCAGCTCGGACGACGACGGTGGCGCTGTCGTGGGTGTGGTCTTCATTCGTCCCCCTTGGCCCAGTGGCGGGTGCAGAGCATCTGGACGGCATCAGCGGCGATGTCGCCGTGGTCAAACGCCAACGCGGGCAACCAGTTGATCGACCACCAGCGGGCATCGGCGGCGTCGTCGGCAGGCTCAGGCCGCGGACATCCGCCGACCGGTCCGGTCGCGGACGGGACAATGCCCCAGTACGCAACGGTGACGAGTCCGCGCGGGTCCCGATCAGGCGTGGCATATCGGCCGACCGGGCGAAGTTCGTGGCAGGCGACGTTGGTTTCCTCAGCGAGTTCTCGACGGGCCGCGGTTTCGGTGTCCTCACCGGTCTCGATGTAGCCGCCGGGCAGCGCCCAGTAGTCGACGTACGGCTCCCACCGGCGACGGACGAGCAGGATGTGCCAGCCAGCGTCGTATCCGAACAACGCGACGTCGGCAGTGTCAGGAAACAGGGCCTGTGTGGGCATCGGAATCAGTCCTTCGTAGTCGTGGCGGTGACAGCGGCGGCGATCGCGTTCGCGACGTGGTGCCAGGCTTGATCGAGCAGCGGGGCACCTCCCCGCTCAAGGAACGGCCCCTTGCCCAGCAGTCGGGCAGTGCGTGGGAGGAGGCCGTGCTCGCGGCGGTCGGCGGCGTAGTGCGTGACAGCGGAAACCAGCTCGCCCATCAGCACGCCGCGGGCCGTGAGGCCAAGGTCAAATGCGCGGTTCGCCGCGGCCACAGCGGCGAGGTTGGTGGCGGTATATCCGGCGACGTGGGCCGCGCAGGCGATCGCGCCGTCGCGGCCCTGATCGCCCTTGCGTTGGGCCTGGTGGTCGGTCTGGACCCAATAGTCGCCGAGGTGGTGCGCGGCGTGGCGTACCGCAGCAAGGGCGGCGAAACGGGTTGCGCGGGTCAGCACCAGGGCCTCCAGACCATTACCGGGGATGCGTTGCGGGCGTAGGACGGCGTGGTGGTGGCGTCGTCGGCGTAACTGAATCGCCACGGCCGATCGAAGGCCGCTCGCTGGAGACACAGTCCGCACTCGTCGTTCGGTTCCAGCTCGGCCAGCACCTCGTAGTGGCCGTGCCGGGCGGAGTCGATCGCGCCTTCGAGGCAAGCGCACAGGGGCAGGTCGCAGACGTCGTAGACCCATCCCCACTGCTCGAACAGGGCCCCTTCGTCGAAGGGCTCCTCGATCTCGCGCTCCCAGGCCAGGCGTTCAAGCAGCGAGCGGACGTTGTCGAGTGGGTGGTGTCCGAAAACCACCACGAGCTGCTCCAGGGCAAGTGACGCGTCGTCGACCACGTCGACAACGGCCCAACGCAGGCCGTTGTCCTCCCCGCGAGACGTCTCAAGCAATTCCGGCGGCCACGGTCCTGTGGGATCGGGCTCGGCGAACAGTCCGCCGTCGCTGGCGCGTTTGAGCGTGGACGTGGGCATGGCGGCTCCAATCGGTTTCAGGGTTTGCGGCCGAGGGCGCGGGCCAGCAGGCGGATCTTTTTGCCGGTGCCTCCGCAGCGGCCGCATTTGCGCCAGTACTTGCCTTTCGAGTTCGGGGCGGTCTTTTTGCCGCCGCCGCACGCCCCGCAGTGGGTGTAGGGCCAGATGAGGGCGTAGGCGAGGTAGGCGGCGGCGAGGGCGAGTAGGAGGAGGAGGACGGCGCGAACGTTGGGGTCAGTCCACATAGGGCGGTCCTTCGGGGTGACGGTAGGCGTGCGCGCGGGCGGCGAGGGTGTAGGCGATCGCGTCGAGTTCGGCGATCACGACCTCCAGTCCGGGGTGGGCCGCGGCGCGCAGTTCGCGGGCGCGGGCTTGGAGGGCGCGGGCGATGGCGGTGTCTTCGTAGGCGAGGTAGTCCCGCTCGTGTGGGGCGAGCCCGGCCACCGGGGGCCGGGTCAGGCGCTGTAGCTGCGGGATCACACGTGACCTCCGGCGAGGCGGGCGCCGTGGGCGGTCAGTTCGAGCAGCAGTGGCAGCAGACCGGGGATGGCCGCCACGCACCCGACGAGCGTGGCGGGAAAGATCAGCCGGGTTTCCCAGGCCGAGCCGGTGCGGAACCGCAGCCAGCGCGGTGGGCGGATCTCGTACCAGGTCTCGCCTGCGATGGGCAGAGGGAACAGGAACGGGCAGCCGGACAGGGTGAGCGCGTCGCCGAGGCAGTGGGTTATGCACCCCACGGCGACGGCCAGGCCGAGGAGTGGTCCGAGAGTGGCCAGCTCGCCCATCGGGTCGGCGAGCCCTATCAGCCACCACACGGCCGCGCCGATGGCGGCGGGAAGGACCCAGTCGCCGAGGGCGTTCTCGGCCAGCAGCAGGCCGAACACGACCACTGCCAAGCTGGCCCACGGGGTGATGGCGGCGGCTCCGGCGGTGGCCGCGCCACAGATGAGAGCGAACAGCACGGTGTGAGACAGGTGCCGGTGTGTGCCGCTGCCGTTCTCGTCGCGCGGTCCTTTCGTGGCCTGATACAGCGCCGCGGAGGCAGCGCGCAGGCCGCGGGAGAGCAGGCCGGTGATCGGGCCGAGCAGTCGCGAGGCGCGGGCGTTCGGGTGGTCCAGGTCAGGCAGTAGGGCGTAGCCGGCGGTGGTGGCGGCGAACACCAGCGTTTGCGGGGTGTCGGTGCCGACGGCCGGGGCGACGAGCAGGCCGGCGAGCAGGCCCGTGGCAGCATGGGTTTTGCCCATCATCGGGGAAACACCTCCCCCTTTCGTTTCGTCGAGTGGTGGGTGGAGACCGGGTGCGGCGCGGGGTTGTCTGTGGAAGGGCGCGTCCGCGCCGCACCCGGCAGTAGCGGTGGTGTCGAAGAGTGAGGGCCTGGCCCGGAGCGTTTCGCCGTCGGCGTTCTCGTCTGGGCATGAGGAAGGCCCCGCCACCACTGGGTTGGTGACGGGGCCTTCCTTCGGGGGCGGGGAGTCAGCGGCGCCGGTCGGCGGCTTCCGCTTGTTGTGCGACCACGAGGGCCTGTGTTGCGGTGGCGAGGGCGATCACCGCGAGTGCGCGTTGCTCCTCGGTGGATTTGCCGTCGACGCCGCGGAACACGCGTTGTGCCTCGTGGAAGGCGTCTTCGGCCTCGCTGGCGAGGACGCCGTAGGACTTGCTCAAACCTCGTTCTCCTTCTTCCTGTTGATCCACTTGCCGTTTTCGGTTTTCGCGACCAGGCCGCGCTTGGCGGCAGCCTGGAGCCGTTTCGTCGCGGCCTGGCGGCTGATGCCGAGCAGGTCCGCGACCAGCGACGCGGTGTGTTCCTTGCCGTCCCAGCCGAGCGCGTCGAGCAGCGCGCGCTCGGATTCGGATACTGGTTCGCGCTCGAGCACCTGCGCGGCCTGAATGTCCGCGTCAGTCGGGCCGGTGTCCTCGACATCGTCGGCAAGCTCGTCGCCATCGTCGAACAGGTGCATTGGCGTGGCATCCGGAACAGCGAACAACTGCGGTTCGGTCTGCTGCCCTCCCGCCGGGGCGACGATGTTGCCCACGGAGGCGACGTCCATCGCCGCGGCGGTGCGGTTGTCCAGCTCGGCGGGCTCGTAGCGCGACATCCACACCTCGGGGTAGTCCTGCCCCGCATCCCGGTCCGGCCCACCGGGGCCGTAGGGGTCGCGCGGGTCTTCCGGGGTGTAGACCAGCGACGGCACGCGGTACATCGCCGACGGCCGATCATCGGCCCCGGGCCGGTAGCCGAATCCACCGAAGGGCAGAGCACCCAGGTTGGGGGTGCCGTTGGGCAACATGCCGCCACGGGTTTTCGGGGTGAACCGCAGCGTGAACAGGTTCTGCGACCCGCTAGTGGCCGAGCGCAGACGTTCCGACCCGCCGAGGGTGTCGTGCAGGTCGATGTCCTGATCTGCCAGCACCAGCGCACCACCGGTCTTACGAGACTCGCTGGCCCAGAACCCGAGCGCGTTGCCGTACTTCTCGTACTCGCGCGGCCCTTCCTTGCCGTTCTCGTCGATCGGGCCGGGGAACCGCATGGTGGCAATCCGGTGACACTCGTCGATGATCACCATGAGCGGTGGACGGTGCGGGTCGTAGTGGTACTGCCCGTCGAGCTGGCGGGCCAGCTCGGTGTCCTCGCTCAGCTCCCGGCTCCGTTCGTCCAGGAACGCCGACATACGTGCCCACAGGGTGGCTACATCGTCCGGGCTGGAGGTGTAGAACTCGTCGGCGGCGCGCTTGAGCATCGGCGACGAGGACCCGTTCTGCCCGTCGGCGTAGATGATGTACACGCCGAGCATCCGCAGCGCCACGGCGAGCACGTTGAGCAGCACGGACTTGCCGCCGCCGGTTCCTGCCAGGACATAGCCGGACATGACGCCGGCAGCACCGCCCAGGTCGTAGACCGCATGGCCGGTGCCGTCGACGAAGTGCCCGACCACGATCTGGATGTGCGCGGCGTAGGGCACCTCCCACCGGGAGTGCACGATCTTGCCGTTGGCGTAGACGATCGGGCCGGTGTAGTCGTACGACGGCGTGGCCACGACGTGGCGCATCCACACCACGGCCGGGTTGACCTCGTCCGGTTCGAACGAAAGCTTGTCCTGCATCACGCCGAGCTTCATCGCGATCTTCTTGATGTGCCCCGACACCTCGTCAGCGACCATGTCCCGGTCGGAGTCCAGGACGATGCGATAGGACTCGACAGCCGCGTTCTGCTCATGCGCTGTGATCGTCGATCCGGGAACCACAGAGGTGGCCACGCGGTTCTCCCACGCAGTCAGGATGCCCATGATCCGCTGGTGCTGCGCGTCCAGCTGGTCCGGCTCCGGTTCGGATTCCGGCTCCGGCTCGGGCTCTCGGGTGTCCTCGTCTGGCTTCGGCGGGATGGTGTGTTCGACGTTCTTCCACCACGGCAGGGCCAGCACCGCGGTACCGGCCACGAGGATGAACCAGGCGGCGCCGATGTTCGGCGTGGACCAGGTAATCAGCGAAGCCAGTGCCACGAACAGCAGACCGAGCAGACCGCCGAGCTTGGCGCGCTGGTGGAACCGGGCAGGCACGCGATCGCGCACCGGGGCCAGTCGCTTGCCGGCGCCGCGGGTCCACAACCACCACGCGCCACCGCCAGCCACAGCAGTCATCACGCCCGCGGGCACCACGGGCACGGTGACGCCCCAGCCGGCGCCGAGGGCGCCGCACACGGCGAACGGGGCTGCCATCGCCCACGGGGCGAGCTGTTTACGGTTGCGGTACACGGCGGTGATCACGTCGGACTTGACCGATCGTCCGGCGGCCTTGGCGTGCTCGACGGCCCACTGCTTGCGGTACTCGGCGTGCACCTCACGCTTGGCGCGCTTGGCGACCTCGCTCTCCAGGGAGGTGCGCATGGCCGTCTCGGTGAGCGGGTTGAAATTCTCACCGCGCTTCTTCGCTGCCTTCGCGTCCTTGGACTGCCGCTTCATCGCTGCGGCGGTCGCCTCTTTGAGGAGCTTCTCCGTGCGGGCCTGGACGTCGGCCTCGCGACGTTGCTTGCGGGTCGAGTTCTCGTCGACGAGCTCGTCGTCGACGACGTCAGGTTGAGTCGCCGTCGTCATCGGCCGGATTCCTCTCTGGAGTTGATGCGGGAGGTGGTGCCGAGGGGCCCAGAGACCGCACCCACCCGACAGGCGAGTGGATGCGGTCGAGTGCTGCTCGGCAGCTCAGGCGTTGGCGTAGAAGCTGGTGTTCTTCGCGACATCGCCGGAGTGGCTGGCGACCTGCTCGGAGATGCCGGTCTGCGAATCGAGCGACGAGGAGATCGTGGTGAACGCCGAGCGAGCGCCGTCAGCGGTGGCCGACAGCTCCGACCAGCGATCCCGCACACCCTGGGTGGCGGTGAGCATGGCCTGGATCTGCTCTGCGGCCTGGCCCAGTGCCGCGGCGGTGCGTTCCATGCCTTCGCCCGCGAGCGTGGAGTGGGCCATCTCGAGGCGGGAGAGCTGGCTGCGCAGTTCCTCGCAGGTGCGCTCGACTTCGGCGCGCTGCGCGTCCGCGGTCGCGATCATGCGGTCCGTGGCGGTCTTGCCCTGGCGTGCGAAGTGCTGCGCGTCCGCGAGGGTGGTGATCTCGCCGGTGGCTCCGGTCGTCGAGTTGGCTGCGGTCATGGTCTGGTCCTCCTTGGTGGGGATGGTGCTGCCGACGTCGGAAGTTCCGGCGTCGGAGTTGTCGCTGGTGTTGTCGTTTCCGCGAACCCAGGTGCGTTCGATCTGTCCGTCGTCATGGACCTGCCAGTGCTCGTCCGGCTCAGCGGTCACGGACACACCACGGGCGACGCGGTCGGCGAGGATCGCCTTCGCCGCGGCCTGGCGCTCGTCGCCGTCGCGGCGAGCGAGTGCGGCGAGCACGGCGTCGGGCATGGCATCGAGGCGCATGCGTTCGGGTTCGTCGCCGTCCTTGTTCTGCTCGGCGGCTTCGTCGGCGATGGCGTCGTCACCGCCGTTGGCGTCGGGGGCGTCCTTGTTGGTCTCGCGCTGCCGGAACGGCAGCACCTTCGCTGGTTCAGCGTCGGTCTTGTCCTGTTCGTCGACCACCTCCTTGTCGGTCTTTCCTTCGTCGGTTTTGCGGGCGGCGAGGACGGCCTTGAGGCGACTGCCTTTCTCGGCGTCGCGGAACGCGGTCAGGGCGCGCTCCCGCCTGGCCCGCCGACCGGCTTTCTTTTCGAGCTTGGCCTGCTCGGCGCGGTAGCCGGCATCGCTGAACTCGTCGCGATGCGCCTCAAGCCACTCACGATCGGCCTTGCGCTTACCGGCGTTCTTGGCTCGCCGCTTCTCTGCCGCGTTGCCCAGCAACCGGCGCAGGTAGCCGTCCTTAGGCTTGCCGTTCTTGCCCTTCGTGCGGCCGGTGACCGCTCCGGCAGCACGGCGGGCCGCCTTGCTGCGCCGTTCAGCCGCTTCCTGCGACGGCAGCGGCCCTTCCCGGCCTTTGGCGATGTGGGCGACGTCCTTGGCGGCCCCGCCGACGACACCACCGAGCAGGCCGGAGCCGAGGACGATCAGGAACGCGATCGTTCCGGGATCCATAGCGGGTACTCCTTTTCTGTTAGGTGACGGCGTTGATCAGAGCGGTAGGTCCGGCCAGAGCAACCCACTGGACAGCGCCGGTGAACATCGTCGCGATCCATCCGACCGAGGCCCATGCCAACGGCGGAGCGGCGAACACCAGCGTCTTCGCGCGCTTTTCCGGGTTGAGGTCCAGCAGGTCGATCACGGCGGCGGCGAGCAGGATGCCGAACGCGATGCTGAACGTGATCTCCGCGGCCCCGGCGCTGGCGCCGAACACTGACGCAACCCCCGTGCCAACCCAAAGCAGCACCGACCCGACGATCTGCGCGATGGACTGCCAGCCTTCGGGGAACCAGGGCAGCGGTGCGGTGAACAACACCCACACGCCGAACAGCAGCAGCACGAACTGAATGAACGCGAGCCAGTCGAACTTGCCCTTCGACAAGCGCGACAGGAGTTGGCTCTGGTTGAGGAGAGCTCGCAGGGCTAACAGCGCGATCCCCGCGGGCCAGAGGAGGAAATCGATCCCCATGGTCGGGTTCCTTTCTATTCGGTGATGGTGTGGATCTGCGCGGGGATCCACGTGGCGATGTGGGCGATGGGCTGCAGGACCGGCACGGCCAGCAACGCCGCTGTCAGGAGCGCGGCGACGACGGCGCGGGTCGGGGTGGAGATGACCCACTGGCAGGCGTTGAGGCCGTACACGCCGACCATGGCCAGCGCCCCGTAGATCTGGGCGCCGATGCGCAGCGGGCCGGATTCGGCGATCTGCGCGCCCTGCTGGGCTCGGCGGTAGACCTCGCTGGCGGAGTAGGGCCGTTCGGTGAACAGCGGCATGTCGAACCGAACCCCGGCGACGACCTGCCGGTAGCGGGACGGTTCGGACTCGCCGTCGGCATCGTCGTGTTCGACGACGTCGTCGAGATCGGCGTCGGGTTCGTCAGCGGGCGTGTCGACGACGACGGGGATTTCCGTGGTCGTTTCCCCTGGCGTCTCGGCCGGCACGTCCGGAACGGCTTGCAGGTGGGTGGGTCGTTCGTCCGGTTCAGCGGCGGCCGTGGCCGCAGCTGGTTCGATGTGTTCAGGCAGCGGCACGGCCGCCTCCCTTCCTCTTCTTGTTGGCCGCGCTCCGGCGGGTGCCGGTGCGGATGATCTGGTCAGCGGTGCGGATCATGTGCTGCACGAGTTCGTCGACCACGTGTTGCTCGGGCTCGTAGCGGCCCAGAGCTGAGCGCAGGTATTCGCGAGCCGCATCGATCTGCCCGGCCAGGTCCCCGCGGCGCTGCTGCACGCGGGCGTGGGCGGTGGACTTGCCGGCGGAGATGGCGCGGTCACGCTCGCGCTGGTCGGTTTCCCCGGCAGGCAGGTGGGTGCGATTGCGTCGCAAGACGCCGGGTTTGGTGGTGCGCGCGCCCGGTGCGGGCACGGTTCGCCGGTGACCGGCCATCGGTGTGCTCCTGTCGTGATCGAGGAGAAGTTCAGGCATGAGGGCGAAGGCCCCGCCCGACGGGGGATCAAGGGGTCGGGCGGGGCCTTCTGGGGTCACCACGCGGTCCTGTGTCGGGGGATGAGCTGTGCTCACACCGGACGTGGTGGTGACGGTGAAGTCCGTGCCCTGGCCGGGTCTGGGGGTCACCAGCCAGGGCACGGGGTCAGTTGAGCCAGTCGGCGCGCTGGTTGAGCAGCTTGCTCAGGTGCGGCCGGGACGGCGGGGTCTTGCCCTGCGCGAGGATCGCGTCGCGCAGCTGCGCCGGCGTCCTCGCTCCCGCCTCACGGCCGATGGCGAGCGCTTCCTCCGACGACACAGCCTTGGCCGTCTGCTTCGACTTCGCCTGCCTCGCAGGCGCAGCGGAACGCGTCGGGACGGTGACCTCCGCAGTGGTGGGCGCGGGTTTCGCCGCGGTCTGCTGGGCGGCGCGTTCCTGCGCGGTCCACTGGTGCAGCGCCGAGGCCGCCGAGTGCACGAACACCGCCAACAGACACGGGACCAGCAGCGCGGCCGCCGTCGACGTCCAGGCGTAGGACTCGGGGATGCCGGCCATCGTCTGCCCCGTGATCTCGTGACCGGTCACGTTGAACACCAACGACGCCGCCAACGTCAGCGCGCCCAAGGCCCAGCCGTTGCGGCGAAACACCGGATTCGACGTGAGTCCGGCCATGACCACGCCCGCGACCGCGCCCGCGTCGATCACGACCGGGAACAACTTCGCGAGCCAGCCGGTCCAGCCGTAGTGCTCGGCGGCGATCGCCATCATGTCGAACGACAACACGAACGCGCCGAGGGAGACGGCGGCGGCCATGACGCACACCGTGATCACCTGGCGCTGGGTGATCTCCTCCGTGGGCTTGGTCTTCTTCGGCGTCTTGGGGCGCTTGGTCGTCTTGGCTTCGGTGCGGGCATCGATCCACCGGGCAACTGCCGGCCTGACGATCGGCTCCCGTTTCCTCGTCCCGCTGTCCTGCTCCGGCCCGGGCTCCTCCTCGGCCTTCTCTGGCTTCGCCGGTTCAGGCTCGGAGGCCGGGGCGTCTTCGGAGGCCGGGGTGTCTGGTGTGGTGGCATCCGACCGGTCGACCGCATCGAACGGCGCTGTGTCGCTCATGGGGTCGTACTCGCGGTGCATCAGCTCGCGGATGTCGTCAGGGGTCGCGTTGCTGCCGCCGGGGATCCAGAGTCCGCTCGAGGTCTGGCGGGCGGGCGGGATCGGGTCGGTCACGGTGGTCTCTCCTTCGTCTGTGTTCGGTAGTCCCGGCGGACTGGGCTGCACACGGCCACCGGGGGAACGCCAGCAGGGGGCTGGCGTGGCCGTGCGCAACCCGGCACGCAGGGGCGCCAGATCGGGGCGGTCAAAAGATGTTCGCGGCGAACTCGACGATGTTCTGCGCCGCGTCTCCGAGGAGGCCGAATCCATCGCGGACGATGCCGGCGGCTCGTTCCGGCGATCCGATGATCAGGAACAACACCAGCCCGACAACGGCGATGATCAGCAGCTTTTTACCTTTCACAGCCGCACCTCGTCGTCGATCTCGCTGTCCTCGACGTCCCCGGCGGGTTCGGCCAGGTGCAGGCCGACGATGAGCATCAACGTGACCGCCACTGCCGCGTACAGCGCCGGGCGGATATCGGCGGTAGCGACGGTGAACGCCAAGCCGGCGCCGGTGGCTCCTGCGGCGAGGACGGTGACGATCACGAGCGCCACCTGCCGCCACACGGCCAATTCGCGAATCTCGGTGCCCGTCATGCCGCCGCCACCGCTTCCGGCGACCTCTCCGGCGCGTCGAGGCACATCACGAGGTTGTCGAGGTGTGCCTCGAACATCTCGGCATCCAACGGCTGGGCGCTGGACGTCACGAGAATCGCGATCCGACGAGCCGTGTCGCGGAGATTTTCCCCCTGCACGGCGGCGGTCATGAGGTGCAGCGACTCGACCCAAATTTCGTGCAGCCGGGACAGCTGCTCGGCACGTTCCAGGAAGTCGGCGCGGTCGTCGACGACGGTGGCGTCTCCGATCAGGCGGGCGTGTACCTCGCGCAGGTCGGACGGCCGGCGCACCTGGTTGATCATGTCGCGGTAGCCGGTAATCATCGGTTCCCCTCCTCGTCCTTGTTCTTGCGGTTGGCGCGCCAGGTTCGGATGCGGGGCGCGGTCCAGCCGGACCTGGGCAACCACCGGGCCCCAACGGGGTCTGGACAACACGGGGTCCGGTGGCTGCCCCGGCGCTGGCGCCGAGATTCAGAGGTGCTCACGCCGCCGGCGTTTCCGCCCGCAGGGCAGTGCGGACGGCGACGCTGGCAGCGACGAGCGCGATCAGCCCGGAACCGAGGACGACCGGAACCGGGCTGGCCAGGACGGCGACAACCGCGGCGACGGTGGCGAGGATCATCAGGATCACCACGGGCGCGGCGCGTCCGGTGTTCCAGTCGGCGATCTCCCGCGGCTCGAGACCGTCCTCGTGGTCCACGTCGTCGACGGGGTCGGGATCGAGGGTGGCTGTGTCGAGGCTGCTCACTGGTCCTCCTGGTGGTCGATGGAGCTGGCGGCCCATCCCGCCGATGCGGCGAGGACCAGGCCGGCCACGGCGGGTACGGATGAGGCAAGAGCGGTCGCGGTGATCAGTCCGCCTGCGGCGGCAATGACGGCCACGCCGATCAGGGCGAGCATCGCCACGAGCGGGTCGCCGCGGCGGGCCTGCTCGAGGTCGACGTCGAGCTCACGCACAGCGCTCACCGGTCTTGGTCGTGTAGATCGCCAGGCGGCGCCACTGGTGCGCGATGGTGATGCCGAGCATCGTCAGGGCCATGTCGCCGGAGTGCGGGAGGCGTTCGGCGTAGCCGGACTCGATCAGGTCCGTGATCGCCTTGTCCTGCTGGGCGGTGGCGGGCAGGCCATGAATGGTGGCCTGATCGGTGTCGTGGTCCAGATGCACCGCGTGGTTCGCGATGTCGTTCAGCATCTGGTGCACGTGCCACAGGTGCGGCATCTCGTCCACTGGCTCGAAAGGATCGAGCGGCTGCGTTCCGTCGGGCTGGCCGACGATCGGGTCAACTAGACTGGTCATAGCGGGTCTCCAATCCCCGTGCGTGAGGCCCCCGCCCTGACTGGCAGTCGAGAGGGCGGGGGCCTCGTTCTCTTTCTGGTCACCGGGTTCGGCGGCCTGGGAAACGCACCGGCGTGTTCTGCGGGCGCATGTGCCGGTGCGCTCCCCCGGTGCCGATCACCGGGTCTGGGCGGCCTCCCAGAGCTCCTGGCGCCAAATGGCGGCGCGGTCGTCCTCGGTCAACCCGCCCCAGATTCCGTGCTCGATGCGCCCGGTCAGGGCCTCGTCGGCACAGTCGGTCTGGACCGGGCAGCCGTGGCAGATCTCGAGAGCACGGGCAACGTTGAGTGGGGTCTGCGGGGCAAAGAACAGGTCGGCTTCGGCGCTGCCTCGGCAGGCGGCGGACACGTGCCAGTCGGCGGGCATCATGCGGCGACTCCCATCTGGTCGAGGTCGTGCGGCTCGGCCGGCGTGGTGGGTAGCTGGAGCACCGGCGCCAGCAGAGCGCGACGTTCACGAAGCTCATTGGCGGTGGCTTGCTCGGCGAGCAGCGCCTCGATCAGCTGTTGGGTCTCGTCCCACGAGTCGTGCTCGAGCGCGGCGAGGTCGGCGTCGGTGGGCTCGAGGCCGGGCAGGTCAGCAGCAAAACGGTCGATCGTGTTCACGGACATGTGATCTCCAATCCAGGCGATGTGTGTGGCTGGGGTGTCGCGGCCCGTCGCTCAACCCCCGGCGTACGCAGGACTGTTGAGCGACGACCGCCGCACGCCAGACAGATGTGCGGGGATCTGGGACCAGCCTCCGGTTTTGATCTCCGACCATCGGCGTCCTATGCCACGCCGTCGCTCGCCGAACCTGCACTTGCTGGTCCGGGTCGTCGCGGTCGCTCGCCAGTCCATTGCTGAACCGGGTCGTCGCGGGACTCACGCTGGTCGGGGTGCACCCCTCGCTGGTCCTCTGAAGTTCTCAAGCTGCAAACCCTCTGCACTAATCCCGCGATATAAATCCATTGGTCTTTTATCCCGGGATAAGTTCTGCTGAGGAGTCTGCATGAACCCCCGGGGTGACGTCAAGCCTTATCCCGGGATAAGTTGAGAGGGAGGAGGTCGCGATGACAACAACCGCCGCAGATGTGGCCCACCACCTGCGTGAGGCCATCAAGCGAGGAGACCTGGTACCAGGTCAGAGGCTCGGCTCGAACGCCGAGCTCGTGGCGCAGTACGGCGCTGGCAAGAACACCGTTTCGAAGGCGATCGGCCTGCTCAAGGCAGAAGGGCTGCTGGCCGGGACCACCAGCGCAGGTATTCACGTGCGAACGCCTCCTCCGCGCACGGTGCGCAGCAACACGCGCTACGCGCAGGAGAAGAAGTTGGTGCGCGCGCCACTCGAGGAGCGCCGCTGTTTCGGATCGGCCGAGGCAGATACCGATGTCAGCGTCGACGACCTCGACGAGGACTCGGCGCACTACGACGTGGTCGCAGCCGACGAACAGGTCGCCGCCGCGCTGAGGGTCGATGAGGGCAGCTCGGTACTGCGGCGGCGCTACTCGCGCCGCTATCACGCCACCGGCGGACTGCGCCCCTCGACGAGCTACCTACCCGTGAACCTGATCTCTGACAATCCAGAGCTGTTCGACGCTGGCCACGAGCCGTGGCCTGGCGGCACGATGCACCAGCTATACACCGTCGGCATCGAGGTGGCCTACATCGAGGACCGTGTCACCGCAGTGATGCCCTCTCCTGAGACTCAAACCGAGCAAGACATTCCCCCCGGTGTTCCGGTTCTCCAGATCGAGAAGATCAGCTTTACCGGCGACGACGTCCCCGTCGAAGTCACCTACATCCCCTTGTCCGCCGAGAACACCACCCTGATTTACCGCACCGACCTCCCGGGATGGACCGAGTGAACCTCATTTCGATCATCACGCCCGTCGTAGCCGGCCGACACCACTACCTCCCGCAGGCGTACGAGTCTCTGCTCGCTCAAACCCTCCCCGCAGGTTGGGAATGGGAGTGGATCGTGCAGGAGGACGGCGACACCGGTGTGCTCTCGGCCCTTCCCGATGATCGGCGTATCCGTGCTGGGGCCGGACGTGCTGGTCGGGCCGCCATGGCCCGCACCCTGGGACTGGCACGAGCTCGGGGCGTTCTCACGCGGACCCTTGACGCCGACGACGAGCTCACCCCGGGAGCCCTGTACCGCGACATCACCACACTGATCGACAACCCCGACATCAGTTGGTGCGTGTCACCGGCAGTGGATCTGCACCCTGATGGAACCGAGACCAGCGGCCCCTGCGACCCCCCGGCGGGGCCTCTTGCGCCCGGTACGGCTGCCGAGGGTTATCGCAACAACCAACTCCCCGTCGTTGGTGGCACCGTTACCGCGTACACCGAGCTGGTTCGGCTCCTCGGTGGATGGCCGGCTCTTCCAGCGTCCGAGGACGTCGCTCTGCTACTGGCCCTGGAAGCGGTGTCGCGCGGATGGATGGTCGGCACGACCAGCCTCCGCTACCGCAAATGGCCGGGGCAGAGCACCGCAGAGCAGACATTCCGCGACACAGACGAAGTCGAGGACCGGCGAGCAACGCTGTTAACGCGAATTCAGGCGTTCCGGCGAGCAGGTTGGAGCTGGTCACCGTCTCTACTTGCTGAGCCACTGACCATGCCTGCCTGACTACAATCCGACCCGACTCAGGTGTGGGGCCGTCCCGTTGCGGGGCGGCCCCACACCTATGTGAGCCGCCAGTGCATCTACCGATGAGGCAGGATCAGGAACGTGAGGTTCGAACTCGAGTTCCGCGGACGCCGGATCGCCCGCGACCGGGCGCTGATCATGGGGATCATTAACCGCACCCCCGACTCCTTCTACGACCGTGGCGCCACCTTCCAGCTCGATCACGCCAAACGCGCTATCGATCAACGAATCCACGACGGCGCCGACATCATCGACATCGGCGGCGTCAAAGCTGGCGAGGCCGGTGACTACGTCAGCACCGACGAGGAGATCGATCGGGTCATCCCCACCGTGGAATGGGCACGCCAGCAGTACCCCGACCTCATCATCAGCGTCGACACGTGGCGCCACGAGGTCGGACAGGTGGCGTGCGAAGCCGGCGCCGACCTTCTCAACGACACCTGGGCAGGCGCAGACCCAGAGCTGGTCCGTGTAGCTGGCGAGTTCGGCGCCGGATACGTCTGCTCCCACACCGGCGGACTTGCTCCACGAACCGACCCCCACAGACCCCGCTACAGCGACGTTGTCCAGGACGTAATCACAGAGGTCACCACGGCCGCCGAACGCGCAGTGAATCACGGCGTCCCACCACGCGGTGTGCTGATTGACCCCACCCACGACTTCGGCAAGAACACTTGGCATTCACTCGAGCTGCTGCGCAGTACCGACCGACTGGTGGCTACCGGTTGGCCTGTTCTCATGGCGCTATCCAACAAAGACTTCATCGGCGAGTCGCTCGGTACCGACGTGGACAACCGCACCGAGGGCACCCTCGCGGCGATCGCCATCGCGGCGATGGCTGGCGCCGCAGTGTTCCGCGTGCATGACGTAGCGATGACTCACACCACCCTGACCACTGTCTCCCGCATCTACTCGTGATGGAACCTCAGAAGACCCCAGCTCGAAGCCCGATCGCGGTGCGGATCGCCGACGATCTGCGCATCCAGATCGAGTCTGGCCAGCTGCAACCGGGCGACGCACTGCCGACCCTGCACCAGTTGGCCGAGCAGTGGTCGTGTTCCATCACCAGCGCCCGCACCGCGATCGACCTGCTCAAGAAGCAAGGGCTCATCACCGGCGGCAGGGGCAAGGCGCCGAGTGTGCGCATCCCGCCCCGGCAAGTGGTCCGCACATCGAAGCGGCACCAGGAGGAGAAGGACATCGTCCTCGAGCCCGAGGACGTGCGCAGTCGGCGCGGCCTCGCCCAGGACACCCTCGAACTCACCGCTGACTACCAAACGGTGCCCGCGGGCGAGAAGCTCGCCGAAGCGTTCGGCATCGACCCCGCCGACGAGCTGCTACAGCGCATCTACGAGCACTCCGACCCGCGGACCGAGCGGCTCGAAGCGTGGTCGATCTCGTGGATCCCGATGAAGCTCATCGAGTCGAACCCGGCCATCGCAGACCCCGCGAACGCGGCCTGGCCCGGCGGAACGCTGCACCAGCTCTACACAGTCGGCATCGAGGTCATCGAGGTCATCGACGACGTCACCGCCGCCATGCCCTCGACGGTCGACGTCGAACGTTGGCAACTACCCGACGGTGTGCCGATGATCTGGTGCCGCCGCACCTCGATCGACACCGAAGGCCGCGTGGTCGAGGTGACCGACGCCCAGTACCCGGCCGACCGCACCGTCCTCAACTTCCACACCCCACGCAACACCTGAGCGGGCGACACGCCAGAACCGAAGCACGCGAAATCGCGGTTTCATGCTAGGTTGAGACCACATCGCAGCACTGTGACCACCAGGAGAGCGCCATGACCGAGATGACGCTGACAGACCTCGACGACAACACCGGCCTACTCCGGAAGAAGATCAAGGACGGCGAGTCGGTCACGCTGACGTTCCGCGGAAAGCCTGTCATCGCGGCCGTACCGATGGACCAGTACGAAGAGCTCGTCGCGGCAGCTGAACGTCTCGCCGAGATTGAGGCGCAGTCCGAGGCGGTGCCGGCATGATTTAGTCACAGGCATCGCGGTGGTGCTCGCACGTCGTCTGGCGGGATGTGGCCGGACGTGGAGGCCAACTCCGCACGCGCCGACTGGCGAAATCGTGGCCGGGCCGGTGCAGGGACAGAGAGCAACGCCGCAAAACGACCCCAGACAGCAGAAAACCCCCCGCCTGAACTTTGGCCGGTCCAGCGAGGGGTCTTCTAAGCCAGTAGCTGCGCCCGCAGCTCCTAATTCGATGATACATGACGAGGCATCGCAGTACATGCGTTGTCATGACCACGATCACGTGGTGCGGGCGCGGCTCCGATCACTGGAGCCCTTAGTTGAGCAACCTGTCCAACGCCGACGCCAGCAACGACACCCCGACTAAGGCTGGCGGCGACTTCCCCCATCGCATCGAAGCTGCCTACCTCGAATCGCCCGGCTGGGTAACGGTGCCCCGCTGGGTACAGCTGTCCGGAATCTCCCCGCTCGCACGGGAACTGGCAGCCGAGCTCGTGGACGGCGCGAACCGTGTGCACGGCGACATGGCTCCCACGTTGGATCGCGAGTACCTCGCGTGGGTCGTCGGAGTCAGCCGCTACGACAAGATCGCTCGAGCTCTCCGGGAACTGGTCGACATCGACTTTCTGGTGATTTACAGCGGCGGCACCGACCGCAACGGCAACCGGACACACCGGCATGACTCCCGGACTGGTCGGAAGCTGCCCGATACCTACGGCATCCGCCCGAATCCGCCGGAGTCGTATGCCGGACCTCGGAACACCACCGAGGCGTACGAGCTGTTCCTTCGTGACCGCGAGAGCGCCCGACAGCGGTCAGGAAGTTCAAAGCGGGCACTGTCGATCCCGCGCCAGTCATTCACCCGCGTCTCAGCGTTTCCGCGGGTCACGCCCACACCCCCCACTGAGGGTGCGGGGGTCATACCCACACCCTCAGTGGGGGGTACGCGCCAAGAAACCGCAGGTCACGCCCACACCCCCTGTGAAGGGTGTGGCCACATCCCCTGTAGGGGATGTGGTGATGTTTTCGCAGGTCACGCCCACACCCCCGAGCTACGCGTGCGCGCGCGTCGATCTGAGTCTGATCTCCTCTCCGAGGAGAGGAGAGGAGATCAGACTGAGCCCGTGCCGGGCGGTGCGGCGGAGCCGCCCGCCACGGGCAAGGACGAGCACGATGTGGCGGCGGCGGAGATCGTTGAATCGGCTCCGTGGGAGCGCGTTGCTACCCGCTTGGGGTCGGAGGTCTCTGCCTCGCAGCTGGATGTGGACCAGATGACTGGGCGGATCGCGGAACGGCTGCGGGATGGGTCGGTGACGGTCGCGCAGGCTCGGCAGGTGGTTGCTGCTGCTTTGGACGAGGCCAAGCACAAGCCGGTGGCCTACGTGGCTGGGGCGTTCGCTGCTGGTCAGCTGGCGAGTTGGCGTGCTCGGGTGAGTCGGGTGGTGCTGGCCCAGCCGTCGGCATCGGTCGAGGTGGCTGAGTCGGGTTCGGGCCCGGTGAGCAGCGCAGACGCGGCCGAGTCGTTGCCCGAGTGCGAGGAGTGCGGCACCGCCGCAGGGGGCTCGACGAAGGGGCGTTTCCGCCGGGATGAGCGCGGTCGCATGGTGCGTGATGCCGACGGCAACCGGGTTCCGTGCGTGTGCGTCGGTGGTCCGGCGGTCTGGCACGCGGCCTAGATCACCCCGAAATGCCGCTCAGTTGCTCGCTGTCGTCCTCTGAGAGTTACATGCGTGTGATTCCCCGGGCTGGGGCGGTTGTGGCGGCACAGGGCGAATCAGGGCCAAATTTCGATCTTGTGGTCACGATCGGGCCGCAGTAGCGGCGCCCGGCGTGGCCACTCCCCCGAGACAAGAGCCCGGCCGGGGCGGCATCCCCGGCCGGGCGGTGAACACGAAAGGTGCGCCAATCATGTCCACAACCACGAGTGTCTCTCAGGACGACGAAGCACGTGAGCTGCTGGCCGACCTGCGTGCCGAGCAGTCAGTGCTGGGCGGGATGCTGCTCTCGGCCGATGCGATCACCGAGGTCACCGCGACGCTGACTCGCGAGGAGTTCTTCTCGATCCGTCACCAGGCGGTATTCGCGGCGATCGTGGCCTTGCACCAGGACGACCGGCCGGCCGATGCCATCACGGTGGCCGCCGAGCTCGACCGTCGGGAAGAGCTGCACAAGGTCGGCGGTGCGCCGTACCTGCACACGCTGATCGAAACCGTGCCGACCGCGGCGAACGCTGGCTACTACGCCACGCTGGTGCACGAGAAGGCCGTGCTGCGACGGGTGGCCGAGCTCGGGATCCAGGCCAACCAGCTGGCGATCAACAGCGCCCGCATCGACGGTGACGGCGGTGCGGATGTGGCCCAGCTGCTCTCATCGGTGCAGCAGCGCCTTGACGAGGTCAACGACGCTGCCACCGGAACCGTGCGGAAGGCGACGTTCGCGCGGCTGACCCGGGACCGGCTGCAGCACCTCGACGACTTGCAGGCCGGTCGTCTGCCGGGTGGGTTGCCCACCGGCTTCGCCGACCTCGACGCGGTCCTCTCCGGTGGCCTTCGGCCCGGCCAACTGGTCACCGTGGCCGCCCGCCCTGGCGTGGGCAAGTCGACCCTGGCCATGGACTGGGCCAGGCACGTCGCGTTCCACCACGGCGACCCCGCACAGCGCCAGCCCGTGATGTTCTTTTCCCTCGAGATGTCCGAGGGCGAGCTGTGGGACCGGGTTATCTGCGCCGAAGCCCGGGTTCGCCACTCGGACTACACCAGCCAAGGGCGACTCGACGAGGCCAGCCGCGACCGGATCTACCGCAAGGCCGCCGAGACATCCCAGCCCGTGTCCGAGGGCTCGAACACCTGTGTCGGGGATCTGCTGATGATCGACGACAACGCACGCGTGACCCCGGGTCAGATCCGCGCCCTGGCCCGGCAGCAGCAACGTCGCACCGGCCTGTCGATGATCGTCGTGGACTACCTGCAGCTGATGCACGCCGACACCCCTGCCGACAACCGCGAACGCGAGGTCGCTTCCATCACCCGCGAGCTCAAACTCGCCGCCAAGTCGCTCGAGGTGCCGGTCGTGATGCTCTCCCAGCTCAACCGCAAGAGCGAAGACCGCGCCGACAAGAAGCCGGCCGCCTCCGATCTACGCGAGTCCGGCGCGATTGAACAGGACAGCGACATCATCATGCTCATCCACCGCCCAGACTCGATCGAGCCAGACTCGCCCCGCGCCGGCGAGGCCGACCTGATCCTCGCCAAGAACCGCGGCGGTCCGTGCTCAACGATCTCGATCGCCCAACAGCTGCACTACTGCCGATTCGCCGACCTCGCCCAAGGCTGACCGAGTCCGTATAACGCCCTACACGGCCGGGCCATAACGGCCGTGTAGGGCCGAGGGTTGCGCGGACGCGTGCGCGGGCAAGCTCAGTAGCTCCGGAAGAAGCCCTAAGCGACGCGACGCGCGACGCGCCTACGCGCACGCGCGCGCGAGGGCGAACATGTTTCCGCAGGTCACAGCACTATGGGATGCGCGGCGCAAGTTGCGGTGTGATGACGGGTTGCACTCTGGGGTTGCGCCGGGTTGCGCTCACACAGTTTCTGCAGGTCACAGGGGGTTGCGCCCAGGGTTGCGCAGCCGTCGTCGGCGTCAGAACGGCGCCGGCTCCGTCCACTCCTCGAGCGCGGCCCCCGGGGTGGCACGTGTACTGCGCCTGCCGGGACGACATCGACAACCGCCCGTGTGCCACCGACGCGATCACCACGCTCGGTCCAGTCGCACCGAGCTCCCAGGCTGTGGACCCCCGCTGGGCCACGAGCCTACGAACACACCAGTCGCCGGCTGGGTCACACGCCGCCGCGCCGGCGGTCCGATGACACCTTCGACAGGCCCTCCGGGACACCGGGATGATCGTCACTGACGACACCATCGCGGTGTCGTCGAGCCGGAGCCGGACGACACCCCGAACCCGTCATCACAAGGTGTCGTCCACCGTTGTCGATGACACCCCGCGCACCCGTCATCGGCGGGTGTCATCAGAGTGTCATCGGGGGTGTCATCGCGACCGTCATCACCGCAGCTCACGCAGCAGATGACACCCCCGGCGACGACACCCACAGGGACAGTCCAATGACGGTGTCACCGACGCCTGATTAATGGCTCCCTGACGAAGCCTGGGAGCCATCGAGTTTGGCCGCCGCGAGCACCGCCGGAGGCAGCCCGTCGACGTCCACGCCGAGTCCGTCGGCGACGCCTTTGAGTATCGCCCGCAACTCATCCTCGGACGTCCCGTCGCGACGCGCGTCGCCGACCGCGAGCACCAACTCCCGCACCGCCTTCGCTGCGTTCGCCGCCGCCTTCGGCAGGCCCGGATGCAACTGCGCCGACTGCGATCGCTTCGACCGACCGTTACCGGCCGTCGACTTATCAGGGCCTGATAAGTCGACGGCGCCGTCCTCGTTAACCTCCGGCTGTCCTCCGCCGGATATCAGGGCCTGATAATCGGCCACCTGATCCGCATGGCTCTTGCCCTTCTTCGCGAGCTTGAGGGCGTCGTCGATGGCGAGTTCCCCGGCCTCGACCTTCTGCTGCAACTCGGGCGCGACCTGCTTCCGCAGCTTGACCCTGCCGGATATCCATCCCTGCGACCGGCCCAGTGCCTTCGCTGCCGCCACCTGGCCGCCGTGCAGCTCGACCAGCTCGGCCACGGCGTCCGCCTCGGCCAGCGGCGACATCGCCCGCCGGTTCACGTTCTCCGACAGCACCGCGACCCGCAGATCGGCAGTCCTGACCTGGTGCACCGGAACCGTGGCCAGCCCGGCCTCCCTGGCCGCCCACAACCTCCGGTTGCCGTTGACCACCACGTGCCGAGCCTCGGATGCCTGCACCTCGGCGGCGTGCTCCGGCCATGTCTCACAGAACGTCTCGACCGTGACGATGCCGAGCGGCTGGAGCACACCCTGCGCGCGGATCGCATCGACCAGCTCGTCCGCGTCGTCCTGGGTCTCGTCCCGCCGATTTGCCGGTGACCCCACGAGCAAATCCAGCGGCATCTCCGCCGCCCGCTGGATCGACTCCGGCCGCGCCGGCGACTGACCCGTGAACCTCGACTGTCGCGCCATCAACGACTACCTCCGACCAGCTCGGCCACGATCGGCGAGTACACGCGCTCCATGAGCTGACGCAGCCGAGGTGGACCTTCATCCAGCCCGCGCCCGGCGTGCACGTGCTTCGAGATGTCGGTCCAGAGTGGCACCGTCCGGTCGGTCCAGACTGGCGTGCCGGGCAAGTGCGCGTCGAGGCCGGCGACGAGTTCGTCAATGACCTGTGTGGCCTCGGCGGTACGCCGGTAGCGGTTCAGTAGCACGCCTGCGGTACCCAGATTTGGGTTCAGGTCCTCGCGAATGTCGGCGACCGTCTGCGCGAAGTCAGCGACCGCGTCGAGCGACCAGGCATCGGGTTCTGCGACGAGAATGACGTCGTTGGCGGCGGTGAGCGCGTTCACCGTCGACAGGCCCAGAGCGGGTGGACAGTCAATCAGGATCAGGTCGTACTCGGTCGTCACGGACTTGATGAGCTTGCGGAGTCGCATCTCGCGCGCTACGACCGAGGCGAGCTGGTCCAAGGCCACCGACAGCGTCGCACCGGCGGGCGCGAGCATGACGCGCTCCCAGATTGCAGGCACGACGACGTCGGCGAGTTCGACGTCACCGACGAGCGCGTCGGCGATGGTCACGGTATCTGCCGGCACAGGCTCGGCAGCGAGGTCGGAGGTTGTGTTGGCCTGGGCGTCCAGGTCGACGACAAGAGTTCGGTGTCCGGCGATGTGTGCGGCGCGGGCAAGGCAGATGGTCGAGGTGGACTTGCCCACCCCACCTTTCTGATTCGCGACAGCAACAGTCCGAGAGAGTTGTGACGATGTGCTGGCAGCCATAGCGGGCATCCTGCCACTGTCGCGTGCAGCGTCGGCACAGATATCAGGCCCTGATACGTCGCGGCGTGAGCGACAGCGCGAACAGGGCGCTATACCGGGATCGCAGATTTATCAGGCCCTGATATGCCACCAATGCTCGCGCGGGGCGCACCCGGCCGCTCGTCAAAAGGATCGGGCGTTGGCGCACCGGCCTGGATCACCCCCTCCCGCTCGTCTGGCCGGGCCGGATAACCCCCGCTCGTGCGGGGAGCACACGGCGTCGTCGGTGGCGCCGTACCAGTCCTCGGGATCACCCCCGCTCGTGCGGGGAGCACAACGGCCCGCTCGCGAACGAGATCAAGTCCCACGGATCACCCCGCTCGTGCGGGGAGCACGTCGTGTCGGTGTCCGTTGATCACGTCAGTCCCGGATCACCCCCGCTCGTGCGGGGAGCACTTACCGGGAAGGGTGGTCAAGTCCGGTGTGGACGGATCACCCCCGCTCGTGCGGGGAGCACGTTCGCGCGTGCATCTACATCATCGCCATTTCGGGATCACCCCCGCTCGTGCGGGGAGCACGTAGGCGTTCATCGTGTTCCCCTCCGATGTCCGGGATCACCCCCGCTCGTGCGGGGAGCACAGGGGCAGGGGTGAACGTCGTGCTCATCGGTTGGGATCACCCCCGCTCGTGCGGGGAGCACACTTCCTGACCTGCGCTCATACCGTCGGTATCCCCGCTATTGAGTTAGGAGGGGTGAGCAGGAGATCACTCTCCTACGGTGCCCGGAGCAGTGCTCTGGGCTGCGCGCTTCGCCGCGGAGAGCCACACCAGCCAAGGGCCGGCGGGGACTTACACCCGCTCCACGCGCGGTTTAGCGTCGCCCTCCTCCAGGGTCGACGGGGACAGCCATTGCGGCGATGTTGCGTGCCGCGTTGACGTCCCGATCACACACGAACCCGCAGTGGTTGCAGGTGTAGACCCGCTCGGACAAAGGCAGCTTGGTTTTCGCTGCCCCGCATGCCGAGCATGTCTTGCTGGTCGGCGCCCACCGGTCGCACACCGCGACCGTGGACCCGTACCAGGGCGTTTTGTAGTCGAGCTGACGTCGGAACTCGCCCGGCGCCGCGTCGAGGATCGACCGGTTCAGTCCGGTCTTCGCGCGCACGTTCCGCCCCGGCTCGGCGACGTCGCCCTTCGCCGATCGGGTCATCCCAGCAACGTTCAGATCCTCAATCGCGACTTCGGCGTACGACGTCGACAGGGTTTTGGTGATCCAGTGCAGATGCGAGGCGCGTTGCACGGTGACCTCGCGTTGGATCTTCGACAGCCGTGCGCGGGCGCGTTTCCACCGGTTCGACGGTTTCTGCCCGGTGCGTTTGTCAGGTCCGACCCGGCGTGACATCTGCCGCGCCGCTCGCACCAGCCGGCGCCGGGCCTTCTTCAAGTGTCGCGGGTTCTCGATCAGACCGTGCTCGTCGGACAGCCCCGGCACCGGTTCCGACAGCGCGGCCAGTGCTTTCGTGCCCAGGTCCACGCCAATCCGCCCGGCGTTCTTCTGCCGGTGCGACGGGCCGACCTGCGTCTCGCGGCCGGGCGTGACGTCTGGCTCGTCGACGAGCACGGAGGCATACCACCGGTGCCCGCGGCGGCTGCACGTCACCGACTGCACCCGGCCGCCCCGTTCCAACGCCCGCACCATGCGCTTTGCGGTGTCGTGCAGTCGCACGGTGCCGATGTTCGGCATCCGCAAACGGCGGTAGCCGTCGGTGCGGATGGTTGGTTTCTTGACGTCGTGGTGCAGCCGGAACGACGGCGTCACCCGGCCCTTGCGCTTGAACCGCGGCTCTCCCACCCGTCGGCCGGCGCGTTTCCCGGCGAGGCTGGACATCCAGTTCGACCATGCCTGGTCGGCGTCGCGGAATCCGGAGGAGAACGCGAACCGGTTGATGCCACGCCACCACGGGCAGATCCCGCCGCGCCACGGATCAGCGGCCGGGTTGTCCCGCCAGGCGGTCCACCGGCGTGCCACCTCGGGCGCGTTCGGCGTCTTGACCGCCGTCTTGCGGGCTTCGGCTTCGGTGAACCCGAGGCCGGTCAGCTCGGCGACTTGGAGTCGCCAGGTCTCGTTCGCAGCTTTCTTCTGGGCCAGGGCGAAGTTGAACGCCCACCGGGCGGCGTCGGCGTGTGCGGTGAGCACGGCCTCTTGGGCAGGGGTCGGGTCGAGCGCGAACCGGTAGGCGCGCTGGCGCCTCCGCTCGTTCTCGTCCACCACCGTGCTGCCCGGATCAACCACGCGCAGCACGGTAGCGCCCACCCCTGACACTCCCCGCCACCACGAACCCGCCGACGCCGCCCGACGGGCATGGAAATGCGTCGAAGAATCGCTGATATCCGTCCGGATTGGTCGAGGGCTGGTGGCGCGATGTCGACCATGACTGCCAGCCCATCATCACAACCCGCTCGGACTGGGGTCGACTTTCACGTTCGGCGGATTCCTGGTGGAGTTGATGTGGCGGGTCGCTGCGATCGGCAGGGTCGGTGGCATGACTGATGGAATGCCGAGGATTCGTCCACTGGGTGCGTACGAACCGGAGAGGCCGCAGAAGAACACGTCGTGGACGGTGCATCGCTCACGAACGGCATATGACGGGTCGCCGTGGCTGCGGGTGGACATGGTCGATGTGACCGCGCCAAATTCAGACCGTTTCGAACATGCAGCGATCTGGGTGCCAGATGCGGCAGTGGCGCTGATCGTCGACGAACAGCGCCAGGCGGTGCTGATGCTGCGCCGGGAGCGGTGGGTGATTGGCCAAGACGGCTACGAACTGCTCGGCGGCCTGGTCGATGACGGCGAGGACCCCGTAGACACTGCGCGACGGGAATTACTCGAGGAAAGCGGCTATGTTCCACACGGGCCTTCGGAGCATCTGCTGACAGTGCATCCGATGCCGGGCCTGATCGACAGCGCCATGCACGTGTTCCTCTGGCGCCAGGGCGCCGAGCAAGTGTGCGAGCCGTCGGATCCGTACGAGGCGGGCACAGTGTCGTGGATACCGCTCGAGCGCGTCGACGAGCTCGCCGACGGCGGCCAACTGCTGGGCGCGACCACCGCGGTCGCGCTGTATCGCTACCGGGCGCTGCCTTAGGGCTCCTCCTGCCGCGGCGATTCGGGCAGCGCCAGCGTGGCGGTGCCGTCGGCGAGCGAGACGATCTGCAGGTGTGGGCTGGGGCCACGCACGATCGCGCTGCGCCCGTCCGCGGCGACATCCAACGTCCAGCCCTGCTTGGCTTCGGACACCGCGGGTTGTTGATCCCAGAGGTCGGTGAGGTAGATCTGGGGGACCGAGCGCAGCCAGCTGGCTTGGCCGAGGCTGCGGCTGCGGGGTGCGGTGCGTCCGATGGCCCAGTCCCACTGCGGCGCTTCGCCGAGCTCGAAGGTCACCGTGTTGGACTCGGGATCGCGGTGGGTGGTGGTGATGGTCCATACCCCAGCGATGCGCCCGTCGGCGATGGCCATCAGCTCGTCCCCGTTGCGGTCCAGGGCCGCCCGGGAGATCGTCCACGACTGATCCAGACAGGCCCGCAGCGCCTGGTCCGAGCGGGAATCCGGGTCGGGCAGAAACGAAGTGACGTCGACGGCCAGCACGGGGTCCCCTTCTGCGTAGTCAGCGCTGATGTTCCACGGCGGCCGGGGCACGATCACAGGGAACTCAGCGACATGAAGCGAGTATCGCGGAATCAGCCGCCACCTGCGCAACGTCGACCGTGTGCGGTCTGAACCGGGCGCGTTCGTGTCCGGACGTGTTTACCGTGGACGGTATGGACGGTGGGGGAGGGCCGTCACGACGGCTGGTGTGGCGTCGGGGCGTGATCGCGCAGGTTGGGTTGTTGACCGCGGCCGCGGTCGTGGCGGTGACGGCATACGCGGTGTCCGGTGACTGGGTGCCGTGGCTGTGGGCCGCCGGCACGCTGGTGGTGCTGGTGTTGCTGGGCGCGCGGCAGCGGTGGGGTCCTGCGTGGACAGCGGCGGCCGCGTTGGTCGTGGCCGATGTGATCTGGCTGTCGGCCATGCCGTGGTGGGCGTGGTTGCTCACGCTGGTCGCGGCGGTGGTCGGGGTGCTGGTGTGGTTAGTGCGTGGCCGCCGGGTCCCGGCCACACACCCGTCTGTGATCACCATGGCCGTGGTTGGTGTTGCTGGTCTCGTGACGGGGATGGTAGGCGCGGTCTTGCACATTCAGGCTCGCGCCGAGCAGGCCGCCCAGGAAGCGGCAGCGCAACGGCAAGAGAGCGTGTCGCGGATCCTGCCGCACTCACCGACCGCGGTGGCCGACTACCTGGCCCGAACTCTCGCCGAGAACGACCCGACCTCGACGTGTTTCGCCTTCACACCGGAGGCTGCGGCGACGTTCGCAGCAGCCCATGGGGAACCGGATTGTGAGTCGGCCGCTCGGACGCTGGCCGGCCGGATCGACAACCCGGTCGACTACCAGAACAACTTCTGGGTGCCGGGCAGTCAGCAGGATTTCGACGGTGACACCGTCACGGTGCGGGTGTGCGACATCGATGTTGGCTCCACTGGGCCCCGGTCGCTGGGCATCCTCATCGTCGAGCCCCACCGCGGAGGCGCCGGCGGATTCGAGATCACGGCGTGGCGACCCTGCCCATGACCGCGCGCGTGGTCAGCCGACGGTTAGACGGAGCACGTACGGGTGGGTGTCGGGATCACCGTCGGAGAGTTCGTAGGGGGTGTAGTCGTAGTCCACGCCGAACAGTGTCTGGTCGGGGTGGTCGGCCAGCCAACGGCTGGCGGCGGCGAACGCCTCGACGTTGCTGCTGCCGCGGATGGTGATCATCTCGACCAGCGATTCGCGGTGCACCTCGGCGGGCGCGTCGCCGCGGCCCCGGGATAGTGCGACCACGGTGCCGGACTCGTCGTCGAGCGGTTGGCCCGCCGGGTCGCGGCGTGGGGTGTGGGCGGGGATGGCCGCGCGGAGTCGTTGCAGCGATAGCTCGCCCATGTTGCGCATCGCCTGGAAGGCGCGGTCGGGCACGAGCGCGACCTCCTCGACCCACTGGAAGTGGTGGCGGGCCAGTACGTTGCGCACCTTCAGCGGCAGCTGCTCGTCCCGATTGGATAGCGGTTCAGGCTCTGCGGGCAGCTCGGGAACGCGCCAGCCGTCGAACCCGCCGGCCAGCAGTGCGCGGACCGAATCGGTAAGACCGCCGACCCCGACGGGCAGCACGAGGCCGGGCTGGATGCAGTGCAGATCCACCCGCGCCAGCGCCGACTGATCAGCGGGCGCGATGGCCAGCACGGCTGCGGTGGGAGTGCGGGCATGGCCCAGTAGAAGCGAGAGCGCGCGCCCCAGTGCGCCTTCGAGCGTGTCGACGGGTGGTTCGGCATCACCGAGGTAGCTGTCGCCATCGCGTTTGACTCGGTACTGGTACTCGCTGCTCACAGGCTCAGCGTGCCAGCCCAATCCCGGAACACTGTGAACTCAGGCCGTGGCACGTGGACGGCTTGGCTGACCTCCAGCTAAGGCCCGGCGTCGGTCTCGCCGCGGGCGCGGCGCATGTCGGTGCACCGGTGCGGCCCGGCCTGGTCGGACAGGAGAGGGGATAGGACGCTGGCGGCGAACGCGCGTGTGACGAGGTCGGCGTCGCGGTCGATGTCGGCGACCGACCAGGTGTAGCCGGGGCCGCGGGCCAGGCCGGCGGCGACGAGCAGGCGTCCGTAGCCGAGCTCGCGGTGAATGGGTTCGACGTGGACGTGCTCGATGACCCCGACCTGGCACGGGCCGCACACCCGCAGCTGGGCCACTCCCGCTCGGTCATGTTCGACCCACAGGGCGATCTGCCCGAGCCCACCCCGCGTCGATGGCGGGGTGGCCCGCAATACCAGGTCGTTTGAGTGCGGCGGCTCGTCGCTGCTGGCGGCGAGTTCCTGTTCGGTCGGATCGACCAGGCACCAGGTGGCTCCGGGCAGCCGCAGGTCGGCGCATACCCGGCATGTGGTCGAGGGCTGCTGGTAGAGGTGCAACCAGCCGGCCCGGGCGCCGCCGACGGCGAGCTCGTGCCCGCGCGGGCAGCGCTGGGGCGGCGGCTGTCCGGGCCAGAGCGGGACCACGCGCTCGGCGCGGCCGAACTCACCCTGCGACCCCGTCAGTCCCCGTCGATCGATCATATGTTCGATGATAGCCCAGCCGCGACACGCGATCCCGGCCTTCTTGAACGGACACGGCGTCGCACTCACCTACTGGCCGGAGGTGGACGCTGCGGCACCATGCCTACCCATGGCAGACAGTGAGCATGATCCCGAAGACGCCCGCGTGGCAGGTCAGCTGTTGATGTGGGCCGAGCAGCTGCGGGACGAGAACTGGGACCAGCCTGGATTTCATCGTCGGGCGCTGGCCGCGCTGATGGTCGCGCAGACCACGGCCGGCTACGACGCGATCGAGCATCAGCTGCTGGCCGCGCTGATTGCGCGGATGCGCCACCGTGCTGGCATGCCGCCCTCGGGCAGTGTCACTGACCAGTGGCGCGAACAGGCCTACTTCGAGACCCTGCGAGCGCTCGAGCTCATGGCGGTCGAAACCCCACCGCTGACCGGGCAAATGTACGTCCGTGCCGTCACGGACGGATCGGCCCCGGAGTAGCCAGCCTGCGGGGTGACGTAGCGGCGCGGGATTCGCGAGGATCACGGGCATGCTGACGGCGGGGAGAGAGGGCCCGCGCGGCGACATAAGGGGGGAGGTGTCTGCGCGGGCCCTCCCTAGGTATTCAAACGTCGCCATTCCATGTGGTCCAGGGCCAGGCGTTGGGTGTTTCGCGAACGGGCGGTAGTCGAGGCGGCGTTATTGTGGGCGCGTGATGCGCGCAACGACACTCGAACCCGGTCGCGCCCGGTTGTTGACCGAGGCGTCTCCAGCCGAGGTGCACGCTGCGCTGGTCCCGGAGGAAGCGGCAGAGTTCGCGCGCGACTGGCGCGAGGCCATGGCCCGTGCTGCGGAGACGCTGGACTTGTCCGAGGTGGCCGAGATCGTGGAGTCCTGGCGGCTGGTTGCGCAGCTGACCGCCGCGGCCGGGCCCGCGGCACACCGCGCGATGTATCGCCGTGCGGCTGCCCGACTGGCAGGGCAGGAAGTTCCGCACGATGAGCCGTTGCCGCGCACGAAGGCCCGACTGGGGCTATAGCCGCGCGGCGAGTCGTTGTGGTGTTGCGGCCAGTTGGGTGAGAACTGGCTCGGTCCGTGTTGTCGGGTCCGATGGGGTCTGGACCTCTGCCACGATGCCCTCGTAGATGGGCGTAGTGCGCAGGGCTGTGGCCAGTCTGCGCAGGTATGAAGGGGTGGTGTCGTGGCGGGGTTGGTGATCGCGGCGACGGATGGTGCTGCGCAGCCGAACCCGGGCCCGGCGGGATGGGCGTGGATCATCGGTGATGATCAGGGGCGCCGTCCGGTGCGGGGCGCATCGGGATATCTGGGGTCTTCAACCAACAACGTCGGTGAGTTGACGGCTGTGGAGCAGCTTCTTCAGGCCACTGATCCGGCCGTGCCGTTGGAGGTGCGGATCGATTCGCAGTACGCGATGAACGCGGTGACCACATGGTTGCCGAATCAACGGCGCCGGGGATACCGCACTGCTGCGGGCAAGCCGATCGCGAACCGTGAGTTGATCGTTCGCATTGACGAGCTGTTGACGGGCCGGTCGGTGCGTTTCGTGTATGTGCGGGCCCACCAGGTCGATGGTGATCCACTCAACGCGGCCGCGGACCATGCGGCACAGGATGCGGTGCGCAGCCGTCGCGGGTGGGACTGGACGGGTGAGGAGTTGGCCGCACTTGCGGTGCTGAGCACATCGCCCCCGGCCGCAGCCGCGCGAACCTCTGCGCCGCCACGGGCGGCGCAGAGGGCGGGGACGGGGCGGTGTGCTGCGACGACGAAGGCGGGCAAGCCCTGTCCGATCGATCCGCGCCCGTCGGGGTGGTGCCATGTGCATGATCCGGCGGTGCAGTGCGGAGCGGTCACCGCGAAAGGTCGGCCGTGCACGGTGGCCACCGGTGGGGGTCGCTGCGCGCAGCACCGCACGTCATGAGTGAGCAAGACGAACCTGCCGACGCGGCAGCGGCGTCACATCAGGGGAAGGCCTGGACCCTTGAGGAGGATCGCCAGCTGGTGCAAGAGATCACCACGGGCGCGTCCGCGGAGGACATCGCCCAACGTCACGGGCGCAGCGTCGGGGGAATCCGTTCGCGGGCGCGGCGCATGATCCCGCCGGAGGAGCGGGTCGCCACCGTGGACGCGCTCGGCTGGATGGAACGGACGTTGGCCGCCAATCCTGCCTATGACTGGCAGAGCGTGCTGGACCGTCGCCGCCGCGCTCGGTCGTCTTCACGGACTGGCCGCCGCCAGGGCCCGGCCGGTGAACCGCGGAAGCGTACGGCGGATCAGAGGTCGCCGACGCCCCCGGCCGGGGCGGACGGGGTGCTGGTGGTGTGGGAGGCGGTTACCGGGCACACCCTCTCCGGCGAGCGGCGCCAGGAGTTCCTCTGTCGCCCCGCAACACGGGTGTTGACCCGGTTCGATGACGACACACTGCGCCGCGCCGGCCGGGCCGTACACGACCGCACCGGCACGTTGCTGCTGGAAACCTGGGCGTTGGAGTGTCGCCAGCCCGGACTGTCGGATGTGACCATCACCGTCGAGCAAGTGGTCGCAGCCCATCCCGATGTGGCGGCTGATGTGCGCGAACTCGTCTCTGCCGCCGCGGCGGAGATTCGGCATGATCGGGCCCGCCGGGCGCTGTCCCGCGTGATCGGGCTCGACGGTGACCCGGCCACCCTCGCAACCGTGGCCAAGGAAATGGGCCTGAGCCGCGAACGCATCCGACAGCTCGTGGACAAAGCCTTCACCCGCTGGGCACAACCGGTGGAAGGCACCGCTGGCCACCATGCGCGCACGGTGCTGTCCGAGCTGCTGGCACACCCGCCGCAGGGCGGACCGGTGGCGCTGCTGCTGGATCTGGCCGAGCTCGCCTTTCCCGCGGCCAACCCGCGGTACTCCGTCAAAACCCTGGCCAGGGTTGCCGGATACGTGCCGGCCAGCGGCATGCAGCATCTGTTCGCCGAGGTGACCTCCCTGCTGCGGATGCGCAAACGCCACCTCCGTAAGGAAGCCGCTGCCCAACGGCAACTCGAACGTGCCACGGCACGCATCGACCGTCTCCTGGAGCTGGCGGACTGGCCTGACGAACTGGCCCCGGCACCACCGTCGCTGCACCGCCTGCGCAGCCCCGATGAGGTGTCGGCTGACGAGGACGATGACCGCCGCTGGTACTCGCCCAAACTGGACCGCACCGTCGTCTACGAATCCAAGACCGAACTCGACGTGATCCGGGCGCTCGACCGCAGTGCCAGCGTCGCGGACTTCTGCGAACAGCCCATGGCCATCAACTACACCGTCGACGGACACAGCAGGACCTACTACCCCGACCTGATGGTCACCACCACCGACGGCCGATGCCTCCTGATCGAGGTCAAAGGCAACATCGCCGACGTCGCACTCTGGGCCAACCGCGCCAAAGCCCGCGCGAGCCGAGCCCTGTGCCATAGCAACGGGTGGGGGTGGCTCATCACCGACGGGCGCCGCAATCTGCACCAGCACCTCTCCGAACGTCACGTCGAACCCAGCATCGCCACCACGGTTGGCCGCTATCTCAGCGACCTGGGCAGCCTGACCTGGCAACAAGTCCGGTGGATCGCCAGAACCTACGACACCAGTACCACCGACATCGCCGCACTGGCCCTCCAGAAAGGCTGGCGCATCGACCTGCACCCCTGGCGCCTCACCCTGCCCACACCGGGGCCGTGACCAGGTGGCAGAGGCCTGTCCGGCTATTGCTCTGTCGAGTGCAGATGGTGCGCTAGTTGATGTTCCCGGCGACACGCGGTGCAGGTCGCTTCGTTGTTGGTCGAGGTGCCTTCTTCTGGTGCCCACACGAACCCACATAGTGCTGTGGTGCTTGTGGGGTCCAGCACGTAGTGCGAGCCGTAGTCGGGAATGTGCACGGTCGTGACCGGGCCGTCGTGGGGCGTGCCCTCGGGCCAGACGTAGAGAGGGTCGGTGGTGCAGCGCATGCGGTAGTCCGGTCCAGGCCAACGCCTTCCCTGCCGCGTTTGGTCAGCAGCATCGACGGCATCGGCGAGTCGTTCAAACGAGATATCGTAGTCGTGCATGTGGAGCCAGCGGCCCGAATCCTGCTTGGCCTGCAAGAAACGGAACTGCAGAAGAAGCCGCGCCAGATCGTGGCGCTTGACCCGCACAGTGTCGGTAGCGGGGTCGTAGTCGTCGGCTTTCTTGCGTGCCATTGGCGAGTTCCCTTTCGGTGTTGCGCGGATGGTGCGGGGAAGCGGCTGGTGTGGCGCCGGCATGTTGAAACCGCTGGTTACGTGCGTATCCACCGGGCGGGGACACGCAATGGGGGACAGGTCGGGCAGTTCGACGAGGTCGCCGTTGGCATCGCGCAGTAGCCCGTCGAGGACGTAATCACCGTCCGGGAGGCCGGGCTGCTGTACCTGGTCCGGGGTGAGGTCGAGTCGCACGTGCGAGCCGGGCATGATCCGGATTCCCTCGACCATCGGCGGGGTGGCTGTGGTGTCGAGGCTGGTGACGGTCAGCCGGAACCGGCTGCCGCGCAGGCGGTGCAGCTGCTGCCGCCTGGTTAGTGGTGGGGGTTGTCGTAGTCGGGGTGGGGTAGGGGTTGTTCGTGGTCTTGGTCGGCGATGTCGGCGGGGTTGGCTTCGAGGGTGTCCTCGGGGCGGCGGAGTTGGTGGTTTGTGGTGGTGGGTTCGGGGTGTGCTGGGCGTTGTTGGTCGGCGAGGTCGTTGGTGGGGGTTTCTTCTGTGGGCATGGTGGTTCCTTGCTGGTGGTGGGTGTGGAGTTGGTGTAGGTCGTCGCAGGCCGGGGCGAGCAGCAGTGTGCCGGTGATGAGGCAGCCGTGCATGGCTCGCAGGTCGGCGAGGAGTTCGTCCAGTGTCTGTGGATGGGTGTGGCCGAGGGTGCGTGGGGCTTGGCGGATCAGGGTGGTGACCAAGTCAGCCAGAGCGGTGCTGGTGGCCACGGCGCCGCGGACGGCAACATCCAGCTCGGCGACGCGCGGGGAAGTTGTGGCCAGCTGCTGGTCGGCCGAGACCAACTCGGCGTGGGCTTGGTTCAGATGTTCATGCAGGGTGTCGAGGTCACTCACCGTCCTCACCTCCCCGATTCCCAACCCCGCGCACCACGCCGGCGTGTTTGGGCCGGGGTGGTGCGCGGGGTTGGGAATCGAACACGAGGGGCGTGTTGGGGTTAGGCGTTGATCTGTTTGGCCCCGGTGGTGGTGTCGCTGATGGCGATCTTGCGTGGCTGGGCTTGGTCGGCGATCGAGACCCGCACGGTCAGTACCCCGGCCTCGTAGTGGGCGGTGATGGTGTCAGTGTCGAGGGTCTCGCCCAGGAACAGTTGGCGGGAGAACACGCCGCGAGGGCGTTCGGATACCTGCACGTCGGCGTTGTCGCCGTAGTGCGGGGTGCGTTCGGCGTGGACGGTCAACACGTTGCGTTCGACGTTCAGATCGATCGTTTCCGGTGCTACGCCGGGCAGGTCGAACTGCATTACGTACTCGTTGCCCGAGCGGTAGGCATCCATCGGCATCACCGCTGGACGGCTGCTGGTGCCGTGGGTGCCGAAGAACTGCTGGGTCAGACGGTCCAGCTCACGGAACGGGTCAGTTCGCATCAACATCGTCATGCGCCTCCCTGTCTGTTCCACGTTCGCCGCCCTCCCGGCGAGAGCTGGAAGCCGGGTGGCAGCTCGCTCAACCTGTTCTCAACCTTGCTAACGACGCACTCAAGTTTCGTGTTCCCGCAGCGCGCACATACTGGTTTCTGATGCAGGGAGCGTGTACTCAGAGGATTCGCGGCCCCGGCGAGAAGGGACGTCCCCATGGTTTTCATCAGGGGCAACGCCCGTGGTCAGTTGTCGGGCGTCGTGTGGGGGTCGTGGTCGGTGTGGGTGAGTATGCGTTTGGTGAGTTGGTCGAGTAGTTGATCGGGCTGTCGTGGCGTGAGGGTGTCGGGCAGGGTGAGGTGTTCCACGATCAGGCCGAGTGTGCCGAGGTAGAGCAGGACGGCGTCGGTAGCGCTACCGGGCAACGTGGAGCGTTGGTATGTGGCCTACACCATGGGACGCGCCGCCGACATGCTCGGCACGAGCCAGAACTTCCTACGTAGCCTCGATGAGACCGGCCTGATCGAACCACAGCGCTCGGCCGGTGGCCACCGTCGTTACTCCCGTCACCAGCTACGCCTCGCCGCGCGGGTGCGGGAACTGGTCGACCACGGAACACCGGTCGAGGCAGCCTGCCGCATCGTATCCTTGGAAAACCAGCTACACGAGGCCCAACAGCGCAACAACCGGCAACCGTGACACCCCGGCTCCCGGCTAGCCTGCACCCACACAGGGCGATCGCTGCTGAAGGACAGATTCGCTGGTGCCCCGCCGACGTGTTGAGGTCGGCGTAGGCTGGTGGTACCAGAGGCGATGGCGTACCCGCTGTTGTGTGGGTGCCGCTTCGGGCGCGCGAGTAATCCCCGGCTCCTGATGGGCTGCCGGAGGCAGGAGCGCCGAGATGATCTCGGACCCGCTACGTCCCACCCCGACAACGACAGGTAGCCAGGCGCGAAGTGCGCGGATGGCGATGAAGCCGGCCGGTTCGATACCGGGATACGTGGACGGCGGGTGGTGGCCGCGTTCGGGTGATCTCGCGGCCGAGGTCCCGGAACTGGTGTCCGCGCTCGAACTGTGGGTTGGCATCGTCAGCCGGGTCTCGTTCCACCTCGGCACGTGGGGGACGGTCCCACGCAAGGCACTCGTCCAGGATCGGATCGTGCGTTTCGGAGGTTTCCGTTCCATGGACCCGAACACGGTCACGGTGATCGGTGCGGACTCCCGCCGGGTCAGCCTGCTTGTGGTGCCCTCCGGCGTGCCTGGCGGCGCGGCACGCGCCGCGTTGCGCTCGTCCGCAGGTCATGACTCGGTCGCGACCGTGGCAGAGATTCTGGCCAGCAATGGCATCACATTGGGCCACCGCCCAGGCGTGGCTGTCGTGCCTGGTCCTCGGGCGGCTAGCGCCGTGGAACAGCGGTGGGAAGCCGACGGCGGCCGAATCCGCGACACCGACTGAACTACCACCGATGTCCGTGCCCCATTGCCATGCCCGGGTGTCAGACCGAAATACCCAAACGAGGACGGCAGCCATGACTGCTCGAAGCCAACCGGAGAAGAACACCAGCCAGTTAGAGGTGTGGCGAGACCTCATCCAGGCACTCGAACACGTCGACATCGCATGGAGGCCCTGGACTCCTGAAGCTGTCCCGAGCCGCAAGGTAGCGGGGTGCTCCGATCAAGGGCCTGGTCGGTGATCGATAGCGTTCGCGGATGCAGCGCGAGTGGCAGCCGGATGAGCTGGTGGGTTCGTGGACGCTGGTCGGTGAGGACTGGCGGTTGGTGGGCAACAAGACCGGGCCAACGCGGCTCGGGTTCGCGTTGTTGCTGAAGTTCTTTGAGGTCGAGGCGCGGTTTCCACGCTATGCCGAGGCGAAGTCGCCGGTGGCCAGTTCGTGTGCCTGCCAGTTGGTTTGAGACGGACGATCAGTACCGGGCACGCACGAAGGCCCGGAGAATAGGAATCCCCGTAATGCCGCCTCGTTCCGCCCACAGCGCGTTGTCCCTGGTCGGCATGGTCTACCGGATCAGCTGGACGTCGACGGCGAGGTCCAGGTTTTTCCACGCCTGGTCGGCGGTGAGTGCCGGCCGGTCGAGCCGCTGAGCCAGCGCCAGGCACGCTCGATCGCCCAGGGACAGCCCTTGGTGTCGGGTGTGCGGCCACAGTTCGGCGGTGGCCAGCTCCGGCTGCTTCGCCGAATACCCGTGGCACCCGGACCCGTCCAAGCGCTACGCCGCGCTCTACCGCCCCTACCACTACGTCGGCCTCGAACTGGGGAT
>NZ_JOIJ01000026.1 GCF_000719975.1 Prauserella rugosa
ACGAACGCCGCGCCGACACCTTCACAGCCTTCCTCGCGCTGGCCGCCGCCCTCGTCTGCTTCAAACGACTCCAACAAACCAACTGAGACAAGCTCTAAGTGCGGCCTGCTCGTTAGGGAAATGGCCCCGACGTCGGGTGGCCTGGCGGAAGCGCGAGTTCAAGCTCTCGATCGCGTTGGTCGTGTATATGATCTTGCGTAGTTCGGGCGGATAGGAAAGGAATGGGATGAACTGTTCCCAGTTGGTTCGCCACAAGCGGACCATGGCTGGATATCTATCTTCCCATTCTGCGCAGAAGCTCGTGAACTCGACGTCGGCCGCGTCGACTGTGGGGGATGTGTAGATCAGTTTTAGTTGTTTCGTGATTGCAGGCCAGTATTTCTTAGATGCGTAACGCAGGCTTGCTCGAACGAGGTGCACGACACACAGCTGCACTTCGGCCTGTGGCCACAGTGCAGAGATGGCGTCGGGCAGACCCTTCAGTCCGTCGCAGGCGACGATGAGGATGTCCTCAACACCACGGTTTTTCAGGTCGGAGAGGTGATTCAGCCACCCTTTCGCTCCCTCGCTACCCGTGCCGACCCACATGCCCAGCACGTCCCGCTCGCCGGACAGGGTGATCCCGACCGCGATATAGATCGGGCGATTGGCCACTGCTCCGTCCCGAATTTTGACATGCAGGGCGTCGATCAGCACGACCGGATATACGCGATCCAGTGGTCGGGATTGCCACGAATTCAGATCTTCTACTACTTTATCGGTGATCTTCGAGGTCAGATCACGTGACACGTCGGCGTCATAAATATCCGACAGGTGCGCCTGGATCACCCCGGTCGTCAGCCCTTTCGCATACAACGATATGATCGTGTCATCGAAACCGTCGACTCGGCGAGCATACTTCGGCACGATCTGCGGAGTGAACGTACCTTCCCGGTCGCGCGGAACGTCGAGAAGCACCTCGCCAACGTCGGTTCGCACCGTTTTCGAGGAGGTCCCATTGCGCTCATTCGACCCAAACTTGCCTTGCAGGTCACCCTTCTCATAGCCGAGATGCTCGTCCAGCTCGGCATTCAACGCCGATTCCAGCACCGTCTTTGTCACCTGCCGAAGCAGCCCGTTCGGGCCGACCAGCGACACGCCGTCCTCGCGTGCCTTCTCAATCAGCTCCTGAGCCACCCGCACGTCGACACCATCACCCCCGGCCTGCTCCGCCGCCGAAGCAGACGCCACGTCCTTGTTCGCCACCATCGATCCCTTCCCGCCAGAACGTGCGCCCCAGCATGGTCAAGATCACCCAGCACCCACAAGATCACGGACAGTCCCGGACCGGGCGGTCGCACCTCGGTCGTCAGCCCTCGACGATCGTGACGGTCGCGGTGGTTCCGTCGACCTCGATCAGCGCGCCGTCCGGGATCCGGCCGGTCGCGTCCGTTGCGGACACGACGCAGGGAATGCCCAGTTCACGACTGACGATCGCGGCGTGGGAGAACGGCGCGCCCACGTCGACGACGACGGCGGACGCGGCGACGAACAGCGGCGTCCAGGACGGGTCGGTGATCGGCGCGACCAGGATGTCGCCCGGCTCGAGCGCAGACGGGTCGTTGGGGTCGGTGAGCACCCGGGCACGCCCACGGGTCACCCCCGTGCAGCCCGAGACGCCCTGGATGACCTCCCCCACCAGCGCCTTGATGTGGGACTTGTCCGAGCGGCGCTTCCACTCCGACAGCGGCGGAGCCTCGCCGACCACGACGAACGGGGGCTCGTAGTCGAACAGCTCCAGGTAGGTCTTCTCGCGGTCGCGCAGCGTCTTCGTGTAAGCCCCGGGGTCGTTCAGGTACGAGGGAAGCTCGTCGGCGAAGAGCATGAAGATCTGCTTGGCGTCGTCCAGGTGCCCCGCATCCACACCGCGTCGGCCGAGTTCCAAGGCGGGCAACCGAAGTTCGTGCACCATCATGGCCGACGTCGTCCGGGAGCGTTCACGGCCGCGCAGCCACAGCGCCGCAGCGTTGAGCGCCACCTCGAACTGTCCTGCGGCCTCCTCGTCGGCGGCGACGAGCTCGCGCACGGCCTTCGTCGCCGCCTCACGATCGCTCGATCGCTGCGCGTTCTTGACCGACGGCGCCTCGGAGTCGTCCACACCGCGCATCCGGTCAACGGTGTGCAGCGCCAGCTCAGGCTTGAGCCCCCAGGTCAGCGCCCGCAGTTCCCATTCGGCCGGACCGCGGAAATCCCATTCGGCGAGGAAGGCGTCCAGCGCCTCGCGGAACGCGACGACCTCCGGGTCGGTGCTGTCGACCAGGCGTGCGTACAAGCCGCCCACGCCTTGGTCGAACAGGGCTGCGACAGGGGCGTTGCGGGCCTTGCGGCTCAGCTCCCACAAGCCGTTCGACGGGCCGGCGGAGTCGACGTCGCCGATCCCGCTCACCAAGGCGAGTGCGAGCTCAGGTTTGCCGACTGCGGCGGCGACCTGGCTGATCGCTCCGAGACCCACACCGGACTTGAGGCTGGATTCGATGTGGTGCTGGAAGAGGCGACGCTGCACGTCGGCGAACGACGTGAGGCGGTCGACGAGCTCCTCGTCGGTCAGCGACGCCAGGTCCGGCCTGTCCGCCCTGATCTTGCGGACCTCCGCGCGATCGGCGTCGTAAGCGGCCAGGTCCTGCGCCAGCAGCACCTCCTCCATCAGCCACTGGCCGGCCTTCTCGGAGAAGGCGGGGTCCTCGTCGAAATCGCGCTTCTCGCTCTCGTACGAAGGGATGCCCGGCATGTCCCCGAAGTACTGCAGGTCCACGGCCTCCGCGCCCATGCCCGGCACCCGCACGCCGAACAACCGCATCAGCGACATGTTGATGTAGAGGTAGCTGCCGAACGCCGGGAGCACGTTGCGTTCGACGTCCGTGTCGTAGAGATCGCGATCCCACACCTTGCAGGCCACGAACGCGTCCTGCCACCCGGGCTCGAGGTTCTCCTGGAACCCGACCGAGGCGTTCAGCGGGGAGATCGGGTCGGGGAAGATCTCCCCGACGTTGGCCCGCGAGTACAGCGGGAAGGTCTTCGAGGTGCTGTCGAAGATCGGCCATTCAGTCACGGCAACGCTCTCCCTCGTCGTTGAGGTTCAAATCGGCAGGTGCTGTTCGAGAACTCGAGCCTCGCGAAAGTGAACGGTCATACGAGGCGACCTGGAATCGTTCAGCATCAGACCAAAACTCAGTGTTTTGCGATCGGTCAGTCACATTCTGATGCGATGCAAGTCACGTGTCAACCAGAACGGGCAGATCAGATTTCGCCGCTCGAGCAGAACAGATGAGGGCAGCACGAATGGCCGGGCAGCCTGGTGGCTGCCCGGTCGGCGAGGCCGGGTTCAGCGCGTTGCGACCGCTGCGGCGCTGGAGCCGGCTCCCTCGGATTCCTCGAGAATCGGCAGCGAGCGGTGCCACACCGTGGCAACGGCGACCGCCAGTTCGCGGATCCGCTCCGGACGGGGCGCTTCCGCGGGCAAACCGATGTGGACGTAGGCGGTCTGCTCGATGGCCGAGCCGAGCACGTCGGCGAGCAGGTCGAAGTCGACCTCCTCGATCCGCCCCTGGTGGTGCAACCGCCGAAGCCAACGAGCGGTTCGTTCCACGTAGCTGCCGCGCTGCTCGAGCCACAGCTCCGCGAACCTGTCCTCGGAGCTCGTGGCCGCCGCTTCCCGCATCACGCGCAGGATGTGCCGGTTGCGCGTGTAGGAGGTGAGGTAGGAGGTGGTCAGCGCGATCATCGTGTCGAGATCGACGCCGTCGCCGACCGCCCCGCGCCTGGTCGAGGCGGTCAGCTCCTCGAGACTCGGACGCAGCGATTCGAGGAACACCTCGGTCTTGCTCTGGAAATGCCGGTAGAAGTTGCCCTGCGACACGCCCGCCCGGAACACGATGTCCGAGACCCGGGTACCTGCGTAGCCGTACTCGGAGAAGCAGCTCAAGGCGGCTTCCAGGAGCACCTGCCTGGTGCGCAGCCCGCGAACGTTCTTCCCGCGCCGAACCGGCTGCTTGCCCCCGTCAGCACCGTCCGTTCCAGGCATCAGCACTCCAGAAATCGTCGCATCTTTTGTGAACCACCCATCACTCTACAGCGACGCACCTCCATGTCGCGCACGGGCGAATTCGAGAGCCTCCGCCCAGGAGGTCCGACGATTGATCAGACCGCGGTACTTCATCGTGCTGGACGGCTGGTCGAGCACGAGCGCACCGACCAGGCGGTCGCCTTCGCGGTAGAGCGCGACCAGCTCGCCGTCCTCGGCCGATCCCGCCACCACCCGGTGCTCGTCACTTCCCGGCACGCCCACGAACTGAATCCGAGTGCCGTACCAGTCCGACCAGAAGTAGGGAACGGTCGAATACGACCGCGCCTGACCCGGGTCGAGCGCGTTCGACGCCGCGATGGCGCCCTGCTCGGCCGCACTCGTCCAGTGCTCGAGGCGCATCGCCCGGCCGAACAGCGGATTCCTCCAACACGCGACATCGCCCGCCGCGTAGACGCCGGCAACGGAGGACGCGAGCGTCTCGTCGCAGACCACCCCGTCATGGACTGCGACCCCGCTGCCCTCGAGCCAGTCGACCACCGGGCTGGCGCCGATGCCCACGACCACGAGATCAGCCTCGAGCACGGTCCCGTCGGTCAGCTGGACCTTCTCCACCGACCCGTTCCCCTCGAGTCCGGCCACACCGACTCCGGTGCGCAGTCGCGTGCCGTGCCGCTCGTGCAACAGCGAACACGCGACTCCCAGCTCGGATCCGAGCGAGCGCGTCAGCGGGTACTGCGCCGCCTCGACCACCGTGACCGCCAGCCCGCGTGCGCGTGCGGCCGATGCCACTTCCGATCCGATGAAACCGGCGCCGACGACCACAACGTGCTGCGGCGCGGAATCGAGCGCGGCGCGCAGCTCCTTCGCGTCGTCCAAGGTCCTCAGCACGTGCAACCCCGAGAGCTGTTCGCTTCCGGGCAGTGTGCGAGCTCGCGCGCCGGTGGCGATGACCAGAGCGTCGTAGGCAACGCGCCGGCCCGCGATGACCTCTCTCGAGTCGGTGTCGAGGCCGGTCGCGGGGGTTCCCAGGACCAGTTCCACGTCCAGCTCGGACAGCTGATCCTCGGTCCGAAACCGGGGATCGGGCACGCTCTCGCCAAGCAGGTATGCCTTCGACAGCGGAGGCCGGTCGTACGGCAAGTGCTCCTCCGCGCCGATCAGCGTGATCGAGCCGTCGTAACCGGCCTTGCGCGCGCGTTCCACGGCGCGCAGGCCGGCCAGCGACGCACCGACCACCACCAGCCCCGTCACGGCGCCAGCCGCAGGGCTTCGGTCGGGCACGACAGCACCGCTTCCTCGAGTTCGGCGACGCGGTCGGCGGGCACGTCCTCCCTCAGCACCGCGATATCGCCGTCATCGGTGACCTCGAAGAACTCGGGCGCGACGGATTCGCAAATCCCGAGCACTCCGCACTTGCTGCGATCCAGGATGATCTTCATCAGAGTTACCTCCCGTGGTGCGGGGCTGCGATTCGCACCTCAGCCCAGCAGTGATTTGATCTCGACGAACTCGTCGATGCCGAAACTCCCGAGTTCCCGCCCGAGGCCGGAACGTCCGTATCCGCCGAACGGGGCGTCCAGGCTGTCGCGGGTCCGCACGCCGTTGATCTTGACTTGACCCGCGCGGAGTCGTGCGCCGACGGCTCGAGCCCGCTCGGGATCGGCGGACCACACGCCGGCGGCCAAGCCGTACTCGGTGCTGTTGGCCAGGTCCACGGCGGCGGAATCACCCGACCCGCCCCGATAGGTCTGGACCGCGAGCACCGGCCCGAAGACCTCCTCCTGCGCCAGCGCCATGTTCGGGGTGACGTCGGTGAACACGGTCGGTCGGTGGTAGAAGCCGACCGGCATGCCCTCCGGCTGATCCGGCCCGCCGACGAGCATCCGGGCACCGTCGGTCAGCGCTCGGTGAACGTGCCCCCGCACGGTGTCCCGCTGGCGGTCGCTGACCAGGGGGCCCAGGTCGACACCGACGTCGAAGGGGTCGCCCAGCCGCAGGGCGGAGACCGCCTCCGACAGCCGTTCGCAGATCTCGTCGTGCAGGTGTTCGGGGACGACCAGCCTGGTCAGCGCGTTGCACGCCTGACCGGAGTTGAAGAAGGCCTGCTGCACAGCGGCGGGCACCACCACGTCGAGCGGAGCGTCGTCGAGCACGACGTTGGCCGACTTCCCACCGAGCTCGAGGCACACCCGGGTGATGCCGGGAGCGGCCAGCTCCGCCACCCGGGCACCCGAGCCGACGCTTCCGGTCAGCGACACGACGCTGACCCGCGGGTCCCGGACGAGCGCCTCGCCGACGACCGGCCCCGTGCCCACGACGAGGTTGAACACGCCCGGCGGCACACCGATCTCGTGCATCAGTTCAGCCAGCGCGTAGGCGTTCAGCGGCGCCACTTCGCTGGGTTTGAGCACGACGGTGCAGCCGGCGATCAGCGCGGGCCCCAGCTTCGCCGCGATCTGGTAGAGCGGCATGTTCCACGGGGTGATCGCAACGACGACCCCCGCGGGTTCCCGCCGGACCTCACCGGCGGCCACCGGTTCGCTCCACGGGTAGGACTCCGCAGCTTCGGCAGTCGCCCGCAGCGCCTGGGCGGGCAGCCCCACCTGGGCTGCCACGGCCACGTGCCGGGGCATCCCGACCTCCGTGGCGATCACACCCGCGAGTTCCTCAGCGTTGCGGTCCAGCGCGTCGGCGAGTCGGCGTACGAATCGGATGCGCTCGGCGACGGGAGTCGCCGCCCACACCGGCCACGCCTCCGAGGCCGCCGCGACGGCGGCCTCGGCCTCCGCCGCGGTCGAGGCCGGGACGCGGGCGACCACCTGTTCGGTGGCCGGGTTGGCGACCGGGATCGTCTCCCCGGCCGAGGTGACCCACCGGCCTCCGACCCAGTTCTGCGCCCGGTCGGCGATCAGGGCGGTCGCCGTGCTCATCGACGCCCCTGCGTGACTCGGACCGGAAGGTGCTTGATGCCGCGGAACCAGTTGCTCTGCAGCCGGTCGGGTTCGCCCAGCAACTCAATGTGGATGTCACGGGCCAGCACCTGCTCGTAGAAGACCCGGGTCTCCATGCGGGCGAGGTGCGCCCCGAGGCAGAAGTGCGGGCCGGCACCGAACCCGAGGTGCCGGTTGGGCTTGCGATCGAGTCGGAACTCCTCGGGCTCGGCGAAGACCCTCTCGTCGCGGTTCGCCGAAGCGAACCAGAGCACGACCTTCTCCCCCGCCTTGACGGTCTGCCCGTGCAGTTCGACGTCGGTGGTCGCGGTGCGGCGCATGTGCACCACCGGTGACACCCAGCGGACCATCTCCTCGATGCCCGATCGCAGCAAGGCGTGGTCGCCCGACCGCAACGCCGGCCACAGGTCGCGTTGGCTCAGGATGTTCACCGAGCCGCTCAACAGGTTGCGGGTGGTCTCGTTGCCAGCCACCGTGAGCACCATGTAGTAGGGGTTGAGCCACTCCTGCGTCAGGGGTGCGCCGTTGACCTCCGCCTGAACGAGGGTGCTGACCACGTCATCGCGCGGGCACGCGCGACGCTGCGCGGTCAGGTCGGTGTAGTAGGCGAACAACTCCTCCCGAGCCTTGGCAGCGGTTTCGGGACCCGCTGAGTACTCCGGGTCTTCGCTGCTGGACTCGTTGGTCCAGCGCAACAGCAGGTCCGCGTCTTCAGTGGGCACGCCCAGCAGAGGAGCGAACACGAGCAGGGGCAGCCGCGAGGACACCACCTTGACGAAGTCGAACTCACCGAGCTCCAGCGCCTCGTCGAGCAGCTTGGTGGTCACCTGTTCGACCCGCTCGGTGAGCCTTTCCACCGCTCGGGGCGAGAACGTGCTGGTCAGCAGGCGGCGCATCGGTCCGTGATCGGGCTCGTCCATGTTGTGGATCTGACGCGGCCCGGAGCCCTCAGCGCGCCGGCTCGCGATCTGAGTCCCTTCGCCGTTGCAGAAGCTGTCAGGGTCCTTCGCGACCGCCTCGATGTCGGCGTAGCGGGTCAGCGACCAGAACCCGTTCTCATCACCCGGACCGGGATTCCAGAACAGTGGTGCTTCGTCGCGCAGACGGCGGAACATGTCCCCGTCGCGGGATTCGGCGAAGACCTCGACGTCGAGGAGGTCCACACCGTTCGGCCGGGACGCCGGGCACGCACTCGTGACCATGGCCAGCTCCACCCCTTCGGCTGTTCGGCAGCATTGCCAGTTTTGCGACTCCGACTATACATCTCAAGCTGCGAATGGGATAGTGGTCCGCAGACCGCCAACGAAGACGGGGGAGACGATGGACGTCCCGGCCACGAACAACAACCAGCGGCGCCGACTCGTGATCACAGGTGCCGCCTCCGGCATCGGCAGAGCGCTCACGATGCGACTGACCCGAGCCGGCCACGACGTCATCGGCCTGGACCGCAGCACGGAGGGCATACCGCACGCAGCGCAGGCCCTGCGCTGCGATCTCACCGACAGCGCCGACGTGACGGCCGCAGTGGAACGAATCAGCACGTCAGCGCCCATCGACGGCCTCGCCGCCGTCGCCGGAGTACCCGGCACGGCAGCGCCGAGCGCGGTCTACGCGGTGAACATCATCGGCCTTCGCCGGCTGACCGAGGAACTGTCGCGACTGACGCACAAGAACGGCTCGATCGTGCTGCTGTCGTCGATGGCCGGCTACCGGGACGCGACGACCGACGAACAGGCGGACGAACTGCTCGCATTGCCTGCCGAGGACCTGAAGAAACGGCTCGTGGAGGCCGGTCTCGACGGCCCAAGCGCCTACCAGCTCTCCAAGCGGCTGGTCCACCGCTACGCAACGCTGCTCGCCGCGCGCCTGCACCCGGCGGACGTGCGCTGCCTCAGCGTCAGCCCCGGCCCCGTGAGCACTCCGATCCTGGCCGATTTCCGCGCCACGATGCCGTCCCTGGACACCGCCGGGGAACTGGTCGGGCGGCACGCCGAACCTGACGAGATCGCGGCGATCGTCGAGTTCGCCCTCTCGCCGGACGCCTCCTGGCTCAACGGCGTGGACCTGCGGGCCGACGGCGGGCTGACGGCACTTCGTGCGACCCAGAATGTGACTCGATAGTCGCTTAAACTGACTTTTTCGTTGCTACCATCGTCGCGCAAGCGACCTGACACTCGGAGGTGCTGTGTACCCCGGCAACGTGGCCGAACGGGCCCCCGACCGCCCGGCGATGATCATCGCCGAGACCGGTCAGCACCGCACGTATGCGGAACTCGACGAGCGCAGCGCCCGCCTCGCGTCGTACTTCGCCGTCCGCGGTCTTCAGCGGGACGACACCGTGCTGGTCGTTCTCGGCAACGACCTGATCTGGGGGGAAGTGTGCTGGGCGTGCTGGCGCAGCGGACTGTGCCTCGGCGCGGCCAACTTCCACCTCACCAGCGCTGAGCTCGCGCCCATCCTGGAAGATGCCGCCCCGCGGGCGATCGTGACCTCGCGCCGAGTCCTCCCGAACCTGCGCGCCGCGGCCGAGCAGGCCGGCCTCGACCACGGCGTGCTGTGGCTGGTCGTCGACGAGACCGGCGAGCCGAGCGGACCTGACGCAGCGCTGAACTACGAGCGCATCATCGCCTCAACTCCCCGCGATCCGGATCTGGTGGAGACCGTGGGTGGCAGGCTGCTGTTCAGCTCCGGTACGACCGGACGGCCGAAACCCTTCCGGGTTCCACCGCAGCAGATCCACCCGAGCGAGCTGCCGGTGCGCTCCGGCGGACTCATGACGTCGCTGGGATTCGACGACACCGGCAACGTCCTGCTCGTTCCGGGACCCGCCTACCACGCCGGCCCCCTCGGCTTCCTCCAGTCGCTGCACCAACTCGGTGGGACCGTCGTGCTGATGCAGAAGTTCGACCCCGAGGGAGCACTGGCCGCGATCGAGCGGTACCGCGTCACCCACAGCCAATGGGTACCCACGATGTTCGTGCGGCTGCTGCGACTCCCCGCCGAGGTTCGCCACCGCTACGACCTCTCCTCGCACCGAGTCGCCGTGCACGCGGCAGCACCGTGCCCGCCCGAGGTCAAGCGGGAGATGCTGACCTGGTGGGGCCCCATCGTGCACGAGTACTACGGCGCCAGCGAAGGTTACGGGCGGACCACCATCGGCCCCGAGGAGTGGCTCGCCCACCCCGGATCGGTAGGTCGCTCCGTGCAGAGCACCGTGCACATCGCCGACGAATCCGGCCGGCTCCTGCCCACCGGCCAGGTGGGCGCGGTCTGGTTCGCCAAGCCCGACGCCGAAGAGCCCGAGCGGGCCGCCGACGGGACCGCCGACCTCGCCGCAACGCCGGGCTGGGGCACTGTCGGTGACCTCGGCTACCTCGACGACGACGGTTTCCTCTACCTCACCGGCAGGCAGGGCCAAACCATCATCACCGGCGGCGTCAACGTCTATCCCCGCGAGGTCGAAGACCTGCTGGCCCCGCACCCCAAGGTCGACGACATCGCCGTGCTCGGCGTGCCCGACCCGGAGTTCGGGGAGCAGGTCAAGGCCGTCGTGGTACCCGCCGACGGCAGCGAACCGGGACCGTCGCTGGCAGACGAGCTCATCACCTATTGCCGCGAACGTCTCGCGCACTTCAAGTGCCCGAAATCCGTCGACTTCACCGACAGCCTCCCCCGCACCGACACCGGGAAGATCCGGCACAAGCCGTTGCGCGACCAGTACTGGTCCGTCGCTTCCTCGCAACCGACCAGGAGCACGTGATGGAGCTTCTGCTGATCCGGCACGGCAGGCCGGAAAGCCAGCACGGCGCAACCGGCGACGGCGCCGACCCACCGCTGACCGCTCGAGGCCGCGCCGAGGCAGACCTGCTCGGGCGGTTCCTCGCCGGTGCGAACGGTCCGGCCACCGTCTACGCCAGTCCGATGATCCGGGCGCGGGAGACCGCTGAGGCGATCGTCAACCACGCCACCGTGCCGCTGCTCGTGGACGATCGCTTGCGGGAGTTCGATCACGGCGCCACCAGCTACACCCCACCCGAGTTGAACACCGCGCCCAACGACGTGCGACGAATGATGTGGCGCGCACTGGAAACGGGCGTGTGGGGCGATCACGTCTTCGACCCGGAAGCGTTCGAGCAGCGGGTGTGGGACGTGTTCAACCACATCATCGACGCCAACTCCTCCAACACCGTCGCCGTCGTCTGCCACTCCGGAGTCCTGAACTCGTTCCTGGGAAAGGTGCTCGGCCGGCCGCGCGGAATGTTCTTCCAGCCGAACTACACCTCGATCAGCCGAGTCGTGGCTTCCGGGCGACGGCGACAGGTGTTGAGCCTGAACGAGACCACGCATCTCCAGTGCGCCGACGACGGGACCCTGGAGGCTCTGACGAAAGGGGCGAACAGTGAGCACTGACCACGACCTCACGACCCGCGGACCACAGCTGACCGTCCTCCACCTGCTCCGCCTCAAGGGATTCGCAGCTGAAGACCTCATCGTCCGCGACACCGAACTCGACGCCGCCGTCGTGCAGGACTTGCTGCGTCAGGCGCAATCCGACGGACTCATCGCCGAACGCAGCGGCCGCATCAGCGGGTGGGCGCTCACCGCGCAGGGCCGGACCACGCACGCCGAACTGCTGGCCGCCGAGCTCGCGGAATCCGGAGCCAAACCCGCGGTCGAGCACGCCAACACCACCTTCCTGGAGCTCAACCAGCCCTTCAAGGAGCTGTGCTCCCGCTGGCAGATGCGGCCTGACGGCTCGGTCAACGACCACGGCGACCAGACCTACGACGACGCCGTGGTCGCCGACCTCGGCGCGCTGCACGAGCAGGTTCTCGCACTCACGGACGAGGTCGCTCAGGCCCTCCCCCGCTTCGGCAGGTACCCGCGAGCGTTCCGGCGTGCCTACGAGCGCCTGCTGTCCGGCGATCGCAAAGCGTTCGCGGCACCGCTGTCGGAGAGCTATCACGACGCATGGATGGAACTGCACCAGGACCTGCTGAGCACGCTTGGCCGCGAACGAGCCGCAGCAGATGGTCACTGAGCCTGTCCCCCGCCACCAGGTCACGCACGAGCAAAGGAGCGACGCCGTGGCTTCACTCACCGCCGCACCCGGCTCCGGCACCATTCGTGCCGCCGAGCACCTCTTCCCGTTCGATCACCCCCACCGGACACCGCCGCGTGAGCTCGCCGGCCTGCTCGGCGGCAAAGGCGCCGGCCTCGCCGAGATGACCTCGGTGCTCAACCTGCCCGTCCCGCCCGGCTTCACCATCGCCACACCGGTGTGCAGGGCCTACCGAGACGGCGGCTGGCCTGACGACCTGGACGCCGCGGTCACCGAGAACATGTCCGCATTGGAGTCCCGAATGGGCCGCAAGCTGGGCGACCCGGCGGATCCACTGCTCGTGGCGGTCCGCAGCGGGGCACCGCGGTCGATGCCGGGGATGCTCGACACGGTGCTGAACCTGGGGCTCAACGACGAGACCGTCGAGGGCCTCGCCGAGGCGTCCGACGACCCGGATTTCGCCTGGGACAGCTACGCGCGCTTCCTCACCATGTACGCCACGACGGTGCTCGACGTGCCGAAGGAGACCGTCCACTCCGCTGAGGCAGGCAGTCCGCGCCAGCGCGCTCTTGCGATCAAGGAAGCGCTCAGCGCTGCAGGGGCTCAGGTGCCGCAAGACCCCGCGGAGCAGCTGCGCGGGGCCATCGAGGCGGTCTTCCGCAGCTGGGACAGCGATCGAGCGCGCGCGTACCGGGACAGGGAGGGAATCGACCCGAACCTCGGCACCGCGGTCAACGTCCAGGCCATGGTGTTCGGCAACTACGACGACCGCTCCGGCACCGGAGTGGCGTTCACCCGCAACCCCTCCACCGGCGAGAACCGGCACTACGGCGATTTCCTGCCGAAGGCGCAGGGCGAAGACGTCGTGGCCGGAAGCGCGCGCACACTGCCGCTGAGCGACATGGCCGACTTTCTCCCCGAGGCGTTCGCGGAGCTCACCGATCGACTCTCCGCGCTCGAGCAGCACTACCGGGACATGTGCGACGTCGAGTTCACGGTCGAGCGCGGGAAGCTCTACATCTTGCAGACCAGGGTCGGCAAGCGCGGCGCCGTAGCGGCCGTCAGGATCGCCGCCGAGATGTGGCGGGACCCGGCCATCGCCCTGACGACCGAGGAACTGCGCGCGCGGCTGGACGACGACATCGTCCACACCGCCCGTACCGAGGTCTTGGCCGCCGCGCGCCAAGGTGTCGCGTCCGAACCGATGACGCAGGGCCTGGGTGCCTCGCCCGGCCGGGTCAGCGGAACGGTCGTCCTCGACGCGGACGCCGCCTCCGAGGCCGACAGCGACGTGATCCTCGTGCGGTCTGAGACCAGTCCGGAGGACGTTCACGGGATGGCGGTGTCCGCCGGAATCCTGACCAGCACAGGCGGGCTGGTCAGCCACGCGGCTGTGGTCGCCCGCGGCTGGGGCATCCCGGCAGTGGTCGGCGCCAACCACCTCGCCGTGGGCGATGCCGAGGTTCGGGACGAGCAGGGGGAGATCCTCTTCCGCACCGGGGACGTCATCACGATCGACGGCACCACCGGCGAGGTCTGGCTCGGTGCGGCGAACTCGCAAGCAACGGAGGCGCTGCAGGACGACGACATCCTCGCACGCGACCTTCCGGAACTCGCCGAACTCGCCCACCTGCGGCAGTCCGGTCAAGACTCCCAGTAGAGCACCAGCACGGCACCGAGATCGCCAGCTCCCTGACGGATGGCGTTCTCGGTGCCGGGTGCGCTTCGCGGGATCCACGGGCGCAGAAGAGTTCACGACACGCCACTTTCGTCCATCATGGACGCAGCACGTACTTGCCGATCGCCTGACGTTCGCCGACGAGCTCGAGCACGCGGCCGGCGTCGGCCATCGGCGCGGTTGAGGGCTGTCGTGGGCGGTAGACGCCACGCCCGATGCGCTCCAGGACGTCGGCGAGCAGGGCCGCGTTGCCTTGCGGCCCTCCCACCTCACGCGACCAATCACCCCAGTCCACGCCCACGACCGTGCGGTTTCGCAGCAGCACGATGTTCGCCGGCAGCCGCGGGATCTCGCCCGAGGCGAAGCCGAACACGCAGAACCGGCCACCGGTCGCCAGCGCCCGCAGGGCGCTTTCCGAGGCGGGACCGCCGACCGGGTCGATGACGACATCAGCGCCCCCTCCGGTAGCAGCGCGGATCTCGCCCTTGAGGTCGTCGTAACCCAGCGCCACCTCGGCACCGACCGCCTTCGCCGCAGCGCGCTTGTCCTCCGTGGAGGCCACCGCGACGACGCAGGCACCGAGGCCGCTCGCCACGTCGATCGCGGCTTGGCCGATGCCACCTCCCGCGCCGAGGACGACGACGTGGTCACCTCGTCCGACGGTGATTCGGTGCGTCGTGGCGAACGCCATCGTCAGGTAGCTCTCCATCGCCCCTGCGGCGACCTCAGCAGCAACGCCGTCGGGCACCGGGACGACCGCGCCGGCCGGCGCGGTCACGTGGGAGGCGTATCCGCCGAAGTCGGTCAACACCGCCGCCACGGCAGTTCCGGGGCCGAGGTGGTCGACGCCCTCCCCCGCTGCGGCCACACGGCCGACCACGCAGCTGCCCGGAGTGAAGGGCAGCGGCGGCCGGACTTGGTAGGAACCGCGGACGACGAGGCCGTCGACGAAGCTGACGCCCACTGCCGTCACCTCGACGAGCACTTCTCCGGGCGGCGGCTCCGGGGTGGGTTCCTCGATGACCTCCAACGCGAGCGGATCACCGAACGCCGAGCAGATCACGCGTCGCATGCGTTCCTCCGATGTCGTTGGGTCGTGCTCGGCGGTCGGGCGCAGGACCTGACAACGACGCCATCATCGGTACGAATCCTTGAGTTCGCGCTTGAGCAGCTTTCCCGTGGCAGTGCGCGGGAGCTGATCGGCGAAGTCGAGGTCCCGGGGGCATTTGAACGTCGACAGGCGTTGCCGGCACCAGTCGATGAGCTGCGCGGCCAACTCCGGGCTGGGGGCGCATCCAGGCCGCAGCTGCACCACGGCGTGGACCACCTCGCCCAACTCGTCGTGCGGGATGCCGAAGACGGCCGCGTCGGCCACGTCGGGATGCTCGACCAGGGCGTTCTCGGCTTCCTGGGGGTAGATGTTCACCCCGCCGGACAGGACGAGGTCCGCGCGCCGATCAGCGAGGTAGAGGTAACCGTCCTCGTCGAGGTGCCCGAGGTCGCCGACCGTGGTCCAGCCGAGTTCGTTGCGCGCTTCGGCAGTCTTGGCCGGGTCGTTGAGGTACTCGAACGACAAGCCGCCCTCCGACCAGATCGTGCCGATCTCCCCCGCAGGCAGCTCGTGACCGTCCTCGTCGAGGATGTGCGGCCGCCCGGCCAGCGCCCGACCGACCGAGCCCGGGTGCTCGAGCCATTCCTCGGAGTTGATCGCGGTGAACAGGTAGTTCTCGGTGGAGGAGTAGTACTCGTGCACGATCGGCCCGAGCCACTCGATCGTCGCCCGCTTCGTCTCGGGCGGGCACGGTGCCGCCGCGTGCACGAGGACCTGCAAGGACGACAGGTCCCGCTGTTGACGAACCTGCTCGGGCAACTTGAGGATCCGGATGAGCATCGTGGGCACCATCTGGGTATGGGTGACGCGGTAGCGCTCGACGAGTTCCAGCGCGGCCTCGGCGTCGAACCGATCCATGATCACCACCGTGCCGCCGTAGCGTTGCACCGTCATGCAGAACCGCAAGGGCGCGGCGTGGTAGAGCGGTGCCGGCGACAGGTAGACCGTCTCCTCGTCGAGGCCCCAACGGTCATGAAGCAGTGTCGCCACCCCCGGAGGGGTGCCCAACGGCGCCAACGGCAGGTCCGACGCGACCCCCTTCGGCCGACCCGTCGTGCCCGAGGAGTAGAGCAGGTCAACGCCCTCCCGCTCCTCGGGCACCGAGGGCGGCGCGCTCGCCACGGCTTCGGCCAGCTCCTCGAAACCCTCGGCTGCGGGCCCGGTGGTGAGCCGCAGTTCCACGCCCGGCGCCTCCTGCAGGGCAGCAGCCGCCCGTTCGAGGCAGGTCGCGCTGGTGACGAGCGCACGCGCGTGGCAGTCGCGCAGGATGTAGGCGACATCCGCCGGCTCGAGGCGGGTCGGCAGACCCACGTAGCGCAGGCCGCACCGTTGCGCCGCCCACGCCACCGGCAGGTAGTCGGCGGTGTTCTCCATCAGGATCGCCAGGCAGTCCCCGTGCCGAAGACCACGGGACCACAGCAGGGCGGCGATGGCCCGGGACGAGTCGACCAGCTCGCCGTAGGTCACCACGTGCCCGGTGCCGGCCAAGACGAACGCCGCGCGCTGCGGGTCGGTGTTGGCCACGGCATCCGGGAACGGGGCGTCGGGCGAGAGTTTGGGGGTGTGCACAATTCTCTCCAGGACGAACGACTGCGACACCTGGCCTCGCCGGACGTGGCGAGACCAGGTGTCACGTGGTAGCGACGGCATTACGAGGAGGGCGACTGCGGCTGCTCGCGGGTGCGGAGTTCGCGGCGCAGCAGCTTTCCGGTCACGGTCTTGGGCAGTTCGTCGAGGATCTCGATCTGACGCGGGTACTTGTAGGCGGCCATGCGCTGCTTGCAGAACGCGGTGAGCTCGTCGGAATCAGCCCTGGCACCGGGCCGCAGGCTCACGAACGCCTTGACCGTCTCACCGCGATACGGGTCGGGCACACCGACGACCGCGGCTTCGCGGACGGCCTCGTGCTCGTAGAGCACATCTTCGACCTCGCGCGGCCAGATCTTGTACCCGCCGGCGTTGATCTGGTCCTTCTTGCGGTCGACGATGTAGAACCAGCCAGCCTCGTCCATGTACCCGACATCGCCGGTGCGGAACCGGCCGCCGCTCATGGCGTTGGCGGTCTCCTCCGGTTTGTTCCAGTACCCGGACACCACCTGCGGGCCCGAGGTGACCAGCTCACCGACTTCCCCCGGCGGCAGGTCCTCCCCGTCCTCGCCGACGATACGCACCACGGTGTTGTAGATGGGTACGCCGACCGACAGCGCACCCGAGGCCGGGTCCACCGGAGCGTCCGCTCCGAACGGAACTCCGTGCGACGGTGAGGTCGTCTCGGTGAGGCCGTAGATGTTGTGGATGTAGTGGCCGAAGGTCGACTGGAACGCCTTGATCGTGCTGGGCGGGATCGGCGCGCCTCCCGAATAGATCTTGGTCAGGCTGGCCAGCGCCTCCTTGTCCGCACCGGGGGAGTTCATCAGCGCGATGAACACGGTGATCGATCCGACCGTGAAGGTGGCCTTCTCGTCCCGGATCGTTTCCAGGGTGACGGCCGGGTCGAGCCGGTACATCAGCACCAGCGGTGCCCCGGTCAGCAGCGACACCGCGATGTGCCCGATGAGCCCGGTGATGTGGAACAGCGGAGCCACTCCCAGGACCACGTCGCCGGGCCCGATTCCGACCCAGTCCCGGTAGGTCTGGGCGTTGAAGACCACGTTGCGGTGCGTGGTCATCGCGCCCTTGGGCGGACCCGTCGTCCCCGAGGTGTAGGTCAGCAACGCCACGTCGTCCGGGCCGAGCGAGACGACCGGCGGGGCGTGGCCGCGGAAGCGCTCGAGCATCTGCGCCATGTCGAGCGTGCCCTCGCAGGGCGTTCGTTCGACACCGCCGAAGATCCGCTGGTCGTCGCGGGTCTGGTACTCCAGCTCCGAGGTGGTGATGACGGTGCGGACGTCGGTGTTGGCAACGACCTTGCTCACCACGTCGCGGTAGAGGCCCTCCAAGCACACCAGCACGCTCGCGCCGGAATCCTGCAGGATCAGTTCGAGCTCCCGCTCCCGGTTCATCGGGTTCACCGACACCGCGATCCCGCCGGCCTTCCACGTCCCCAGCTGGGCGATCACGAACTGCGGAACGTTCTGCGCGTAGACCGCTACCCTCTCCCCCGGCGTGAAACCCGCGTCGGTGATCCCGGCGGCGAAAGCATCGCTGAGCTCATCGAGCTCGCGGAACGTGATCCGGCCGTCGAAGTACCGGATGATCTCGCCCTCAGGATCACGCCGGACCGCAGCGGCAAACATGTCCACGGCGTTGTCGTACTCGCCCGCGATCTCGGCGGGCTGCCCCGGCGCGTATCGCGCCAGCCAGGGCTTGTCGTCGTAAACGCTCACAGCAGCTCCTCAGCGGATGACGATCGAATTGACGGGGCAACGGTTCCTCTTGACGCTAAACAGTTCGGCTGTACCGTTCGATCGCTCGTACTATTGTTTAGATATGTTGCGGGTCACGAAATTTGATGTCAAGACAAAACGGTCCCCGCTTGCACCTTCGGCGCGACATCGTTTAGCTTTTCTAAACTCATTGCGGAATCGAGGGATCACATGAGGGACTCGCGCGGTGCACGCGCTGCGAGCGCGGCGCTCGGGGCGCAGGTGCGCCGGGCACGTCGAGGACGCGGCGTCACCGTGCGTGGTCTGGCAGGACTGCTCGACGTGAGTCCGGCGACGATCAGTCAGATCGAGAACGGCCACACGGGCCTGAGCGCCTCGCGTCTGAGCCACATCGCCGATGCTCTCGGCACGACCGTCAGCGAGATCCTCAACTCCCCCACCCGCGGTGCCGATTCGCCGCCGAAAACGGCCGACACACCCCCAGAGACGACGAATACTCGTTCTCCTTCTCCGCCACCGGGAACGGCTCCGCACTGGCCGCAGTTCACGCACTGGCGCGCCTACGAGCCGCTCGAGTTCGACCCCGTTCTCCACGCGGCGCTCGACGAGTTCGTGGAGATCGGCTATCACGGTGCGACGGTGCGAAGCATCGCTGCGCGCAGCGGTTTTTCCGTATCTGGTATTTACCACTACTACACGAGCAAGCAGCAGATGCTCGTGGCCATTCTCGAACGAGCCATGACCGAGCTTCTGGCCCGCGCCAAGGCAGCTCAGTCCGAAGGCCGTGATCCAGTCCAACGATTCAGCCTTCAGGTCGAACACCTGGCGTTGTTCCACACGCACCGCCGCGAGCTCGGCTTCGTCGGAGCGAGCGAGATGCGCAGCTTGGAGCAACCGAGCAGGCGTGCCATCGCCGAGATGCGCACCGCCCAGCAACGCATGGTCGACGACGAGGTCAGAGCAGCCGTCCGCCTGGGCGAGTTCCGCAACGACCACCCTCACGAGGCCGCTCGCGCCACCGTCACGCTGTGCACTGCCCTCGCCAACTGGTGGCGGCCGGAAGGCCATTTCAGCCCCGAGCAAACCGCCGAGCAGTACGTCGAGTTCTCCCTCGCCATGATGCGTGGAACACCCGGTTCCACGAGTTCGTGAAACCGGTGCGCCCCTCGTTGAGCGCCGGGGACGTGGTCTCGGTGAGCGGTGGCAGGCACGGCACATGCCAGGCTTGCCACCGCTCACCGTCCTGCACGGACATCGATTCCCTGACGTGGTCAGTGCATCTCCTGCCCGCCGGTGGTGTTGATCGCTTGCCCGGTGATGTATCCGCCCTGTTCGGATGCGAGGAACACGATCAGGTCGGACACGTCCTCGGGTGTCTGGAAGCGCCCGAGCGGGATTGCCCCCAGCGTGGCCTCCCGAACCTCGTCCTTCGAGACGTCTTGCAGTTGCGAGTAGGCGTCCCACAACCCACCGGGAAGGTCGTTGAGCGGATTGTTCAGGGTGCCCGGGCACACGGCGTTGACCGTGATGCCGTGCGGTCCGGCCTCCTTGGCCGCCACCTGAACCAGGCCGTTGACGCCGAACTTCGACGCGCAGTACGCGCCGAGCAGGGGCCATCCGGTCTTGCCCGCCTGGCTGGACACCGCGATCAGCCGTCCCCCGCGGCCCTGCTCGGTCAGCTGCCGGAGGGCCGCGCGGAAGCAGAGGAACGTGCCGCGGAGGTTGACCGCGACGGTCTGGTCGAACGCCGCAGCGGCCAGCTCGGTGAGCGGGACGTTGCTCACCGACACCCCGGCGTTGGCGATCATGATGTCGAGACCGCCGAACTCCTCAACCGCGGTCCGGACCAGGTCGTCGACCTGGTCCTCGCGGGTGACGTCGCAGCGCACGGCGCGCACCTGCGCACCGGAGGCCGCCAGGTCGGCGGCGGCTTCGTCTAGGTCGGTGGCGGTCGAGACCCCGTACTCCGGCGCACCGTCCAGCGGCCGCCCGATGTCGGCGATGACCAGCCGCGCGCCGCGGGCGGCCAGGGCGCGGGCGGTGGCCCGCCCGATGCCGCCCTCGCGCCCGACTCCGGTGATCACCGCGACCTTGCCGTTCAGGCCGTAGCCGCCCGCCTCAGTCATCGGTTCGCGGGGGTAGCAGGGACAGGAGGGTTTGGCGGCGGGCTTCGCGGATGGCGCGGGCGTTGCCGGTCATCCGCTCCGGCGTCCAGGTCATGCCGTCGTCCAGGCTCACCTCGGGGCGGCGCCCCAAGACCGGGGTGACGTGCTGGTCGATCTGGTCGAGGAGCTGGCCGAGCATCATGCACGACGGGGTGGTCAGCGACAGGCGGATCGCGACGCCCTTCTCATCGTCGGGTTCGATGCGGTCGACCAGGCCCATCTCCACGATGTCGATCGGCGTGGTGGCTGCGACGCTGCACGGGTCCACGACCTCACGCAGCGCTGCCAGCACCCGCTCCCCGACCTCCTCGGGCACGGCGATCTCGGTGACGGTCATGGCTCACGCTCCCGCTCGGATCGGTGTGCGGCTGGTCGACCACGGGGCTCGCAGGCCTTCGGCGCGCTGGGCCGCGAGCTGGTCGGAGGCGGTGCCCGCGGCGAGCTTGTCGAGGTCGAGGCCGAGCGCGGTCGCGTAGTTGCCGGCCAGGATCTTGGCCTTGTGCTCGTCGGTGATCTGCGAGACGGGCGCGAACTGACCGGCGCGGGCCAGGTCCTCCTCTGTGAACTGGAAGTTCTCGAGCGCTTCCAGGCAGGGCCTGGCGTGGTAGGCCATGTGCCCGGTTCCCCACCACATCCGGTCGTAGATGTGGTCACCGACGGCGGCGGCCATGCCCAGCACCGCGGTGGCGAACTGGTCGGGTCGCTTCGCGCAGATGATGTTGAGGGTCTCCAGGTTCACGAAGACGTTGGGGAAGCGCGCCAGCATCCACGCGGTCTCCTCGACGAAGGCCACTCCGCCGTGGACGATCTCGAAGTTGAGGTCCGGATGGTCGGCGGCCGCCCCGTCGAGGTCACCGATGCGGTAGGCGTCCATCGGCACCGGCCCGAGCGGGACCGCTTTGTGCACGGCCACGGTCGAGATGCCCAGCTGCTTGGCCTTCTCGTAGACGGGGTAGACGATCTCCTCGTCGTCCATCCGGAAGTGCCGGTGCTTGCCCTCCGCGGTCCACGACGACGGGTAGAGCTTCAGCCCGATCGGCGAGAGCAACTCGGCCTGCCGCTCCAGCTCGTCGATCGCCGCCTTCCCGGCCATCGGGTCGACGGTGGCGTAGGTGAGGAACCGGGTCGGGTATTTCGACATCACCTCGGCGGCCTTGTCCACCGACACCAGCCCGTCGTGGTAAGCACCGATGGGAACCGGGTGGTAGATCGCGAAGTCGGTGTCGCTCTCCAGGAACAGGGTCGACACCGTCTCGTCGACGTCCCAGTCGCGCACGTAGTCCTCGCGGGGCAGTTCGTACTCCGGTCCGGAGCCGGCCACCACGCCGAAGATCATGTCGGTGATGCCCTGCGCGTTGCGGGGCACGGCGTGGTTGCTCGGATCGAGGTTGTAGGAGTGCACCACCGCGTCGATCACGTACTTGCCGTTGAGCATCTGACGCTCCTGCAGTCGGTTCGGGTCCCCTCGGCGGTGAGGGGCATCACCGATGCTAGGAACCCGCCCCACCAGGCACGAGTCCTCCAAAGGTGACAGTGGTGGTGCGCCGGAACTGTCCCCCGCGGGGGACTGCGCGACCGCTCCGTCCGCGCGTAGCGTGACGTCCTTCCTCGGCCCCGGGCAGAAAGGACGTCGCGAATGCGCGCGCTGAGGTTCCACGGCAGGCGGGACGTGCGGCTGGATGAGGTGCCCCAACCCGTTCCGGTCGCGGACCAGGTCGCGATCGCGGTGACAGCAGCCGGCATCTGCGGCTCGGACCTGCACGAGTACAGCGGCGGGCCCATCTCCATCCCCACCGCTGCGCCGCACCCGCTGACCGGGGTGGTGGCTCCGGTGACGCTGGGGCACGAGTTCGAAGGAGTGGTCACCGCGGTCGGCCCGGAGGTGACCGCGGTGACCGTCGGCGATCGCGTCGCGGGCAACGCCGCGTTGTGGTGCGGTGAGTGCGCCGTGTGCCGGTCCGGCAGGACGAACGTGTGCCGCAGCATCGGATTCCACGGTCTCAGCGGTGAGGGCGGCGCGTTCGCCGACTTCGACCTCACCCGCGCCCGCAACCTGCACCTCCTACCGACCGGGATACCGGACGGGATCGGGGCCCTGCTGGAACCGCTGGCCACCGGGATCCACGCGGTCGCGCAGGGCGCAGTCGGTTCGGGCGATGCCGTGCTGGTCCAGGGTGGCGGCGTGATCGGCCTGTGCATCGCGCTGGCAGCGCGCGAAGCAGGCGCCGAGCACGTCGTGCTGGCGGAACCCTCCGCCGCGCGACGGAGGATGGCCGAGCACTTCGGAGCGACGCTCCTGGTCGATCCCACCGAGGATTCGGTGGCCGACGTGGTCGCCGACCTCACCAGTGGAGGCGGTGTGCGCGCCGCGTTCGACGCCGCAGGAGCGCGGAGCACGCTCGACACCGCGGTCGCCGCCACCGGTGCGGGTGGGACGGTGGTGAACGTGGCGGCGTGGGAACAACCCGTGCCGTTCAACCCCACCACACTGCTCTGCCGTGAGGTCGCCGTGGTCGGTAGCCTGGCCTACACCACAGCGGACTTCGAACGCGCGGTGCGGATCGGCCAGAACCGCGGGTCTGAGCTGGCCGCGATGGTGACCCGCACGATCGCGCTGGACGATGCCGCGGAGTGGTTCGACCGCCTCGCCGAGGGCACCGGCGACGACGTCAAGGTCCTCGTCCGGCCGCGTTGACCAGCACACCGGCCGTCATCGGCGATACTCGTGAAGACCAGGTTTCTCGAGACTTTCGAACGGGTGAGGCAACGATGCCGACTCTCGAACACGATTCGCGGGGCGACCTGCGGCGCTACGAGCTCGCCTTCAGAGTGCTGGAGCTGGTCAACGGCGCAACCGACTTGGCGACGTTCAAGACAGCGCTGGCCGGTGCGCTCGCCGACGTCTACCGGGTCCGCTCGGCCACGTTCTTCGTCGGGCGCACCGCGCAGCTCGCGTGCGCCGACCCCAGCCCGGTCATCCTCGGGATCACCAAGCACATGCTCCCGGAGTACCAGGACCGGTGGTTCCAGCACGACATCTTCTCCACACCGCCGGCAGTGCGGTCGATGCACAACACCCGGGTGGCCAGCCTGCGCGAGATCAACGAGGGCACCCTGGAGAACCGGCTGTACGTCACCGATTACCTGCAGCGGCACCGCATCGAATCGGCGACCGCCCTCTACCTCGACGTGTGCCGCGGCCGCAAGGCTCTGGTCGGTTTGTTCGATCCCGACCAGAACCGCATCGGCGCGGCCGAGATCGCCTCGCTGCGCCTGCTCGCCTGTCCGCTCGCTCAGATCGCGCGAGGACTCCCCGACGACTCGACGAGTGACGACGGACCGGTGTCGAAACTGTCGCCCCGGCAAGCAGAAGTCGCCCGCCTGGTCGGCGAGGGCTTGTCCAACGCCGAGATCGGCGCGATGCTGCACCTGCACCCGGCGAGCGTGAAGAAGTACGTGACTCGGATCCTGGCGATCACCGGCCTGCACAACCGCACGGAGTTGGCGATCGCCCTGCGCGACGCAGATCAGTCCTAATCAGATGGTGGTGGCGCGGGATTCCCGCGCCACCACCGCCCGTCAGGACCGCAGCAGCTCGGCCAACGACACCAACGACGACCGGTAGATGTCACCGATCGCATCCGCGAGCGCGGGCTCCTGCTCGGCATCAGATGCCTCGAACTCCGCTTCCCACACCACTTCGGCACCCTCCGCGTGGTCCCGGACCGCGAACGTGGAGCGGTAGACCCGCAACGCCAGCGGCCCGGAGACGTACTCGTAGACGTAGCTTCGGGCCGCATCGTTGCGCTCCACGATCCGCTCAACGGCCTCACCACCACCGCTGGCGAACGTCGCATACCGCAGATCGCCCACCTGATGCGACTTCTCGATCGCAGGCACCCACTCCGCGATATTGGCCGTATCGCCACCGATCCGCCACACCGCTGCCGGCTCGGCCCCGATGACCAGCGATTCGCTCACGCGCATGATGACCCCTTCCAGATGACTCGCACTCTGGTCGGACCCTACGAAGGCGTGGGGCGAGAGCGCAGTCCGCTCAGGGGGACAATTCCGCCAGTGCCGCACCACGTTCGGCACCGGCGCGAACGGTCTGTCACACGTTCCACTCCGCCAGCACCGCGGCGGTGTCGGAACCAGGAGCAGGAGGCGGTGTGGGCGTGCTCGGTGCGGTTCGGGAGAACCGGGGCGCCGGGGCGGCCTGCCTGACCCCGTCGATGTCGAGCAGGGTTCCGCGGGCAGCCATGTGCGGGTGCTCCGCGGCTTCGTCGTAAGTCAGGACAGGCGTGACGCAGGCGTCGGTGTCGGTGAACACCTCGGCCCACTCGTCACGAGTTCTGGAGAGGAACTCCCGGGTGAACCGGACCCGCAGTGCCGGCCAACCCGAGCGGTCCATCTGGTCCGGTAGGTCGGCCGGGTCCAGTCCGAGGCCGTCGAGCAGCGCGCGGTAGAACTCCGGCTCCAGCGCCCCGACAGCGACGTGGCCTCCGTCCTGGCAGACGTAGGTGTCGTAGAACGGTGCTCCGCCGTCCAGGAGGTTGGTACCGCGTTCGTCGCTCCAGACACCTTGCCCGCGCAGGGCCCAGATGAACTGCAGGAGCGCGCTGGTGCCGTCGACCATCGCCGCGTCGACGACCTGTCCCCGACCGGAACGCTCCCGCTCCCACAACGCGGCGAGCACTCCGGCCAGCAGGAACATCGACCCGCCGCCGAAATCGCCGACGAGGTTCAGCGGTGGAACGGGAGGTTGTCCGGCCCGGCCGATCGCGTGCAGCGCGCCGGTCAGGCTGATGTAGTTGATGTCGTGCCCGGCGCGTTGGGCCAGCGGCCCGTCCTGCCCCCAGCCGGTCATGCGTCCGTAGATCAGCCCGGGATTGACCTCGTGGCACTCGGTGGGGCCGATTCCCAAGCGTTCGGCCACGCCGGGCCGGAACCCTTCCAGCAACACATCGCCCTTGGCCACCAGCCGCAGCACGAGGTCCCGCCCCTCGGCGGTCTTGAGGTTCGCGGCAACCGAACGCCGCCCGCGCAGCAGGTGGTCCGGTTTGCCGCCGCCCAGGTCGAGACCTCCCGAGGGACGTTCCACCCGCACGACGTCGGCACCCAGATCGGCCAGGACCATCGCCGCGTGCGGCGTTGGCCCGATCCCGGCGAGTTCGACCACCTTGAGCCCGGCCAGCGGGCCTTCCTGCTTCATCCGCGCTCCAATCCGGACGGTCGGGAACCTCAGAGGAGTTCGAGGATGGTGGCGTTGCCCTGCCCGCCGCCCTCGCACATCGTCTGCAACCCGTAGCGGATGCCGTTGTCGCGCATGTGGTGCACCAGCGTCGTCATGAGCCGCGCGCCCGAGCCGCCCAACGGGTGCCCCAGGGCGATGGCACCGCCGTTGGGGTTGAGCCGCTTCGGGTCAGCACCCGCTTCGGCCAGCCACGCCAGCGGCACAGGGGCAAAAGCCTCGTTGACCTCAAAGGCACCGATGTCGTCGATCGACAGCCCGGATTTCGTCAACGCCTTGGCCGTGGCGGGAATCGGCGCGGTCAGCATGATCACCGGATCCGTTCCCGCGAGAACCGCGGTGTGCACCCGCGCCAGCGGCGTCAGACCCAGCTCCCGCGCCTTCTCGCTCGTGGTCATCAGCAGCGCCGCCGACCCGTCGGAGATCTGCGACGAGTTCCCGGCGGTGATCACACCATCCGGTTTGAACGCGGTCTTCAACCCGGCGAGCTTGTCCACGCTGCTGGCCCGGATGCCTTCGTCCTGGCCCACCACCGTGCCATCGGGCAGCGTGATCGGCGTGATCTGGTCGTCGAAACGGCCCGCCTCCCGCGCGGCAGCGGCTTTCGCGTGCGACTCGACGGAGAACTCGTCCAGCTGCTCGCGCGTGAATCCCCACTTCTCGGCGATCATCTCAGCACCGAGCCCCTGGTTCGGGAACGAGCCGTAACGCTCCATGAACCCCGGCGGGAACGGGGTCGCCTCCCCGATCGCAGAGCCCATGGGCACCCGGCTCATCGACTCGACACCACCGGCCACGACCACGTCGTACTGCCCGGCGACCAGCCCCGCCGCGGCGAAGTGGACCGACTGCTGCGAAGAACCGCACTGCCGGTCCACCGTGACCCCGGTGACCGACTCCGGCCACCCAGCGGTCAACGCGGCCGTGCGGGCGATGTCGAAGGTCTGCTCACCGACCTGGCTCACGCACCCCCAGACGACGTCCTCGACCACCGCCGGATCCACACCCGCCCGCGCCACGAGCGCGTTGAGCACCTCCGCCGACAGCTGTGCCGGGTGCACCCCGGAAAGCCCCCCGTTGCGCTTGCCGACCGGGCTCCGCACGGCCTCCACGATCACCGCATCACGCATGTTCCAACCGTCCTCTCGCACCACGTTCATGGATTGTTGCTGGGAAAAACCGGCGTCCGCTTCGCCAAGAACGCCGCCACGCCCTCGCGACCGTCGGGACTGTCCGCACGTGCTCTGATCGCGAGAGTCTCGCGCCGCAGCGCCGCCTCCGCACCCGGTGTGGCCGTTTCCCGCAGCAGTCGCTTCGCCTCGACCTGCGCCGCGCGCGAACCCGAACGCAGCGTGGCCACCACCTGTTCGACGCCGGATTCGAGCTCCTCATCGGCATGAACCTCCGCGACCAGACCCACCGCACGCATCTCCTCGGCAGTCAGCACCGGGTTGAGCAGCGCCACCCGCAAAGCCCGGTGCAGGCCAATCGAGGCGGTCAGCAGCGAACTCCCGCCGTCCGGAGACAGGCCGATCTTGGTGTAGGCCAACGTGAAACGGGCCGAGGTACCAGCGATGACCAGATCGGCCGCCGAAGCCAGCGACAGGCCCGCACCCGCCGCCGGCCCCCGCACCACCGAAACCACCACCGCGTCCATCCGGTGCAGTTCACTGACCACGCGATGCAGGCTCTCGGCGAGATCATCGATGAGCTGTTCCGGATCCTCGGCTGCGCCGAAGGCCGACACGTCACCACCGAAGCTGAACGCCCGGCCCTCCCCGGACAGCACCACCACGTGCACATCGTCAACACGAGCCTGCCGAACCGCACGGGCCAGCGCATCCACCATCGCCTGATCTAGCGGATTTCCCCGCTCCCCGTCCGACAGCCGAATGCGCGCGACCCCGTCGTGCCGCTCGTAGGACACCAGGCTCATCGGGCTTCCTCCAGCGGGTCGAGGAAGAGGTCGGCTTCCAACGGCTGCGCGCCACTGCCCGCCCGATACCGGTCGAGGTCGGAGATGCCTTCCGCCGCGAGCACGTCCTCGTCGATGAAGAAGTTGCCGGTGCACGACCGGCTCTCGCGCACGAGGATGGCGTGCGCGGCGTCGGCCATGATCTCCGGGACGCGGGCGCGCTCGACCGCCTCGTCACCACCGAGCAGGTTGGTGATGGCCGCGGTCGCGATCGTCGTGCGCGGCCACAACGAGTTGACCGCGACCCCGGACTCGCGCAGTTCCTCGGCCAGGCCGAGCGTCACCAGGCTCATGCCGTACTTGGCCATCGTGTAGGCGAGGTAGGAACCAGCCCACTTGGGCCGCAGGTCCAGCGGAGGCGACAGCGTCAGCACGTGCGCGCGATCGCTGTTGGCCAGGTGCGGGATCGCCAGCTTGCTGAGCAGGAAGGTGCCCCGAGCGTTGATGTCCTGCATCAGGTCGTAGCTCTTCATCGCGATGTCGCTGGTCGTGCGCAGATCGAGCGCGCTCGCGTTGTTCACCACCACGTCCACCCCGCCGAACCGCTCGACGGCGACGTCGACGGCGCGCTGGACGTCCTCGTCCTTACGGACGTCGCCGACGACCGCAGCGGCGCGGCCGCCCGCCCGCTCGACCTCGGCCACCGCGGTGTGGACCGTGCCGGGCAGGTTCGGATGCGGATCGCTCGTCTTGGCCAGCATCACCACGTTCGCGCCGTCACGGGCGGCCCGCAGGGCGATCGCCAGACCGATGCCGCGGCTTCCACCGGACATCAACAAGGTCCTGCCGGACAGTGTGCTCATCTCGCCTCGTCTCCGGCCGTTCAGCGGGGGGCCATGCGGATCGCGCCGTCGAGGCGGATGACCTCGCCGTTGAGCATCGGGTTGGCCACGATGTGTCCGACCAGCGCCGCGTACTCAGCCGGATCGCCCAACCTGCTCGGGTGCGGCACCTGCTTGCCGAGAGAGGCCCGTGCGTCTTCGGGCAGCGTCGCCAGCAACGGGGTGTCGAAGATGCCCGGAGCGACCGTGACCACCCTGATCAAGTGCTGGGCGAGGTCGCGCGCGATCGGCAGCGTCATGCCGACGATGCCGCCCTTGCTCGAGGAGTAGGCGGCTTGACCGATCTGACCGTCGAAGGCGGCCACACTGGCCGTGTTGACCACGACGCCGCGCTCACCATCGACCGGGTCGGTCTGGACCATCCGCTCCGCACCCAGCCGGATCACGTTGTACGAGCCGACGAGGTTGACGTCGATGATCTTGCGGTAGGCCGCCAGCGGCGCTGCCTTGCCCTCCTTGGTCAGCACCCGGGCCGGTGTTCCGAGCCCCGCGCAGTTGACCACCGCCCGCAGCGGGCCCCGCTTCTCGGCGATGTCGTAGGCAGCGGCAACGGCCTCTTCGTCCGTCACATCGGCCGGTGCGAAGTCGGCCGAACCGCCCAACTCCTTCGCCGCTGCCGCGCCTTCGCTGCCGGGAAGGTCGAGCAAGATCACGTGCGCGCCGGCATCGGCCAGCCGCCGGGCCGTGGCCAGCCCCAACCCGCTCGCGCCACCGGTGACGACGGCAGAACCACCCTTGATGTCCATCTCAACCCTCTTCCTGCCTGCTGTTGCTAGGACCACGCGCGCAGCGCCGCGTGTCCTCGTTCGATCAGAGCCGGAACCATCGATCCGAGCTGTTCGAAGCCCTCTCCGACGGTGAGCCCTTGTCGTTCGCGGTAGTGGATCCCTTCGAAGATCACCGCGACCTTGTAGTAGGCGAATCCCAGGTACCACGGCAGTTCCGCCAGGTCCCGCCCGCTGCGCCGGGCATAGCCGTCGACCAGCGCGTCGCTGCCCGGGAATCCGGGGACATCCCCCGGTACGGCCGCGACCGGGCTGTCGAGCCCGCGGATGCCGTCCCACCACAGGACCATGGACGCGAGATCGGTCAGCGGATCGCCCAGCGTGGCCATTTCCCAATCGAGGACACCCTCGACCCGCCCGTTGCCGGGATGGACGACGACGTTGTCGAGGCGGTAATCCCCGTGCACGATCGCGGCCGTCTGCCCCGCGGGCATCCTGCGCCGCAGCCGGCCCCCGAGGCTCTCCAGCTCGGGCAGGTCCCTGCTGCGAGAAGCCTCCAGTTGCGCTCCCCAGCGCCGCAGCTGCCGGTCGAGGTAGCCGCTCGGCTTGCCCAGGTCTCCCAGGCCAACCGCCTCGGGCTCGATCGCGTGGAGCCGGGACAGCACGTCCACGAGTCCGTCGGCGAGGCCGCTGGCCGCATTGCCGAACGCGCTCAGCTGCGATTCCTCCCGCAGCACGAGCCCTTCGGTGAACTCCATGACGTAGAACGGCGCGCCGATGACCTCGGGACCGGCGTTGACCAACGGCCGTGGCACCGGGACCTCGGTCGGATGCAGTGCGTCCAGCACCCGGTGCTCACGATTCATGTCGTGAGCGGTGGCGAGCACGTGTCCCAGTGGCGGTCGCCGGAGCACCCATCGCTGGGCCCCGTCGGTGAGCAGGTAGGTCAGGTTGGACCGGCCGCCCGAGAGCAGTTCGACCTTCAACGGGCCGGTCAGCACGCCGGGCACGGCCGTCCGCAAGAACGTCTCCAGTGCTCGAACCTGAACGCCGGGCGGATCATCGTCAGACATCCACACCTCACTGAAACCGAGCGATCGTTCGCTCCATCTGAACGTATGCGAAGTAGACTGGCTCAGCGGCGACCGACATGTCAAGGGGCGTTAAGGTCACCCTCATCCAGAAGGGAGCGGGGTTTGCCGGACACAGAACGCAAGGCGCGCGAGCGCAACGAGGACCGGGAGTCGCTCGGCCGGCGCCTGCGCGCGGCACGTCGTGATGCGGGCCTCACGCTGCGCGACGTCGCGCGTGAGCTGGGCGTCAGCACGGGAACGTGGAGCGCCGTCGAGAACGGGCTCACCAGGATCACCGAGGAACGGCTCAACTCCGCCGCGCACCTCTTCGGAGCCGACCCCGCGAACCTGTGCGACCCGGCCGCGCAGAACCCCGCACCGGAGCGCACCTGGCGGGACTTCTCCCCGCTGAAGCTCTCCCCGCCGCTGGCCGGAGCCCTGGAAGCCTTCGTCGAACTGGGCTACCACGGCGCAACCATCCGCGACGTCGCCCAACGGGCCGGGCTCTCGGTCGCCGGGGTCTACCACCACTGGCCCACCAAGCAGCACCTGCTCGTGGCGCTGCTGGACCTGACCATGGACGACCTGCACACCCGCTGCCGGGAAGCACGAGCGGAGAGCGATGGACCGGTCGACCGCTTCATCCGGCTCGTCGAGTGCCTGGCGCTCTACCACACGCACCGCCGGGAGCTGGGATTCATTGGCGCCAGCGAGATGCGCAGCCTGGAAGAACCCGACCGCACGCGCATCGCGACCTCGCGCCGGGACGTTCAGCACATGGTCGACGACGAGGTCATCGAAGGCTGCCGGCGCGGCGTCATGCGCACACCGCTGCCGAGGGAAGCAGCACGCGCCGTGGTCACCCTGTGCACTGCACTGCCCCAGTGGTGGTCACCGACCGGCGGAGACTCACCGGAGGCCGTCGCCTCGCAGTACGTCGACTTCGCGCTCGACATCGTCCGCGCGACGCGTTGACGTTTCGTCCAGGGCCTCCTATCGTTCATGTCCGATCATTCGATCGGTCTTGTTCAGGAGGTATTCATGGCCGAGTGCGAGTTGCCCGCCGCCTCTGCCCGAGCACTCGAGCTGCGGGATCGGATGGCGCAATTCATGCACGAGCGGGTGCTGCCGGCCGAGGCCGAGTACCTGGAGCACCGCAAGGCCGACGGCCCCGACGGCCACACGCTCCCGCCGGTCGTCGAAGAGCTCAAGGCCGAGGCCAAGGCCCAGGGCCTGTGGAACCTCTTCCTCCCGTCGGAATCGGGTCTGACCCAGCTCGAATACGCGCCGATCGCCGAACTGTCGGGCTGGAGCCTGGATCTGGCACCCGAGGCGATCAACGGTCAGGCGCCCGACACCGGCAACATGGAACTGCTGCACCTGCTCGGCACCGAGCAGCAGAAGAAGGACTGGCTCGCCCCGCTGCTCGCCGGGGAGATCCGCTCGGCGTTCGCCATGACCGAACCCGAAGTCGCCAGCAGCGACGCCACCAACATCGCCACCCGGATCGAACGCGACGGCGACGACTACGTCATCAACGGCCGCAAGTGGTGGACCAGCGGCGCCATGGACCCCCGCTGCGCCTTCTTCATCGTGATGGGCAAAACCGACCCCTCGGCCCCCACCCACCGGCAGCAGACGATGGTTCTCGTACCGCGCGAGACGGCAGGCGTCACCGTCGTCCGCGACTACCCGGTGTTCGGCCACCACGACCAGCACGGCCACGCCGAGGTCCTGTTCTCCGACGTGCGCGTGCCGGTTTCGAACGTTATCGGTGAAGAAGGTGGCGGTTTCGCCGCCGCGCAGGCCCGGTTGGGTCCCGGTCGCATCCACCACTGCATGCGCGCCCTCGGCGCTGCGGAACGAGCCCTCGCCCTGCTGGTGCAACGTGCCAAGGGCCGCGTGGCGTTCGGTTCACCGCTGGCCGATCAAGGTGTGGTGCAGCAGCAGATCGCCGAATCGCGGCTGGAGATCGAGCAGGCACGAATGCTGTGCCACCACACCAGCCACGTCATCGATGTCGCCGGCAACAAGGCGGCCCGCGACTACGTCGCGATGGCCAAGATCGCCGTGCCGCGCGCCGCCACCCGCGTCATCGACCGCGCCATCCAGGTCCACGGCGGCGCGGGCGTCACCGACGTCACCCCGCTGGCAGCGATGTACGGATGGCACCGCGCGATGCGCCTGTTCGACGGCCCCGACGAGGTCCACCTCCGCTCGGTCGCGAAGAACGAGCTCCGCCGCACTCCCGCCCTGCCACCTACGGCCTGACGCGCCCGGGGGCGGCGATGTCGCGCGGTCGCCGGGAGCTTCCTCGCACCACCTGATCAACCAACGCCTTGAACACGCTCCGGTGCGCAGCACCGGCACAGTGGAGGAGATACCGCTGTGACCGACAGCGTCCTGACGGAGTTCGCCGACGGGGTCGCACTGATCACCATCAACCGGCCCGAAGCCCGCAACGCCGTCGATCGCTCGGTCGCCGAGGGCATCGCCGCAGCCATCGACGAGTTCGAGGCGCGCGCTGATCTGACCATCGCGATCCTCACCGGCACCGAGGGCACGTTCTGCGCCGGCATGGACCTCAAGGCCTTCACCCGCGGCGAGACACCGAGCATCCCCGGCCGCGGATTCGGCGGCCTCACCGAGAAGCCACCGACGAAGCCGCTCATCGCTGCCGTCGAAGGCTGGGCTCTGGCCGGTGGGTGCGAGCTCGCGCTCAGCGCTGACCTCATCGTCGCGGCCAGCGACGCCAAGTTCGGGCTGCCCGAGGTCAAGCGCGGCCTCGTCGCCGCCGCAGGAGGTCTGCTGCGCCTGCCCAAGGCTCTGCCCTACCAGCTCGCGATGCAGGTCGCCCTCACCGGCGATCCGCTCACCGCCGAAATGGCGCACCAGCACGGCCTGGTCAACACGCTCACCGACCCCGGCCGCGCCCTCGACGAAGCACGAGCACTCGCCACACGCATCGCCGCAAACGGACCTCTCGCCGTCCGCGCCACCAAGCAGATCGTTTCCGGCGCCGTCGACTGGACCGACGCCGAAGCCTTCACGCGGCAATCCGACATCGCCGCACCGGTCTTCGACTCCGCCGACGCCCAAGAGGGAGCCCGCGCCTTCGCCGAGAAGCGCGCTCCCGTCTGGCGCGGCGCCTGACCACGGGTTCACACCTCGCCACACGCCGTCCCCACAGCCGCCACGCAGTGCCTTCGGGTTCCCCGCCCGCTCCCCAAGCTTTCCCAGCGCCGATCTCGGCAGGACCCCTTCGACTGCGATTCAAGTCACGCTCAGATCCCAGCCGATCGAGCCGCACATCCCGATACAGTACTGAAAGTCGAACTTCGGTACTGTTACTAGTACGCCCTGGAGGGTCACATGGCCGTTGACCGGCTCCTTCCCACTCCGGAGGCCGAGGACCTCATCGAGTTGGTCCGGGACATCTCCGACAAGGAGCTCGCGCTCCGGGTCGATCAGCACGAGCTAGAGGAGCGCTACCCGGACGGGCTGTTCGCCACGCTCGGGGCCGCCGGTTTGCTCGGGCTCCCCTACCCCGAAGAGTTCGGCGGAGGTGGCCAGCCCTACGAGGTCTACCTGCAGGTGATCGAGGAAGTCGCCGCGCGCTGGGCGGCCGTGGCTGTGGCCATGAGCGTGCACGGACTCGCCTGCTTCCCCCTCGCCACCTACGGCACCGAGAAGCAGAAACAACGGTGGCTGCCGGACATGCTCGGCGGCGACCTCGTCGGCGGCTACAGCCTGTCGGAACCGCACGCCGGATCCGATGCCGCGGCGCTCTCCTGCCGTGCCGAGAAGATCTCCGACGGCTACCGCATCACCGGCACCAAGGCCTGGATCACCCACGGCGGACGAGCCGACTTCTACTCGCTGTTCGCCCGCACCAGCACAGGAAGCCGCGGTATTTCCTGCCTGCTGGCGCCGGGGAGCGCCGGCGGTCTGTCCTTCGGCAAACCGGAGGACAAGATGGGCCTGCACGCCATCCCGACCACCGCCGCGCACTGGGACGGCGCCGTCCTCGACGAAGACCGATTGATCGGTGAAGAAGGCATGGGGCTGCAGATCGCCTTCAGCGCACTGGATTCCGGCCGGCTCGGGATCGCCGCCTGCGCCACCGGTCTCGCCCAGGCCGCGCTGGATGTCGCCGTCGCCTACGCCAACGATCGCACGACCTTCGGCAAGAAGATCGTCGACCACCAGGGGCTCGGGTTCCTGCTCGCCGACATGGCCGCCGCTGTCGACTCCGCCCGGGCCACCTACCTCGACGCCGCTCGCCGTCGCGACCTCGGTCGGCCCTACAGCCGGCAAGCCAGCGTTGCCAAACTCACCGCCACCGACGCCGCCATGAAGGTCACCACCGACGCCGTCCAGGTGCTCGGCGGCGCCGGCTACACCCGCGACTTCCCCGTCGAGCGCTACATGCGCGAAGCCAAGATCATGCAAATCTTCGAAGGAACCAACCAAATTCAACGACTCGTGATCAGCCGCGGGCTCGCTGCCTGAGTCCACGTCGCCGCGACCTGACGGGTTCCGCGCCGGGCAGGTTCAACCCCGGGCCGCCAACACACGAACTTGGGAGCAGTGCAATGAAACGCAGTGGAAACACCGAAGGTTCTGTGGTCGTTTCGGGCGCGCGGACCCCGATGGGGCGGCTGCTCGGTTCGCTCAAGGACTTCTCCGCCGCGCAGCTCGGCGGGGTCGCGATCAAGGCCGCGCTGGAGCGCGCCGGTGTCGCACCCAAGCAGGTGCAGTACACGATCATGGGGCAGGTGCTGACCGCTGGAGCCGGTCAGATCCCGGCCCGCCAGGCCGCTGTGGCGGCCGGGATCCCGATGGACGTGCCGGCGCTGACCATCAACAAGGTGTGCCTGTCGGGTCTGGATGCGATCGCGCTGGCCGACCAGCTGGTGCGGGCCGGTGAGTTCGACATCGTGGTGGCCGGTGGCCAGGAGTCGATGACCCAGGCCCCGCACCTGCTCACCGGCTCGCGCGAGGGCTTCAAGTACGGCGACGTGAACATGCTCGACCACATGGCCCACGACGGGCTGTTCTGCGCGTTCGACCAGGTCGCGATGGGTGTCTCGACCGAGAAGTACAACTCCCGCTACGGCATCACCCGCGAGCAGCAGGACGCTTTCGCCGCTCGTTCCCACCAGCGCGCGGCGGCCGCTATCGAGTCCGGGGTGTTCGCCGAGGAGATCGCGCCGGTGGAGATCCCGCAGCGCAAGGGCGAGGCGGTGGTGTTCGACACCGACGAGGGCGTGCGCGGCAGCACCACCACCGAGACCCTGGCCAAGCTGCGCCCGGCGTTTTCCGCCGACGGCACCATCACCGCCGGGTCGGCCTCGCAGATCTCCGACGGCGCCGCCGCCGTGGTGGTGATGAGCAAGGCCAAGGCCGAGGAACTGGGCCTGGACTACCTGGCCGAGATCGGTGCGCACGGCGTGGTCGCCGGGCCCGACGCCAGCCTGCACGAGCAGCCCTCCAACGCCATCACCAAGGCCTGCCAGAAGGCCGGCGTCGACCCGACCGGGCTGGACCTGGTCGAGATCAACGAGGCCTTCGCCGCGGTCGGCATCGTCTCCACCCGCCAGCTGGGCATCGACGAGGACAAGGTCAACGTCAACGGCGGCGCCATCGCCCTGGGCCACCCCATCGGCATGTCCGGCGCCCGCCTGGCGCTGCACCTGGCGCTGGAGCTCAAGCGGCGCGGAGGTGGCACCGGTGCGGCGGCGCTCTGCGGTGGCGGTGGTCAGGGCGACGCGCTCATTCTCCACGCGCCTTCAGCGTGATCTGCGTACAAGGGACTCGAACTGATGAAACCATCCGTGCACAGCGACGATCCCATCTCTAGTGGCGCGTTTCCCCAGCTACCCACGAGCAGTGGCGACAGCAGGTTGAGAAGGTCCTCCGGAAGTCGGGCGTGCTCGGCGAAAACGAGCCAACTCCCCCGCATGTGGAGGACATGCTCGCCACCGCGACCTACGACGGGAGCACTCTTCATCCGCTGTACTCGGCGGACCTGCCCACAGAACCGGCTGGGCCCGCTGGGTATCCGGGTGCTCCGCCGTTCGTGCGGGGCAGCCGGCCGCAGGGCGGGGTCGCCGAGGGCTGGGAGGTACGGCAGCGCCACGAGCACCCCGACGCCGCAGAGACCAACCGCGAGGTGCTGGCCGACCTCTACAACGGCGTCTCCTCGCTGTGGTTCCGCCTGGGTGCCGCGGGCATCGCGATCGACGACCTGCCCGACGCGCTCATCGGCGTGCACCTGGACATGATCGGCGTGAGCCTGGACGCGGGAGCTGATTTCGCCGCCGCCGCGAAGGCGTTCCTGGACCTGGCCGCCGAGCAGGGCGTGCCGTCCGGTGAGCTGCGCGGCAGCCTGGGCGCCGACCCGCTGGGCGTGCTGGCACGCACCGGGCAAGCCGGTGACCGGGACGCCGCGGTCGAGCTCGCCCGGCGCTGCGCGGCCGAGTTCCCGCAGCTCAAGGCCATCACCGTGGACGCTCTGCCGTTCCACAACGCGGGTGGCTTCGACGCCGAGGAGCTGGGTTGCTCGCTGGCGGCCGGGGTGACCTACCTGCGGTGGCTGACCGAGGCCGCGCATCCTGGCGGCCAAGATGGGCCAGGACGGCCACGACCGCGGCCAGAAGGTGATCGCCACCGCCTTCGCCGACCTCGGCTTCGACGTCGACGTGGGCCCGCTGTTCCAGACCCCCGCCGAGGTGGCCCGCCAGGCCGCCGAGTCCGACGTGCACATCGTCGGCGTGTCCTCGTTGGCCGCCGGGCACCTCACGCTGGTGCCGGCGCTGCGCGAGGAACTGCGGGAAGTCGGTCGCGAGGACATCATGGTCGTCGTCGGTGGCGTGATCCCGCCAGCGGACTTCGACGCGCTGCGCGCGGCAGGAGCGAGCGCGATCTTCCCGCCCGGCACCGTCCTCGCCGAGGCCGCCTCCGGACTCCTCGAAGAACTCCGAACCCGCCTCGAGCACTGATGCCACGCAACATCGACATCCACGACTACGCCAAGGACGTCCTCGACGGCTCGGTAACGGAAACACTGTTTCCGGCGTGTTCGGTCAGTAGCTTTCAGTGGCCAGCCAGCGGTCGCTGAAGGTGATGGCGAAGGCGTTCAACACGGGTTTCCACGTTGCCGTTTCGCACAAGGGGCGAACTTCCGTGAAACTCGCACCCGCGAACTTGCGTCCACACCGGGCGTCAGCGATGACGTGCGTCTACGATGTCCTGCGAGCAAGCTCAGCCCTCCACCCCGAGGGCCCAAGCGTACTGGTGGGGCCATTGGGCCGGCGTCCCGCTGGCCCGCAGAACTCTGCGAGCCCAGTTGGGATCGCGCAGCGTCGCACGTCCCGCGAGGACCGCATCGGCCTCGCCCTCGGCCAGGATGCGAGCTGCGTGCTCGGGCTCCTCGATCAGGCCGACCGTGCCCACCATGGCCCCGGTCGCCTTCCGGATCTCGGCCGCGAGCGGCACCTGGTAACCCGGGAAGGAATCGATGGCGGCTGGGCGCAACCCACCGCTGGAAACATCCACGAGGTCGACCCCGAGTGGCAATACCTCCTCGGTCAGTGCCACAGCGTCTGCGACCGTGATTCCCCCATCGAGCCAATCCGTGGCCGAAACCCGTAGCAACAGGGGCAGTCCAGTAGGCCACACCTCACGGACGGCTCCCACCACATCCCGGATCAGCCTCGACCGGTCCATGCCGTAGATATCCTTGCGCTGGTTGCCCAGGGGCGATAGGAAGGCGTGCAGGAGGTAGCCATGGGCAGCGTGGATTTCGATAGCGTTGAAGCCCGCCCGCAACGCGCGGACGGCAGCTGCTGCGAACAGGTCAGGGACCCGACCGACTTCCTCGGTCGTCAACTCGCGGACGTTCGGTCCGTCTGGCAACGCTGACGCCGCCCACGGGGCCCAACCGCCGTCGGCGGGTTCGACTCGACGCCTGCGATCGATCCAGGGCTGGTAGGTGGATGCCTTAGGACCCGCATGGCCCAGCTGCAAGGCTGGAATGGCGCCGTGCCGCCGCACCGCCGCGACGATGCGAGTGAGTCCCAAGATCTGGTCGTCCGTCCAGATCCCCAGGTCCGTCGGGCTGACCCGGCCATCCGAGTGAACCGCCGTAGCCTCGGTCATGACCAGTCCGACCCCACCGACGGCGCGTGCCTCCAGGTGTGAGACGTGCCAGTCGGTGACCTGCCCGGTTGCCGGCCCGGTCGCCTCTGCCGAGTACTGACACATCGGCGACATCCAAAGCCGGTTGGGCACACTGAGCCCGCGCAGCGGAAGCGGATCGCCCGGGCAGGTCACGCGCCCGCCCCCGCGCGGAACTCCTCCGCGGCGGCTACGACATCCGTCGCGAAGGTACCGAGGGTGACCGCTGACGCACCACCGTCCACCGGAATCACGGTGCCCGTGACGTAGCGCGCCAGGTCACTGGCCCCCTTTGCCAGCACGGCTTCGAGCAACGGGAGCTGCCGTCTCACACCTTCGATACGCTCGGTGGCTTCACCCCCGCTGTAGGCGAAGGTCACGTATCGCACGTCTCCGTCGAGATGCCGACTCTCGAGAGCCGGGATCCACGTCGCGACCGACTCCACGTCACCAACCACCTCCCACACCGAGGCGGGGCCTGCGCCGCAGGTCTTCGTCTCCGCGATGTTCATAGCTGCTCCTCGTCGAGCGGTCAGATCACCGTTCGGTCCAGGAGGGACTCCTCGAGTTCCTCGAGCATCTGGTGGGTGAAGCCGTGGGAGAGCAGGAATTCACGCGTTCCACCGTGTCGGTGGTCGACCGCATCGAGAAATCGGATGATGGACCCAGGTTCCACCGCGAACGTTTCCGGTGGGTAGAGATCCACTGCGTCGCCGTAAGACTTCATCCCGCGCAGCCGTTGCATGGATTCCTCGACCTGGTTGGCGAGCAGGCCGTACTCGGTGGCGATCTCATCATGATCGACCCCGACTGCAGCCAAGGCCATCGCGATGATGACACCGGTCCGGTCCTTGCCGACCGTGCAGTGGACTAATACCGGCGCTCCCCCGAGCTGGACGATGTCGGCGATCGCCCCCGCAACAGCCTCCGGCCCCTCGTCGAGGTAGCGCAGGTAAGTCGCGACGACCGGGTCGTCACCGGTCATCGGTGCCACTGCCGAGTTTGCCGACACCAGCGCACCCACCTGAATCGCATGCGTCAAGTGCCCAACGCCGAGCTCGTCGAGTGGACCACGGCCCTCCTGCTCGACCTCGTGCTGCAACCGGAGGTCCACAGTGGCCGTGATGCTTGTGTCGCGCAAAAGCCGTAGCGCTGTCGCGTAGTCGAGGAACTGTGGTGTACCACTGCGGTAGAGGACCCCAGAACGAACCTGACCGCCAAAGCTGCTTCGCTGGCCCGAGACTTCCCTGAAACCGAGCAACGCGGGATAGCAGGTGTTCATGGACACGTGAGAACCACCTCGCCGCTGCGGCTGGACGGAAGTTCGGCTGCTGCGGTTGTCGGTCACACCGACCGACGGTAGAAACCGTTCTGCCAGCGGCACAGTGCACGAAGGTGGACATTCCCAGCAAGCTTCGGACCTCGACACAGAGGGGCGCACCGATGTTCTCGGGCCTCCGGACCTAGGGAGTGTCTCCTTATTGCCGAAGCCAGAGGGTGATCGCGCGGAGGACGATGCCTCCTCGGTAGACGGCGGCGAGCTTGTCGTAGCGGGTGGCGAT
>NZ_JOIJ01000027.1 GCF_000719975.1 Prauserella rugosa
GTCCAGCGCTACGAAGAAAGCTTCCTTCAACTCCTCAAACGACACGATCCCCGCAACTCCCTGAAGAACAGGGTGTTGCGGGGATCGCTAGAAACCGCCTTGTCCTCGGGGGCACCGCTGGGTTGTTACGTCAGCCCACGACGCCGTCGTCCTCGGCGGCCTTCGCCACGGCGGTGGCGACCTCCTCGGCGACGCGTGGGTCGAGCGGGCTCGGCACGATGCGGTCCGCCGACAGCTCGTCGGCTGCCGCGGACACGATCGCCTCCGCGGCGGCGAGCTTCATGTTCTCCGTGATCGCCCGCGCACCGGCGTCGAGCGCACCGCGGAACACACCGGGGAACGCCAGCACGTTGTTGATCTGGTTCGGGAAGTCGCTCCGCCCGGTGGCCACGACCGCCGCGTACTTGGCCGCGGTCTCCGGGTGCACCTCGGGGTCCGGATTGGACAGTGCGAACACGATGGGCTCGGGCGCCATGGTCGCGAGCAGGTTCTCGTCGATGGTCGCGCTCGAGAGGCCGATGAACACGTCGGCGCCGGCCATGGCGTCGGCCAGCCCTCCGCGCAGACCGGCCTTGTTCGTGGTCGCCGCCAGGTCCCGTTTGACGTCGTTCAGGTTGTCGCGGCCCTCGTGGATGATGCCGCGCGAGTCGAGCACCGTCACGTCGCCTACCCCGGCGGCCTGCAGGATCTTCGTGCACGCGACGCCTGCGGCGCCCGCGCCGGAGATCACCACCCGCTGGTCGCCGATGTCGCGCCCGGTCACCAGGTTCGCGCCGCGCAGTGCGGCGAGCATCACGATGGCCGTGCCGTGCTGGTCGTCGTGCATGACCGGGCAGTCGAGCGCGTCCTTGAGCTTCGCCTCGAGCTCGAAGCACCGCGGCGCCGAGACGTCCTCCAGGTTCACCGCGCCGAACGAGGGACGCAGGCGGACGAGCGTCTCGACGATCTCGTCGACGTCGGAGGTCTCCAGCACGAGCGGAATCGAGTCCAGCCCGGCGAAGGTCTTGAACAGAACCGACTTGCCCTCCATGACCGGCAACGACGCGCTCGCGCCGATGTCGCCGAGTCCGAGTACCGCCGATCCGTCGCTGACCACCGCCACGAGCCGGTCCGCCCACGTGTACCGCTTCGCGAGAGCAGGCTCCTGCTCGATGGCGCGGCTGACCTTCGCTACCCCGGGGGTGTAGGCGATGGACAGGTCACGGGCCTGCGTGATGGGGCGGGTGGCCGACACGGAGAGCTTGCCGCCCTCGTGTCCGCCGAAGATGTCGTCGTCGCTCACCTGAGCTTGGGACACGTCTATCTCCAGGGCTGAAAAAGGGAGGGGCCAACGGGCACGTCCCGTTGGTGCTGGGCTCCTTGCTCCCGGCGATTCGGCGCGGTAGCACCGTCTGCCGGCAAGGTGTCCGTCAAGGCCCTTGGTCAGGCGTAGCCGCGGACGCGGCGGTCGCACCAGTGTGACATCTCTTCGCGCACTCAGCGTGTCCGGTGCGGTCCGGATCACAGATTTGTCCCTGTTTTCGCAGGTCAAGCACCTAATAGCAAGACGGACGTCCGGCTTGGGTCGCAGACCGGCGCGTCGCCGGAGGAGCTGCACGCCACCGCGGAGGCCTCGTCCGCCGCCCCATATGATCCGGGCATGCACGCCCGCACGCTGGCTGTTCCCGATGCCGTCGAGTTCACCCCGCCCGTCTTCCCCGACCACCGGGGCCTGTTCACGGCGCCCTTCCAGGAGCCGGCGTTCGTCGACGCCGTCGGCCATCCGCTGACGGTGGCGCAGACCAACCACAGCGTGTCGCGGCGAGGCACCGTCCGCGGCGTGCACTTCACCGACGTCCCACCCGGTCAGGCGAAGTACGTCTACTGCCCGAAGGGCGCGCTGCTCGACGTGGTCGTGGACCTGCGCGTCGGCTCGCCCACGTTCGGCACGTGGGACTCGGTACGCCTCGACAGCGAGACCTACCGCGGCGTGTACATCCCGGAGGGTCTGGGCCACGCGTTCGTCGCGCTCGAGGACGACACGGTGATGTCGTACCTGTGCTCGACGTCGTACAACCCGCCCGCCGAACACGGTGTCGACCCGTTCGACCCCGAACTCGGCCTGCCGTGGCCCGGCGACCTCGAGTTCGTGCTGTCGGACAAGGACCGCGCGGCCCCGTCGGTGGCGCAGGCACGCGCCGACGGCCTTCTTCCCGACTACGCGGACTGCCTCGCCCACTACGAGCGACTGCGGGCGTCCTCCCGGGCGTGATCGACCGAGCACACCCTCGCCGCGGTGTCAGCCGCGGATGTCCTCGGCCAGCACCCGTTCGACGTTGCGTTCGGCCAGCGCGGTGATCGTCACGAACGGATTGACCCCGGTGCTGCCGGGAATGAGCGAACCGTCGGTGACGTACAGGTTGTCGTAGCCCTTGACCCTGCCGTACAGGTCCGTCGCCTCGCCCAGCACCGCGCCGCCGAGCGGGTGGTAGGTGAACCGGTTCTCGAACGTGCGGGTGTCACCGAACAGATCGTGCCGGTACACCGTGTTGTTGACCCCGTTGATCCGGTCGAAGTGGACCTTCGCGGAGTCGATCGACGGCCGGCCCTGCTCGGCGGTCCAGTGCAGTTTCGCGGCGTCGGTGGTCGGGTCGTACGTGAAGTGCCCGCGTTCGGGGTTCTTGGTGATCGCCAGGTAGAGGCTGGCCCAGAGCTCGAGTCCGGCCGGCATCGGGGCGATCTCGGCGAACACGGGGTTGTCCGGGTCGTCCCACGCGTCGATGCCGAGCGCGGGCATGCCGGACTGCGTGGCGCCGGTGAGGTCCCACGCGTGGTTGGCGCGTCCCACCATGACGTTGCCGTTCGGGCCCCAGCCCTGCCCGACCTGCTCGCCGAGATCGGGCAACGTGCCGGTGTCCCTGGCCCGCACCAGCAACTCGGTCGAACCGATGCTGCCCGCGCCGAGGAACAGATACCGCGCGCCCATCTCCCTACGCGCCACGGTGCCGCCGGTCTCGTCGAGTTCGCGCACGGTCAACCGGTACGTGCCGTCGGCGCCGCGCCGGATGTCGCGCACCTCCTGGAGCGTCTTGATCGTCACGTTCCCGGTGCCCAGCGCCGCGGCGAGGTAGGTCTTGTCCAGCGACCGCTTGCCGTGGTTGTTGCCGAAGATGACCTCGGCCGACAGCGCCGAGCGGGGCACCTCGCCCGCCTCCTCGCGGCGCATGTAGTCGAAGTCGTAGACGCTGGGCACGAACGTCGTGCGGTATCCGGCCTTCTCTGCGTGCTTCCTGGACAGGCGCGCGTACTGGTACGAGTCGCATTCCTCGAACCAGTCCCGGTCGACCTCGTTGACGCCGAGGTTGTGGTTAGCCCTGGGGAAGTAGGTGCCGTACATCTCGTCGGCGTCGACGGCGGGCAGGATCTCCTCGAAGTACGAACGCCGCGGAGTCACCGCCATCGCGCCGTTGACGAGCGATCCCCCGCCCACACCGCGTCCGACGTAGACGGACATGTCGCCGTAGTGCACGCGGTCGAGCACACCCGTGTACCGCTCGATGCGACGGTCGATGTCGATCCACAGGAACGACGCGAGCGGCATCTCGGTGCGGTCCTTGAGCCACATGGAGCGCCGATCGGGCGAGAGCATCGGCGAGAACACGGAACCGTCCGCGGTGGGCGTGTCCCACAGCTGCCCCATCTCGAGCATCACCGTCGGAATGCCCGCCTCGCCGAGCCGCAGCGCCGTGACCGCGGCGCCGTATCCGGTGCCGATGACCACGGCGGGCGCGAAGTCGGGAAGCCCGGAAGCACCCGCGGCACGCGCCGACGGGGCCGCGATGGTGGTCGACCCGTACGCGGCCGCCGAGCCGAGTGCGGCGTAACCGAGGAACTTCCTGCGGGACAGCTGTGTCATGGCCGGGAATGCTGACGTGGCGCCGACCACGAAACAACCACTGACGCGAGAAATATTCACATCTGCGGCCCAAGATCACCCGGTAGGCTTAATGACGCAGCGCCAACAACTGCCGCCGGGTGTCAATCCCCGGGTGCCAGCCGGATGCCAGTCCCGGGTGTCAGCCGGGTGTCAGCTCCTGGGCGTGATCCAGACGGTGATGTCGGCGGTGACCACGACGGTCCCCTCGCGGTCCCGGACCACGACCGGTACGACGACCTCGGTGCCCGACTCGGCGAGCTCGGGCAGCTCAGGCAACTCCGCCACGGCCGTCAGCGACGTCTTCGCCTTGGCCACGTAGGACACCGACATCCCTTTCGGAATCCACCGGTGGGTGGTGGGCACGGTCGCCTCGGCGAGCATGCCCATGGCGATCTCGGCGAGATTGCACGCCGCGATCGCGTGAAAGGTGCCGAGATGGTTGTGCACGCCCCACCACTTCGGTGCGGCCACCTCGCAGCGACCCGGCCGCATGTCCCGCACCGCAGGCAGCACCGTGCGGAAGTACGGCACCTTCAGGCACATCGCGGTGGAGAACAGCCCACGGCCGAGCGTCGAGCCCGACAGCTTCCGCCACATCGCATACGTCGCGTTCACGGCCGTGCTCGCCGCATCCACAGAACTCATACCGGTGACATTACCCGCCAGTAACAACTGTGGGCGGATACGGTGCACCCGTGTCCGAACACACGCTTCTCCTCATCCGGCACGGCCAGACCGAGTGGTCGGCCACGGGCAAGCACACGAGTCACACCGACGTCCCCCTGACCGGCGTCGGCGAGCGTCAGGCACACGCCGCCGGCCGCACCTACGCCGTGTTGCACCGCGGCACCGACCCCGCGCTCGTGCTCACCAGTCCCAGGGTGCGCGCCCGCCGCACCGCCGAGCTGGCGGGCATCCCCGTCGACGAACAGTCCGGCGATCTCGCCGAATGGGACTACGGCGACTACGAGGGCGTCACCACCGACGAGATCCACCGAACCGTTCCCGACTGGTCACTGTGGACCGACGGCGCGCCGGGCGGTGAGACCCCACAGCAGGTGGGCGAGCGCGCCGACCGCGTACTCGAACGGGCCCGCGCCGCGCTGTCCGACGGCGACGTCGTCCTCGTCGGCCACGGTCACTTCAGCCGCGTGCTCATCGCCCGATGGCTCGGCCTCGACGTGCCTTTCGGCGAACGGTTCCGCGTCGACCCGGCGAGCATCTCGGTGCTCGGCCACGAGCGAGGCGCACCGCAGATCCGGCACCTGAACGTTCCGCCTGCCTGACCACACCCCGGTGCGATCATGACCGCATGAGCATCCGCAGAGTCCGTCCCGACGACGTCGACGCCGTCGTCGATCTCGTCCACGCGCTCGCCGAGTACGAGAAGGCACCGGACGAGTGCCACCTGACGTCCGAGCAGCTGCACGCCGCGCTGTTCGCCGACGCGCCTGCGCTGTACGGGCACGTGGCCGAGGTGGAGGGCACGGTCGTCGGATTCGCGCTGTGGTTCCTCAACTTCTCCACCTGGCGCGGCGTGCACGGCATCTACCTCGAGGACCTGTTCGTCCTGCCGGAGCACCGCGGTTCCGGTCTCGGCAAGGCACTGCTGGCCACGCTGGCCGCCGAATGCGTCGACCGCGGGTACGCCCGCCTCGAATGGTGGGTGCTCAACTGGAACCCCGCGCGGAAGTTCTACGAGTCGCTCGACGCCGAGGCGATGGACGAGTGGACCGTCTACCGGCTCACCGACGAGCCGCTGCGCGCACTGGCGGGCGACGCACGCTGACGTCGGCGTCGACGTCGGCGTCGCGGGAGCATCCGATCGGTTCAGTCCCGTTCGCCGCGCTCACGCTCGGCCGCACGTCCGGACATGCCGCCGCGGCGCGCGGCCTCCTCCTCGGTCTCGTCCGGACGCTGGCCGAGTGCCCAGGCACGCGAATCCCTGCGGAACAGCAGCACGATCACCACGACGCCCGCGATCATGATCGGCACGCCGTAGCCTGCCTGGTCGGACGGCCCCGCGGCGTACCAGCCGACGCCGATCAGGATCAGCGCAACGACCAGCGAGGGCGAACGCGCCCACGTCTTGCCGAGCAGCAGTCCCGCCGCGCAGGCCAGCACGCCGGCGCCCAGCACGACGTAGTAGCTCACCTCCGCGAGCAGGTCACGGCTGGTTCCGGTGAAGGCGAGCACCAGGGCGATCACGATGAGCCCGAGCCCGGGCAGCGCCGTCAGCAACCCCGCGTAGCGGACTTCGCGGGGCGCGGGAGAGATCTTGTCGGCGAGCGCCACGGGCGGGCCTTCCCCTCGGACGTGACCGTGCGTGAACGCTTCCGATGGTATGCCACCCGGACGGCCGTTTTCCGCCGCCCGGCGTTGGGGCAAGGATTCAGGTGTCGTCGATGAGCCGGTGGTCGTCCGGGGTGCACTCGTCACGGCGGAAGTGATGCGTTCGCCGAGCGAGCGGGAGGCAACAACGAGAAGAGCGGGCTGACGGTTCACCTAGTCTGGACGAGTGCGCGCAGTACTCGTCGTGAATCCGCAGGCCACCGCCACCTCACAGGGCGGGCGTGACGTTCTCGCGCACGCCCTGGCGAGCCAGGTCAAGCTCGAGGTGGTCGAGACCGAGCATCGCGGCCACGCGATGACCGTCGCGCGGGCGGCCGCGCGTGGCGAGCTCGGTGACGTCGGTCTCGTCGTGGCCCACGGCGGGGACGGCACCGTCAACGAGGTCGTCAACGGCCTCATGGACGGCCGCCCCGTGGACGACAGCGCCACCGGCGGGTCCGGCGGCGGCTCCACGGAGAGCGCAGGCCGGCCCTCCGCCGACGGCGCGCTGCGTCCGGTCGGTGCGCAGGCGGCCGATCGGGCCGTGCCGATGCTCGGCGTCGTCCCCGGCGGATCGGCGAACGTGTTCGCGCGCGCACTCGGACTCCCCCGCGACCCCGTCGAGGCGACCCATCGCCTGCTGCACGCGGTCGAGACGGGTGCACGCAGGCGCGTCGGACTCGGCAACGCCGACGGCCGGTGGTTCACGTTCAACGCGGGCCTCGGATGGGACGCCGACGTCGTGGCCGGCGTCGATGCCAAACGTGGCAAACGCACCAGCCCCTCCCTCTACGCCAGAACGGCCGTGTCCGCCTATCTGCGGCCTCCGCGCGGCAGGCCCGCGCTCAGCGTCGAGATCCCCGGCGACGAAGCCGTGGACACCCGCACGGTGTTCGTGTCCAACACCGATCCGTGGAGCTATCTCGGTCCGCGCCCGGTGCACCTCAACACCGAGTGCTCGTTCGACACCGGACTCGGCCTGTTCGCCCTGCGCCGGATGGGACTGGCGACCGTGCTGCGCCACCTGAACCAGGCACTCCACCGCGGCAAGCACCGCGGGAAGAACCTCGTGCGCAGGGACGATCTGTCATTCGTCTGCGTGAGTTCCGAAAAGCCCGTACACTTTCAGGTCGACGGAGACCTGGTCGGAAGACGCACCAGGGTGGAGTTCCGGAGCGTCCCGCAGGCGCTCACCGTCGCGGTATGACTGATCGCGGGCGGTGAACAGCAGCAGCTGATCACCTCCGGCAAACCCGGTGTTGCCGCTCATCGACGCAGAGGCTCCACTCGCCGCAAAGTTCGATCGACGGATGGCGTTGCCGAGAGGTAAAGCCGCAGGTCAGATCGGCGTTTCGGGCAGGTGACCTGACTCACCGATCCGTCGAAAACACTTGTCGAAGCCGGGGACTCGTGAAAGCATTCACAAGCACCCCAAAAAACGACCGCCAAGACGACGTTGGCGCGGTACCCCCGCGTCTTTCGAAGGAGCTCAACGATGGACTGGCGCCACCGCGCAGCCTGCCGGGACGAGGACCCGGAACTGTTCTTCCCCGTGGGAACGAGCGGCCCCGCTCTGTCCCAGGTCACCGCAGCCAAGGCCGTGTGCCACCGCTGCACCGTCGCCGCCGACTGCCTCGCTTGGGCCCTGGCCAGCGGCCAGGACGCCGGCGTGTGGGGCGGCATGGACGAGGACGAGCGCCGTGCGCTCAAGCGTCGCCGCGCGCAGATCGGCCAGCACAGCAACGCCTGAGCCGTTCACAGCAGGCAACACAACCTGCCTTTTGCCCGGAAACGGCGTGAATCCATAACTGGGGCCGAGGCAAAAGGTTTGAGGGCCGGCATCCCGATTCGGGTGCCGGCCCTCAAGCGTGTCCGGGGAGATTCGCGTCCGGAGATTCGTGTCCGGAGCCGTTTTCGTGGTGTGTCCGAACCCCGATACCGTTGAATCGACGCGGCCGCCGTCAGCCGCGTCGATTCAACGGAACGCGCAACGTCGCTTCGGTGCCGCCACTTCGGCCTCCGCGCAACGACAACGAACCGCGCAGCTCCGATTCCACGAGCGTCCGTGCGATCTGCAGACCCAGACCGTCGGCGCGTTCCAACGAGAATCCTGCGGGCAGTCCGCGTCCGTCGTCGCGGATGAGAATGTCGAGCCGCCCTGCGGAACGTTCCACCGCGATTTCCACGTCACCGGACTTGCCGGGCGCGAACGCGTGCTCGACGGCGTTCTGCACCAGCTCGGCGACGACCATCACCAACGGCGTGGCGATCTCGGCCGCCACGATGCCGAACGAACCGCTGCGGGACAGCTTCACCTGCGCCTCGGCCGTGGCGACCTCGCCGACCATCGGCAGCACGTTGTCGAACAGCTTGTCCAGGTCGACCCGCTCGTCGACCGACATCGACAACGCCTCGTGCACCATCGCGATCGACGACACCCGCCGCACCGACTCGCTCAGCGCCTGCCGCGCCTCCCCACTGGGCGTGCGCCGCGACTGCAGGCGCAGCAGGGCCGCCACCGTCTGCAGGTTGTTCTTCACGCGGTGGTGGATCTCGCGGATCGTCGCGTCCTTCGACATCAACGCCCGGTCGCGACGCTTGACCTCGGTCACGTCCCTGGCCAGCACCAGCGCCCCGGCGGGCCGCCCCGCCGGTCGCAGCGGAAGCGCGCGGAACAGCGCCACGGCGCCCCGACGCGACTCCGCCTCGGCCCGGCTGCTCGGCTTGCCCGCGATCGCGTCGAGGATCCGATGGGAGATCTCGGTCGCGTCGAACGGATCCCGGATCAGCGAGCGGGTCAACGGCGCCAGTCTGGCTCCGACGAGTTCCGACTCGTAGCCCATGCGGTGGTAGACCGACTGGCCGTTCGGACTGGCGAACACGACCGTGCCGTGCTGGTCGACCCGGATCAGACCGTCGCCGACGCGCGGGCTCGTGTGCACGTCGGTGCCGCCGTCCGGGCTCGGATACGTGCCGTCGGCGATCATCTGGCACAGGTCGGCCGCACTGCCCAGGTAGGCGATCTCGAGGGGGCTGGGCACGCGCGGCGAGGCGAGGTTCGAATCGCGGCTCAGCACCGCGATCGCCCGGTCGCCGAACCGCACCGGGATCGCCTCCCTGCGCATCGGCAGGTCGTTGTACCAGTGCGGTTCCTCCTCGCGGCACAGCCGCAGCTCACGGGCGGCACGCGCCAGCTGCGGGTGTTCCTCCGAGGTGAACCGCGTCCCCACCACGTCCTCGGGGTGCGCCGTCGGCCCCGTCGTCGGCCGGACCTGCGCCACACAGACGAAGTCACCCTCGCCTCCTGCCACCGGCACCCACATGAGGAAGTCGGCGAACGACAGGTCGGCCAGCAACTGCCATTCGGCCACCACCAGTTGCAGGTGGTCGACGGCCTCTCCGGGAAGCCCGGTGTTGTCGGCGAGCAGCTCCGCAAGTGTGGACATCGGTTATCGACCACCGCACCTCGTCAGGAATCGACGCGGATCCGGTCGTGATCCGCTCCGCAATACTCCCACGTGCCGAGCCGATACCGGGCCACCGTCGGCGGTCGGGCGCATGCGACACTTGGGTCAGCAAGTCATGGAGGAATGATCATGTCGAAGCGTGCACGTAAGCGCCGCGATCGCAAGAAGAACAAGGCGAATCACGGCAAGAAGCCCAACACCTGAGAACCCGGCCGCCGCGGGCGGCCCCTCAGGCGTTACGGCAAGACCCCGGCACTTCCGAGGAAGTCGCCGGGGTCTTCTCATGCCGGGATCAGGTGAACGTCACCACCGCCCGCGTCACGTGCCGTCGGAGCGCCCGCGGACCTGTTCGATGGTCAGCTCGGTCTCGCTGAACCGCACGCCACCGCGTTCCTCGACGGTCTTGCGGATCGAGGCGCGCAGTCGTTCCTTGAGGTCGACCGGTGCCTGGTCGCCACCGCACTTGCGGTGCAGCAGCTGCTTGATCTGGTCGTCGATGCCGTACTCCTCGAGGCACGGCGGGCAGTCCTCGATGTGCTTGCGCAGCTCGGCGTCGCGCTCCTGGCTGCACTCGCGGTCCAGGAGCAGGTAGATCTCGGCGAGCGCCTCGTCGCAGCACACGTCGCGTCCCTGACGCTCGTGTTCCGGCTTGTGCTCAGGCTGTTCCAGGGTGCTCATCGGCCCGCCACCTCCCGCGTCGCGGAGCGGATGAAACCACGTTCCGTGGCGACATCGGCAAGCAGGCTCCGCAGTTGGCTCCGGCCACGGTGCAGACGCGACATCACGGTGCCGATCGGCGTGTCCATGATCTCGGCAATCTCCTTGTAGGCGAAGCCCTCGACGTCGGCCAGGTAGACCGCGAGGCGGAAGTCCTCCGGCAACTGCTGCAGGGCGGCCTTCACGTCGGTGTCGGGCAGCTTGTCCATCGCCTCGACCTCGGCCGACCGCAGGCCGCTCGAGGTGTGGCTCTCCGCCTGGGCGATCTGCCAGTCGGTGATCTCCTCGGTGGGCTGCTGCACCGGCTGCCGCTGCCGCTTGCGGTAGCCGTTGATGAACGTGTTGGTCAGGATCCGGTACAGCCAGGCCTTGAGGTTGGTGCCCTTCTTGAACGACGAGAACGCCGAGTACGCCTTGAGGTAGGTCTCCTGCACGAGGTCCTCGGCGTCCGCGGGGTTCCGCGTCATGCGCAACGCGGCCGAGTACAGCTGGTCGATGAGCGGCATGGCGTCCCGTTCGAAGCGGGCGATGCGCTCCTGCTCGACCTCGGGCTGCTCCTCCACGGCTGTCTCGCCGGTGGGGGCGGTGTCCTCGGCTGTCTCGGCGGTTGCGGGCTGTGCAGAGTTCTGCGTGCTCGGCAAACCGTTCCCTTCCAGATCGGTGGCCAGGTGTGCGACACGCGTGAGGTCGTCACGCGTGGCGGTGTCACGCCGGTCGTCGTTACGCCGGTCTCGGCTACCCGCCACCGACGGCACGTATGTCTCCTCCGAGGGTACGCCTCGAGCGCCCTCGGGTCTGGTCAGAATCGTCGGCACACCACCTGCAACGACGACCCCTGATCGGGTATTCCCGCCCTTCGCCCGCCGCCGGTCACGCCCCGTTAGCCTGCAGCGCATGGCAGGCAAGGGCACTCCGGCGACGGCGCTGCTGACCAAGCACAAGATCGCGCACACGCTTCGCACCTACGAGCACGATCCGCGGCACGAGTCGTACGGCCTCGAAGCGGCCGAGGCCCTCGACGTCGCGCCGGAGCGCGTGTTCAAGACGTTGGTCGCGGCGGTCGACGGCAAGCTCACCGTCGGCGTCGTGCCGGTCACGGGCCAACTCGATCTCAAGGCGCTGGCCTCCGCGGTCGGCGGCAAGAAGGCCAAACTCGCCGACCCCGCCGAGGCCCAGCGCGCGACCGGATACGTCGTGGGCGGCATCTCGCCGCTCGGTCACCGGTCGCGGTTGCCACTCGTCGTCGACGTCTCCGCGGAGGCGTTCCCGGCCGTGCTCGTCTCCGGTGGGCGTCGTGGTCTGGAGATCGAACTCGCCCCCGCCGACCTCGTGGACCTGACCTCGGCGACTGTGGCGCCCATCGCATCCTGATCCACCCGCGCGGGGGAGGACGCGAGACGCGCGGGTCAGGACGTCAGCGGACGGATCACCCTGCCGAGCCATTCGCCCGCCGCGCGGGCGACGCCGTCGAGGTCGGCCTTCAGGCCGTGGTCGCCTGCCACCGTGACGATCTCCCGGTGCGGTCCCGGTTCGGGCCTGCCGAACGGGTCCCGCTCCCCCTGCACGACCAGCGTCGGCACCGGCACGCCGTCGAGTTCGGGCTGCCGCGACTTCTCCGGCTTACCGGGTGGGTGCTCGGGGAAGGCCAGGCACAACACGGCATCGGCCTGCCCCTCGTCCGCGGTCCGGCACGCCACCCGCGCGCCCGACGACCTGCCTCCGAAGACCAGCGGCAGGCCCTCGAACCAGCGGCCGGACAGCTCCTCGACCACGGCCAGCCACGCCGCGTCCAGCTGTTTCGCAGGCGCGGGGGCCTTCCGCCCCGCGACCCGGTAGGGCTGCTCGACGAGCGCCACGTGCACGCCCGCCGCCCGCGCCGCCCCGGCCACCGCGACGAGATCGGGGGCGTCGATCCCACCGCCCGCGCCGTGCCCGAGCAGCAGCCCGGCCACGCCCTCGTCGGCACAGTGCAGCTCCGCGCGAGCGGGGCCGTGCGGAGTCTCGATCTCGGCGGTGGTCATCGCGCGTCCGGGACGTCGAACAGCGCGCCCTCGCTCGCCGGGGCGTCGAGATTCGGGGTGTCGAGGTTCGGGGCCTGCGGTTCGACGCGTTCGAGCAGCTGCGGCCCGTTGTTGCGCACGTTGTTCACCAGCGGCGACACGGGACGCAGTTCGAGCGCGTCGAGCACGTCCAACCCGGGCGGCTCCAGCAGCGACGTTGCGTCGGTGCGGTCCGGGTCGAGCCAGTCCTGCCACTTCTCGCGGGTCATCAGCAGCGGCATCCGGTCGTGCACCTCGGTCAGCTGGCCGCGTGCCTCGGTCGTGATGATCGAGCAGGTGACCAGTGGCGGGGCGTCGGGATCGCCCTTCGGGTCGCGCCAGGTCTCCCAGATGCCCGCGAACGCCAACGACGAGCCGTCCCCGCTGGTCATGAAGAACGGCTCCTTCGGCGCCTTCTTCTTCGAGCCGCCCCCGGGAACGGGCCCGACCTTCCACTCGTACCAGCCGTCGGCGGGCACGAGGCAGCGCCGACGGGCGAGTGCCTTGCGGAAGGCGGGCTTCTCGGCGGCCGTCTCCGCACGCGTGTTGATCATGCGGTTGCCGATGGCTGCGTCCTTGGCCCAGAACGGGACGAGTCCCCAGCGCATCACGCGCAGGGCGCGTTCGGCCGGCGCGTCCTCGTCCACCTGGCCCTCCGCGTCGCGCGGATGGCGTTCGACGACGGTCACCACGTTCTTGGTGGGCGCCACGTTGTAGTTCTCCGTCGGCGCACCGCCCTGCGTGCCGTCGGCCGCCTCGAACTCCTCCATCAGCGCCGCCGGGTTCTTCGTCGCGGCGTAACGCCCGCACATGGCGTCTCCCTGCTGCTCGTCGGCGTGGTCGCCTCCGCCCCAGCCTGGCACGGGCGTGCGGCCGGAGGCGAACGCGATGAGGGATCATTACCCGCAGGGCAGGCCCGCGGCAACACACACCGCCGCGGGAACCCGCACGTGACGACGGTAATGCGACAGTGACGAGAGGTGGACGTCCGTGGCCCGCGGCGACTGGCGCAAACTCGACGAGAGTGACGTCCGCGTGCGCCCGGGCAAGAGCACCAGGCCGCGCAGCAAGCGCAGGCCGAGCCACGCCGACGCCGTGCCCGCCATGGTGACCTCGGTGGACCGCGGCCGTTGGCGGTGCGCGGTGGAGGCCGACCCGGACCGGGCCGTGACCGCGATGCGCGCCCGCGAGCTGGGCCGGACCCCGATCGTCGTCGGCGACCGCGTGCACCTGGTCGGCGACGTCAGCGGCAAGCCGGACACGCTCGCCCGGATCGTGCGGGTCGAGGAGCGCGCGAGCGTGCTGCGCCGCACCGCCGACGACACCGATCCCTACGAACGGGTCGTCGTGGCCAACGCCGACCAGCTGCTCATCGTCACCGCGCTCGCCGACCCGCCACCGCGCACCGGATTCATCGACCGCTGTCTGGTCGCCTGCTACACCGGCGGGCTCGACCCGGTGCTGTGCCTGACCAAGGCCGACCTCGCCGACCCCGGCGACCTGCTGGCCGAGTACGCCGACCTGGAGGTCCCCGCCGTCGTCACGCGGCACGACGCACCGCTCGACGACCTGTTGGGCCGCCTGGCCGGCCGCGTGTCCGCGCTCGTCGGACACTCCGGCGTCGGCAAGTCGACACTGGTCAACCGGCTCGTCCCGGACGCCGAGCTGGCGACGGGCGAGGTCAGCGCGGTCGGCAAGGGCAGGCACACGTCGGTCAGTGCCGTCGCACTGCCCCTGCCCGGCAACGACGGCTGGGTGGTCGACACGCCGGGCGTGCGTTCGTTCGGCCTCGCGCACGTGACCGCCGACGACATCGTGGGCGCGTTCGCCGGTTTCGCCGAGGCCGCCGAGGAGTGCCCACCCGGCTGCGGCCACCTCGGCCCACCCGAGGATCCCGACTGCGTGCTCGACGACGTGCCCTCGGCCGCCACCCGCCTGGCCTCCCTGCGCCGGCTGCTGGCCTCGCGGGCGGGCCTGGCCGACTGACCTCGCCGACGGCGCCGCTGCCCTGCCGAGTTCACCTGCCCGTGGCCCCGGATCGCGTGCGCGACGGAACCGCCCACCGATCCCCGGCGTCTACCATGACGACACGATTCGCCGCGCGTTCACGGGCGGACGACACCGACAAGGGGATCTCATGCGAAAGACTGCTCTCGCCGCCGGCGCGGCGGCGTTGCTCCTGCTCGCCGGCTGCAGCGGCGACGACACCGCGAGCAATGGCGGCGGTGGCGGCAACGGCGACGGGGGTTCCGGTGTCGTCGGCAACCTGTTCGGCGACGCGAACTCGCTGGCCGACGCCGCCTCGCAGAACACGTCCGAGAAGAAGTCCGCCAAGTTCACGATGACGATGAACATGATGGGCCTGCAGGCGACCGCCGAGGGTGAGGGCCTCTACGACGGCGCCGACTCCAAGCAGTCGATGACGATGGACATGATGGGACAGAAGATCGATTCCATCGTGGTCGGCGACACCATGTACATGAAGATGCCGCAGGGCATGGGTGGCAGCGCCGACAAGCCCTGGATGAAACAAAGTCTCACCGCGGGCGACCAGAGCTCCCAGATGATGGAGTACAACGACCCGAGCAAGATGATGGAGTTCATCCAGAAGGCAGGCGAGATCACCGACAGCGAGGAAACGACCGTCGAGGGTCAGCAGGCCACGCACTACAAGGTTGCGCTCGACTTCGAGAAGATGGCCGGCGAACTCGGCGGAATGGCCGGCGGCGCCAATGCGCAGGAAATGGCGAAGAAGGTCGGCGACCTCCCCATGGAGGTCTGGTTGAACGACGAACAGCTGCCCATCAAGATCACGATGGACCTGAGCGAAGTCATGAAGCAGGCCGCGGCCGAGGCCGGCGGAAACGCCTCCGGCATGTCCGGCGACGCCAAGATCGAGATGACCTACAGCGACTGGGGCACCCCGGTGAACATCGAGGAGCCGCCCGCCGACCAGGTCGGCGAGATGCCGACCGGCGCCATGCCGAACTGATCCACGACCCCATTCACGCGGCGAAAGGTCCGGATTCCGGCGAACGGATTCCGGGCCTTTCCCGTGTTTCCTCCACCGTTTCCGTCCCGCCGTCGAGGAAACGCCGATCCCCTGTCGAGTCGCCACGCGGAACCGCTACGGTGTGCCCTACATCGAATGCACGGACGGACGGCGTCGTACCGTCCGCGCAGGAAAACTACTTGGGGATTTCATGCGAAAGACATCGTTGGTCGCCGGTGCGGCCGCACTTCTGCTCGTCCTGTCCGGCTGCGGAGGCAACGACAGCGCCGACGGCGGCAACGGCAACGGGGGCAACGGTTCCGGCGATGCCGGCGCCGTCGGTCAGCTCTTCTCGGACGCCGGTCAGCTCGCCGACACGGCCTCCCAGAACACGTCGGACAAGAAGAGCGCGAAGTTCGACATGGTCATGAAGATGGGCCAGCAGCAGATCACCTACGACGGTGAGGGCGAGTTCACCGCCGAGCCGAAGGTCAAGATGACCATGGACATGGGTGGCCAGAAGGTCGAGACGATCATGATCGGCCAGACCATGTACATGCAGATGGGCCAGGGCGGCCAGTACATGAAGATGGACGTCGGCGAGCTCACCGGTCAGCAGGGCGGTGCCCAGGCTGCCGAGATGAACGACCCGACGAAGCTCCTCGAGTTCGCGAAGAAGGCCGGTGAGATCACCGACAGCGAGGAGACGACCGTCGAGGGCCAGCAGGCCACGCACTACACCATCGACCTCGACTTCGCGAAGATGGCCGACGAGATGGGCGCGCTGACCGGAGCCGCCGGTGAGCAGCTCAAGGGCGTGGACGCGAACGTGCCGATGGAGGTCTGGCTGAACAGCGAGGACCTGCCCATCAAGATGACCATGGACATGAGCGAGCTCATGAAGCAGGCCATGGAGCAGGCAGGCGGCGGTGCGAACCAGATGGCCGCAGGCGGCATGACCATGGAGATGAACTACCGCGACTGGGGCACCCCGGTGAACATCGAGGAGCCGCCCGCGGACCAGGTGCAGGACGCCCCGGCGGGCCTGCCCAACTGACGCTTCCGCGACCTGTGCCCCCGAGACCACCTCGTCTCGGGGGCACAGTCGTCTCCGGGGGCCGTCGTATCGGGGCCGTGTTCTCGGGGCCGTGGCCTCGGGGCGGTGATCTCGGGGCAGTCGTCTCTCGGACGGCTATCCCATGTGCGGGTACTCGATGGTGGTCGGCGCGTCGAACGTCTCCTTGATCGCGCGGGGGCTCGTCCAGCGCAGCAGGTTGAACATCGACCCGGCCTTGTCGTTGGTGCCCGAGCCGCGGGAGCCGCCGAACGGCTGCTGGCCGACGATCGACCCCGTCGGCTTGTCGTTGACGTAGAAGTTGCCGGCCGCGTGGCGCAGTGCGCGGTGGGCCGCTGCGACGGCGGCCCGGTCGTCGGCGAACACCGCGCCGGTGAGCCCGTACCCCGCGGTCGTGTCGCACAGCTCGAGCACGCGGTCGTAGTCGGCGTCGTCGTAGACGTACACGGCGACGATCGGGCCGAAGTACTCGGTCGACATCACCTCGTGCCGCGGATCGGTCGTGACGAGCACGGTCGGGTCGACGAAGTAGCCGACCGAATCGTCGCAGCCACCGCCGACGAGCACCTCCAGCTCGGGGTCGGACTCGACGGTCGACAGCAGCGCCCTGTGCTTGGCGAAGGCCCGCGCGTCGATCACCGCGCCGCCGAAGTTCGACAGGTCGGTGACGTCGCCGAAGGTGACGCTGCGGGTGAGGTCGGCGATCCGCTCGCGCAGCCCGCCTTCCCACAGCGACCGCGGCAGGTAGGCCCGCGAGGCCGCGGAACACTTCTGCCCCTGGTACTCGAACGCGCCCCGCACGAGCGCGGCGGCGACCTTGTCGGCGTTCGCGCTCGCGTGCGCCACGACGAAGTCCTTGCCGCCGGTCTCGCCCACGATGCGCGGGTAGCAGCCGTAGGTGTCGAGGTTCGCGGCGATCGTCGTCCACAGCTTCTTGAACGTGGCCGTCGAGCCGGTGAAGTGCAGCCCCGCGAACCCCGGGTCGGTCAGGGCCACCTCGCTGACGGCCTGCCCGTCCCCGGTGACCAGGTTGATCACGCCGGGCGGCAGTCCGGCCTCGGTGAACACCCGCATCGTGTGGTGGGCGGCCAGCTGCTGGGTCGGCGTCGGCTTCCACACCACGGTGTTGCCCATCAGCGCGGGTGCGCTGGGCAGATTGCCCGCGATGGCGGTGAAGTTGAACGGCGTGATCGCCGTGACGAAACCGTCGAGGGGGCGATAGTCCATCCGGTTCCACACGCCGGGAACGGAGTTCGGCTGCTCGGCGAGGATCCGCCTGGCGTAGTGGACGTTGAACCGCAGGAAGTCGATCAGCTCGCACGCGGCGTCGATCTCGGCCTGCTGCACCGACTTCGACTGGCCGAGCATCGTCGCGGCGTTGATGGTGTCGCGGTAGGGACCGGCCAGCAGGTCGGCCGCGCGCAGGAACACCGCGGCGCGCTCGTCGAACGGCAGCTCGCTCCACTCCCGCGCGGCGTCGCGGGCGGCGGCGACGGCGTCGGCGACGTCCTGGTGGGTGGCCTGGGCGCTGACGCCGAGCACGTGGGCGTGGTCGTGCGGCTGCACCACGTCGAACCGCTCGCCTGCGGCCATGCGCTGCTGTCCGCCGATGGTCTGCGTGAGTTCGGCCTTCTCCCCCTCGAGCTCGGCCAGCCTGCGCTGCAGACTCGCGCGCTCGGCGGTGCCAGGTGCGTAGGTGTGCACCGGCTCGTTGGCCGGCACCGGTACGGATGTGACGGCGTCGATGCTCGTCATGACCGTCTCCTCTCCTGCCTTGTGGGCGGCTTCGCCGACAATTCTGCCGCCGCCGGCCGCAGGAGGGGAGGTGAAGCGACGCGGGCGGATCCGGACGAGCTGCCCGCGCCTTCGCCCGTCACATGAGTTCGAGGAAGAACGGCAGTTCCTGCGGGGCATACCAGGCGAGCTCGTGGTCCTCGGCATCCCCGAGGACGAACTCCGCGTCGAGGTCGCCCAGGTCGGCCCTGTCGATCGCCTCGGCTGCGGCGAGCACGGCCTGCTCCGCCTCGGCCGCGTCCACGTGCACGGCCGCGATGTCGTCCATGGTGATCGACCCGGCGACGCGCACCACGGCGCTGTCGAGGTCGGGCCGCGGGGTCACGTCCGACTCCTCGAGATCGGCGGCGACGACCACCCGCCGGGGTGGCTCCTTCTCCGCAGCGCCCTCTGACTCACGGCCCTCGGACTCGCTGCCGGGCTCGTCGCCCGCACCGAGCAGCCGGAGCGACGCGCGAGCCGCGTCGAGCAGCGCGGCATACTCCAGTTCCTCGGTCGAGCCGCTGACGTACGCCTCACGCAGCGCCGGGGTCAGCGAGAACGCCGTTCCACGTACCGGCGTCAGGTGTCCTTCGTCGACCAGATGCCGCAGCATGCCGATCGTGGCGGGCACGTACACCCTCACCATGTGCTACCCCTCAGCTCTTCCAGTGATTCCTCGATCGTCTCCGCGAGGACATCGACGTCGTGCATGGCCTTCCGGTCCCCGTTCAGTCCGAAGTAGACGCTGCCACGGTAGGACGTGACGCCGACGGCCAGCGACTGGTCCTTCGCCAACGGCAGAACCGGGTAGATCGCCGACAGCTGAGCCGACCCCGCCTGCAACGGCTCCTGAGGACCCGGCGTGTTGGCGATCAACACGTTGAACCCGCCCCGCGGCGCGGCACCGGCGACCCTGGCCGCCATCGAGTGCATTGTCGCGGGCGCGAATCCGCCCATCCTCACCATCGCACGCGCGGTCACCGGCCGGGTCGGGCGGAGCTGCTCGCACATGGCGTGACTGACGTGCCGCAGGCGCACCACCGGATCCGGCTCGCCGACGGGCAGATCGATGTAGTGGGCGGCGATGTGGCTGGTGGTCAGCTCGGCCGGCGAGAACTCGGCGTCGTCGGCCTGCAGCGCCGTCGGCACGAGCGCCCGCACCGAGGCGGTGGAGGGCACGTGGCCGCGAGACTGGAGCCACTGGCGCAGCGCTCCGCTGAGCACGGTGAAGATCACGTCGTTGACGGTGCAGTCGCGCGCCGCACGAACCCGCCGGAACGCCTCCAGGTCCGTGCGCACCCCGGCGAACACCCGGCCACGGGAGACCGGCGCGTTGAGCCGGGTGGCTGCCGGCGCGGGGCTCGACCTGCGCAGCGCCCCGGCCACGGACATCGCGGTGCCCGCGGTCCGGGCGGTACGACCGATCCCGGCGACGACCCCGTCGGCGAGGAAACGCATGTTGTCGACCAGATCGCGGGGACTCGACGCGGCCTCGCCCACGGCGCCTGCGACGAGACTCGGCCACGTCGGCTGCCTGCGCGGGGTCCACTCGGCACCGTCGTCCGTACCGTCGTCCCTGCGTTCGCCCGCGTCCTCGAACAGCACCTGGGCGAGGTCGACCGTGCGGACACCGTCGACCAGCGCCTGGTGCGTCTTCGTCACCAGTGCGACCCGGCCACCGTCGAGCCCTTCGATGTAGTAGGCCTCCCACAGCGGGCGGTCCCGATCCAGTGGCCGCTGCATCAGCCGCGCGACGAGCTCGAACAGCTGCCGATCCGTTCCGGGAGCGGGCAGTGCGGACCTGCGCACGTGGTAGGTCAGGTCGAAATCGACATCGTCGACCCACACCGGACGCGCGAGGTTCCCGGGCACCGACAGCAACCGCCGCCGGTAGCGGGGCAGGTAGTCGAGCCGCCGCCGGACGAGCTCCATCACGGCCTCGAAGCCGAACCCCTCCCGTGGGCGCTCGAGCACGGCGACACTGCCTGCGTGCATGGGGGTCGACGACTGCTCCCCGTTCAGGAACGAGGCGTCCAGTGCCGAGAGGCGGTCGAGCATGGGTCGATCCTGGCACAGACGACCTGGGCGGGGCGTGGAAGACTCACGGCCGTGACGGACCCAACCGCAGTGTCGCCGAAGGACCGGTTCCTCACCGTCTACGGCCGCAAACCGGTCCTCGAGGCGCTCGCCGACCCCGAACTCGATGTCGACAAGGTGATTCTCGCCGACGTCGCGCGCGGCCCCGCGGCCGCCGAGATCCAGCGCGCCGCCCAGGACGCGGGCGTGCCGGTGCAGCGCGCCAGCGCCCACCGGGTGAAGGTGCTGGCCGGCAACGGCAAACAGGACCAGGGAGTGCTGGCCGACGTCGTGGCACCGCGCATGCGCCCGCTCGACCACGCGCTCGGCGAACAACCGGTCCCCACCCCGGTGCTGGTCCTCGACGGCATCACCACGCCGGCCAACGTCGGCATGATCCTGCGGACGGCCACGGCCGCCGGACTCGGCGGCATCGTCGTGCCGCGCCGCGGCGTCGCAGCACTGGACCCGCTGGTGATCAAGGCTTCCGCGGGCGTGGCGTTCCGTGCGCCGTTGCTGCGGTGCGGCACCGCCCTCGACGCGGTCGAACAACTCACCGAATCGGGTTACACGGTGTACGCACTCGGCTCGGAGGACTCGTCCTCGACCGGCGCCGCACACAGCGGGGTCACGCCCCTGTTCGACGCCGATCCGCCGCCGCGCTCGGCGTTCGTCCTGGGCGGGGAGACCGACGGGGTCGACTCGACGGTCGCGAACTACGTGGCGAGCTGGCTGTCGATCCCCATGCCCGGCGACGTCGAATCGCTCAACGTCTCCGCCGCCGCGGCCGTGCTCTGCTTCGACCTGGTGCGCCGCGGCCTGACCGGGTAGCCCGCCCGGCTCACAGGCCGGGCAGCATGGCCGTCAGCTCGTCGACGGTGTCCCGGACGGACGTGTGCCGGACGCCGACCATCCCGGCCGCGACGGCGCCCGTGACGTTGCCCGGAGCGTCGTCGACGAACACGCAGGCCTCGGGCGGCACGCCGAGTCGCTCCGCCGTGAGCAGGAAGATCTCCCGCTGCGGCTTGACCACACCCACCTCGCCGGAGAAGACCAGCACGTCGAACCACCCGGAGAGCCTGCGGCGCACGGAGCCACCGCCCGCGGCGTTGGACAGCAGCGCCGTCCGCAGGCCACGGTCCCGTGCCCGGTCGAGCAGCTCGTACAGCCGGTCGGACTCGACGTCGGTGAGCACTCCTGCATAGTCGACGACGATCGCCGCCACCGGCCACGTCCCGGACTCGTTCGACACCCGGCAAGTGTAACCGGCGCGACCACTCGGCGAGTATTTCACCCGAAACCGTTAAATCGGACATTCGATGAATCCGCGGACCGTTGTTTCCACCTCTACGGAAGAGCACACCGGGAACGGTTGCCGGTGCTGCGGAAAAACACACGAGGGGGAGCTGAGTATGATTACTCAACACCATTGTCCGGACGTCGGAACGCTCGAGAACTACGAGCCGCACCGCCCGGACGGGTCCGATGTGGGCGGTCGCCCGATTCTTCCGGCCGCGACCGTCGAACGGTTACTGCTCGGCATTCCGGGCCAGCGGACCGGACGCAGGCCACGCGAAGACCTGTCCCGAGCACAGGTCGAGCACCTGCTCGTCGCGCTACTCGAAGTCCGGAGTGGACACCGGACCGTCGCACAACTCGGCGATCGGGTCTCCCCGGCGCTGGGCAGCAGACTTCGCGCCGAGAAAAGCCGGAAACTGCCGCGTTATCACCTGCGCTCGGCGCACCTGTGCCGCACCGCGGACGATTCCCTCGAGGTGGCGGCGACCGCATGGGCGCAGTCCAGACTGCTGGCCGTGACCGCCCGTTTCGAATGCCGCGCGCGCCGCTGGCGGTGCGCACAGTTCTCGGTGCTCGAACCGCCCGCAGGAGGATGAGCGCGGTGCGGCCACGGTGACGCGTGGCCGCCCGCGAACGTGTGCGGGGCCTGCCGGGTTCTCCCGACAGGCCCCGCACACGGAACCGGGAAGCGACTACTTCTTCGCCGACTTCTTGTTCTTCTTGGCCTCTTCACGGGCCGCCGCGCGCCGCTCGCGTCGCGAGCCACCCGAGCCTGCGTTGTTCTTCGCCGACTCGGCCGCACCGCGCGCCTCGACGCCGCCACCCTCGGCGGGACCGGAGTAGGTCAGCGCCTGCGGGGTGCTCCCGTCGAGCCCCTTGCCCTGCAGAGCGGCGGGGGCCGCGTCGCGCTCGGCCGTCGGCTGCGGGGGCGCGGGGCGTGCGTGCCTGCCACTGCGCCCACCGGAGGAGCCGGAAGAATCCGATGCACTGGACGAGACCGGGCTCTCCGCCGCGGCGGGCGCGTCACTCTTCGGCTCGGCCTGCTCGACCTGCAGGTTGAACAGGAAACCGACCGTCTCCTCCTTGAGCGACTCGAGCATGCCGGTGAACATGTCGTAGCCCTCGCGCTGGTACTCGATCAGCGGGTCGCGCTGCGCCATCGCCCGCAAGCCGATGCCCTCCTTGAGATAGTCCATCTCGTAGAGGTGCTCACGCCACTTGCGGTCCAGCACCGACAGCACGACGCGGCGCTCCAGCTCCCGCATCGCACCCTCGCCGACCGTGCTCTCGAGCTCGGCCTCGCGCGCCGCGTACGCCTTGTTGGCGTCGTCGAGCACGAGTTCCCTGAGCCGGTCGGGGCTCATGTCCTCGTCGTCCTCGACGAGCTGCTCCCAGTCGAGCGAGACCGGGTACAGCGTCTTCAGAGCCGTCCACAGCTTCTCGAAGTCCCAGTCCTCGGCGTATCCCTCGGAGGTGGCGCCGTCGACGTAGGCGGTGATCACGTCGCGGATCATGTTCTGCACGTGATCACGCAGATCCTCGCCCTCGAGGACCCGGCGGCGCTCGGCGTAGATCACCTTGCGCTGCTGGTTCAGGACCTCGTCGTACTTGAGGACGTTCTTGCGGATCTCCATGTTCTGCTGCTCGACCTGCGTCTGAGCGCTCTTGATGGCCTTGCTGACCATCTTGTGCTCGATCGGCACGTCCTCGGGCAGGTTGAGGCGGTTCATCACCGTCTCGACCATGGAGGCGTTGAACCGGCGCATGAGCTCGTCGCCCAGCGACAGGTAGAACCGCGACATGCCCGGGTCACCCTGACGGCCGGAACGACCGCGCAGCTGGTTGTCGATCCGCCGGGACTCGTGCCGCTCGGTGCCGAGCACGTACAGACCACCGGCCTCGCGCACGGCGTCGGCCTCGGCCTTGGCGTCCCCGGTGACCTCCTCGAGCACCTTCGGCCACGCGGCCTCGTACTCCTCCGAGTTCTCCACCGGGTCGAGCCCGCGCTCCCGGAGCGTCTCGTCGGCGATGATGTCCGGGTTGCCGCCCAGCACGATGTCGGTACCGCGACCGGCCATGTTCGTGGCGACCGTAACGGCGCCACGACGGCCCGCCTTGGCGATGATCAGCGCTTCGCGGTGGTGCTGCTTGGCGTTCAGCACCTCGTGCGGGACACCGAGCTTGAGCAGCAGCTTCGACAGGTGCTCGGACTTCTCGACACTGGTCGTGCCGACCAGCACCGGCTGGCCCTTCTCGTGTCGCTCGGCGATGTCCTCGGCGACCGCCTCGAACTTGGCCTGCTCCGTCTTGTAGATCAGGTCCGCCTCGTCGGAGCGGATCATCGGCCGGTTCGTCGGGATCGGCACCACACCGAGCTTGTAGGTCTGGTGGAACTCCGCCGCCTCGGTCTCGGCGGTACCGGTCATGCCGGAGAGCTTGTCGTAGAGGCGGAAGTAGTTCTGCAGCGTGATCGAGGCCAGCGTCTGGTTCTCGGCCTTGATCTCGACGCCTTCCTTCGCCTCGATCGCCTGGTGCATCCCCTCGTTGAAGCGCCTGCCTGCGAGGACGCGACCGGTGAACTCGTCCACGATGATGACCTCACCGTTACGGACGATGTACTCCTTGTCCTTCTGGTACAGCTCCTTCGCCTTGAGGGCGTTGTTGAGGAAGCCGACCAGCGGCGTGTTGGCCGCCTCGTAGAGGTTGTCGATACCGAGCTGGTCCTCGACGAACTCGACGCCCTTCTCGGTGACACCGACGGCGCGCTTGCGCTCGTCGACCTCGTAGTGGACGTCCTTGGCCATCAGCGGCGCCATGCGCGCGAACTCGACGTACCAGCGCGACGACTGGTCGGCGGGGCCCGAGATGATCAGCGGCGTCCGCGCCTCGTCGATGAGGATCGAGTCGACCTCGTCGACGATCGCGAAGTTGTGGCCGCGCTGGACACAGTCGTCGAGGCTCCACGCCATGTTGTCGCGGAGGTAGTCGAAGCCGAACTCGTTGTTCGTGCCGTAGGTGACGTCGCAGGCGTAGGCCTCCCTGCGCTGCGCGGGCGGCATGTCGGCGATGATCGAGCCCACCGACACCCCGAGGAAGCGGTGCACGCGGCCCATCCACTCGGCGTCACGTTTGGCCAGGTAGTCGTTGGTGGTGACGACGTGCACGCCCTTGCCGGAGATCGCGTTCAGGTAGACCGCCATGACCGAGGTCAGCGTCTTGCCCTCACCGGTCTTCATCTCGGCGACCTGGCCGAGGTGCAGCGCCGCACCACCCATGAGCTGGACGTCGTAGGGGCGCTGGCCCAGAACCCGGCGTGCGCCCTCGCGCGCCACGGCGAACGCCTCCGGCAACAGGTCGTCGAGGGACTCGCCGTCGTCGGCGTAGCGCTTGCGGAACTCGTCCGTCTTGGCGGCCAGTTCGGCGTCGGAGAGGCCTGTGACGTCGTCTTCGAGGGTGTTGATGTGCGCCGCGATACGGCTGAGCCGTTTCACCATCTTGCCCTCGCCCGCGCGGAGCAGGCGGTTCAGAAGCATCCGGGTCGACCTCGCTAGTTGGTTCGTTTTTTCCTGCGCCACCCCGGGCCGCGCCGGGCAGCCGGGTGCGCCGCGCCCGGCCGGCGGGGACACCCGAGGCCACACGACACCGTCCCATCGTAGGGAAGGTCCAGCCCCCAGCGCACACGGCGTGGCGACGTGGGCCCGTCAACTCCCCACATAGCGGTGAGAGCGCGACGAAAGTGGCACCCGCAGTTCACACCCACCACACGCCGGGCCGCCGCGGGTGCGGACAGAGCGAGGCGGCCCGCACCTCGCCGGTGCGGGCCGCCTCCCCGGTCACAGGGTCATCCGAGGCGGATGACGCCGTAGTCGAACCCCTTCCTGCGGTAGACGACGCTGGGCTTGCCCGCGTCGGCGTCGTTGAAGAGATAGAAGTCGTGCCCCACGAGCTCCATCGCCGACAGCGCCTGGTCGACGGTCATCGGCACGCCCGAGTGCTGTTTCTCGCGCACGATGAGACCGGGGCCGTAGTCGTCGGCCAGGTCGCCACGGTCGTCCGGCATGTCGTCGGACGAGTCCATGCGGTCGTCGTGCCGCTGGGACGGCAGGCGGATCGTGCCGTCGGTGTTCTCGGTCATCGCCGAATCCGACATCGCCGAATCAGTCATGGCCGCGTCGGCCGTCCCCGCCTCGGACTCCGACGGGGCGTCCATGACGGCCGTGGCCAGACCGCCACCCGCGCGTCCGTCGACTCCGCCCGCGGTCGCCTCGGCCACCGACTCCGGTGCGCGGCGCCCATAATGTACTTTTCGGCGATCGTGAGCTCGCCGCATCCTATTTTCGATCTTGCTCACCGCGGCGTCGAGCGCGGCGTAGAAATCGCCTGCGCACGCTTCCGCTCGCATGGCAGGGCCCTTACCCTTACCCGTGATTTCGACACGCTGGCAGTTCTTGGACTGACGCCGATTGGGCTCGTGAAAAAGCTCCACCTCGTAGCGGATCACCTTGCGGTCGTACCGCTCGAGGCGCCCCAACTTCTCACTCACGTGCTCGCGGTAGTGGTCCGGAACCTGCACGTTACGGCCCTTGACGACGATATCCATACGCGACCTCCCTCGCGGACTGCGAGTCTATTGCGGTGAACACCAGCGCCGGGGAGAAGAAATTGATCACGGTCGATTAGGCAGACCTGTGCATCAATTCCGGGGATTTCAGCTTTCCGCCGACGCCAGGGACATTTACTGGCCACCTCCCTGTTGCCGGGAATTGCTGTTAGCGGTGCACATTAGCCCGGTTCCGGCTTCGACAACAGCCCCCGGTGCGGGGGACGTCGGACGGTGAATCGCGGTCACCGAGCGAAGCGGAGAGCCGGTGTGCAACCCCTTTCGGGACCTCGATCGGAGCAACGTCGGGGTGAACGGCGCATGGCCACCCGCGAACGGACGCGCATCCGTCTGGCGGACGGTGACGATCACGCTCCTCATATCTCACCAACGAACGGACCCGCGAAGCGGGTTCCCCGGCACCCGATCGTGTCAACCTAGGCGGCGGTGAGGGTCAACGCGGCGCCGACGGGCACGCCGGCCCCGGCCAGCGCCGCCCTGGCCGCCGACAGCGTGGCGCCCGTGGTCACGACGTCGTCCAGCAGGACAACGGGCGTCCCGCGCGGAGGGCAGGCGTCCTCCCGCACGCGAAGGCGACCGGCCAGGTTGGCCGCACGCTGGGTGCGATCGAGGCCGACGGCGTCCCGCGCGCCCGCCGCCAGCCGCAGGGCCGGTGCGACGGCGACGGAGTGGCCGTCGGCGTGCAGCGTCGCGGCGCACCGCCTTGCCAGCGCCAGCAGGTGCGATCCACCGCGTCGCCGGGCCGCGCTGGGCCTCGACGGCACCGGAACCAGCCACCACGTGCCGTCCGGGCCGGGGCGCGCGGTCGGCAGATGCGGCACGGCGGCCGCCAGTGCGTCGCCGAGCGGCCCGGTCAGCCCCCTGCGCCGGTGCTCCTTGTGCGCGACGACGAGCGCGCGGGCGGTCCCTCGATAGCGGGTCAGCGCGTGCGTACCCGCACCACGGGCGACGAGCTCGGGTGTGTCGAACACGCTCCGGCACTCGGCGCAGCACACGGTGCCCGCCCTTCCGCAGCCCGCGCAGTCCTCGGGAAGCACCAGGTCGGCCAGTGCCGAACCCAGCCGCTCGCCGCGCGAGACCCACGATCGCCAGGCCGGGACCGCTGCTGCCGCTTCCGCCGCCTCGTGGGCGGCCCTCCCCCTGTTCCACATCGGGACCCACCCTGCCCGCGACCCCCGACACTTCCCGACGGACGGTTCCCGCCGGGCGCGATCAGCCGGGATAGAACGGCACGGCGTCCGGCGAGCGCTGGTCGTGCGGACGCCACACGTCCCCGAGGTCGCTGGCGGTCCACAGACCGGTGGCGTCGGCGACGACGGTGGGCCTGCCCGGAGCGGCGGTGATGCCGCGCATCGGGGCGATGAGGTTCGAGCTGTTGAACTGGTCGATCCGCAGTCCGTCGACCGGCACCCTGAGCACGGGCCGCGACTCCGAACGCGTCGCCACGACGAGCGTGTCCTGGCCGTTCCAGTCGAGTGCCACGGCGTCGGACAGGTCGTCGCCCTGCAACACGCGCGGGGCGCGCAGCGACACCGACGTGCGGCTCTCGGTGTCGCGGACCACGGCGGCCACCACGACCTTGCCGTCGACGATCATCGCCGCGCGAGTTCCGTCCCTGGACAGCCGCAGCTCGGTGATCTCGCCCATCGGAGCGATCTCGGCGGAGTTGACCGACTGGGCCACCCAGCGGCCCTCACCGTCGGGCACGACCTGCAGCACGCGTTCGCCGCCGCTGACCGTCCACACCTCTCGGGACTGTTCGCCGCGCGTGGTCGCGGGCAACCAGGTCGGGCGGGTGAGCGACTCGGCGTCGACGTCGACCTGCTGGGCCTGTTCGCCGTACAGCCCCACCCGCAGGCGCACGTCCCTGCCCGCCTGTTCGACGATGGCGAGCTGGTCACCGCCGAGGGACTGCGCTGCGCTCTGCACCCGGTAGTTCCCGGCGCCGGCGGGACCCTCGATGGGTGCTCCGCTGCCGAGCGAGTAGATTCGTCCGCCCGCGACCATGAGACCGGGCAGATCGGAGCTGGGGGTCGCGGCCGCCTCGTAGGCGGGCAGCTCGCCGGGCCGCCAGTCGGCGTGGCCGTCGATGAGCGCACTGCCGTCCGACAGCAGCCGGATGCGACTCGTGGTGACCGTCTGCAACGACCGGACGACCTGCGCGGCGATGAGTTCGCGGTCCTGCCTGCTCCGGTCGCCGACCCCGGTGAGCGGCACCGACAACGCGCCGTCCCTGGTCGTGGTCACGTTCGTCTCGAGCGAGGCCGTGTCCCCGAGCGGGTTGCGCACCGCACCGGCCAGGCCGGACGACGGACCGGACAGCAGCAGGTCGACCACGCGTGCAGGCAGGCCCGACTGCGGCCTTGCCACGACGTAGCGCACGTCGGGCACGAGCACGTTCGTCTCCGGTGCCGCGAAGTACACGGGCACGCGGAAGTAGGTCTCCTCGAAGTCGGACGCCGTGATCATGATGCTCTGCGGCGGGTCGACGATGCGCCATTCGCCGTCCTCCTTGCGCAGGAGGATGCTCTGGGCGACCGGTTCGTCGGAGGGGATGAAGGCGCCGTCGCCGCCGAGCCTGCCGACGTGGCCACCACGCACCGTGATGACCTGTTCGGGCGGGCCCTGAGACGTGGTCGGGGTGGTCGGCGCCGTGGTGGGCGGATCGGTGGCGGGTGAGGCCGGGTTCGGCGGGGCGGCAGGAGGGGTCTGCGCCGGCCGGTCGCCCCGGGGCGGTCCGCTTCCGCCGTCGTCACCCGGGCTTCCTCCGGAGTCCCCTTCGGAATCCCCCGAGTCACCACCGGAACCACCGCCGGCATCACCGTCGGAACCACGGCCGGAGTCCCCGGAGGAGTCGCCGCGGGGCACGTCGGGTTCGGCCTCGCCGTAGACGGTGCTGAACTCGTCCTCGATGACGGCGACGTTCTGGTCGGGGTGCCACTGCTGCCGCGCACGTTCCGACAGGTAGGCACGCGCGGCCGCGTAGTCGGCCGCGGGCTCGGCGCTGGCCTCGACGAACTCCCGCACGAGCGTCAGCGGATCGAGGCCGGGCGCGGGTTCGGGTACCGCCTCGGTGGCCCTGCCGGGACGCTGCTGCGGCAACGCCTCCGGCTGCGACTCGTTGGGAATCGCCGCGCAGCCGGCCGCCATCGCGGCACTCATCAGCAGCGCAAGCAGCCGCGCCCTGCCGGTCCGGCGCCCGTGTGCCCTGCGGAGGGCCTGCCGTGCACTCACACCGTCTCCCCTGGCTGGACGTCCACCGCCACCTCGGCGTCCGCGCCCGTGGCCCGCACCGGGACATAGTCCTCCGGCGGTAGCGGCAACGGGCTCTCGGTGTACTCGGCACCGACGCGACGCGGCAGCGTGAGGCGGAAGCACGAACCGTGTTCGGGCTCGCCCCACGCGTCGAGTGTGCCACCGTGCAGACGGGCGTCCTCCTGGCTGATGGCCAGGCCGAGCCCGGTACCGCCGGTGCGCCGGTTGCGGGACGGGTCGGCACGCCAGAACCGGTTGAACACGAGCTCGGCCTCACCGGGCCGGAGTCCGATGCCGTGGTCGCGGACCGTCACGGCCACGGCGCCCGTGGCCTCGTCGTCCTGCTCGCGGGTCTCGGCCAGGCGCACCTGCACGGGCCTGCCCTCCCCGTGGTCGACGGCGTTGGCGAGCAGGTTGCGCAGGATGCGTTCGATGCGCCGGGCGTCGACCTCGGCGGTGACCTCGTGGTCGGGTACGTCGATCTCGACGGGACTGCCGGTCGAGTCCGCGATGGCGTGCACCTGTTCGGCGGCCCGCTCGACGATCGGGCGCAGGTCCACCACCTCGGCCGACAGTTCCTCCACGCCCGCGTCGAGCCGGGAGATCTCGAGCAGGTCGGCCAGCAGCTGCTCGAACCGGTCGAGTTCGTCGGTGAGCAGCTCGGTGGAGCGCGCCAGTCCGGCGGGGAACTGTTCGCGGGAGGCGTGCAGCACGTCGGCGGCCATGCGCACCGTCGTCAGCGGCGTCCGCAGTTCGTGCGAGACGTCGGAGGTGAACCGGCGCTGCAGCTGGCCGAACTCCTCGAGCTGCTGGATCTGCCGTTGGATGCTCGCCGCCATCTCGTTGTACGACACGGCGAGCTTGGACAGATCGTCCTCGCCGATGACCTCGAGCCTGCGATCCAGATCCCCGTGCGCGAACTCCTCGGCCGCGCTGGCGGCACGCCGCACCGGCTGCACGACCTGGCGCACGACGATGTTGGTGATCCCCGCCAGCAGCGCCAGCAGCGCGAAACTGCCGACCACGAGCGTGCTCTGCACCGTCGTGACCGTGTTCTGCTCGGAGGTCAGGGGGAACAGCAGGTACAGCTGCAGCGGACGCGTCGTCGTGGTGATCGGGGCACCGACGGCGAGGTACGTCGTGCCGCCCGCGGTGTGGAACTCCTTCGCGCGGACGTTGGTCTCGACGAAATCCCTGAGCCGGTCGGAGACCTTCTCGTAGGGGCCTGCCGAGATGGTGCGGTTCGCGGGCTGATCGGGTTCGCCCGCGGCCAGGACCGGTTCGAACGCGCCCGCGGCCGAGCTGGCCGCGTCCTGGGTGGCGATCGAACTGCTGGTGATGCGGTTGACGGCGTTGGTGAGCCGGTCACGCAGCTGGTCGTCCTGCCCCGCGTCCCCGACGAGCTCGCTCTCCACCGACCGGACGACGACGTCGAGCTGCGCGCTCGCGGCGTCCTCCTTGGTGGTCATGAGGCGATCGGTGATCTGGTTCTGCAGCACCATGCCGAGCACGAACACCACGGCGGCCGACATGGCCAACGTCGAGATCGTCACCCGGAACTGCAGGGAGTGCCGCCACAGCTCCCCGAACGCGGTGCCCTTGCGCCGCCCGAACGCCGCGACCCGGCGAGACAGCGCCAGCAGTGCCCTGCCGAGCGCGGTCAGGCGTTGCTTCATACGACGATTATGGTGGGCCGGCCTTGTAGCCCACACCGCGCACGGTCAACACGACCTCGGGGTGTTCCGGGTCGCGTTCGACCTTCGAGCGCAGGCGCTGGACGTGGACGTTCACCAGGCGCGTGTCGGCCGCGTGGCGGTAGCCCCACACCTGCTCGAGCAGCACCTCGCGGGTGAAGACCTGGCGCGGCTTGCGGGCCAGCGCCACGAGGAGGTCGAACTCCAGCGGGGTCAGCGAGATGGGCTCGCCGGCCCGCGTCACCTGGTGGCCGGGCACGTCGATGGTCAGATCGCCGATCGTGAGCGACTCCGCGGGCTCGGCGTCGTTGCGACGCAGCCGCGCGCGCACCCTGGCGACGAGCTCCTTGGGCTTGAACGGCTTCACGACGTAGTCGTCGGCGCCCGATTCGAGGCCCAGCACGATGTCGACCGTGTCGCTCTTCGCGGTGAGCATGACGACGGGGACGCCCGACTCGGCGCGGATGGCCTTGCAGACGTCGATGCCGTTCATGCCCGGCAGCATCAGGTCGAGCAGCACCAGGTCGGGCTTCATCTCGCGGAACGCGGGCAGCGCCCGGGAACCGTCCGACACCACCGCCGTCTCGAAGCCCTCGCCGCGCAGCACGATGGTCAGCATCTCCGCGAGAGCGGGGTCGTCGTCGACGACCAGCACACGTGCCTTCATGCGCAACATATTCGCACCCGCATGCGCGAAGGCTGCGAGAGACCCGACGTCGGCGTGTCCGCAGGCCCCCTCGACACCGCCTGCGGACACGGACCGCCGCGGATCCGGGCGGAACCACGGCCCCGCGATTACGCCGAACGGACCACGAGCATGCCCCGACCGCACCGCACCCGGCAGATCTCGGCGACCGTGACCGCACCTTTAACAAGGTGATAACTCACATCTACCGCCGAACGGGGCGATTCTCGGCAGCATGGCCGTTAGTGTTGCGCTATGCGGAACTCCGATGCTGCCCCTCACGCCGCCCGGAACTCCGACGACTCCCTCGCCGCCGAACCGCCGCGGCCCGACGCCGAACCGAAGAGTCCGGTGCAGTCGGTCGACAGAGCGGTCAGCATCCTCGAGCACCTCGCCAAGGACGGCGAAGCGGGGATCACCGAGATCGCCGACGAGCTCGGTGTGCACAAGTCGACCGCGTCACGGCTGGTGTCGGCTCTCGAGATGCGCAACCTCGTCGAGCAGGTCAGCGATCGCGGCAAGTACACGATCGGGCTCGGCATCGTCCGGCTCGCCGGCGCCGCCACGAGCCGGATGGACCTGGCCAAGCTGGGCAACCAGACCTGCCAGAACCTGGCCGACTCCCTCGGCGAGACGGTCAACATCGCGGTCGCCGACGGCGGCATCGCGATCAACATCAGCCAGGCGTTCGGCTCGGCCTCCATCACCGCGCAGAACTGGACGGGCAGGCGCACCCCGCTGCACGCGACCTCCAGCGGCAAGGTCTTGCTGGCGTACATGACCCCGGCCGAGCGCAGGGAGATGCTCCAACAGGGACTCGAGGAGTACACCCCGCGCACCACGACCTCGCGGGACGAACTGGCGGGGGAGCTGGCGCGCATCGCCGAGGACGGCTACGCCGCGTGCTTCGAGGAGTTCGAACTCGGGCTGCACGCCGTCTCGGTGCCCATCTACGGCGACGGTGGCTCGGTGATCGCCGCGATGAGCGCCTCGGGTCCCTCGTACCGGCTCTCTCGCCAGCGCATCCGGCAGATCATCGGCCCGATGCGGGACGCCGCCATGGAACTGTCGGCACAGCTCGGGCACTTCCCGACCTGACACGCGGGCGAGCCCCCACGCCGGCCGGACCCGGTCAGCAGAACCCGGCAGGCGTCCTTCTGCGCTCCCGCGGCACGCCGAACTCCGCGGGTTGGCACGTGGTCTCCAGCACCGACATCCACAGGTCGCCGTCGGGGTCGACCCGGTTCCGGCGGCTGGTCATCAGCGACAACGGCACGTGCACGAAGCGCCGTCGCCAGCGTGCGACGGCGATCTCGGTCCTGCCCGCCATGGCCGCGTGGGCCGCCGCGTGGGCCAGCCGTAGGCAGTACACGCTGTCGTAGGCGTTCGCCACGACACTGCGGATCGAATAGCTCGGGTCGATGTAGCGCATCGTGGGAGCGAGGCCCACCGCCGTCAGATGGTCGGTGATGCGCTGCTTGAGCAGGTCGTCGATCCGGCCGAGCTTGACGTTCCCGGACGCGTCGGTGCCCAGGCCGTCCCTGCCGGGCAGGCCCGGTTCGTCGAGCAGATCCTGCCCAGCCCCCTCGGCCAGCACGATGACGACGAACCCCTTCTCCCGTACGTGGTGTTCCACGTAGGCCAGCAGCCCGTCGGGCCCGTCGAGCGCGAACGGGATCTCCGGAATCAGAACGATGTCGGCGCCGTTCGCGGCCAGCGCGGCGTAGGCGGCGATGAACCCGGAGTGCCTGCCCATCAGTTTCACGAGACCGACACCGTTCGGGCTGGCCGCGGCCTCGACGGAGACCGACGAGATGAAGTCCATCGCACTGGCGAACGCGCTCTGGAACCCGAAGGACTGATCGGTGAAGGGCAGGTCGTTGTCGATCGTCTTCGGCACGCCGAGCACCGCGATGTCCAGTCCGCGCGCCTCGATCGCCTTGCTCAGGCACGTCGCGGCGCGCATCCCCCCGTCGCCGCCGATGACGAACAGGACGTCGATGCCGTGCTCGACGAGGCTGTCCACCATCTCGTCGGGGTCCTGGTTGCCGCGCGAGCTGCCCAGGATCGTGCCGCCCGCGTTGTGGATGTCGCGGACGTGCTCGGGGGTCAACTCGACGGTGTCGTCGCGGTACTCCGCCGTCAGACCGCGCAGTCCGTTCCGGAACCCGACGATGCGCTTCACCTTGTAGTGCACGGCGAGTTCCTGCACGAGGCCGCGGATGACGTTGTTGAGCCCCGGGCACAACCCGCCGCACGTCAGGATTCCGGCCGTGACCGACGACGGATCGAAGTAGACCTTCCTGCGCGGGCCTGCGGCCTCGAAACTCGGGACCTGCTCGGGTGGAAGGTCGTGCCCGGCCAGCATGGACACGGTGTCCTCGAGCAGCACCCGGTCGCCCTCGGCGACGTAGTGCGGAGAGGTCTGTTTCGTCGTGAGCATCTCGGAGAGCGGCGAGTCATATCGACACTCACCGAGACGGCGAACCCGAAGGTCGTCCAACTGCAGCGTCACCGAAGCTCCTCGTCGAACGTCGTGTGGCTGATGCGGCGAATCTGGTTGCGCGAGATCAGGAGCGACTCCGCCCTCACCTCGCCCTCGTGGATCTGCGGGCGCCCGAGCAGGTGGCCACCGCTGACTCCCGTGGCGACGAAGAACGCGTCGCCGGTCACGAGTTCGTCGCAGCGGTAGATGCGCTCGAGAGACATTCCGGCGGCGCGGATGGCATCGGCCTCCTCGTCGCGCTGGGGCGCGAGCCTGCCCAGCATGCCGCCACCGAGTGCGCCGACCGCGGCGGCCGTCATGACTCCCTCGGGAGTGCCGCCGACCCCGAGGAGGAGATCGATGTCGAGGGACGGCAGGAGCACGGCCAGGCTCCCTCCGACGTCCCCACCCGCGGGGGTCTGCACCGACGCACCGGCGCGCACCACGCGCTGGATCAGGTCCCGATGCCGCGGCTTGTCCATGATCATGACGCGCAGTTCGCCGACCTGTTTCCCGAGTGCCTTGGCGACGTTGGCCAACGTCTGCTCCGGCGGATCGTCGAGGTCGATGCTGCCGGCCGCCGCTGGCGGCACCACGATCTTGTCCATGTAGAACCCGGGTCCCGGCGACCACAGGGTGCCCCGCTGTCCGAATGCGATGGTCGCCAGCGCACCGGGAAGGTCCTTGGCGCAGAACGAGGTTCCCTCGAGCGGATCGACGGCGATGTCGAACTCGGGGCCGGCGCCCGTGCCCACGACCTCGCCGTTGAACAGCATCGGGGCGTCGTCCTTCTCACCCTCCCCGATGACGACCGTCCCGCGCCCCGGCGCACCGGCCAGCGCCTCGCGCATGGCCTTCGTCGCCGCGGCGTCGGCCGCGTCCTGGTCGTAACGGCCGACCCACGCGTAGCTGGCGACCGCGGCGGTACGGGTCGCCTCCAACGCGACGGCCTCCAACGCATGAATGTCGCCGCGATTCACCTGCACGCTCTCGTTCCGAGACTGCATCATGGTCTCCTGCTCAGTTTTCTGCGGAAAAGATGAACCACGGCGACATACGCGAACGCATTCTCACTCGAGATTCGCGTGCAGGCGCCACAGTTCCCGCGCCTGCGTTCCGCTCGTCTTCCACAGAGCGTGGAAGAGCGCATCGGTGATCAGCAGTACCGATTGTTCGAACAGACTTCCCGCGTACTGGACGGAGGCGTTCCCGTCGAAGTCCTGCTTGTCCGCGGCAGGCACCACGAGGACCTCCGTCGCGATCCTGGCGAGCGCGGACCCGGGAGCCGTGGTCAGGGCGATCACCTCGGCACCCTGTTCCCTGGCGGTCTCCGCGGCCCGGACGACGCGCTTCGTCGACCCGGATCCCGACGCCGCGACCAGCACGTCGTTCGGCCCGATGGCCGGTGCGGTCGTCTCGCCGACGACGTGCGTGGCCAATCCGAGGTGCATGAACCGCATCGCGGCCATCTGCAGGGCCAGGCCGCTCCGGCCGGTCCCGACCGTGAACACCGCGGGCGCCTCGAGCAGTAGCGCCCCGGCTCGAATCCAGGCCGCGGACTGCACGGCCGCACTCACCCGGTCCACCTCGCCCACGACCGCACGTGTCGCGTCCGAGAACAGTGTTTCGTCGAACGCCTTCGGAATCGACTTGGTCAACGGAATTACCTCCAGTTTCGAAACCGGTCGAGTGCGACCGGGCCGGTGCTCGAGCTACGCCGAACCACCGGAGAGAATCGCCTTCCGCGCGATGGAGAAGGTCATGAAAATGATCGACCGGCAACACGCCGGGAAGCAAGGTTCCCGGCATTTGCAGGTATTATCGCGTGATTGGGATAGTCGAATACCGGACCGCGGAAACCGGGCCGCCCTCAGCCCGAGCGCGCGGCTCGCAGACTGCGGCGCGCCGCCGCGACCACGGTCTCGGCGGTGATGCCGAACTCCCGGTAGAGCGTCGCGAAATCGGCGGAGGCGCCGAAGTGCTCCAGCGAGACGATCTCGCCCGCGTCGCCGGCGAACCGGTGCCACGGCTGCGCGATTCCGGCCTCGACGACCACCCTGGCCCGCACCGACGGCGGAAGGACCTGCTCCCGGTAGGACCGGTCCTGGCGATCGAACCACTCCACACAGGGCATGGACACCACCCGCGTGGGCACCCCGTCCGCCTCGAGTACGTCCCTGGCCTCGACAGCCAGCTGCACCTCGGAACCGGTGCCGACGAGCACGACCTTGGGACTGCCCGAGGACGCCTCGGCCAGTACGTATCCGCCGCGGGCGACACCCACCGGCGACGTGCCTTCGAGGACCGGCACGTTCTGCCGGGTCAGCGCCAGTCCGGCAGGCGCCGTGGTGTCCTCCAACACGGCCTTCCAGGCGTACGCGGTCTCGTTGGCATCGGCGGGTCGCACCATCGACAGCCCGGGAATGGCGCGCAGTGACGCCAGCTGTTCGACGGGTTGGTGGGTCGGACCGTCCTCACCGAGGCCGATCGAATCGTGTGTCCACACGTAGACGACCGGGAGTCGCATGAGCGCGGCCAGGCGCACCGCGGGTCGCATGTAGTCACTGAAGATCAGGAAAGTGCCGCCGTACGGCCGGGTTCCGCCGTGCAGGGCGATCCCGTTCAGGATTGATCCCATCGCGTGCTCGCGGATGCCGAAGTGCAGTGTGCGCCCGTATGGTTGGGCCTTCCATGCGTTCGTGGAGATCTCGGTCGGACCGAACGAGTCGGCGCCCTCGATCGTGGTGTTGTTGCTCTCGGCCAGATCCGCCGAGCCACCCCACAGCTCCGGCAGGGCGTCCCCGAGCTTCGCCAGCACCGCGGCCGAGGCCTTCCGCGTGGCGACGCCCTTCGGGTCGGGCTCCCACACCGGCAGATCCGCGGCCCAGTCGCGCGGTAGTTCGCGGGCGCGCAGGCGATCCAGCAGCGCCTTGCGCTCCGGGTTGCTCCGCGCCCATGCGTCGAACTCGAGCTGCCACTTCTCGCGGTCGGCCCTGCCGCGCGCGGCCACCTCGCGGGCGTGGCGAAGCACGTCGTCGTCGACGTCGAAACTCCGCTCCGGGTCGAAACCGAGCGTGCGTTTGAGCCCGGCCAGCTCCTCGGCGCCCAGCGCCGCACCGTGCACCTTGCCGGTGTTCATCTTGGTCGGTGCCGGATAGCCGATCACGGTGCGCAGGACGATCAGGGTCGGCCGGGAGCTGTCGCGGTTGGCCTGTTCGACCGCCTCCAGGAAGCCGGCGACGTCCTCGCCGCCGTGCACCGTGAGGACCTGCCACCCGTAGGACTCGTACCGCTTGGCGGTGTCCTCGGACAGCGCGATGTGCGTGTCGTCCTCGATCGAGATCTCGTTGCTGTCGTAGATCACCGTGAGGTTGCCGAGCCGCTGTGTTCCGGCCAGTGAGGACGCCTCCGACGTGACGCCCTCCTCGATGTCGCCGTCGGAGGCGATCACGTAGACCCGGTGATCGAACGGGCTCGTTCCCGGCTCGGCGTCCGGGTCGAACAGGCCGCGCTCACGACGGGCCGCCATGGCCATCCCGACGGCGTTGGCCAGTCCCTGACCGAGTGGACCGGTCGTGGTCTCGACACCCGTGGTGTGGCCGTACTCGGGATGCCCTGGGGTGAGCGAGTCCCACGTGCGCAGGGCCTTCAGGTCGTCGAGCTCGAGCCCGTAACCGGACAGGAACAGCTGGATGTAGAGCGTGAGGCTCGAATGTCCGGCCGACAGCACGAACCGGTCGCGGCCGATCCACTGCGCATCAGCGGGATCGTGCCGCATGACCCGCTGGAACAGCGCATACGCCACGGGAGCCAGGCTCATCGCCGTGCCGGGATGCCCGCTGCCGCAGCGCTCGACCGCATCCGCGGCAAGCACGCGGGCCGTCTCCACCGCACGTTGGTCCAATTCGGTCCAGTCACGGGGGATCCGTTTGGTGGTCAGGCGAACGACCTCGTCCGCCGATTGGGTCACACGGTGCTGAGAGACCGATTCGTTTGCTGCCATCGAAACGCACTCCTGTTGATGTCAGTTCTTCGTGGCCTTGCCACACCGGCGGGCGCCGTACGCCTGCCCGCCGGTGTGGTCGTCGTCGCCTCAGGTGTTGGCGCGTTTGCGGAGTTGGCTGGCGGCTTCGGCGGGGTCGGGGGCGTTGTAGATCGCGCTGCCGGCCACGGCCACGGTCGCCCCGG
>NZ_JOIJ01000028.1 GCF_000719975.1 Prauserella rugosa
TGTGTGGCGCAAAGTCCTCTGCGACCCCGCCACCGGCCAGCCGCTCGACCTGGGTCGTAGTCGACGACGGCCCAACGCAGCCATCCGCGAACTCGTCCGCGTCCGCGACCGCGAATGCGTCGTGCCCTGGTGTCGACGTCCTGCTCGGCACTGCGACCTCGACCACCAACGCGAGTGGGCCGCCGACAACGGGCCCACCTCCGCCGCTAACACCGCACCACGGTGTCGACGGCATCATCCGCCCTTCTGACGGTGCCCTCTGACGTAAAGGCACACCGGACATGGCCTCACCTCGACTCACCGCCGCCGTGAACGCGCTACCGCTGACCGCCGGCATGCGCGTCCTGGAGATCGGCGGCGCGCCCGGCACGGCCGCGCGTCTGGTGGCGCGCCGCATCCAGCCCGGTGGCCACATCCTGATCAACGACCGCTCCGCGTGCGGCGTCGCGCTCACCGAACGCCGCTGCGCAACCGACATCGCCGACGGCGTGCTGAGCGTGCGATGCGTGGCCGCCGAAGACTTCGTCCTCGAACCCGGGGAACAGCCGTACGACCTCGCGTTCGCCGTGCGCGTCGGCGCCCTCGACGGACGCCACCCCGACGCCGGCATCCGCGCCCGCAACCGCCTGCGCGCGGCACTCGCACCCGGCGCGCCCCTGTACGTCGACGGCACGCGCACCGAACCGTAACCCCACCCGCCCTACCCTGCGCGCGCACGCCTCCCGTCAGGACGAGGCCACCACCGATTGCTTCACCCGCGCCACCAACGCCATCGACGCGACCACCACGCCACACCCCACAAACTGCAACACCGAAGGACGCTCACCCAACACCAGCACGCCCAACAACACCGCGCCCACCGGCTGCACCAACAACAACGTCGCCCCCAGCGCCGACGGCAACCTCGGGATCGCCGCGCCGATCAACAACCAGCCCACGATCTGACCGGTCACGGCCAACACCGCGACCCACCCCAGGGTCGGCAACGACGGCGCCAGATCGAGCGTCCCCGACAGCAACCCCGCCGCCAACGCGACCAACGCGCCCGCACCGTTGACGGTGACGAGCATCGACACCTGCCCACCCGGCTTACCCGCCCTGCGCAACACCACCAGGTAACCGGCATAAGCCACCCCCGCCAACAGGCCCATGATCGTGCCGTACACCGGCGCCTCCCCGAACGCCGCCGACCCGGTGTCCACCACACCGCCCGCCAACGCCACCCCGGCGAGCAACACCGGCACCGTCGCCCAGAACAGCCCACACACCGGCTCCCGGAACACCACCAGCGTCACCAACGGCACGATCACCACCTGAACATTCACCAGCACCGTCGCGATCCCCGCCCCCACCCCGGCGATCGCCTCCGACCACAGCACCATGTCCAACCCGAGAAACGCCCCCGCCAACGCATGCCACACGTCGAACCGCCACCGCAGACGCCGTCCCGCCACCCACACCACCAACAACGGCAACGCCAACGCACACCGGAAGAACGTCACCGTCGCACTCGACGCATCGGCCAACGCCACGAACAACGCCGTCGACGCGATCGTCAACGCACCCGCCACCGCCACCAGTCGCGCGTCCAACCGATCCAGCACACCGACCGGAGCGGGCGCCGGCGAAACAACCGAACCTCCAACCGGCCCCGCAACAGGCGCGGACACGGCACGGCCGGGACGAGTGGGAACGTGAGTCATACCCCCATAAGACAGGCCTGCCCGACCCGGCACCAGCGACGAATCCTCACCACTACCCATCACGAACCGTGATGAGTCAGCGTCCGAGCAGCGCAGTGACGCGCCGAACGCCGTATCGTCGCTTACGTGTTCCGCACCGAACGCCTCCACGCACTCCACGCCGTCGACCGCCACGGCTCCCTCGCCGCCGCGGCCGAAGCGCTGCACCTGACCCCGTCCGCCGTGTCCCAGCAACTGTCCAAACTGGAACGGGACGCCGGGGCGCCACTGCTCGTCCCCCACGGCCGCAGCGTCAAACTCACCCCTGCGGGCCGACTCCTCGCCGACGCCGCGGACACCGTGCTCGGCGAACTGGCGCTCGCGCGGACACGACTCGACGCACTGTCCGGCGACATCACCGGACCCATGCGCGTCGGCTCCATCCCCACCGGCGTCTACACCTTCGTCACCCGCGCGCTGACGTCACTGGCGGGCAGACACCCCGGCATCGAACCCGCCGTCGTCGAAGCCGAACCCGAACGCAGCCTGCCCATGCTCGTCAACGGCCAACTCGACGTCGCCGTCGTCGAAAGCTGGGACAACCTGCCCCTCACCCGCCCGCCCCACACCCACTGGCGGGCACTGCGGGACGACACGGCGCGCGTCATGCTCCCCGCCGACGACCCCCGCGCCGATCGGCCGACGATCAGCGCAGCCGACCTCGACCGCGACCGCTGGGTGTCCTGGACCGCGGGCTCGCGCGCCAACGCCTGGCTGTGCCACACCCTCCGCGAACGCGGCATCGAACCCGACATCCGCCACTACGTCACCGGCTACGCCACCGTCTTCTCCCTCGTCGAAGGCCTCGGCGCCCTCGCGCTTCTGCCGTCGCTGGCGCTGGTGGTGGCCTCGGGGCACGACGTCCGCGCCGTCGAACTCGACGCCCCGGCACCGCGCCGCACCCTGTACGCCGTCACCGCCGAACAACACCCACGGCCCGCACTCGAAGCCTGCCTCGACGCACTCGCCGACGCCGCACACCTCGGCGACGCCTGAGCCGACGAGCCCCACCGGTCGTACGCGACGCGAACGACGCTCTGGACTTCTATGGTCATGATTGACATGATCTCCGGTGCGCAAGGCTCGTCATCGAGGTCGAGGAGGACCCGCATGACCACGTCGCCGAAGCCGGAGGTGCGGCGCAGGAGCGGCACCCTGGTGGCCGTCATCTGTTGCTGTGCGGTCATCTTCGACGGCTACGACCTGTCGGTCTTCGGCACCACCATCCCGGCCCTGCTCGAGTACGAGGCGTGGAACCTCGACGCCGCACGCGCGGGCGTCATCGCCAGCTACGCGTTCATGGGAATGCTCGTCGGAACCCTGATCTGCGGACTCGCGACGGACCTGCTCGGCCGGCGCCGCATGCTGATCACCAGCATGAGCTGGTTCTCGGTGTGCATGGGCGCCTGTGCACTGGCCCCGAACCCGGAACTGTTCGGCCTGTTCCGCTTCCTGTCGGGCGTCGGCCTCGGCGGACTCCTGCCGACCGCGCTCGCGCTCACCGCCGAGTTCGCGCCGCGGGGCCGCCGCAACCTGTTCAACGCGCTCGTCAGCTCCGGATTCTCGGTGGGCACGATCGCGGCCTCGTTGATCGGACTCGTCCTCATCGAACCGTTCGGGTTCCGCCCCATGTTCGCCATCGGCGTGCTGCCGCTGCTGACCCTGGTGCCGATCGCCTACGCCGTGCTGCCGGAATCGGGGGACTTCCTGCGGAGCAAGGGAAAACACGACCAGGCACACCGGACCGCGCTACGCTACGGCCTCGCCGAGAACGCCACCCCGCACGAGGCGTCCGACGAGGACGGCCGCCGCGCGGGACTGCGGGACCTGCTGCGACGTCCCTTGCTGACGACGGCGATCGTGTTCGCCCTCGCCGGGTTGATCGGACAGCTGTTCATCTACGGCCTCAGCACGTGGCTGCCGGAGATCATGCGATCGGCGGGTTATCCGCTCGGATCTGCGCTGAGTTTCCTGGCGACGATGAGCATCGGGGCGATCGCCGGTGCCACCGTCATGTCGATCTGCGCCGACCGCATCGGCCCGCGCACGGTCGCGATCTGGGGCTTCGGCATCGGCGTGCTCTCCCTGGTCACCATGAGCCTCGCCCCGCCGACACCGGTGCTGTACGTCGCCGTCGCGCTGGCGGGCGTGGGCGCCAACGGCACCGCCGTCATCCTGAACGGCTTCATCGCCACGTGGTTCCCCGCCGCCGTCCGGGCGACCGCGCTCGGGTCGATCATGACCGTCGCCCGGCTCGGCGGGATCATCGGCCCCATCCTCGGCGGACTCATCGTCGCCGCGGGAGTCGACGTGAAGTGGAGCTTCTACGTCTTCGTCGTCCCCGCGGCGATCGGCATCGGACTCGTCCTGCTGCTGCCCCGCAGGCACCTCGACGGCCGCACGCTCGGTGCCGCCCGCGAACCCCAGCCCGCACCCGTCCGAGGAGGACAGGCATGACCGACCACCCCGCCGAGGCCGCGCGCACGGCCCTGCACCGCTACGCCCGCGCCGTCGACACCCGCGACGAGCAGGCACTCGCCACCGTGTTCACCGGCGAGGTGGTCCTCGAACGCGTCGACGGGGCCCGCACGGGGCGTGACACCGTGCTCGCGTTCTACCGCGGCGTGTTCGACGGCCCCACGTTGTGGAGCAAACACCTCGTCACGAACGTCGTGGCCGAGCCGGACGGCGCGAACGGCGTTGCGGTGACGGCCTACTTCCAGGCCGTCTCGCGCACCGCCGACGAGGCGATCGCCATCTACGGCGAGTACGACGACGTCCTCGTGCCCGGTCCCGCGGCAGGCGCGGGCCTGCGGATCGCCCGCAAACGCATCGACGTCCAACAGGTCTTCACCCTGGAGCCGCGTCATGTCTGAACCGTCCGGCCCCCGGCCCGCGGTCGTCGTCACCGGGGCGGCGCAAGGCATCGGAGCTGCCATCGCACACCGGTTCGCCGCGGCCGGACACCCCGTGGTGGGCCTCGACCTCGACGGCTCCCGGCTGACCCGCACCGCGGAGAGCTGGCCCGGTTCGGGTCACGGCACGGTGGTCGGGGACGCCGCGGGTGCGGACGATGTGGGTGCGGCGTGCGAGCTGGCCGCCGCCACCGACGGCGGACTGGGCACGTTCGTCGCCAACGCCGGGCACGCCAAGGCCGGTGACTCCCTCGACTACGCCGCGGAGGACTGGGACGCGCTGCTGCGCGTGCACCTCACCGGCGCGATGGTCGGTGCGCAGCAGGCTGCACGCCGGATGCCGGGCGGCGGGGCGCTGGTGCTGATGTCGTCGCTCAACGGACTGGTCGGATTTCCCCGCCGCACGGCCTACGGCGCGGCCAAGGCCGGCGTGGGCGGACTCGTGCGGGGGCTGGCGTCCGAATGGGCCGCACGCGGCCTCCGGGTGAACGGCATCGCGCCGGGGCCGATCACCACGGAGCTGTCGTCGGAGTTCATCCGGCGCGGTGTGTTCGACCCCGACACGTTTCTCGCCCGCATCCCGATGCAGCGGTTCGGCGAGCCTGCCGAGGTGGCCGAGCTCGCGTACTTCCTCGGCACCCCGGCCGCATCGTTCATCACGGGTATCGTGGTGCCGATCGACGGCGGCTGGAGCGCCCAGGGCGTCGCAGACTGAAACCCAGCGTCGCAGGCTGAAACACCGCGTCGCAGGCTGAGGGCCGGCGTCGATGCCGCGCGGTACGGCCGTTGCTGCGTGGGTACTGCGCGGATGGTGGACGAGACGGATCTGGCACACCTCGGGCGGTGTGTGGAACTGGCGACGCAGGCGCTGGAGTCGGGCGACGACCCGTTCGGCTCAGGTAAGGGCGGAGTCAGAACGGCAGCACGTCGCGGTGCGGGTGCTGTTCGAGTGCCTGCCGGTCCCAACCACCGTGGTCGGCGGCCGCCTCGTAGGTGCTCTGGAGGAACGCGAGTACGGCGGCGTCGGGATCGCCGGAGCGGCGGGCCGCCTCGTAGGGCAGCACGTACTCGCCCAGGTCGGCGACATAGGCGGCGGCGTCCGGACGGACCGCGGCGCCGGCGAAGCCGTCCGGTTCGGGATAGGCGTAGGCGTAGAACGCGCCCTCGGCGCCGCCGCCCGGCCAGAATCCGCAGCTGTACAGCTCGTGCGAGTAGCCCTCCACCATGACCCAGTCGGCGCAGTTCGGGGCGCCGCCCGGATGTTGCGGAGCGGTGCGCCCGGAGAACCGCGTGCACGCCAGGTCCATCGCGCCCCAGAAAAAGTGCACGGGGCTGCTCTTGCCGTAGAACCGGGAGCGGAAGCGGTTCAGCACCCGGTCGGCGGCCACGAGCTGGCCCCAGAACAGCCGCGCGTGTTCCGGGTCGTAGGTGCGCTGCGCGGTGTCCTCGGCGAACGGAACGGCCTCCGGCACCTCCACCGGAGCCCCCATGATCGACACGTCGAGGCCGAGGTCGGCGAGCGTGTCCATGACCTGGCGGTGGAACACCGACACGGGCTTGGGCTCCAGCCGGATCTCGGCGTCCCCACCGCGGCCGGCTCGGATGCGCAACACCTCGTCGACCAGGTCGAACTCGATGTCGAACACGCCCGTTCCGTGGGGGATGGACGACGTCGTGAGACCCCGCGCCGAGACGTACAGCGGCACCTGCCACCAGTGGTTGAGCATGGGCGCCTGCGCCATGCGCACCTTGCCGACGATCTGCATCCACATGTGCAGCGTGTGGCGCGTGTCCTGCCAGTCGTCCACGGCCAACGCGGGCCAGGTGTCGTCGCGGGTCGGTGCCGACATGCGGATCCTCCTCGTCCGGCTGGTCACCGCCGGGTACCACGCCACCACGGGATTCGAACGCCGAACGCCGGTAGGCTCACCGGCAGCGGGAAGCAACGCAGAGCACCGGCAGAACGCCGCAGAGCACGGGAGGTGGCATGTCCGAGCGGAGTCCGCTGAGCTGGCCGGGTCGCCTCGCCGACTGGTTCGAACTGCGCGGCGTCTACGTGCCCGGCGAGGACAACCGCGTCGTCGACCCGTGGCGCGACTGGGGCTGGCTCATCGTGGCGTGGCTCGTGACGTTGGCCGTGTTCATCCTGCTGTTCGCACTGGCGCTCTGAGCCAAGGCCGACACCGGCTCCACTCTCCGACCCCGGCTCTCCTCCCCGGCACCCGCTTCCCACGGCCGCGGTGTGACCCACGACAACCAGGGGTCACGACGAGGACACAGAGCAGAACCAGGTCCGCCTCAACCCCCGTTGGCAGGTGGCACCGCCCGCCTCGGCGCACGCACAGTGGTCCAGGGCGCCGAGGCGGTGCCCGGCGCGCGCTCACCCACGAGCGCAAGCCCACGACGAGCCGGCAACTCGCCCCACCAGGGCGTGTGCAGGGCGGAACAGGAGCGACAGCGGTGCGAAAAGGCAGGCCGATGGTGGCTGTCTGCGCGCTCCTGGCACTCACCGCCTGCGGCGCCGAACAGCAGACGGGCCCGGCATCGGGTGGCGCAGCGCTGCCGCCCGGTACTCCCGAGGTCACCAGAGCCGCTCCCAGCGAGGACGCCGCCGACACCCCGGTGCGCCACGCCGTGCTGTTCGGTTCCGATCACCGGTTCGCCTCCGACCTGGTGGTCGAGGTCTCCGAGCCGCAGACCTTCACCCCCGGCGACTCGGCGTACCCGAACACCGACCGCGCCGCGGCGTTCACGGTCAAGGTGCGCAACGAGTCGGCGAAGCCGTACCGGCTGTCGCGGCTGTCCGTACGGGCCTTCGGCTCGGGTCAGCGGCTCGTCCAGGTCGTCGACCCCGCACAGGGCTACACGGGCATCGTCGACGCCGATCGCGACCTCATCCCCGGCGACCGGGTGGAACTGACGTTCGCGTTCGCGGTGCCTGCCGCCTCGTCGACGCTCGAACTGACGGTGCGACCCGACCCCTCCGAACCCGCACGCGCCGTCTACCGCGGCGGAGCCTGAGCCGGTCACGTCCGCGCGGCTCTCCGATACGCTGCGGGCATGACCGAGCAGACCCGACTCGAACCCGGCGACAAGGCACCCGACTTCACCCTCCCCGACAGCGAAGGACGGGAGGTCTCGCTGTCGGACTACCGCGGCAGGCCCGTGGTCGTGTACTTCTACCCGCGCGCCAGCACGCCCGGCTGCACCAAACAGGCGTGCGACTTCCGCGACAACCTCGCCCTGCTCGGCGACTCCGGCTACCAGGTGCTCGGCGTCTCGCCCGACAAGCAGGACAAGCTGGCGACGTTCGCCGAGAACGAGGGCCTGACGTTTCCGCTGCTGTCCGACCCGGACAAGCAGGTGCTGTCGGCCTACGGCGCGTTCGGTGAGAAGAAGAACTACGGAAAGATCGTCCAGGGCGTCATCCGCTCGACGTTCGTCATCGACGGGGACGGCGTGATCGTCAAGGCGATGTACAACGTCCGCGCCACCGGTCACGTCGCCCGGCTGCTCAAGGACCTCGGCCTGGAGGGCTGATCTCGTGGATGGCGACGTGCGCACCTGGATGGACGAGGGCACGGAGCGTCTGCTGGGCGCCCTCGGCACACTCGACGACAGCGATCTGCGCGCACCCAGCCGCCTTCCCGGTTGGAGCCGCGCGCACGTCGTCTCGCATCTGCACTTCAACGCCGAAGCGCTGCGCAGGCTCGCCGACTGGGCACGCACCGGCGTCGAGAACCCGATGTATCCGAGCGCGCAGCGACGCGACGCCGAGATCGAGGAAGGTGCCGGGCTGCCGCCGGCCGAGCTGCGCGCGCTGGTGCGTTCCTCGGCCGCGGCGCTCGCCCGCGAGCTGGACGACCTGTCCGACGACGCGTGGCGCCGCGAGGTGCGCACCCGGCAGGGGGCGGCGATCCCCGCCACGCGTCTGCCGTGGATGCGTGCCGTCGAGGTCGCCGTGCACGCCGTGGATCTCGACGCGGGCATCGAGTTCGCCGACCTGCCAGAGGGACTCGTCGAGACGTTGGCCCGCGAGACGCTCGACGCCCGCTTGAAACAGGGCCACTCCCCCGCGCTGGCGGCGTGGCTGACCGGCCGCAGTGCCACCGCACCCGAACTCGGCCCCTGGCTCTGAACGGTCCAGGCCCCGGAGCCGTGTTCGACGGCGGCCGTGGCCTGCGCTCGGCCGGGCCTGCGGCCGTGGCCTGCGGTCAGTTGCCTTCGGCGAACTCCTGCAGATACGGCAGCAGCGAACGCAACGCCCTGCCCCGGTGGGAGGCCGCGTCCTTCTCGGCGGGAGACAACTCGGCCGAGGTCCGCGTCTCGCCTTCGGGCACGAAGATCGGGTCGTAGCCGAAACCGTTGGCACCACGCGGTTCGTGGATGATCGTGCCGCGCCATTCACCACGGACGACGACCTCCGCGCCGTCCGGCACCACGAAGGCGGCGGCCGACACGAACGCCGCTCCCCTGCGTTCCTCGGGCACGTCCTGCAGCTGGCCGAGCACGAGCCGCAGGTTCGCCTCGTCGTCGCCGTGCCGTCCGACCCAGCGTGCCGACAGCACGCCGGGCATCCCGTTCAGCGCGTCGATACTGAGCCCCGAGTCGTCGGCGATCGCGGGCAGTCCCGTGGCGACGGCCGCGTCGTGCGCCTTGGCGAGGGCGTTCTCCTCGAACGTCGCACCGGTCTCCGGCGCCTCGGGGAACTCGTCCACATCGGACAAACCGAGCACCTCAACGTCACCGAGGCCGCGCTTGACGACGATCCGCCTCAGTTCGTCCAGTTTGGCGGCGTTCCGGGTGGCGAGCAGGATCCGCGTGCTCACTTGCCACCCTTCGCCTTCTTGTCGACCGGCGCAGGCTCGGGCAGCGTTCCGGGGTACGGCTCGGCGAGCGCCTCGGACTGCTTGCGCGCCAACTCGGCGCAGCCGGTCTGCGCCAGATCCAGCATCTTGTCCAAAGTGGAACGCGTGAAGGTGGCGCCCTCACCGGTTCCCTGCACCTCGATGAGCGTGCCCGTGTCGGTCGCCACCACGTTCATGTCGACCTCGGCCCGCGAGTCCTCCTCGTAGGGCAGGTCGAGCCGCACGCGGCCGTCGACGACCCCGACGCTGATCGCCGACACGGTCGCCGACAGCGGCTTGGGGTCGGCCAGCTTGCCCGCGGCACCGAGCCACGTGATCGCGTCGGCTAGCGCCACGTAGCCGCCGGTGATCGCCGCGGTGCGGGTGCCGCCGTCGGCCTGGATGACATCGCAGTCGAGCTGAATGGTGTTCTCGCCCAGCGCCGCCAGATCGATGCACGAACGCAGCGAGCGGCCGATGAGCCTGCTGATCTCGTGCGTACGGCCGCCGATTTTGCCCTTCACGGACTCGCGGCTGCCGCGCTCGTGCGTCGCGGAGGGCAACATGGCGTACTCGGCGGTGACCCAGCCGAGTCCCGAGCCCGCCCGCCACCGGGGCACGCCCTCGGTCACGCTCGCCGCGCACAGCACCTTGGTGTCGCCGAACTCGATGAGTACCGATCCCGCTGGCCACTGCTGGAAGCCGCGGGTGATCCGCACGTCGCGAAGCTGGTCGTCGTTCCTGCCGTCTTTTCGCACCACGGCAACCGACCCTACAACGCGGGACCGCCCACGGTCCGACACGGCGGCCTACACGTCGTAGACGCGACCCTGCACGGCGAGCTCGGCCGCGTCGCCGAACGCGGCACGGGCCTCGGCCAGCACAGCGGCCGCATCGGTCCACGGTGCGACGTGCGTGAGCACCAGCCTGTGGGCCGCCGCTCGCCGGGCCAACTCGCCCGCTTGGGTGCCCGACAGGTGCACGCCCGCGGGCCGCTCGGGGCCGTCGGTCCACGACGCCTCGGCCAGCAGCAGATCCACCCCGGCGGACAGCTCGTCGAGCGCGGCGCAGGGGCCGGTGTCACCGGTGTAGGCGAGGGTCCGACCGCCGCAGGACACGCGCAGGCCGAACGCCTCGGTCGGATGGTCCATCGGGAACGCCGACACCTCGAACGGGCCGATGGTGCGGCTCCCGGTGAGCAACGGGTGGAACTCGTAGACGTCGCTCAGGTCGGTGACGTCACGTTCGGCGTCGTCGGCGGCGAAGGCGTTCGCCAGGCGGGTGGGAGCCTCGGCCGGCGCGTGCACCGGGAGCCTGTGCCGCCGCGGATCGAAGGGCGGGTCGGGGTGGTACCGGCGCAGCACCGTCAGCGCGCTCATGTCCGCACAGTGATCCGGATGCAGGTGCGAGAGCACGAGCGCGTCGACGTCGAACGGGTCGCGCAGCGCCTGCAGCTGGGCCAGCGTGCCGTTGCCCAGGTCCACCCCGAGGACGAACCCCTCGGACTCCACGAGGTAGCCGGACGCGGCGGTGTTCGGCCCGGGAATGCTTCCCGAGCAGCCGAGGATCGTGAGTCGCACGGTCGTCACCATGCCACGCACGATCGCCGCGCGCCTGTACTACGTGGCGGTGAGCACGCCCTACGTGGCGGCGAGCACGGGGCCGAAGCCCATGAACCGTTCCGCGAGACGGGCGAACCGCTCCTGGTCGCCGGTCGCGGTGAACGTGTGCTGCGGCGGCTGTCCCGGCTCGGCGAGCAGGTCGCGTTCGGTGAGGACCCGCACGACGTCCTTGGCCGTCTCCTCCGCACTGGACACCAGCGTCACGTCGGGTCCCATGGCCAGCTGCAACACGCCGGTGAGCAGCGGGTAGTGGGTGCATCCGAGGATCAGCGTGTCGACGCCTGCGCGCGCGAGCGGCTCGAGGTAGCCCTGCGCCAGCCCCAGCACCTGCCTGCCCGAGGTGATGCCGCGCTCGACGAAGTCGACGAACCGCGGACAGGCCACGCTGGTGAGCTGCACGTCGGTGGCGGCGGCGAACGCGTCCTCGTAGGCGTGCGAACGGACCGTGCCCTCGGTGCCGATCATGCCGACCCGGCCGTTGCGGGTCGTGGCGACGGCACGCCGCACGGCGGGCAGCACGACCTCGACGACCGGGATGTCGTAGCGCTCCCGCGCGTCCCGCAGGCAGGCTGCCGACGCCGTGTTGCACGCGATGACGAGTGCCTTGACCCCGTCGGCCACGAGGCCGTCGAGGGCGCGCAGCGCGTACTCGCGGGCCGTGGCGATCGGCAGTGGTCCGTACGGGGCGTTGGCGGTGTCACCGACGTAGCGCAGGCTCTCGGCCGGCAGCTGGTCGGCGATCGCGCGGGCGACGGTCAGCCCGCCGACCCCGGAGTCGAAGATTCCGATCGGAGCGCTCACGCCTGCAGCCTACGTCGCCGCGACGCGCGGGTTTCCGACCACGTGCGCCGGGTTCGCGGCCGGGATCCTCAGACGGGCGAGGGGTCCTTGCGGTCGGACTTGGCCGTGAGCCATGCGGCCAGCACACCGCCGAGCGCGCCGAACAGGTGGCCCTGCCACGAGATTCCGGCCTGTCCCGGAAGCACGCCCCACAACATGCCGCCCCACACGGCCAGCAATACCGCGGCCACCGCCAACTGGGCGAAACTGCGGTTGAACAGGCCGCGCACCAACAGGAACGCCAGCCAGCCGAACGCGAGCCCGGACGCGCCGACGGTGTGCGCGTCCGACGGTCCGGTCAGCCACACACCGATGCCGCCGACGAGCCAGATCGTCACGGTCACCGCGATCCACGGCCCGATGCCGCGCGCCATGGCGAGGAACGCGAACACCAGCACGGGAACCGTGTTGGCCAGCAGGTGCGGCCACCCGGCGTGCAGCAGCGGCGCCCACGCGATGCCGTCGAGACCCGACAGCGAACGCGCCACGATGCCGCCGTTGTCGAGGTTCATCGGGAGGATCACGTCGATCAGTTCGACGAGGTACAGCAGTGCGGTGAACGACAGCGCCACGATCGCCGCGGCCGTCGGATTCGGCGGCAGGACGCGTTTGCTGGCGGGGCGGCCGGGCTTCGACGGCCCCGCACCGGGCGTGGGAACGGGCTGCATGCTCACGGGTCCAGATTACGGCGGCGCGGCCCCGCCGACCTCAGTGATGACCCTGAAATCCCCGCCACCGTGTTGCGCCCTCCGGGGCCCGTGTTGCGCATTCCGGGGCCCGTGTTGCGCCTTCCGGGGCCCGTGCTGCGCATTCCGGGGCCCGTGTTGCGTGGTGTCGTTGCAGTGGGTCCGTAGGATCGCCGCCGTGCGTTTCCGGCCCATCTCGTTCGACCGGCTCGTGACCGAAATCGTCGAACGGATCGCAGCCTCGCCCACCGACCGGCGCCTCGCGGTAGCGGTCGACGGTGCAGCGGGTGCCGCCGATCCGGCCGGACTGGCCGACGCGCTCGTCGACCCGCTGCGCGTGGCGGGGCGGGAGGCACTGCGGGTCTCGGCGTGGGACTTCCTGCGGCCCGCGTCGTTGCGCTTCGAACGCGGCCGCCACGACCCCGACACCCGCTACGACGACTGGCTCGACGTCGGAGCCCTGCGCCGCGAAGTGCTCGACCCGATACGTCCCGGCGGAACCGGCGAGGTGCTGCCCGCGCTCTGGGACGCCGAGGCCGACCGCGCCTACCGGCGTGCGCGCGTGCCGGTGCCCGAAGGCGGTGTCGTGCTCGTCGACGGCGAACTGCTGCTCGGCACGGGCCTGCCGTTCGACCTGACCGTGCATCTGTGGCTGACGCAGGCCGCCCTGCGGCGCACGCTGCCCGCGGACCAGCACTGGGCACTGCCCGCGTACGAGCGCTACGACCGCGAGGTCTCCCCCGCCGACACCGCGGACGTCGTCGTCCGCATGGACCACCCGCGCAACCCGGCCGTCAGGGACTGACCGGCCGGGACCGAACACGACTGTGGCCCCACCGGATGTCCGATGGAGCCACAGTCGTGTCGTGGGGCGGTACTACGCCCAGAGCTGACCGTCGAGCCGTTCGGCCGCCTCGTCGAGCGAGCCGCTGTAGGCGCCGGTGGACAGGTACTTCCACCCGGCGTCGGCGACGACGAACGCGATGTCGGCCGACTGTCCCTTGGCGATGGCCTTCTCCGCCAGCCCCAACGCCGCGTGCAGCACGGCGCCGGTCGAGATGCCGGCGAAGATGCCCTCCTGCTCGAGCAGCTGGCGGGTCCGCCGCAACGCGTCGTAGGCGCCGACGGAGTACCGGCCGCTGAGCACGTCCGGGTCGTAGAGCTCGGGAACGAAGCCCTCGTCGAGGTTGCGCAGTCCGTAGACCAGCTCGCCGTACCGCGGCTCGGCGGCGACGATCTGCACGTCCGGCTTGTGCTCGGTCATGTAGCGCCCGACGCCGACGAGCGTGCCCGTCGTGCCGAGTCCGCCGACGAAGTGCGTGATCGACGGCAGGTCGGCCAGCAGCTCGGGGCCGGTGCCCTCGTAGTGCGCGGCGATGTTGGCCGGGTTGCCGTACTGGTACAGCATCACCCAGTCCGAGTTGAGCTTCGCCAACTCCTTGGCCTTGCGGACGGCCTCGTTCGACCCGCCCGCGGCCTCGGAGAAGATGATCCGCGCGCCGTAGGCCTGCAGCAGCTGCTTGCGCTCGGCGGACGTGTTCTCCGGCATGACGCACACCAGGCCGTAGCCCTTGAGCTTGGCGGCCATGGCCAGCGAGATGCCGGTGTTGCCCGACGTCGGCTCGAGGATCGTGGCACCGGGACGCAACGAGCCGTCCTTCTCGGCGGCCTCGATCATCTTGAGCGCCGGACGGTCCTTGATCGACCCGGTCGGGTTGCGGTCCTCGAGCTTCGCCCACAACCGGACGTCGTCCGAAGGGGACAGGCGCGGCAGACCGACGAGCGGCGTGCCACCCAGCGTGTCGATCAAGGACTCGTAGCGGGCCATGATCAGCGCATACCGCCGGCGACGGCGGGCAGGATCGTCACGGTGTCGCCGTCCTTGACGTCGGCCTCGAGGCCGCCGGCGAAACGGACGTCCTCGTCGTTGACGTAGACGTTGACGAACCGGTGCAGCTTCTCGTCCTTCACCAGACGGTCCTTCAGACCGCTGTGGCGCGACTCGACGTCGTCGATCACCTCGGCGACCGTCTTGCCGGACGCTTCGACCGACTTCTCGCCGCCGGTGTGCGTACGCAGGATCGTCGGGATGGACACGGTCACGGCCATGGGTTACCTCCGCAGAATGGCTTGTCGATGAGGACAGACGTATGAGCACGCGGGAAAATTCCACGTGTGACCCGGGCTACGCCGGGGAGTAACTACGCGTCGGGGATGTCGTCGTTGCCGGTGTTGGCGAACATGTACGACTCGACGGGCGCAGTGTCCGGTGCGACGTCCGGGTTGAGCCGGACGGCCGCGCTCTCGGCCGTGGGCTCACCGACGATCTCGACCGGCTCCTCCGTGACCTCGCCGTCGACGATCCGGTACGACCGGAACTCGGCGACGTCGTCGGCCCGGGTGGACACCAGCACGTAGTGCGCGAAGGGCTCCTGGGCGAACTTGATGTCCGTGCGCGACGGATACGCCTCGGTGGCCGTGTGCGAGTGGTAGATCACGACGGGTGTCTCGTCGTTGGCGGCCATCTCGCGGTACAGCTTCAGCAGGTCGCCGGAGCCGAATTCGTAGAACGTCGGCGAACGCGCCGCGTTGACCATGGGGATGTAGCGCTCAGGCGTGTCACTGCCATCGTCCGGTCCCGCGATGACGCCGCAGGCCTCGTCGGGGTGGTCCCGACGGGCGTGGGCGACGATCGCGTCGACGTGGTCACGGCGGATCCGAAGCACGATCACTATCTTACTGGCTGAATAAAGCGCGTTCACAGTGTGAGACGGGCACTGTGTCGCATGCCTCCCACCTGGCGGATCAGTCCTCGAAGGCCTCCGGCCAGACGTCGCGGTAGGCGCGCAGGCCCGCCGCCGAGGTCGCCGAAAGCACCCCGTGGACCATCGCCCGCGTGAACACCCTGGCCGCCGCGGAGCAGAGCCCGTCGAGGGCGGCGGCCCGCCCCGCCTCGTCGTCCCCGCCGAGTCTGCCTGGCTGCTGCGCCAGCGGCCTGCCACCGGTGGCCAGCGCAAAGACGGTGTCGCCGTCGTACATCGTGTGCGCTGGCCGCACGGCGCGGGCCAGCCCGTCCTGCGCGGCCACCGCGAGCCTGCGCGCCTCCGCCTTCGACAGGTCGGCGTCCGTGGCGACGACGCCGATCGTCGTGTTCAGGTCCTTCGCGCCCGGGTCCGGGAGGTCTCCGGCGCGGCGTGGCCACCGCGCCACGCCGAACTCGCCGTCCACCTCGTGGTCGGCGCCGAAGGGCTCACCGGTGTCGAGGCGGACGGCCTCGCCCGAGGCGTTCACGACGGCCAGCGCGCCGACGGTGTGCTCGCCGACCCGCTCACTGGCGGTACCGACACCGCCCTTCAGGGAACCGACCTGGGCGCCCGTCCCGGCGCCAACGGTGCCCTGCGCGACGGGACCCGCGGTGGCCACGCCGCAGGCGGCGTAGCCGAACGCGGCGTCCGGGCGGTTGCCCCAGTCACTGCGTGGCAGGTCGAACACGACCGCCGCGGGCACGATCGGCACCACCTCGAACGGGCGGGTGCCCACCGGAAACCCTCGCTGCCGCTCCCCCAGCCAGCGGACGACACCGTCGGCGGCGGCCAGTCCGTAGGCACTGCCACCGGACAGACAGACGGCATCCACGCGCTGGACGAGGTTCTCCGGCGCCAGCAGGTCGGTCTCGCGCGTACCCGGCGCGCCGCCACGCTGGTCGACCGCGCCCACGGCCCGTCCCGGCACGAGCACGACCGTCGCGCCGGTCGCCCAGCCCCGCCCGAGCCGATGATGGTGGCCGACGAGCACCCCGGGCACGTCCGTGATCGCGTTGAACTCGCCCGGCATCGCCGACCTCCTCTGCGCTGGGCCGCCCGCTGCGGGCCGGCTACTCGGTGAGGGCCTGCACCAGGCTTTCCTGTACCCAGGTCAGCCAGTGATAGATGCCGAGATGCGACGCACGGGGATCGTCCTCGGGCAGTTCGTCGGGCGTCTCGTCGTTCACGTCGAGCGCCGTACCCAGGGCGAGCCGCACGTCGTTCAGCGCGGACACCCACGCGTCGGCCTGCTCGTAGGTGAGCTTGACGTTGCCGCCCTCCGGCGGCAAGGAGTTGAGCAGTTCCGCGGCCACGCCCAGCTTGGCGTCCAGCACCTGCGGCTCGTGCAGCGACCGCAGGGCGGCCGCCGAGTCGACGTCCTCCTGCGAGGGGTGATCCGGGTCGAGCTTGTGGAAGTCGGGCAGCAACCGGGACAGCACCGGGTCGTTCGGGCCCTCGGACGGCCCCGTCTTGATGCCGGTCAGCTCGGAGAGCTCGTCCTGCGGCGTCTCCTCCGCGCGAGCCCTGAGCATGTCGTCGACCTGACTGACCAGGCCGCGCAGCACCGCGGCCTCCTGCTGTTCGAATCCCGCGAGTACGCGGCCGCCCTTGCGGCGCCAGCCCTTCACGCCTGCTCCATCGTGGCCCACAGGCCCGCCGCGTGCAGTTTCGCGACGTCGCCCTCGACCTTTTCCTTGCTGCCCGAGGTGACGATGGCCCTGCCCTTGTGGTGGACGTCGAGCATCAGCTTCGTCGCGTGGTCACGGCTGTACCCGAACAGCTTCTGGAACACGTACGTCACGTACGACATCAGGTTGACCGGGTCGTTCCACACGATGGTCTGCCACGGCTTGTCCTCGGCGCTGGTGCCCTCGCCGAGTGTCTGTTCGGCCTCGACCGGCGTCGTCATGCCCTCCATGTTGTCACGCCCCCGTAACCGCCGATCCTGAACCCCGCAACTCCGCGGGCGACGCGACTGCGCACAGCCCCGCGCCCGGCCCCGCACACGAGCCGCAGCGGCGAAGCGGCCGACACGGTCCGCCGGATCCGGCACAATCGGCCCGATCCCTCGGCACCCGCCACGGCGGCGCGGCGCACAGCGCAGATAGGTTCATGTCCATGGAACAGATCGGCACCAGCACGGCTCTGCTGACCGACCACTACGAGCTGACGATGCTCGGCAGCGCGCTCGCCGACGGTTCGGCGGACCGGGAGTGCGTGTTCGAGGTGTTCGCCCGCAGGTTGCCGGCCGGACGGCGCTACGGCGTCGTGGCGGGCACCGCGAGGGTGCTCGAGGCGATCGCCGACTTCCGCTTCGGCGACTCCGAACTTGCCCAGCTCGAGCAGACCGCCGTCGTCGACCAGGACACCCTCGCGTGGCTGGCCGACTACCGCTTCTCCGGCCAGATCGACGGCTATCCCGAGGGCGAGCTGTACTTCCCCGGCTCACCCATCATGACCGTCCGCGGCAGCTTCGCCGAGGCGGTGGTGCTGGAGACGCTGATCCTGTCGATCCTCAACCACGACACGGCAGTCGCCTCCGCGGCCGCGCGCATGTCGGGCGCGGCGTCGGGCAGGCCGATCATCGAGATGGGCGGACGCCGCACGCACGAGCAGGCCGCCGTGGCGGCCGCCCGCGCGGCCTACCTCGCCGGCTTCGCCACCACCTCGAACCTCGAGGCAGGCAGGCGCTACGGCATTCCCACGCGGGGCACCACGGCGCACGCCTTCATCCTGCTGCACGACAGCGAGGAAGCCGCCTTCCGCTCGCAGGTCGCCAAGGTCGGCACCGACACGACACTGCTGGTGGACACCTACGACATCTCCCGCGGCATCGAGACGGCGGTGCGCGTGGCCGGCCCCGAACTCGGCGCCATCCGCATCGACTCCGGCGACGTCGGCGTCCTGGCCCGCAAGGCACGGGAACAGCTCGACCAGCTCGGCGCGAAGGACACCCGGATCGTCGTCTCCGGCGACCTCGACGAGCACGCGATCGCCGCGCTGCGGGCCGAACCGGTCGACGCGTACGGCGTCGGCACCTCGGTCGTCACCGGATCGGGCGCGCCGACGGCCAGCATGGTGTACAAACTCGTCGAGGTGGACGGCAGGCCCGTCGCCAAGCGCAGCGAGGACAAGGCCTCACGCGGGGGCCGCAAATCGGCGGTGCGCAGGCACAAGGGCACCGGCACCGCGCTCGAGGAGGTCGTGCACCCCGCCGACAACCCGCCCGAGCTCGGTGAGCACGACCGCGTGCTGCCGATCGCCCTGATGCGGGACGGCAAGGCCGTGGCGGATCTGCCCACACTGGAGGACGCCCGCACACGCCTGCGCCGCGGCATGGTGAGCCTGCCGTGGGAAGGACTCAAGCTCTCCCAGGGCGAGCCGGCCATCCCGACGACGTTCCTCTGAGGGCCGCCTGCCTCCCACCGTCTCTGGTCCCAACGTCTCTGGTCCCAACGCTGCTGCTCCCAACGTGAAGGAAGGCGGGAATCCGATGAGTACCGCACTGATCGTCGTGGACGTCCAGAACGACTTCTGCGAGGGCGGTTCGCTCGCCATCGACGGCGGGGCGGCCGTCGCGGCCGGCGTGACCGAGCTGATGCGCCGGGGCACCTACGAGCACATCGCCGCGACCCGCGATTACCACATCGACCCCGGCTCGCACTTCAGCGAGGAACCGGACTTCGTGACGTCGTGGCCCCGGCACTGCGAGGCCGGTCTGCCGGGCGCGAGCTTCCACCCGGCGCTCGACGTCGGGCCGGTGCAGGCCGTGTTCTCGAAGGGCCAGTACAGCGACGGTTACTCGGGGTTCGAGTCCGCGACCGACGCCGGTGAGCCGTTGCCGGACTGGTTGCGTGCCCGCGGGGTGACCGCGGTCGACGTCGTCGGCATCGCCTTCGACTTCTGCGTGCGCGCCACCGCTCTCGACGCCGCGGCGGCGGGGTTCACCGTGCGGGTGCTGTCCGAGCTGACCGCGTGCGGTTCGCAGGCCACGACCGACAAGGCGCTGGCCGACCTGGCCGCCGCAGGCGTCACCGTCGACGGGACCCCGCGGGTCGGCGCGTGAGCGCTGGCCTGGTGACGTTCGGCGAGGCGCTGGCGTCCTTCCGCACCTCCTCCGGCAAGCTCCGGCACGCCACGACCGTGGACGTCGGCATCGCCGGTGCCGAAGCGACCGTGGCCGTCGGGGTGTCCCGGCTCGGCGCGCCCGCCACGTGGATGGGGCGCATCGGAGCCGACGAACCCGGTGCCCTCGTGCTGACGCGGCTGCGGGAGGAGGGCGTCGACACGTCGGCGGCCATCACCGACCGACAGGCACCGACGGGCCTCGTGCTGCGCGATTTCCGTTCCCGTGACGCCAGCAGAGCGGCGTTCTACCGCAACGGCAGCGCAGGCCCGCGGCTCGCGCCCGAGGACCTGCGCGAGGATCTGATCGCCGCGGCGGGCGTGCTGCACCTGTCCGGCAGCACGGCGGCGTTGTCGGAATCGGCCGACGAGGCCACGTTCACCGCCGCCGAGATCGCCACCGACGCCGGCGTTCCCGTGTCGCTGGCACTCGACCACCGGCCCGCGTTGTGGCACGACGAGGACGCCAGGGACACCCTGCTGGAACTGCTCGCCCACGCCGACATCGTGTTCGCGCGCACCGACGAGGCGCGGCTGCTCGGCTTCGACGGCGACGCCGAGGCGCTCACCACGGAACTCGCGAAGCTCGGCCCCGACGAGGTGATCGTGACCCAGGGACCGCGCGGTGCCGTCGCGGAGATCTCGGGCGCCCGCTACGACGTGCCCGCCTACCCGGTGCACGAGATCGACGCCGACGGCACCGACGAGGCGTTCATCGCCGGGTACCTGGCCGACCTGCTCGCGGGCGCACCCGCCGACCGCAGGGTGCGCACGGCGGCGGCGTGCCGGGCGGCCGCGATGTCGGTGCCCGGCGCGGCCGACAGCCTGCCCGAGCGCACCGACCTCATCGACCTGCCACGGCAACACCGCCTGACCCGCACCCCCGCCTCGTAACCCCGAGCGCTGCTCCCGTCAAGCCTCAAAAGCTCCCGAGGGCCCCATGGTTGCGTTGAACGCAACCATGGGGCCCTCGGGAGCACTGACGGTCAGGTGCCGTAGGGGTCGCAGGCGGCCAGGCCGAGGCGGATGTCGCCGGTGACGGGACCGCCCTCGGGGAACAGTTCGATGCGCACGGCCGACATCTCCAGGCTGCCGTCGGGTGGGTCCGGCGCGGTGAACTCGTTGAGCACGACCTTCGCCAGCGGCGGGGCGTCGGCGTCCGCCCCGGGGATCAGCACCTCGTGGTTCGGCGGGATCTCCTCGGGCAGGTCGAACCCGCTGACCCCGGACAGCTCCATCGACGAGGCGCTCCCGTTCTCCGTCGTGCGGCACTCGGCGCCGAACGACCGCACCCGGATCTCCGGTCCGCCGTACTCCTCCAGCACCGACGTCGAGAAGCGCTCCCCCGACACCTTCGTCGTGGCCACGCCGTCGGTGCGGTCACACGTCGACTCGCCGCGGCCGTAGGTGGCGAGATCGCCGTCCCCGACCTCGATGCCCGGCGTGCTGTTGGCGGGCTTGTCGTCGGCGTCGCAGGCGGCGATCGGGCCGACCCTGATCTCGGTTCCGTCCTGCACCACGTCGACCAGACCCACCGAGCCCGACGACGCGGGCTGCTCGTCCTGGGCCTGCGCGGCCGGTGCGGCTGCGGTGAGCACCAGTGCGGCCGCGGCGGTCGCCGTCGACATCCGTACTGCTCGTCCGGTGCGGAACGTGTGGGCCATGTGGCCTCCTCCCGAGTCGAGGTCTCCCCCGACATCGGCAGGCGTGCGCGGACGCCTGACCCACCGCACCGCACACCACCCGGCCGTGTGACCGGCCGGTCTCGCCCGGTTTCGACGGTGCCCCCGGCTAGGGTGGAGCACCGTGCCCGCCGAGATCAGCACCCTGCAGAAGGCCCGCGAACTTCCCGGCGTCCGTGAGCTGCTCACCGACGCCGTCGACGCGGTCGGCGGCACTGAACGCGAGGGCCAGGTCCGTATGGCCGAGGCCGTGGCCCGGTCGATTCGCACGGGCGAGCACCTGGCGGTGCAGGCCGGCACGGGCACCGGCAAGTCGCTCGCCTACCTCGTGCCCGCGATCCGGCACGCCGTCGAGCAGCACACGACGGTCGTGGTGTCGACGGCGACGATCGCCCTGCAGAACCAGCTCGTCGACCGCGATCTGCCCCGGCTCGCCAAGGCGCTGAAGAAGCCGCTCGGCCGGGAACCGACGTTCGCCATCCTGAAGGGCAGGCGCAACTACCTGTGCATGCACCGCGTGCACTCGGGCGCACCCGAGGAGCCCGACGAGGGCGGGCTGTTCGACGCGTTCACCGTCTCCCGTATCGGCCGGGAGGTGAAACGCTTGCACGAGTGGTCGTCGGAGACCGAGACCGGCGACCGCACCGAGCTCGTCCCCGGCGTCTCCGAACAGGCCTGGCGGCAGGTGTCGGTGAGCGCCCGCGAATGCCTGGGCGCCGCGCGGTGTCCCGTCGGCGACGACTGCTTCGCCGAGAAGGCCCGCGCCGACGCGGGACGGGTCGACGTCGTCGTCACCAACCACGCCCTGCTGGCGATCGACGCGCTGCAGGAACAACGCGTGCTACCCGAGCACGACGTCGTGGTCATCGACGAGGCCCACGAACTGGTCGACCGCGTCACCTCGGCCGCCACCGCGGAGCTCACGGCCGCGGCGATCTCGTCGGCCACGCGGCGCTGCGGGCGCATCATCGACGCCGACACCTCCGACCGGCTCCTCGAAGCGGGTGAGGGCCTGGCAATGGTGCTCGAGGACGCCCCCGCCGGACGGCTCGACACCCTGCCCCAGGCACTCGGCGGCGCCGTGCGGGTCGTCCGCGACGCCGCCCACGCATGCCTCACCGCGCTCGGCAACGACCGCAAGGAGGACGTCGAGGAGGCCACGGCCCGCAAGCTCGCCCGGTCGGCCGTGGAGGAGATCCACGACACCGCGGTGCGCCTGCTCGACGCGTTCGACGCCGACCAGGCCAACCGTCCGGACGTCGTGTGGGTCTCCAACGACACGTACTCGTCGTCGCCGCGCCCGCCGTCGTTGCACGTCGCACCGCTCACCGTGGGCGGACTGCTGCGCGAGCGCGTGTTCGCACGGTCGACCACGGTGCTGACGTCGGCGACGCTGGCCCTCGGCGGCCGTTTCGACACGCTGGCCCGCCAGTGGGGCCTGCCCGCCGAGCCGACACCGACGCCCGTCGACGAGGGCACCGCCACCGACAAGCCCGCCCCCGCCGAGGGTGAGGCAGGCGCTCACGACGGCCTGCGATGGAGCGGCCTCGACGTGGGATCGCCGTTCGACTACGGCCGCAACGGCATCCTGTACGTCGCGAGCCACCTGCCTCCACCGGGACGCGACGGCCTCGGCGACGCCACACTGGACGAGATCGCCGAGCTCATCGGTGCCGCGGGCGGGCGCACGCTCGGGCTGTTCTCGTCGATGCGTGCGGCGAAGAAGGCCGCGGAGGAGCTGCGTGAACGTCTGCCCTACGAGATCCTCTGCCAGGGCGACGACTCGACGTCCACCCTCGTGAGCAGGTTCGCCGACGAACCCCGCACGTGCCTGTTCGGGACGCTGTCGCTGTGGCAGGGGGTCGACGTCCCCGGCCCGTCGCTGCAGCTGGTGATCGTCGACCGGCTGCCCTTCCCGCGCCCCGACGATCCCGTGGCCTCGGCCAGGCAACGCGCGGTGGAAGCACGTGGGGGCAACGGATTCCTCACCGTCGCCGCGACGCACGCTGCGCTGCTGCTCGCCCAGGGCGCGGGCAGGCTGCACCGTTCGTCGGGCGACCGCGGTGTCGTGGCCGTGCTCGACTCGCGTCTGGCCAAGGCGCGCTACGGCGGCTTCCTCCGCGCGTCCATCCCGCCGTTCTGGCCCACGCAGGATCCGTCCGTCGCACGTGAGGCGCTCAAACGACTCGACGCCGCCGCCCCCGGACCGTCCGCCGACAAGACCGCGTTACGGTGAACGACAACTCCGAACCCAAGGGAGAGTTCGTGTCCCCCGATTCCTCCACAGCCCATTCCCGTGCCATCAGCGTCGACGACACCGGGGTTCGCAGGCAGCTGGCCGACGGCACCGAGGAGCGCGTCGACTGGGACGACCTCGCCGCCGTGGTCGTCCGCGTGATCCCCGAGGGGCTGTCGGACGAAGACGTCTTCCTGATGCTCGCCGCAGCCGACGGCACCGGCACCGCCGTGCCGAGCGGCGACCCCGCCGCCGACGCGCTGATCGAACGGCTGCAGACCCTTCCCGGGTTCGACCACGAGACGTTCGTCGAGGCCATGACCACCGACGCCGACCAGGCCTACGTCGTGTGGAAGGCGGGCGAAGGCTCGGCCTGAGCCGACGGCCGGTCCGGCGCCACGGCGCGGATCACCGCGTCGACACCGCTGCCCTCGCCCGCGCGTCTGCGCTCCTCGGCGACATCGATCCGCCAGCCACCGGCCGCCTCGAGTGCCCTGATGGCTTGGACGGCCTCCCCCACGGACACCTGCACCTGTCCGGCAGCCGGAGTGTCCGCACCCGTCTCCGGGTCGATCGGCCGGTGTCCGACGAGCAACAGCGTTCCGCCCGGCGCAACACCGCGGGCCAGCCGGGTGACGAACTCGGCCACCGACCCGGCGATGTGCACGTACAGGCACGCCACCAGGTCGTAGTGTTGCGGCGGGGGCGACCATCGGCCGAGGTCGGCCTCGATCCAGGCGATCCGGTCGGCGACGTCGGCCCCGAGTTCGAGCCCCGCCGAGCGGCCGGCCTGCAGGGCCGTCGGGGAGAAGTCGACGGCGTCCACCCGCCATCCGCCCGCGGCCAGCCAGAGCGCCTCACCACCGTGGCCGCATCCGGCGTCGAGCGCGCGTCCCGGCTCCAGCTCGCCGACCTCGGAGGTCAGGTGGCCGTTGGGCGGTCGGGTCGCCACGACCTCGGGATGCTCGCGCACCACCTGGTCCCAGCGGCGTTCCCAGAAGTCACGGTCGAAGGCCTGTTCCACGGGTGCGACGCTGCCACGGACGGTCCCGTGCGCGCGACTGTCGTTGCCGGAACGGCAAACCCGCGCCGGGCACAAGTGTTCAGAGGGCGCGTTTCACGCTGCCGGCGTTCCGAGCGCGCGTTTCAGAGGCCCCGTTTCTGGGCGAGCACGGTGATGGTGCCGGGGGCGATCTCGGTGAAGCCCGCGTCGCGGACGGCGATGACGCCGTGGTCGCGCCACGCCTGCTCCGGATCGTCGCCGGGAGCGAGCTCGGCCCACTGCTGCGGAGTCGCCTCCCGGACGGCGCACGCGAAGCCCCGCTGCCGCCAGCGCTCCACCTCCGCCGCGTCGAGCACGGAGGCCAGCAGCATCGTGCCGTGTCCCACCTGGGCGGCCGACTTGCCTGCCGTCATGGGCACCTCGGGGTTGAGCAACAGCAGCGGCACGTCGTCGGGAGCGGAGCCGGGTTCGTCGGCGGGCAGGTCCGTACCGGACACCTGCAGCCGCGTGACCTCCTTGGGCAGGTCGGCGACCCGGCCCGGCAGCAACGCCCGCACCTGGGCGCCGCCGTGGTCGACGGTGATCCCCGGCAGCTCCTGCACGGCGTCCCAGTGCGCACCACGCGCACGCCGCGACACCTTGCGGATGTGCCCCGCGAGCCAATCGCGCATCGGTTCGTGCCACGGCCCGCCGGGTTCACACCGCTGGTCCAGGCACACCGCGAGCGCGGCCGTCGCGGCGGCCTCGAGCAGCGGCGTGCGCTCCGGCGGTGTCGCCTTCTCCAGGCGAAGAACGACCGGCATGGCTCGGACCTCGGCGGGATCGGTCTCGACCACCGCCGTGGCCTCCGCAGGCAGGCCGAGCCACGACGCGTACCGCGCCGCCAGTGGGGCCAGCAGGTCGGTCACGGCCGGACGAGCGGCATGCCGTCGGCCGCGTCGGCGGCCTCGACCTCGTTACGGGTGACGCCGAGCATGAACAGGATGGCGTCGAGGTACGGGTACGACAGCGCGGCGTCGGCCACTTCGCGCAGCGCGGGCTTGGCGTTGAACGCGATGCCCATGCCCGCGGCAGAGAGCATGTCGATGTCGTTGGCCCCGTCGCCGACCGCCACGCACTGCTGCACCGGGATGCCGAACTCCTCGGAGAAGCGCCGCAGCGCCTTGGCTTTGCCGGGGCGGTCCACGACCTCGCCGACCACGCGTCCGGTCAGCTTGCCGTCCACCACCTCGAGCTCGTTGGCCGCGGCGAAGTCCAGGCCCAGTTCGTCGACGAGACGGTCGATGATCCGCATGAACCCGCCGGACACGACACCGCACTGGAAACCGAGTCGCTTGAGCGTGCGGATCGTGGTCCGCGCACCCGGCGTCAGTTCGATGGCGTCGGCGACCTCGTCCATGGCCGACTCGGGAAGCCCCTCGAGCAGCGCCACGCGTCGTTCGAGCGACTCGGTGAAGTTGATCTCGCCGCGCATGGCGGCCTCGGTGATCTCCCGCACCTGCGGTTCGACCCCGACGTGCGCCGCGAGCATCTCGATGACCTCGCCCTGGATGAGGGTCGAGTCGACGTCGAACACCACGAGCCGCTTCGCCCGCCGCGACAGACCTGCGCGCTGGATCGAGACGTCGAGTCCGCCGCGGTTGGCGAAGTCGGCCAGGATCGACCGCAGCTCGGCGTCGGCCTCCGGGGTGTCCTTCTCGACCGACAGCTCCACCTCGAGCCCCGTCACCGGGTAGTCGGCGATGCTGCGGATGCCGTCGATGTTGGCGTGCACGGACGCGAGCTTGCCCGCCACCGCGTAGATCGACCGGGCCGTCACCGGCCGGCCCAGCAGGGTCATGACGTGCGTCGACTCCTGCCGGCCCGGGGCGAACGGGTCGGTGCCGATGGCGTCACCGATGCGCACGTCCACCGACATCGACACGGTGGCCATCGCCTGTTCGACGGCCTCCTGCAACGCCTCGGGGTCGCTCTCGACCCCGACGAGCACGCCCAGCACCAGCTGTCCTCTGATCACCACCTGCTCGACGTCGACGACCTCGACGCCGTGCGCCGTGAGGGCCGCGAACAGGACGGACGAGACGCCCGGCTTGTCGGGACCGGTGGCGGTGATCAGGACGGGGGTGCTGGTACTACTCACTGTTCGCTCGCGTTGTCCTTGTCGTGTTCTCCCGGCATCGCCGCCCTCGTGAGGACCTGCGACGGTGCGTCCTTGGCATGTGGGTTGTCGATCTGCTTACCCGTGAACGAGATGTGGCCTTCCTTGTGGAGCCGCTCGATCATGTGCGGGTAGTGCAGCTCGAACGCGGGGCGCTCGGAACGGATCCGCGGCAGCTCCGTGAAGTTGTGCCGCGGCGGCGGGCACGAGGTGGCCCACTCGAGCGAGTTGCCGTAGCCCCACGGGTCGTCGACGTTCACGATCTCGCCGAACCGGTAGCTCTTGAAGACGTTCCAGATGAACGGCAGCGTCGAGGCACCGAGCACGTAGGCACCGATCGTGGAGATCGTGTTCAGCGTCGTGAAGCCGTCCGAGACCAGGTAGTCGGCGTAACGCCGCGGCATGCCCTCGGCGCCCAGCCAGTGCTGGACGAGGAACGTGCCGTGGAAGCCGATGAACGTCAGCCAGAAGTGCAGCTTTCCGAGCTTCTCGTCCATCATCCGGCCGGTCATCTTCGGGAACCAGAAGTAGATGCCGGCGAACGTGGCGAACACGATCGTGCCGTAGAGCACGTAGTGGAAGTGCGCGACGACGAAGTAGCTGTCCGAGACGTGGAAGTCGATGGCGGGCGCGGCCAGCAGAACACCGGTCAGACCGCCGAAGAGGAACGTCACGAGGAAGCCCGCCGAGAACAGCATCGGCGTCTCGAACGTGATCGAGCCCTTCCACATCGTGCCGATCCAGTTGAAGAACTTCACACCGGTCGGAACGGCGATGAGGAACGTCATGAAGGCGAAGAACGGCAGCAGCACCGAGCCGGTCGCGTACATGTGGTGCGCCCACACGGACACCGACAGGGCGGCGATCGCCAGCGTCGCCAGCACGAGCCCCTTGTAGCCGAAGATCGGCTTGCGGCTGAAGACCGGGAAGATCTCGGACACGATGCCGAAGAACGGCAGCGCGACGATGTAGACCTCGGGATGGCCGAAGAACCAGAACAGGTGCTGCCACAGGATCACGCCACCGTTGGCGGGGTCGAACACGTGAGCGCCGATCAGCCTGTCGGCCATGAGGCCCGCCAGCGCAGCGGTGAGGATGGGGAAGGCGATCAGCACCAGGATGCTGGTGACCAGGATGTTCCAGGTGAAGATCGGCATCCGCCACATCGTCATGCCGGGGGCGCGCAGGCAGACGATCGTGGTGATCATGTTGACCGCACCGAGAATCGTGCCCAGACCCGACACGATCAGACCGGACACCCACAGGTCCGCACCCACACCCGGGGAGTGGATCGCATCCGACAACGGCGTGTAGGCGAACCACCCGAAGTCAGCGGCGCCACCCGGCGTCATGAAGCCCGCCAGCGCGATCAGGCTGCCGAACGAGAACAGCCAGTACGAGAAGGCGTTCAACCGCGGGAACGCCACGTCGGGCGATCCGATCTGCAGCGGGAGGATGAAGTTCGCGAAGCCGAACACGATCGGCGTCGCGTAGAACAGCAGCATCACCGTGCCGTGCATGGTGAACAGCTGGTTGTACTGCTCCTGGGACAGGAACTGCTGACCCGGCTGAGCAAGCTCGGTTCGGATCAGCATCGCCATCGCTCCGCCGATCATGAAGAAGGCGAAGCAGGTGACGATGTACATGATGCCGATCTGCTTGTGATCCGTCGTGCGGAACATACTCAGCAGGTACGAACCCTTTGCCGACTTCTGCGACGGGTATGGGCGCGTCGCGATCGGCTGGGGGGCTACGGCCGTCACTCCTGCCTCCTGCACTTCAAACCCCGATCCTTGCTGCGCCACGGGCGGGGACCCACGTTGGCTACGACAGATCGTAGCCGTCGCCGGTTTCGGCGCTACGCACCGGCTGGGAAGATCACGCCATGGCGGCTGTCGCGGTGGTTCCGACGGTGGCCGAGTGCGTCGCCGCGACCACCGCCGCGGCCCGTCGGCACGGGGTGCCCACCGGGAGTCCGGCCGTGCTCTCGACTGGGGCGAACGTGCTGGTGAGGATGGGTGATCTGGTCGCCCGTACACCGCGGCTGACGACCGTCGCCCGGCCCGATCCCGGCCTGGCGCTGGCCCGCGATGTCGACCTCGCCGCCTTCCTCGCGGCACGGGGCGTGCCGGTCGTCCCACCCTCCACGGACCCGCCCGCAGGGCCCCATCGGGTGGGCCGAAGGACGGTGACCTTCTGGCGTTACGTCCGTCACGATCCGGGCGCCGTTCCGTCTCCCGCCACCGTGGGACGGTCGCTCGCCCGCTTGCATACCGCCATCCGGGCCTTCCCACCCAGCCCGGCGAACGCCGAACGGCCGGGACTGCCGAGCGATGTGCCGCTCGCCGAGGTGCATCGCCTCCTCGAGGTGCTCTCCGCCGACAGCGAGCTCGACGCCGGCACCCTCGCTCGACTGCGCGGTGACGCCGACGACCTCGGCGAAGCGATCCGCCACTGTCCCGGGCCGCGCCACCCGCTGCACGGCGACGCCCACCCCGGCAATCTGCTGCGCACCGAGGACGGATGGCTGTGGACGGACTTCGAGGACGCCTGGAACGGCCCCGTGGCGTGGGACCTGGCAGTGCTGCGGCGCACGAGCCGGGTCGACGGTGCGGCCGCGGTGGCCGCGTATGCCGGAGTGGCGGACCAGGTCGTCGACGAGGAGGTGCTCGCTCCCTTCGTCCGCCTTCGCGAGCTGTCCGTCGTCTGCTGGCAGCTGGTGGCCGGGCTGTGCGATCGGGGCCGGGTGCAGGCGGCGGTGGCGGGGCTGCGGCGTTACCTCACCCGGCCGGATACCAGTCGGTGATCGCCGTGGCGACGGCGTCGGGCGCCTCGAGCGGGGTGAGGTGGCCTGCGTTCGGGATCTCCACCAGCCGGGCGTCGGGCAGCGCGTCGACCATGGCCCGTGCGGCGTCCGGAGGCGTCAGCCCGTCCTGCTGCCCGACGAGCACCAGCGCGGGGACGTCGGACTGGCGCAGGGTGTCGGTCGAGTCGGGCCTGGCCGCCATCGCGCGTTGGGCCCACGCGACGCCCGCCGGCTGCTGCGACTCGATGAGCTCGCGCACGAGCGCGGCGACCTCCGGCTGGTGTTCCCTGGTGTGGCCGGACAGCAGGTTGGGCACCATGGCGTCGGCCAGCCAGCCGCCGATGCCCTCGGACTCGGCCCGCTCGGCCACCGACAGGCGATTCGCCCGTGCCTCGTCCCCGTCCGCCTCGGCCTTCGTGTCCACGAGGACGAGCCCTCCGACGCGCTCCGGCGCGGCGCGCAACACGGCCATCGTCAGGTAGCCGCCCATCGAACAGCCGCCGAGCACGACGCGATCGAGCTCCAACCGGTCCAGCAGCGCCACCACGTCCCGAGCGGCGTCGTCGAGACTCGGCTCCGACGCGGCATCCGACTCGGGGAACGGACTGCGGCCCATGCCCCGCTGGTCGGGAGTGATCACCCGGGTGTGGGCCGACAACGGGCCGCGGACGGCGTTCCACATCCGGGCGTCGAGCGGGTACGCGTGCAGAAGGACGAGAGGAAGATCGGCCATGGCGGCGATTGTTCCCGATCACCCGTCGCCTGGGCGAACCGCGACGCGGCCGAGTCGCGGGTTCGTCCCGACTTCGTCCCGCTCAGCGGCGCCGGGTCGGACCACGCCTGCCGCGAGCCTTCCAGCAGCCGTTGTGCCAGTGCCTGCGGTCGGCCACCGAACCCATCTCGTCGGCAGGCCAGGCCACCACGTGCGGCACACCGGGATTGATCTCGTGATCGCAGCCGGGACAGCGGTACGTCTTCGTCGCCTGCGCACCCGGCACCGTGCGGACCAGCCATTCGCCGTCGTCCGACGACTCCGAACGGGCCCACCCGCTCACAGCGGGACGGGGCCGCTCGTCCCGCTGTCGACGATGGCGTCTGGGCATGCCGCCACGGTATCGAACGCCGGACCGGCCCCAGCCGGACCACACGCGGGCCTACGACCGAGCCGTTCGGCGCTGGGCCTATGAGCAAGCCTTTCGGCGCATGGTGATGTGGGGGATGCCGTCCTCGTCGAATTCGTCACCCTCGGGTTCGTAGCCGAAGCGTGCGTAGAAGGGCTGTGCGTACGTCTGGGCGTCCAGCACCGATTCGGCGTCGCCGATGTGCTCGAGGGCCGCCTCCATCAGACGTGCGCCCAGACCGGTCCCCCTGGCCGACAGGGCGGTCACGACCCGGCCGACGCGCGCGGCGCCGTCCGGCTCGGCCAGCACCCGCAGGCAGCCGGCCACGCCGTCACCGTCGGCGCCGGGCGCCCACAGGTGCCACGTCGTCGGCAACAGGTCCCGCCCGTCGAGCTCGGAGTAGGGACAGTTCTGCTCGACGACGAACACGTCCACGCGCAGTCGCAGCAGGTCGTACAGTTCGGCGGCCGTCAGCTCTGGGCCACGGCGCGTCACCAGATCGGTCACGACGTCAGTGTGACACGGCCGTACCGGAAAATCGCCGGGAGGCGACCGCGCGGCCCCGCGCCGAGTTCAGAGCCTGGGGCTCAGGAGTCGATGGCCTGCCCGCCGAGCTGCGGCTCGTACGTCGAGACGCGCGTGTAGACGCCCGGCTTACCCGGTTTGGCGCAGCCTTCTCCCCACGACACGACGCCGATGAGCGTGTCGCCGACCATCAGCGGTCCTCCCGAGTCGCCCTGGCAGGCGTCGACGCCGCCCTTCGGGTAGCCGGCGCACAGCATGGCGTTCTTGTCGTAGGCGGTGTAGGCGTCCGCGCACGTCGCGTCGTCGACCACGGGGACCTGCGCCGACCTCAACGTCGTCGACTGCTCTCCCGACTCCTCGACCCTGCCCCAGCCGAGCACGGTCGCCTTCGTTCCCGCCTTGTACAGCTGCGCATCGCCGGCGTCGGCGACCTCGGCGACGCGGAACGGCATCGCGCGGTCGAGGCTGAGCACCGCGATGTCGTCGCCCTCGATGGGGTTGTCGTAGTCGGAGGGCATCCACACGTCACGCACACCCGCTTCGATCCCCTCGTCGGTGCGCGTGTCCTGCCTGCCACCGACCACACCGAGTTCGTCGGCCGGCATCGCGTCGGCGCAGTGTGCCGCCGTGACGACCTGCCTGGACGAGGTGAGCGTGCCGCCGCAGAACTGACGGCCGCGGTCGTCGGTGAGGTACACGGCGTACGAGTGGTCGGCCACCGCCGTCTCCTTGCCGCCGACGACGTACGGCTCCGCAGCTGTCGCGGTCGCAGCGGGCAGCATCGCGGCAGCGGTCAGCGAGGTCGCGGCCACCGCCAGCGTGCGGGCCATCGCGCGGGACGGTGCGGACTTCACGGGCATGACGATCCCCTTGAAGGTGTGCGTTCAGGACCGGCCCAGGCTACGGGCCCACTGCCCGAATCCGGGGTCGCTGAATCGGGTGGACTACCGTGCTGGCGTGCATGGTGGCCTCTTGATCGCAGGAACGACGTCGGATGCCGGAAAGTCCACAGTGGCTGCCGGCGTGTGCCGCTGGCTCGCCCGGCGCGGTGTACGCGTGGCCCCGTTCAAGGCGCAGAACATGTCGAACAACTCGATGGTCTGCTCCGACGGCTCCGAGATCGGCCGCGCGCAGTGGTTGCAGGCCGTGGCCGCGGGCGTCGAACCCGAATCCGCCATGAACCCGGTTCTGCTCAAACCCGGCGGCGACCGGCGCAGTCACGTCGTGCTCCGCGGCACCCCCTGGGGTGACCTCCACGCGGGTGAGTGGGCAACCGGGCGTCGCGAGCTGGCACGCGCCGCCCACGCCGCACTGGCCGAACTGCGCGAACGCTTCGACGTCGTCGTCTGCGAAGGCGCGGGCAGCCCCGCCGAGACGAACCTGCGCGACGGCGACTACGTGAACATGGGTCTGGCCCGCGACGCCGGACTTCCCGTGCTCGTCGTCGGCGACATCGACCGCGGAGGACTCCTCGCCGCACTCGCCGGCACCGTCGGCATCCTCGATCCCGGCGACCAGGCCCACATCGCCGCGTTCCTGGTCAACAAGTTCCGTGGCGACGCAGGACTGCTCCGTCCCGGACTGACCTCGCTCACCGAGCTCACCGGCAGGCCCGTGCTGGGCGTACTCCCCTGGCTGGACGACGTGTGGCTCGACTCCGAGGACGCACTCGCCATCGCGGGCTGGGACGGACACAGCCGCGGCGCAGGTGCGACGCTGCGCGTGGCCGCCGTCCGATTCCCCCGCATCTCCAACGCCACCGACCTCGACCCGCTCGCCGCCGAACCCGGCGTCGCCGTCACCGTCACCGCCGACCCCGACGTCGTCGCCGCCGCCGACATCGCCGTCCTCCCCGGCACCCGGTCCACTGTGGACGACCTCGAGTGGATGCGGCAACGTGGACTCGACGCTGCGGTGCGCCACCGCGCCGCACACGGCAGGCCTGTACTCGGCATCTGCGGCGGTTACCAGATGCTCGGCGGCGCCATCACCGACGGCGTCGAATCCACCGCCCACACCGCCACCGGCCTCCAACTCCTGCCCACGTCCGTCACCTTCCACGAGGACAAGACCCTCGCCACCCCGTCGGCCCGCTGGCGCGACCACGACGTCCACGGCTACGAGATCCACCACGGCATCGCCCACCACAACCCCCACCACGACGCCGAACCCTTCCTCGACGGACTCCGCTCCGGCGCCGTATGGGGCACCATGTGGCACGGCATCTTCGAGAACGACACCTTCCGCCGAGCCTGGCTCACCGAAACCGCCACCCAGTCCGGAGTGGACTGGCAACCCACCGACTCCCCCGGCTTCACCCAACGCCGCGAAGCCATGCTCGACAACCTCGCCGACACCATCGAGGAGAACGTCGACACCACAGCCCTCGAATCCCTCATCACCAACGGCATTCCCTCCGGACTTCCCACCCTTCGCATGATTCGGGATTGACGGGTTTCGGTCGGTGCGGTTTGTTCTCGGGGAGAGGTTCGTTCTCGGGGATTTTTCAATTCGGGGCTAATTTGGTGGGTGCGGTTTGCCGTCGGGGTTTTTCGCCTCGCCGGCTGGGCAGGTCTCTGGGATGGCGTTTTTCCGCTTCGCTTTATCCCGTCGAACCTGGCTTTTGTTTATCACGCTGCAGGCTGATGGTGGGTCGTCCACTTGTTCGGTATAGTTTTAGGTGTGAATGGTTCTGGGGGAATTTCTACTGCCGCCGCTGGGTTTCGGTCTTGGCGGGCTCGG
>NZ_JOIJ01000029.1 GCF_000719975.1 Prauserella rugosa
CCCAATAGAGTCGCCCCCGGTAAGCGAAGCGCCATCCCGTCGACCTGGCCAAACCCCATCACGCTGCAGGCAGGGCGCAACAAACCACCCCAACGGAACGCACGGAAACCACCCTTGCGCCCTGCCTGCAGCGTGATAAACAAAAAGCCGAGTCCGAACGGAATGGTGCGAAGCGGAGAAACGCCATCCCAGAGACCTGCCCAGCCGGCGAGGCGAAAAACCCCGACGGCAAACCGCACCCACCAAATCAGCAACCGAGACGAAAAACCCCGACGGCAAACCGGCAAACCGAAGCCCCCAGCCCCCCCAGCCCCCGAGGCCGTCACTTCCAGTTGTTGTCCTTGTTGTTCTTCCAGTCGCCGATGACGGGGGGTGCGATGGCTTGTTCGCCTGCGAAGAGGTTTTCCTCGGGTTCGAGGTAGCCGGGGGACTTGCGTTCCTTGTCCTCTTCTTTCTGGCGGCCGGCGCCTGCGGCGGGCATCCCGGCCATGCCGGGGGCGCCGGAGCGGGGCCCGCCGGGGCCTGCCGGTGTTCCGTTGTTGGTGGTGGGGCCTGTGCTCGGCAGGTTTTTCGCCGCGCCGGAGGCCTGCCCGGGGGCGGCTGAGCCTCCGGCGCTTCCTGCTGCACTTCCGGCTGCGCCGCCGGAGGCTGTGCCGGGACCGCCGCCGACGGAACCCGCGGCGCCTGCTGCTCCGCCGGGGAGTCCGGCGGCACCGAGGCCGGGGGTCGAACCTGCCTTGCCCTGGCGGCCGCCCTGGCCGGCAGGGCCGACTCCGGGGAGACCGTCGGGTCCGTTCAGCCGGTTGCTGATGCTGTCGCCGTTGATGCCGCCGTTCCACCCGATGGTCGGGGTTTTCGCCGACGGGGTGGAGGACAGGTCGGGCGGCACGTACGACGACGTCGTGGTGGCCGGGGTGGCGGCCGGTCCGTTCGGCACGTCGCCGACGCCCCCTGGCGCGCCGACGCCTGGTCCGGCATCGGGCAGGTCGGGTACGTCGACGCCGGGCACCTGCACGTTCGGCACCTCCCCGCCGGCCGTGCGGCCGCCGGGGCCGGCACCACCCGGCGCCGGAAGACCGGGGCCCGGCGTGCCGGGAACGCCGTCCGCAGCTCCGTGCGCTGCGGACGCGCCGGCGGAACCCGCCTGCGCGGTCCCGGCGCCGGCTCCCGCGAAGTCCGGCACCTGCACCTGCCTGGCCGCCGCGGCGGGATCGGCTCCGACCGAGTCGGCGTTGCCCTGCACGCCGTTCCCGAGACCCGCCGCAGGCGTACCTGCTGCCGCCTGCGCCGCCGCGGCGTCGCCCGAGGCGGCGGCACCGTCCACACGCAGCTGATCGACGGTCGTTGCCGTGCGGCCGCCGGACGTGCCCAACGGGGTGGCGGACGTCGCCGAGGAGGCGTCCCCGGCGAGTTTCGGCGGCGGCGCGAACAGCGGCATCGACGTGGCCGACCCGACCGTGTCGTCGAACTGGTTCATGATGCGCGCAGCCTGCTCGCGGGCGGCCTGTTGCTCCTGCACCTTCTGGTTCGCCTGTGACGCCGCCTGTGCGTACTGCACCGGATCGGTGATCTGCTGCAACGCGGCGTTGGCCTCCTGCGCCGAGAACGGCACCGGCGGATTGGCGGCCATCTGCTTCTGCGACTCGTTCAGGGTCTGCGAGTGGATCTGCTGCTGCCTGCCCGTGAGCACGGCGCCCTGCGCGGTGACCCCCAGCCACTTCGCGACGTCGGCCAGATGCCGGCGCGCCGCGTCACCCGCGTCGCCCGACCAGTTCGCCATGCTGTCGTCGATGGCGTCGGCGACGGAACGCTGATGGACCGTGAGGTCGTTGCCCAGCCGCACCCATTCCTCGCTGGTGTCGGCGATGGCCACCGAGTCGGCGTTGTTGTTGAGCACCTCCACCATCTGCTCGTGCGAGGCGTTGTCCCAGATCGTCACGGGACGTTCGCCGACGGTGCGCAGCTCGAGGCCCTCGTCCAAGCCGCGCCTGGCCTCTTCGATCGCGGCCGAGTAACGTCCCTGGATCTCGGCATCTCTGTCCTTATCGGACAGCGCGGAACCGATCGGATCGGCCTCGACGAGCGAGGTCACCTCGGCGCGGATCTCGTCGCCGGATCGCGCCGTGTCCTCGATGGGCCCGACGTAGAAGATCGACGACGGGTCGGCCGTGACGTCGTAGAACGGACTGTGCGGGTCGTACTCCGCGTTGGCGGGATCCGACACCGCCGCGGTCGACTCGGCGGAACTGGACACGGAGGTCACCTCATTCGGGTTCCGCCCGGGAGGGCGGTCGAAGGACGTGTGGTCAGGCGGGCGAGAGGCCGTCGAGGTCGGTGCGGACACCGGACTCGGTACCGGCGTAGGCACGTTTGGCCGCGCGGATCGCCTCGATGTACTGGGGGAGTTCCTCACGCGCCGCGCGCAGTTGGGTCAGCATGCCGCGCTCGTCGGACGCGGTGTGCAGGGTGTGCTGTGCCACCCACTTCCCGGTCGACGACGTGCTCAGCGGGGGAGCCGTGCCGAGCTTCTCGATCTCGGCCCATCGGCGTTCGAGCGCGTCGAGCATCTCCTCGAGCGCGTTGATCATCTGATCGCCGGTGTTCTCGTCGACCGTGAAGCCCCCACTGTCGGCGAGGTCTTTCAGTTCCCGTCCGCTGAGGCTCGCCGCGCTCCGCCGAACCGGCGTGAGCTGCTGCTCGCCCTGCTGCGCGTCGTCGCTCATCGCATGAACCCCTGATCAGTAGGCGTGGGAGAGTGCCTCACGGACGGCGCGCGCGAGCCCGTGGAAGTCCGCGGGTTCGTAGCGGGCCACGAACTCTCCCTCGTCGTCGGTGGTGTGCACCAGAAATCTGCCGTCCTCGACGTCGAGCCAGCTCAGTGACGTCGGATCGGTGTCGCTGCGCCGTCCGGTCACCGTGATGTGGCCGCCCCCGAAGCGGGTACCCGCGAGCACCCGCCTGAGGCGGCGTTCGTCGTTGTCGTCGCCGGCGTTCGTCGCCCTGCCCGTGCCGTCGGAGTCCCGGCCACGGTGTCGTCGCTCCGGGGTCGGTTCCACCATGCTGATGATGCTGATGTTGCCGAACGCGTCGGTCTCGACCTCGTCGTGGTGCCGTTCCGCGGCCCGCTGGGCGGTGACCGCCGACCGGTACTCCGCCTGGGCGCTGCTGCGGACCGTCGCGGGCGGCCCTGGGGCGGCGCGCATCGCGGGCAGCACCTCGGCGAGCAGGTCGACGAGGTCGTCGTCGGAAAACAGGCAGAAGTCGAGTTCGTCGGTGGGACGCTGCGTGATCCGGACCGCGCGCGCACCGTCGGTGAAGGCCAGTGCGGCGATGTCGGCGCCGCTGCTGTCGAAGCCGGTGATCGCCACGGAGACGACGTGCTGCCCGATGACCTCGAAGGCGGCGCGTAGTTGCGCGTGGATCTCACCACCGACGACGAGGCGGCGCTTGGTCAGCTCACCGGTGACGATCGTCGCGAGCTTGGCCAGCCGTACCGGATCGCTTGGGATTCCCTGTATTCGCAGGGGAAATCGGCGGATGTCGACATCGAGTGCTTGGCCGACGACACAGGCTTCGACGTTGTCCAGCACGAACTCGAATCGCCCCGACACGTTACCGGCGTCCCACCTTTCCGTGCTGTGCGGCCGAATGATGCCCGGCGGCGACTCTAGCAGTCGTGTGGTCGGGTGGACACACCTCGAGGGTCGATGCCGGGATTTCTGCTCATCTGAGCGGAAATCCGGCTGTTTCGCCCGCCCGTGTGGATCGCAGGCCCGGCCGGGCCTGCGATCCTCTGTGGACGCCGCCGGGGCTCGTTCACCGGACGTCTTCACGCGTGTGATCCGTTGTTCACAGGACATGTCGCATCCGTGCGCCCGACGGTGGGTCGACGATGCCGAGGAGTGGGTGTGGAACCGAATTTGAGGCCGGGCGAGGACGTACAGCACTTTCTCGACCGGCAGGTGCGGGAGATGCGCGAGAAGGCGTCGGCACTGTCCGACGCGTTCGCGGAGTCGGCGGTGACGCAGAGCTCGCGGGACGGCGCCGTCACGGTGACCGTCGCGCCCAACGGTGCGCTGCGCGACCTCCAGCTCGGGGCGAGGGCGTGCGAACTCGGCCCGGCGAGGCTGACCGCCGCGATCATGGACACGGTCCGGCTCGCGCAGAAGCAGACCGCGCGCAACGTGGCGGACTCGTTCGCCGTCATCAACGGGGCGGGGGAGTCGACGGATCTCGTCCGTTCGTTCCTGCCGCCCGAGGACGAACCGGACGAGGACGTCGACCAGAGCAAGTTCGCCGACGAGGAACCGGCACGCGCCGACGAGGACGAGGCGGGCAACCAGGCATCACCGCCGCCTGCCGTCGCACCACCGCCGCCGCCTGCGACGCGGCGGCCCCGGCGCGGGGACGACGACGAGGACGAGGCCGACGGGAGGCCGTGGTGACCGGGTTCGAGGTCGAACGTGATCCGCTGACGGCGTTTCGGGAACATCTCGGCGAACTCGAGTCGGACCTGAAGGACACCGCCGAGATGGTGGGCGGCTGCGTCGGGGACGTCGGACTGTGGGGCGTGATCGGACAGGCCTTCGGCACGATCGTGATCGAGAGCTGCCAGAAGATGCAGAGCCAGTTCAACGACTACGGCGACACGATCGGCCGTTTCTCCGAAGGCGTCAAGGAAGCCGCGGACCGCTACGAACAGGGTGACGAGGACGCGGTCGAGGCATTGCTGAGGTTCAAGGTATGAGCGACTACGAGCGGGGCGACGTCGGCCTCCACGACCACGGCGATCTGGTCTCCGAGGACAACGCGTTCGCCGGTGCCGGGTTCATCGAGTCGGCCAACGGACTCAAGACCTCGGTGGACGACAACAACGCCGTCGGCATCGGCATCGGGTCCGCGGGCATGGCTCTGGAAACGCTCGGTCTCGCGCTCGATCCCCTCGGGTCGGTGCTCACGGCGGGGATCGGATGGATCATCGAGCACGTCTCGGTGTTGCGCTGGCCGTTGGACATGCTCATGGGCGATCCGGTCGGCATCAGCGCCGCGAAGGACGCCATCGAGGCCGAGAAGAGCAAACTCGAACAGTGGTCGCAGACCCACCAGGACAAGGTCGCCGAACTCATGGGCGAGTGGAGCGGTGAGGCGGCCGAACAGTTCAAGGCCAACATGGACGCCGTGTCCGAGCAGCTCCTGGCGCTCGGCGACTACGTCGACTCGGCCGCGAAAAGCATGGAGACCGCAGGCGCTGTCGTCGGCGCCGTGCGCGGTGTCGTGCGCGACCTGATCTCCATGCTCCTCGCGACGATCATCAAGGGGGCGCTCATCGCCGCGGCGATGGCTCCGATCACCTTCGGTGCGTCGATCGCCATGTTCATCGGCACCACGATCGGTGCGGTGGCGGCGGCGCTGGCCAAGATCGGCACGAAGATCTCGAACCTGACCTCGCAGTTGGGCAAGCTCGGTTCGTCGGTGTCGTCGATGGTCAAGGGTGGCGACGACTTCGTCGCGGCCGGCGGTGCCGCGGTGAACTCCGGTTCCCGTGGCGGGGCGCCGATGCCGACGGGCGGGCCCTCCGTGCGGCCGGGCAGTGGGGATGCGCCGACGGTCAACGGGGGGACGTCTCCGTCGCAGGCTCCGTCATCTCCTGCGCCGACACCGCCACCGAGTCCGGCACCGCCGTCGCCTTCGGCAGGGTCGCCCACGCCGCCTGCGGGCGGGCCGTCCTCGGCGCCGGCTGCGCCGTCGACACCGGCGACCCCTGTGCCCTCGACACCGGCGCCGAAACCACCGCGTCCCGAGCTTCCGAAGCTGCAGATCCCGGAGACGGGCAACCCGGTGCAGGGCAACGGACCGGTCTCGTCGGTGCTCGACGGTGGACCGACGGGCGGAAGTACCCCGCCGGCCGGTGTGAGCACGCCCTCGACGCCTGGTTCGGACCAGTTCGTCACGCCCCCGCAGTCGCCCGCCCCCTCGCCCGCACCCACGCCGTCGCCGACGCCACCGCCGTCGCCCACGCCATCGTCGGCGACCGACGAGTTCGTGACGCCGCCACAGTCGCCGGCCCCGAGCGACCCGGGCACCCCGCCGGGTCCGCCTGCGGGTTCGCCCGCGCCGCCGGCTGGTGGTGGTCCGGCCGACACGCCGCCGGGTTCGCCGACACCGAGCGACCCGGGGACGCCGCCGGGTTCGCCGGCGCCGTCGACGGGTGGTGACCCGGGGACGCCGCCGGGTTCACCGGCACCGTCGACCGGTGGTGGCCCGACCGACACGCCGCCTGGATCGTCCGCACCGTCCACAGGGGACGCACCGTCGACGCCGCCGACGTCGTCCCGGCCGGATCCGATTCCCGACGCGGCCTTGCGGGAGACCCTCACCGAACAGCTCCGGAAACACGGTGCCGACCCGGCGCTCGTCGAACAGGTCGACAAGATGGGCAGTCCGCTCAAGGAGGCGATCGCCAACCGGTACGGACCCGAAACGGCCGACAAGTTGGAGTCGGCGGTGCGCACGCTGACCGACCCCTGGTACGGAAAGCAGGGCTTGGCGGGCAAGACGATCGTCGACCTCATCAAGAACGTCCCACCGACGGCCGGAGACGGCGGCGACGAGGACGACTGACGGCGGGCCGGTGTCGTCGACCTGCACGGGTCGGCGGCACCGGCCGCCCGCGCACCGGGTTCGGTGCCTCCGGCACCGGGTTAGCCTGACAACACGACATCGGTGGGCTGAGGGGGCGCGTCGTGAGCACGACATCGGTCGAATCGACCATGCGCATCGGCGAGTTGGCGCACCGTGATCGCCCGGCTCCTGCCGTGCGTGGACAGTGCGGACGTCGACGTCGCCGAAGAAGCGTTCGCCACGATGGCCGCCGAGCGTGATCGGCTGACGGCCGAGATCGAGCGCCTGGCGCACGCCAGGGACGCGCTGGACGAGCACATCGAAGCCAACACCCGTCACCGGCACGGCATGAGCGGGCAGAACCGCTGCGGCGGGTGACGTCCGTTCACCGTCGCAGGTCGATCACGAGCTTGCCCGGTGCGTGGCGTCCTTCGACGAGTGCCAAGGCCTCGGGAGCGCGCGTCAGGGGATAGGTCGCCGAGATGTGCGGGTCGAGCTGTCCCTGCACCATCAGATCAGCGACGCGTTCAAGGCCTGCGCGGTCGAGACGCCGGTGGACCTGCGTGCCGCCGAGCTCGGTGACGGACGCATCGCCGACGGAGACGACTGCCGACGGCTGCTTCGCCAGCGGCGTGACATCGCGCAGAGACTGTCCTCCGACGGTGTCCACGACGGCGTCCACACCGTCCGGCACATGTCCGCGCAGCCGTTCGGCGACGGAACCCGTGGTGTAGTCGACGAATTCGGCACCGGTGGCCGTCGCGAGTGCCCGCTTGGCCGTACTGCCGGTGCCGACCACGCGGAGTCCGTGGTCCCGCGCGAGCTGGGCGACCGCGATCCCGACCCCTCCGCCGATCCCGTTGATCAACAGTGATGCCCCCGTGGGCAGGGCGAGTTGGTCGAGTACGTCGAGCGCCGTCGTGCCAGCGACGGGGATCGTCGCCGCCCAGGCGTCCGACAACGCGTCCGGGACGCGCGCCGTGGACGCACCCAGCAGCAGGGTCGTGTCCGCATACGTGCCGGCGCCGGTGAGGGCGAAGCCCGTGACGCGATCGCCCACCGACAGCCCGGTCACGTCGCTGCCGACCGCGAGGACCGTTCCGGCCGCCTCCATCCCCAACACGTGCGGAAAGGGGACGTGGCCGTTCAACTCGCGGACGTGACCGCTCCGCAGGTGGTGGTCCAGGGGATTCACCCCCGCCGCCGCAACGCGGATCAAGACCTCGTCCGGCCCCGGTGCGGGGTTCGGTCGTTCGAAGAACTCCTGCACGTCGGCCGCGCCGAAGTCCCGGTATCCCCAAGCCCTGCCCATCGCGGATCCTCACCTCGTCCCAGCCGGCCGCGGCCCGCGACCGGTGATACGACGCTATGAGCTCACACCGATGTCAACTTCCATACCGTGTGGCCGGGATAACACCGGAGGACAGGGTCGAACGGGCGTCGAATGGACGGCGACCGGACGTCGGTGGGCCCGGTGGGACTCGAACCCACACTGGCTAGGACCTAAACCTAGTGCCTCTGCCAATTGGGCTACGGGCCCGACGACGGCAGCCTAGCGGGCGGTCCGGGACGAGCCTCGGCGTGGCCTGTGCGCCGGGACCGGCGGGGTGATCTACCGTGACAGCCTGCGCGCAATGCATGCATTCAGCGAGGAGGACACGTGGCTCGCAATCCGGACGCCATCGAACGCGACATCGAGAGGGCTCGGTCGGCACTGGCCGCGACGATCGATCAGCTCAGCGTGAAGGCCAACCCGCAGCGGCTCGCCGACAACGCCAAAACGAGTGTCCAGGCGAAGCTCGAGGAGCCCAAGGTGAAGTTCCCGCTGATCGGCGCGGGCGCACTGGTCGCGGCGCTGCTCATTCGCAAGCTCGTCCGCTGACACACGAAACCACGCCGACGGGACGCAGGCGATGCCCGACGACCGTCGGCGTGGTTCGAGAGGTTAGTCGTTCTCGCGGTGACCTGCCTCAGCCCGCCGCTGCGGTACGACCTCCGCCCGCGGCGGCGTACGCCTTGGAACCGTCCTTCTCGGCCGTCTCCTTGACGGCCTCCGCAGGGCTCGTCGCGAGCTCCTTGCGAGGCACCGCGCTGCCCGGAACGTTGTCCTGTGCAGCCGCTGCGCCCTCGCCGGCCAAGTCCTGGGCAGCGTCGTCGGTGTCTTCGGCGACCTCGGCGACCTCGGCGACCTCGGTGTCGTCGGTGGCCTCAGCGGTCACCTCGGCCTCGGCGTCCTCGGTCACGTCCGACTCCGCCGACTCCTCGGTGACCTCGCTGTCTTCGGCGGCCTCGGTGACTGCCGCGTCGTCGGTGTCCTGGGAGTCCTCGGCGACGTCACCGGTCTCGGCCGCCTCGTGCTCGGCCACGTCGGAGGTCTCCGCGGCCTCGGCCGTCGCAGTGTCCTCAGCGGCGGTGTCCTCGGCGGTAGTCGTGTCCTCGGTGGCTGCCCGCTCCTCGGTGTCGGCTTCGTCCTGCGGGACGTCGGTCTTCGACAGGCGGGCCGTCATGTACGCCGAGGTGAACTCCAGCGCACTGCCGTTGAGCAGGTGCACCACGGTCGGGTCCTCGTCGCTCCCGGTACGGGGTGCGATCTTCTCGATGAGCTGGTCCGCACGATCGCGGGCAGCGATGATGCCCGGGGCCGTGTCGCTGAACTCCTTGCCCAGCCCGGCCACTGTGACCGTGTAGTCCTCCTCCTCGCGCACGTACACCGCGGTGATCGGTTGCACCACTGTCCTCACCCCTCTCCCAACGGCAGGTCTCACTGTGCAGGACGTCCCCACCGTCGTCCTATGACGCCGCTACGTTGACCACACGATCGAGTGGCGCGCGACGCCGGTTCGAATTGTGTTACGGGAGGATGCATTCGGCAATACGAATGGATGTCGCCTACTACTCAGGGTGAGAACGGTCTCAGTTGACCGGCCGTGTTCATTACCGTGCGTCAGAACTCGACTGCGGTTGATGAATTTCCGTCAACATGCAGTTGTCCGGCGGGTGCGTGATCGAGCCTCTGCCGCCACGGTGCCGTCAGCGACTCGTGAGCTGGGCGAGCCCGCCCCACAGCAGGTTCACGGCGTATTCGGACACGACCTCCGGGGTGAGGTCGTCCCGCTGCTCGCACCAGATCGCCAGCCGTTCGCATCCGCCGACGACGAACTCCGCGGCGGCGTGCAGGAGTCCCGACGCCCCGACGCTCTCCGCCGCGGCCGGGTCGACGAAATCGCCCATCAGGGTGGCGATGAGGTCGGTCTGTTGCTGCCGGGTGGCTTCGAGTTCGTCGGCCGCCGTTCCCACGAGGGTGGCCTCGTGCCGGACCAGCATCCACGACTGCCTGCGGTCCCGGATGAACGCGAAGAACGCCAGCAGGCCCTGCCGTAGGGCCTCCTCGGCGTCGCCGGACTTCGCGACGGCCTGCTCGGTGACCCGGCGCAGCTCCGCGCGTGCCTCGCGGATGCAGGCGAGCAGGAGCCCCTCCTTGGAGTGGAAGTACTCGTAGAGCATCGGTTTCGAGACGCCGACGCGCTCGGCGATCTCGTCCATCGACGCGGCGGTGTACCCGCGCTCGGCGAACACGGCCTCGGCGACCTCGATCATCTGCCGTTCCCGCTGCGCGCGCGGCATGCGCTTGCGCGGTGTCTTCGCCGATTTGCCCGCGGCCCCGTCTGCGGTGGGGGCTTTCGCCGTCGAACTCACACCCTTATGCTACCGGAAGTAACCTACTTCGAGTAAGGTGGACTCGCGGTAACAGGTAGAGGACAGCAACTGCGGCTGGGAGGCACGCATGGGCAACCGCATCGAGGCGGGCGTCATCATCGTCGGAACCGGGTTCTCCGGCCTCGGTATGGCGATCAAGCTCCGCAAGGAGGGCCGCGAGGACTTCGTGGTCATCGAGAAGGCCGACGAGGTGGGCGGCACGTGGCGGGACAACACGTATCCCGGCTGCGCCTGCGACATCCAGTCGCACATGTACTCGTTCTCGTTCGAGCAGAACCCGAGCTGGTCCCGTGCCTTCTCTCGGCAGCCCGAGATCCACGACTACCTGCGCTCGACCGCGCGGAAGTACGACCTGTACCGTTCGATCCACTTCGGCCAGGAACTCACCGGTGCGACCTGGAACGAGGAGACCAAGCGCTGGCACGTGACCACCGGCCGCGGTGACGAGTTCGTCGGCAAGCACCTGGTCGCCGGTGTCGGAGCGCTGCACATCCCGCAGATTCCCGAACTGCCGGGCGCCGAGCGGTTCGAAGGCCCCGCGTTCCACTCCGCCCAGTGGGACCACGACGTCGACCTGCGCGGCAAGAAGGTGGCGGTCGTCGGCACCGGCGCCAGTGCCGTGCAGTTCGTGCCGCAGATCGCCAAGGACGTCGAGCAGCTGACGCTGTTCCAGCGCACGCCGCCGTGGATCATGCCGAAGCCCGACCGGGAGATGCCGGGATGGGTGCGCACGCTGTTCTCGCGCGTGCCCGGGGTGCAGCGGCTCTACCGCAACGCCATCTACTGGATGCTCGAGGCGCGTGCGATCGGCTTCAACGGCGACCCGCGCATCATGAAGCTGGCCCAGAAGGTGGCCGAGCGGCACATCAACAAGCAGGTCCGCGACCCCGAGCTGCGTGCCAAGGTGACGCCCGACTACGTCATGGGCTGCAAGCGCGTGCTCATCTCCAACGACTACTACCCGGCGCTGAGCAGGGACAACGTGGACGTCGTCACCGACGGCATCGCCGAGGTGAAGCCGCACAGCGTCGTCGACAAGGCCGGCGTCGAACACGACGTCGATGTGATCATCTACGGCACCGGTTTCCACGTGACCGACGCCTTCGACCACCTGAACATCGTGGGCACCGGCGGCCAGGACCTCGGCAAGCTGTGGGCGACCGAGGGCATGCAGACCCACAAGGGCATCACGGTGGCGGGCTTTCCGAACCTGTTCCTGCTGCTCGGGCCCAACACCGGGCTGGGGCACAACTCGGTCGTGTTCATGATCGAGCAGCAGATCCGCTACATCAGCGAGGCCATCTCCTACGCCGAGGACAAGCAGGCCGAGGCCATCGAGGTCCGGCCCGAGGTCCAGGACAAGTTCAACGCCGACATCCAGCGCAAACTCGAAGGCGGGATCTGGACCCGCGGTGGCTGCACGAGCTGGTACCTGGACGCGCAGGGCGTCAACCGGACGATCTGGCCGGGCTTCACGTGGAAGTACTGGCTGCAGACCCGCAAGCTCGAACCCAGCGACTACGCGCTGACGAGGTGAGGCGTGCCGGCGATCCGGTGCCCGCGCGGGGAGGGCGGGGGACCGGATCGCCGGGGTGGTCGGCTCATCCAGCTCGGCTCACGCCAGCTCGGCGAGCCGGCTCAGCAACTGCTGGATGGGCATGCCGCACAGTTCGGCCATGCGTTCCAGCGCGGAGCGGTCGAGCTGGATCTCCGGTGAACTCGACTGCCGCAGCCGGTCCTCGGCCCACCGCCGCAGGGGTGAGAGCTCGGGGCTGTCGTCCTCGGCCACCCTCGCCAGGTTGACGCGCACCTGTCCGGGGTCGTCGCCGAACACCCGGTGGTGTACCCGCGCCAGCAGGTCCTGTGGCGGCTCCTCCATCGCCACGCAGAGCTCCACGAGCCGCACCACGGAGCAGTGCCGCGTCCCCAACTCGTAGGTGGCGAGGGTCTGGAGCGAGATCTCGCTCTGCAGCCTCTGGTTCAGTTCCTTCCGTGTCCAGCCGCGCCGTTTCCGGAGTTTGCGCAGCTCTTCCCCCAGGACGCGTTGATAGGCGTCCGCGTCGATCAGCACTCCTCGTCCCCTGCCCGCATCATCTGCCGGTGCCCCCGGCGCTGCGTCCTTCACCCGAGTGAAAGTGACGAGGTGCGATGTGCTGACGCGGCTCAGCGAAAAAGTTTCACTCGATCTCGCAAACTACTCCATCCGGAGGGCGTTCATCACTCGAATGGGCTCACCCGGCGGTACGGGGTATTGCACTGCCGACCTGCACGGGGTACAGGCCGGCAGTGGTCGGGTGGGGGTCAGTTGACGCAGGTGACGCCGTCGGCCTTGATCGGCTCGTCGCCGGTCGGCTGCTCGGCCTGCTGAGGCGCGGGCTGGGCCTGCTGCAGGCCCGAGGTCGCCCCGGCCGCGCCGCCCGGAGCCGCGCCGCCGCCGGACTCACTCGGCGCCTCGTAGTCGGGACCGAGCAGCACCTGCACCTGGCCTGCGGGCACGGACGCGTCGGTCTCCACCGACACGTTCCCGAGGGTCTCGGCCACCTTCTCGCCGGTCGCCTTCTCGCCCTCGGCGGCACGCACGACCGTCGTGGTGCGCGGTTCGGTGTTGCCGACCTCGCCGGGGGCGTAGCCGGCAGCCGCGAGCGTGTCGGACACGCTGCCGGCCAGCCCGGTGATGGACGAACCGTTCAGCACGTCGACCGTGATCTCCGACGGGTCCGGAGCCGGCTTCGACTCCTCTTTCTTGTTCGGGTCCTTCTCGCCGGCGAGCTCGCTGACGAACGCCTGGACCTCGGCCGGATCGACCTCGACGGCCTGGCCGTCCTCGGGAGTGTCGTACTCCGGGTTGGCCACGGGGATGGTCGTGAACTCGATGTCGCCCGCCGACAGGCCCTGCAACTGCTGGGCGAACCCGAGCAGGTCCCAGCCCTTGTTCACCACGACGGACCGCTGGACGGAGTCGATCAGGCTGTTGAGCTTCGCGGGGTCGGCCAGCGTGCCCGCCGACACGACCTTCTTCGCCAGGCCCGCCATGAACACCTGCTGGCGCACGACCCGGTCCAGGTCGCCGCGCAGCAGTCCGTGACGCTGGCGCACGAAGGCGAGAGCCTGGTGACCCTCGATCGTCTGCTTGCCCGCGTCGAACTTCGCGCCGGAGTAGGGGTCGTCGACCGGCTCGTTGAGGCAGACCTCGACGCCGCCGATGGACTTGGTGATGTCGTGGAAGCCGAGCAGGTTGATCGAGGCGTAGTTGTCGATCGAGGCGCCGGTGAGGTTCTCGACGGTCTTGATGAGCGTCTTGGCGCCTGCCTGGTTGCTCTGGACCTCGATCTCCTTCTTGTCCTCGACGCCCTCGCTCTGCAGTCGCTGTCGTTCGACGGCCTTGGCCCTCGCGTACGCCGAGTTGATCTTGTGCTTGCCGTATCCGGGGATGTCGACGTACGAGTCGCGGGGCAGCGACATGGCCGTGGCCTTGCTGCCGTCGTTGGGGATGCGCACGAAGATCAGGGTGTCGGTGTTGAGCTCGCCGTCGGCCTCGCCTGCGTTGAGCTTCGCGAGCATGTCCTCGGGCAGGGGATTGCCCTGAGCGTCGGTGCGCGAGTCCATGCCGACGAGGAGGATGTCGCGCGCACCGTCGGCGGGGACGGCGCCGTCGGAGTCGATGACGTCGGCCATCGTCAGGCCGTTGACCAGGCCCTGCATGGCCGCCCACGCGTACCCGGTCAACGACATCACCAGCACGGACACCGCGGCGAGGGCGATCTTCGGAGCCAGCGAACGCCGGCGGCGCCGCTCGGGGGGCGGCGGCGTTGGCCTGCTCGACCGTGGGCGGTCGGGGGCTGCTGACCGGGCGGGGGCCTGGCGCGCGGGTGGCGTGCGGCGGGTGGTGGCATCGCCGGCGGGCGGGACGTCCTGGGGACGTGCGGGCCTGCGCGGGTCGCCCTGGGGCGGCGGACCGGACCGGGGTGGCTGCGGCGAGCGCGGAGGCTGCGGGCTCGAGGGCTGTCCGCCCGGGCCGCCCTGCTGCCAGGGTCGGGAAGGGCCACGCCCCTGCGAGGGGTTCCGCGGTGGCTCGCTCACGCCAACGGCTCCCTTCCTCGGTGCGGTCGGTGAGCGGTTCCGCTCACGCCTCGTCGGTCGTCGGTCTGCGGCCGGTCTTCCGCTCCGGCCCTTGTCAGGACGCGGAGGTGGGGGCGGAGGTTGTTCGTAGCGTGGCACATCGGTGGCCGGATGTGGCTCACGACACGAAAACCCGCTCCCGGTTCGGTGACACACGCCCCCATCGCCGTCCGCCATCCGGAGGAACCGGCCGGTTCCTCACGGACCGGCTGCGCCGACGGTCCTTCCGGGCCTCGGTGCCCAGCGCGCGGCCCACACCGTAGCCAAGATCGCCAGCACGGCCAGCACCCCCGTCCCCGCGAAGACGACCACCCCCGCGGTGAAGGTGCCCGGGCCTGCCGTCGCCGACAGCAGGCCGGGCACGCATGCCAGGGCCGTGAGCAGCCAGGTGCGCGGCAAGTGACTGTCGCCCGTGCGCACCGTGTGCAGGAGCGACATGCCGAGCAGCAGGAGCACGAGGCTCTGGACGGGGTCCAGCGGCAGTTCCGGCAGGAGCAGTGCGTCACCGATGAAGCTGGTGAGCGCGAAACCGAACACTCCGATGGTGGAGTACCCGATTCCGGCGGCCGTAGCCAGATGAGCGAGGACCCGGCCGAGGAGCGTCGCCGGAGCGGGTGCCACCGGGACGGCCGGTCGGGGGAGGTGCAGGTGGGGGCGATGGCCGGGTGCGCCGGGGGTGCCGGGGATGCCGGCGGTGCCGGGGACGCCGTTGTGGCGCTCGAACCACCAGAACACCGCCAGGGCGGGCACGGCGAGCATCGCGACGGCGACCAGCACCCGCGGGCTGCCGGACGGTACGAGGTCGGGGATGTAGACCACGGCCACCAGCAGGGTCATGCAGGCGAGGAACGACAGGTACAGGCTCATCGGGGCGTGTGCGGCGCGTCCGGCGGCCAGGCGCAGCCGCCTGCTGTCGGCCAGCGCCGCCAGGGGCCTGTGCAGCACGCCGAGCAGGCCGAGTTGGACGAGTCCGAGCAGCAACACCGGCACCACGGGGCCGGCCAGCGGCGGCGGTCCCTCGGCCGTGCCGAGGATCGCGGAGGGCAGTTCGCCCCGCCATGCCGCGGCCGCCAGTGCCGCGCCGCTCAACGCAGCCGTCACCGCGGGCACCCACCGGCGCCTGCGGGCCCGGTTCGCGTGGGCGAACGCCAGTTGCTGGGCGAGGAGCGCGAGCGCCAGCGCCGCGAACCCGTCCAGCAGAGGGATGCCCGTGCGCTCCGCTGCGACGGTCAGTGCCGCGAGCGCGGCGACCAGCCCGGCTCCGGCGAGCACCGGGACGCGGCGGTGGGCCGCGTGCATGAGTGGGGTGGCCGCGGTGGTGAGCACGTAGACCCCGAGCAGCCACAGCGGATGGAGCGCGATCCGCACGGTGATCTCCACGGTGGCAGGGGGCACGGCCATGAGCTCCAGCGCCGTGGGCACGGCGAAGGCCACGAGGGCGAAGACGAGCGCCGTGCGCAGCAACCAGCTGGTGCGGTGGGCGAGGTACTCGCGGTATCCGCCGCCGGAGCGGCGTACCGCCTGCCAGCCGGCCAGGTTGAGGTGTCCGCCCGCGAAGAAGAAGACGAACGCCAGTTGGGTGAGCCACGTCGCGGGCCAGAGCCAGCTCTCGCCGACGCCTGCCCATCTGGCGAGGGCGACGGCCGATTCGCCCAGCACGATCGACCCGATGGCGGCCACGCCGAGCAGCGTCCAACGGCTCGCGGGCGGGGCGGCAGGCTGCGGCACCGCCGCGACCCGCGGACGCGCGCGTCCCGCAGCACGCCAGGTCCGCAGGCGGAAGGCCAGCAGCACGCCGATCACCGCGACACCGGCCAGCAACGGCCCGATCGCCTCGGGGACGGGCGGACCCCACCGTTGGTGCCAGGAGTTGACGTCGAGTCCGGCCGCGTAGACGCCGGCCACGGCGTGACAGGCACCGCCCGTGCCGAGCGGGTTGGCCTCGCAGGTGGCGTGCATGTCCTCCGACAGGCGGGTGTCGAGCGCCTCCCTGGCCTCGGGGCCGAGCGGCTGGCCCTTCTCGTCGGCGTAGCGCAGGAGGTCGTAGCCGAGGTCGTGGGACCGGCAGGGCGCGCCGAAGTCCCACCGGGTGCTGTCGTCGCCCCACGGCGCCGAGCAGCCTCCGCCGACGTGCACGGTCCGCACGGTGCCGTCCCGGGCCGTCTCATGCCCCACCGCGCCGTCCGAGACCTGCTGGAAGTCCGGGGGCAGCTGGTGGAGCGCGTCGGCCGATGTGGCGGGGTCGGTGAGGCTGTCCAGCGCCTGCGCGGCCATGGCCACGTCGCCGCGGGGTTCGGCGGCATCGGGCAGGGGTTCGGAGCGGGAGGCGAGGAAACCGAACCCGACGACGAGCACGAGCAGCAGCAGCACACGAGCTGCGCCGGAGAGTCCGCTGCCGAGGCGTCGGCGCGGTGGTGGCGCGTCGGGGAGCTGGTCGGTCTCGCCGAGCTCCTCGGTCGGTGCGGTCATGGATCCCCAGGGTGACAGCGGCGACAGGGCGGATGTATCCGGGTAACCCCCGCGTTGCCCGTGGAGCCTCCCCTAGGGGCACTCGGCAGCGGCGAGCACACTCGGTGGCCGGCGGGTCCGCGGGGCGGCTCCGGCCTTCACCCTACTGGCCGAGCGGCGGCGACAGGCGGATTTGGTCCCTTCCGCCTTCTTTCGCCTCGTAGACGGCGGCATCGGCCGCCTGGGTGAGGCCGTCGAGGGTGGTGGCGTGGTCCGGGTAGACCGCGATCCCGATCGAGGCGGTCCGCCCGGTGATGGCGACCTGCGAACCGCGTTTGTCGGTGGTGTCGATGGCCAGCCCCGCGATGGTCGCGCGGATGCGCTCGGCGACGTGCTCGGCACCGTCCGTGGCCGTGTCGGGCAGCAGGAGAAGGAACTCCTCACCGCCGAACCGGCCCACGATGTCGGCGGGCCGGGTGACCTCACGGAGCACGTCGGCCACGCGGGTGAGCACGTCGTCGCCAGCGGGATGGCCGTAGGTGTCGTTGACCCATTTGAAGTGGTCGAGGTCGATCATCAGTACCGACAGTGTGCCGTCGGCCCTGCGCACGCGGCCGAGCGCACGTTCGGCCGATTCCGACCAGCCGCGCATGTTGCGCAGGCCCGTCTTCGGGTCCGTGGTCGCGTCCGCCTGCAGCTGCTCGAGTTCGGCGAGGCGGTTGAACACGACCGTCACGACCGCCATCACGAGCACCATGGGAGGCAGGGTCACCAACAGGACGGCGGTGATGGCGCCGAGACCGGTGGTGATCGCCTCCAGCACGTTGTCGGCCTTGCTGCCGAACACCCGCCGGACCGTCGGCTTCGGGGCGGCCAGGGCGATGATGCCGCCGACGTAGAGCAGCTGCACCGCCTCGTAGACCACCGCGGCCACGACGACGAACGCCACCTCGCGCACCGAACCAGCCAGCGTCAGGCCGTCCCAGCCGGAGGGGCCCAGCGCGTGGTAGAGCTCGCCCGCGAGCACCGCGGCGAAGCAGTGCGCGACCGAGGAGAACACGAAGTTGTGGGCCGGACGTCGTGCCACGAACCAGCGTTGGGCCCGCACCGCGACGATGAGCGTGATGACCAGCGCCGGCGGCAGGACCAGCACGGCGGGGAACACCCAGACCGCGATGAGGTCGATCAGCACCGACTGCATCCGGTTGCGCCTGCGCTCCTCCTGGCGCCGCGTGAGTTGGATGTGGACGGTCGCACCGGCCAGCAGGATCGCGAGGTGGAGCCAGTCCTCGGCGGAAGGGGCGCCGGTCCCGGCGACGGCGACGACGAAGCCGGCCAGCGCGACGAGTTCGGCGACGATCAGGACGACGATGAACGGCAGGGGGCGGCGCCACAGCGCCCAGTTGGCCGGGTGCAGCCGCCTGACCGGTCGCGTGGCCCGCGTGGCTTGTGGCCGGTCGTCGTGCTCCTGCCGCAAGCCTGCCCTCCCCGCCTCGCCTGCTCGGACCGTGCCCGCCGGTCCTCGTGCGGCGGGGTGCCACCTCGGCTGCTGCCCGCTCGCACCCGTCGGCTGGTCGCCTGCCTGGTCCGGCCCGCGTTCTCCTCCGGATGCCTACCCGCCGCATTCGTCCCGGTCGTCTCGGTAATATTTCATCACGCGTGATCCGGACGCGCGGCAGGGTAGGGGAGGGATCCTGAGCGGCCGAGTTCGCCCGCGAACCAACGACGGAGGAACTCCGGCGATGGCGGGTGGCGGCGGCGAGTAGTGTGACGATTTTCCTGTGATCGTCACGAGTACTTGTCTGACGGCCGGTTCTGATCTACAACAATGGACGGCTGTTTTTTCGGTTGCAATGGAGGTGCGGCATGTCCGACCGTGATTTCTGATTCGGCGTACCGGCTGCGTCACGGTGTCGATCGGTGATGCGGTGTCGGGTCGTTCCAGGGCTTTGGTTAGTGTGCAAGGTGGAGGAATGCGGCGGCTGAGAGCAGGCCGCGGCGCGAACGGCGAGGAGGTGCATCGTGACCGACCGTGACTTCTGAAAGTGGTTCGGACGCGATTGTTCGTTGGCTCGGTTGCACGAGTTCGGCGACTCCGTTCGACGGAGCAGTTGGATGCAGTAGTTCGATACGGACCGTTCGGCGGTCTTTGTGGCATACTCGGATTGATCCGGTCTCGGGGATTGATTTTATGAATCGATCATGAGCCGGTAACCCTGACTTATCTTCGATGTATGCATAATCGCGATTGGGAGGCTCACGATGCGTGACCGCGACTTCTGATTTCGTTACCCGTTTTCGGGCGCGGGCTCTACCTTGCGAACTCGCGCCCAGCTGATCGCCACCGGGATCGTCAGCACCACGCCGGCCACGCCGGCGAGCGCGATGGCGGACGTGGCCGAGCCGAGGAGTTCGGCGACCACGCCGCCCAGAGCGATCCCCACACCCTGGGTGACGCGTAGGCCCGTCCGGTACAGGCCACCTGCACCGCCCCGCATGTCGTTCGGGACCCAGGTGATGAACGTGGCACCCACCGTGACGATGTAGGCGCCCGCCGCGCCGGCGACGGCCATCAACGCCAGCGCGGCGACGAGGCCGGGTTCGAGTGCGAAGAACACCAGCGTCGCGCTCGCGGCGGTGGCGAGGACACCGAGCAGGGCGCGCCTGCCCTCCGCCGAGACGAAGCGGGACAGCAGGAACGTGCCCACGATGAACCCGACGGGGTCGGCGGCCAACAGCCAGCCGACGGCCTGCTCGGGGGCGCCGATCTCGTGCGCGAGCGGCGCGACGAGCCCTTCCGGGATCATCGCCAGGCCGACCAGCCACGAGAACGCCAGCAGCACCCGCAGCCTGCGTTGCGCGAACACCCACCGGGTGGCACGGAACCACGGGTCGGTGCGGTCGCCCGCCACCGGGCGTTGCCGCACCCACATCCGGACGACGCAGGCCGTCACGACGAACGACGCGGCGTCGATCGCCAGTGCCCACGAAGGGCCGACGGCCGCGACGAGCGCGCCACCGCTGGCGAAGCCGACGAGCATGGCGATGTTGTTGGTGATGCTCCGCAGGTCCTGACTGCGCAGGAAGACGTCGTCGTCGGTGAACACCTCGCGCGTGAGTGCGTTCTGCGCGGCGTTCACCGGGGCGCCGATGAGGCGCGCGAGGACCACGAGAACGCACAGCACGGCCAGCGGCGTGCCGGGGATCGCCATCGCCCCGATCGCCACGGCCTGGCCCAGCGCGCAGGTCACCAGCACCGTCCGGCGGGGGAAGCGGTCCGCGATCTGCGCGAGGCCGAGGCCGCCCGCGAGCGCGGGCAGGAACGTCATCGCGTACACCAGCGCCGACCACAGCGCGGATCCGGTGCGGTCGAACACCAGGATGGCGAGCGCCACCGTGGTCAGGTGGTCTCCGGCAACAGACTGAGCTTCGGCGAGCCACAGGGCGCGGAACTCGCGGTTCCGCAGGGCCGTGCTCATCCGCGCGCCAGTGGTCGTCCTGCTCGTGCTCACGCGCTTGTCACCTTGTGTCGGTTGCCGGAATGCCGGATCTGACGGTAAGTATCCCCCCGGCTACGCGGAGCGAAACCGGAGTTGTTCGCCGGATCGGACGATCACGATCGAACCCGGGTTCCCGGCATCCGCGGGTGTCCAGAGGTTGCCAGATGCGACCGGCGGCGATGCGTCCGCCTCGACCCGTCGGGCTGTACCACCAGGCCGATCACCCACCGCGCGTTCGGCGCAGCTGCCCTGCCGTCCGCCGATGGCAGGCATGCGTTGCGCCAACAGGGGGAAGACTGAAGTCCGCCGCTGCTGGGAGTGGGTCCGCGGCGGTCCGGAGCGGACAACGGGCCGGCATCGGCCCAGTGCGGGAGGTCGACATGGACGCGCGTGGTGGGGACACGCTGCTCGAGGGCAAGGCCGTCGTGGTGACCGGGGCGGGGCGCGGGCTGGGGGAAGCGTTCGCAGTGCACGCCGCGCGCGCGGGTGCGGCCGTCGTGGTCAACGACGTCGACGCCGACCTCGCGGAGGCCACGGCCGCCAACATCCGACATCACGGTGGCCGCGCGGTCGCGAGCGGGCACGACGTACGCGACCCCGAGCACGCCGAGGACCTCGTCGGCCTGTGCACGACGTCGTTCGGTGCGATCGACGGGCTCGTCAACAACGCAGCCGTGAACCACGAGGCACTGCCGTGGGAGGACGACGTCGCACGCGTGCGCACGCTGGTGGAGACGAATGTGCTCGGCGTGCTGTACACGGGGATGGCCGCGGCGCGCTCGATGGTCGACGCCGGACGTGGCGGGTCGATCGTGAACATCAGCTCGGGCGCCTCGCTCGGTCAGCGCAAGCTCGGCGCGTACGCCGCCAGCAAGGGCGCGGTCGCCTCGTTGACGTACTCGTGGGCGCTCGACATGGAAGAGGCGGGCATCCGGGTGAACGCCGTGTGCCCGCTGGCCCACACCCGCATGGTGTGGACGTCGGAGCGGGCGCTGCGCGGATGCCCGCCGGATCGCACGCCCAGCCGGATCGCCCCGGTGGTGCTGTACCTGCTGGGCGACGGATCGGCGGGCATCACGGGGCAATTGGTGCGTTGCAACGGCCCGCAGCTGCACATCGTTGGGCAGCCGTACCTCAAGGCGCCGATCCTCGAACGCGAGGTCTGGGACACCGACGGCGTGCACCGCGCGTTCGAGGAGGTCTTCGGCGCCCATCTCGAGCCGTACGGCCTGGAGAAACGCGTGCCGCCGCGGCTGCGCAAGTGGATCAGCGCCGCAGGGGCGTGACGTCCCTGGTCCCGGACGGCCGCCCGTCCGGGACCAGGGATGCGCCGGTCAGCTGCCGTAGAGCGCCTCGATGTCGTCGTGGTACCGGTCGTTGATGACGCGCCGTTTGAGCTTCAACGTCGGGGTCAACTCGCCGCTCTCCGGCGTCCACGCCTTGGCCAGCACCGTGTGGCGTTTGACCTGTTCCACGCGGGCCAGCCGGTCGTTGGCCGCCTGAACCGCCTTGTCGATCTCCTCGGTGACCTGCGGGTGGCCGGCCAGTTCCGCGGGGGTGATCGCCTCGATGCCGCGGGCCGACGCCCAGGCCGGTGCCATCTCGTCGTCGAGGACGATCAGCGCGCTCACGTAGGGACGGTTGTCCCCGATGGCGACCGCCTGCCCGATCAGCGGATGTTCCTTGAGCAGAGCCTCGATGCGGGACGGTGCGATGTTCTTGCCGCCCGCGGTGATGATCAGCTCCTTCTTGCGGTCGGTGATCGACACGTACCCGTCCTCGTCGATCGTGCCGATGTCGCCCGTGGGGAACCAGCCGTCCTCGTCGGTGGCGTCGGCGATGGTGCCGTCGGCCTGGAGGTAGCCGAGGAACACGATGGGACCGCGGACGAGCAGCTCGCCGTCCTCGGCGCGCTTGACCTCGACACCCTGCAACGGCCTGCCGACGGTACCCGCGCGGAACGCTCCCGCGGTGTTGGCGGTGACGGCGCCCGTGGTCTCGGACAGGCCCCAGACCTCGTGGATCTCCACGCCCAGGCCGGCGATGAAGTACAGCACCTCGACCGGCAGTGCGGCCGCGCCGCTGGAGGCGAGGAACAGCCGGTCCAGGCCCAGCATCTGGCGGACGGGCGCCAGCACGGCCTCGTCGGTCTGCGCGATGCGTTCGGCGAGTTCGTCGGGGACGGGCTTGCCCGCACTACGGAGCTTGTAGCCCTCCTGCAGCAGTTCGTTCGCCTGGATCAGCGTGGTCTGCTTCTCCTCCGGAAGGCCGGCGAGCATGTTCTTCAGCCCGGCGACCATCTTCTCCCACACGCGCGGGACGCCGAAGAACTGCATCGGGTGCACGCGGCCGAGCGCGCCCACGACGCCGGAGGGGTCGGCCAGCGTGTGCACGTGGCCCGCACCCACGATCGGCAGATAGATCGACAGGACCCGTTCGGCGATGTGCGCCAGCGGCAGGTACGCCACATTGGACATATGCGGTGGACTGTCGTGGAGGTCGCGCAGTGCGACGGCCTCGTGAATGGCGTTGCGGTGCGAGAGCACGACACCCTTCGGCACGCCGGTGGTGCCGGAGGTGTAGATCATCGCCAACGGGTCGTCGGGGCGGATGTCGGCGACGGCGCGCTCGTAGGTGTCCGGGTCGGCGGCGTGGGCGGCCGCGCCCTGGTCACGGAGCTCGCGGTAGGAGACGAAACGCTCGTCGCCGGACGGCAGCGCCGCGTCGTCCATGACCACGATCCGGCGGAGTGCGGGCAGGCGGTCGAGGACAGGGCGCCAACGGGCGAGTTCGTCCTCTCCCGCCAGTACGGCCACGGGTGCTGCGCTGTGTTCGGCGACGTAGGCGATCTGCTCGCTGCTCAACGTCGAGTACGCGGTGCAGGGGATCGCTCCGAGGCTCATGGCGGCGAGGTCGGTGATGATGTGTTCGGGCCTGCTGGGCGCCATGATCAGCATGCGCAGGCCCGAATGCAGCCCGAGATCGGCGAGCCCGCGCGCGACGGCTGCCACGTCGTCGCGCAGTTGCGCCCACGTGTGGGTGGGCGCGCCGTCGACGTCGAGGGACGTCAGCGCTGGTAGGTCGGCGAACTCCGTGGCGTTGCGCCGCAGTAGGCCCGCGATCGTGTCCGTGTCCGGATCGGCCGTGACGATGTACGGGTGAGCTGACGGTGTGTGCGCGGAGGGTGCGGCCATGAACGTGCTCCTGGTCGTCGCTGACGGAGAAACCTCACTGTATGTGTTCCGGCTCACCCCGGGAAGTCCCAGCTCATCGACCTTGTCCCGAATAGAAACATGTTCTAGTTTTGGATGCGGGCGATGAGCGGAGGTGTTCGTGGCGACGCGGGAACTGTCCTTCGACGGTGCGGTCGTACTGGTGACCGGGGGAGCGCGCGGGGTCGGCGCAGGAATCGCGTCGGTGTTCCGGGAGTACGGCGCCGAGGTCGTCGTGTGTGGGCGAACACCGCCGGACGGCGCGGGCCCGGACTTCGTCCGTTGCGATGTCCGCGATCCGGAAAGCATCGCGGTAATGATGGAACAGGTTCTCGACCGTCATCAGCGGCTCGACGTGGTGGTCAACAACGCGGGCGGTGCCCCGTACGCCGATGCGGCCGAGGCGTCGCCGCGCTTCCACGACAAGGTCGTCCAACTCAACCTGCTCGCACCGCTGCACGTCGCCCAGCAGGCGAATGCCGTGATGCAGCACCAGAAAACGGGTGGGTCCATCGTCATGGTCGGCAGCGTGAGCGGACGCCGTGCCTCGCCGGGCACCGCCGCCTACGGCGCCGCCAAGGCCGGAATCGACGGCCTCACCGCGAGTTTGGCCGCGGAATGGGCACCCAAAGTACGCGTGAACGCACTCGCCGTGGGCATGGTGCGCACGGAGAGCGCACAGCTGCACTACGGCAGTGAGGACGGTATCGCCGCGGTCGCCGGCACAGTCCCGCTGCGCCGACTCGCCGAGCCACGCGAGATCGGTACGTGCGCGGCGTTCCTGGCCTCGCCGCTCGCCTCCTACGTCACGGGGGCCTCACTCCTCGTGCACGGCGGCGGTGAACGTCCCGCGTTCCTGTCCGCATCCGACAGCGAGGGCGTCCGCAGTGTTCGCCGAATCGGCGGAGTCAGCGGAGTCAGCGGAGTCGGCGGAGTCGGTGGGGCAGGCGGGGCAGGCGGGGCCGTGGCGTCGTCCGGTGGTCACGACAACCGACGGGAGAACGTTGATGAATAACCGGATGTGCCGCGGCCGCGTCGTCGTCGTGACCGGTGCGGGCAGGGGGATCGGCCGCGCCCACGCACTGGCGTTCGCCGACGCGGGCGCGACCGTCGTGGTCAACGACGTCGGGGTGGCCCTGGACGGTGCGAGTACGGGCGAGGGCCCCGCGGCGGACGTCGTCGCGGAGATCACCGAGCGCGGCGGAACGGCGTGGGCGAGCACGCACGACGTCGCCGACTTCACCGCGGCCGCCGAGCTCGTCGACGAGACCGTCTCCCGGTTCGGCGGCCTGGACGTGCTGGTCAACAACGCCGGTGTGGTGCGCGACCGCATGCTCGTCAACCTCGGCGAGGACGAGTGGGACACGGTCATGCGCGTGCACCTGAAGGGGCATTTCGCGACCGTCCGCCACGCCGGGGCGTACTGGCGTGCGGAGGCGAAGGCAGGGCGGACCAGGGACGCTCGCGTGATCAACACGAGTTCGGGCGCGGGCCTGCTGGGCAGCGTCGGCCAGGCGAACTACTCGGCCGCCAAGGCCGGGATCGCCGGGTTGACGGTGGTGGCGGCTGCGGAACTGGGGCACTACGGCGTGACGGTCAACGCGATCGCGCCCGCTGCGCGCACCCGGATGACCGAGGAGGTGTTCGCCGACATGATGGCCCGTCCCGACGGCGGATTCGACGCCATGGCACCGGAGAACGTCTCGCCCCTGGTCGTGTGGCTGGGCAGTCGGGAGTCGGCGGACGTGACGGGCCGGGTGTTCGAAGTGGAGGGTGGCAAGGTGTCGGTGGCGCAGTCGTGGCGCCACGGCCCGGAGATCGACAAGGGCGGCCGGTGGCATCCCGCCGAACTCGGGCCCGTGGTGGCCGACCTGTTGGCGAAGGCGCCTGACCCGGAGCCCGTCTACGGGGTGAGCCGATGAGCGTGACGACCACGAGGATCGACGACCACGTCGCGGTGGTGACCGTCGACGCACCACCGGTGAACGCGCTGACCGTCGCCGGGTGGTTCGAGCTCGCCGACGCCGTGCGCGGCGCGGGTGCGGACCCCGGTGTGCACGTGGTGGTGCTGCGCGCCGAGGGACGCGGCTTCAACGCGGGCGTGGACATCAAGGAGATCCAGGCGGCGAGCGGATACGAGGCACTCGTGGGTGCGAACCGGGGCTGCTATGCCGCGTTCGCGGCGGTGTACGACTGTGCCGTGCCCGTGGTGGCCGCGGTACACGGGCACTGCCTGGGCGGGGGCGTCGGCCTGGCCGGCAACGCCGACGTGGTGGTGGCCTCCGACGACGCGACGTTCGGTGTGCCCGAGGTCGAACGCGGAGCGCTCGGCGCGGCGACGCACCTGGCTCGCCTGGTTCCGCCGCACCTGATGCGCACGCTGTACTTCACGGCTCGTACGGTCACTGCCGCCGAGTTGCAGCGTTTCGGGTCGGTGTACGACGTTGTCGAACGGTCCGCATTGGACGATGCCGCTCTGGACGTGGCGCGCTCGATCGCGGCGAAGGACACGCGGGTGATCAGGGCCGCGAAGGAGGCGCTCAACGGCATCGACACGCAGGACGTGCACCGCAGTTACCGATTCGAGCAGGGATTCACGTTCGAACTGAACCTCATGGGCGCCTCGGACGAGGCTCGGCAGGCGTTCCTCGACGAGAAGGGGGCGTGATGGCCGACAAACGCACGACCGTCGACGACGCGGTGGCCGAACTGCGGGACGGGATGACCGTCGGCATCGGCGGGTGGGGCTCGCGACGCAAGCCGATGGCCGCCGTGCGGGCGATCCTGCGCAGTCCTGTGCGGGACCTGACGGTGGTGTCCTACGGCGGTCCCGACGTGGGTCTGCTGTGTGCGGCCGGCAAGGTGCGGCGGGTCGTGTTCGGCTTCGTCACGCTCGATTCGATTCCGTTCGATCCGCATTTCGGCAGGGCGAGGGAGAGCGGCGAGGTCGAGGTCACCGAGTACGACGAGGGCATGTTCGGCCTGGCGTTGCAGGCGGCGGCGCAACGGCTGCCCTTCCTGCCCACCCGAGCCGGACTGGGGTCGGACGTGCCGCGCCTGTCCCCGGAGTTGCGCACCGTACGCTCGCCCTACGCCGACGGCGAGGAGCTGCTCGCGGTGCCCGCGATGCCGTTGGACGTGACGTTCGTCCACCTGAATCGGGCCGACGGGCGCGGCAACGCGCAGTACCTCGGGCCGGACCCGTACTTCGACGACCTGTTTTGCCTGGCGGCGCGCAGACGTTTCGTCACCGCCGAACGTGTCGTGTCCACATCGGAGTTGAGCGGGTCGGGTCCGGTGCAGTCGCTGCTGCTGAACCGGTCCATGGTGGACGGAGTGATCGAATCGCCGGGCGGTGCGCATTTCACCACGGCGGCGCCCGACTACGGGCGGGACGAGCCGTTCCAGAAGCACTATGTCGACAACGCCAAGGACCCCGAGCGATGGCCCGCGTTCGTCGACCGGTTCCTCTCCGGTGACGAAGCCGCCTACCAGGCCGAGGTGCGGCGTTTCGCGAGGGAGGTGGCCGCGTGAGCGGGGTGAGCAGGGCCGAGGTGGTGACCGTCGCGGTGGCGGAGCTGTTCCGCGACGACGGAGAGATCGTCGCCAGCCCCATGGGGCTCGTTCCCTCGCTGGGCGCACGGCTGGCGCGTGCGAGCTTCGCGCCGGATCTCCTGCTCTCCGACGGGCAGGCGTACCTGGTAGACGCCGACGGCGTGATCGAAGGGTGGCAGCCGTTCCGGCGGGTGCTCGACACCGTCGTGCCGCACGGACGCAGGCACGTGGTGATGGGTGCGAACCAGATCGACCGGTACGGCAACCAGAACATCTCGGCCATCGGCGAGCACGCCCGGCCCACGAAACAACTGCTGGGCGTGCGCGGCGCACCGGGCAACACCGTGAACCACCGCACCAGCTACTGGGTGCCCCGGCACAGCACGCGTGTGTTCGTCGAGAACGTCGACGTCGTCGCCGGTGTCGGCCACGACAACGCCGCCAAGGCGGGACCTGCTGCCCAGCGCTACCACGACGTCCACCGGGTCGTGACCGACCTCGGCGTGTTCGACTTCGCCGGGCCCGACCACGCGATGCGCGCCGTGTCGCTGCACCCGGGTGTGACCGCCGAGGACGTCGTCGCCGCGACCGGATTCGACCTCGACTGCACCGCGGTCCCGGACACGCGGCTGCCCACCGACGAGGAACTCCGGCTCCTCCGCGACGTCCTCGACCCGGACGGCCTCCGCGACCGGGAGGTGCGCCGGTGAGCATCGACACCGCGTTGACCCGGCTCGTCGGTGTTGAACACCCCGTCGTGCAGACCGGCATGGGCTGGGTGGCAGGCCCGCGTCTGGTGGCCGCCACCGCACGCGCGGGCGGACTCGGCATCCTCGCCTCCGCGACCATGACCTACGACCACCTCGCAGCCGCCGTCGACGAGGTCGCCCGGCGCACCGACCGCCCCTTCGGCGTCAACCTGCGCGCCGACGCCGACGACGCGGACCGGCGCATCGACCTGCTCATCGACCGCGGCGTCCGGGTCGCCTCGTTCGCACTCGCCCCGCGCAAGGACCACATCGCCAAGCTGCGCGACCACGGGGTGCTCGTCATCCCGTCCGTCGGCGCCGCCCGGCACGCGGAGAAGGTCGCCGACTGGGGCGCCGACGCCGTCATCGTCCAGGGCGGGGAAGGGGGCGGACACACCGGGCACGTGCCCACCACCGTCCTGCTGCCCTCCGTCGTCGACGCGGTCGACATCCCCGTCGTCGCCGCAGGCGGCTTCTACGACGGACGCGGCCTCGCCGCCGCCCTCGCCTACGGCGCCGCAGGCATCGCCATGGGCACCCGCTTCCTGCTCACCACCGACAGCACCGTGCCCGACCGGATCAAGCAGTACTACCTCGGCCAGACCACCTCCGGCACCGTGCTCACCCGCCGTGTCGACGGCATACCCCACCGCGTGCTCCGCACCGCCCTCGTCGACCGGCTCGAAAGCGCAGGCCCCGCCCGCAGCCTCCTTCGCGCCGCCGCCAACGCCATCCGCTTCCGCCGCCTCACCGGGCTGTCTCTGCCCGCCATGGTCCGCGAAGGCCTCGCCATGAAACGCGGCAACGACCTCACCTGGGCCCAGGTCCTCATGGCCGCCAACACCCCCATGCTCCTCCGCGCAGGCCTCGTCGACGGCCACACCGACGCAGGCATCCTCGCCTCCGGCCAAGTCGTCGGCCTTCTCGACGACCTCCCCACCGTCACCGAACTCGTCTCCACCATCGTTTCCGACGCCGAGAAGGTTCTTCAGGACAGTTCCAGGATTGTTCGGTGACAGGGGTGGTCTTCCGTACGGCTGAGTGCTGTTCTCGGGGGTAGGTTCGTTGTCGGGGTTTTTCGCCTCGGGGCTGATTTGGTGGGTGCGGTTTGCCGTCGGGGTTTTTCGCCTCGCCGGCTGGGCAGGTCTCTGGGATGGCGTTTCTCCGCTTCGCACCATTCCGTCGGACTCGGCTTTTTGTTTATCACGCTGCAGGCAGGGCGCAAGGGTGGGGTTTGGGTGTTCCGTTGGGGTGGTTTGTTGCGCCCTGCCTGCAGCGTGATGTGGTTTGGCCAGGTCGACGGGATGGCGCTTCGCTTACCGGGGGCGACTCTATTGGGTGATGGTGGGTCGTCCACTTGTTCGGTATCGTTTTAACCGTGAATGGTTCTGGGGGAATTTCTAATGCCGCCGCTGGGTTTCGGCCTTGGCGGGCTCGGGTTGATG
>NZ_JOIJ01000030.1 GCF_000719975.1 Prauserella rugosa
GGCCACGCGCTAGCTCAAAGAAACCCCAAAAACGGGGCAAAACAACAAAACAAAACTTACAAAGCACACTGTTGAGTTCTCAAACAACACACACTTGGTTGTATCGCCAGTCCGGCCCGGAGCGCCATCAACCGCAGGAACTTATCTCAAGGAGAAGTCGTTCTGAGTTGTGGCCGCTTGAGGGCCGACCAGGAACTCTACCCGGTCCGTCTCGCGGGGTCAACCCCCGCCTCGTCCCGGCCGCTCCCTGGCGACAAAGAGAAGATTACACGTCCCGCGGACCCCTCGAACAAGGGGGGTCCCTTTTTGCGAATCCCCAGGTCAGAGCACCGGAAGCAGCGTCCGCAGCTCGTACGGCGTGACCTCACTGCGGTAACCGTCCCACTCGGTGCGCTTATTCCGCAGGAAGAAGTCGAAGACGTGCTCGCCCAGCGCCTCGGGCAGCAGCTCCGAGTTCTCCATCTCGGCGAGCGCCTCCCCCAGGTTCTGCGGCAGCTGCTTGTAGCCGGCGGCCTTCCGCTCGGTCTCGGACAGCGCCCAGATGTCGTCCTCGGCCGCCGGCGGCAGCTCGTAACCCTTCTCGATGCCCCGGAGGCCGGCGGCGAGGATCACCGAGTAGGCCAGGTACGGGTTGCACGCGGAGTCGAGTGTGCGGATCTCGACCCGCCTCGACGACGCCTTGCCCGGCGAGTACATCGGGACCCGGACGAGCGCCGACCGGTTGGCCCGGCCCCACGACACCGTCGTCGGCGCCTCGCCACCCACGATCAGCCGCTTGTACGAGTTGACCCACTGGTTCGTCACGGCGGAGATCTCGCGCGCGTGGAACAGCAGTCCCGCGACGAAGGCCTTACCCGTCTCCGACAGCTCGTACGGGTCCTCGGGGTCGTAGAAGGCGTTGCGGTCGCCCTCGAACAGCGACACGTGGGTGTGCATGCCCGAGCCCGGGTACTGCGTGAACGGCTTGGGCATGAACGTCGCACGCACGCCCTGCGTGAGCGCGACCTCCTTGACCACGTACCGGAACGTCATCACGTTGTCGGCCATCGTCAGGGCGTCGGCGTAACGCAGGTCGATCTCCTGCTGACCCGGCGCACCCTCGTGGTGGCTGAACTCCACGGAGATGCCCATGGCCTCGAGCGCCTCGATGGCGTGCCTGCGGAAATGGGTCGCCGTGGCGTGGCTGGCCTGGTCGAAGTAGCCGCCGTTGTCCGCGGGAGTCGGCTCCCTTCCGTCCTCGGGCAGTCCCTGGAGGAGGTAGAACTCGATCTCCGGGTGCACGTAGCAGGTGAAGCCGGCCTCGCCCGCCTTGGACAGCTGGCGCCGCAGCACGTGCCGCGGGTCGGCCCACGACGGCGAACCGTCGGGCATCGCGATGTCACAGAACATCCGCGCCGAATAGTGCCCACCCTCGGGTTGTTCCCAGGGCAGAACCTGGAACGTCGACGGGTCGGGCTTGGCGACCATGTCCGATTCGTAGACACGCGCGAAGCCTTCGATCGCGGAGCCGTCGAAGCCGATGCCCTCGGAGAACGCACCCTCGAGCTCCGCGGGCGCGATCGCCACCGACTTGAGATAGCCGAGCACGTCGGTGAACCAGAGCCGCACGAAACGAATGTCGCGCTCTTCGAGTGTGCGCAGCACGAACTCCTGCTGACGATCCATGGGCGCGACCCTATGCGGACCGTGTTAACGGGATGTTTCGGGGCTTGCGGTGCAGCGCCCGGACGTGACCCCGATCGACGGCGGCCACACCGCGGCGCGTCCGCATCGTGCGCACTGCGGGTGCCTCGCCGGCCAGGTGATCATGCACGAAAACCGCGGGCCGACCTCCACGGCGGTCCCGGCGACGGTCACGTCCGGCACCCGGGAGACGAGCACCCCGGCCCACCCGATCGGATCACCGAGCCGAAACGCATCCGGCACACACTGCCCGGCACAGAGGGACAGCGGCGCCGACGGTGGCCGGCCCGTCGCCCGACCCCCCAAGGATGCGCTCCGCGCAGCAGTGGCCAGCCCCTCGCCCGACCACCACCCCACAAGGATGCGCTCCGCGCAGCAGTATCTTCTGGGCATGTTCCGGCGGATTGCGATCGTCACGGCCTCAGTACTCGCGCTCACCGCGGGATGCACCTCCCAGCCGGAGGAGCCGGAGCACGAACCGTCCGGATCCGCACTCGTCCGGGACGCCTCCTCGTCGCTGAAGGACCTCACCAGCGTCCAGTTCGACCTGCGTACGCAGGGAGCGCTCGAGGGCTTCCCGATCCGTTCCCTCCAGGGCGCCGCCACGCGGGACGGCCGCGCGTTCGGCGACGTCGACATGCAACTGCCGACCGAGCGCGTCCAATACGAGTTCGCCATGGGCCAGGACCGCGCCACCCCGCCCGCAGGCGCCCGCGACACCGAGCCGGGCACCGACCCGAACTCGGGCACCGAAGGAACCGGCACCGGGGACACCGGCACCCAGGACACCGAAGACGCCAAAGACACCGAGGTCACGCTGACCGACTCCGAGGACGAGACGACGACGGCGTCCCTCCCGGAACGGTTCACGCCCGGCAGCCTGCTGGGCCGTGACGGAGGACTGCGTGCCCTCCTCGGCGACGCCACCGACCTCAGCACCGAGAGCCGCGAGGACATCGACGACGTCCCTGCCTACCGCGTCAGCGCGCGCATCCCGCAGGACAAGATGTCCGAACTGCTGCCCGGCGTGCCCGGCGACGTCGCCGCGAAGTTCTGGGTGAGCGACGACGCCGACCGCACGCTGCTGCGCGTGTGGCTCCAGGTTCCCCCGCGCACGCCGAACGAGGGTGCCGTGCTGATCGAGCTCGGCCTCACCGAGCACAACCAGCCGGTCACCACCTCGAGCGCGGCACCCACCCCGTCCGACGGCTGAGCCACGCGCGGCACGGAGCGCCGACGCGTCAGCCGCTGCAGCGTTTGCCCTCCGGCGGCAGCGTGCCGTCGATGAGGTAGTCCGCCCCCGCGTCGTCGACGCAGCCGTTGCCCTGCAGGAACACCGTGTGCTGGTTGCCCTCGAAGGTCAGCAGCCTTCCGTTCATCGCCTTCGCCAGCCGCACGCCCGCCTGGTACGGCGTCGCGGGGTCGTTGGTGGTCGAGATGACGAGTGCGGGCGGCACGTCGTCGACGTTCGGCAGGTGCGGCTCGGAGGTGTTGTCCACGGGCCAGAACGCGCAGGCGTCCCGCGCCGACGACGGCTCGGTGCCCGGGTCGAGGAACGGCGCCACCTCGGCGTAACGGCTCTGGGCCTCGCGAATCTCGTCGGGGTCGTCGACGGGCGGGTCGTCGACACATCGGATGGCCATGAACGCGTCCTGGGTGTTGGCGTACTCGCCGGACGGCTCGCGTTCGTTGTAGAGGTCGGCCAGCCCCATCAACGTCGACCCCTGGCCGCGGGACAGTTCGGAGAGTCCCTTCCGCAGCTGCGGCCACATGTTCTCGGAGTAGAGCGCCTGGATGGTGCCGGTGGTCGCGTCGTCGTACGACAGCTGCCTGCCGCCTCCGGCGTCCACGGGGTCGTCGAGCAGCGGACGCACGAGGTCCTGGTAGGCCTTCGTCGGATCGCCCTTCAGCGGGCAGTCGCCACGCTCGGCGCACCACGACGCGAACTCCTCGAACGACGCACCGAACCCCTCCCCCTGCGAGACCAGCGACTCGACCGAGTCCTCCTCCGGGTCGAGTGCACCGTCCAGCACGAGAGCGCGCACGTTGCGCGGGAACTGTTCGGCGTAGGTGTAGCCGATACGCGTTCCGTACGAGTAGCCGAGATAGCTGAGCTTGCGGTCACCGAGCGCCGAGCGGAGCACGTCCATGTCCTTGACGACGTCGCGGGTGCCGAGGTGGGCGAGCATCTCCTTGCCGTGGTCGGTGCGCTGCGCGCACTTGTCGGCGAACTCGCGTTCCTCGCGTTCGGCCTGCCGCACGCCCTGCGGGCTGCCGTCGTACTCGGCGTCATCGGCGCGGTCGGCGTCGCGTTCGTCGGGGGTGAGGCATTCGACGGCCGGTTCGCTCGCCCCCACACCGCGCGGGTCGAACCCGACGAGGTCGAAGCGCTGGCCGATCGCCGTGTCGGCGACCTGGCCCGCCATCGACGCCGCGTTGAGCATTCCGGACGCCCCCGGACCACCGGGGTTGATCACCAGCGAACCGACGCGGTTGTCCTCGTCCTCCGCCTGGTGCCGCAGCAGTCCGACGGTGATGGTGGTGCCGTCGGGCTCGTCGTAGTTCAGCGGCACCGTCAGCCGCGCGCACTCCAGCCCGTCGCCACCGAACAGCGACCGCGACATGTCCGTCGTCGCGTACGGGTCGCACTCGCCCCAGTCGAGGGACTGCGCGTAGAACCGGTCCAGCCCGTCGGGAACGGGTCCGACGGGCCCGCTGCGGTCGGATTCGTCCGAGGAGCAGGCGGTCGTCAACCCGCCCAAGGCGAGTACACAGGTGGCGAGAGCCAGGTAGCGTTCAACGGAAGGCACAGGGTGATCGTGCCATCGCAGGACGAGGACGAGATGGGAGACCACGCGTGGCGTTGATGAGCCGGGTGAGCAAACGGTTGCGCAGGATCATCCAGCGCCCGGCGAGCGTGGAGCTGACGCGGTACGAGGCGCTCCTGCCGCGGATCGAGAAGCGCGAGCCGGAACTGGAGAAGCTCGACGACGCCGAGCTCACCGAAACCGCCACCGCACTGCGTACGCAGCTGGCCGACAAGGGCCTCGGCGACGACCAGCTCGTCGAGGTGTGTGCCCTCGGCAGGGAGGCCGCGCGGCGCGGACTCGACGAGCGGGCCTTCGACGTGCAGCTGCTCGGCACGATGGGGCTGCTGACCGGACACGTCGTGCAGATGCAGACCGGTGAGGGCAAGACGCTCGCGGGCGCGCTCGCCGCGGCCGGGTACGCGTTGCAGGGCAAGCGCGTGCACGTCATCTCGGTCAACGACTACCTCGCCCGCCGCGACGCCGAGTGGATGCGCCCGGTCTACGACCTGCTGGGCGTGTCGGTCGGCTGGGTCGAGCCCGCGCTCGAAGCAGCCGAGCGACGCGAGGCCTACGCGGCCGAGGTCTGCTACGGAGCGGTCAGCGAGATCGGCTTCGACGTCCTGCGCGACCGCCTGGTCACCGACGCCGACGAGGCGGCCCAGCCGGAGCCGGAGGTCGCGATCGTCGACGAGGCCGACTCGGTGCTCGTCGACGAGGCACGCGTGCCGCTCGTCATGGCGGGCTCGGTCGACGCGGGGGTCGCCGACATGGAGGTCGCCAACATCGTCCGCAGGCTCCGGGTGGGCCTGCACTACGAGACCGACCCCGACGGCCGCAACGCGTGGCTGACCACGGCGGGCGCCTCGATCGTCGAGAAGGCGCTGGGCGGCATCGACCTGTACGCCGAGGACGGCGCCGACCGCCTCGCCGCGGTCAACGTGGCACTGCACGCCCACGCCCTGCTCACCCGCGACGTCGACTACCTGGTGCGGGACGGCAAGGTCCAGCTGATCAACTCCTCGCGCGGACGGGTCGCCGAACTGCAGCGCTGGCCCGACGGTCTGCAGGCCGCCGTCGAGGCCAAGGAGCAGCTGCCGCCCTCCGACCGCGGCGAGATCCTCGACTCGATCACCGTGCAGGCACTCATCGCGCGCTATCCGCAGGTGGCGGGCATGACGGGCACCGCGGTGGCCGTCGCCGAACAACTGCGCGAGTTCTACGAGCTCGAGGTCGCGGTGATCCCGCCGAACACGCCGAACGTGCGCTCCGACAGCCCGGACCGCATCTTCGCGGCGCCGAACAACAAGCTGCGCGCCATCGTGAAGGAGATCGAGGAGGTCCACGAGACCGGGCGGCCGATCCTCGTCGGCACCCAGGACGTGGCCGAATCCGAGGAGCTGGCCGAGAAACTGGAGAAGGCCGGGCTGCCGTGCGTCGTGCTCAACGCGCGCAACGACGCCGAGGAGGCCGCGATCATCGCCGAGGCCGGCACCTACGAACGCATCACGGTGTCGACACAGATGGCAGGACGCGGCACCGACATCCGGCTCGGCGGCGCCGACGGGTCCGACCGGGAGCGGGTCGCCGAACTGGGTGGACTGCACGTCATCGGCACCGCGCGGTACCCGAGCAGCCGGCTCGACGATCAGCTGCGCGGACGGGCGGGCCGGCAGGGCGACCCGGGCAGTTCCGTGTTCTTCGCGAGCCTGAACGACGAACTGGTGCTCGCCAACGCCCCCGACGTGCCCGAGGGGATCGCGGCCGACGAGGAGACCGGCGAGGTCACCGACCCGGCCGCGCAGCGGCAGATCAACCACGCCCAGCGCGTCGCCGAGGGCGTCGACCTGGAGATCCACCGCAACACGTGGCGGTACACGCGGCTGATCGAGCACCAGCGCTCCGAGCTGCTGACCTGGCGCGACGAGGTGCTGCGCACCGACGCGGCGAAGGACCTGCTGCTCGTTCCCGAGGACTCCGGCCAGACCGGCGACGAGGCGGGCAGGGCCGGCAAGGGCCGCAAGAACGCCAAGGACCCTAAGAACTCCGACGCCGCCGAGGACGCCAAAGAAGCCGAGGAAGCCGGGGACATCACGGATTCCGAGGACGCCGACGCCACTGCGACCGGCGACAACTCCCCCGGCTACGGCATGGACGAGATCGAGTCCGAGACCGAGTCCGAGTCCGAGGCCGCCACGAAGGCCGAGCCCGCGCGGCCGGCCACGCTCACCGCGAGCCGGATCGAGGAACTCACCGACAAGCTCGGCGAGGCCGAACTGACCTCGGTGTGCAGGCGGATCATGCTGTATCACCTCGACCAGCTCTGGGCCGATCACCTCGCGTTCCTCAACAACGTGCGCGAGACGATCCACCTGCGCGCGATGGCCAGGGAACAGCCGCTCGACGAGTTCCACCGCGCGGCGATCCCCGAGTTCCACAAGATCCGCGGGGAGGCCGAGAAGCGCTCGAGGAAGACGCTGGCCGAGGCCGACATCACCGCCGACGGACTGGACCTCGCCGCGGCGGGCGTGCGCAGGCCGACCTCGACGTGGACGTACCTGGTGCAGGACAACCCGTTCGACTCGGACGCCGAGCAGGCGCTCAAGAAGGTCCGCGGGATGTTGCGCAAGAAACGGTCGTGATCCGCGCCGGTCGCGCACCCGCGGGCACGTGGGTGCGCGACAATGGCCGTATGCCGCACCTGCGCATCGCACTGGCCCAGATCAACACGACCGTCGGCGACCTCTCGGGCAACGCCGACCGCGTCGTCGAACAGACCCGCGCCGCCGCCGAGTCGGGCGCCCACGTGGTCGTGTTCCCGGAGATGACGCTCACCGGGTACCCGGTCGAGGACCTGGCGCTGCGCGAGACGTTCGCCCGCGCGTCCCGGGAACAGGTCGACGTCGTGGCCCGCAGGCTCGCCGAGGCGGGCTGCGGTGAGGTCCTGACCTACATCGGCTACCTCGACCAGGACGAGGTCGGCCCGCGGAACGCGGCGGCCGCGCTGTGGAACGGCGAGGTCGTGGCCACCCAGTACAAGCACCACCTGCCGAACTACGGCGTGTTCGACGAGCGCCGCAACTTCAAGCCGGGTACCGAACTCGACGTGGTGCGCGTGCACGGGGTGGACGTCGGCATGGTGATCTGCGAGGACCTGTGGCAGGACGGCGGTCCCGTCGCCGCACTGGGGCAGGCGGGCGTCGACCTCGTCGTCGCGCCGAACGCCTCACCGTACGAGCGGGCCAAGGACGACGTCCGGTTGCCGCTGGTGGCCTCGCGGGCGCGGGAGGCGGGCGCTCCGGTGGTCTACACGAACTGGGTCGGCGGACAGGACGACCTCGTGTTCGACGGCGACTCGATGATCGTCGGCGCCGACGGCACACTGCTGGCCCGCGCACCACAGTTCACCGAGCACCTGCTGATCACCGACGTCGAGGTCGCGGCCGGTGGTTCCGCCGCCGAGGGCGAGTTCGCCGGTCTGACGGTGCGGCGCCGCGCCCTGAGCGACGCGCCGGCCGAGCCGGGCCCCTCGCTCGACGGCCCCGTGATCAGTGAGCCGCTCTCGGACGAGGCCGAGGTGTGGTCGGCACTCGTGGTCGGCCTGCGCGACTACGTCGCCAAGAACGGCTTCGGCTCGGTCCTGCTCGGACTGTCCGGCGGCATCGACTCGGCGCTGGTGGCCGCGCTGGCGGTCGACGCGCTCGGGCCGGAGGCGGTGTACGGCGTCGCGATGCCGTCGGTGTACTCGTCCGAGCACTCCAAATCGGACGCCGCCGACCTCGCCGAGAGGTTGGGCTGCCATTTCCGGGTGGAACCGGTCGCCGACATGGTGAAGGTCTACGTGGATCAGCTCTCGCTGCACGGACTGGCGGAGGAAAACATCCAGGCCCGAGTGCGCGGCATGCTGTTGATGGCCTTGTCCAATCTGGACGGGCACCTGGTGCTGGCGACCGGCAACAAGACCGAACTGGCCGTCGGGTACTCGACGATCTACGGCGACGCGGTCGGCGGTTTCGCCCCGATCAAGGACGTGTTCAAGACGCACGTGTGGGCACTGGCCCGGTGGCGCAACGCCGAGGCCACCAAACGCGGGGAGACGCCGCCGATCCCGGAGAACTCGATCTCCAAGCCCCCGTCGGCCGAACTGCGTCCCGGACAGGTCGACACCGACTCGCTGCCGGACTACGCACTGCTCGACGACATCCTCGACGACTACATCGAGGGCGACCGCGGCTACGCAGACCTGTTGGCGGCCGGGTTCGACGCCGAGGTGATCGACAAGGTCGTGCGCATGGTCGACAGGGCCGAGTACAAGCGCAGGCAGTACCCGCCGGGCACGAAGATCACGTTCAAGGCATTCGGCCGCGACCGGCGACTGCCCATGACGAACCTCTGGCGCGAGACCCACTGACCGATGACGGCCCGCGACGAGCCGCGCCGGGCGCCCGGCCGAAGGAGACGGCCGTGAGCCCGGACGGCCTCGCGGTCTTCCCGACCGCGGTCGGCCACTGCGGTATCGCCTGGCACGGCGAGTCTGATGTGATCGTGGGGTGCCAGCTGCCCGAGGGCGGCGTGGACGCCACGCTCGATCGGCTGCGCGACCGGTTGCCCGGCGCCCCGGTGCACGAACCGGCCGCGGCACCCGCGTTCGTCCGCACGGCGATCGAGGCGATCACCGCCTCTCTCGCCGGCGAGGATGTCGACCTGTCGACGATTCGGCTCGACCTGTCCGGGGTTCCCGCCTTCGCCGCACGCGTCTACGCACTGGCCCGGGAGATCCCGCGGGGCACGACCGTGACCTACGGCGAACTCGCCCTGCGTCTCGGCGAACCGGGTGCGGCGCGGGCGGTCGGCGGCGCGCTCGGGGCCAATCCGTTCGCGCCGATCGTGCCGTGTCACCGCATCGTGGCCGCGGGCGGCAAACCGGGCGGGTTCTCGGCCGCGGGCGGACTCGCCACGAAGGAACGCATCCTCGCGGCCGAAGGCGTCCACCTCACCGAGCCGACGCTCTTCTAGACGGCACCGCGGTGCTCGCACCTGACGCTCGGGCCGATGGTCTACCCCACGCGTGCCGTCCGTGCGAGGTACACCGCGCCCGCGCCCAGCACGATGCTCGCACCGACCATCTGGGCGCGGGAGGCGAGACCGGCGAAGATGCCCGGCCCGAGCAACCCGTCGAGCACCAGCACGATCCAGGACAGCGTCCCAACGACGATGCCGGTCATCGGCGCGACCGTCCATCGGCCGTACCACCACAGCAACAGCCCGATGGGCCCGGCCGCGCACAGCAGGCTGACGAGCATCGAGGCCGCGAAGTTGATGTAACCGCCCGGCGTCAGCGCCGGATCCGGCGTGCACACTCCCGATCCGTCGTGCACGCATTCGATGGGGAACGCACCCCGCAGCACGTAGGCCACGCCGAGTAAGCCCACCATGAGAATGGTCAGCCGGGCACGGCGTTGCACCGGCGCGAGACGCAGCATCGGCGGCACGGACAGCACGAACGCCACCCCCGACGCGACCTCCATCGTGCGAAACACGACTGCGTAGGGTTCACCCGGCGCCGCGAGGCCGGAGATCACGGTGTGCAATGGCGACACGTGGGTGGTCAGCACGAGTTCCGCCAGCCAGCCGAGTTGGCCGACGATCCCGATGACCAGCAGGGAAACCCCCGCTCTGCGCACCACGACGAGCGTCGAGGGACCGCGGAGCTCCGGCAGCATAGCGAACTACCTATCACGCTATCGGCCGAACCGAAACCCGAAATGGTGTCGCACACAGCGTGATCATGCGATTACACGTGTCGAACGGCCTGTGAAGCTGCTCGCACCGGCTTCCTGGCGTGTCCCGCGCCCTGCCACGCTCGAGGCGTAACGATCCACGACCCGGGGACCCGTGACGGGCCTCGAGGGAAGGACGGTTCGACAGCGATGTCCGATTCAGCAGCAGTGCACTCTGCCGCGTCTTCTCCAGCGTCTTCTGCCCCGCCCGCTGCGGCGGAGACGGCCGCACCGTACGGCTCCGGCACGGCGCCCACCCGCAAGAAGGTCCGTATCCCGCACCTGCGCGCGATGAAGGAACGCGGCGAGCCGTGGCCCATGCTCACGGCCTACGACATGTACACGGCGCAGCTGTTCGACGAGGCGGGCATTCCCGTGCTGCTCGTCGGCGACTCGGCCGCCAACAACGTGTTCGGTTACGACACGTCCCTGCCGGTGACGGTCGACGAGCTCATGCCACTGGTGCGCGCGGTGACCGGTGCGGCGACGCACGCGCTCGTCGTCGCCGACCTGCCGTTCGGCTCGTACCAGGTCTCGGTGGAGCAGGCCGTCGAGACGGCGGTGCGGTTCATGAAGGAGGGACGCGCACACGCGGTCAAACTCGAGGGCGGCAGGCGGTTCGCAGCCCACGTGGAAGCCATCACCGCGGCCGGCGTTCCCGTGATGGGCCACATCGGATTCACCCCCCAGTCCGAACACAACCTCGGTGGATACCGGGTGCAGGGACGCGGGGACGCCGGGGTCGCCCTGCTCGAGGATGCGCTGGCACTCCAGGAGGCAGGCGCGTTCGCGGTCGTCATGGAGATGGTGCCCGGCGAGGCGGCCAAGCTCGTCACGGGGAAACTGGCCGTCCCCACGGTCGGCATCGGTGCGGGACCGCACTGCGACGCCCAGGTGCTCGTGTGGCAGGACATGGCCGGCCTGCGCCAGGGCGGCGCGCCCCGGTTCGTCAAACGCTACGGCGACGTCGCGGGCGAGCTGACCAGGGCGGCACAGGCGTTCGCCGAGGAGGTCCGCGGGGGCCGGTTCCCCGCCGCCGAGCACACCTTCGACTAGGTCGTGGCTGATAATCCTCCGCCGTCGCGAGCGGGGGTCAGCGTGGCCCCCTCGCAAGGCGGAGGGAAGCCCTCGTACCGGGTCGTACTCGGGCTTTCCGACAACGCAGCGAGGGGCCGCGCTGGCCCCGCGCAGCAGGCGACGGGATTGTCAGACGCGACCCAGGTCGTGTCTGACGGGCAGCACCTTCGACAGTTCGCGGTGAGCGTCCACGAGGGACGGTCCGTACCAGGTCAGGTAGCGACCGGACACCAGCACGTAGCGCGGCGCCGGGAAGAACTGCGGGCCGTCGTCGTCGGTGAACTCGTACGGTTCGTCGGGCAGCACGAGCAGGTCCGCCGTTCCGTCGGTGAACAGTGCCCTGAGCTCGTCGATCGGCGGCCGGGGATACCGGTCCTCGTGGTCGGCGTACACCACGGCGACGCCGAGCCGCCGCAGGACGTCGCCGCCGAAGGTGTCCCTGCCGAGCACGACCCACGGCTTGCGCCACACCGGCACCACGGCATGGGCCCGCGGCGCGGGCGGCTCATCCGTCCATCGGGCCTCGGCGTCGGTCAGCCATGCCGGGGCGTCCACTTCGAACGGTCCGGTCAACAGCGAACGCAGTGACGCCAACGCATCGGGCACCGTCGCGGGCGCGGCCATGACCCATACCGGCACGCCTTCTCCGCGCAGCCTGCGCACGTCCTCTGGCCTGTTCTCCTCCGAGTTGGCGAGCACCAGATCCGGGCGCAGTTCGAGCACGGCGTCGACGTTCGGATACTTCGACCCGCCGACCCGCACGGCGTCGAGCTCGGGCGGATGCGTGCAGTAGTCGGTGGCGCCCGCGATCACCCCGGACGCGGTGTGTTCGACGGCCTCGGTCAACGCCGGGACCAAGGACACCACTCGGCGCGGTGATCCGGACAGGGCGACCTCTTCGCCGAGGTCATCGGTATACGTCGGCATCCGCCCATGGTCGCGCACCCCGACCCGATCGGGTAACCGCGCGCCTCGGTACGGTTCCCCCATAATAATGAAAACCACTTCCAAGAGGGGTCAGCCATGAAGGTCGCCTTCGTCGGCAAGGGTGGCAGCGGCAAGACGACGTTGAGCGGTCTGTTCACGTCGTACCTGGCCGGTTCGGGCGCACCCGTACTCGCCATCGACGCGGACATCAACCAGCACCTGGCCGTCGCTCTCGGCGCCACCCCCGAGGACGCGGAGTCGTTGCCGACACTCGGGGACAACCTGCCACTGATCAAGGACTACCTGCGCGGGGACAACCCCCGCATCCCCAGCGCCGAGGCGATGATCAAGACCACGCCTCCCGGACGCGGCTCCCGGCTCATGTCGCCGAGGGAGGACAACCCGATCACCGACGCGTGCGTGCGCGAGGTCGGCGGCGCCCGCGTCGCCGTGACGGGGCGGTTCAGCGACGACGACCTCGGCGTCGCGTGCTACCACTCGAAGACCGGGGCCGCCGAGCTGCTGCTCAACCACCTCGTGGACGAGACCGGCGAATACGTCGTCGTCGACATGACCGCGGGGGCGGACGCGTTCGCCTCGGGACTGTTCACCCGGTTCGACGTCACGTTTTTGGTGTGCGAGCCGACGATGCGCAGTGTGGGTGTGTACCGCCAGTACACCGACTACGCGCGCGACTTCGACGTACGCCTCGCCGTGGTGGGCAACAAGGTCGCCGACGACGAGGACGTCGAGTTCCTGCGCGAGGAGATCGGCGACGACCTGCTAGGCTGGATGTCGACATCGCGACACGTCCGCGCCGCCGAGCGGGGCAGGCACCGCCCGATCGGCGATCTGGAACCGGACAACCTCGCCACGCTCGCGACGATGAAGTCCACTGTGGATGCCGTGGAGCGGGATTGGTCGGCGTACCAGGCGCAGGCGGTCGAGCTGCATCTGCGCAACGCCAACGCGTGGGCCGGTTCCGAACTGGCCGCACAGGTGGACCCGGACTTCGTGCCCGGACCGCCCGCACGCGTCTAGGGACGCACCAGCGGGTGTGCGGCCGCGAGTGACGACTCCCGGCCGCACACCCGCGGATCCTCAGTCCCGGTCCTGCGCGTCTCGCCGCTCGGCCGTGTCGTCGTTCCATTCGGCGTCGGCGGCGTCGGCCTCCTCGGTGCGGGACCGCGCGATCTCGAGGGCCTGCCGGGCCGTCGCCTCGTCCGGGTACGGCCCGAGCAGGTCGATCGACCGCGACACCTCGCCGTGCTCCACCTCGCCGGTGCGGGTGTTGTACCACCAGCCCGACGGCGGGTTGGCGTCCTTGTTGCGCTTACGCATACCCCGAGCGTGCCACGCGGTGCGTCACCGGCGGAAGCGGTACGGGATCTCCGTGGGCTCCTCACCCGTCGGCCCGAACGAGACCTCACCTTCCGTGCCCTCGATGGCTTCGGGGGTTTCGGTGGCTCCAGTGGGTCCGGTGGGTCCGGTTTCTCCGGTGATTCCGGGGTCGTCGTGCCCGTCACCGTCGGGTGTCCCGCCCGTTCGCACCGGGTTCTCGGCCAGCGGGTTCTCGCCCGGGGCGCCGGCGTATTCGGACCGGGCGGCGTCGGTATCGGCACCGGTGTCGGCGGGCATCTCGTCGAACCAGTCCCGTTCTGCCCGAGCCGCTCGGCTGTCCGCGGTCTCCGTCGGGTTCGCGTCTGCAGGTGCAGGCACAGCCGGTCCCGTCGACTGCCCCGGGGGCACCGCCGGCACCTGACCCGCTGAGGGCTGGGCCGCTGGGGCCTGCGCCGTGGTTGGCTGTGTCGTGGTTGGCTGCGCCGTGGTTGGCTGTGTCGTGGTTGGCTGTGCAGCCGAGGGGGACTGGCCCGCCGCGGGCTGCGCTGGTGCGGACGGTGCCGCGGGAGTTCCGGGTGCCGGCGTCCCGGAGGCAGGTGTTGCCGGTGCGGGCGGGGGCGGCACGGCAGGCATCGAACCGGACGACGTCGGGGTGGCGGGCCCCGGCTGTGCGGGACCCACCGGTGGCTGTGCGGCCGGAGCCTGTCCGGTCTCCGGCTGACCCGGCTGTCCGGAACCGACCTGCCCCGGGGCAGCGTGCGCAGGCCCGGTCTGCGCAGGTCCTGCCTGTGCCGGTGTCGCCGATGCCGGTGCGGCGGGCGTCGACTGGCCGGCCGGCGTCGCCGCGGCACCGGGGCGGGAGAACCCGGTCGGCGGGGTCCGCCAGACCGGCTGCGGGCCGATGTTCATCGGCGCCGCCCTGCCCTGTTCGGGCACGGAGGGCCGTTCCTGCCTGCGGGAGTTGCGCACCACCGGGTCCAGGCACGACACGAGCACCGTGACCGAGTCGGGATCCTCGACCTTCCGGCCGCTGCGCTCGCGGTAGACCATCTCCCCGTCGGCGTCGATCTCCACGAGGTAGCCGACCTCGGCCAGCTGTTCCTCGTCGAGGTCCACGAGTCGTTCCGGGCGGGACGGCACGACCCGGTAGGAGGGCCAGTCCAGGCGGGCGTGCCCGTTGTGGAACTGCGACAGCAGGCCGACGAGCTGCTGCTGCCACGGCAACGGCATGTCCTCGACGAGCGCCCGCGGCAGTACGACGTAGCCGTCGGTCACGCCGGGATGGTCGCGCTGCAGATAGTCGGCCAACGGCGTGCTCGACGCGGGCGGCGCACTGCGCGGTGCCGGCGGGCGCGCCTGCATCGCGAACGGGTCGACCTGCGTTCCCGCGCGGCCACCACCCTTGCCGCGTTTGCCCCACTTCTTCGCCACGTTCGCCCTCCCTGCACTCACACGCCAGGCCGGACGGCCTGCGCCACGAGTTCGGCTTCGTCCCACGACACGTCCCGGACGTGCACCGGCACGCCGGTCTGCTGCGCCTCGACCATCTTGCCGTCCCCGAGATACATCGCCACGTGATGGATCGTGCTCGGATCCGCCGGGTCGTACGCCCAGAACAGCAGGTCACCGGGCTGAGCCTGCTCGACGGGCAGCATCGCGCCCGCCTTGTACTGGTCACGGGAGACCCGCGGAAGGGTGATACCCGCGGCCTCGTAGGCCCGCAACATCAGCCCCGAACAGTCGTAGGAGTCCGGTCCGGTCGCCCCCCACACGTACGGCTTGCCGCGCTCCCCCATGGCGAACTCGATGGCGCGGCCGGCCTTGGTGTTGGCGGCGAGCATCACGCCGTCGTTCTCGCCGCAGCCGCTGGCGTTCTGGATCTCCCCGACGTTCTGCACGAGGTGGACGGCCATCGGCTCCCACTCGTGGTACCGGTCGGGGAACGCCGAACGTTCGACGGCCTGCGCGGCCTCGCCCGGACGCATGTTCTGCCAGTCCGGGACCTCTTCGAGAACGTCGTAGAACTTGTTGACCTGGTACGGCGGGTTCGTCACCTGTTCCGGCGTGCCCCAGCCCATCGAGGGGCGCATCTGGAAGATGCCCAGCGAGTCGCGGTCGCCGTAGGTGAGGTTGCGCAGTCCCGATTCGGTCATGCCGGCCTGGATCGCGATCTGCCAGGCGCGCGGCGACATCTCGCGTTCCTTGCCGATCTTGATGATCAGCGAGACGATCTCGCGCTGCTCCTGTTCCAGCGCCTGCGCGTCGGTGGCGCCCTGGCCCTGTTGCCCTGGCTGCGTCGGGCCGAGCGCGGCGTCGCACGACAGGTCGGTGACGCCCATGGCCTGCTGCTGCGAGCCGTCGATGATCGTGATCATGCCGACCGCCAGCACCACCGTGAGCACGGCGGCCGTCACGCACCCGAAGAGCAGTCCCGCGCGCACGGCCTACCCCACCTGGTCGTAGTTGGAGACTCGCCAGCCCGAATCGGTCTTGATCACGGTGACCGACAGGTCGGGCCCGTCGGTGGAGACCACGGCCTCGACCGACCGGGTGTAGGACTCGCCCGCCTCGGCCTTGCCCTCGACCTTCGTCGCCGGGATGTTGTCCGGGTTCACGCTGCGCATCACCGGCAGGAACTCCGCCGTGGTGTACGGGCGGAGCCCTTCGAGCCACTGGTCGACCTTCGTGCCCTTCTCGTGGTCGACCCACGCCTTGGCCCAGTTCTCGGCCACGCGCAGGGCCTGCGGATCGGCGGGCGCCTCGGTGGGCGTCTCGCGCGGTGCGGTCAGCCGCGTCGTGGCTACCTCGCTGTCGGACGCATCGCCGCCGGCACCGCCTCCGTCGTGATAGGACCGGCTGCTGGACTCGACGGGTGCGGCCGCAGGTCCACGGTCGTCCGCGGTCAGCCGCGGGACGATGATGCCGATCGAGACGATGAGCGCCACGACGACGATGACCGTGCCCGCGAGGTGCGAGGGCGAGCGCATGGGCCAGCCCCAGAGACGTCGGTAGACGGCCGCGCGGCCGCGGTTGGTGCGAATCGGCATGCCGTGCCCCTACCGCACCGCACGGTCGGTGTCGCGGACGTCGTCGGGGCGCACCTCGAGGCCCCTCGACGGCCGGTACAGCACGTACACGGGTTTGCCGGCGACCATCTCCTGCGCCGCACGGGGCGGCTCGGGAGCGGCGGCGGGCGCAGGCGCAGGCACGGCGGCAGGCGCGGGACCACCCGCCGCGGTCGTCCGGAAGGTGTCGGCCTGGGGCTGCATGCGCGAGGGCACCACGAACGGGTCCGGATCGTCGGCGCGGTCCAGCCCCCGATCGCTCACCGGAGCGGTGTCCACGCGCCTGCTGGGCACGACCACGGGCTGCTGGTCACCGGGCGCACGGTTCGGCGGCTGCACGCCGAACGCGGTCGCGGCGGCGCCACCGCCCGCGGGCAGACCCTGCGGTGCGCCCCCGATCCGCTGCGGAGTGCCCGGCCAGTGCGACGCGGGGTGCGCGCCCGTCGGAGGGCCGTCGAGCCGTTCGGCGTTCGCCACGACGGCCGCCTCGGGACGGAACCGGCCCCCGGTACCGGCGCCGCGGGTGGCGGCGCCGCCCTGCGACTCGTCGTCGTTCTTGACGTTCTGCCAGAACTCGTCCTGCGGGGTCGGTTCGGTGGACTTCTTGCGGAACCGCGAGAACAGCCCGCCGCCCTGCGCAGGCACGGCCGAGCCGACCATGCTGACCGACATCTCGACCATCTGCCACAGCCGCCGCGCCGGCCGTCCGACCAGGAACAGCAGGATGGTGACGAGCCCGGCCAGCACCATCTGGGTCAGCATCGACAGCGCCGAGCCCGCGTTGAAGATCGCCTGGAGCACGAGCGCGTGGATCCCGGCGAGCACCGACAGCACGAGCAGGTTGAACGCCACCCCGCCGACGACCTTGCCCACGCGGCGCAGCACGTCGTGGTGCAGCACCGCGATCAGGCCGATCAGTGGAGCGGTGAGCGTGAACAGGCGCACGAGGATCTGCGCCAGGAGCACGGCCGCCTTGGCGAACAGCTGGAACAGCGAGTACGCCAGGCTCTGCGCCAGCGACAGGAATCCCGCACCGGTGCGGCTGCCGTCCTCGCCGGTGAAGTACCCGCTGGACGTGCCGAGTTCGCCCGCGATGCGGTTGAACTCGCCCTTCTTCTCGTTGATGACGGCCTCGTCGCCGTCGTCGCCGTCGCGCATCTGCTGCCACGTGAACGCCTGCGCGTCGAGCAGGTCGCGGCCGTGTTCCTCGGCCTCTGGCGAGTCGGGCGAGCCGAACTCACCGCGCAACCAGTTCTCGTAGACCACGTTGGTGTGCAGGTCGGTCGGCAGGACGTGCCGGACCACGCGGTCCTCGGTCTCGTCGACGAACCCGGCCTGGATGTTCGTGGTGGTCTGCACGATCGCGCGGTCGATGTCGTCGTAGTAGCGCAGCAGCGCCAGCGACGACGCGGCCAGCCACACGCCGCCGATGGCGAACAGCGCGCGCTTGCTGACCGTGGACAGGTCGCCGCGCCAGATGTTGCGGAACAGGAAGATCGCCAGCAGCAGCGCGGCGAGGCCGAACAGCTGGGCGTAGATGTTGTTGTAGACCGCTTCGGCACCGCGCGAGACGGCCTCGTAGATCGGGTTGAGCACGCCGCCCTCGAGCACGGTGTAGTGCAGCGAGTTGGTGGCGCCGACGATGTTCTTGGCGATGTTGAACAGTTGGTTGCCCGCCCACGTGTCGACGGTGGTGCTCGGGTCGGTCATCCCGAGCGCACCGTTCTCGCAGTCGTGGACGTGCCACACCATGCCCGCGTAGCCGTAGTCGATGTAGGTGCTGCCGCCCTCGCCCTGACCCGTCGGCGGATCGAGCGCGCCGACCATGCCCGAACCGGGCCGTTCGGGGTTGGGGGCCTCGCACCCGGAGTCCTGCGCCATGGCGGGCGCGCCCAGCACGGACTGGAACGTCAGCACGGCGATGACGGCGACCATCGCCGGGTAGCGGCGCCGCAGGACGGCGCCGCCCGGATCCCGGCGGCGGGTGCGCACGCGGTGCCACGCCCACGCGCACGCCAGGGCGACGAGAACCGTCACGATGGTCATGCGGCATCCCTGCCGGTGCCGTTCTTGCCGCGGCCGCCCGCTCGGGCGGGTTCCTGCCTGCCGCCGGAGCCGACCGAGCTGTCGGAGCCACCGCGCCCGTCGGTGTTCTGACCGCCGGAACCGTTCGAACCGTTCGAGCCGCTGTCCCCGTCACCGGGGTCCCTGTCGCCGGGGTCCCTGTCACCGGGGTCGAGGTCGAACTCGTCGAACTCCTGGGGTGCATCCTCGAAACCGCTGCCGGACAGCACCTGGTCCTCGGTGAGGCCGACCTCCAGTTCGGCGGCCAGTTCGAGGTCCTCCTCGACGTCGTCCTCGGGCGGCTCGGGCACGCGGTAGGGCTCGTCGGAGGTCTGCTGCGGGGCAGGCGGTGCCTGCCGGTCGGGCACCGAGCCCGGCGTGGTGTCGAGGGCGTCGCGCAGCTGCTCGAGGTGCGGGCCCGAGAAGTCGACGCGGATACGCTCCACGCCGCCCGCACCGTCGCCGAAGATGAACTGCCGCGGTTCGCGGTCGCGTTCGACCTCGCGCTGCGCGCCCGGACGACGTCCGAGTGCCGACACGACCTGCTCGTAGCCCACGCCCACCGGCACCTTGAGCAGCCGGAGCGCGTCGGCCTGTGCCTCGTCGTCGTCGAGCCTGCCGACGAAGACCGAGTCGAGCAGCGCCACGAAACCCTGGATCTTCAGGAAGTCGGCCGGAATCTGCGAGGACAACAGCACTCGCACGTTCCACTTTCGCGAGTCACGGGCGAACCGGTTCATCAGCACCCGGCCCGTCGGCACCTCGGACAGGAAGAACGCCTCGTCGATCCACACGCCCTTCCGTGCGGCCTTGGGCTTGTCGTACACCGACCGTGCGGTCAGCCAGGCGGCGAGGTTGAGCATCTCGACACCGAGCGCCTCGGCGTCGGTCCAGTGCTCGCGGCCGACGCCCTCCTTCGGCAGCGTCAACCCGGCCATCGTCAGCACGGTGAGGCGGTCGTCGCGCTGGTCGGTGTACGGGTCGGCGTCGGCCTCGGGGATCAGCAGCGACATGCGCTCGCGCAGCTCGTCGAGGAAGTCCGCGACGACGACGGCGTGGTCGTGGTGCTCGCTGGAGTCGCGGCGCAGCGCGTCGATGACCTGGCCGGGGTCGGCGTCGTAGCGGCCGCCGACCATGCGCACGGCGCGCAGCAGCACGATGCGGGTCTGGGGCATTCGGGCGACGTCGTACGGCAGCACGCCGGTGAGGACGTCGAGCACGAGGCGCCGCCGGGTCGCGCCCGCGAGCGCGCGTTCCCGGCGCCACGAGCGTTCCGGATCCTCCTCGTCCAGGAAGTGCTCGAGCTGTGGTTCGGCGACAACCCGGTACGGATTGAGGATGCCGGGCTGGGCGTTGAGCAGGTTGATGGGCCGCGCATACGGCCGCAGTTCCGGCAGTTCGCACAGCCGGGACAGCGGTCCCGACGGGTCGAGGATCGTCCAGTGCGCGCCCGCGCGGAGTGTCTTGTAGACGATCCCGCCGCCGAGGAACGACTTGCCGCCACCGAGGCCGGCGACGATCGACGTCAGGCCCGATCCGTCCCGGATCTCCTGAGCCATCCACGGATCCCACGCGACGGGCCGCCGGGTGGCGGTGCACGTCTCGCCGAGCAGGATGCCGCGGCGGTCGCCGACCTCGGCCGTCGCCGTGGGCACCGACGAGGCGGCCCAGACCACCGATCCGCGGCGCAGGTACGCCCCGGACGCCAGTGGTTCGCCGGGGATGAACTCGCGGGCCAGCGCGTACTGCGCCTCGGGGTGCTCGAGGGCGACCTTCGGCTTGTAGAGGTCGAGCAGCTGCTGGGCGAGCTTGAGTGCCTCCCGTTCGGTGTTGCCGGCCACCGACAGCCGCCACCAGGAACGCACACGGGTGGCGAGCGCGGTGAACCCGGAGGTCATCTCGTCGTCGACCTCGAGCACCCGGGACGCCTGCCGAGCGAGCGACTGCGGCGGTTCGAGCTCGTGCTCGTCGGTGTAGTGCTTGACCTGCGAACGCACCTTGTTCATCTGCCGCTGCAGTTCGCCCGCGACCTCCTCGGGCCTGCGCACGTAGATGCGGGCCGACCACTCCACGGGCGCGGGCAGGCGGTCGGCGTGCTGCACCCACGGGTCGTCGACCTCGGGGATCTGCAGGCCGTGCATCTGCCCGACGGTCAGCACCGCGACGTGCCGTTTGACGCCCGCGTTGGACCCGGTGCGCCCGCGGACCGTGACGGTCGGGGCGTACGGCTCGGCGTGGAAGTCGGCGGCGTCGGTGAAGCTCGCCAGGTCCTCGGGTTCCCACGTGGACGTCGGCACGGCGGGCATCGTGCGCGGGGCGGGCAGGCCCAGCGAGCACGAGCGGTGCATCAGCCACGACATCTCGTCGGCGCGCACCGGCCTGCCCTCGAGGCCGGACGATCCGATGACCCCGTCCAGGTGCTCGACCTCGGAGTCGAGCGCGGTCAGTTCGGCGTCGACGGCCTCGGGAAGGATCTTGCGCAGCAACGGGGCGGCGCGTTCGACGGCGCGGTCCATCACCCTGCGGGTCTGGACCTGCACCCCGAGGTAGACCTCCTTCTCGGCCATCGAACGGCCCATCAGCTGTTGCTGCTCGCCCACCAGGTAGTCGTCGAACGACTGCGCGCCCGGTACGTCGGCGGGACGGTCGTGGGCGTTGTGCACGTGGGCCTCGGCCCACATGCGGATCGGGTAAGGGCGGGTCGTCACGCGCAGGTGCATCCATCTGCCCTGCAGTTCGGCGTACTGACCCGCGATCGCGGCGATGAGGTCGCGGCGTTGCGAGTCGGAACGGAACGACCAGCGCTGCGGCGCGAGGCGGTACCAGGCGTAGACCTCGTTGCCGGTGCGCAGCAGGTGCCCGTCGATCGAGCGCGCGGCGATGGACGGCGTGTAGGTGGGGATCGCCTGTTCTCCGGGCAGTCTGCGGCCCCGGCCGTCGGTCTTCTTCGACGGAGCCGGCTGTGCGGCGTTCTTGCTGGTGCCGCTGCGGTCGCGACCGAACAAGGCCTACCTCCCGACCGGCGCCTGCCCGGCCGGAATGCGGCCGGAGCGCCGGTGCGCTCGTGCTGTGCTGTCTGCCGCCGGATATCCCTGCGGCGGTGCCGTCCGGTTGGTCCGAACCGGCCGTGCGCGGTCCCCCGCGGCCGGTCCGGTGGTGGCACCGTACGCGGACGAGGCGTGTGCCCTCCGTTTGTTCTTCGGGAGGGGACGCTCGGCGCGCACCTTGATCTTGCTGGCGCTGGCCGCCCCGCCGGTGGGGCGGGGTTGCTCACGCGGGGTCTGCAGCTCGCGCAGCCACATGGCGAACACGGCCGACAGCGGACGTTCGTGACTGATCTTCGCGGTGATCAGGCGCGTGAGTGCGATGGCGAGCACGAACGCCCATGCGGTACTGAAGAACCCGAACCCGATGCCGAGTTGGCGCTCGATGCCGAGGATCACCAGGAACAGCGGAATGCCGACGCCCCAGGCGACATATCGGGCGCGCCACGGGAACGTCGCCTTCGGCGGGCCGAGCCAGACGGCGTCGACACGATAGATCTCGTCGTCGGTACGAATACGCACGTCGGCGAGCCCCGGATCAGCCCGTGAAGAGGCCGGCGAGCCACTCGCCGACATCGACACCGAGCCCACTGACGGCGAGACCGATGAGCGCGAGGGCGATCACGACGCCCCCGAGCCTGCGCATCACGCCGGCGTTGTCGCCCTTGCCGCCGCCCAGCCAGAGCAGCAGCAGTGCGACGGCGAGCAGCACCAGCGGAACAATGTTGTCGAGGAGCCAGTTCCGGACTCCACCGGTGTTGAGCTCGCCTTGCGCCAGTGCCGCAAGCGTCATCGTGGTCATCGCTTACTCCCGAGTGCCTGGAGTGTGGTGCCGGTGCGGATGGTCCGCACCGCGCGAGGTGGTCCAGCACTTCCCGTGTTCGGACAACATCATGGCGTGACGACGTGTGGCGGTCAAAGACCCGCTGGGGCACAGTTGTTCCACAGGTACCGTCCACCGTGGGTAACCGTCGCGGGCGGAATCGCCACTGCTCGTCCGTCCTCCATCTTCGTGGTTCCGGCTTCCAGGATTAACCCCGGGGACCCGGTTTTCCTAGTGTGCGGATGGCCTCACTCACACGCCAAGATCGACCTCACGCTGCGTTCCGGGACGCCACGGTCTGCGCTGGCGCGACAAGTGAACCATGCCCCGTTCGGCGGCATCGCAGCGCTCCACCATGTAAAGCGCCTGTGTGGATGTCCGGACCACCCGAACCGGTGATCATGGTCGCCGGTCCGCACCTTTCGGGCGTAACTGGCGGAACCCTCGGTAACCGGCTGCGGAGAATTGGGTGGTTTCGACCGGGCCGTGTGCGCGGCGAAAAGCCGAGGCTCGGGTGCGCCCGTTCGGAGGCACCCGGGCGTCCGAGGTGTCGCGGGTGTCCCTGGTGTCCAGGTGTCCGAGGTGCCCGAGGTGCCCGAGGTGTCCGATGTGCCCGCGCAGCGGACGATCACGGTTCGCCTCCCGCCAGGCCCTGGCTGCCGTACAGCATCGCCAGCGCGGTGGCGGCGACGCCGAGCAGGACGGTCAGCGCGCGGTCGGGCAGGGCGCGTGACCAGCGTGCTCCGAGGTAGCCGCCGATGAGCCCGCCGAGACCGCAAACCAGGCCGAGTGCCCATTCGGGGGCCACGGCGCCGTCGGCGCGCAGGGCGAGGACGCCGAATGCGAGTGCGCCGACGATCGAGGTGACGAACGTGGAGGCCAGCGCGGCGGGTGCGACGGCGGCGACGGGAAGACCGCGGGCGACGAGGATGGGTGCGAGGACGGATCCGCCGCCGATGCCGTAGACACCACCGACCACGCCCACGGCGAGTCCGGTCACGACGACGAACCGCCGCGACGGAGACGCACCGCCGGGCACACGACTCCCCCGCACCGCCCGCCAGATCAGCCAGAGCCCGATGGGCAGGAGCACCGCAGCCGCGACGAGACGGAACGTGCGTGCGTCCGGCACGAGGTACACGCGTACGAGTGCGCCGACGAGCACGCCGGGCACCGCGCCCCACAGCATCGTGCGGGTGAGCACGCCCGGCCGTTGGCCCTGCGCGCGGTACCGCAGCAGTGCGCCGGGCCCCGACACGACGTTGAACAGCAGGTTCGTCGGGGTCACGGCGGGACTGGGGACGCGCAGCACGTCGAGTTGGACGGGCAGCAGGAACACCGCGCCCGACACTCCGACGGGTGCGGTGACGACGGCGATCAGCAGACCGGCGGCGAAACCGACGGCCAGTGGTTCCCAGCCCACCGCCCGATGATCACAGACAATCGCGGTGGGTTCCGGGTACGTCCACTCTGTGGACCGCAGCGGTACCGCAGGCCTCGGCCGCGGTGTCACACTCACGGCCGTGAGCGATGCGGCTCGGGCGAACGTGGACCCGGCAGAGGTGGACCCGGCGCACGAACAACCCGTGCGGAATGCCCTGCGGCTGAGCGGCCACGGGCACGTCGAACGACAGTCCCGGCACCGACGGCCACAGATCGGCCCGATTCGCAGCCAGACGCAGCTGTCGGTACTGCCACAAGCCGGCCACCCTGGCGAACATCGGACCGTGCACGTCCCGCCAGTACGCCTCGCACACCTCACGCGGCAGATCGGCACGCCACCAGCAGAACGAGGTCAGCGCGAGCGCGGCGGAATTCTCCACCTGCGCCGTATCCACCTGCGCCGGGCCCACCTCGGAGGACGATCTGCGCGCGTTCGGGGAGCATCCGCTTCCGCGCCGCGCGATTCCGGACGATGCGCGGAACTTCGTCGGACGGATCGGTGCGTTGCTGGTGGCCGGCGGTGCGGGTCGCACGCTGGTCGACCGGCTCGGGGAGCCGGTGGTGCAGGGCGCACCGCGGGTGCCGACGTTCGCGGTGTGTGTCGTCGCGCGGCCGGCGGTGGAGCCGGCGGATGTCCACGGGGCGATCGTCGATGTGGCCGGGGCGTGGAGCCGGGTCCCTGGGGTGTTGCGGGTGCGGGTCGAACCGCTGCCGCGGTACGAGCAGGAGGCGATGGCCTCGCCGGGGGTGCTGTGGGAGTGGCCCGCGGACGCGTCGTACGCCGGGTGGGTCGAGGTGGCGGTGCGGGAGTGGGCCGTGGTGGCCGAGCTGGCGGCGGAGTTGGCCGGGGTGGCCGATCGGGTCGCGGCGGTGCACACGTATCCGGTCCGTGAGGTGTACACGCTGATCGCGGCTGGTCGGCCGACGGACGTGGGTTTGCGGGGGTTTTCCTGCAGCACGGTTGATCGGCGAGGTGGGTGCGGACAATCAGCGGGACGAGGGTGTGTTGTCGCTGTTGTTCGGCGATGCGGTCCGGGGACTGGAGCGGTTACGCCGGCCGGGGTGAGCTGCGGTCAGTCGTGGGCGTGGATTCCGCGGCGACGTCCGGTGCGGCCGCACCAGGTGCACGGGGCGGCCGCGACGCCGGTCTGGGGGATGCCGTCGAGGACGGTGAGTTGTGGTTGTGCGGTGTATCCGTCGCCGCCGCAGGCTGAGCACACGACGGGGACGCCCGCGTCGCGGCGCGGGCGTTCGTCGTCGACGCCGGTCACTCTGGTTCGCCCCCGAATTCCGGCCCGTGGTGTCGGGGCCGTCGATGCTTGCGGTGGGCCAGCCTTCCATCGCCGGCCGTGCCGGCTGGTGTCAGGGCGCGGCCGAGGCCGGTGTGCGGCGTGCTACGCGGGATCGCGCAGCGGCGAACCGACGACCTGGAAACGGAAACCGCCGGTGGCGCCGGACAGCATCGGGCGGGCCTGGGCGATGGAGTCCCGCACCTCCGGCAGCTGCAGGGAGGCCTGGTGCGCCTCGGCGCTGGTCCACAGTTCCATGACGTACACGGTGTCGGGTTCGTCGCCGATGCCCACCTCGTAGAGCAGGCAGCCTGCGCGGCTGAGCGCGTCGCTGCGACGGGTGAGGTGTGCGACGAGGTCGTCGCGCCGTCCTGGTGCGGCACCGAGCGTGCCGACGTTGGCGAAGGTCATGCCCAGACGGTACGGCCGAGGACCGACAGAATCGGGGGAACGGCCCGATGGGCCGTTCGGACGGCTGCTATTCGCCGATGGTCGGGGGTGTCACGACGTTGCCGGTGGTCGGGTCGCGCAGCACTTCGCCGTCCTCGGTCAACGCGAACGCCTCATCGGTCGAGACCACGTACTGACGC
>NZ_JOIJ01000031.1 GCF_000719975.1 Prauserella rugosa
GCCTGCAGCGTGATAAACAAAAAGCCAGGTTCGACGGAATGGTGCGAAGCGGAAAAACGCCATCCCAGAGACCTGCCCAGCCGGCGAGGCGAAAAACCCGACGGCAAACCGCACCCGCCAATCACCCACCAAATCATCCATCCCGAGAAACGAGGAGGGAATAGGAGAGTGATCCTCCGATGAGGAGGTAGCAGAGGGCGACGAGGAGGCCGTTGGTGAGGTCGTCGAAGGGTATGGGGTCGCGGAGGACGTCGATGACGGACCACCAGGATTCGGTGATGAGGAAGGGGTGGAGCCAGGAGAGGGCGTCGAGGTTGCCGAGCACGGTGAACACGATGAGGCCGCCGAGTACGGAGGCGAGGACGACCATCGGGTGTTCGGTGCAGGCGGAGATGGCGAGGGCGACGGCTGCGACGGCCCAGAGTTGGATGGTGACCCAGCCTGCGGCGAGGGCGACGCGTCCGAGTGCGTCGGTGAGCGGCAGGGTGGTGCCGGACATGGTGGCGAGGGTGTCGGTGCCGTTGATGACGAGTCCGGTGAGTGTGCCGATCACGGCGATGACGCCGACGGCGGCGAGGGTGAAGGTGGCGACGCCGATGGCTTTGATCGCGAGGAGTCTGCCGCGGCTCACGGGTGCGAGCAGCCAGCCGCGCAGGGTTCCGGTCGAGGTCTCGCCGGCGAGGGCGTCGGCTGCGGACATGGCGGAGGCCAGGGGCAGCAGCATGCCGAGGGTCATGACGAGCGCGGCGACGGGGAGTACGAGCCCGTTGCCGAGTGCGCTCGACAGGAGGCCGGCACCTTGGTCGTCGCCGGGCGCGCCTCCGGTGCTCGGTTCCGGTGAACCCGAGACGGTCAGCGCGACGCCCATGATCACGGGGATCACGCCGAGCAGTGCGAGGACGGCGAGCGAGCGCGGCCTGCGGAAGATCCAGCGGAGTTCGGCGCGCACGAGCCGCGACGTCGGTGCGGTGCGGCGGGCCGGTGCGGTCAGGGTGTCCATGTCGGCGACTCCTCGCTGTCCTGGGTCAGCCGGGCGAACAGGTCCTCGAGCCCCGTGCGGCTGCGGGTGGCCTCGTGGATCGGAACGCCCGCGCCGACGAGCATGGCGATGACGTCCGGCGCCGTGGCGCGGGTCAGTTCGACCCGGACGCCGTCCGGTGCCGGCCTGGCCGTCAGATGCGCGGCGCGCAACGTCTCGAGCGCGGTCGTGGTGTCCGGTGTGGACACCTCGAGTGCGGGTGATTCGGATTCGAGCAGCTCGGCCAGCTCGCCCTGCGCGACGAGTGCGCCGTCGTTGAGCACGGCCACGTGGGTGCAGGTCGCCTCCACCTCGGCGAGCAGGTGGGAGGACACCAGCACGGTCACGCCGTCGCGGTGCAGATCGGCGATGACCGAGCGGATCTCCCTGGTGCCTGCGGGATCGAGTCCGTTGGTGGGTTCGTCGAGCACCACGAGCCTGCGCGGCACCAGGAGCGCGCCCGCGAGCCCGAGCCGCTGCTTCATGCCGAGTGAGTAGCCGCGATACCGGCGGCCACCTGCGCGGGTGAGGCCGACCCGCTCGAGCGCGTCGTCCACGGCGCCCGCCATGCGCGCCGACGTCAACCGCGGTTCGGCCGCGGCGAGTCGCAACAGGTTCTCCCGTCCCGACAGGAACGGGTGAAAGCCCGGGCCTTCGACGAGCGCGCCCACGTCGGGAAGGGCCTCGGCCGCCCGGTCGGGCATGCGGTGCCCGAGGAGTTCGACCTCGCCCTCGGTCGGCCGCACGAGGCCGAGCAGCATGCGGATGGTGGTCGTCTTGCCGGAGCCGTTGGGGCCGAGCATGCCCAGCACCGCGCCCTCCGGCACGTCGAGATCCACGTGGTCCACGGCGACGGTGCGCCCGTACGTCTTCCGCAGCCCGCGCGTGCGGGCCGCGGGGGCGGGCCCCTCCGAGGAGGGACCCGCCACCACGGTGTCGGCGGGCGCGGTCACCGGTTCTCCAGCGCCTGACGCAGCACCTGCTCGGGCACGGCACCGGCGGCGACCCGGCCGTCGTCGGTGATCAACGCCGTGCCGACCCGGGTCTCGACCACGTGACCGGAACCGAACTCACCCTGCACGGGCTTACCGAGCCGGTCGAGCATGGCGGTCACGTCGGCGCCGTTGTCGGCGGCGCGGTCGAGCATCTCCTGCGGGACGCGTCCCACGACGACCGTGTCCCAGCCGTCGCCCACGACGTCGAACTCGGGCGCTGCGGCCGCGCCGTGGCCGTCGGGACGGCCGGTGTCGTCCGCGGCGCGTTCGGTCACCTTCGTGCCCTCGGGCGGCGTGAACTCGAACAGCCGCTCCGGCTGCGGGCCGAACCGGATCTCCGAGAAGCCGACCTCCAACGCGGGTTCGGTCGTGCCGTGGGTCAGCACCGACATGCGCAGCGGCAGTCGTTCCTCGGCGTCGACGGCCACGCGGACCTCGCGCAGCAGCGTCCGCTCGTCCGGCTTCGGCGTCAGCACCAGTTCGTACGCCGCCCGGCCCGCCACCCTGGCGGTGCCGTCGACCGACACGTCCGAGGTCTCCTTCAGCCGGTCCACCACCTGGGTCGCCGCCTGAGCCGGGTCGACGGGCTGCTGGGTGCGGTGCTCGTCGCGCGCCTGCGACGGCAACGGCGTGCGCGTGGCCGACCGTTCCGCCGAGTCGTAGGACCACAGCTCCCGTTCGCCGAGCACGTACGTCAGCTCGCTCGACTCCTTCTCCATCGCCACCCGGCCCTTGCCGTCGCCGTCGTAGTAGACACGCGCCGACTGGGCATCGAGTGCGGGCACACCCGGTAGCGCAGGCAAGCCGAGCTCGTTGTCGACCGTCGCCGTGCCTGCGAGGGCGGGCGGCTCGGTCTCCAGCACCGATCCGACCAGCCGCTCCGCTCCGATCTCCGGCAGCTCCGGTGCGTCCTCCGCGCCCGCGGGCATCGCCAGCAGCCCGAGCCCCAGCGCACCCACCGCCGTCCCCGCGACGGCCACCGTCGTCGCCTTCCGTTTCGTGTTCACGAGTCCTCCCTGTTTCCCCGATGTTCGCCAGTGTTGTCCTGCACCGACAAGACTGCGAGTCGCACGCTGAGACCGAGCTGAGAGCGTCCGTCCCGCTGAGAAGCCGCTGAGAGATCCCGCGCGCGGGCCGGGAAGGCGGCATGCTGACACACGTGGAACCGCGAGTGCTGGTCGTCGACGACGAAGTGGGTGTGCGCAAGGCGCTGCGCCGTGGCTTGGGCGCGGAGGGCATGGACGTCACCGTGGCCGCCGAAGGGCACACGGCGTTGAACCTGGCCAGGACGGGCGCGTTCGACGTCGTGCTCCTCGACATCATGCTGCCCGGCCTGTCCGGGTATCGCGTGCTGGAGCGGCTCCGCGCGGAGGGCGTGACGACGCCGGTGCTGCTGATCTCGGCCAAGGACGGCGAGATCGACCAGGCGGACGGCCTCGATCTGGGAGCCGACGGCTACGTCGTGAAACCGTTCTCGTTCGTCGTACTGGTCGCGCAGGTGCGTGCCACGCTGCGGCGCAGCGCGGCCGAGGGCGCCCGGGGCACCCTGCGGATCGGCGGGCTCGTGCTCGACCGCGCACGCCGCGAGGTCCACTGGCGCGACGAACCGGTGCCGCTGAGCCCGCGCGAGTACGCGTTGCTCGAAGCGCTCGCGGGACGGGCGGGCACCGTGGTGACCAAGGAGGAGCTGCTGCAGTCGGTGTGGGGTGACGAGCGCGCCGCGACCCGCAACGTCGTCGAGGTCTACGTCGGCTACCTGCGGCGCAAACTCGACGCCGTGGGCGCGACGGCGTTCGTGCGCACGGTCCGCGGACACGGCTACGTGGCAGGCGATCCGGACGCGGAACGCGTGCCGTGACGGGACGACGGTTCGCGCGGCGGTGGCTGCTCGGATGGCGGCGCCGCGGCCTGCGGGTGCGCATCACCGCGGTGACCACACTCGTGGCTGCCGTCGTGTTGCTCGGGCTCGCGTTCGCGGGGGGACGGTGGGTCGAGCCGTGGCTGGTCGACGGGGTCGACGCCGACCTGCGCGCCGCCGCGTCGACGGCCGCACACGGCGTCGAAGACAGCGGTGTCGAACACAGCGGTGGCGAACCGGACGGTGCCGGGCGGGTTCCCGATGAGGATTCGTCGCTCGCCCGCACCGCATCCGGCGATGCACCCGCTGAAGTGTCCACAACGGACGGAATTCCGATCCGAGTGCTCGACACGGCCGGCGACCCGGTCGACGGCGGCGCCCGTCCCGCACTCGACGACGAGCACGTCGCCGAGCTCAAGGCCGGCCTCGCGGTCACCGTCGCAGGCCGCGACGGCGCGGTGCCCGTGCGGTGGGCAGGAACGGTCGCCACGGCGCCGGACGGGACGCAACTCCTCGTCGCGGCGCAGGCGCCGTTGGCGGGACAGGATTCGGCGACCGCCGAAGCGGGCCGTTGGCTCGTCGGCGGGGCGCTGGCGGGCGCGCTGCTCGTCGGCGTCGTCACGTGGCTCGTGACCGGCGCAGCGCTGCGCCCGGTCGGCCGGATGCGCCGGTCGTTGCGCGCCCTGCCGAGCGGCGGACGGCTGCCGGAACCCGCGTCCGCCGACGAACTCGGCGCCCTCACCGCGGAGTTCAACGGGTTGCTCGCGCGCTACGACGAGGTCGGCGAGCGACTGCGCAGGTTCACCGGCGACGCCGCGCACGAGCTGCGTTCGCCCGTGGCTTCCGTGCGCGTGCAGGCCGAGGTCGGCGTCGCGGCCGGGGACGGGGCCGTGGCGCAGGAGACGCTCGCCGACATCCTCGTCGAGGCCGAACGGCTCTCGACCCTCCTGGACGGGCTGCTCACGCTGGCGCGCGCCGACGCGGGGGAACTGCCCACCGCCGAACCCGTCGAACTCGTCACGGAGGTGCGCGCGGCCGTCGAACGCGGACGCGGCACGGCCGACCAGCCCGACGTGCGGGTGAGCGTTCTCGTCCCGGAGGCGTGGGCGTGGGCCGCACCGTCCGAGGTCGAACTGGTGCTGGACAACCTGCTGCGCAACGCGGCCAGGCACGCCGCGAGCAGCGTCGTGGTGTCGGTGCTGGCCACGCGCGCGTGGGTCCGCGTGGTCGTCGACGACGACGGTCCCGGTGTCGACCCCGAACACCGGGGACGCGTGTTCGACCGGTTCTACCGGGCCTCCGACGACCGGGCACGCAGCTCGGGAGGAACCGGGCTGGGACTGGCGTTGGTGGCCGAGGCGATGCGGCGGCGGGGCGGGCGGGTCGTCGTCGGGGAGTCGCCGGACGGGGGTGCCCGTTTCGAGGTCAGCTGGCGCAGGCACGATCGTCGATCGTGACCGGAACCGTGGAACGTGTGATCGTGGCGGCGGCGATCGTCGACGGCGGCAAGCTGCTCGTCCAGCAGCGGGCCTATCCCGACGAGGCCGCCGGACTGTGGGAACTGCCCGGCGGGCGGGTCGAGGACGGCGAGACCGAGCAGGACGCACTGCGCCGGGAATGCAGTGAGGAACTGGACGTCGAGGTCACCGTGGGCGTGCGGATCGGCGACGACGTCGTCCTGCGGGGCGGTTCGCTGCTGCGGGTCTACGCCGCGGCCCTCGTCGGGGGCGGCGTCCCGCGCGCCGTCGAGCACAAGGCACTGCGCTGGGTCGGCGCGGACGAGGTGGCAGGCGTCGACTGGTTGCCCGCCGACCGCGGGCTCGTGCCCGACCTCGAGGAGCTGCTCGCCTGACCGCGGCGCGAGAGGGCGGATCTCACCGGCGTTTTTCGGGTGCTGCGCTGGGTTCTCGACGGGCGTACCTTCGATGTATGTACGTCGTGATGGTCACCTACACAGCTCCGGTGCCGGACGTCGACTACGCCCTGCCGGACCACGCCGAGTGGCTCGCCAAGCAGTACGAGCAGAACCACCTGATCGCCTCGGGTCGTCGCGACCTGCACCGCGGCGAGGTGCTGATCGTACGGCCCATGTCGAGACTCAAACTCGACGCGATGCTCGCCTCGGACCCGCTGTCGCTGGGTCATCTCGCGGCCTACGAGGTCATCGAGTTCAGCGCGAGCCGCACCTGCCACGAACTCCACGCGGTCAACGAGCTGCTCGCGCGTTAGGCCGCGTCTGACACCGTCGCGTCTGACACCGTCGCGTCTGACACCTAGGCCGCCTTCGAGACCTTCGACCGCATGGTCTTGGCGGTCTGCAACGCCATCACCGGGCACTTCGCGCAGCGTGGGGTGGACTTGCAGCACTTCTTCTTGAGCTGCCCTGCCTTGATCATCCCGCGAACGGCGGCCTTGGGGTCGTCCTCCATCGCGAGCGCCACGGCGAGCTTCGTGCTGGCCTTGATGCGCTTGCCGGACTTGTGCTTCTTGCCCACCGATTCACGCTCCACGGGCGACGTCAGGTCCCCGCTTAGGTTAGGGCAACCTCAGTCATTATGAGGTGTGGCGCTGAGCACATCGTGGGCGGCGGTACGCTGGGAAAAGACCGGGTGCCGGCGATCGGCGCAGGTCATCCAACCCTTTCTCGTCCTCAGGAGTTCTACGCGTGCCTGCACTCACCTCCGAGAAGGTCAGGACCGACCTCCGGAACATCGCCATCGTGGCTCACGTCGACCACGGCAAGACGACGCTGGTCGACGCCATGCTGCGGCAGTCGGGCGCGTTCAGCGAACGCACCGAACCGGTGGATCGCGTGATGGACTCCGGCGAACTGGAGCGGGAGAAGGGCATCACGATCCTGGCCAAGAACACGGCCATCCGCCGAGGCACCCCCGACGGTCCGATCACCATCAACGTCATCGACACCCCCGGCCACGCCGACTTCGGCGGTGAGGTCGAGCGCGGCATGTCGATGGTCGACGGCGTGGTGCTGCTCGTCGACGCGAGCGAGGGTCCGCTCCCGCAGACCCGGTTCGTGCTCCGCAAGACCCTCGAGGCGGGCCTGCCCGTCGTGCTCGTGGTGAACAAGGTCGACCGCGCCGACGCGCGGATCGCCGAGGTCGTCGAGGAGACCCACGACCTGCTGCTGGAGCTGGCGGGCGACATCGACGGCATGGACGACGCCGCGATGGACGCCGTGCTCAACATGCCCGTGATCTACGCGGCGGCCCGCGACGGGCGCGCGAGCCTCGAACGTCCCGTCGACGGCCAGGTGCCCGACAACGACAACCTCGACCCGCTGTTCGACATCCTGCTCGACCACATGCCGCCGCCTGCCGCGGACCCCGAGGCCCCGCTGAGCGCCCTCGTGACGAACCTCGACGCGTCGAGCTTCCTCGGTCGTATCGCGCTGGTGCGCATCTACGCGGGCAAGCTGCGCAAGGGGCAGACCGTGGCGTGGCTGCGGGAAGGCGGGGAGGTCCAGCAGGTGCGGATCTCCGAGCTGCTCGTCACCGAGGCGCTCGAGCGGGTGCCCGCGCAGGAGGCCACGGCAGGCGACATCGTCGCCATCGCGGGAATCCCCGACATCACCATCGGCGACACGCTCGCCGACCCCGAACACGCCGAGGCGCTGCCGCGGATCACCGTGGACGAGCCCGCGATCTCGATGACCATCGGTGTCAACACCTCGCCGCTGGCCGGCCGCAACGGCGGCGACAAGGTCACCGCCCGCCTGGTCAAGGCGCGTCTCGACCAGGAGCTCATCGGTAACGTGAGCGTGCGCGTGCTGCCCACCGAGCGTCCCGACGCCTGGGAGGTGCAGGGCCGCGGCGAGCTGGCGCTGGCCGTGCTGGTCGAGCAGATGCGCCGGGAGGGCTTCGAACTCACCGTCGGCAAGCCGCAGGTGGTCACCAAGACCATCGACGGCAAGCTGCACGAGCCGTTCGAGCGGCTCTACATCGACTCGCCCGAGGAGCACATGGGTGCGATCACCCAGCTGCTCGCCTCGCGCAAGGGCCGGATGGAAGAGATGGAGGGCGCGGGCACGGGCCGCATCAAGCTCGAGTACGTCCTGCCCTCGCGCGGCCTCATCGGCTTCCGCACCGACTTCCTCACCGAGACGCGCGGCGCCGGTATCGCCAACCACGTCTTCGAGGGCTACTTCCCGTGGGCAGGCGAGATCCGCACCCGGCACTCGGGCTCGTTGGTGGCCGACCGCTCCGGCCCGGTCACGACGTACGCCATGCTGCAGCTGGCGGACCGCGGCGAGTTCTTCGTCGAACCGGGTGCCGAGGTGTACGAGGGCATGGTCGTGGGCGAGAACCCGCGGGCCGAGGACCTCGACATCAACATCACCAAGGAGAAGAAGCTCACCAACATGCGCTCGTCCACCGGTGACGAGCTCGAGCGCCTCGCCCGGCCGCGCAAGCTCGGCCTCGAGGAGGCGCTGGAGTTCTGCTCGGTCGACGAGTGCGTCGAGGTGGCGCCGAAGGTCGTGCGCGTGCGCAAGGTGACGCTCGACGGTTCGCAGCGAGCGAAGGAGCGTTCGCGCGCCAAGTCGCGCGACCGCGTGTGACCGGTTGCCGACCCCGCGCAGGCGCCGTCGACAGCGATCGCGTCACCGGCCGCGCCTGCCGGGGAACGGATCCGCGGCGCCGTACGTCCATGTGACGGCGAGAGCAGGGGGACGCCAGACACCCTCTACACACCGGGTCTGGCAGGCTCGGGCCGTCGGAGACCAGTGACGCGGAAAGGGGAGCAGCGGCGTGCGCGCGATCGGTGGGGGGCGATTGGGCCCACGAGCCTGCGCGCTCGTGTTCGCGCTCGTGGCCACGTTGGCCACCGCGTGTACGAACATGCCGCCGCCTCCCGTCGTCAGTTCCCCGGTCGCGGTGACCTCGAAGCCTGCCGCTGAGGAGCAGTCGCAGATCGCCGTGGGCGTCGACTCGATCGGCGGTGGGTACAACCCGCACAACCTCGCCGACCAGTCGACCACCACCTCGGCGCTGGCCTCGATGTTGCTGCCGTCGGTGTTCCGGCCCGGTGCGGACGGGCGGCTCACGCTCGACGAGAGCCTGATGACCTCGGCCGAGGTGGTGGCGCACGATCCGTTCACGGTGTCCTACGAGATCCGCCCCGAGGCCTCCTGGTCCGACGGTGCACCGATCGCCGTCGAGGACTTCGTCTACCTGTACGAGGCCATGCGCTCCGAACCGGGAGTCGTGGGCGCCGCAGGTTACCGGCTGATCTCCGAGATCCGCCCCGCCGACGGGGGCAAACGCGTGGACGTCGAGTTCTCGCAGCCGTATCCGGGCTGGCGGACGCTGTTCGACCACCTGCTGCCCGCGCACCTGCTCAAGGACGCACCCGGCGGGTGGCAGAACGCGCTCAACGACAGTTTTCCCGCCTATGGCGGCCCGTTCGCCATCACGAGCGTCGACTCCGCGCGCGGCGAGATGGTGCTGGAACGCAACGAGCGCTACTGGGAGAAGCCGGCCACGGTCGACAAGGTCGTGCTGCGCAGGACCGACCCGGACGGTCTCGTCAACGCCCTGCGCACCGGTACGGACCAGCTGGCTGTGCTGCGCACGGACCAGTCCGGGATGGAGCGGCTCCGTGGTCTGCGCGGCGACGTCGAGCTGTCCGAGTCGCCGAGACCCTACGTCGTCTCGACGCTGCTGCGGCCGGTCGGCGAGCTCGCCGACGACCAGGTGCGCGAAGCGGTCGGCGCCCTGCTGGACCGGGACGCGTTGATCAAGGCGGGTGCGGAGGGCGGCCCTTCGGCCTCCCACCGCGCGAGCGCCCAGGTCCGTGCTCCGTCCGATGAGGACTACTCGGCGACCATTCCGCGCGGAGCGCCGCGCCACCCGCAGCCGAAACGGGCCGCGCAACTGTTGCGGGAGGCCGGATTCGAGCGCGAGGCGGGAACGTGGACGCGCGACGGAAGGCCGCTGTCACTGGCGCTGGCGTCCCCCGGCGAGCAGGAACCGTACGCGTCGGTGGCCGAGGAGCTGTCCCGGCAACTGGTCGACGCCGGCATCGAGGTCCGCGACGTCGAGCCCGAGTCGGCCCGCGAGCTGTACAACCACTACCTCGCGCCGGGCGACAGCGGCGCCGACGCCATGCCGGTCGACATCGCCGTCGTGCCGCAGCCGGTCAGCGCCGACCCGGCCTCGACGCTGGCCTCGTCGTTCGGGTGCGCACCCGCAGGCGATCCCGCCAGTGGTGTCGCCGGCGACGGGGACGAGGGCACCGACGGCGATTCGGGGGAGAGCGCGCCGCCCACGTCGACGTCCCGTGAGCCGGATCGCGAAGGCGGCGGGGAAGCCGATCAGGGTGCGGAAAGTACCGAAGGTGCCGAAAACACCGAGGATGCCGAAAGCGCCGAAAGTACGGAAAGCGCGGAAGGCAACGATTCGGAGTCCGAAGAGCTGCGAAGCGCCAACGTCGCGGGGTACTGCGATCCGAGCCTGCAGCCGTTCATCGAGGACGCCCTCACCGGTGCGACACCGCTCAGCGATGCGCTCGCCACGGCGGAACCTTCGTTGTGGCACGCCGGGGTGACGATTCCGCTGTTCCAGCCCGTCGACACCGTCGCCGTCTCGACCGGGGTCGAGGGCGTGCGCACGTCCGAGCACCCCACGGACCCGTTCCGTTCGGCGGTGGACTGGACTCGCCGCAGCGGGTGACCACGCGGTCACCGACCGCCGCCCCCGGAATCTTTTCGGAGGTTCGCCGCCCGCACGCGCTCGCGAACGATTACATTGCTCTCCAAACGTCGCCTGCTGGGCGGCGGATGTTTACCGAATGTAAGAAGTGGATGTCCGGGCGCTAGACGGAAGTCACCCTTTGGTCACGATCCCTAGGTAGATGGTGACTGCCAGTGGCTCGCCTTCTTAGCGTTCCTCCGCGAATGCGCCGACCGAGTGGTGGGGCGTGTCATATGCTCCGGTCAGACCGGCCGGAGGGTGTGGGCTCAGCGGGCGGACAACCGCGGGCTCAGTGCTAGGAGGGCACACGTAATGAGGAGATCCAAAGCAATCTCCGCCATGTCCTTGGTGGCCGCGTCGGCGCTGGTGCTGACAGCCTGTGGTGGCGGAGGGAACTCGGACGGCCAGTCGGCCGACGTGGAGAGCATGGCCGAGGGCAAGGCCCAGAAGGGCGACGTCTTCACGCTGGCCGACGTCGAGGAGATGGACCCGGTGACGGTCGCCATCGACGACAAGTTCACCGCGTACAACAACGACACGGCCGACGCCAACAGCTCGTACAACAACTACGTGCTGACGGCGGTGCTCGGCGGTCCGACGCTGCTGGACGGTAACAACAAGCCCCTCATCAACGGCGACCTGATGGAATCCGTCGAGGTCACCTCCGAGGACCCGTACACCGTCGAATGGAAGATCAAGGACGGCGCGAAGTGGTCCGACGGCGAGGCATGGGACTGTGAGGACTTCTACCTCGCCTGGCTCGCGCACTCCGGCAAGGTCGACGGCTTCAACGCGGCCTCCACGACCGGCTACGAGCTGATCCAGCAGCCGAAGTGCGAGGACGAGAAGACCTTCACGGCCGAGTTCAGCAAGCCCTACATCGACTACAAGGGTTTGTTCTCCGCAGGCGCGATCATGCCCGCGCACGTGGTGGAGAAGGAGACCGGCGTCAAGGACATCACCGCGGTGACGCCGGACTCGCCGGACGCCGAGAAGGTCGCCGAGTTCTGGGCGGGCGGTTTCAAGGGCTTCGACGAGGAGCTCATGCCCGGCTCCGGCCCGTACAAGATCAAGAGCTTCGACCGCAACTCCGGCCAGGTCGTGCTGGACAAGAACCCGGAGTGGATCGGCGCCAAGGGCGGCCCGCGTGAGGTCACGGTCCGGACGATCCCGGACACCCAGGCGATGGCCACCGCGCTCGAGAACGGCGAGGTTGACGTCGCCGCCTCGACCCAGCCGGACACCACGTCCGCCGACAAGATGAAGAGCCTGGAGTCGCAGGGTGTCGTCTACGGTTCCGCGCCGCAGCTGACCTACGAGCACCTGGACCTGAACTTCAAGCGGATCTTCTCCGACGAGGCCGCGCGCAAGGCGTTCTTCGCCGTCGTCGACCGGCAGGACATCGTCGACAAGCTGGTCAAGGGTGTGCAGCCGGACGCCGAACCGCACAACAGCATCGCGTTCTTCCAGGGTGAAGAGGGCTACGAGGACCACTACGGCGACAAGTCCGGGCAGGGCGCCGAAGAGGCCGAGAAGATCCTGCAGGAAGGTGGCTGGAAGAAGGGTTCGGACGGCATCTACGCCAAGAACGGTCAGCGGTTCTCCATCGAGATCTCGCACAACGACAACGAGCGGCGTAAGCAGACCGTCGAGCTGATCCAGTCGGCCGCGTCCAAGGCCGGTATCGAGGTCAAGGACGACCAGGACCCCAACTTCCTGGCCGGCCGAGTCGACAAGGGCGACTACGACGTCGCGCTGTTTGGCTGGTCCTCCGAGCCATACAAGTCCACCCAGAAGGACATCTACATCACCGGTGGTGGCCAGAACTGGCAGGGCCTGAGCGACCCCGAGGTCGACAAGGCCTACGAGGCCGCGGGCAACACGCCGGACGAGGACGAGGCGAGGAAGCACTACCAGGAGGCGGACGAGGCGCTGTCGCAGACCTACGCGACGCTGCCGATCTTCGCGACGCCGTCCATGTGGGGCTTCCGGAACATCGACCGCGTGTACATGCAGTCGTACAACGGTGCGCTGTGGAACGTCGGTGAATGGGAGCCTGCCGAGTGATACCGGCAGCTCTGCCCGTTTCACACTGATGCCGTAAGCATCATCGGCTGCGCTGACGTCGACGTCGGGGGCCGGACCTACCGTCCGGCCCCCGACGCACGACGTAAGTATCTGTTCACTTCGCCGACGGTCCCACTATCGTGGCGCGAGCAGTAGCGCATAATTCCGGGCGCAGCTCGGAGTAGGAGCAAGTCGTTGAACCTGGTTGTCTACATCCTTCGCCGATTGGCGATCTCGATTCCGATCCTGTTCATCGGAACCTTCCTGGTTTTCTGCATGGTCGCGGCCGCGGGTGATCCTCTCGGCGAACTGAGAACGCAGCCGGGGGTCAGTCAGGAGTCGATCAGAAACCTCGAGGCCCAGCTCGGCCTCGACATGGGCATCGTGCCGCGCTACTTCGACTGGCTCGGTGGATTCCTGACCGGCGACTGGGGCATCTCGATCGCCCAGGGCGCCAACATGCAGCCGGTGTTCCCGAAGGTGATGAGCGCCTTCGAGGTCACCATCCAGCTGGTGCTTGCCGCCGAGGTCATCGCGCTGCTGCTCGGTGTCGCCGTGGGTGTGCTGGCGGCGGTGAAGCAGTACTCGCCGATCGACTACATCGCCACGACGCTGGCGTTCCTCTTCTTCTCGATGCCGATCTTCTGTGTCGCGATCATCCTGAAGATGTACGGCATCGACCTGAACATCATGATCAACAACCTGGGTTGGGACTCGTGGCTCGGCAGCCCGTTCCTGAAGACGACCAGCCCGGAGTCGTTGAGCGGCGGGGACGGGTTCTTCGACTCGATCATCGGTTACATCGGTGGTCTGGCCCTGCCGACGCTGTCGATCATGTTCATCAGTTTCGCCGCCTACAGCCGATTCCAGCGCTCGTCGATGCTCGACACGATGAACATGGACTACGTCCGCACGGCGCAGGCCAAGGGCCTTGCCCAGTCGCGGGTGATCATGCGCCACGCGTTCCGCAACGCGCTGATCCCGGTGACGACACTGTTCTCGGTGAACTTCGTGACGGTCGTGACCGGCGCGATCATCACCGAGAAGGTGTTCGCGTGGAACGGAATGGGCACGGTCCTCGTCGAGGCCGTGAACAAGAACGACCCGAACACGCTGATGGGCTGGATCGTGGTCATCGCTATCGCGGTGGTCGTCGCCAACCTCATCGCAGACCTGGTGTACGGCATTCTGGACCCGAGGATTCGCGTTGGCTGACTTGAACTCGATGAGCGCCGGGACCGAATCCGGCCTTTCCGAAAGCGGTGGCGAGGCCCTGCCGGAAGCACGCAGCCAGGGCAAGATGGTGTTGCGGAAGTTCCTGCGGCACAAGCTCGCCATGACCAGCCTGGTCGTGCTGGTGCTGCTCACGCTGGCGGCGCTGATCATCCCGATCTTCTATCCGCACGGCTACTGGGACGCCGACAACCCGTCCTATGTGGAACCGAGCGCCGACCACCTGCTGGGCACGACCCAGGTCGGCAAGGACATGCTCGCCCAGGTGCTGCGTGGCACGCAGTACTCGCTGCTGATCGCGCTGACGGTGGCGATCATCGCGACGTTGCTCGGCGTGGTCTTCGGTGCTCTCGCGGGGTACCTGCGGGGCATCACCGACTCGGCGATCTCGCGGCTGACCGACCTGTTCCTGATCGTCCCGCAGATCGCCGCCGCAGCGATCCTCGTGAAGGTCTTCGCGGGCAGCTGGTACGTCGTCGCGATCGTGCTCGCGTTGTTCGCGTGGATGCCGATCGCGAGGATCACCCGCGCCGAGGCGATGTCGCTGTCGCAACGGGAGTTCATCGAGGCGGCGCGGGCGTCCGGCGCGGGCACGGGCCGCATCGTGTTCAAGCACCTGATCCCGAACATGGTCGGCACGATCACGGTCAACGCGACCCTCGCGGTCGCTCAGGCCGTGCTCGCCGAGGCCGCGCTGTCGTTCATCGGCCTCGGTGTGCAGATCCCCGACACCTCGCTCGGCCTGGTCATCTCGGAGAACTACGAGCAGATGCAGGGCAGGCCGTGGCTGTTCTTCGGTGCCTTCACCGTGCTGGTGCTCATCTCGCTGAGCATCAACTTCATCGGTGACGGTCTGCGCGACGCCTTCGACCCACGCCAGCGGCGCGTGAAGGCGTGAACCTCCCGCCGGAGTAGGGCGGCCGAAGGCCACCGACAACGGAACGACGCACACACGCGGGCGGGGTTCGTCTCGGACGAACCCCGCCCGCTTTCGTGCTCTCCGGGCACGGCGGGTCCGAACACACGAAAGGGGCGGTTCCTCCGACGCTGGAGGAACCGCCCCTGGTCGTCGACGTCGGTGTCCGGCCGCCTACTCGGCCATCGTGTAGCGGCTGGCCTCCCACGCCTCGCGGCGTTCGCGCTGGCGCGCCGGATCGGCCACGGGCGCGGCCGCGAGCAGCCGCTTGGTGTAGTCGTGCTGCGGGGCGTGCAGAACCTGGTCGCGCTCGCCGACCTCGACGAGTTCGCCCTTGCGCATCACGGCCACGCGGTCGGCGAGCAGGTCGACGACGGCGAGGTCGTGGCTGATGAACAGGCACGCGAAGTGCAGGCTCTGCTGCAGGTCAAGGAACAGGTCGAGCACCTTCGCCTGCACCGACACGTCCAGCGCACTCGTCGGCTCGTCGGCGATGAGCAACTTCGGCTCCAGCGCGAGCGCCCGCGCGATCGCGATGCGCTGGCGCTGACCGCCCGAGAGCTCGTGCGGGTAGCGGTTGCGGTAGTGGCCCGAGAGCTGGACCTGGTCGAGCAGCTCGGTGACGCGCGAGGTCAGCGCGTTGCCCGACAGCACCTTGTGCAGCACGAGCGGCTCGGCGATCGACTCGCCGATCGTCATCTTCGGGTCCAGGGTGGACGCCGGGTCCTGGAACACGATGGAGAAGTACCGGCGCAGCGGGCGCAGCTGCTTGGTCGACAGCTTCGTGATGTCCCGGCCGCCGACCGACACCGTGCCCGCCGTCGGGTCGAGCAGGCGGATCGCGCACCGGCCGACCGTGCTCTTGCCCGAACCCGACTCGCCGACCAGACCGAGGATCTCGCCCCGCTCGATGGTCAGCGACACGTCGTCGACCGCGCGCACCTTGTTCTTGCGGCCCCGGCCCGGATACTCCAGCACCAGGTTCTTGATCTCGAGGGCAGGCGCGTCGCCCTTCACCTCGCTGCTGAGCTCTTCCTCGACCGCCTTGAGTCGCTCCGCGACCTCGCTGTCCGAGATCTCGGTCTCGACCGCGCTCGGCGCGTCCTCGAGCAGCCGGCGGCCCTCCGGCCGCGACCCCAGCACCGGCACGGCCGCGAGCAGCCGCTTGGTGTAGTCCTCCTGCGGGTCGGCGAACAGCTCGGCCACGGGGGCCTGCTCGACGATCTCACCCTGGTACATCACGAGCACGCGGTCGGCCAGGTCGGCGACGACTCCCATGTCGTGGGTGATCAGCACGATCGCGGTGTCGAGCTCGTCCCGCAGCTTGCGCAGCAGGCCGAGGATCTCCGCCTGCACCGTCACGTCGAGCGCCGTGGTCGGCTCGTCGGCGATGATGATCTTCGGGTCGCACGAGATCGCCATCGCGATCACCACGCGCTGGCGAAGACCACCGGAGAGCTGGTGCGGGTACTGCTTGATCCGCGTGGCCGGCTCGGGGAACCCGACGAGTTCGAGCAGTTCGATGGCCCGCTTGGTGGCGTCGGCCTTCGACATGTCCTTGTTGTGCGCCTGGAGCGACTCCCTCAGCTGCCATCCGATGGTGTACATCGGGTTCAGCGCGGTCATCGGCTCCTGGAAGATCATCGCCACGTCGCTGCCGCGGTGCTTGCGCAGCTGCTTGTCCGACAGGGCGCCGAGGTCGGTGTCCTCGACCTTGCGCGCACCCTTGATCGACGACGTCTTCGGCAGCAGGCCGGGGACGGACATCGAGGTCACGGACTTGCCCGAGCCGGACTCGCCGACGATCGCCAGGATCTCGCCTGGCTGGACGTCGAAGCTGATGCCCTTCACGGCGTCGACCGGACCGTCTTCCGTCTTGAACGAGATGAACAGGTCCGAAATGGACAACACCGGGCCGGTTGTGCCGGTGACCTGCGGTGATTGAGTCTCTGTGCTCACCAGATGCCCTTCGCGTGCGGGTTCGGGTGCCACGGTGGGTGGTCGTGGACGTTGGCGCGAGGATAGTCGACATGCGCCGTTCGGGGGACGGGTCGAAGGAACTAATCTTAGGTTGTGATCGCAGGCGAGGGGCCCAGGGTCGTGCTGGTGCACGCGCATCCGGACGACGAGAGCATCACGACGGGCGGCACGATCGCCCGTTACGCGGCCGAGGGTGCGCACGTGACGGTGGTGACGTGCACGCTCGGCGAGGAGGGCGAGATCATCCCGCCCGGCCTCGCCGGACTCGGCGCGTGGGCAGGCGACCAGCTGGGCGGCTACCGCTCCGGTGAGCTCGCCGCGGCGGGCGCCGCGTTGGGCTGGACCGAGCACCGCTATCTCGGCGGCATCGGGCGCTGGCGGGACTCCGGGATGGCGGGCACACCGTCCGCGGAACATCCGAGGGCCTTCACGAAGGGCGACGTCGACGAGCAGGCCGCGCAGCTGGCCGAGCTGCTCGACGAGCTGCGGCCCCAGGTCGTCGTCACCTACGACGCCCACGGCGGATACGGCCACCCGGACCACATCAGAGCCCACGACATCACGATGGCCGCGGCCCCGCCTGCGGCGTCGGTGCAGCGGGTGTTCCACACGGTCTCCTCGCGCCGCGCGACCCACGCCGGACTCGCGCGGCTGCGCGCGGCCGCCTCCACGACAGAGGCCATGCCGTTCCGGGTTCCCGGGGACGACGAACTGCCCACGACCCCGGACGAGGAGATCACCACGGTCGTGGACATCGCCGCGCACCGCTGGCGGAAGTTCGCCGCGCTGGCCGCCCACGAGACGCAGGTCAGCGTGGGACCGGACTGCTTCGCCCTGTCCAACGGCATCGCCCAGCCCGTACCCGACGCCGAGTACTTCGTGCTGGCCGACGGTCCCGCCGACGGCTGCGAGGGCGATCTGTTCGGAGGACTGTCATGACCGCGTCGAGCACCCGCACTCCGCGCCCGCACGCTCGGGATTCGGCCGCGTCCGGGTCGCCGACCTCGCGGCCGCGCGCCGGCACCGTGGCGATGCTCGTGCTGCTGTCGGTCGACGCCGTGCTGCTGGCCGTGCTCGAGCTGTTCTTCCTGCCGCTGCGCTTCGACGGGCTCGTGCTGCCGCGTCTCGGGGACGCGCCCTTCCCGATCGTCGCCCTCGTCGCCGCGGTGACCACGCCCTGGCTGGTGTCCGTCGCCGCAGGTCTGGGCAACCGCAAGCTGGGCATGATCCCGTTGCTGGTCTGGTTGGTCACGATGCTGGTCGTCGGCGTCACCGGACCGGGCGGGGACCTCGTGCTCGTCGGGGACGCGCGTACGTTGCTGTTGCTGGCGTGCGGTGCGGTGCCCGCGGGCCTCGTCCTCGGCGGTGTGCTGGGACGCGCCGCGCGTGAGTCGACAACCGGCCGGAGGTAGAGACCGACATGGGCGAGTACATCTCGGATGCGCAGGTCGTGACCGTGTTGCGGCCGTTCGTGCGGGCCGCGGGACCGCTCGTGGACGCGCTCCGTGAGAAGGACCCGTTTTCGGTGCTGGCCAGGGAGGCCGAGAACCCCGTCATCGACGAGCCGAAGGTGCGCGACCGCGTGCTGCACGGGCTGAACTCGATGAAGGTGCCCGGCACGGTGGCGTGGGCCGGGATGGACGTCGACGCGCGCACCCGGTGGTGGAAGGGCCGCGTCGGCAGGGTGACGTCACTGGTGGCGTCGGTGCCCGGCATCGCGGGCGCGCTGTCGGACCGGTTCCCCGTGCAGGACACGCTGGGGGCTGCCGGGCAGGGACTGCTGCTGTGCGCGCTGGCCGGCGAACGCGGCGTCACCGACGTCGAGACCCGTGTCCGCCTGATCGCCTCCGTGCTGTTCGAGCGGGAGATCTCGCCCGAGCTCGCGGCCGGGGCGGAGAGCGACCGGGAGGCCGAGGACGCCGAGACCGAGCGGCTCACCGAGGACCTCGACGGCGAGCGCGCCAAGGGCAGGCCCTCGATCACAGCGCTCGGCAAGGCGCTGTGGCGGCTCGGCCGCACGCTCCTCGAGATCCCAGGGGAACTGGAGAAACGGCCGCACGGACGGCTGGTGCACAAGGCCATCGGAATGCTGCCGGTCGTCGGCATGGCAGGCGACTACCTGGGCGAGCGGTCCGGGCTCAAACGCGTCGTCAAACGCGCCGATCGCTGGTTCGACCGTCAGCGCCAGAACATGAACGCCAGCTGACCGAGCTGCGCCGCGATCTCGTCGCCGCCCACGGCGCCGAAGATCGTGTTGGTGACGTCCCACAGGGTGTTGCTCACCATCGGCACGGCGATGATCAGGGCGAACAGCACGAGCGGGGCCCACGGCCGCGCCTTGGCCCCGAACTCGCGCGCCTGCGGCGAGAGGTACGGCTCGATCGCGCCGTATCCGTCGAGGCCCGGCACGGGCAGGATGTTCAGCACGAACGCGAGGATCTGCACCGAGGCCAGGTACGACAGGCCGATCACCAGGCCCGCGGGAAGGTCGATCAGCACCACCAGGAGCGTCAGCACGACGCCGAGCGCGAGGTTGCTCAGCGGCCCTGCCAGCGACACCCACGACGAGATCTTCCGCGAACGCAGCGCCCACCGGTTGATCCACACCGCGCCGCCGGGAAGTGGGATGCCGCCGATCGCGAGGATGATCAGCGGCAGGACGAGCGAGAGCACCGGATCGGTGTAGCGGCGGATGTCCATCGACAGGTAGCCCTTGAGCGCCACCTCCGTGTCGCCGCCCTTGTAGGCCACGATCGCGTGACCGAACTCGTGGAGCGTCAGCGACACCGCCCAGCCGCCGAGCACGAGCAGGAGGACACCTACGGTGCCGACCACGTCGCGTTCGATGCCGGTGTAGCCCACCGTCAGGGGCGGGAACAGAGCACACAGCGCGCCGCCGAGCACGGTGACGAGCAGGAGCAGGTAGAACAGCAGGCTGGGTCGGACCACCGAACGTTGCACGGCCCCATCCTCGCGCATGGGGTGCGAGGATCATGTGAGTGGGCGGGTGCGACGGCCCGCGCGATCCACTCGGCCGGTGTAACCGGGTTGTGAGATCGCTGTGTGCTCCACTCGGCGTGTCCGCTTGCGTTGTGGGCCGAATGTATCCCCCAACCTCGCTACTCGGCTTGACCTCGCCGCACTACACAGGTGTAATCACATTGATGTCATTCGCTGCCGAAGGGGGGCAGTGCATGACAGATCCGCTCAGCGGATCTGTGTGACGGGCTCAGGGGACAGACACCGCCAGCCTGGGAGTGCGTGGAAGCGAGGAGGCGGACGTGCGGTTGGACATGACGGGAACCGAATGGGGGCGGCCGATGGATCGGGCCGCCCAGGCCGACGACGAATTCGAGGCTCTCGCCGACCTGCTCGACATCACCGAGGAGCAGGACTGGCAGGAGCGTGCGCTGTGTGCGCAGACGGACCCGGAGGCGTTCTTCCCCGAGAAGGGTGGATCCACTCGGGAGGCCAAGCGCATCTGCCAGGGCTGCGAGGTGAAGGACGACTGCCTCGAGTATGCGCTGGCGCACGACGAGCGCTTCGGTATCTGGGGTGGACTGTCCGAACGGGAGCGTCGCAAGCTGAAGAAGCGCGCCGTCTGACGGCGGTGCAGCCTTCCGGTCACGCTGCCGTGTGATCGGTCTGTCCGGTGATCGCCACTGCCGGCCCCGCCGCTGCGCCTCGTGCGGGCGCGCGCGGAGGGCATGCGTAACGTGCGTACGCGAGTGCGCGAGGACAAGCGCGCATGTCCTGTCGTGATCTTCGGAGTGGCTCGTGCCTCGTACGCAACAAGCGCCCGTCCTGGCCCTGCTGATCCGTAGTGCCGCCGGGCCGTGGGCAGCGTCTGCGCTCACGGCCGTGCGTGCCGGTTCGGTCGTGCCGCAGCGGGTGCTCGTCGTCGACACCGCTCCGCAGTCGGCCGGCACCGAGGACCTCGACGACTTCGACGACCTGGCCGACCTCGCCGACCGTGCGTCCGGCACGGCCGCCGACGATGCCGACGTTCCCGTCGGTGTCCTCGCCGCCGAACCCGACGCCGACCGGGCGACGATCGTGTCGGAGGTGCTCACGCGGGTCGCCGCCGAGTGGGGTGACTCCCCGGAGTCCGAGGATTCCCCGGAGTCCGAGGAAGCCGCCGAGTCCGACGGTGGCGAGGCGCGTGCCGAGTTCGCCGACTGGGTGTGGGTCCTCAGCGACGTCGACGGCCTCGTGCCCGAGTCCGAATGCCTCGCCGAACTGCTCACCGCCGCGGAGGCCGAACCGGACGTCGGCATCCTGCTGCCCCGGGCGGTCGGTGCCGCGCCCGACGAGAGCGTTCCCGCCGACACGTCTCCCGGCGAGGACACGTATCCGGCGGAGGCGCCCGGCGCGCTGATCCGCGTGACGTGGGAATCCGACCTCGAGACCGACCTCGGCGCCGACACCGACGTTCAGGACGAGACCGCCGTGTCGGTGCCCGCGGCACGCCTGGCTGCGCTCGCCGAGGGTGGTCGGTCATCGACCGCAGCGCCGGCACCCGCCGATGCGGGGAGCGCGGAGTCCCGCGACGACCGGAGCCGACCGGCCCGGCATGCGCGGCAGCGGACCCGTGCGCCGTGGTGGCGGGTGCTCTCGTCGCCGCCGGTCGTACTCGGGGCCGTGCTGGCTGCGGTGTCGCTGATCGTGCACGGCCTGCTGGCCGACCGGCTCGGCCTGGATCTGGCAGGCGGAGCGCTGCTCCCCGTGGGCGGACTGTCCGAGGTGTGGTCGGCGTACCTCGCTTCGTGGCACGGCGTGGCCGGAGGCACCACGAGCGCGGCCTCACCGGCGATGGCGGTGCTGGGCGTACTCGGCGTGGCGGGCGGTCCCGAAGTGGCCGTGTCGTTGCTGTTGCTGCTGGATCTGCCGTTGGCCGGCCTCGTCGCCTATGGGGCGACGCGGCGTCTCGGTGTCGGACGGTGGGTCCGCGCGGGCGGCGCCGCGGCCTACGCGTTGATCCCGGCGGCCACCGACGCCGTCGCCGCGGGCCGGGTCGACGTCGTGGTGGTGCACATCGTGGCTCCCGCGGTCGCGGCCGGGCTGATCTCGCTGCTGACGAGGCCCGAGGTGCGCTGGTTGCCGCTGAGCGCCCTGTGCGCGCTCGGCCTGGCGTTGCTCGGCGCCTTCTCTCCGATCACGTACGGCACGGCCGTGGCCGGACTGCTCGTGGCGTTCGTCGCGCTGCCCGCGCCGACGGGCCGGACGGGACGCGGCATTCCGGCGCTCGTGGGCGTGGTGCTGTTGCCGCCCGCGCTGGCGATGCCGTGGCTGCCGACACTCGTGGCACATCCGGTCCTGTTGCTGCACGGCATCACGGGGCCGTCGACGGAGGCGGGGGTAGCCGGGCTGCTCGGCCTGCATCCGGCGGGTGGCGTGCCACTGGGGATCGTCGTCGTGCTCGCGGCCGTCGTGGCGTGTGTGCTCGCGCCGGGCAGGCACCTCGCCGCCGGCCTGGCGCTGACGGCGCTGGGCGTCGCGGGCGTGGTCGTGACGCAGCTCGTGCGGGCGACCCCACTGACCGGTGGCGCCGCCGCGCCGGGGTACGCGGGCGCTCCGCTGATCGTCGTCGGCATGGGACTCGTGGCCCTCGTGCTGACCGCGTTCCGCGCGCCCGCCGGGCGCGGCTCGGCGCGGTCGGCGGGCCGGGCGTCCGCCGCGGTCGCGGGTGGTGCGCTGACACTCGTGGCGCTCGTGCTGGCGGCCGGGTTCGCTAGCGCGGCCGAGCAGCCGCGCGGTGAGGTGCGGGCGGGCGGCGGTGTCCGGCTGGCCCCTGCGCTCGACACCGAACTCGCCGACAGCGGCCGCGGGGTGCTCGTGCTGGGACACGGCGCGCAGCCCGACCGGCTCGCCGCGGCACGCACCCCGCGTTTCGGAGACGATGCGCTCGCCCCGGTCGGCGGAATGGCCCAGCGGCTCGAAGGCTGGCGATACGGCCTGCTGGCGGGCTCACGGGACGCGGTGACCGACGCGGCCGCCGCCGGCGTGCAGTTCGTCGTGCTGCCTCCCGGCGAGGACGGCGGGGCCTTGCGCGGCGAAGCGGGCGACCTCGTCCGGTCCTCCCCGAACACGTCCGACGGGCGGACCGTGCTGCGGCTGACGCCGGAGTCCGGCCAGGTGACCCTCGTGTCGCCGGAGCAGGCGCATCGCGCGGTCAGTGGCGGTGCGCCGAGCGACGAACTCATGCGCGGGTCGGCGATCGCGCGGGTCGATGCGCGCCTGCCCGAGGCGCACGTGCGTGTCTCCGACGGCCCGGAGGGCAGGTTGCTGGTGCTCGCGGCCGAGCACGAGCCGGGCTGGACCGCGACCGTCGACGGCGAGCCGGTGCCGATCACGCCCGCGTGGGGACATCAGGTGGCGGTGTCGGTGCCCGAGCAGTCCTCGGAGGTGGTCGTGCAGTACTCCTCGCCCGCGCACGGAGTGTTCCTCCTCGGCAGCGTCGCGGCGCTGCTGTTCACGGTGCTCACGGCGATCCCGGGACGCGGAAGGCCGCACGGGACCCGCGGGCGCTGAGGCGTCCCGGGTGCCGGGCTGCGTGGACCGCGGCACCGGTGGTGGGCCGCTGGTTCAGTGGCCCTCGATGACGTCGGGTTCGACGCCGAGGTAGGCGGCGATCTGCTCGACGAGCACGTCGTGGACGAGGTCGGCCAACTCGGCGGGATCCTGCGCGCGGGCCTCCAGCGGACGCCGGTAGAGCACGATGCGGGCGCGGGTGGGAAGCCCGGACCGGTCGACCCCTGCGGGCACGAGCCTGGACAGCGGGACGCTGCCGTCGTGCAGCACGCCGTCGTCGGCGGCGGGTTCGCCGGGGACCGCCGGGTCGGTGGCGGGTTCGTCCGGGATCTCGGGGACGTCGTCGACCGCCACGTCGAGCTTGGTCAGTTCGCTGCGCCAGCGGCCCTCGATCGGCTCCAGCGCGTCCAGTACGAGCGAGTCGAACCGTTCGGCCGGGCTCGACGCGGCGGGCAGGCTGGCCGGATACAGCGGCCCGCGCAGGCCGCGCCCGTGGCGGTCGCGCCGCATGCGCCGCCGGAACCGTGCACCTCGAGCCGTCGTCACCGGGCCCAGGGTACGCATCGGCCCGAACCCGGCGCAGCAACCTCGGTGGCACGCCACACCAAGCCGACGCCCCGGGGGTGTTGCAGCCCCAGGGGTGCGTGTTGCGGGCTCGGGGGCCCGTGTTGCGCCTTTGGGAGCCCGTGTTGCAAATCCAGGGGCGCGTGTTGCGCGTTCAGGGGCTCGTGTTGCAGTCCCCGGGGCGCGTGCGGCAGATCCGGGCCCGCCCAGCGCGATGTCGCTGGCTTGGTCGCGTGGCGTTTCCCTGCGTTGGGCGGGGGGTGGGAGACGGAGCAGTGAGTGTCGACGACTGGTTGGCGGCTGCCCCGGTGCTTCCGTCGAGCGCGATGTCGTTGGCTTGGTCGCGTGGCGTCGCGTGGCGTTCCCCTGCGTTGGGCGGGGGTGGGAGACGGGCGGGCGTGTCTCTCACCCTCCCGGGCGCGGAGGGGCTATCGTGATCAACCGTGCGGAGCGTACGGAAGTGTTCGCGGACGGGCTGCCTCGAGCCCGCTGTCGCCACGCTGACCTACGCCTACAGCGATTCGACCGCCGTGGTGGGGCCGCTCGCGACGGCGTCCGAGCCGCATTCCTACGACCTCTGCGAGGCGCACGCGATGCGGTTGACCGTGCCGCGTGGCTGGGAGGTCGTCCGGCACGAGGGCGAGTTCTCGGCGCCCGAACCGTCCGGTGACGAGCTGACCGCGCTGGCCGAGGCCGTGCGCGAGGCGGGCCGCACCGAACGTCCCGAGCCGGTCGCTGCGGAACCGACCCGTCCCGGCGCCACGGGCACCGACACGGGCAGGCGTGGTCACCTGCGCGTTCTTCCCGGTAACGCTTAGTGACGCAGCCCGCGGGAGCTTCACCGCTCCGTTGGCGTTTTCGGGCGAATGGGTAGGCTCCCTGGCGAGATTTCCGGGCTCGGGGGAGTCACCAATCGGATGATCGGGGAGAAGGCGTGTCAGACCTGTCGGCCATCGTGAAGGCCTACGACATTCGCGGCGTCGTCGGTGAGCAGCTCGACGAGGGCCTGGTGCGGGACTTCGGTGCCGCGTTCGCCCTGCTCATCAAGCCGGATTCACCGTCGGTGGTGATCGGCCACGACATGCGCGACTCGTCGCCAGGGCTGGCGTCGGCGTTCGCGGAGGGCGTCACGTCGCAGGGGCTCGACGTCGTGTCGATCGGCCTGGCCAGCACCGACGAGCTGTACTTCGCCTCGGGCAAGCTCGCCATGCCTGGCGCCATGTTCACCGCGAGCCACAACCCGGCCAAGTACAACGGCATCAAGCTCTGCCGCTCGGGCGCCGCACCGGTGGGCCAGGACAGCGGTCTCGCGGAGATCCGGGACACCGTCGAGCACGGCGTGCCCGAGTTCGCGGGGCAGACCGGGGAGATCACCGAGCGCGACGTGCTGTCGGACTACGCCGACTACCTGCGCTCGCTCGTCGACCTCAGCGCGATCCGCCCGCTCAAGGTGGTCGTCGACGCGGGGAACGGCATGGGCGGCCACACGGTGCCCACGGTGTTCGAGGGTCTGCCGGTGGAGATCGTGCCGATGTACTTCGAGCTCGACGGCACGTTCCCGAACCACGAGGCCAATCCGCTGGACCCGAAGAACCTCGTCGACCTGCAGGCGAAGGTGCGGGAGACGGGTGCCGACGCCGGTCTCGCCTTCGACGGCGACGCCGACCGCTGCTTCGTCGTCGACGAGAACGGCGACCCGGTGTCGCCGTCGGCGATCACCGCGCTGGTGGCGACGAGGGAGCTGGCGAAGGAGCCCGGCGGCACGATCATCCACAACCTGATCACGTCGAAGGCCGTTCCCGAGATCGTCGAGGAGCACGGGGGCACGGCCGTCCGCACGCGCGTGGGCCACTCGTTCATCAAGGCCGAGATGGCGCGCACGGGTGCGGTGTTCGGCGGTGAGCACTCGGCGCACTACTACTTCCGCGACTTCTGGCGTGCCGACACCGGCATGCTGGCCGCCCTGCACGTGCTGGCGGCACTGGGCGAGCAGTCGGGCACGCTGTCGACGTTGACGGGCCGGTTCTCCCGGTACGCCGCGTCCGGCGAGATCAACTCGACGGTGGACGACCAGGCAGGCAGGCTGGCGGCGGTGAAGGAGGCGTACGCGGGCCGCAGCGGGGCGAGCGTCGACGAACTCGACGGCCTCACCGTGGACCTCGGCGACCGGTGGTTCAACCTGCGCGCCTCCAACACCGAGCCGCTGCTGCGGCTGAACGTCGAAGCGCCCGACGAGCAAGCCGCGCAGGCGTTGACCGACGAGGTGCTCGCCATCGTCCGCGCCTGACGCCCGAATCCTGCGCGGGGTCGGCCGAGCCGATCCGGTGCGTCGTTCAGACCCGACCGTGCCAACCAACCGTGGTAAATAGGAAAAATGGCCGTCACACTCGATCCGCAACTGCTCGACATCCTCGCGTGCCCCTGCGACGCGCACGCGCCGCTGACGCCGGGCACGCCGGGTGACCCCTCCGCCGACGTGCTGTCCTGCACGTCGTGCTCGCGGCGGTTCCCCGTGCGCGACGGCATTCCGGTCCTGCTGCTCGACGAGGCACTGACCGGTGAGGCCGACACCGGCTCGCCGGTTCCGGACGATTCGGGGACCGACAGTGCTTGACGACACCGTCCTCGACGATCCCCAACGGCTCAGCGACGCCGACACCGGCGGCCTGCTCAGGGCGGTCGCGATGGGCGGGGCGCAGGTGCGCTCCACCATCGAGGCCGCGCAGGAACTGGAGCTCGCGGAGCGGCTGGACATCGGACGGCCCCGTTCGCTGGTGATCGTCGTGCGACCCGGTGCCGGACTCGCCGCGGCGCAGCTGTTGACGGCCCTGCTCGCGCCCGCGTGTCCGGTTCCCGTGGTGGTCTCGGACGTCGTGCCGCCGTGGATCGGTGCGCTCGACGTCGTGCTCGCGCACACCGACGACCCCTACGACCGCGACCTCGCGGCGTCACTGGAACGTGCGGCCCGGTACGGGGCGACGGTGGTGCTGTCGGCGCCGCCGGAGGGGCCGGTGGCCTCGTCGGTCGCCGGGCGCGGGTTGCTGCTGTCCCCGCGCATCGTGGTGCCGCCCGAGCTGTCGTTCCCGCGGGCGCTGACCGCGGGCCTGCTGACCGCGGGTGCGCTGGGTCTGCTGGTGTGCGACGTCGACGGGCTCGCCGACCGCCTCGACGGCGAGGCCGCCCGCGGGCACCTCGACCAGGAGTCGTTCGTCAACCCGGCGAAGTCGCTGGCGTTGCGCATCGCCGACCGGACGCCCCTGCTGTGGGGGCTCGACCACGCGGCCGTCGCGGTCGGCCAGCATGCGGCGTACGCGCTCGGTGCGCACGCGGCCGTCGTCGCCGACGTCGCGGACTACCGCCAGGCCCTCGCCCGTCCCGCGCTGCACACCGCGGCCGCGCGGGGTGGCGACGAGCGGGACATTTTCGCCGACCCCGACTTCGACGAGGTCGGCGCGGGAGCCCCGCCGCGGGCGTTGCTGTTGTCGGTGCGGACCGGTCCTGCCACGGACAGCGCCCGGTACCGGGTGAACGAGACGCTGCCCGCCGCGGACGTGCTGGCTCCCGCCGAGGAACTCGTCGACGCCGACGACGTGGCGTGTGCCGCGGTGCTGGCGTTGCGATTCGAGCTCGCCGCGGTCTACCTCGGACTCGCGGCTGGGACGATCGGGGGCGCCGGCCGCGTCGCGCCGATGTCCGTGTGACATCGGCGCGACCAGGTGTGGCCGGCGAGGAGTGGAGTTGACCGTGGAGCTGCTGCAGGGCGCGGTGCGGGCGTATGCATGGGGGTCCCGCACGACGATTCCGGAGCTGCTGGGGCGTCCGGTTCCGTCGCCGCATCCGGAGGCGGAACTGTGGTTCGGAGCGCACCCGGGTGATCCGGCACGGGTGCTGCGGTCCGACGGTACCGAGACGACGCTGCTGGAGGTCGTCGACGCGGATCCCGACGGGCAGCTCGGTGCCCGCTGCTCGGGGCGGTGGGGCGGACGGCTGCCGTTCCTGTTGAAGATCCTGGCCGCCGAGGAGCCGCTGTCGATGCAGGCGCACCCCTCGGCCGAGCAGGCTGCGGAGGGGTACGCGCGCGAGGAGGCTGCGGGCATCCCGCGCGACGCGGCGAACCGCAACTATCCGGATCCGACGGCCAAGCCGGAGTTGGTGTGCGCGTTGACCGAGTTCCACGCGCTCGCCGGGTTCCGCGATCCGCACCGCACGGTGCGGCTGTTGCGGGCGATCGAGACGCCGGGGCTGGCCCGTTACGCCGAGCTGCTCGCGGGACAGCCGGGGCCGGACGGGCTGCGCGCGCTGTTCACGACGTGGATCACGCTGCCGCAGTCGGCGCTCGACGAGCTGCTGCCCGAGGTGCTCGAGGCGTGCGTGCGGCACGTCCAGGACAGGGGCGAGTTCGCCGCCGAGTGCCGGACGGTGCTCGAACTCGGGGAGGTCCATCCTCGCGACGCGGGCGTGCTGGCGGCACTGCTGCTGAACCGGCTGACGCTTCGTGCGGGCGAGGCGATCTACCTGCCCGCGGGCAATCTGCACCTGTATCTGCACGGCACGGCCGTCGAGATCCTCGCCAACTCCGACAACATCCTGCGCTGCGGGCTCACGCCGAAACACGTCGACGTCCCCGAGCTGTTGCGGGTGGTCGACTTCCGGTGCGGGGACATGCCGGTGCTGACCGGGGAGCCCGACGGCGGCGCCGCGGTGTACCGCACGGAGACGCCCGAGTTCGAGCTGTCGCGGATCGACTGGGACAGCGACGACCGCCGCGAGCTCGAACTGGACGGTTCGGGGCCGGAGATTCTGTTGTGCACGGCGGGCGAGCTGCTGCTGTACGACGACGAGGGCACGAAGGTCGAGCTGCGCCGTGGCGAGTCGGTGTGGCGGCCTGCTTCCGATCCCGCCGTGCGAGTGCGTGCCGTGGGGGAGCACACCGCGCAGCTGTTCCGCGCGACCGTGGGCACCTGTTTGCAGGAGCTTTAACCACCCTTTACTCTGCGTGGTCGCATGGTCACCCTGCCGAGTGGGTGCTGGTGACGCGGTTCTAAGCTCTCGCCGTCACACACGCGGACCGGAGGGGTTGACCGTGGCGGCCAACGGTGGCACGAAGGCGATTCTGGCGGCGCTCGGCGCCAATGCGGGGATCGCCGTGGCGAAGTTCGTCGGATTTCTGATCACGGGTTCGTCGTCGATGCTCGCCGAGTCCGTGCACTCGGTGGCCGACACGTCGAACCAGGGGCTGTTGCTGCTCGGGCAGCGGACCGCCAAGCGCGCGGCGACGAAGCAGCACCCCTTCGGGTACGGCCGCGACCGGTATTTCTACTCGTTCATCGTCGCGCTGATGCTGTTCACGCTCGGGTCGGTGTTCGCGCTGTACGAGGGCGTGCACAAGGTGCAGCACCCCGAGGACCTCAGCTCTCCGCTCGTGGCCGTGGCGATCCTCGTCGTGGCCATCGCACTCGAGACCTACAGTTTCGCCACGGCGATCAAGGAGTCGCGGGCACTCAAGGGGGAGCGGACGTGGTGGGGCTTCATCCGCCAGTCGAAGACCCCGGAACTGCCCGTGGTGCTGCTCGAGGACGCCGGCGCCCTGTTCGGTCTCGTGTTCGCGTTGATCGGCGTCGGACTGTCCGTGGTGACCGGTGATCCGGTGTGGGACGGCATCGGCACGCTGATGATCGGCGTGCTGCTCGGCATGATCGCGATCACGCTGATCATCGAGATGAAGAGCCTGCTCATCGGGGAGGGCTCGGGAGAGTCCGAGCTCGCGACGATCGAGCGCCTGCTCGCGCAGGGCGACGTCGAGCGGGTCATCCACGTCCGCACCCAGTACATCGGCCCGGACGAGCTGCTCATCGCGGCCAAGCTCGCGATGCGCACCGGACTCGGCGTGACGGAGGTGGCGAGGGCCATCGACGACGCCGAGCGCCGGGTCCGCGACGCCGTGCCCGCCGCACGGCTGATGTACCTGGAGCCGGACCTCGACCGCAGTCGCGTGTGACGCATGTGGGGGTAGCTGATCGGCTCTTTCGTTACCCGGGGTAGTCCCGTGTGGGCGTGGTCGGTCCTGTGGAGTTATGGTTCCCGACGGCCCTGACGGGTCGGAGGACGTGAGCATCGGTAGTAGAAGGCGGTGGCGACGTGGCCGGCAACGGCATCTGGCGGACCAAGTCGGTCGAGCGATCGATCGCGGACACCGACGAGCCGGAGACCCGGCTACGCCGCAATCTGAGCGCATGGGACCTCACGGTCTTCGGCGTCACCGTCATGGTGGGCGCCGGCATCTTCACCCTCACCGCCCGTACGGCCGGCGACCTGGCCGGCCCCTCGGTCGCCGTGGCTTTCGTGGTCGCCGGTGTCGCCTGTGGACTCGCCGCCCTGTGCTACGCCGAGTTCGCCTCGACGGTGCCGGTCGCCGGTAGCGCCTACACGTTCTCGTACGCCACGTTCGGCGAGTTCCTCGCGTGGATCATCGGCTGGGACCTCGTGCTCGAGTTCTCGGTCGCCGCGGCCGCGGTCGCCAAGGGCTGGTCGGTGTATCTCGAGGAGTTCCTGGTCTCGATCTTCGGCGACGGAGTGGCCACGACCCTCGACCTGGGCGGCCTCAGCTTCGACTGGGGTTCGCTGCTGCTGGTCGTGGTGCTGGCGGTGCTGCTCACGCTCGGCACGAAGCTCTCGTCGCGGTTCAGCATCGTGGTCACCACCATCAAGGTGCTGATCATCCTGTTCGTGATCGCCCTCGGCATCGCCTACATCACGCCGGACAACTACACGCCGTTCATCCCGCCCGCGGCGGAGGGCGGCGACTCGGGCGCCGGGGTCGAGCAGTCCCTGTTCTCGGTGCTGGCAGGTGGTTCGGGCAGCGTGTACGGCGGGTTCGGGCTGCTGGCCGGTGCCTCGCTCGTGTTCTTCGCCTTCATCGGCTTCGACATCGTCGCCACGACCGCCGAGGAGACCCGCAACCCGCAGCGCGACGTGCCGCGCGGCATCCTCGGCTCGCTCGCGATCGTCACCGTGCTGTACGTGGCCACGTCGCTGGTCGTGGCGGGCATGGTGCCGTACCAGGAGCTGGCCACGGACGCCGAGCCGGAGGGCCGCAAGACGCTCGCCACCGCGTTCGCGCACAACGGGGTCGACTGGGCCGCGCAGCTCGTGTCGATCGGCGCGGTCGTCGGCCTGATCACCGTCGTCATGGTGTTGTTGCTCGGCCAGCAGCGCGTGCTGTTCGCGATGTCCCGCGACGGTCTGCTCCCGCGCGGCCTGGCCAAGACCGGCTCGCGCGGCACTCCGGTGCGGGTCAACGTGCTGGTCGGCGTGGTCGTCGCCGTCGCGGCGACGTTCTTCGACGCGAGCCAGCTCGAGGAGATGGTGAACGTCGGCACGCTGTTCGCGTTCGTCCTCGTCTCGGCCGGTGTGATCGTTCTGCGCAAGAAACGGCCCGACCTGCCGCGTGGCTTCCGGGTGCCGTGGGTGCCGGTGTTGCCGATCGTGGCGATCATCGTGTGCCTGTGGCTGATGCTGAACCTGACCGTGCTGACGTGGCTGCGGTTCCTGGTGTGGATGGCGCTCGGCGTGCTCATCTACTTCGCCTACAGCAAGCGGCACTCGGTGCTCGGGCGCTCCCAGGCCTCCGGGCCGGAGTCCGGACCGGAATCGGAGCCCACCCGCACAGGCGACTGACCAGCGGAGTCACTCGCGCGGAGGAAGACGAAGGTACGAAAGGCGCTCCCGGCCCATCACCGCGGTGGGTAGAGTTCGGGCCGCCTCGCCCCTCGGTCGTGGTGGCCGTGGGGCGCGGGCGGACTCTCTGGTGGGCGGTTTTCGGAGTTCCTCATGCGCGTGACTCGTTCCATCGCCGCGGTGGCCGCGGCGGGCGCCCTGGTGCTCGGGGTGCCGGTGGGCATCGCCGCCGCGGAGCCGGTGGTGCCGGCCGCGGCCGAGGACGCCCACATCCTTCCCGGCGGGCCCCCTTCGGGTGCGAAACCCGGAGGCCCGGAGGACCGCAGGGCAGGTGATCAGGATCTGCCGGTCTGCGACGACGCGCGCTCCCAGCGCGGTCAGCTGTTCGGCCCCTCCGGGCGACGTGCGCTGGACTGGGACCTCGATGCCGGGTCGGCGAGCGGGTCGAACCGGTACCAGCACCGGTCCCAGTGCATCGAGGATCCGCCCGCTCCCGTCGATCCGGGGCGTCCTCCGGAGACGACGCCGGGCCACGGCGGTTCCGGGTCCCGGCCGGGCGGTGACGGCTCGGCAGGCGGTGTCGAGGCCGCTCCGCCGCGCGACGACGAGGCCGGTGCGCAGTCCGACTCCGGGCACGCCGGGGCCGGAGGGGTCGGGCCGCAGGGCGGGACCGCGGGCGAGGGATCAGGCGACGGCACAGCCCGACCCGGCGACGCGGACGCGGGCGGGAACGCCGACGAGGGCTCGGACAACGACCGGAACGGCGCGGACGCGCGGGACGGCGAAGGCACCTCTCAGGGCCTGCCACCGGCGTCGACCGCGCGGTCGGCTGGTGGACACGACCCCGCGACCGAGCTGGGGGTGGCCACGACCGCCGGTTCGGACTCCGACGGCGGCATGGGCCTCGGCGGAGGTCTGCTCCTGGTCGGCGGAGGTGGCGTCGCCGCCGCGGCGGCCGTGGTGTGGCTCGCCGCACGGGCCCGGCGCGGCTGAGTCACAGGGCGGCTGAGTCACGGCCCGGCTGAGTCACAGGGCGGCTGGGCTCCGCGCGGCTGAGTCCCGGCTCGAAGTCGGGTAGGCAGCGGCAACAGAAGGCTCCTCGTGTGAAGGACAGGGCACGTGCCTGCCGCGTGCCCTTCTCGCTGCCGGGGCCCGATCCGGACACGGGCGCGTGTCGCGGTCATCTGTTCGGGTGGGCACCGCCGTCACTCTCGGGCATATCGATCAGCATCACACAGCTTCGGTTCGTGTGAATGTGCGAATGTGCTGACTCTTGCGCGGTTGGTGAGCAAGGTGTGACTGATCGAGGAACGGAGTGGTTCGCCGATGTCCCTGCCTGGACCGGACAAGTCAGTCAACGACGACCAGCCGGCTGAGTCCGGCTCGCCCCGCGCGGTCAGTCGCCGCGGGTTCCTGGGTACCAGCGCCGCCGTGCTCGGTGGCCTGGCGATCCCCGGGGTCACCGCCACCTCACTGCTGCCGTGCGCGCCCGCTGCAGCGGCCCAGGAGAGCGGCCGCGCGCGCGAGGACTATCCCGAGTGGAACAACAACCTCGAGCTCTTCGAGGTCGGCGCGGAGCCGCCGCATGCGACGCTCATGCCCTACGCGGATCTCGAGCAGGCGCTCGCCGCGGATCGCACCGATTCGCCGTATCGCCTTTCGCTCGACGGCACGTGGCGATTCCGGCACGCCGACAATCCCGCCGACCGCGATCCCGAGTTCTACTCCACCGACGTAAGCGACCACGGCTGGGACACCGTCCCCGTCCCGGCCAACTGGCAGTTGCACGGCTACGACTTCCCCATCTACACCAACAGCGACTACCCGTGGTGGGGCGCCAACGGCAAGGGCGAGAACGCCCAGCCACCGTTCGCGCCGACCAAGTTCAACCCCGTCGGTCAGTACCGGCGCACGTTCCGCATGCCCGCGAAATGGCGCGGCCGCAGGACGTTCCTGCATTTCGAAGGCGTCAAGTCGGCGTTCTACGTGTGGATCAACGGCACGCTCGTCGGCTACCGCGAGGACTCCTACACCTCGGCCGAGTTCGACGTCACCGAGCACGTCAAACCCGGCACCAACCAGATCGCCGTCGAGGTCTACCGGTTCTCGGACGGCGACTGGATGGAGGATCAGGACATGATCCGGCTGTCCGGCATCTTCCGTTCGGTGTACCTGTTCTCGACGCCGACCGTCCACGTGCGCGACTTCCGGATCGAGACGCCGCTGCGTGACGACTATACGAACGCCGACCTCGCGGTCACCGCCCATGTCCGGGACTACGCGGGCGGGGAGAAGCGCACGTTCACGGTGGAGACACAGCTCTACGACGGCGACGGCAATCCCGTGTGGACGGAGCCGCTGCGGCAGAAGGCCGATCTGGGTTCCGCGCGGGCGGGCGAGGTCGTCGCACGTGGGAGCAAATCCGTCGAGGGGCCGAAGCTGTGGTCGGCCGAGCATCCGGATCTCTACACCGCCGTGCTGACCCTCCGCGGCCCCGGTGGCGAGGAGCTCGAAACCCTGTCCACCCGCGTGGGATTCCGCGAGTTCGCCATGGTGGACGGGCTCATGCGGATCAACGGGCAGCCGATCACGATCAAGGGTGTCAACCGGCACGAGATCCATCCCGACCGCGGTTCGGCACTGACACGGGAGGACATGGTCGCCGACATCCGCGTGATGAAGCAGCTCAACGTCAACGCCGTACGCACGTCCCACTACCCGAACAACCCGCTGTTCTACGAGCTCGCCGACGAGTACGGCCTGTACGTCATGGACGAGACGAACCTCGAGACGCACGGGGTGCGCGACGACTATCCGGGATCGCATCCGGAGTGGAGGAACGCCGTCGTCGCGCGGGCCAAGAACGTGGTGCACCGCGACAAGAACCACGCGTGCGTCATCATCTGGTCGCTGGGCAACGAGGCGGGAAGCGGCAGCAACTTCGTCGCGATGCACGACTGGATCCGCTCCTACGACGAGGTGCGGGTCATCCACTACGAGGGTGACGACAGTCCGGGCGTCAGCGACATCCGGTCCGCAATGTACGAGAGTCCGTCCACTGTGGAGAAGCGGGCCACCGACAGCGATGACCTGCGGCCGTACGTGATGATCGAGTACGCCCACTCCATGGGCAACTCGACCGGGAACTTCCGCGAGTACTGGGACATCGTCCGTGCTCACGACGTGCTGCAGGGCGGCTACATCTGGGACTTCGCCGACCAGTCGCTGCGCTGGCCGATCCCGAACGGGTCCGGAACCTTCCTCGCCTACGGCGGTGACTGGGGCGACGATCCGAACGACGGCAACTTCTGTGCCAACGGTGTCGTCACGGCCGACCGCGAGCGGGGCGGCAAGGCCGTCGAGGTCAAACACGTCTACCAGGACATCCTGTTCTCCTCCGACGATCCGAGCTCCGGTGCGGTGACGATCACCAATGAGCACCTGTTCACCAACGCCGACGTCTACGACGGCTCGTGGGAACTCGTCGCCGACGGCGAGGTCGTGCAGCGTGGACGGTTGACGCGCGAGCAGCTCGACGTGCCGCCACGGTCGAGCAGGACCATCACCGTCCCGTTGCGCAAGCCGGGCAACCCGGAGCCGGGCTCGGAGTACTTCCTGCGGGTGTCGCTGACCCTCCGCGACGACACGCTCTGGGCCGAGGCCGGACACGAGGTCGCCAAGCACCAGTTTGCCGTCGACGTCGGCAGTCCCGAGGTCGAGCCCGTCCCGCTGGATTCCGTTCCGGCGGTGACGGTCGACGAGTCCGACGCCGCGGTGACCGTGACCGGACAGAACTTCACGGTGGAGGTCGACAAGTCGAGCGGTGTGCTCGGCTCGTACGTCGTCGACGGCCGCACCCTCGTCGAATCGGGCCCGGTGCCGAACTTCTGGCGCGGATCGACCGACAACGACCTGGGCAATGGCCAGCCGGACCGCAACGGCACCTGGCGCCACGCCGGGGAGAAACGTTCGGTGACGAAGGTGTCGGTCGACACCTCCGACGACAGGGCCGTCGTCGTCACCGTCGAGGGCACGCTGCCGACGTCCACCGAATCGACCTACACCACCGTCTACACGATCTTCGGCAACGCGGAGATCAATGTGGACAACACGCTGCATCCGGGTGCGGCCTCGCTGCCCTACATCCCCGAGGTCGGCACGATCCTGCGGATCCCGCCGGAGCTGGCCACGATCCGCTTCTACGGGCGCGGTCCCGAGGAGAACCACTGGGACCGCAAGAGTGCCTCGGAGGTCGGGGTGTACGACTCGACCGTCGACGAGCAGTGGACGCCGTACATCCGGCCGCAGGAGAACGGCAACAAGACCGACGTGCGCTGGTTGGCCCTGACCGGTGCCGACGGCGGTGGCCTGCTGGCGGTCGGCGAGCCGTTGCTGGAGATCAACGCCTCGCACTTCACGCCCGAGGACCTCTCCGGCGACATCCTGCACGACTACCAGCTCGAGCCCCGGGACGAGATCGTGCTGCGACTGAACCATCGGCAGATGGGCGTCGGCGGCAACGACTCGTGGGGACAGCAGACGCTCGACGAGTACAAGCTGTTCGCAGACCGGGACTACGCCTACACCTACCGTCTCCGGCCACTGCCCACTGTGGACGAGGCGATGGCCCTGTCGCGGAAGCCCACGGCCACGCCGTAGGCGTCAGCGCTGCCTTGGCTCCGGCGGGTGGGGATGGCGGTCTCGCCCGCCGACCTCCCACCCGCCGGAGCTGTCGAAGTGGTCGGCGTACGACACGGGCAGTGTGCGGTTGCGCTCGACGGCGGCCAGCAGCTGCTCGTACCACAGTGCATAGTCCGGATCGGACACTCGGGTGCGCAGTGCGGGGTTGGCCTCCTCCATGAGGTCCGCCACCTCGGCGGGTCGCGTGGCGGCGGTGACCTCGGTGTCGAGGAACGTCGTCGTCGACCCGGTCGTGTAGGTGAGGCCGGGTGTGCCGGCACCCTCCGGCCACACGGCGACCCGCCAGTACCCACCGGAGGCGCTCATGCCGGGCCGGATGCGGGCGTGCTGGGCGCCGCGCCGGTGCAGCACCCGCACCGCCTGCAGGATCCGCAACGGCGTCAGCAGCAGGACGGCGAACTCGACGGTGCGCAGTGCCTCGTCGTCGAACGCGACCAGCCGCACGTGGCGCACGTGCGTGGGCGTGGAGGCGATGGTGAAGGCCGCGGTGAGTGCGGCGTCGCGGATCGGCCAGCCGTACGCACCGGTGCTGATCATCGGGAAGGCGACCGTCCTGGCGCCGAGTTCGTCGGCGACCGCCAGACTCCGCCGGTAGCACGATTCGAGCGTCGCGGGATCGCGTTCGCCCACGTGGACGTTCGGCCCCACCGTGTGGATCACCCAACGCGCGGGCAGCTCACCGGCGGTGGTCCACCCCGCATCGCCCGTCGCCAGCCCGTTCGGGAAGCGTGCGATGCAGTCGTCGAGGACCGCACGTCCTCCCGCGCGGTGGATCGCGCCGTCGACGCCACCTCCGCCGCGCATGCCGTTGTTCGCCGCGTTGACGATCGCGTCCACCGGTTGGGCCGTGATGTCTCCCCGCACGGGAGTGATCGTGGGCATGGCGTGATTGTCGGCGATCGGGCGCGGCGGTTTTCCCGCCGGGTGTTCCCGCAGGGCGCCCCGCAGAGCCCGCGCTCTCAGTTCGCGCAGCGCGGTTTGCCGAGGATGTCGCCGAACAGCGACACCTGCTCGGCAAGGCCCGCGGACAGGTCGGCGTCCTCGAGACCGGCGGCCATGACGACGGCCCTGTCCCATTCGGGGTCGCCGACGTAGTCCGAATGCCTGCGCACGCCCGCCGCCCAGCGGCGTCCGTTGACCGGGGCACGCATCGGATCGGGCAGCCAGTGGTCTCCGCCGAGCACGAGCACGCCGGTCGGGCCCTGCACCGCCGGTTCGACCGCGCCGATGCTGCCGTCCTTCTGGTATCCGACACCCAGCAGCATGCCGCCTGCCACCTGGTGCCGCCACGTTGTCGCGCCCCCGCCGAAGGCGTCGGTGCCGCGGCACAGACCACGCCAGCGGCCGTCGAGCCTGCCGTACAGCCGCGCCAGCGAACCGGAGGGGAACATGGCGGGGAAGGCGCGCTGGTATCCCCACTGCAGCGGGGTTCCCGCGGTGACCACGCCGACCCGGTCCAGCTCGTCCTCGGACAGGTCCTCGGCCAGGCGCGCGGCGGCCAGCACCGTGAGCAGACCGCCCACGTGGTAGCCGGCCAGCACCACGCGGGTGTTCGGTTCGGCGAGGTGCTCGCGTACCCGCCCGGCGAGTTCCGGGACGACCTTCAGCGCGTAGGACGGCGGCACCACCGGATGCGCAGCGCGCGGCCAGAAGCAGGCGAGGTCGGTGAATGCGCCGAGGTGCCTGCTGCGCTGCTGGCCCGTGGCCGCGGTGTAGACCACCCGCAGCAGTGCGGCGGCCAGCGCGCCGAGCGTCAGCACGCCCAGTGTCGACAGCGGGGTCAGCCATTCCGGCGGTGGGCCGACGGCGATCCGCACGACCGCCAGGGCCAGTGCCCCCGCGGCGAGGACGCAGGCGAACGTCAGCACGAGGCGGTGCAGGTACTTGCGCTCCCATCCGGCGCGGGCCCATGCGGCCGAGGACTCGGTGGTGTCGACGGTGCGGGCGTCCTCGCCCTGCAACAGCCGGACCACCTCGAGCACGCCGCGGCGTGCCCGGCGCAGCGCGGCACCGGCGAACGCGGCCACCGCCAGCAGCGCGGCGACCACGAGCCCGCCACCCCACAGCATGGTGATCAGCTCGTAGCCCTGCGGCAGCGCCAGTGCGTCGCCACCGACCAGTTCCCGCAGCGCGACGGCGAGTCCCGCACCGAACCCGCCACCCAGCAGACACGCGAGTGCCAGCGCGGGCGCGGCGGCCCAGCCGCCCGCCCACGGCCGTAACCGGTGCGGCAGATGTGCCCACGTGCGGCGGGCCAGCAGGGCCGTCGGGGCCACGATGATCGCGAACAGGGCACACACGCCGAGCAGGCCGGCGCCGACGAACTCGACGGTCGTGTTCGCGCCCGGCAGGGCCGTCGGCAGTGGTGCGGTGAGGACCGCGGCGGTCACGGTCACGCCTGCGGCCAGCACGATCAGGGCCGCGCGAGCCGGGCGCGGCAGCAGGCGCTGCGCGCGGGTGGCCACGGCCAGGATCGCGACCCCCAGAAGCACGAGCGTGGCCACCCACAACGCGGCCTGCGCCGGGTCGGCCGGCATCCGCCCTGGCCCGCCGAGCACCAGCAGCGCCGGTGTGGCCAGCGCGGCGACGACGTGGGCGCAGCGCAGCGCCGCCGTGTCGACGACGTCCGACAGGCCGCCGCCGAGGCCCCGCGTACCGGACGTGTCCGGCTGTTCGACCTGCCAGCTCGACCGGGACACCCCGAACAGCACCGCCGCGACGGCCAGCAGCGGCAACAGACCGAACACCGTGCGCAGCCCCGGCACCTCGCGCAGCCACGACGGCGCAGCCGAGAGGCAACCGGAGCCGGGGGCCAGGCACTGCGCGGCGAACAGGTCGAGGGACACGACCGCCAGCTGGCCGACCAGCAGCACCGTCAGCAGGATGGCCGCGACGCGCAACAGCGCCCGGCACGCCAGGTTCAGCGCAGCCGACGTCCGGCTGCCCTCCGGCACGGGTGGCAGCATCCAGTGCGCGACGTTGGCCAGCGAGAACGGGAACAGCAGAGCCCACGTGGCCTTGGCCGCCCCACCCGAGGTCATCCGGCTCCACAGGTATCCCTCGAGTGTGCGCGGCATCGAACGGCCCAGCGCCTGCAGCACCGGACCGGGCGCGGGCCTGCGCAGTCGGTCGGACGGGCGGACGATCCGTCCCGTGCCGTCGCCGTCCACGTCGACGGTGCCGACGGAATCGAGCAGCGATTCGCCGCTCGTGCCGATCAGCCCCGGGACGCGAAGCTCGACGACCCGGGTGTCGGGGCCGGGGAGAGGCACCGGGCACGCCTCCTAGCTGGGGTTTGTGGTCGTGGGTGTGGCCGAAGGGTCCACCGTACGACGCGAGGCGGCCCAGACCACGTTGCCTCTCCAGCGTGCTCCGGTGGTTACCCCACATGGGTGGTGTCGTCGCCGGGCGGTTGACCGCCACGCCCGGCACATACGGCACTGCGGCAGGCACAGCGGTACAGCACGGCGGCCGTCCGGTGGCCGTGAACCGGACGGGCGCGTCGGGCGCTCGGCGCCGCTGTCTACGCTTTCCACCGTGGGGCGACTGGTGGTCATCGAAGGGCTCGACGGCGCGGGCAAACGGACACTGACCGACGCGTTGACGGCGGCACTGGCCGAGGTGGGGGCGAGCGTGGCCACGCTGGCGTTCCCCCGGTACGGCGTCAGCGTCCACGCCGACCTGGTGCGCGAGGCACTGCACGGCGCGCACGGCGACCTCGGTGACTCGGTCTACGGGATGGGCCTGTTGTACGCGCTCGACCGCCGCGGCGCGGCCGACGAGATCCGCGCGTTGCGCGCCGGGCACGACGTCCTCCTGCTCGACCGGTACGTGGCCTCCAACGCCGCCTACCAGGCCGCGCGCCTGCGTCAGGGCGCCGACAGCGAGGTGGTGCGGTGGGTGCGCGACCTCGAGATCGAGCGGTTCGGCCTGCCCGTCCCGGACGCGCACCTGCTGCTGCGGGTCGCACCGGAGGTGGCCGCGGCGCGCGCCCGCGGCCGGGCCGAGTCCGACGCCACGCGTGCCAGGGACGCGTTCGAGAGCGACGACGGACTGCAGGCCCGCTGTGCTGCGGTCTACGACGAACTGGCGGCCGCGAACTGGCTCTCGCCGTGGCACGTGGTCGACGGCGCCGACCGGGTCGACGCCGCCGCCCTCGCCGCGGACCTGCTCGGCACGCGTCTGCCCTGACCTCGGCCCGCCATCACTCCGGGCTCAGCGGGTGGTTGGGCAGCACCACGGCGTCCGGGTCCACGGCGGCCCGCACCCGCGTCAGCCTGACGGCGTCGGCCGAGGTGAACGCGCCGCGCACCTCCTCGGCCGTGGCCGGGCCGAAGCTGAACGGCAGGCAGGTGCCGAGCACCTCCTCCTCGAACGGGGCCAGCAGCTCCGCGTGGAGGGCGCGGACTTCGGCCTCGGTCGCCTCCGAGGTCGGCCGCACCGGGGAGAGCACGGACAGCAGGTAGCCCGCGTCCCGATGGGCCACCGTGGACGGGTGCCGCGGCCGACGGGCGAAGGCTCCGCCGAGGTGGCGCAGTCCGACGACGCACATCGCCGGGGCGGCCGGCCCCGCCGCCTTCGTCAGCCGCGCGAGCGCCCGCGGGTCGAGCTCGCGCACGGTGACCGCCCGCGATCGGTAGGCGTGCGGTCGCTCCGGCTCCTCGAACATCGCCCCGCTGTCGCGCAGCGCCCACCGTGCCATCGTGTCCCGCACCGCGGGCAGCGTCTCGCGTAGTGCCGCCACGTGGTGCTCGCCGTCGGGGTCGGCGACACAGACTTGCACCTGCACGACGTGGCGTCCCCTGAGTTCCTCCGGCACTCCGGCGACGTCGGGGAAGACCAGCATCGCCACGCCGGACGTCACGTCGTCGGGCACGGTCGAGGTCCACCGCCGCCACCGGTCGAGCGCGTCGGGGACCGCGTCCAGGTCGGCGTACAGGCACCCGCCGTAGACCTCGCCCGCCTCGACGAGGTCGATCTCCATCGCCGTGACGATGCCGCCGCCCGCACCACCGCCGCGCAACGCCCAGAACAGCTCCCGATCCAGCTCGTCGGACGCGGCCGGCTCGGCGCGGCGGGTCCGTCCGTCCCCGGTGGCGAGGTCGAAGGCCCGCACGTGATCGGCGGCGTAGCCGTGGCGCCTGCCCAGCAGTCCGAACCCGCCGCCCAGCGTGTAGGGCACCGCGCCCACGTGCGGCGAACTGCCCGACAACGGTGCCAGGCCGTGTGGTGCCGCCGCGTCGAGCACGTCCTGCCACGTCGCACCGCCGCCGACGCGTGCCGTGCGGGCCGCCGGGTCGATCTCGACGGTGCGCAGGGCGCTCAGGTCGACGAGGACGCCGCCCTCGAGTGCCGCGGCGAGCCCGTGTCCGCCGATCTGCGTGGTCACGGACGTCCCGTGCGCGGCGGCGTGCTCGATCGCGGCTCGGACGTCGTCGGCATCGGCGGCCGCGAGGACGAACTCCGGCCGGTGCGCGTGTGCCCGCTGGTATCCGGTGCGGGCGCGCTCGTACGTCGCCTCGCCCGGGAGGTGGCGGACTCCGTGCAGACCGGCCGTGTCGGGTGCGGTTTCGGTGCCGGTCCGGGTGCTGGTGGGGGTTCTGCTGCCGGTGCTGGTTCCGCTGGTGGTGTCCATGTCCCCGACGCTAGAAGCTCTCGAGGACACATTGCGTCCTCGAGAGCTGGCAGGCTGAACCCGTGTCGGTGCGACAGGAGATGCCAGGACGGCTGCTGCGGCTGTTGTCGTTGTTGCAGACCAGGCGCGAGTGGCCGGGGTCCGAGTTGGCGCGGCGGCTCGGGGTCACCACGCGCACGTTGCGCCGCGACGTCGACCGGCTGCGCGCGTTGGACTATCCCGTGCACAGCACGGGCGGCACCGGTGGCGGGTACCGCCTCGGGCAGGGCAGCAGGCTGCCTCCGTTGCTGCTCGACGACGAGGAGGCCGTGGCCGTCGGGGTCGCGCTGGCCACCGCGGCGGCGCAGCTTCCGGTGGCCGGTCTCGGCGAGAGCGCCACGCGGGCACTGGCCAAGCTCGCTCAGGTGCTGCCGGCACGTCTGCGGCCGCGGCTGGCCGCCTTCGGTGCGATCGAGGCGGCGGTGTCGCGGCGCGTGCCCACCGACGACCTCGGCACCGAGGACGTCGGCACCGATGGCCTCTGCACCGAGGACGTCGGCATAGAGGACGTGGATCCGGAACGTCTCGCGGTCCTCGCGATGGCGTGCCGCGACGCCGAGATCGTGTCGTTCGGCTACGCGGGCCGCGGCGGTGTGGGTGATCGCAGGGTGGAGCCGCACCATCTGATCACCGCGGAAGGACGGTGGTACCTGCTCGCCCACGACCTCGGCCGCGACGACTGGCGGACCTTCCGGGTCGACCGCATGTCCGCACCCGCGGCGACCGGCAGACGGTTCACCCCGCGAGAACTGCCCGCTGAACCGGCGGAGTACCTGCGTGCGTCGTTCGCCGAGGCGACGTACCGCCACACCGCCACGGTCCACGTCGATCTGCCGGTCGGCGAGGTGCGCAAGCGGTTGCCGACGCAGCTGCCCGGGAAGCTCGTCGCGGACGGGCCCGAGCGGTGCCGCGCGCGGCTGTCGGCGGAGTCGGCCGACCTCGTGGTGCAGTACGTCGCGCTCGTCGCAGCGTTGGGCGCCCGCGCCGGCGCCGGCGCCGGCGCGGGCGTGGGTGTGGGTTTGGGTGCGGGCGTGGGCGTGCGGGTCGAGGCGGAGGGCGAGGTCGCCGAGCGGCTCCGCGCGCTCGGCCACCTGCTCGGCGGCTACACGTAATCCGCATGCGCCCAACGGCCCCATGGCTGCGTTGATCGCGACTATGGGGCCCTCGGGGGCACCACACGCACACGAGGTGCCTCCGGTGCACCTTCGGGTGGGTGCAGCCGGAGACACCTCGGTCGGCCCGCTCGGGGTGGTTCAGTTCAGTACCGGGCGGCCCAACGGCACGGGCCTGCCGCCCGTCGCGGTGGAGAGCACGCCGATGAACATGTAGATCCCGATCCCGGCGAACACGAACGCCACGTAGCCCGCGGTGGTCACGGCGCCGGGACTCTCGCCCACGGTGCCGTACAGCACGAGCGCGAGGTTGACCGTGATCAACCCGAACAGCAGGGTGAACACGGCGGGCAGACGCAGCGTTCCCAGCGTCAGCACGCCGATCGTCACGACCCAGGCGATGAGGAACAGTCCCTGCGTGGGGATTGCCGCGGCGTCGGAGATGCCGAACCAGCCGTGGGCCAGGCCGAGCACGAGCGCCGCATAGCTGAACCAGAATCCGCTGAAGATGCCGAACACCGCCGCGACGGCACCCTGGCCCAGCACCACCGCCCAGAGCGCGGCGATGAGCTGGCCGACGGCGGTGGCGGGCACGATGATCGACATCGAGGCGCCGACCGCATCGGCCGGAACGTAACCGGTCTGTACCAGCGCGAGGGCGATCGCCCCCACGACGAACGTGGGCAGGCCGATCAGGGCCGGATCGCTGTCGGGAACGGCTCGTGCCGGCGCCTCGGTGGCAACGTCAGTGGCCATCGTTACTCCTCTTTGAGCTGAGAATGGTCCTCGGGTGCGTCCGTTCGGCCGCGGTGCGGCGCTTCCCGCCGGTTACTCGGCCTTCGGCCAGAGCGGCGAGCGTTCCGGGTGGTCGTCGTCGATGACCCGGTGCGCGAGCGCGATCGCCTCGGCGGGGTCGACCTGGTCGCCTGCGGGATGGTTGTCCACGACGCGTTCGAAGAGGTAGGCCAACTCTTCAGCCTCCACAGCGGACAGTCCGGTGTCGCGTCGCACTTCGACGTACCGCATCCGCAGTACCTGTGCGGCCTGCTGCAACAGCGCGCAGTACGTATCGCTGACACCGGGGTTACGCGCCCGCCGGGACCGTGACTCCGTGCTGTTCATACCGACTCCCTTGTCGTCGTGGCTGTGCTCGGGTGGTGCTGTCCGGTGGTGCCGCCCCGTGGCTCTGCTCGGTGGCTCTGTCTGATGGCGCCGACCTGATGGCGCCGACCTGATGGCGCCGACCTGATGGCGCCGAGCTGATGGCGCCGAGCTGATTGCCGTACGCCTCAGGTGTTGGCGCGTTTGCGGAGTTGGCTGGCGGCTTCGGCGGGGTCGGGGGCGTTGTAGATCGCGCTGCCGGCCACGGCCACGGTCGCCCCGG
>NZ_JOIJ01000032.1 GCF_000719975.1 Prauserella rugosa
GACAGGGGTCTCCCGATCTCTGTAGCGGGGGCAGGATTTGAACCTACGACCTCTGGGTTATGAGCCCAGCGAGCTACCGAACTGCTCCACCCCGCGTCGCCTGAGTGCGGTACCCACTTTACGCCCCGGTGTCGTCGGGGCGTAAAGCGGGTGCCTTTCAGGTGTCGTCGCTGGTCAGCCGCCGGAGTTCTGGAGTTGCTCGTAGCGGCGGGTGGCTGCGTCGAGTTCGGACAGCGCCTCGCCTTGCGCCTGGAAGTCGCCTTCCTCCTGCGCGGTGCGGAGCTTCTCCAGTGCGGACTGGATGTCCTCGACGACCGAGTTCATCTCCTGGTTTCCGGTGCCTCCGCCGTTCTGGCCGTTGGAGTCACCGGAGCCGGGCGACTGCTGGTTGTCGGTCTGGTTGTTGCCGTCCTGCTGGTTGTCGCCCTGGCCGCCGCCGGAGTCGCCTCCGGGTTCGCCTGCTTCGGGTCCGGTGGCTGCTTCGCCGCTGCCTTCGCCGAAGACCTGGTCGAGTGCGTCGTTCAGGGTGGCGGCGAAGCCGATTCGGCCGCCGAAGGAGACGAGCACTCGCGCCAGCTGCGGATAGCTCTGGGCGTTGCGTTGCTGGACGTAGATGGGTTCGACGTACATGAACCCGCCCGCAACCGGCAGGGTCAGCAGGTTGCCGTAGATCAGGTCGACACTCTGGTTCCCGAGGAGCGTGCGGTCCTGGGTGAACTCGGGGTGCGACTGGAAGGCGTTCTGCACCTGCACGGGGCCTTCGAGCTGCCTGCTGCCGGAGGTCGGTAGTCGCAGCACGCGCATGTCGCCGTAGCTGCCGGGGTCGGACGACACCGACACCCAGGCGGCGAGGTATTGCCTGTTCAGCGGGGTCAGTGCGCTGGTGAGCTGGAAGTGTGGCTTGTTCTGCCACGGCGACTGCGAGTACGTGTAGTACGCCGGTTGCTTGGCCGCGTCGGAGTTCGGGTCGAGCCCACCTTCGGACGTCGGGTCCTGCGGCACGTTCCAGAACGTCTGGGTCGCGTAGAACTCCTGGGCGTTCTGCACGTGGTACTGCGTGAGCAGTTCACGCTGGATCTTGAAGATGTCCTCCGGGTAGCGGAAGTGTTCGCGCAGTTCGTCGGAGATCTGCGACTCCGGCTTCACCATGCCGGGGAACGTCTTCATCCAGGTCTTCAGGACGGGGTCCTGTTTGTCCATCTGGTAGAGGTCCACGGATCCGTCGAACGCGTCGACCGTGGCCTTCACCGAGTTCCGGACGTAGTTGATCTCGCTGTCCTGCTGTGCCGCGACACCGGACAGGGAGTCGGCGGTCGCCTCGCCCAGCGAGGTGCGCTGCGAGTACGGGTAGTTGTCGAGCGTGGTGTAGCCGTCGATGATCCACTTGACGCGTCCGTCGATGACCGCGGGATACGGGTCGCCGTCGGCCGTCAGCCACGGGGCCACCTTCTCGACACGGTCCCGCGGGTCGCGGTTGTACATGATCTTCGAGCCCTCGCTGATGGCGCTCGAGAAGAGGATGTTGCGCTCGCCGTGCTGCATGGCGAACACGGCACGGTTGAACCAGTTGTCGATCGGCACGCCGCCCTTGCCGTCGTACAGGTAGCTGCGGTCCTGTGCCGTGTCGTACTCGCCGGGCGCCTCGCCCTCCCGGCCGCCGACGATGGCGTAGTCGGTGGCGAGCTCGCCGTAGTAGATGCGCGGTTCGTCGACCCGCATGCCCGCGCCGGTGGGGTTCTGGGTGTCGCTGGTGCCCGCGACCGGGTAGCCGCCGTCGCTGTTGGCGTCCTCCAGCGCGCGGTCGATCGTGTTGGCGGGCGCCGCGACGAAGCCGTTGCCGTGGGTGTAGACGAGGTGCCGGTTGATCCACGTCTGCTGGTTCGCCGCGAGGCCCTCGGTGTTGATCTCCTTGGCGGCCACGACGTAGGCCTGCCGGTCACCGTCGACCTCGTAGCGGTCGATGTCGAGCTTCTCGGGGAAGCCGTAGAAGTTCTCCCGGCCGACGCGCTGAGTGAACGTGGGCGACAGGACGTTGGGGTCGAGCAGCCGGACGTTCGGGATCGTCCCCTGCTCGTCACGGATCTGTTCGGGTGTCGCCTCGGACTGGCCGCTGTAGTCGTCGTACTTGATGCCGTCGATGCCGTAGGCGAACCGCGTGGCTTCCATGTTGCGTTCGATCGACTCGGCCTCCCGCTGGTTGGCGTTCGGGCGCACCGAGAACTGCTCGAGGATCGCGGGCCAGGCGACACCGATGATCAGGCCGGACAGGATCAGCAGCACGAGCGCGATCGCGGGCAGCTGGATGTTGCGCAGGAACGCGCCCACGAAGAACGCGATCGCACAGAACACGCAGATGCACAGCAGGATCAGCTTGGCAGGCAGCACCGCGTTCAGGTCGGTGTAGGTCGCACCGGTGAACAGGCTGTTGCGGTCCGACAGCAGCAGGTTGTAGCGGTCGAGGAAGTACTCGACGGCCTTGAGCAGCACGAACAGGCCGACCAGGATCGACAGCTGCACGCGCGCGGGGCCGGAGATCGAGCCACCACGGCCGGCCAGCCGGATGCCGCCGAACAGGTAGTGCGCCATCAGCCCGCCGATGAACGCGACCACCACGGCCACGAACACCCAGCCGAGCACCCAGCCGAGGAACGGCAGGTCGAAGACGTAGAAGCCGATGTCGTTGCCGAACTGCGGATCGGTCCGGCCGAACTCGCTGCCGTTCAGGAACATCTGAACGGTCTCCCAGTTGCCCTGGCCGGACACCCCCGCGACGAGGCCCGCCAGCACCGGGATGCCGATGCCGAACAACTTGACCCGGCCGACGACGATCGACCGGTAGCGCGCGAGCGGATCGTCCTCACCGCTGACGGGGACGAACACCGGCCGCGTGCGGTAGGCGATCATCAGGCTGATCGCCAGTGCGCCGCCGACCAACAATCCGGTCGCCACGAACAGGATCGCGCGGGTCAGCAGCACGGTGGTGAACACACCGCGTGCCCCCACTTCCCCGAACCACAGCCAGTCGACGTACGCGTTCAGGAACCGCGCTCCGAGAAGCAACAGCAGGACGAGGACGGCCGCGATCGTCAGCAGGACACGAGCCCGCTTGGACAGCTTGGGGAGGCCGACGGGGGGCCGAGTGGCCACTGCGCACACTCCTGAGGTCGTAACCGGCGTGGTCCAGGGAGCCCCGCGGCTGTGCGGCCTCCCTGTATGCCTAACTCTACGGACCTGGGTGAGAGTTCCCGGAATGCCCCTAAACCGGACGTGGTCGAGCCTGCGACGATGGTGACCATGACGGAGAGCGAAAGCGCGCCGGGGCAGGCAGGCGCAGTGGGCGCCATCGCACGCGAGGTCGAGGAGTTCGTGGCGTCCGGAGGCTGGGGGCAACCTCCGCAGCTGTTCGCGCTCGTGCCGACCGCCGACCTGCTCGCACAGCAGCCCGAGCTGGCCGACCAGCTCGACCCGGAGTCCACGCTGACCCCGGTGGCGCAGGATTCGCTGCCCGACGACGACCTGGCCGAGGCGCTCGCCCGGATCGCCTGGCCGGAGGCCGTCCACGGCTGCGCGCTGGCGCAGGAGATCATCGTGCTGCCGCCGGACGCCGAGGACGAGCTACCCGACGTGGACGAGGCGACCGGCGTCTCCCCCTCCGACGTCGAACGCCTCAAGCAGGCCGCGGCGGGCCACCCGCGGCGCACCGAGGCACGCCTGGTGGCCGCGGTGTTGCGCGACGGGCCCGCGGCCTGCGTGATGCGCCTGCGCGGTATCCGCACCCAGCCCGAGGACGACTCCGAACCCACCGAGGAGATCGTCGAGCACCCCGAGCTCGCCCCGAACCTGGTGGACGCGCTCCGCGCGACGCTGCTTCCCTGACCGAGCTCCCCCGGCGCGTCAGCTCTCGCAGGTCGGAACGGGCTTGTCGGCGCGCATGTTGCGGAGCGCGCTCACCGCGTCGTCGAGCGTCTGGATGCGCACGAGCTTCAGCCCGTCGGGTGCGGCCGACGCCGCCTCGGCGCAGTTCTGGGCGGGCACGAGGAAGGTGTCGGCGCCGTCCTCCTTCGCGGCGACGACCTTGAACGAGATGCCGCCGATCGGGCCGACGTTGCCCTGCGAGTCGATCTCACCGGTACCGGCGACGTGCTGGCCGTCGACCAGCTTCTCTGGCTGGAGGCGATCGACGATGGCCAGCGCGAACATCATCCCCGCGGAAGGCCCGCCCACGTCCTCGAGCGAGATGTCCACGGTGAACGGCACGTCCGCGCGGTCGGCGGGCTGTACGCCGAGGAAGCCCTGCTCCTGTCCGTCCGGGTGCTCGTCGAGGGTCGCGGTCACGGTGCGCGGAGGCTGCTTCCCCCGCTTGTAGGTGAGCTCGACGTCCTGGCCGGGACGCGTGTTCTCGAGCGCCGACATGACGTCGTTCTGGCCGGACACGTTCTTGCCGTTGACCTTCGTCAACTCGTCGCCGGGCTCGAGCAGCCCGGCGGCGGGTGTGTCGGCCACGATCTGGTCGGCCACGACCTTGACGGGGTAGCCGAGCGTGCGCAGGGCCGCCACCTCGGCGTTGCTCTGCGAGCTGCGGAACTGTTCGACGTTCTCCTGCCGCACCTGCTCGTCGGTCTGCCCCGGCCGGAAGTACTCCTCCCGCGGTGCGACGGAGTAACGGCCGCTGACCCACAGGCCGAGTGCACCGAACAGGGTGACCTCGTCGTTGAGCGAAACCGTCGTCATGCGCAGCTGGCCGTTGTCCTCGTAGCTGCGGGCACCGTCGATGGCGACGACATGCCTGCCTTCGACGTCGCCGAGAGTGTCGTAGGTCGGCCCGGGGCCCAGCGCGACGTACGGGACGCGGACGAACGATCCGACCAGCACGAAGGCCACGACCAGGACGGCGCTGAACACGATCGTCCAGGTACGTCTGGTGGGACGCAGGCGCCGCTTCGTCGACCGCTCCTCACCGTCGCGAGACGCCGAAGAGGCCGCAGCCGCCTCGGCCCGCTCGTCGGCGGGGTCGGACTCCGTGACTCCTGACGCGGATTTCATGTCGCCGGGCTCGTTCACGGGCACAGCGTACGGCGAGCCCTGTCAGCTCAGAGCGAAGGTCCGATTCGCCGCCCTGATCGGCGCGTCAGACGCGACCTCGCACGCGTACGGTGGGAGGCATGAGCAACCCACCCTTCGGCTTCGGCTTCGGTATGCCCGATCCCGACAAGCGCCCTGGCAACGACGCGTCCGGCTCCGGCGGCGGGCAGGGTGGCGACCCGTTCCAGCAGCTGGGCCAGATGCTCAGCCAGTTGGGCCAGATGCTCAGCCAGGCGGGCAGTTCGTCCGGCCCGGTGAACTACGACCTCGCCAAGCAGATCGCACTGCAGCGGCTCGCCTCCGAATCGGGCGATTCGGCCGGCGCCGAACGGTCGATGGGCTTCACGGCGCCCTCGGGTGAGCTCGAGCAGGGCGACAACGCGGTTCGCGACGCCGCACACCTGGCCGAGCTGTGGCTCGACGAGGCGACGATCCTGCCGGCGGGAGCGACCCAGACGGTCGCCTGGTCGGCCAAGGACTGGGTCGAGAAGACGCTGCCGACCTGGCAGCGACTGTGCGACCCGGTGGCACAGCAGGTCTCGAGCGCGTGGACCGAGGCACTGCCGGAGGAGGCCAAGCAGGCCGCGGGACCGCTGCTGTCGATGCTCGGGCAGATGGGCGGCATGGCGTTCGGTTCGCAGCTCGGCAACGCCCTCGCCGAGCTCGGCTCGGAGGTGCTGACCTCGGCCGACATCGGCCTACCCCTCGGCCCGGAGACGACCTCGGCACTGCTTCCCGCGAACATCGAGAAGTTCACCGACGGTCTCGAACGGCCCGCCAGCGAGGTCCTCGTATTCCTCGCCGCGCGCGAGGCCGCCCACCAGCGACTGTTCGCGCACGTCCCGTGGCTGCGGCAGCGGCTGCTGGCGACCGTCGAGGAGTTCGCCAAGGGCATCACGGTCGACGTCTCCGGGCTGGAGCAGCTGGCCGGGCAGATCGACCCCACCAACCCGCAGAGCATCGAGCAGGCGATGTCCTCCGGACTGTTCGAGCCGCAGACCACGCCGGAGCAGAAGGCGGCGCTGACCAGGCTCGAAACGCTGCTGGCCCTCGTCGAGGGCTGGGTCGACGTCGTGGTCGCCGACGCGGTCGGCAACCGGCTGCCAGGAGCGGATGCGCTTCGCGAGACGTTGCGCAGGCGGCGGGCCACCGGCGGACCCGCGGAGCAGACCTTCGCCACGCTCGTCGGCCTCGAGCTGCGGCCCCGACGGATGCGCGCCGCCTCGGCGCTGTGGAAGCTCGTCGGCGACCGGCACGGCACCGAGACGCGCGACCACCTGTGGTCGCACCCCGATCTCATGCCGACGACCGACGACCTGGACGAGCCGATGGACTTCGCCGACCGCCTCGGCGGCACCGTCATCGGCGCCGACGTCGACCCGATCGCCGAGCTGGAGAAGACCCAGCGCGCCGAGTCCGAGTCGGGAGCGGACTCCGAGTCCTCCGCGGCCTCCGAGTCCTCCGAGGCCGAAGGTGGCTCGAACGGCGACGCGGAAGGGGCTTCCGGCAGCGAGTCCGGTGACGACGCGGACGGTGGTTCGGATTCCGCCGGCGGGTCTGCCTCGAACGACGACCGCTGATCGGTGCCGGCGGCACGGCACACGCCGTCGGCACCGCCGCGACTGAGTGGCCACGTGGCCACTCAGTCGCCGGAGCAGTCCCCGTCGTCGGTGTCCTCGTCGGTGGTGGCGATGCCGAGGTTGGCCGCCGCCGACAGCCCTTCGAGGTAGCCGATCGCACGTTCGGTCTTCGGATAGCGCCGGACGAGTTCCCAGAACTCCTCGTTGTGGTCGGCGACCCGCAGGTGCGCCAGCTCGTGCACGAGCACGTAGTCCAGCACCCACGGCGGCACGTCGCGCAGCCGGTCACTGACCCGGATCGTGCGATTCACGGGTGTGCACGACGCCCACCGCGTCCGCATCGGCGGCACCCAGCGCACGCTGGCAGGCTTCGCGGTCCCGTCCAGGTACCGACCGGACAACTCGGTGCACCGCAACAACAGCGCTTCGTCGGAGGCTCGTGCCGGCGACGCCCGTTTGCTCTCGGTGCGCTGCAGCTTCTTCTGCATCTCGGCGACCCAGTGACGCTCCTCGGCCTTCGTCATGGTCGCCGGGATCAGGACGACCATGGTGTCGCCGTCCCGATACGCGGTCACCGTCCTGCGCCTGCGGGCACTGCGCCGGACCTCGATCTTCTCCTCGCGCGCGTCGCCGGACCCGTCGGGCCCCGACCTGTCGTTGGGCACTGCCGTCGTCTGCCCCCTGCCCTGTCGTTGGTTCTGTTCGGCACGCGGCGTTCGTCCGCGCTTCGCGCGCCCTCCGCGGGCAGGCGCATCCTGCGCTTTCCCGCGTTGACTCCGCAATGAAGGAACCCGTGCTTCGGCCACTCGTACACGGTAAAGCGAGCCACCGACATCCGGGATGGCTCAAATGTCACAGCGCCTCAGTTGTCCACAATCAGGTTTGCCTGTGGACAACTGAGGCGTTTCACCCCACGGATGTCCGTTTTGCCGTCACCCTGTGGTCATGACTCGAACACTCAGTGACACCGACGCAGGTCCGGATACCGACGAGACCGAGAACGCCACCGATCCGGAACCGCCGACCGCCGCGGGTTCCGCCTCGACGGAGCAGGAAGCCGTCACGCTGCCGGCCCGGCCCCGGGTAGTTCCCGGGCTGGACGTCCTCCACCGGCGCGAGGGCGAGTTGCAGATCGGCCTCGATCCGCGGCACGCCGTCGTGCTGAACAAACTCTCGCCCATGCTCGTGGACCTCCTCCGCGGCCTCGACGGCAGTCGCAGCACGGGCACGCTCATGCAACTCGCCGCCTCGGAACCGGGCCGTGCCACCGAGGGCGGAGGTGCCGAGCACCTGCGCAGACTCCTGACCGAACTGACGCGGCGCGGGCTGCTCGAGGACACCGACGCGCCCGCGCACACCCGCTCGGTGCGCTCCGACGAGCCGGCGCTGTGGTCGCTCACGTCGTCCCGTCAGCGGCGCACCACCGCGGCCCGATGGGCCCAGAGCACGGTGCTGCTCCAGGGTGGCGGGCGTCTGGCGGCCGCGCTCGCGCGCACACTCGCGACCGCGGGCGTCGGGCACATCGATGCCCAGGCCGAAGGCCGCGTCGGCCCGGAGGACCTGGGCTCGGGTTTCGTCGACGGCGACGTCGGGACCCCGCGCAGACAGGCCATCACCGAGCTCGTACGGCGGACGAACTCGTCCACCAAAACCGGCAAGGTGCGCGGGAAGAACCGGCCGGATCTCGTCGTACTGGCCGACACCGTCGTGCCGGCGCCGGAAGTGGTCAACGACCTCATGGCGCAGCGGCAACCACACCTGCTCGTGCGCGTGCGCGACGGCATCGGCATCGTCGGCCCGCTGGTTTATCCGGGACGCAGCGCCTGCCTCCGCTGCGCCGATCTGGAACGTACCGGGTTCGACGAGTGCTGGCCGCGGGTCGCGAGCCAGCTCGCAGGCCGCATCCCGCGAACGGATCTGTGCAGCGTGATCACCGCGGCCGGCATCGCGGGAGGACAGATCCTGCGCATGCTCGATCCCGACGACAGCATTCCGCCGGCGTGGAACAGCACGATCGAGGTCGACGCCTTCGGCGCCTCCCTGTACACGCGAAGGTGGGCACCGCAGGCGGCCTGCCCGTGCGGCGCCGCCGCGCACCTGGAACGCACAGCCGCGGCCGAGGCCGCCAAGGCAGCGGCGGCGGAGAAAGCGAAGGCGACCGCCAAGGCCGGGGCCGGCTCGTCCTGACCATCACCGCGCCGTGACGGCCTGCGACCGTGCGCACGCAGCGACCGTGAATGCACAGCGGTCGTGAGTACGCCCTGGTCGTGAACACGCCAGGGTCGTGAACTCACCGCGGTCGTGAGCTGACGGCGGCCACGCGGCCGCCCGGTCCCCACCGGCTCGCCCCGTCCCCACCGGAGCCCGGCTGGTCGCCGCGTAGGTACGGGCCGGTCCCGTTCGGATCGTCACCGCCGTCCAGGCGCCGCCATCTGCCCCGTTCAACTCCACAAGCATTGATCGAGAAGGCAGAATCGCGGGTGTGACGGAATACCGCGGTGGCGACGAAGAGCTCGAACAGCCGGACACGACGACCGGCCGCGCCCAGGCCGATCGGAACGGCAGCCACAGCGTCGGCGACAGCGCCCAGAACAACACCGCCCAGAACGACACCGCCCAGAGCAGCACCACCCAAACCAGCACCACTCAGAGCAGCAACGACGACAACGCAGACCTCAGCGCGGACGATGAGGGCACGGCGCTGCCCCGCCGCACCATGGCCAGGACGGCGAAGCTCGCCAGCCTGCCGCTGGGTATGGCCGGGCGCGCGGTCGGCGGCTGGGGCCGCAGGCTGACCGGCCAGAGCGCCGACGAGGTCAACGCGAACCTGTCCGCGAAGGCCGCCGAACAGCTCTTCGAGGTGCTTGGCACGCTCAAGGGCGGAGCCATGAAGTTCGGCCAGGCGCTGAGCGTGTTCGAGGCCGCCATCCCCGACGATCTCGCCGAGCCGTACCGCGACGCACTCACCCGCTTGCAGGCCGCCGCTCCTCCGATGCCCGCGCGGCAGACCCATCGCGTGCTCACCGAGCAGCTGGGCCGGTCGTGGCGGCAGCGGTTCGCCTCCTTCGACGACGACCCGACCGCATCGGCCAGCATCGGTCAGGTCCATCGCGGGGTGTGGCACGACGGGCGCGAAGTCGCCGTCAAGGTGCAGTACCCCGGTGCCGACGACGCGCTGCGGGGCGATCTCCGGCAACTCCAGCGGTTCAGCAGGCTGTTCCAGAGCCTCGTGCCCGGCACCGACGTCAAACCCCTGCTCAACGAACTCGCCGAGCGGATGGACGAGGAACTCGACTACCGCAGGGAGGCCGACAACCAGCGTGCCTTCGCCAAGGCCTTCGCGGGCGACGAACGCGTGCTCGTGCCCAGAGTCGTGGCGAGCGCACCCAAGGTCGTCGTGAGCGAATGGGTCACCGGCACGCCGTACTCGGAGATCATCCGGTCCGGCACGAAACAGCAGCGGGACGACGCAGGCAGGCTCCTGTCCGAATTCCACTACTCCTCGCCCGCCCGCGCGCACCTACTGCACTCGGACCCGCACCCGGGCAACTTCATGCTGCGGGAGGACGGCCGCGTCTGTGTGATCGACTTCGGTGCGGTCGCACGGCTGCCCCATGGCGCACCGCCCGCCCTGGGAAGGATCATGCGACTGGCTCTGGACGGGCGTTCCCAGGAGCTCTACGACGTGCTGCGCGCCGAGGGGTTCGTCCGACCGGACACCGAGATCGATCCGGATGACGTATACGCATACCTCCAACCCATCGTGGCGCCCCTCGAACAGGAGCGGTTCCATTTCACTCGGCAGTGGGCCCAGGAGCAGGCGCTGCGCATGGGCGACCTGCGCAGCCAGGATTTCCGCACCGGACGGTCCCTCAACCTGCCGCCGCACTGGCTGTTGATCCACCGCGTGACCGCAGGCGCGATCGGCATTCTGTGTCAATTGGACGCGGAACTTCCGCTGCGTTCGATTGTGCAGCGGTGGCAACCGGGATTCGACGACTGAACGGCGCGAGGCCCTCAGTTATCCACAGTTTTCGCGGAAACGGAGAGAATTCACCGTTCGCGGCCTCCACTTATCCACATTTTCGTCAACCTCTCCCTCTCCAGCCGCCCACTCGACACGCTCGAGGGCATGACTGCTCTCGCTGACGCGGCACGACTGACCCCTGCCGCCACCGACAAGGTCCTCACCTGTGCCGAACTGCGCGCACAGGGCATCTCCGACGGAAAGATCAACCGGCGCTGCAGGCCGGACGGCCCCTGGCGGCGGCTTCTGCCGGGCGTGGTGCTGCTCGCCCCGAGCGTGCCGACCCGCAGGCAGATGCTGCGCGCACTCGTGCTGTATCTCGGGGCCGGCGCCGTCGTCACGGGCGTGGACGCGCTCGGCGCGCACGGGCTCGAACTGGCCCGACCACCTGCGATCCACATGCTCGTGTCGCCGAGCAGACGCATGCTCTCCCCGACCTTCGCCCTGCTCGAACGTACGTCCAGGCTCCCCGACCCCGTGCTCGTCGACGGGATCCCGTTCGCACCGGCCACCCGTGCCGCGCTCGATGCCGCACGCAGGGAGAAGGAGGTGGCCCGGCTCCGCGACCTGCTGTCCCTTCCCGTCTACTACGGCTTGAGTACGTGCGCCGAACTGCGCCGCGAACTCGACGCGGGCAACCAGCGCGGATCAGCAGCGGTCCGCACCGAGTTGAAGGCGATCGAACGCGACCGCGACACCTACGTCCACGGATGGGCACGCACGCTGCTGCGGCAGGGACCGCTACCACCACCGCGCTGGGACGTGACCGTGTGCGACCGCCGCGGCAGGGCGATCGGCACCGTCGACGCGTGGTGGGACGAGGTCGGCCTCGGCTGGCAGTTCCATCCTCCGGGCGGCGCGCATCTCGGCCACCTCGCGTTGAGTGCCGCCGGAGTCGTCGTGGTGCGTACCGAACCCGATGCCCTGCGCACGGATCGTTCGCGAGTACTGGCCGAACTGGTCAGGGCTTTCGAACTGGCGGCACGGTGTGAACGGCCCCCGGTGCAGTGCATCGACGCGGCGTGGGAGTCGGCCGGGTGAGGCGTTCACCAGTACTCGGCGGGAAGCTTGCCCTCGATGGCGCGGACGTGCTCCCGCACGCAGGCCGGGCACACCCAGCGGGTGCCACGGCCCTCGGCACCGGACACGTCGGCGGCGGTCTCGGGCATCCACCCGCTCGCAACGGCGACCGTCTCCGTCGGCCCCCGATCACCGCACCAGTGGCAGCGCACCGCCTCGCCGGTCATGGCCGCGTCCCCGCGTGCACGGTCCGTGTGCTCAACAGGTACAGGTCGTCCCGGTGCCCGAGGTGTTCGCGATCCTGCGGATCGAGCAGCCGCTGCACGGTCTCCCGATCCTCGTCGCCGAGCCGGTCCTCGACCATGCCGGCGAGCCCGTCGAGGTGGTCGAGGACGAACTCGCGGACCGCCGGTCCGCCGGGCGCTGGATAGTCGACGACGTAGCTGAATGAGCTCACGTGCTCCAGCCCCGCGCGGCCGAGTGCGACGTTCCAGCCGTGTCCCATGCGGCGTGCATCGGGCATGTCCGCGCGCATGTCCTCGAACCAGGCATCGCGGTGGGCGAGCAGGCGAAGCTCGAGTCCGGGCCTGCCGAGGCCGAGGTCCCACGGCAGACACCGCATGCCGAGACCACCTTCGGCGACGGCGAGCACCCCTCCGGGATTCAGCGCCGCGACGAGGCGATCGACGGCCAGCTGTTGATCGGGCAGGTGGTGCACCACGGCCGAGGCCCACACCAGATCCGCACCGGGAACCGCGTCCGCGAGCGGCTGCGTGCCCGCGTCGGCCACCACCTCGTGCACCGTGACGTGGTCGCCGCCCGCGCCTCGGGCCTGCTGTGCGGCGGCGGCGAGCAACTCGTCGACGGCGTCGACGAGCACCACCGTCCCACCACCGCGGGTGCGCAGCGCCTCGGCGAGCGCGGCGCTCATCCCGCCCGAACCGGACCCGACATCCACCACCGTGGCTCCGGAAGGGAGGTCTGCGACCAGTTTCGACGCCACGTCGGCGAGCGCGGAACGTTCGAGCTCGTCGAGCCTGCGCATCCCGGCGAGTCGGGCGGCCCAGTCGACATCGTCGTGCGTGTGTGCGGACACCCCGCCATTCAACATCGATTCCGTGACGCTCGCGAGTGTGCGGCGACGGCCCACGACAGCACAGGACAGCACACGACAGCCGCCGAGGGTCACGGCCGACGACCGGTGGAGTCGAAAGCGGCGGGCTCAACGACGGTGGCCTGCCCTCCGGCATCGTCGTTGAGCCCGCCGGGCGGAATCGGTTCCCGAGCGGGTGCGGTCAGCGCTGGTAATACGCCGAACGGCGCGCCGCCCATCGGGCGATCCGGTTCCATCGGCGTGCGGCCAGCGCACGCCGATGATCCCGTCTGCCCTCGGTGAACCGGCGTAGTTCACGTATTCGGTCTCGGGCCATTTCTTCGTGAAGCAACATGAGGGAGGTCTCCGTGTTCGTGTGAATCCTGTTCGGACGGATCGATGTGGATCTGTGCGGCGTACCCGCTACGGCCGCGTCTCGGGATCGGACGCGCCCGTGTCGAGCTCGCGAACGGTGTGGTCCCTGTCGACCGTGTGGGCACGGCCCCGAGCCGGGGACGGGCAGGACGGCGTGACCTCGGACGGTCATGCCGCGCTCCACTCCCGCGACTCGGGCACCGGGTGCTTGCGAGGCCGGCCGCGCGGCCGCTTGCGGGCGACCACGACGCCGCGTTCGAAGATCTCGCCGCCCCACACGCCCCACGGTTCGCCGCGGGCGAGGGCGCCGGCCAGGCAGGCCGAGCGCACCGGGCAGTCCCCACAGAGGACCTTCGCGCGCTCCAGGTCCGCGGGCTTCTCGGCGAACCACAGGTCCGCGTCGCCCACCTGACAGGGCAGGTCGAGATCGGTCGACGATCCGGAGTCGATCAGTTCGGCGACCCCGGTCGTCCCGGCCAACAGGGCGGAAAACGCCTCCTCTGACGCGGAGACGGTGGCCGTTGGCATGTCGGCTCTCCTTCGATGACGAGTGTGTGCGGATTGATCGGCGGATCCACAAACCCTCGAACAGCACGAAGGCCGCGGATCCGGAGTGCGGTTCCGCGGCCTTCGAGAGCCAGATGCCTAGGCGATGGCTAGGCGGTGTCTCTCAGGAGAGCACAACGGAACCCTGGACTTGCCCTGGAGTCGGCGCAGCTGGACGTACGGCGGACGAATCGTCGAGTCGCCCGTCGAAACGTCGACGCGCACCTCGGCACCGGCCGGCGTCCCGGCCACGGCCGGGATACGGGTCGGAGCCCCCACGCGCGCGACGCGCGCGCCGAGGTGACGCTCGTTCAGGGACACAGCCGTACGCCGACGGTCGCGGTGGACCGCATCGGCGGTACGGAGTCCAGCGCAGGCACGCAGACCGGAGATGTCGGCGATACCGATGTTCACGAACTTCACTGCCGACACCTCCTCTCGATACGGGCAGCCGTCGCCGGGACAGCCGCGCTCTTTGACCTGGTCACTGCAGGTTATTGCGCTCCGGCACACCGGAGCAACTCATTTTCCGAAAAGTTTGGGCTCAACCCCGAAAATCGACCGTGACCTGCGATGACGCCCGCCACATCCGGACCGGCGCCACCCGTTCGGGGTCGGGTCGGTTCTGACGATGCCGTCGCCCGGTACGCGGGGCCGGCGCGGCCCGTCGGTGATCCCACCCGCGACGGGATTGTCAGACGCGACCTAGGCCCCCGCGTCCCGTACGACGGCGAGGACCTCGTCGCCGAACCGCTGCAACTTCGACGCCCCGATCCCGGAGATGCCCACGAGGGCCTTGGTGTCGGCGGGCCGTTGTTCGGCGATCGCGACCAGCGTCGAGTCGGTGAAGACGACGAACGCGGGCACGTTCAGTTCCTTGGCCCGCTCGGTCCGCCACTCCTTCAGCCGGTCGAGCAGGTGCTCGTCGACGTCGGCGGGACACTTCGTGCAGCGGCCGAGCTTGACCTCCATCGTCGAGATGAGCGGCCGGGCACAGATGCGGCAGGACGCGCCGAACTTGGTCGGCTTCGCCGACGCCGACTTGGCCACCCTGGACGCGGGATGGTTCTCGGGAACGAGCCCGTACAGGAAGCGGCTCCTCCGCCGGTTCCGCCGTCCGTCGGGGTGGCGGGACAGCGCCCAGCTCAGCGACAGGTGCTCACGGGCACGCGTGACGCCCACGTAGAAGAGCCTGCGCTCCTCCTCCACCGCGTCGTCGTCACCGTCGGCACGTTGGATGGGCACCGTGCCGTCGGCGAGGCCGACGAGGAACACCGCATCCCACTCGAGACCCTTCGCGGCGTGCAGCGAGGCGAGCGTCACGCCTTCCACGGTGGGCGGGTGCTGGGCCGAGGCCCGCTGGTCGAGTTCGGCGACAAACATGCCGAGCGTCGCACCCTCGACGGTGCTCGCGAGCTCCTCGGCGACCTCGACGAGTGCCAGCAGCGCGTCCCAGCGTTCCCGCGCGGAGCCGCCTGCGGGCGGCTGCTCGCTCAGGCCGACGCGCGCGAGCACCCGCCGGCACAACGACACGAGCTCCCCCTGGGGTTCCTCGGCCGCCGCGGTCCGCAGTGCCGACATCGCCTGCCGGATCTCCTGCCGTTGGAAGAAGCGCTCACCGCCGCGAACGAGATACGGGATGCCCGCCTCGGACAGGGCCTGTTCATAGGCCTCCGACTGGGCATTGACCCGATACAGCACCGCGATCTCGCTGGCGGGCACGCCCTCGTCGAGCAGCGCGCGGATGCGCACGGCGACCGCCGCGGCCTCGGCGGGCTCGTCGTCGTACTCGGCGAACCGGGGCTCCGGACCGTCCGGTCGCTGCCCGATCAGCTGTAGCCGCGAGCCGGCGGGGCGCCCCCTTGCTGCCCCGATGACCCGGTTGGCCAGCGACACGACCTGCGGCGTCGACCGGTAGTCCCGTTCGAGCCGGACCACGGTCGCCTCGGGGAAGCGGCGGGTGAACTCGAGCAGAGGTCGCGGCGAGGCGCCGCCGAACGAGTAGATGGTCTGGTTGGCGTCCCCGACGACGGTCAGGTCGTCGCGCCCGCCGAGCCAGGCGTCCAGCAGACGCTGCTGTGCGGGGGTCACGTCCTGGTACTCGTCGACGACGAAGCAGCGATAGCGGTCACGGAACTCCTCGGCGACGGCGCGATGCCCCTCGAGTGCCGCCGTCGTGTGCAGCAGCAGGTCGTCGAAGTCGAGCAGTTGTGCCTCGTTCTTCGTGCGCTCGTAGCCGCGGTAGAGCTCGGCGATCCGTTCGGCCGGTTCGGGGGTGTCCCGTTTGAGTCGCGCGACGGCGGCCGGGTAGTCGTCGGGGCCGATCAGCGACGCCTTGGCCCACTCGATCTCGCTCGTCAGGTCGCGCAGGACCTCGACCTCGGTGGGAAGGCCGAGCCGGTTGGCCGCCTGGCCGACGAGCCGTAGCTTGTTGCCCTCGATGAGGTCCCACTGGCGGTCCCCGACCACGCGCGGCCAGAAGTAGCGGAGCTGGCGCAGCGCGGCCGCGTGGAACGTCCTGGCCTGCGCGGCTTCGACGCCGAGGCCGCGCAGCCGGGTGCGCAGCTCGCCCGCTGCGCGGGAGGTGAAGGTGACCGCGAGGACCTGACCTGCGGAGACATGGCCCGACCGAACCAGGTAGGCGATGCGATGGGTGATCGTGCGCGTCTTTCCGGTGCCCGCACCGGCGAGCACGCAGACGGGTCCACGTGGCGCGCACGCAGCAGCGCGCTGTTCCGGGTCGAGGCCCTCGAGCAGGTCCGGATGACGGTTCGACGACGCACTTCCCACGCCCCGCATCCTCGCAGAGGGGACCGACAGCACAGCGGCAGCCCGGACGCCCGTATCCTGGTTCATTATGGCGGAGAAGCTGGACAAAGAGGCTGCCAAGCAGGCCAAGAAGGAAAAGAAGGCGGCGAGCAAGGCTCGCCGCGGCCAGATCTTCCAGGCGTTCCACATGCAGCGCAAGGAGGACAAGGCGCTCATCCCGTGGATGCTCGGGACCTTCCTGGTCATCGCGGGCCTTGTCTTCCTGCTGGGCATGTGGATCGGCATTCAGTGGCTGTTGCTGCCGATCGGCATCCTGCTGGGTGTGCTCGGCGCGATCATCGTGTTCGGCCGTCGCGTGCAGAAGAACGTGTTCGCGAAGGCCGAGGGCCAGCCCGGCGCGGGCGCATGGGCCCTCGACAACCTGCGCGGCAAGTGGCGGGTGACGCAGACGGTCGCCGCCACGACCCAGCTCGACGCCGTGCACCGGGTTCTGGGCGGACCGGGCGTGATCCTCGTGGCCGAGGGCGCTCCGCACCGGGTGAAGAACCTGCTGTCGCAGGAGAAGAAGCGCATCGCCCGCCTGGTCGGTGACACCCCGATCTACGAGGTCGTCATCGGCACCGAGGAGGGCCAGGTGCCGCTGCGCAGGCTGCAGAACCACCTCATGAAGCTGCCCCGGAACCTCAAGGGTCCGCAGGTGGACGCCCTCGAGGCGAAGTTGAGCGCGCTGGGCAACCGTGGCGCCGCGATGCCGAAAGGCCCGATGCCGCAGGGCGCCAAGATGCGCAACGTCCAGCGGACCATCCGCCGCCGCTGACCGACCTGCGGCAGCCTTCCCGGTCTTCGATGAAGAGCCGCCCCCGGCAGGTGCCGGGGGCGGCTCTTCGCGTCGGTTCAGGCCTTGTTCGTTCAGGTCTCGCCTGCGCGGGCGGCTGGCCTCAGCGCATGCGGATGACGACGGTGCCGGTGAGCCGGTCGTGCCAGCCACGCGCGTCGGCGTTGCGCACGGCCGCCGGAATGATCAGGAACGTCAACGCGCAGCGCACGAGCGCGCGCCACAGGCCGGGGACTCCGCCGCCGTCGAGTCTGCCGATGCGGATCCCGCACACGGCCATACCCGGTGTGAAGCTGAAGAACGCCGCCGACAGCACGGTGACGACGACCCACGTGGCCAGTGACCACAGGTTGAACGACTCCATGGCCGCCATGTCGCCGTAGTCCGGCCGGACGAACAACGCCGTCAGCAACGACGCGAGGACCAGGTCGGCGAGCAGGCCGAGGAACCGGCGGCCCGAACCGGCCGCCGACCCGACACCGCTTTCGGGCAGGCCCAGCCGCTCTCCCGGCCAGCGCGGCGGGTCCTGATCCGCCGCCGCGGACAGGTTCGACAGCCACTCTCCGGTCCATCTAGCCACGCGAACAGGGTATGTCGCCTGTTCGGCGCTGCCGTGAGCGGCCTGACGTGCGACCATCCGTTATCCGCCGATCCGTTAACCCCCGTGAAACATATGGGTGACGGTCGGGCAACACCGCCCTCTTAGCTTGGGCCGAAGAGAGCAACGCGCACACGAGCTCGAACTAGAAGGAGTCACCGAGGGTGTCCACTACTGCAGACGATGTCCTGCGTCTCATCGCTGACGAGGATGTGCAATTCATCGATGTGAGGTTCTGCGACCTGCCGGGTGTCATGCAGCACTTCACCGTCCCCGCCAAGACTTTCGATGCGGACGCCTTCGAAGAGGGCCTCGCCTTCGACGGTTCCTCGGTGCGCGGCTTCCAGTCCATCCACGAGTCGGACATGCTGCTGCTGCCGGATCCGGCGACCGCGAAGATCGACCCCTTCCGGCAGGCCAAGACGCTGTCGATGAACTTCTTCGTGCACGACCCGTTCACGCGCGAGCCCTACAGCCGCGACCCGCGCAACATCGCCCGCAAGGCCGAGCAGTACATCGCCGAGTCGGGCATCGCCGACACGGTGTTCTTCGGCCCGGAGGCCGAGTTCTACGTCTTCGACGACGTGCGCTTCGACTCGTCCGAGAACGGCACGTTCCACGAGATCGACTCGGTCGAGGGCTGGTGGAACACGGGCCGCAAGGAAGAGGGCGGCAACAAGGGCTACAAGACCAAGTTCAAGGGCGGCTACTTCCCCGTCCCGCCGGTCGACCACTACGCCGACCTGCGTGACGAGATCTCGTCGCACCTGATGGAGTCGGGCTTCGAGCTCGAGCGTGCGCACCACGAGGTGGGCACCGCCGGCCAGGCCGAGATCAACTACAAGTTCAACACGATGCTGCACGCTGCCGACGACCTGCAGCTGTTCAAGTACATCGTGAAGAACACGGCCTTCGCCAACGGCAAGACCGCCACGTTCATGCCGAAGCCGCTGTTCGGTGACAACGGTTCGGGTATGCACTGCCACCAGTCGCTGTGGAAGGACGGCCAGCCGCTGTTCTACGACGAGTCCGGTTACGCCGGCCTGTCGGACACGGCCCGCCACTACATCGGCGGCATCCTGGCCCACGCCCCGAGCCTGCTGGCCTTCACGAACCCGACCGTCAACTCGTACCACCGGCTCGTCCCGGGCTTCGAGGCGCCGGTCAGCCTGGTGTACTCGCAGCGCAACCGCTCCGCCTGTGTCCGCATCCCGATCACGGGCAACAACGCGAAGGCCAAGCGCATCGAGTTCCGCTGCCCCGACTCGTCCGGTAACCCGTACCTGGCGTTCGCCGCGATGATGATGGCCGGCCTCGACGGCATCAAGAACAAGATCGAGCCGCCGGAGCCGATCGACAAGGACCTGTACGAGCTCCCGCCGGAGGACGCCAAGAACGTCAAGCAGGTCCCGGCCGACCTGGGCACGGTGCTCGACAACCTCGAGGCGGACCACGACTACCTGCTCGAAGGTGGCGTGTTCACCCCCGACGTGATCGAGAAGTGGATCGCCTTCAAGCGCGAGGAAGAGATCGACCCGCTGCGGCTGCGTCCGCACCCGTACGAGTTCGCTCTCTACTACGACGTGTGATCATCGCTCGTAGCTAGCCTGCGAGAACGGCGCCTGACCTGCTTCCGTGCAGGTCAGGCGCCGTTTTCGTCGGTACCCGCGGGCGCCCGCACACGAAAAAGCGCCGGCGGCGAACGGTCGCCACCGGCGCTTCGAGGCCGTTTCGGTCTACTTGCCCTGCAGCAGGTCCAGGTCGATACCGGCGTCGCGGATGCGTTCCAGCGGTCCCGGGACGAGCTTGCGCTTCTCCAGGTCCATCAGGCCCAGCGTGGATTCGATCTCCGCCGAGACCGTTCCGTCGAGCTTGGTGATGACGTTGTCCATCCAGAAGACCTTCTTGTCCTCCTCGAAACGGGACACGCACGTCACGGTCGCCTCGTCACCGAACCGCATCTCCCTGCGGAAGCGGATGTGCGATTCCAGCATCACGATGCCGATGCCCTGTTTGATGAGGCCCTCGGTGACCCCGGCGGTGACCGCGAGCTCGGTCCGCGCGATCTCACCGTACTGGTGGTACACGGCGTGGTTCAAATGGCCGTTCGGGTCCAGCTCGTAGGTCCGGACCTTGACGTGGATCGAGAAGGGTTCACGCTCAGTCACGCCTGCCACCCTAAAGCGCCCATACGGCGCAGGTCCCCCGAAGGTGAGCAGCCGCTCACCGATGCGCCGTGCTACCGCTCACGCGTCGTAGAACAGCCGCTCGACCACCGCGTGCGCCTGGCGGGTGGTCTTGCGATAGGCGTCGAGGAACTCCCCCGCGTCGTCGTCCACTCCGTAACCGAAGATGCTCGCCACCGCGGTCAGTTCCCGCCCCGACGTAGGCAGCTGGTCGACCGCCTTGCCGCGCACGAGCATCGCCGCGTTGCGCGCCCTGGTCGCCAGCAGCCACGCGTCACGCAGGGCGTCGACCTCCTCCTGCTCGGCCAGACCCGCCTGCGCCATCGCCTCGAGCGCAGCGGGGGTCGACGTCGTGCGCAGTGCCGGCACCTCGTGGGCGTGGCGCAGCTGCGCGAGCTGCACCGTCCACTCGACGTCGGCGAGCCCGCCCCGGCCGAGCTTCGTGTGCATCGTCGGGTCCGCACCGCGTGGCATCCGTTCCGTGTCGACCCTCGCCTTGATGCGCCGCACCTCGCGCACCTTGGTCGCGTCGAGTCCGCCCTCCGGATAGCGCACCGGGTCGATCGCCTCGATGAACCGGTCGCCCAGTTCGCAATCGCCCGCGAGGAATCGGGCACGCAGCAACGCCTGCGACTCCCATACCTCGCCCCAACGCTCGTAGTAGGCGCGATACGACTCGAACGTCCGCACCAACGGTCCGCTACGACCCTCGGGCCGCAGATCCGCGTCCACCTCGAGTGCCGGGTCCTGCGAGGGCGCACCGAGCACCGAGCGCACGGTCTCGGCGACGGTCGTGGCGAACTTCAGCGCCTCGTGGTCGGTCGCGTCACCGACCCGCTCGCAGACGAACAGCACGTCGGCGTCCGAGCCGTAGCCGAGTTCGCCACCACCGAGCCTGCCCATGCCAATCACGGCGATCTTCGCGGGCTGCCCGCCCACCTGGGCCTGTTGGTAGCGCGTCGCCGCCTCCAGCGCTGCCTGCAGCACCGCGGCCCACACCGACGACAGGGCATCACACACCGACGGCACGTCGAGGAGACCGAGGATGTCGGCGCATGCGACGCGGAGCATCTCGTGCCGCCGCAACGACCTGGCGGTGGCCACGGCCGCGTTCATCCCCGGCTGCCTGCGAGCGGCGGCACGCAGCGAGGTCGCGGTCTCGGCAGGGTCCTTGCCACACAGCCGCTCGGCGTCGCCGAGCATGCGCAGCACCTCGGGTGCGCGCACGAGCAGGTCCGGAACGAGTCGGGACGTGCCGAGCAGCGTCGCCAGGTTCTCGGCCACGGCGGCCTCGTCGCGCAGCACCCGCAGGTACCACGGGGTGTCGGAGAGTGCCTCCGACACCCGCCGGTAGGCCAGCAACCCGCCGTCGGGCTCGGGGGTGTCGGCGAGCAGGTCGAGCAGCACCGGCAGCAACGTCTGCTGGATGGCGGCACGCCTGCTCACGCCCGTGGTGAGCGCGCGGATGTGCTGCAGTGCGCCGTCGGGCGAGGCGAACCCGAGCGCGGTGAGCCGCTGCTCGGCCTGCTTGGCGGTCAGGCGCAGGTCGGCGCTCGGCACGCGCGCCACAGCCTCGAGCAGCGGGCGATAGAACAACTTCTCGTGCAACGTGCGCACGTGGCGCACATGCTTGCGGAACTCCTGGGTGAGCAGTTCCGCCTCGGACTTCGCCCGAGCGGGCCGGATTCCCACGGCCCTGGCGAGCCACCGCAGTGCCGCCGTGTCGTCCGGTTCGGGGAACAGGTGGGTGCGGCGCAGCGCGCGCAGCTGCAGGCGGTGTTCCAGCAGTCGCAGGAACTCGTACGACTCCTGCATCTCGGCAGCGTCCGACCTGCCGACGTAGCCGCCGGCGCCGAGCGCCTCCAACGCCTCCAACGTCGACGCCGAACGCAACTGCGGGTCGACGCGGCCGTGCACCAGTTGCAGCAACTGGACGGCGAACTCGACGTCGCGCAGTCCGCCCTGACCGAGTTTCAGCTCCCGGTCGGCGATCTCGGCGGGGATGTGTTTCTCGACCCGGCGGCGCATGTGCTGGACGTCGACCACGAAGTTGTCCCGCTCGGCCGCGGACCACACCATCGGGGCGACCAGCTCCGTGTAGCGCCTGCCCAGCTCGTCGTCACCGGCGGCGGGACGCGCCTTCAGCAACGCCTGGAACTCCCACGTCCGCGCCCACTTCTTGTAGTACGCCTCGTGGCTGTCGAGGGTGCGCACCAGCGCGCCGGCCTTGCCCTCGGGACGCAGTGCCGCGTCGACCTCGAAGCACGCCTTGCCGACGACCCGCATCATCGCCGTGGCCAGCCGGGTGCCGACCTGGAGATCCCCGTCGCCGACGAACACCACGTCGACGTCGCTGACGTAGTTCAGTTCGCGGCCGCCGCACTTGCCCATGGCGATCACGGCGAGCGTCGCGGTCTCAGCATCGCGGGTCTCGTGCTGGGCGACCGTCAGGCCGGCCTGCAGCGCGGCGTCCGCGAGCGCGGTGAGTGCGTGAGCCGTGTCCGTGAACGAAGGTGTGGTGATCCGTGGTTCGACCAGGTGGCCGAGGTCGTCGGCGGCGATCTCGAGGAGGAGGCCGCGGTAGCCGCGGCGCAGCGCCTGTTCGGCCTCGGTCCCGCTCAGCACCTGCCCGTCCGGTGCGACGGCGCGCTGCAGCGCCGCCGGATAGTCGGCCACCGTGGTCGGCCGTACCAGTCGCTGCCACTCGTGCGGTGCGCTGACGAGGAAGTCGCCCAGTGCCGTCGACGTGCCGGCGATGCCGAGCAGTCTGCCGCGCACCGTCGAGTCGTCCCTGATCGCTGCGGCGAGCTCGGGCCACACCTGGGCGTCTGCCTGCCGGATGCGGTCGACGGTGCGCAGCGCGAGATCCGGGTCCGGGGTGTGGGAGAACGCCGTGAGCACGGCCTCGGCTCCGCCGGTCGGACCGTGCCCTGCCCACCACCCTGCGGCCTGCAGTTCGTCGACGGCGTGTTCGGACGTGAAGCCGAACCGCGCGACCGATGCCGCCGGGCGAACGCTGTCTACCATCGCTCCTACCCTAGTCCGGTTGACCGGTGGTCGGCGCCACGTTCACGCGAGCGGCAGACCCGGCCGCCGCGGCTCCACCGGCTGCCGGTCACCGCGGGCGAGTTCGACGAATCGATGGGCGAACGGACGCCAGGTGTCGGCCATGTCCGCGTGCACGCGGTCGAGCGTGTCCCGGTCGAACGCGCCGGTCTCGGCCGCGGACGCCACGTCGGGCGACCGGTCGACCCATCCCGCGACGATCTCGGGTGTGGTCTCGATATGGAACTGCACGCCGTAGCCGACGCGGCCGACGCGGAACGCCTGGTTCGGGTACATGGGTGACGACGCCAGCAACGTCGCCTCCGCCGGCAGGTGTTCGACGACGTCGCGGTGGAATTCCAGGACGTCGGGCATCAGCGGAAGGTCGGCGAACAGCGGGTCGGTCCACGCCGCGTCCTTCTTCGACACGAGCTTCGGTCCGGCCTCCGGCCCGCTCCGCCCGCGGCCGACCGTTCCGCCGGTCGCGGCGCCGAGTAGTTGGCCGCCGAGGCAGACCCCGAGGGTGGGGACCTCCGCAGCGACCGATGCGGCGAGGAGCGCGCGCACGGCCGGGAGCCACGGGTGCTGTTCGTCGTCGAGTGGTCCCATACCTCCGCCGAGACACACGACGGCGTCGTAGCCGTCGGCGGCCGGTGGAATGTCGTCCACGTCGGCGCGCACCGTGTCGAGGGCCGCGCCGGCTTCGCTGAGCCAGTCCCCGAGCGTGCCGACGGGGACGGTTTCCTCGGGCTGGACGACCAGAATCCGCGTAGTCACATGATCAGAGTACAAACACAGAAAAGTGGGCCTGGCGGCGAATCCCTTATGGGACTCGAGCCACCAGGCCCACCCTTCTATTAAGTAAGTTCGGCGGTGTCCTACTCTCCCACACCCCTACGAGTGCAGTACCATCGGCGCTGGCAGGCTTAGCTTCCGGGTTCGGAATGGGACC
>NZ_JOIJ01000033.1 GCF_000719975.1 Prauserella rugosa
AAGGTTGACTCGAAGGATCACGCGGTGGCCGCACCCACGTCCACAACACCTCGTAGACGATCCCGGCGACCGCGCCACACCACTATGCGGGACTCAGCTGATGGCGGATGCTGAGCAGCAGTCGGGCGCGCTCCTGGAGTCGGCGAAGAGCGGCGGGTTCCGTGTTAGTGAGAACGCGGCGAAGCCGATCCGGGATGCTTTGATCGAGGCGCAGAACGACGTCGGCAACATCCTGGACGAAGCGACAGACCTTGCACAGGAGCCCCAGCTCGGTTCAGGCCCTTATGCGAAGCAGGTCGCCGCGCATGTCCAACAGAGCGCAGACGGGCCACAGGGCGTCCTTCCTATGCTTAGGCAGCTTCGAACCATCCTCCGGGATTCGGAGCAAGCTCTGAAGATCGCGGAGGACAACTACCGCGAGGCGGAGGAGCAGCAGAAGAGTACTTTCAACGGCAACGCTTAGGAGCACTCCCAATGCGTTTGACACGTGCGGCGTTGCCGCTCGTTGCGGCGGGCGCCTTCGGTCTTGTCGCCTGCTCGAATGGTGTGGGTGGCACGCCGGAGGCCGACGGTGGGCAACAAACACCGTCGGCGGCGGGTTCCAGCTCCGTGCAGGAGACCTCGCCGACGAGTAGTAGTCCTTTGGCTGGCCTGGACCCTTGCTCTGTGCTTCGTGAGGAGGACGTCACGAAGCACGGGCCCGTCAAGGCGAGTGCGCCTGAGTCGAAGACGGTCGGTACCGCGCGCACGTGTTCGTGGGCTGGGGACGCGGGAGATAGCGCTCAGCTTGTTCCGACTTCGTCGGTTGCTATCCGCGAGAACGGCGGAGTTCAAGACATGAACGACCTCGGCTACGGCGTGGACCATACGAGCGAAGGCGGCCGCGAGTACGCGCGGGCGGCGTCTCCCCACGGGTGCACGATCGCGATTGGAGTTAGTGAGACCTCTCGCGTGGATATCCAGGTCACCGGTGTGGAGGAGACCAAGGCTTGCGAGATGGCCAACGATTTGGTGGAGGCGGCCGAGCCACGCGTCCCGAAGGGCTGATCTTCTGTGGAGCTGATGCAGGTCATCCAGGACGGCAAGTTCGACGCGGCTGCCTTTGAAGCCTTCTTCAAGTGGGGCGAGGAACTCGACAAGCTGGAGATCGAGGTCCCCGACAAGAAGCGGGCCGCGCTCGCGCCGGTCCTGGATGAAATGCGGGCTCAGCTTCCGGCTGACCGGCACGCGGCCTGGGAGCGCTTCACAGAGATCGTGCTGATGTACAACGCTCTGTCGGCTGCGCGCAGAGCCAACTAGCTGGCTGCGGGTCGCTGTCGCCGGTCACTTCCACCACGTCGTGCCGGGTGCGACGTTGTACTTCGCGGCGTCGCCGGCTTGTGCTTCGAAGTTGCGCACTGGTGTCGGCTGGCCGTTGACGTTCAGGCCGACGCGGGAGAGGGCCTGGATGCGCTGAAGGGCGATGGTCCGGCCGGTCTGGCTGTGCAGCCTGGACGTGTCGGTCTTGTGTGTCTGCTGGTCGTGGATCCGGTACAGCCAGGTGATCGTTTCGTCGTTGTAGCCGGCCGAGAGTTCGGACAGGGCGGAGAACATGATGATGTCCTCGTCGATCGGTGAGGCTGCCCAGCCGCCGGCGGCTCGGACGAGGTCGGTGCGCAGCATCAGCGCTGCGCAGTGCACGGGCCAGTTGGCGTCGTGGTCGATGGCCCAGGAGTTGACTGCTCCGGCGTCGATGGTTCCGAACGGCATCGCGGACTCATAGCTCGTGCGTGTGCCGTCGGGGAGTAGGTCGTCGGCCTGGCCGCATGCCCACCCCACCTGGGGGTTGTCGAAGTGCGGGATGAGGGTGCGCAGGGCGTGCGGGAGGAGTACGTCGTCATGGTCGAGCACCTGCACCAGTTCGCCTGTTGCGCGCGCGAGAGCGAAGTTACGGCCCACTGCGGCGCCTGCCTGTGCGTGGTTCGCCGCGTAATGAACGTTCGGGATGTCGGCGAACTTGTCGGCGAGCTGCGGTTCGGTGCCGTCCTCCTGGACGAGCCATTCGTACTCCCACCTGTGGGGCATCTCCTGGGCGAGCACGCTGCTCATCGCCTCGTCGAGGTAGTCGGCCTTCGGCGCGTAAGCCGCGGTGATGATCGAAACTCGTCGGGTCACTGTTCGTCGCTCCAGGGCTTGAGTGGGGTGTGGAAGTTGAGGACGGTGCGGATCGGCCGGGTACTGCGAATCGGTTACCTCGACCATGCTCCGAGCCGTTCGGTCCGTGGGGCGAGTGCTCATGAACGCGCTGTAGTAGCTCGTCGGTCGGGTCCCGCGTATCGGTCACGACCTCCACTGCCTCGATCTGCGACACCGCGAGACGTCCGCCGGCAATGGCCCGTGAGTGTTGTAGGCCAGCTCACTCGGCCCCGGCACAACGAAGGCCCAGGTCCGAAGTGGATGGCTTCTGACCTGGGCCTTCGCGCGTGGAGCGGATGACGGGAATCGAACCCGCGTTCTCAGCTTGGGAAGCTGATGTTCTACCATTGAACTACATCCGCATGTCGGTGTCCGATCTTACAACGTTCCTCGCGCTCGTCGACGCACCCCCTGCACCCCCTGCACTTCCTCCTCCGCTTGACGCATGTCCCGCATGTGACAACACTTGTTGTCACGGTGTAGCGGTCCGTGCGAAGGAGCATGCGATGAGCGTCGACGAGCGGCTTCCCGATCCGGAGCTCCTGCGCACCGGCGGTTTCCGCCTGGCGACCCACCTGTACGCCCCCGGCGACGTCCGCGGCACCCGCAGGCAGCTCGACAGCCTCCGCACCTACGCCCAGGCCGGCGATCCTCTCGCCGACGACCTCGTCTCCCTCGTCGAACGCCTTCCCCGCGGCGAAGGGCGCGCCCTCTTCGAACGCGCCCTCAGCGACGGCATCGACAGCCTCGACGATCCGCCTCCGGAACTCGTCACCTTCTTCCGCCACGCCGAAGCCACCCCGTACTGGGTCGACCACGACCGCCTCGAATCCGGCGCTCGCGCCATCGTCCGCACCGGCCTGCTCGGCCTCTTCCCCCTCGCTGACATGTCCCTCATGGGCGGCTATCTGGCCTCCCGCGCCACCAAACCGCTCGTCGGCACCGGCGCGCTCGTCGAGGACATGGCCGCCCGGCGCCTCGTCGAGACCACCACCTGGTGGCTCGACGTCACCACTCCCGGCGCGCTGCGCACCCACGAGAACGGCTACGCCTCCGCCCTGCGCGTCCGCCTCGTGCACGCCCACGTCCGTGCCGCCATGAACCGCCGCGACGACTGGGACTACGACGCCTGGGACCGGCCCGTCAACCAGGTCCAGACCGTCGGCACACTGCTGCTGTTCTCCCTCGTCTACGTCGTCGGCATGCAACTGCTCGGCGTTCGCTACACCGATCGCGAGCGCGCCGACATCCACCACCTCTGGCGCTACGCCGGCTGGCTCATGGGCGTCGACGAACAGCTCCTGCCCGCAACCGAGGACGACTCCTGGCGCCTGCTCTGGCTGCTCGCCACCAGCGAGTTCACCCCCGACGACGACTCCCGGCGCCTCGCGGCCGCTCTGCTCGCCACCCACGCGCAGGTCGGTGCGGGAAGGGGCAACGTCGGCAAGATCCTCGGCCGGCTGTCGCTGCGCCTCCACGGATCGGTGAGCCGGATCGTCCTCGGCAAGGACAACTCCGACTTCCTCGGCCTGCCCGACGACCCGATCGCCCAGGGTGCGGTGCTGGCCGGAGCGGCCGTCAACTTCGCGGGCGAAACCGTCCGCCGATGGCTGCCGGGGGCCACTGCGCTGCAGGAACAGGTCGGCCGGGTCGAACGCACACAGTACGCACGCAGGCTCGGCGCCGTGTTCCCGCTCGACCGCACCTACGCACGGCACATGCACACCGCGGCGGGAACACCTCCCGGCTAGGGTGGGCGCGTGCTGCTCAGTGACCGCGACCTCCGCAAAGAGCTCGACGCAGGCCGGCTCAAGGTCGACCCCTACGGCCCGCAGATGCTCCAGCCGTCGAGCATCGATGTGCGCCTCGACCGGTTCTTCCGCGTCTTCGACAACACGAAGTACACCCACATCGACCCGTCGTTGCAGCAGGACGAGCTCACCTCGCTGGTCGAGAAGACCGAGGGCGAAGCGTTCGTGCTGCACCCCGGGGAGTTCGTGCTCGGCTCGACGTTCGAACTGTTCACCCTGCCCGACGACCTGGCAGGACGCCTCGAGGGCAAGTCCTCCCTCGGCCGCCTCGGACTGCTGACGCACTCGACCGCCGGCTTCATCGACCCCGGGTTCGACGGGCACATCACGCTCGAGCTGTCGAACGTGGCCAACCTGCCCATCACGCTGTGGCCCGGCATGAAGATCGGCCAGCTGTGCCTGTTCCGGCTGACCAGCGCCGCCGAACACCCCTACGGCTCCAGCGAGGCCGGCTCCAAGTATCAGGGGCAGCGCGGCCCCACGCCGAGCAGGGCGTACCGCAACTTCGACCGGGTCGACACCGCCCGTTGACCTTCCGTGACGCTCTGCTCCGTCGGACTGATCCCGCTCACATAACGGTCCAATAACTCACTCGTTGGTGGTAGCTTGCCCGGCCGTGGCTACCCCGATCCCCCGTTCCCGTGGCGCGCTCGTTCTGGTGAGCGTGCTCGTGGGCGTGGCGATCGCCGTGGGCAGCCATCTGCTGTGGATCCAGCCCGACTCGGGGGACGCCACCTCGGCAGCCGGGCCCGGAGCCAGCCTCCATCGCGACGACCCGGGCGGGCCCACCCCCGGCGGCGGTTCCGCCGAGCCGACGACCGAATCGACCGCCGACCCGGAGCCGGCCACCTCGTCGGTGTCCACCCCCGGCGACGTGCCGACCACCACCCCCGTCGAGCCGGCCGACTCCACCAGCGCCGCGCCGACGACGTCCGACAGTCCCACGCCCACCACGACGTCGGCGCCTGCCACGTCCGGGCCTGGCTCCGACACCGGCGAGCCGTCCAGCCCCTCGCCCACCACCACGACGTCCGCCGAGCCCGACGAGGATCCGCTCGCCGAACTGCTGCGCTACGTCAACGAGGAACGCATCGCCGCGGGCTGCGAGGCGGCCGCCACCGACCCTGCGCTCGACGACGCGGCACAGGCGCACAGCAGCGACATGGCCGACAACCGCAGGCTCTCGCACTCCTCGTCGGACGGCACCTCGTTCGAGGAGCGCGTCGAGGACCACGGCTACGACGACCCCGCCGCCGAGAACCTCGCCATGGGGGTGACCTCGGCACGCGCCGTCGTCGACAACTGGATGGCCCAGCCCGCGCACAACGCCAACATCACCGACTGCGACGTCGCCGCGATGGGCGCAGGGCTCGACGAGGACGGCTGGTACTGGACGCTCGACCTCGGCTACTGACCGCAGCTCACCCCGTAGCTCACCCCGCAGGGGTGATCCGGTTCAGGATCCTGCGCGTGTCGACGCCCTTCGGCAGCGTTCCGAACGCCACGCCCCAGTCGCCGGCGAGACGCGAGGCGCAGAACGCGTCGGCGACCGCCTCGTCGCCGTGGCGCACCAGCAACGAGCCCTGCAACACGAGCGCGATCCGTTCCACCAGCCTGCGCGCGCGATACTCCACATCGGACGTGTCCGCGAGTTCCTTGCGCACGCCCGCGATCGCCTCGTCCAGTCGTCCGTCCACACCGGATGCGGCGTCGAGTTCGGCGAACAGGGCGTCCACCGAGTCCGGTTGTTTCGCCATCGCGCGCAGCGTGTCCAACGCCGCGACGTTGCCGGAACCCTCCCAGATCGACGACAACGGAGACTCCCGGAACAGCCGTGGCATGCCCGACTCCTCGACGTAACCGTTGCCGCCGAGGCATTCCAGTGCCTCCGCCGCATGCGCGGGAGCCCGCTTGCACACCCAGTACTTCGTGACCGCGAGCGCGAGCCTGCGGAACGCGGCCTCCTGCTCGTCGGTGGCCGCGCGGTCACCGGCACCGGCGAGCCGCATCGCCACCAGCGTTGCCGCCTCCGACTCGACCGCCAGGTCCGCCAGGACGTTCGCCATCGCCGACTGATCGGCGAGCAGCTTGCCGAACGCCTGCCGGTTCCGCGCGTGATGCGCTGCCCGCACGGTGCCGTACCGCATACCGGCCGCGCCACCGACGGCGCAGTCCAGGCGCGTGTTCGACACCATCTCGATGATCGTCCGGACGCCCCTGCCCTCCTCGCCGACCAGCCAGCCGATCGCGCCGTCGTACTCGATCTCGGCGGAGGCGTTCGACCTGTTGCCGAGCTTGTCCTTGAGCCGCTGCAGGTGGATCGGGTTACGCGAACCGTCCGGCAGTACCCGCGGCAACAGGAAACACGACAGGCCGCCCGGCGCCTGCGCGAGCGTGAGGAACACGTCCGACATCGGCGCCGACGTGAACCACTTGTGCCCCGTCAACGCGTACGTTCCGTCGCCGGTCGGCGTCGCGCTGGTCGTGTTGGCGCGGACGTCGGAACCGCCCTGCTTCTCGGTCATCGACATGCCCGCGATGAGTCCGCGTTTGCCGGTGGGCACGCGAAGGCCGAAGTCGTACTCGCGCGCCGCGAGCAGCGGCTCGTAGACGTCTGCCAGTTCCGGACTGTGCCGCAGCGTCGGCACGGCCGAGTACGTCATCGAGATCGGGCAGGTATGGCCCGCCTCGTTCTGGCTCCACACGTAGAACTTGGCCGCCCGCGCCACGTGCGCGCCGGGCCGGGAATCCCGCCAGGGCGCGGCGTGCAGTCCGCGCGAGACGGCGACGTCCATCAGGTCGTGCCAGTGCGGGTGGAACTCGACCTCGTCGATGCGGTGGCCGACGCGGTCGTGGGTGCGCAGCACGGGAGGGTTCTCGTTGACGAGCCGTCCCCACTCCTGCACGTGTGGACTGCCCGTGAGCCTGCCGAGCTCGTGCACCTCCTCGGCTGCCCAGCCCGCGCCCTCCCTCTGGAGTGCCTCGAGCAGCGTCGGGTCGTCTGCGACGTCGTGGCCGGACAGCTCCGGCACCTGGTTGGTCACGTCATGGGTGGCCGGCATCGGATGCTCCTAGGGCTCGAAGGGTGAAGGTGGCGAGTTCGCCGACGTCGTCCTCGCCGCCCGAGGTCAACGGGCCGATCATGACCTCGGCCACGGCGCCGACGATCGCGGCGGCCGTGAGCGGGGCGTGCTGGGCCGGCAGGGTTCCCTCGCGCACGCCCTCGGCGATCCGGGCGGCGACGACGTCACGGAAGGCGCGGCGGAACACGATGCGTTCGGCCTCGACCGGCGGATCGACGGGTTCGGCGAGCAGGGCGTAGGCCAGCCGCGGCGCCTTGAGGGCACGTGCGGCGAAGGTGTCGATCACGGCGATCACGCGCTCGGCCGCCGACCCGGGACGCTCGGACGCCTGCTCGACCGCCTCGACCTCACGCGTGACGAGCTGCCGGAACAGTTCGGCGACCAGTTCGCCCTTGCTCGGGAAATGCCGGTAGACGCTGCCGGTGGCGACACCCGCGCGTTCGGCGACCGCGGCGACGGAACAGCCGCCGTAGCCGTGCGTGGCGAGCAGTTCGACCGCCGCATCGAGGATCGCGGCCCGCTGCGATTCCATGCGTGCCTGAACCTTCGGGGTGCGCCGGTACACCATGCAAGAAGTGAACCAGCATTCACACCTTGTGGCAAGGGTCTGCGTGTGGACAACGCTCAGGCGTCCATCGGCCGCGCGGGTGGACCGCGTCGATGGGCCGCGTTCACCGGTCACTCGAGGACAACGCCGCGCGAGCACCGACATCGGCATGCGGCGTTCTCGTCGTGTTCAGCCCGACAACATCCGGACGGGCTAGAAACCATCGGTGCGAAACAGAACCCGACTCCTCACCTGTCTGGCTGTCGTGGCGCTGACCGCCACCTCCGGGCCGACCGCGACTTCGGCGCTGACCGCCACCTCCGGGCCGACCGCCACGGCGAGTCCCGCCGCGGACGGCGTTCCCGCCCACGCCGGTGAGCACTTCGTGCGCACGGCCACGATGCCCGTTCACGAGAACTCCTCGCCCGACCAGGAGACCGCAGCCGAGATCTCGGCCGTCACTCCGGACGGCCGCACCGTGGTGTACACCGATTCGCCCGGCGAGCGCATCGGCTTCGCCGACCTCGCGCGACGCGGCACGGTCCGGCCGGCGGGCACCCTCGAAATGCCGGGTGAGCCGACGTCGGTCGACATCGTCGGCGGGTTCGCACTGGTCGCCGTGAACACGTCGAAGAGCTATCCGGAACCGTCCGGCGTGCTCCGGGTCGTCGACCTCGACACGCGGTCCGTCGTCGCGAGCCACGACCTCGGCGGCCAGCCCGACTCCGTCGACGTCTCGCCCGACGGCAGGCATGCCGCGGTCGCCATCGAGAACGAGCGCGACGAGGAGCTCGACGACGGAGCGATCCCGCAGCAACCGGCCGGGTTCCTCGACATCGTCGACCTCGACGGTTTGCCCGCGGACTGGCAGGTGCGCAAGACCGAGCTGACGGGGCTCGCCGACGTCGCGCCGAGCGATCCCGAGCCCGAGTACGTCTCGATCAACGGGCGAGGCGAGGTGGCCGTGACGTTGCAGGAGAACAACCACATCGTGGTCGTCGACCTCGAGACCGGGCGGGTGCGCAGCGATTTCAGTGCGGGCACGGCGACCGTTCGCGGCGTCGACACCACCGCCAACGGCCGCATCGAGCGCGACGGCGCCGTCACGGCGCCCCGCGAACCGGACTCGGTCGGCTGGCTCGACGACGACACACTCGCCACCGCCGACGAAGGCGACTACCAGGGCGGCACCCGCACGTGGACCGCGTTCGACGCCCGTACCGGCGACGTTGTCCACAGCTCGGGTTCCGAGCTCGAGGACCTCGCCATCTCGTACGGGCAGTACCCGGAGCACCGCGCCGAGGACAGGGGTGTGGAACCGGAAGGACTTGCCGTCGCGACGTACGGCAAGCACCGCTACGCATTCGTCGCGCTCGAACGCGCCAACCTCGTCGCGGTGTACAACGTGGACGATCCGCGACGGCCGAAACTGGTGCAGGGCCTGCCCACCGGCGTCGCACCCGAGGGCGTGTTGCCCGTGCCGCAGCAGGGCGGCCTCGTCGTCTCCGCGGAGGAGGACGCCGCCGACAGCAACGTGCGCTCGTCGCTCAGCCGGTACCAGTTGACGCGCAAGCCCCTCGCCGCATCGCTCGCCAGGAACCAGGGCGCGCCCTCGATCGTCTCCGACGGCATCGGATTCGGTGCGCTCTCAGGGCTTTCCGGAGTCCCCGGCGAGCCCGGCGAGGTCGTGGCCGTGACCGACGACGCGTACACGCCGAGTCGCGTGCTCACCGTCGACACCGCCTCGTATCCCGCCCGCGTGACCGGCGAGTTGCCGATCACGCGGGACGGCGAGCCTGCGGCCTACGACATCGAGGGCATCGCCGCCCGCGGCGACGGCGGGTACTGGCTCGCGATCGAGGGCGACCCGGACGCGGCCACCCGCAACCTGCTCGTCGACGTCGGCCCCGACGGCGCGGTACGCAGGGAGATCCCGTTGCCGGCCGCGGTCGCCGAGGGCGCGACGAAGTACGGGTTCGAGGGCGTGGCCGGCTCCGGCGACCACGTATGGGTCGCCGTGCAGCGCGAGTGGGCAGGTGACGAGCCGGGACGCACCACGCTCGCCAGGTACACGCCGGCGACCGGGCGGTGGGCGTTCGCCGCCTACCCGCTGGACGATGCGCCGGAGAACGGCTGGATCGGCGTTTCCGAGCTGACCCCGCTCGGCGACGGACGCCTGCTCGTGCTCGAACGCGACAACCAGCGCGGCGAGAACGCCCGGACCAAGAAGGTCTACGAGGTCGACATCTCGACGGTCGATCCCGTGCCCGCCGGGGAGCCGAAACCGGTGCTGCGTAAACGGCAGTCGCGCGACCTGCTGCCCGCGCTCGAAGCGGGCGGCGGGGTCATCGCCGACAAGCCGGAAGGGCTCGCGGTGACAGCCGACGATCGCCTCGTCGGTGCGGTCGACAACGACGGCCTCGACGACGCGCCCGGCGAGTCCGTCCTCTTGCGACTGGGTCGCGCCTGACCCGGCGGAGGGGCCGGAGAGCACGGCCGGCCCCTCCGTTCGGCGTCCGGCGTCGTTCACCGCAGCCTGCTCACAGGCGGTGCAGCCCTGCCAACACCCGTTGCATCAGCGCGTACCCCGGTCGTTCGTCTCCGGACACCGACTCGGCGTGGATGCGCACCATGTCGGCGCCCGCGAGGTCGCTCAGCAGCACCCTGGCCACGCCCAGCGGCACCGACATGAGCGCGGCCACCTCGGCCACCGACCGTGGCTCACTGCAGGTCCGGCGCACCGCCTGGTAGTCGGTGTTGCCGCGCTCCCGCGCCCACGGGCCGCCCGGATTCACCGTCACCATCGCCTCGATCGCCAGATCACCCCGCACCTCGGTGCGCCCCCGCGTGATGACGTACGGCCGCACCCGCAGACGGTTCTCCTCGAGCGGGTCGTACGGCTCGGCGTCGGGATCCGTCTCGGCTGGTGTGGAGCGGGACGGCCCGGCAGACGGCGTGCGGGGCGGTTCGGTGGGTGCGGGAGGAAGCGCTTCGGCGGACGGCGGGTCCGGGGGAGCTGGGGACTCCTCCTCGTAGCGCTCCAGCGCGGCCGCGGACGGGAATCGCGCACCTGCCCTGCCAACCCTCGACCGATCCGCCTTGTCCGTGTCGGCGGTGCGCCGGTGCTGTTTCTTTGCCTGTTTCGCAGCCTGCTTCTCGGCTGCCTTGCGTTCGGCGCGTTCGATCCGTTCCAGCGCCTTCGCGGAGGGAAACCGCGCCCCGGATCCGCCTGGGAGCCGCTCGTCCGGTTCAGGCGGCTGTGATTCGGGCAGCTGTGACTCGGGCGGCTGGGGATCGGGTTCGGCCTCGAACGCCTCCCGTCTCTTCGCGGAGGGGAATCTGGCACCGGATCTGCCGACGCCGTCGTCGCTGTGCTCCGGTCTCGCCGGTTCGTTCGGGGGATGCATGACCCACGCCCTCGCCTCGCACGGTCGGTGCTGGTGTCCTCGCCGGAAGCGGCTGCTCCAGGGGGCGGTGCTGCTTCGCGCGCCCGACGGCGATTGTGGACAGCGGCGATGGGGCCGGTATTGCGGCGACGTTAAATCGGCGAGTCGGCCGCAACATGCAGCGGGCGCCGCCCCCGGAAGCTCCGGAAGCTCCGGAAGCGGCGCCCGTCTGCGTTCGTGTGCGTTCGCCGGGTGGCGTTACGCCTCGTCGGTGTTCGTGGCGACGTCGGCCTTGCCGTCCGGCTCGGCCTCGCCGCCCTTCTCCGCCGACGCGCCCACCGCGGCAGGCTGCTTGTCGCCGCGCTTGACGGCGGACAGCAGCAGCTGCGAGACGTCGACGACCTCGAGCTCCTCGCTCGCCTTGCCGTCGCTCTGCCGCGACGTGACTCCGTCGGTGAGCATCACGCGGCAGAACGGGCAACCCGTGGCGATCTTCGACGGAGCGGTGCCGAGCGCCTCGTCGACGCGCTCGACGTTGATCCGCTTGCCGATCTGCTCCTCCATCCACATGCGCGCACCGCCCGCGCCGCAGCACATCGCACGGTCGGCGTGCCGCGGCATCTCGCGCAGGTTCGCGCCCGCCGCGCCGACCAGCTCACGCGGCGCCTCGTACACCTGGTTGTGGCGGCCGAGGAAGCACGGGTCGTGGTAGGTGATGTCCTCGGCGACCGGGGCCATCGGCGTCAGCCTCTTCTCCCGCACCAGGCGGTTGAGCAGCTGGGTGTGGTGCACGACCTCGTAGTTGCCGCCGAGATCCGGGTACTCGTTGGCGAGCGTGTTGAAGCAGTGCGCACACGTGACGACGATCTTGCGCTTCGCCGGCTCGACATCCTCGAACACCGAGTTCAGCACCTCGACGTTCTGCTGCGCGAGCATCTGGAACACGAACTCGTTGCCCGCGCGGCGAGCCGGGTCACCGGTGCACGTTTCCTCCGGGCCGAGCACCTTGTACTTGACGCCCGCGATGTGCAGCAGCTCGGCCACCGCACGCGTCGTCTTCTTCGCACGGTCCTCGAACGCGCCGGCGCAGCCGACCCAGAACAGGTACTCGGTGTCGCCGAACTCGCCGTCGAACTCCGGCACCTCGAAGTCGAGGTCATCGGCCCAGGCCATCCGGTCCTTGGCGTTCTGACCCCACGGGTTGCCCTTGTTCTCCAGGTTCTTGAACAGGGCGTTGAGCTCGGTCGGGAAGTTCGACTCGATCATCACCTGGTAGCGGCGCATGTCGACGATGTGGTCGACGTGCTCGATGTCGACCGGGCACTGCTCGACACACGCACCACAGCTGGTGCACGACCACAGCATGTCCGGGTCGATGACGCCGCCGGCTTCCGCGTCGCCCACCAGCGCGCGCTCCGACTCGGCCAGCGCCAGCACGTCGATGCCGGCGTGCGGGTCGTCGCCGGTCAGACCGACCTCGTCCCCAGCCATGTCCTTCTTGCCGCCGGCCAGCAGGTACGGCGCCTTGGCGTAGGCGTGGTCGCGCAGCTGCGTGATCAGCAGCTTCGGTGAGAGCGGCTTGCCCGTGTTCCACGCGGGGCACTGCGACTGGCAGCGACCGCACTCGGTGCACGTGGAGAAGTCGAGCCAGCCCTTCCAGCTGAAGTCCTCGATCTGGCCCGCGCCGAAGACGTCCTTCTCCGGGTCGGCCTCCTCGAAGTCGAGCGGCTTGCCCCCGCTCATCATCGGCTTGAGCCTGCCCAGCGCGACGCCGCCGTCGTCCTCGCGCTTGAAGTAGATGTTGAAGAACGCGCTGAACCGGTGCCAGGCGACACCCATCGTCAGGTTCCGGCCGACCACGACCAGCCAGATCATGCCCGACAGCAGCTTGACGAGCGCCATGATCGACACGGCCGCGGTGGCGCTCGGCAGGATCTGCGCGAGCGGCTGCGTCACGAAGCTCGACCACAGGGCCGGGTCCTCGATGCCGCTGGAGATCTTGAACGCCTTGACGCCGAGGATGCCGAGACCCTCGATGATCACCACGGCCTCGACGAAGTAGGCCGCCGCGAAGTTCGAACCGGCGAATCGCGACTGCCGGTCGGCGCGCCGCGGGTGGTTGGCCTGCCGGATGATCGCCAACGCGATACCGCCGACCACGGTGCCGATACCCAGGAGCTCCAGCAGCAGCTGCCACGGCGCCCAGTGGCCGATGATCGGCCAGGCGAAGTGCGGGTCGAAGATCTCGCCGTACGCCTCGAACAGCGCGAGCGAGCCCAGCAGGAAGCCCCACATCACGAGCCAGTGCCATGGCCCGACGTGGCGGAACTTGTTCATCCGCGTGTGGGCGGCGAACTCCTTGATGAGCGTCTTCAGACGCGCCGCCGGCGGTCCGTTTCGCGTGCTGTCAGGCTGCCCGAGTCGGATGATGCGCACCTGCCGGACGACGGCAGCGACGAACACACCCCAAGCGACAATGCTGACGGCAACGCCGATCACGCCGAGCGTGATCTGCAGTGCACCCATGATCGGGCCTTTCGGTTCGGTCTTCGTGGTGGGTGACGGGAGCGTATCTCTTCCTACTGAGGAGTAATGGATTGGAGACGCCCAAGTCCCACTGATGTGGCAGAAACCTCGCCACTAATGGGACGCACGTTCAGGTAGTTTGGCTGTTGTGAGCGCATACGTGTTGATCGCCGGGGCGATCCTTGCCGAGGTCGCCGGCACCGTGTCGTTGAAATTGTCGGAGGGATTCACCAAGGTCGCCCCCTCGGTGGTGGTCGTCGTCGGCTACGTGACCGCGTTCCTGCTGCTGGGGCAGGCGTTGAAGAACGGACTTCCCGTCGGTGTCGCCTACGCGATCTGGGCGGCAGCCGGCGTCGCCCTCGTGGCGCTGATCGGCGCGGCGTTCCTCGGTGAGCCGATGAACCTCACGATGGCGTTCGGCCTCGTGCTCGTGATCGGCGGTGTCGTCCTGCTCGAACTGGGGCGATCGACGTGAAACGGCAGGTCGACGGCAGGAAGGCGCGCGGGGAGAAGCGGCGCACCGAGATCATCGAGGCGACCCTGCGCGTGATCGAACGCGACGGGGTCACCGGCGTGACACACCGAACCGTGGCCGCGGAGGCCGGCGTGCCCACGACGTCGACCACCTACCACTTCGCGACGCTCGACGACCTGCTCGTGGCGACGCTGATCGAGTGCGCGCGCGACATGGCCACCGAGGTGTACTGGATGATCGACCGCGCGCGCTCGCACGGGCGTGGTCGCGGTGCCGAGGAGATCGCGAAACTGCTGGCCGAGGCGCTCGGGCCGAAGCGGGGCCGCACGATGGCCGAGTACGAGCTGTACCTGCTCGCCGCGAGGAAGCCGGAGCTGCGTCCCGCGGCGCGGCGGTGGCTCGATGTGCTGACGTCGATGGTGCGCCACGACGACGAGGTGGCGTTCCGCGTGTTCCTCGCCGGCATCGACGGCCTGCTCATCCAGGGCCTCATCGACGACGAACCGCCCACTGCGGAGGAACTCCGCCCGGTGGTCGACTACCTCCTGAACCCCCGCTGACCGGTTCGCGCACGTATGCGCGTGTTGCGGGTCTGGGTGCGCGTGTTGCGCTTTCGGGGACCCGTGTCGCGGATTCCGGGGTGCGTGTCGCGCCTTCGGGAGCTCGTGTCGCGGGTTTAGGGACCCGTGTTGCGGATTCGGGGATGCGTGTTGCGGGTCGAGGAGGTCGGTGTTGCGCCGCCGGATGACGCGTTGGTGTAGTCCTGCGTCTGTGACCTGTGTTCCCGGCCGTATTCGGGTCAGTAACACGGAGGCTGTCGAGTCGCGCCGTGGAACCCGCCGGACCGCGCGATGTTGTCCGGTGTGCGTTGCCGGTGGGTGCGGCACGTGGGTCGGCGGCCGTGCCCCGGGATTCGCAACACAAGCTCCCAGAACCGCAACACGGGCCCCTGGGAACGCAACACGGGCCCCTGGAGACGCAACACGGGTCCCCGGGGCCGCGACACGGGCCCCGGGGAGCGCAACACGGTGCGTCAGCCCTTGTTCTCGTAGACCGGCGTGATGATCGCACGGCCGAGGGTGTGGCCGAACATGTTGAACTGGAGGAACGCCGGGCGGGCCTCCTCCGGGATGTCGAGGGACTCGACGTCGAGCGCGTGCACGCCGAACATGTAGCGGTGCGGACCGTGTCCGGGAGGCGGCGCGGCACCGAGGAACTGCCGCACGCCACCGTCGCCGGTGAGCATCTTCGCGCCGTCGGGCAGGTTCGCGCCGCTCGGGTCACCCGCGCCCGTCGGCAGTTCGGTCACCGAAGCCGGGATGTTGAACACCGCCCAGTGCCAGAAACCGCTGACCGTCGGCGCGTCCGGGTCGTAGCACGTGACGACGAAGCTCTTGGTCCCCTCCGGGAAGCCGGACCACGCCAGGTGCGGCGACTTGTCCTCGCCGCCCGCACCGAACAGGCCCGACAGCTGTGGTGTCGGCAGGGTCTCGCCGTCGGCGACGTCGTCGCTGCGCAGGTCGAAGGACGGCACCTGCGGCAGAAAGTCGTACGGATTGAAGTTGAACGGCGCGTCGGCCATCTCACGCTCCTCGCGGATCGGCTGCATTGTGCGACTGCGACTTGATGCAACCCCGAGGGTAGGCAGCCGTGCGCGCGCCGTCAGTGCCGACCCGGCCCCCCGACCCGCACCACCGACCCCGCCTGCGATCAGGGTCTCCCTGAGTCTGGGCGCGGAGAAACGGGGGTTGTCCCCAATACCGGTGGGGCGGGGGTCGGCCTACGGTTCTCGCAGACGAGAACTGAGGGGATTGACGGATGGGACGCTCAGTGGTGCAACGCCCCGGCCTGGCGGTCGGCGGAGCGGTGCTCGTCGGATTGGGCGTCGTCATCGCACTGGGGACGTTCGACTCGGAGCACGCGGAACGCACGTCGACGTTCGCCGACGTCGACCGCATCGAACTCGCCACCGGATCGGGGGACGTGACGGTCCGGGTCGGCGACGTCGACCGGGTCACCGTGGTCGAGAAGCTGTCGTACCGCTGGAGCGAGCCGTCGGAGACCCACACGGTCGACGACTCGGTGCTTCGCCTCGAGCGGTGCGACGCGTGGTGGTGCGAGGTCGACCACGAGGTGATCGTGCCGCGCGGGCTGGCGGTCTCGGGGGAACTCGGGTCGGGGTCGCTGTCGGCGAACGGGGTGTCGTCGGTCGACGTGGAGGCGGGCTCCGGAGACGTGCGGCTCGCCGAGATCACGGGGGACGTGCGGCTCGACGTCGGATCGGGCAGTGCCGAGTTCCACGACGTCGACGGCGCGGTCGTCGCCGAGGCCGGGTCGGGCACGCTGACCGGCCGCGAGCTGCGTGGTTCGGTCGAGGCGGAGGCCGGATCGGGTGCGATCGACCTGCAGTTGGCCGAGCCCGGCGACGTCACCGCGTCGGTGGGCAGCGGCGACCTGCGGGTGGCGGTGCCCAGGGGCGACTACCGCGTCGAGGGCGACACCGGCAGTGGCGAGCGCCGACTCGAGGTCGGTAGCGATCCGGAGGCGCCGAACGTGCTGCTGCTCGACTCCAACAGCGGTGACGTGACTCTCCTCCGGAACTAGGGCGCACACGTGCGGGTAGCCGGAAATCGGCCGCTGCCCGGGAACAAACGCCGCTGGTCGGCCGTTACTCTGGCAGAAAGGTTGAGCAAGCGTCACTCAAGTCTGGTTTGACGCACCTCGGCCACCCACGTTAGAACTTGAGTGAGCCCCGCTCAGGTCTCGGTGGTCTCGGTGGACCGCGGTCCGGCCGAGTGCCAGACCGAGTGGAGGGGCATCCGCAGGATCAGTAGGAGGGAAAGACACATGGCGCGAGCGGTCGGCATCGACCTTGGTACGACCAACTCGGTCGTTTCCGTGCTCGAGGGCGGTGAGCCGACGGTCATCGCCAACTCGGAGGGTTCCCGCACCACCCCGTCCATCGTCGCCTTCGCCAAGAACGGCGAGGTGCTCACGGGGCAGCCTGCCAAGAACCAGGCCGTCACCAACGTCGACAGGACGATCCGGTCGGTCAAGCGGCACATGGGCACCGACTGGAAGACCGAGGTCGACGACAAGGCTTACACCGCCCAGGAGATCAGCGCGCGCGTGCTGATGAAGCTCAAGCGCGACGCCGAGGCCTACCTGGGCGACGAGGTGACCGACGCGGTCATCACCGTCCCGGCGTACTTCGAGGACGCCCAGCGCCAGGCCACGAAGGAGGCCGGCCAGATCGCGGGGCTGAACGTCCTGCGCATCGTCAACGAGCCGACCGCGGCCGCGCTGGCCTACGGCCTCGACAAGGGCGAGAAGGAACAGACCATCCTGGTCTTCGACCTCGGTGGCGGTACGTTCGACGTCTCGCTGCTCGAGATCGGCGAGGGTGTCGTCGAGGTCCGCGCCACCAGCGGTGACAACAACCTGGGTGGCGACGACTGGGACGAGCGCATCGTCGACTGGCTGGTGGACAAGTTCAAGGCGTCCAACGGCATCGACCTGACCAAGGACCGCATGGCTCTCCAGCGCATCAAGGAGGCCGCGGAGAAGGCGAAGATCGAGCTGTCGAGCTCGTCGAGCGCCAGCATCAACCTGCCGTACATCACGGTCGACGCGGACAAGAACCCGCTGTTCCTCGACGAGACGCTCTCGCGTGCCGAGTTCCAGCGCATCACGTCCGACCTGCTCGAGCGCACGCGCAATCCGTTCAACAACGTCGTGCGGGACGCGGGCATCTCGGTCGGCGAGATCGACCACGTCGTGCTGGTCGGTGGTTCGACTCGCATGCCTGCCGTCACCGACCTGGTCAAGGAGCTGACCGGCGGCAAGGAGCCGAACAAGGGCGTCAACCCGGACGAGGTCGTCGCCGTCGGTGCCGCGCTGCAGGCCGGTGTGCTCAAGGGCGAGGTCAAGGACGTCCTGCTGCTGGACGTCACGCCGCTGTCGCTGGGCATCGAGACCAAGGGCGGCGTGTTCACCAAGCTCATCGAGCGCAACACGACCATCCCGACCAAGCGCTCCGAGATCTTCTCCACGGCCGAGGACAACCAGCCGTCGGTGCAGATCCAGGTGTTCCAGGGTGAGCGCGAGATCGCCGCGCACAACAAGAAGCTCGGCATGTTCGAGCTGACGGGCCTGCCGCCCGCGCCGCGCGGCGTGCCGCAGATCGAGGTCTCGTTCGACATCGACGCCAACGGCATCGTGCACGTCACGGCGAAGGACCTGGGCACCAACAAGGAGCAGTCGATGACCATCACCGGTGGCTCCGCGCTGCCGCAGGAGGACATCGACCGCATGGTCAAGGACGCCGAGGCGCACGCCGAGGAGGACCAGAAGCGCCGCGAGGAGGCCGAGACCCGCAACCAGGCGGAGACGCTGGCCTACCAGACCGAGAAGTTCGTCAGCGACAACGAGGACAAGCTGTCCGACGAGCTCAAGGGCAAGGTCAAGTCGGCCATCGACGAGACCAAGGAGTCGCTGAAGGGCGACGACATCGCCAAGGTCAAGGAGGCCGTCGAGAAGCTGAACACGGCTTCGCAGGAGCTCGGCCAGGCGCTGTACGCCAACACCGGTGCCGAGGGTGCCGCGGGCGCCGACGCCGGTGCGGCCGGCGCGGGTGCCGCCGGTGGTGACGCCGGGTCCGGCAAGGCCGACGACGACGTCGTCGACGCCGAGATCGTCGATGAGGACGACAAGAAGTGACCGAGCGCGACGAGAACGACCAGCAGGAGCAGGAACCGGTCGTCGTGCGGGACCGCCGCAAGGTCGACCCGGAGACCGGTGAGGTCCGTGCGGGCGACCGGTCCGAGCGGGCCGACCAGCCCGAGGTCGTGGATGCGCCCGCCGACGGCGCGGGCGCATCCGCTCCCGGGCAGGAGCAGGCCGCTCAGGGCGAGGCGGGTCAGGAGGCCGAGGCGGGTTCGCCCGTCGAGGCCGATCTGGCCAAGCAGCTCGAGGAACGCACCGCGGACCTGCAGCGCGTCCAGGCCGAGTACGCCAACTACCGCAGGCGTGCCGACAAGGAGCGTGAGCAGCTCGCGGCCTCGGGCAAGGCGTCGCTGGTGGGCGATCTGTTGCCGCTGTTGGACGACCTCGAACGGGCCGCCCAGCACGGTGACCTGACGGGCGCGTTCAAGTCGGTTGCCGACAAGCTCGTCGAGGCGCTGGAGAAGTCCGGCCTCGAACCGTTCGGCGCCGAGGGCGACGAGTTCGACCCGAGCGTGCACGAGGCGGTTCAGCACGACACGTCGCCCGACGTGTCGGGGCCGACGGTCACCACCGTGCTGCGGCGGGGCTACCGGTTCGGCGACCGCGTCCTGCGGCCCGCGCTCGTGGCGGTCACCGACCACGAGCCTGCCGCCGACGCGGCACCGGCGGCGTCCGAGGCGCCTGCACAGGCGGATCCGATCGACCCACCGGTCGAAGGCGAGTTGCCCATCGACAGCGATGAGCAGAAGAACTGACGACAAGCGGAAAGGAGGAGACGCCCGATGAGCGCTCGGGAGTGGCTCGACAAGGACTTCTACCGTGAGCTGGGCGTCTCCTCCGACGCTTCCACGGACGAGATCAAGAAGGCCTACCGGAAGTTGGCGCGGGAGAACCACCCCGACGCCAACCCGGGCAACGCCGAGGCGGAGAAGAAGTTCAAGGCCGTCTCCGAGGCCTACGGCGTACTGTCCGATCCGGACAAACGCAAGGAGTACGACGAGGCACGTGCCCTGTTCGGCTCCGGCCGCACGGGTGGCGGCTTCGGCGGCTTCCCCGGTGGCGGCGGCGCCGGTCCCGGCGGTGGTTTCGACCTCGGCGACATCTTCGGCCAGGGCGGCACCCAGGCGGGCGGTTTCGGCGGACTCGGCGACATGCTGGGCAATCTGTTCGGCCGGCGCGGCGGAGCCGGAGCCGCGGGCGGAGCCCAGCGCGGCCAGCGTGGCAGTGACGTCGAGACGGACGTGCGGATCGACTTCAGCGAGGCGGTGAAGGGCGCGACCCTTCCGTTGCGGCTGTCGAGCCCGGCCACGTGCGGCACGTGCGGCGGCAACGGCGCGCGGCCTGGAACGTCGCCGCGCACCTGCTCGGTCTGCTTGGGATCCGGTCTCGTCACCAGGAACCAGGGCGCGTTCGCGTTCTCCGAGCCGTGCCCCGAGTGCCGTGGCCGCGGTCAGCAGATCGTCGATCCGTGCCCGGAGTGCTCCGGCGAGGGCGTGTCCACCCGGACGCGCACCCTCACCGTGCGCATCCCGCCCGGCGTCGACAACGGCCAGAAGATCCGGCTCGCCGGCCAGGGCGAACCGGGCAGGGGCGGTGCTCCCGCGGGCGATCTGTTCGTCCGGGTGCACGTCAAGCCCGACGACGTGTTCGGCCGCTCCGGCAACGATCTGACCATCACGGTGCCCGTCGAGTTCACCGAGCTCGCGCTCGGCACGACCCTCAGCGTGCCGACGTTGGATTCGAAGGTGTCGGTCCGCGTGCCTGCGGGCACGGCGAGCGGGCGCGTGCTGCGTGTGCGTGGCAAGGGAATCGCCAAACGGGATGGCTCCCAGGGTGATCTCTTGGTTACGCTGCAGGTCGTCGTCCCCGCGAAGGTCGAGGACGACGCGAGGGCAGCACTGGAGAAGTACGCCGACGCGGTCGCACAGCACGATCCGCGACCCGAGATCACCGCGCTGTTGCGCGATCGAGGTGCGTGATGTTCGGTTCAGGTTCCCCGGGATTCGGAATGCCGCACGGCGCGGACGAGGACACGCCCGTCTTCGTGATCTCCGTGGCGGCGCAGCTGTCGGGTCTGCACGCGCAGACGTTGCGTTCCTACGACCGGATGGGGCTCGTCTCCCCCGGCCGTACGTCCGGCGGCGGCAGGCGTTACTCCATGCGCGACATCGCCCAGCTGCGCGAGGTGCAGCGGTTGTCGCAGGAGGAGGGCGTCAACCTCGCGGGCGTCAAACGCATCATCGAGCTGGAGAACCAGGTCGAGGCGTTGCAGGCCCGCGTGACCGAACTCGCCGAGGAACTGTCCACGGCGTACGCGGCGGCCGAACAGGCGGCCGCCGCGGTGCACGCCTCCTATCGCAAGGACCTCGTGCCCTTCCGCCAGCAGAACGCTCTGGTGGTGTGGAAGCCGAATCGCCGCCGCTGACCGGAGAGGTCTGCACCGGCAACTCCCCTTGCCGCCCGAGCTTGGACGACGCGAAAGCACGGGAGGACACCCCCGATGGCCCTCCCGTGCCGCCGGCGCAGTTACTGCTGCTTCTCGGTGGGCTCGGCCGACTTGGCGGGCACGGCGTCGATGTCGTCGCCGCGCTCGAGGGGCTTCGTGTCCTGGTACTTCATCGGCTTCGCCGGCTTACTGCCGGTGCCCGGCTCGACCTCGTCGGGGTCGACCTTCTTGATGGCGACCCCACCGTTGGGGAGCTTCTCGACCGCGATCGCGTCCGACGGGCTCGTGCTCGGCGGGGCCGAGCCATCGGGCTGAGTGACGGAGCCCCGCTTCTCGTCCTGCGGGTTCGTCGGGGTCTCGTCGCTCGTCGCGAGCGCGGTGCCCGCGCCGCCGAGTGCAACCGCACCCGCGGCGAGCAGGGCGACCGTCATCCTCTTGCCGATCCGATTGCGCATGACGTTCTTTCCTCCTGATTCCCGCGGCGTTTCCGCGATGTCGACGACAGTGCCCGGGGCCCGCTGAAGGAAGGCTGAACGATTCTGAAGTTCGCTTCAGGTTCGGCTGCGATGCTGTCGGTCATGCGGGTACTGATCGTCGAGGACGAACCGCGCGTGGCCGATGCGCTGCGGACGGGACTGAACGCCGAGGGCTGGTCGGTCGACGTGACCGGGGACGGGCTCGAAGCGCTCTGGTACGCCGAGAACCACGAGTACGCCGCAATCCTGCTCGACATCATGTTGCCGGGGTTGAACGGCTACAAGGTGTGCGCACGGCTGCGCGCGGAGGGAAACGCGACGCCGATCATCATGCTCACGGCCAAGGACGGCGAGTACGACGAGGCGGAGGCGTTGGATGCGGGTGCGGACGACTACGTCACGAAACCGTTCTCGTACGTCGTGCTCCTCGCGCGGCTGCGCAACGTCGTCCGGCGCGCGCCCGCACGTACGCCGGTGATCCACGTCGGTGACCTGGCGGTCGATCCGGCGACGCGGACCTGCATGCGTGCCGGGGACGAGATCCCGTTGACGAGCAAGGAGTTCACGCTCCTGGAGATGCTGGCGTCGCAGAGTGGCCAGGTCGTGTCGAAGCGCCGCCTGCTCGAAGGTGGGTGGGACTTCGCCGAACAGCCGGAGCCGAACCTGATCGAGGTCCACATCAGCGCCCTCCGCAGAAAGATCGATGTGCCGTACGGACGCAGGAGCATTCGCACGGTGCGTGGTCACGGCTATCAACTGGTCAACGATGCGTGAACGAATCCGGCTCTCGGTGCGCGCGCGGACGACCATCGGCGCGACGGTCGTGGTGGCGGTGGCCACCGTCGCGGTCGGACTCGGTCTTGTGTCCTATCTGGACTCCAAGCTTACGCAAGAGCTCGACGCCGCACTCGATTCGCGACTCCAGACCGCCAGCCGTGCGGTGCAGGGCGGGAAGGCCCTTCCTGCCGGAGTCACGGTCGACATCACCGGAAGCGAGCGCCGGGTACAGGTGCGCCCGGCGATCGCGGTCGAGCGCGGCGAGCCGTACCGCATGGCCGAAACCACCGTGGACACGCCGAAGGGAACGACGACCCTGGTGGCCAGCGCGTCGACCGAGTCGGTGAGCAGGGCGACGAGCGCTGCGACGAAAGCGCTGCTCATCGGTGCTCCGGCGTTGTTGGCGGTCGTGGCCGCCCTGACGTGGTTCAGTACCGGCCGGGCGCTGCGGCCGGTCGACGCGATCCGCAGTGAGTTCGCGCGACTGTCCGCACACGACCTGCGAGGGAGAATGCCGGTGCCCGGCGGGGACGACGCACCTGCCCGGCTCGCGGTGACCCTCAATGAGACCCTCGACCGGCTCGACGAATCCGTCCGACGTCAACGCCAGTTCGTCGCCGATGCCTCGCACGAGTTGCGCAGCCCCCTCGCCGCGGTGCGCACACCCCTCGAGGTCGCGCAGGTGCATCCCGAGCGAGCCGACTGGCCGAAGCTCGCCGCCGGGACGCTGGAGGATCTCGACCGGCTGGACCGGCTCGTGTCCGATCTGCTCACCCTGGCGAGAATCGACGCAGACACCGTCGACGAGGCCGCGCCCCTGGATCTGAGCGCGCTCGTCGGTCAAGTCGTCGAGCGGCGCGCACTGCCTCGGGTGGAGCTGACCGCGGACGTGGCCGGATCCGTTTTCGTCCGCGGTCATCGCGGTCACCTGGGACGGTTGCTGACGAACCTCCTCGACAACGCAGAACGGCACGCCACCACCCGTGTCGAGGTCCGACTGTCGACATCGGACGGAAAGGCAATGCTCGGGGTCCGCGACGACGGCCCCGGCGTTCCGGAGGAGTACCGCGAGCGCATCTTCGAGCGGTTCGGACGGGTCGACACGGCTCGCGGGCGCGGTCAGGGCGGTGCCGGTCTCGGTCTGGCCTTGGCGCGGGACATCGCGACGTTGCACCGAGGGAGTCTGCAACTCGCCGATTCCGGGTCGGCCGGTGGCGCCCGTTTCGTCGTCGTGCTGCCGGCCGAGCTGGGATCGTCCGGGCCGGCTCGTGACACCTAGGGCGTGTCTCCTAAAGATCTGTGGTGAGAGGGGGGATTGTTGATCGCATGTCACGTTCTGCGGTGCTCACTGACGCTCAATGGGCTCGGATT
>NZ_JOIJ01000034.1 GCF_000719975.1 Prauserella rugosa
CAACTTGTCCGGATGCGCCGCCTTCACCGCACTCACCGCAGAAATCCCCGCCGACTTCACCAACGGAGTCCCCAACTCCAACACATCCACGTACTCGGCAACCTGCCCCGCCAACGTCAACGCCGACGGCAGATCCAACACATCCATCGCCACCTGCAACCGCACAACAAACCCCTTTCCCAAAAACGAAAACCGACCCCACAACACTCACCCACCACCACCAAAACCCACAACAACCACCACATAAAAAACCCCAACACCCCAATACAAGAAACCAATCGGCGTGGTCGCGGGGCACACTGGGATGGCGTCCGCACGCGGTGACGTGTGGTGCTGCCGGGTACGGGCGGGTGCGGCCGACGTGGACGGTCCGCACCCGCCTTTCGCGCCTACGGGTGGCGGTGGTACCCACGGTTGGCGTAACCGGTCGACGTGCGCAGGCCTCGACCTCGAATGATGCCGCCGCGTCGGGACGGTCCCGCCGGTGGCGGCGTGCCCACCGTTCGTCAGCGATTCGTCCCCGGTCATGCATGATCCGTTGCCAGGGTGGGTGCGGATCAACAAGCTGGAAGGCGGAAAGCCGAGCGCAGAGCGACGAACCCGGCCGCTCCGCCTCGACCCCTCCGCCGGCGACGAGGCCTGCATTCCGCGGCCGTCGCGGGCGACCGAATGCAAGGAGGACGCCATGCGGCGGCACGCTCGTGAACCGGTCGACGTCAGTTGTCGTTTTCCGTCCCTGCTCCGCCGTTTCTGAAGGGCTGCTGTCTCGCGGTGTTTATTCATTGCTTAGGAGCTGCGGCAGGCGGAGGTTATCCGCAATGGAATTGCGCCTGCGAAGGGTGTGACAAGGCGCGCAAGAGCCCTGATCTCGCGACGAAGCACGCCGGGATCGCCGTGTCCGGCGATGGCGAACGGTGGTTCCTGCTGAACGCGACCCCGGACGTCCACCACCAGATCGCGGCGGACAGCGCACTGCATCCCGGTCCGGGCGTGCGGCAGACCCCGGTCGCAGGCGTGTTGCTGACCGACGCGGAGTTCGACCACACCATCGGCCTGCTCATGCTGCGTGAGGAGTCGTCGTTGACCGTGTACGGCACCTATCCGGTGCTGGACGCGCTGAACCGGACGTTTCCGATTCGAGGTCTGCTCAGCGACTACGCGGAGATCTCGTGGTCGGTCGTCGACGTGGACGAACCCGTCGAACTCGACGATCGGCTGCGCGTCACCGCCTTCCTGACCGGATCCAAGGCCCCCCGGTACGTCGGTGCCCCGCCCGGGCCCTCCGCCGACCGGTCCGCATGGGAGGTGGGATACCGCCTTGAGGACACCGGGACGGGCGGAACGGCCGTGTACGCGCCGACATTGCCGCGGTGGGACGAGAACTTCGCCGAGCAGGTCGCGTCGGCCGACTGCGTGTTCGTTGACGGCACGTTCTGGACCGACGACGAGATGTCGGCTCGGGGAGCAGGCGGCCGGACGGGACGTTCCATGGGGCACATGCCGGTCAGCGGCGAGGACGGATCGGCTCATCGCCTGGCGGCACTGAGGGCACGGCGGAAGATCTACACCCACATCAACAACACGAACCCGGTTCTCGACGAGGACTCCAAGGAGCGGCGCTGGTTGACCGACCTGGGCATCGAGGTCGGCCGGGCAGGCCTGGAGGTGGAAGTATGAACACTCGCTCGGCCGAGGAATTCGAGAAGCAGTTGCGTGCGATCGGACAGGAGCGGTACCACCATCTGCACCCGTTCAACGTCCGCATGCACGCGGGTGAACTGTCCGAAGAGGAGTTTCGGGGCTGGGTGCGGAACCGGTTCTACTACCAGGTGAACCTCCCGGTGAAGGATGCGTTCATCCTGACCAAGCTTCCCGGCCGGGACGACCGGCGGCGGTGGATCCAGCGCATCATCGACCACGACGGCCGGACCGGTGACGAGGGCGGGATCGAGAAGTGGATCCGGCTCGGCGAAGCGGTCGGCCTGTCGCGCCGCGAGCTGCTCGACGGTGAATCGGTGCTGCCCGGCGTGCGGTTCGCGGTGGACGCCTATGTGGATTTCTGCCGCCGGAGTCCGTGGCTGGAGTCGGTGGCCTCCGCGCTGACCGAGCTGTTCGCGCCGGATCTGCTGAGCAAGCGGATCGCCGACGTGGAGCGGCACTACCCGTGGATCGACTCGGACGGGCTCGAGTACTTCAGGGCACGGCTCACCCAACAACCCAAGGACATCGCGCACCTGCTCGAGCTCGTGCTCGAGAACGCGACGACGGCCGAGCAGCAGGACGCCTGCATGCGCGCACTGGAGTTCAAGTGCGACGTGCTCTGGAGCCTGCTGGACGCGGTCCAACACACCTACAGCGGGCGCTGACGATGGACGAGACCGAACTGACAGGCAGACCGCGGTTGGTCGGCAAGGCGATGCTCCGGCACGACGACGTCCGGGACGTGGAGTTGTTGCTGTTGCCGGAGAGAGTGGTGCTGCTCAACAAGTCCGGGGCGGCGATCCTGAGTCTCTGTGACGGCAACCGGACCGTGCAGGAGGTCGTGGATCAGCTCGAGGAGGACTTCGCAGCGACCGACCTGATGAACGACGTCATGACCTTCCTGAAGGACGCGCGAGGACGAGGCTGGGTGATGGTCACATGACCGGAATGCCGCGACCGTTCGGCTTGCTGGCCGAGGTGACGCATCAGTGCCCGTTGCACTGTGTCTACTGTTCGAACCCCGTCGAGTTGTTCGAGCGCGGCAGCGAACTCGGGACCGACGACTGGCTGCGGGTGATCAGGCAGTCGGCCGAGCTCGGCGTCCTGCAGGTCCACTTCTCCGGGGGTGAGCCGCTGGTGCGCGGTGATCTGGAGACGCTCGTGGCCGAGTGCCGTGGACTCGGGTTGTACACGAACCTGATCACCAGTGGCCTCGGGCTCACCGAGAGCCGGGCCGCCTCGCTCGTGGAGGCGGGGCTCAACAGCGCCCAGCTGAGCATCCAGGGGGACACCGCCGAATCGACGAACCTCGTCGCTGCGAGCAAACGGTTCGACAAGAAGGAGGCCGCCGCCCGGACCATCCGCGACGCCGGACTTCCGCTGAACATGAACGTCGTCCTGCACCGGCTGAACCTCGACCGGCTGGACGCGATCATCGACGTCTGCGTGTCGTGGGGTGCCGAACGGCTCGAGCTCGCCAACACCCAGTACTACGGGTGGGCACTGCGGAACCGCGAGCTGTTGCTGCCGAGCAGGTCCCAGCTGGACGAGGCCGTGGCGGTGTACGAACGCCGGAAGGCCGAACTGGCCGGGCGGATGGAGCTGCTCTGGATCCTGCCCGACTACTACGAGCCCTATCCGAAGCCGTGCATGGGCGGGTGGGCGCAGACGGCGCTGACCGTCGCGCCGGACGGGCGCGCGTACCCGTGTCCGGTGGCGGAGGAGATCACGACGTTGGATTTCCCGTCGGTGCGCGAGCACGATCTGGAGTGGATCTGGGCCGAATCCCCGGCGTTTCGCGCGTACCGGGGCACGGACTGGATGCCCGATCCGTGCCGCAGTTGTTCGCGCAAGGAACTCGACTTCGGCGGCTGCAGGTGTCAGGCGTTCGCGTTGACCGGTGATGCCGGACGTACCGATCCGGTGTGCATCCACTCGCCGGATCACCATCTGGTGGAGGACTCCCTCGCACGTGCCAACGGTTCGGACCGTGCCGGCGAGTCCACAGCGGACCCGCAGCAGCTCGTCCACCGGCGGCCGACCGTGTCGGCGCGGAGGTCGTGACGGATGGCCGGTGAGCCGCGCACCGCGGTGCGGAACTCGCTGACGCAGGACGAAGCCGTCGCACGATCGGCCGTGATCTCCGGGGTGCACTACGAGATCGCGCTCGATCTCACCCTGGGGGACCGGACGTTCGGGGTGCGCACGCTGATCCGCTTCCACGCGAGTTCGGCCGCCGCGCCCGTCCACCTCGACTTCACCGGTGAGGTCGAATCGGCGGAGTGCAACGGCAGCCTGCTCGATCCGGACGCCCACGACGGACGGCGGGTCCGGATCGACGTGTGCGAGGGCTGGAACTCCGTGCGGGTATCGGGGGCCGCGGCGTACTCGCACACGGGTGAGGGCCTGCATCATTTCCGCGATCCGGCCGACGGCAACGTCTACGTGCACACCAAGTTCGAACCGTTCTCCGCGCACACCGTGTTCCCGTGCTTCGACCAGCCCGATCTCAAGGCGACGGTGGAGCTGACGCTCACGGTCGATCCGGCGTGGGTGGTGGTCTCGAACACCGATCCGCTCGATCCGGCGCCGGTGGGGGACGCCGGATCGGCCACGTGGCGGTTCGCCCGCACGCCCTCGTTGCCGACGTACCTGGTGGCGTTCGCCGCGGGACCGTTCCGGGTCGTGCGCCGCCGGCACCGCGACGTGCCCATGGCGCTGTACGCGCGGCCCTCGCTCCACGAGCAGCTCACGGCCGAGGCGCCCGAGCTGTTCGACGTGATCGGCAGGGGGCTCGACTTCTTCGGTGCGCTGTTCGGCGTGCCGTACCAGTTCGGCAAGTACGACCACGTCTTCGCGCCGGAGTACGCGTTCGGCGGGATGGAACACCCGGGGTGCGTGACACTCAACGAGCGATTCCTGTTCCGATACCGGGTCACCGAGGACGCGCGGCGGAGGCGGGCCTCCCTGCTGATGCACGAGATGGCGCACATGTGGTTCGGCGACTACGTGACGATGCGCTGGTGGGACGACCTGTGGCTGAACGAGGCGTTCGCGACGATGCTCGCGGTCGTCGCCCAGCCCGAGGCCACGCCCTACGGCGAGGGCTGGACGTCGTTCACCCACGTCGACGTGCCGTTGGCGCGTCGCGCCGACCAACTGCCCACCAGCCATGCGATCCGGGTCCGCACGGCCGACACCGACGCCGCGCGGTCGAACTTCGGCCCGATCGTGTACCGCCGAGGCGCGGCGGTGCTCCACGAACTCGCCGAGCGGGTCGGGTGGGACACCTTCGTCGCGGGCGTGCGGACGTACCTGCGTACCCACGCGTGGGGCAACGCCGGACTCGACGACCTCGTGGCCGCGCTGCGGCAGGAGTCCGAGGAGGACCTCGACCGCTGGGTGGACGAATGGCTGCTGCGGCCCGGGATCAACACCGTCGACGTACATCGGGACACCGGTGGTGTCCGCGTGGTGCAGCGGGCCGATCCGCGGGTCGAACCCCGGTACCTGAGGCTGCGGGTCGCCGCGTTCGACGACCGCGACGCGGCGCTGGTGCCGCGGGAGCCGGTACAGGTCAACCTCGAGCCGTCCGGTGGCGGTGAGGTCCTCGCCGCGTTCGCACATCCGGAACCGGATCTGGTGATTCCCAACGCCGACGCCGTGGGGCACGTCAAGGTCAGGCTCGACCCGCGGTCCCGGGAGACGGCGCTTCGCAGTCTGTCCGCAGTGGACGATCCGCGGGCGCGCGCGGTCGTGTGGGGCGCGTTGTGGGACGAGGTCCAGGACGGCAGGCTTCCGGCACGGGGTTACGCCTCCGCCGTCCTCGCCCACGCCGGGTCGGAGCACGACGCGGGCGTGCTGGAGGCGCTCCTGGACCGCGCGTCGCGTGCCCTGTGGGTGTACGCCGATCGCGATCGTCTGCCTGCCGCGCTCGAAGCGATGGCCCGCGGCCTGCGGGAGCAGCTCGCGGATGCCGGTGCCGGGAGCGACCGGCAACTGGTGCTGGCCCGTGCCCTGGTCGGTGTGGTCGGGCCCGACGAGCACGGGTTCCTCGCCGACGTCGTGTGTGGACGGTCGCCGTGGGCGGGCCTCGAGGTGGATCCGGACCTGCGCTGGCGGGCGGTGCTCAGGATCGCCGAGAGCGGCGGCGACATCGACGACCTGCTCGGCGTCGCGCTGGATGCCGATACCGGCGACTACGGGCGGCGGAACGCCCTGACGGCGGAGGCCGCGCGCCGGTCGGCCACCGTCAAGGAGAAGGCGTGGTCGCGGCTGCTCGGCGGGGACCACTCGCTCGCCGAGCGGCAGGCGATCATGGCGGGGTTGCGGCGACCGGGCCAGGAGGCCGTGCTCACCCCGTTCGCCGGCCGTTACTGGCAGACACTCGAGTCCCTCGCCGGCACCACCGAGATCGAGTTCCTGTCGGCGTTCGCGCGCGCGTCGTACCCGTGTTTCACGGAGGACGACGAGGGCGTGCTCGAGGCGACGGACCGGTTTCTCGCGCGCAGCCCGCTTCCCGAGAGTGTGCTGAAGGTGATCCGGGAGGAACGCGCGGAGCTTCTGGTCATGCGCACGGCACGCGCCTGCGATGCGGCCGCTGCGCGGTACTGACGCCGAATTCGGCCGTATCGCCCGAAATTCGGCACCCGTTCGCCTGCAACGTGCGGCGGTGTTCCGGCGACGAACGGCACCTACGGCGTCGTGGACGGTCCGGCTGTGCCGCATCGATGCCGATTCGAGGGTGAAAAGCCGGATTATCGGGCGGGGAAAGGCGATTCCCCGCCATCCGGTACGCCGGCCGGCCCGTAGGTGGTCGCCTTCCCACCGTTCGTGTCGCTGCGCGGCGCGTTCGTGCACAACCGATTGACGGTCCTTTCGCCGCCCGTGCAGGCTCATGACACGCCTCGGCCTGCAGGCGATGCGCGAAGGCCGAGAGGCGTCGCACGGGTGGTCCGGTGCACGTCGCATCCCCCGGCGGTCCGGCCGAACACTCCATCGCGACAACCGGTGCCGCGACGTCCGATGCAACGAGAGGTGGAATCGTGGTTCTTCCGTCGAAGATGCCGCAGCTCGCGGACCTGGATCTGTTGCTGTCGGTCGAGGACTACGGCAGCGTCGGGAAGGCGGCGCAGGCACACAGCCTGTCGCAGCCCGCGGCGAGCATCCGGCTCAGCGCCATGGAACGCCGGCTCGGTATCCGGTTGCTGGAGCGGTCGCCGACCGGTTCCAAACTGACCGAGGACGGCCGGATGTTGGCCAAGTACGCCCGCAACGTGATGCATGCCGCGCGCGAGCTGCTCGAGTTCGGGTCGGGATCGTCGCTGTCGGAGTCGCAACGTCTCCGCCTCGCCGGTAGCCCTGGCATTGCGGAGAACCTCATTCCCGAATGGCTGAGCCGCGGTGGTGCCGCGTTCGGCGAGGTGCGGGTCGAGGTGCAGACCGGCAAGGTCGACTCGCTCCGCGAGCTGGTCCGCGCCGGCCACGTCGACCTCGCCTTCATCGACGGCTGGTGCGAGTTCGGTGGGCTCGTGCCGATGCAGTCGCGCGAGGACATGATCGTCCAGAACATCTGCGAGGACCGGCTGGCGGTGGTGGTCGGATCGGGACATCCGTGGGCCACCCGGCAGGGCCCGGTCACGACGCAGGAGCTGGCGGATGCGCCGCTCGTCGTCCGTGAACGGGGATCGGCCATTCGTGAGTTCACCGAGGATCTGCTCGGCGGTACGCGCGGTCCGCGGAACTACCTCGAGTTCCCCTCGAGCGAGGCGATCAAGCACGCGTTGGCGGGCGGGCAACGCGTGGCGGTACTGAACGTGTCCACCGTGCGGTCGGAACTCGCGGACGGCCGGTTGCACTGGGTCGCCCTCGAGTGCGACATGCCGGCCAAACCCATCTACGCGGCGTGGGCCGCGAGCGGGCCGCTGTCGGTCCATGCGCGCGAACTGGTGGACATCGCGGCGAAGAAGGGAAGCCCGCTGCCGCCCGTCGGCGGTGTCGCGGGCCTCGGCAGCGACGTGATCGCCGAGGCGAACGCCGCCAAGACCATGTACGTGCGTTCCTCGTCCATGGAAACGATGACCTGAAGGCCGAAGAATCCGTGACCCTGCCGAATTGCCGGCACCGAGCCAGGAGGATCACAGCTCAATGTCCGTTCTGAACAAGATCGCGCGTACGCTCGTTTCCAACAGGCGCGGGATCCTCGCCGCCGACGAGAGCATCGGGACGATGTCCACGCGGCTCGAGAAGGTCGGAGTCGAGGCGACGGCGGAGAACCGCCGGTTGTATCGCGAATTGATCGTCACGACCCCGCAGTTGGCCGAGTCGATCAGCGGCATCATCCTCGCCGACGAGACGTTCCACCAGAAACTGTCCAACGGGCGCACGTTCCCGGAGTATCTGCACGACATCGGCATCCTCGCCGGCATCAAGGTCGACACGGGCGCGAAGGCGCTCGCCGGCGCGCCGGGCGAGAAGATCACCGAGGGGCTCGACGGTCTGCGGGAACGGGTCGAGGAGTACGCGCGCCTCGGCGCGACCTTCGCCAAATGGCGCGCCGTGATCACCATCGGCGACTCCCTGCCGTCGAAGCGTGCGGTGCACGCGAACGCACACGCTCTGGCGCGCTACGCCGGGCTGTGCCAGGAGGGCGGCCTGGTGCCGATCGTGGAGCCCGAGGTGCTGATGGACGGCTCCCACTCGCTCGCCAAGTGCCAGGAGGTGACGACCTCGGTCATCCGGACGGTGTTCGACCAGCTGGAACTCATGCAGGTACAGCTCGACGGCATCGTCCTCAAGCCGAACATGGTCGTCGCCGGATCGGAGAGCGCGGAGCAGCCCTCGGTCGAGGACGTCGCGAACGCCACGGTGGAGGCGCTGCGCGCGTCCGTGCCGCCCTCCGTGCCCGGCATCGCGTTCCTGTCCGGTGGGCAGCGTCCCGAGGTCGCGACCGAGAACCTCGCGGCGATGCAGAACATCGACTCGCTTCCCTGGGAGCTCACCTACTCGTTCGGCAGGGCGTTGGTCGGTCCCGCGTTGGAAACCTGGCGGGGCGAGACCGGCAACGCGACCGCCGCACAGGAGGCGCTCTCCGAGCGAGCCGTCGCGAACGCCTCGGCTCGCTGATCGGCGACGTCGTCCGGTGCGAGTGGACGGTTGTCGATGACACGTCAGCGGTACGACCTCCGCGAAGGATCCGGCCGGGTCGGTGCGCCGTGGGTGGAACCGGTTTCGTCCGGTACCGCCCGCGGCGGCGACCACGCGTTGGCCCTCGACCTGGTTCGGGTGACGGAGGCGGCGGCGATCGCGGCGGGCCGCTGGGTCGGGCACGGCGCGGACCGGGCGGGCGAGGTGGCGGCTGCCGAGGCGGTGCGCGAGTACCTCGGATGTGTGCCGATGCGGGGAGTCGTCGTGCTCGGCGACGAGCCGCCGGCCGGCTCGCCCGTCCTGCCCAGGGGCATCGGCGTCGGGGACGGGACCGGCCCGGAGTGCGACGTCGGCATCGCGGCGGGGGAGGCCACGTTGTCGGCGGCCAGGGACGTGCCGCACGCGATCACGGCGATCGCGGTGACCGAGCGCGGCGGGATGTACTCCCCGCAGCCGGAGACGTCCATGCAGAAGCTGGCCGTCGGCGCCGCCTGCGCCGGCGTCGTCGACATCCGGATGCCCGTGGCGGAGAACGTGCGGGCGATCGCTGACGCCACGGGCTCGGCACGGGCGGACGTGACCGTCGCCGTGCTCGACCGCCCGCGGCATCGGCGACTCGTGCAGGACGTCCGCGAGGCGGGTGCGCGGGTGCATCTGCTCGAGGGCGGCGAGATCGCGGGCGCCGTGGCCGCAGCCCATCCCGACAGCCCGATCGACGTGTTGCTGGGTACCGGCAGCGGTGCCGACGGTGTCCTCGCCGCTGCCGCCCTGTCGTGTCTGGGCGGCTCGCTGCAGGCGGTCCTTCGGCCCGAAGGTGCCGGCTCACCCGAGTCCACGGATCACGCCGTGGACCGGGTGCTGCGCACCGAGGACCTGGTGCGGGGTGACCGGATCCTGTTCTGTGCCACCGGGGTGACCGGCAACGAACTGTTGCGCGGTGTCGGCCGGTGCCCGGAGTGCACGACGACCGACTCGACGGTGATGTGTTCGGACCCGGCCACCGTGCGGTCGATCAGATCCGAGCACCGGCCCGCCGTCACCGCGTAAGTCCGCACGCACGAGGAGCATCGACATCCATGAGCGACGAGACCGCAGTCCTGCCCGGCCGGGCCGATCCCCTCATCGCCTCCTACCGCGGCCTCATCTGCGATCTCGACGGGGTGGTGTACCGCGGCGCCACGGCGGTTCCGCACGCGGTGGAGACCGTCACCCGGCTGACGGCCGATCGCGTTCCGGTGGTGTTCGCGACCAACAACGCGTCCCGGCCACCCGAACACGTCGGTGACCACCTCCGCGCCCTCGGTCTGGCTCCGGGCGGCTGGTCGGTGATCACCAGTTCGCAGGCGGCAGCGGCGCACCTGGCGCAGCGGCTGACACGCGGTGCGCGCGTGTACGCGGTGGGAGGCCCGGGCGTCGCACAGGCACTCACCGAGGCGGGACTGACCCCGGTCCGTGTCGCGGAACTGGACGACGCTCCGGTCGAGGCCGTCGTGCAGGGGCTGGGAGCCGACGTCACCTGGACCGAACTCGCCGCCGTCGGCCGGATCGTCGACGGCGGAGCGTGCTGGGTCGCCACGAACCTGGACCGGACGCTGCCGACGCCGTACGGAAGGGCGCCCGGCAACGGTGCGCTGGTGGCCCTGGTGCAGACGGCGACCAACGCCGAACCGCACGTCGTCGGCAAACCCCAGGCTGCCCTGTTCGACCTGGCTCGGTCCCGCCTCGGCAGCGAACCGGACGCCACCCTGGTGTGCGGCGACCTGCTGCACACCGACATCGCAGGTGCCAACGCCGCCGGCCTCGACTCGCTGTTCGTGCTGAGCGGTTCGTCCAGACTTCGGGACCTCGCGATGGCGGAACGGCCACTGCGTCCGACGTACGTCGCCGCCGACCTCGGCGGTCTGCTCGAGCCGGGGCTGCCGGTGCTCGCATCGCCTGCGGCCGACCTGCTCGAACTCGGGCCGGACGGGGTTCCCCGGCTCCCACCGACCGCCGGTCCGGGCGCCGAGAACAACGCCGTGCTGCAGGCCGTGGTCGCCACCGCCTGGGCCGCACGCGACGCGGGACGAACCGTCTCGGGCGACGTAGGCCCGTGGAAGGACATCGAACGACGGCTCGGCCTCGCCCGTCCGTCGTAAGCGCGTGTTGCGGATCCAGGGGCCCGTGTTGCGCCCTGGGGTGCCCGTGTTGCGTTTTCAGGGGCTCGTGTTGCGCCCTGGGGTGCTCGTGTGGCGGGTTCCGGGGTCCGTGTTGTGCTCTGGCGTGCGCGTCGGTCTCGCCCCGGTGCTCAGCCGGGCAGCGCGGGCGGCTGGCCGGAGCGTTCGTACTCGGTCAGCAGGTCGATCCGGCGCTGGTGCCTGCCACCCTCGAAGTCGGTGGTGAGGAAGGCCTGCACGATGTGCTCGGCCTCCTCGGTGGTGTGCATCCGGGCGCCGACGGCGGCCAGGAGCGCGTTGTTGTGCTGGCGCGACAACCTGGCGGTTTCCACACTCCACACCAGCGCGGCGCGGGCGCCGGGAACCTTGTTGGCTGCGATTTGCTCGCCGTTGCCGGACCCGCCGAAGACGAGGCCGAGGCTGCCCTCGTGGGCCACGACGCGCCGCGCCGCCTCGACGCAGAACGGGGGATAGTCGTCGTCGGCGTCGTAGACCGCGGGCCCGACGTCGACGATGTCGTGACCGAGGACGGGCAGAAGTTTCGCGAAATGTTCTTTGAGTTCCAGACCGGCGTGGTCGGATCCGAGGTAGATTCGCACCCCTCGATTCTAATTCCGGCGGTGCTCGTGGAGTTATTTGCTGTTCTTCGACCGCCATTGAATGACGTTATGAGATGCGGAATCGAGGATTCGGGTGAAGGGGTTCGCGCGCCTACCCGGCCGAACACAACCCTACCCGGCGGTGCATGTCGGCACCGTGGTGCAGGCTGCTCCGTTCGAGCGATGGCGGGTGGTGCTCCGCTGGTGACGCCCCGCGCTCCGATCATGTCGCGCCTCCCTCCGTTCGGCACGGGTTACCGGCCACTGGTCCTGGCCCTGTTGCAGAAGCTGCGAACGTTCGCGGATGCTCGAACTCGTCCTGCCGGTTCGAGGTGCTGACCTCGGAGTCGGCGACACATGCTGTCCGGTCAACCGGTATGCGGAACACGAGGAGGACACAATGCAGTGGGAAACGCCGGAATACACGGTCGTCGAGGTGTGCGCCGAGGCCACGGGTTACTTCTACCGAGGCTGACGACCGCGTTGCACTGACCGTTTTTTCTCGAACTCGTGTGCTCACGGCGGGTGGCTACGGCCCGCCGTGAGCACCGTGCCGTCGGTACGAGGGCCCGGACGCAATAGCTCGCGGGCGCAGTAGCTCGCGGGCGCTGTAGTTCACCGCGCCGCTGTAGTTCACCGCGCTAGTTCACTGCGGCGCTGCAGCTCACCGCGCTGCTACAGCTCACCGCTCCGGTCCTGCGCGGCACGGTAGCTCGCGCGCACATGCTCGCGCCAGCCGTAGCTCGCGCCGCCCATGAGCGGCCGGAACGTCGCGGGTTTGCCGGCCGTCAGGCGCGCAGTGTCGAGGCGAGCAAGGTGCTCGCACTCGGTGCGATGTGGGAGGACACCAATGCCGGAGAATCCCGACACTCACGTTTACCGCACGTACGACAAGGTGCTCAGCGAGGGCAGTCCCGACCGCAGCCGGAATCATCCGGCGGCAGGCGGTGACGTCAACGACTGGTGGCCCTATCGCGTCGACGTCACGAGACTGCGTCGGCACGGCCCTTCCGACGATCCCCTCGGCGCGGAATTCGACTACGCGGCGGAGTTCGCCACGGTGGATCTCGACGAGCTGGCCCGCGACGTCGACGAGGTGCTGACGACCCCGCAGGACTGGTGGCCTGCCGACTTCGGGCACTACGGCCCGTTGGTGCTGCGCATGGCCTGGCATGCCGCGGGTACCTACCGCATGGCCGACGGCAGGGGCGGTGCCGCGGCGGGAATGCAGCGCTTCGCCCCGTTGAACAGCTGGCCGGACAACCGCAACCTGGACAAGGCGCGCCGGCTGCTCTGGCCGGTGAAGCAGAAGTACGGGCGCAAGATCTCCTGGGCCGATCTGATGGTCTTCGCGGGCAACCGCGCGCTGGAGTCGATGGGTTTCCGGACGCTGGGCTTCGGTGGCGGTCGCGCCGAGGTGTGGGAGGCCGACGACACCTACTGGGGGCCGGAACGCAAATGGCTGGCCGACGAACGCCACACCGGCCGCCGCGAGCTCGCCGACGGGCTGGCCGCCAGTGAGATGGGCTTGATCTACGTCGACCCGCAGGGTCCTGCCACGAATCCCGATCCGGTGCTCGCGGGGCGCGACATCCGGCAGACCTTCGGGCGGATGGGCATGAACGACGAGGAGACGGTCGCCCTGATCGCCGGTGGGCACACGTTCGGCAAGACCCACGGTCACGTCGACCCGGTGCTCGAGCTCGGCCCCGAACCCGAGGCGGCGCCGCTCCACGCGCAAGGGCTCGGCTGGGCCAACGCGCACGGCACCGGGAAGGGTCCGGACACCACGACCACCGGACTCGAGGGCATGTGGACGCGGACGCCCGTCACGTGGGACCACACCTTCTTCGAGACCCTGTTCGAGTACAAGTGGGACATCGAACTCAGTCCGGCCGGGCTGTGGCAGTGGATCCCGAGCGACGGGCAGGGCGACGGTACCGTTCCGGACCCGTACGACCCCGATGTCAAGCACCACCCGGTCATGCTCACCACCGACCTGGCGCTGCAGGAGGATCCGGCCTACGAGGCCATTTCCCGCCGATTCCTGGAACATCCGGACGAGTTCGAGGACGCGTTCGCGCGCGCCTGGTTCAAACTGACGCACTACGACATGGGCCCGGTCCGCCGCTATCTGGGCCCGCTCGTCCCGGAGGAGCGATTCCACTGGCAGGACCCGATCCCCGAGCCGGACCACGAACTCGTCGATGCCGCCGACATCGCCGCACTGAAACGGGAACTGCTCGCCTCGGGCCTCACCGTCGGGCAGCTCGTCACCACCGCATGGGCGTCGGCATCGACGTACCGGGACACCGACAAGCGCGGTGGGGCGAACGGGGCCCGGATCCGTCTCGAACCGCAGTGCAGTTGGCCGGTCAACGAGCCGGAGAAACTGCGTGCGGTCCTGACTGCCCTGGATACGATCCGGAAGCGGTTCAACGCCTCCTGCACCGGGACGAAACGCATCTCCATGGCCGATCTGATCGTGCTCGGCGGCTGTGCCGCGGTGGAGCACGCCGCCGCGGCGGGCGGGTACCCCCTCGAGGTGCCGTTCCGCCCCGGACGCGGTGACGCGACCCAGGAATGGACCGACGTCGCGTGGTTCGGCGCCCTGGAACCGGCGGCCGACGGCTTCCGGAACTACGTGGGGCCGAACCTGCGGCTGCCACCCGAACACGCCGTCGTCGAGCGGGCCGATCTGCTGACCCTGAGCCCGCCCGAGATGACGGTGCTGACCGGTGGGATGCGGGTGCTGGGCACCAACCACGGCGGCTCCCGCGGCGGGGTACTGACATCGACGCCGGGGGTGTTGACGAACGACTTCTTCGCCAACCTGTTGGACATGGGCACCGAATGGGTCGTGAGTGCGGACCGGCACGGCCCGGAGAACTACGAGGGGCGCGATCGCGACACCGGGGAGCTCAGGTGGTTCGCGAGCCGGGTCGATCTGCTCTTCGGCTCCAATTCCGAACTGCGGGCGATCTCCGAGGTCTACGCGTGTGACGACGCGAAGGAGAAGTTCGTCCGGGATTTCGTCGGCGCGTGGGTGAAGGTCATGGAACTCGATCGATTCGACCTTCACTGATCCGCGCGGTTCGAACTCGCCGCGGGCGCCGGATTCGTTTCGGCACCCGCGGCGAGTTTTTCCTCGTCGTGTTACTCCGAACGGCCGGATTCGATTGCGCGATATGCCGGTATCGGCCCGCGAATGCGCGTCCGGCGGGGCTTGTCCGCTCGTGTCCTTTCGCCCACCGCTGGTTGCGCAGTATCGGCCGCCGGTGCCTCGAGCGTTGCTCATCGGCTGAGCCGGCGCGAGGGTGGGAGCGCGCTCGCCGTTCGGTGAGTGAGTTCCGTTCGCCGAGACCGAAGAAGTTCGAGGTGTCATGGAATCAATCGCCTTTTTCGCCGTCGGGGCCGCGCTTCTGATCTACAGCGCCGAGAAACTGGTCGGCTATCTGGTCGGGGTGGCCAGTGGACTGCGGATATCGCTGTTCTTGCTCGCCATCATCTTCACCGGTATCGAGTTCGACGACGTCGCGCTCGGGGTCGTGCTCAACATGGAGGACCTCGACGGTGCGGCGCTGGGGCTGGTGTTCGGTACCGCGCTGTCGCTTCCCGGCGTGGTGCTCGCGTTGGCGGCCCTGTTGGTACCCACGAAGATCAACATCCCGCGTAGTTATCTGATCCTCTACGCCTGCAGTCCGCTGGCGGTCTTCGGGTTCGTCGCGTTCGCACCGATGAACCCCGCCACCGGGATCTTGTTGCTGTTGCTGTTCGGCGCGTTCCTCGCGTACATGGTGGTACGGGAGTCCCGCGGTGATCGTCCGATCTTCCGCGACGCCGAACTCTACGAATCCTTTGCCGCGGCGCGGGAACGCGGAGGAGGGACGGCGACGCTCGTGTCGCCCCCTCCGACGAAGGAACCGCCGAAGGGGCGGGATTTCTCCGACACCATGCCGTTCGCGGAGGCACGCAAGCTGGGCGGCTGGGCCGGACTGGGACTGGCCGTGCTCGCACTGGTCGGTGTGGTGGCCGGTGCCTGGGCCACCGGTGAGGGCACCGAGGGAATTCTCGACCAGTACGGACTCGAGGGAACGCTCTTCGGTGCCACGATCGCGACTCTGGTTCTCACCATCGAGGACATCTTCCTGACCGTGGAGCCCGCCCGCCGCGGTGCACCGGAGATCGGTGTGGCCAACGTGATCGGCAGCGTGGTGTTCTCGGTGACCGGCAAGCTCGGCGTCATCCTGCTGGCGGGCGGTCTCGTGGTGAACGCGAGCGTGTTCACCGTCCACATGCCGGCGTTGCTACTGCTGACCGCACTGTCGGCGTACTTCCTTTCCACGGGCCATCTCCGTCGCTGGCACGGCGTCGTGTTGCTCGGTCTGTACCTCGTGTACTGGGCCGTCTGTTTCGGCCTTCTGGGTGTCGTTCCGGTGGAATCGGACTAGGAAGGCGGCGCGCGTCGTGATGCCGGTGGCGAAGGTTCTCGGAAATCCGTTGGCACGAACGGTATCTCCCCGCCGGGGAACGGTGCCGGAGAGCCCGTCGGTGGTCGGGGATAGGGAATCGGCTTGCGCGCGTGTAGCGTCGAATTCGCCTGCAGACGCGGCGGCAACATTCGAACGTGATCGACGTCTGTGATCAAGGTGCCGCGCCTGGATTTCGCAGGCGGCATGTTCCGCACATCCAGTAAGTCAACGTCATTTTCGAGTTCACAAGGAGGTGAAGTCCGGTGACGATTGCCGAGGACCGCGAGGCGCTCCTGGACGAAATCGGCGGACAGAACAGGGCGGCCATCGGTGCCGTGCTAGGAACCGGCTCGATCGAGAAGGCGAGCGAACGGCCCGACGGGACGATGGAAGCGACCATCCGGATCCCCGAGGACGCTCTGTCCTGGGAACCCGCGGTGTTGCTACTGCCGCACGCCGGGACCGTCGAGTTGACGATCATCAACGACGACAAGAACACGCACGCGTGCCTGCTGCCGAACAACGGCGACAGGAAGTTCATCGGTCTGTTGAACCACTCGAAGGGTCGCGCGACGCTCGAGCTGGACGGCCCTGGCTACTACTGGTACGGCTCGCCGGCCGGTAACGACGAGGGCAGGGGACTCACCGCCGCCATCGTGGTGGGCGGCGAGGTGCCGCCGGAAGCCAAGCTCGACCGACCCGCTCAGCCGCGTCCCTGAAAGGTAAGGAACCAATCATGACCATCGAATACGTCGATGCCGGCGAGGCGATCAATCACAGTCAGCTTTCCAGCATGCCGCATGTCGCCCCGGATGTGACGCGCGATGTCAACTACGCCCGCATCCTTCAGGCGCGGAGCGAGTCGCACAACTGGATCACCTACTACGGCGACTACGACGGCAAGCGGTACAGCCTGCTCGATCAGATCAACGTCGACAACGTCAAGAACCTCAAGGTCGCGTGGATCCATCAGTCGAGCGCGACCGGCATGATGGCCTCCACGTCGACCTACGCGTTCGAAGCGTGTCCGCTGGTCGTCGACGGCGTCATGTTCGTCACCGGTTGGGACGGTCTGCTCTGGGCCCTCGACGCGGTCACCGGCGAGCAGTTGTGGCGGTACAAGCACGCCGTACCGTTCGACGTGACGTTGTGCTGTGCCAACGTCAACCGCGGTTGTGCCGTCGCCAACGGCAAGGTCTACATGGTCACGCAGAACGCCCAGCTGCTGGCGCTCGACGCCCGTACCGGCGAGAAGGTGTGGCAGAAGACCATCGGCGACGTGCGTGCCGGCGAGAGCGCCTCGCTCGCCCCGCTGGTCGTCAAGGACACCCTCATCACCGGATCCGCAGGCGGTGAGTTCGGCGTTCGCGGGCACATCGACTGCTGGGACCTGGAGACCGGGGAGCAGCGCTGGCGCACCTACACCGTGCCGAAGCCGGGCGAGCCCGGCTCGGAGACCTGGCCCGCCGACGGCGAGGCCTGGCAGCGGGGCGGAGCGAACCACTGGGTCACCGGCACCTACGACCCGGAGCTCAATCTCTACTACGCGGGCACCGGAAACCCGGCCCCGGACTTCGACGGCGAGGTCCGCCAGGGCGACAACCTCTACAGTGACAGCGTCGTCGCGCTCGACGTCGACACCGGCGAGATCAAGTGGCACTACCAGTTCACGCCGCACGATCTGTGGGACTACGACTCCACGATGGAGATGACCCTGTTCGAGCGGGACGGCAAGAAACTGTTGGCCCACTTCGACAAGAACGGGTACATGTTCGTCCTCGATCGCACCAATGGCGAACTGCAGCACGTGACGCCGTTCGTCGACCGGATCGACTGGGGTGCCATCACCCGCGACGGCAAGTTCATGCCGCGCAAGTACCCGGACAAGGAAGGCGAGCCGTGCCACTTCTTCCCCGGCCCGGCCGGTGCGAAGGAATGGACGCACGCGTCGTACCACCCGGAGCACGACCTGTTCTACGTCCCGGTGGCCGACGTGGGTGCCACCGCGACGCGACGTCGACGTGAGTTCAAGGAAGGCATGCCCTACTGGGGTGCCGCCGTGGAGGTCGACGTCGACAACATGGCCGGCTCGATCAGCGCTTTCGACTCGCACGGTGAGGAGAAGTGGCGCTACCGCCTCAACGTGCCGATGGCTGCATCGACGTTGACCACCGCGGGCAACCTGGTGTTCGCGGGTACGCCGACGGGCGAGTTCCTGGCGCTCCACGCCGAGACCGGTGAGGAGCTCTGGAAGTTCCAGTGCGGCAGCGGCCACCACAGCAGCCCGAGTACCTACACCGTCGACGGCAAGCAGTACGTCACGGTGCCGGTCGGCTGGGGTGGTTGGCTCGAAGGCATCGTTCCCGGCATGTCCGGTCAAGGTAAGGGTGCTTCGCTGATCACCTTCTGCCTGTGACACCTGCCCGTTCGGTGATCGCCGACGCCGGTGATGGCGCCGGCGATCACCGAACGGGTGCTTTCGTACGAGACGCGGACAGCGGGTGATCCGATGAACCAGTCGCCCTCTCAGGGCGCCGACACCGAACGGCTGTCGTGTCCGTTCTGCGGCGATTCCTACGAGCCCGAGGACCTGGCGCGGCACAGCGAACCGGTGCAGTGCGGACCGTGCATCCAGTGCGTCGGCAAACCGGCCTGCTTCACGTGCGGTCTGATGTACTGCGCGTGCGAGGTGCACAAGTTCCGGGGCTGACCAACGCCCACGAACGCCCACGAACACTGACGAACGCCCAGAACACTGACGGGCACTGACGAACGCGGAGAACCCGGTGCTCCGGCCACGGCCGAGGCACCGGGTTTCGCTCATGTCGCCGGGATCAGCCGGCGTCAGCTCTCCGGCGCGGCGAAGAACTCGAGTGCTATGTTGTCCGGGTCCCGAAAGGACACTCCGCTGCCGTAGTGCGCCTTCTTGATGCCGTCGTGTTCGATGCCCAGTTCGGTGAGCTTCTGTGCCCATCGCTCGAGTTCGTCGTGTGATCCGACGCCGAAGGCGATGTGGTCGAGACCGGTACGTTCCTCGGAGAAGCGATCACGGGACTCGCGGCCCTGGTGGGTGTGCAGACCGAACAGTGCTCCTCCGCCGAGGGCGTAGACGGCGTGGTGGAACCGGCCGCCCTCCTCGTCCTCGTCCAGAACGGGCTCGGTGCCGAACAACGCGGAGTACCACGCCGTGCTGCGTTCGAGATCGCTCACGGTGATCGCGACGTGCTGCAGGCCGGGGAACGTCATGCGGAATCTCCTTCGTGGTGGGCGGTGGGTCGTCGTGCTGCCGGCTCTCGCCGACGGGTCAGATCTCCAGCAGTTGCCGTACCGCCGGGGTGTTCCTGCGGGAAACGGGCACCATCGTGTTGTCCTCGTCGTCCATCACGAGGCACAGTTCGCCCTTGATCCGGCGTTCGACCTCGCGGATGCGGCTGAGGTTCACCACGTACTGCCGGTGCACGCGCAGGAAGCCGGAACTGCTGAGCTCGGTCTCGAGCTTGTCGAGTCCCGGGGACGCGGCGCGCAGGCGTCCCTGGTCGGTCGAGAGCCACACGTCGCTGCCGTCGGACTGCGCGAACGACACCTCGGGCAGGCGCAGCAGCACCATGCGGTTCTCCCGCGTGCCGACGAGCCGCTGTGGGTGTGCGCGCGTGACGCCTTCGCTGGGCGCGTGGGGCAGTGGGTCACCCTCGGTCAGGCCGAACGAGACGAGGTTGCCGAACAGATGGCCGGAGCGGAAGACCGGCCGGAATGCGACCGACGTCGGTTCGTTGGCGAGCCGCGTGAAGATCTGGGTGGAACCGACCCAGTCCGGATTGTTCGTCGCCTGTTTCGCGGCATACTGGGCAGCGCCGATGAATTCCGGCAGTTCCGGTTTCCATCGCACCGCGGGATCCGAGGCTGGAGTGGATCCCGGAATTCCGAGGAGCACCGCGGCCGTGTCGTCGGCGAGCACCACCTTGCCCGCGGGATCCACCGCCGCGAGCGGCACTTTCGAGCCTGCGCGTGCCTGACTGTAGGCCGCGATCAGCTCGGCGCCGTCGTTCTGTGCGCGCTCACGCAGAATGCGCTGGGTCATCTTGGCGACGTTGCCGAGCCAGGTTCCTGCCGCGGCGGGAAGATCGCTGCGCCAGCACGAGATGTTGAGTGCCGCGACCGGATTCCGCGTCACCACGTCCCTGATCGCCACGCCACCGCACGTCCAGTCGTGGAACGCCTCGCACCAGTGCTCGGCCCTGCGGACCAGCACCGGGGTGTAGGACAGCAAGGCCGTGCCCATGCCGTTCGTGCCGGTCGCGCCCTCGGCCCAGCAGAACCACGGAGCGAGATTGGCTTTCGCCGCGACGTTCCGCGTGCCCTGGTCACCCCATTGGGCCAGTACCCGACCGGCTCCGTCGGTGATGGTCACGATGCCGCCGATGTTGCCGACCTCGTGTGCCAGTGAGGCCGCGCGGAAGCCGAGTTCGGCGATCACGACGTCGTGTTCGAGGGCGTGGTCGACCTGGGTGACGGCCGCCGGCGCCTCGGTCAGGTGCGGATCGACACCGTGCTGATCCCGGCATCGCTGCCAGGAGATCGCCACCTCGGGGCGCACTCCGCGGAGATCGTCCTCGCCGCGGACGAATCGTTCCCATGCGCGGCGCACCGTGGCGTCGTCGGTGAGGGGAGATGTGGTGTCGAGCCAGCCTGCTTCAGTCATCAAGACCGCCTTTGGTCCGTTGCCGGCCGGAGTGGCATGACGCCAGGGCCGGCGACCGTGCGCGCGGCGTCCGGTTTCCCGAGCCGGGCCACGTCGCCTCCGCCGGACGCAACCTAGATCTGCGCTCGATTCACGGGCAAGCGAACTGGGATGACTGCGGGCGAATGCCCTACGAGCGGTCCGGATACGGCGCTCACCGGTGGCTGTCGCAGCCGGAACGGCGCGGTCTGAACACTAGGGCAGAAGCATGCATAGTCTTCGTGTTCCTTGAGGACGCACGGCCGGCGACGTTAAACTGTGCTGTCCGTCACCGGCCGTGATTCGGTTCTCACGACCGGTCGGGGACGGTGGATGACAAGGAGGTCACCATGGCTGGAGGCTTGCCGCCGCTGGCGATCGCACCGAGTCGACGTCCTCACATCGTGGGCGCAGCCAACGGCTCTTCCGGCCCCGCGGTTTCGCCCGAACCCGTTTCCTCGACGGAAGTGGCTCGCGCGTGGGAGAGCTTCGCAGCCGGTGAGGATGTGGTGGCAGGCGTCCGTCCCGAGATCTTGGCTTCGTGGTACCGGTGCCGGGACCGCTACGAGGTCGACCGTTCCCTCGACGTCGCACCGGGCGCACGGTGCGAGGACATTCAGCGCCTCGACAACGGCGTCATCTTCACAACCCTCGGTGGGCTCGGAGCGTTGGCTGGCAGGGAGGTCGAGCAGGACGGTGCCGTCGTCACCGTGACCGACGGTGACGGACGCGTACTCGGCTCGTGGGGTGATCCGGCCGCACAGCGCAGGGCCGAGCTGCACAACCTTGCGCCGTGGTCGTCGTGGTCGGAGGACAGCACCGGTACGAACGGCATGGGCACCTCGCTCGAGGTGTCCGGCCCGGTGACCGTGACGGGACCGGAACACTGGTGCGAGGCCTTCCACCGGTGGGCCTGTGCGGGGATCTCCATCCGCGACGTGGTGACCTCGACGCCGGTGGCCTCGATCAACATCTCGCGGTGGAACGCGTCGTTGTCCCCGCTGACCCCGTCATGGTTGATCGAGGCGGCGCGGTGCGTCGAGAAGGAGATCTACCGGCGTGCCATGTACGAGACCGACAAGGTGTGGGCCGAGTTCAACAAGAAGTCCGGCGAGGTCGGTGTTCCGGTCATGGCGATGGACCGCGGTGGCAACGCGGTCGCGGCCAACGAGGCCGCTGCGTCACTGCTCGGCCTGGCGAGCGAGAGCCCGGTCCTGACGGGCGCGCTCGAGCCAGCCCAGCGATGGACCCCGGACATCCCTGGACTTGCCGATGTCGTGCGGTGGGCGAAGGAACGGGCGCGGGAACCCGCGCAGTGGAGCGGATACGCGATGCTGCCGGTGGGTCCCGGCGACGAGGAAACGCCCGTGACGTTGCAGCCGGTCACCGATTCGGACCGCACCGTCGGCATGCTGTGCTTCTTCGGGATGCAGGAGGGCGAAGCCTACGACGGCGCAACGGAACCCGCCGCTGCCGCGATGCCGCAGCGCATCGTCGGGATCCGCAACGATCGTCTGGTGTTGCTCGCCCCGACGGAGATCCGTTACGCCGAGGCCGACCGCAACATCGTGTGGCTCGTGACCGAGCGCGGCAGGATCCAGGCGTCGACGCGTGGGCTGGACAACGTCGAGCGATCACTGGCGCCCTACGGGTTCCGCCGAGTGCATCGGCGTTTCCTGATCAACCTCCGGCGGGTGGCCGAGCTCGAGCGTGGAATCAAGGGCGAACTGTTCCTCATCACGGATTCGCGTTCGCACGAGTTCGTCCCGGTCTCGCGGCGCCACGCTCCGGAACTGCGCCGCATGCTCGGCGTGTGAGCGCTCAGGACGTACGGGCGCGTGCCTGGCTGCGCAGGTCCTCGACCGCACGCGCCGGATCGTCGGCCGCATAGACGGCGGATCCCGCCACGAAGCAGTCGACGCCGGCCTCGGCGGCCTGTTCGATCGTGTCGGCGTTGATGCCGCCGTCGATCTCCACGACGAGATTCAGGTGCCCGGTGTCGACCATCGTGCGTGCCGTGCGCACTTTGCCGAGCACGTCGGCGATGAATTTCTGGCCGCCGAAGCCCGGTTCCACGGACATCACGAGCAGCGTGTCGTAGCTCCTGAGCACCTCGACGTAGGGCTCGAGCGGGGTGTTCGGCTTGATCGCCAGACCCGCTTTCGAGCCTGCGGCACGGAGATTCCGCGCCAACGCCACGGGATCCGCTGCCGCCTCGACGTGCACCGTCACGTTGTAGGCGCCGGATTCGGCGTAACCGATCGCCCAGTGATCCGGGTTCTCGATCATCAGGTGACAGTCCAGCGGGACGTCGGTGGCGGCCAGCAGTGACTTCACCACCGGAAGTCCCAGGGTCAGATTCGGCACGAAATGCGCGTCCATCACGTCGACGTGCAACCAGTCCGCTCCACGTCCGGGAGGCCCCTCGACGGCGGCCACCTCGTCGGCCAGCCGTGCGAAGTCGGCGGAAAGAATGGACGGAGCTATCAACGGATGATGAGCCACGTCCCCGACGATAGAGAACATTCTGACTCTTCGCTTATTGGTTTCTTGTATTGGGGTGTTGGGGTTTTTTATGTGGTGGTTGTTGTGGGTTTTGGTGGTGGTGGGTGAGTGTTGTGGGGTCGGTTTTCCGGGGCAGGTCGCCGAGTACGTGGATGTGTTGGAGTTGGGGACTCCGTTGGTGAAGTCGGCGGGGATTTCTGCGGTGAGTGCGGTGAAGGCGGCGCATCCGGACAAGTTG
>NZ_JOIJ01000035.1 GCF_000719975.1 Prauserella rugosa
CGCCTCGGCCGCTTGACCCCCATCGAATACGAAACCATCATGAGCCACACCGCCACCCCGGCGGCCTAAACCACTGTCACAGTTTCCTTCAGCAGCCCCCGGCGTGTCCGGAGAGCTATGGGTTTGAGAGCTCAGCGGGTTGCTGGGCTCGGTGGTGAGCGTAGTAGGTGGTTTCGAGTTCGACCGGTGGGATGTCGCCGCAGTATTCGTGGAGGCGACGGTGATTGAACCAGTCGACCCATTCGGCGGTGGCCAACTCGACCTGCTCGACCGTGCGCCACGGCTTACGGGGCTTGATCAGCTCAGTCTTGTAGAGGCCGTTGATCGTTTCGGCGAGGGCGTTGTCGTAGCTGTCGCCGATGCTGCCGATCGAGGCGTCGATGCCGGCTGCGGCCAGTCGTTCGGTGAAGGCCAGCGATGTGTACTGACTGCCCGCGTCGTGATGATGTATCAGCCCGGACAAGTTGGTTGTGCCGCAACGTTTTCTGGTCCAGATCGCGTGTTCGATCGCATCCAGAACAAGGCCGGTTGTCATGCTCGTGGAGCTGCGCCAGCCCAGGATGCGGCGGGCGTAGGCGTCGATGACGAACGCGACATACACCCATCCCGACCAGGTCGAGACATACGTAAAGTCCGCTACCCACAACACATTCGGTGCCGGTGGGCTGAACTGACGATCCACAAGATCGGCTGGTCGAGGCGCAGCCGGATCGGCGGTCGTGGTGCGCTTGACCTTCCCGCGGACCGCACCGCGAAGACCGAGTTCTCCCATGAGGCGCTCGACGGTGCAGCGAGCCACCCGGATACCGTCCCGATTCAGCGCCAGCCATACCTTCCGGGCCCCGTACACGCCGAAGTTGGTCTCATGCACCCGGGTGATCTCGGTGGTGAGCCAGCCGTCCCGGCGCTGCCGCGCCGAGGGCACGCGCCGTAGATGCTCATAGTACGTCGATGGGGCGATCCCACAGCCGTGCTCGGACAGCACGGCACAGATCGACTCGACACCCCACACCAACCCACCGTTACCCCGGTGGCCCTGGTGCTCGCGGATGAACGCCACGATCACCGAGACGGCCGGTCGAGCTCGGCCGCGAAGAAAGTCGAAGCTGCCCGTAGAATCCCGTTGGCGCGCTTAAGTTCGGCGTTTTCCCGCCGAAGTCGTTTCAGCTCCGCTGACTCCTCACTCGAGGTGCCGGCCCGCTCACCACCATCGACCTGCGATTGCCGCACCCAGGAGCGCACGGTCTCCGCAGTTCCCACCCCGAGCAGCCTGGCCACCTCGGCCATCGCCGCCCACTCCGAGGGATGCTGCTCACGGATTTCAGCGACCATCCGCACTGCACGCTCTCGCAGCTCCGGCGGATACCTCCGCGACGTGTTCCCTGACATGAGACCTCATCCTTCCCAAGGACTGAAGTCTCCGGACACACCGGGGTGGCTCAGCGAGCAGGAGGGCAAGGACTCCTGTAAACCGGGTCAGCAGGTCGCTAGCTGGGTGGTTGCCAACCTGAAAGCTCGGTCTTAGGCCGTTGACCACGGGCGAAGGGTAGGCCGGTGAACGATAACCGACCATGGTTCATCGTCACCGATGAGCCCGATGCTGACACTGATCCTCTGATCGCAGGGTTTCGGAAGGCTGCGAAGGCGTCGGGCGTGCGGCCGCATCCTGACCGGGTGGCGGAACTGGCCGACACGCTCGAGACCCTGCGCCCGCACATGCCCGAAGACATGTTCTCCGTGCTGACCTCTGCCAAGATCACCACTCTCCATGTACGAGCGATCTTTGCCTACGCGGGCGAACCACTGAAGATCATCGGCGAACGTGGGGTTGTAGAGGTGGACTGGAACCCACTGGACGGGATTTAGAGGGCGAGCGTTCTAGCGACTGCCCGTGCTGGTTCTGTGCTGACGTTACTGTCCAAAGGGGACGTCTATGCAGATGGTGGCCTTGCCCGAGACGCTCAGGTTCAACGTGTGAGTTCGACGTCCCTGCAGCCTCAGCCGCAGCATCCGCACAGCTATGCGTTCAGCATCTGGTCGAGTAGCACGTAGAAGCCCTTCGGATCCTTGGCCAGCCATTCCTTGGCCATCGCGGTCTGCTCGTCGACGATGATCTCCCAGTCGCCGCGTTCGATGCCGTCGATGGTGGCGCGGGCGACGTCGGCCGGGTCGTTCAACTCCAGGGCCACGTCGCGGCCCATCTCAGTGTCTGTCGCGCTGAGGTGCACCGAGCTGACCAACGTGCCCTGACCTGCGAGCTCGTGACGCAGGCCGTTGCTCATGTTCCACACGGCGGCCTTGGTGGCGGCGTACGCGGTGCCGTCGGGCATCGCCATCCAGGCCGCGGCGGAGCCGATGTTGGCGATGGTTCCACCGCCGTTGGCACTCAGGACGGGAGCGAAAGCGCGCACCATCGACAGCGTTCCCCAGAAGTTCGTGTTCATCTCGGCATGCACCAGATCGAGGTCGCCGAGCAGGGAACTGGTGGTGGCGAGGGCGGCGTTGTTGATGAGCAGGTCGACGTCGTTCGCACGTCGTGCGGCTGCCTCGACGGCGGCAGGGTCGGTGATGTCGAGCGCGATCGGCTCGGCCCCGGGGAGATCGAGGCTCTCGGGACGACGGGCGGCGGCGTACACCTTCGCGCCCCGTTCGAGGAGCTGGGCGGCGATGTGGCGGCCGATGCCGCGGTTGGCGCCGGTGACGAGTGCTGTGGCTTCGCTGATGTCCATAGCGCCTACGCTAGAACCTCACATGGGTGTCAGTTTCAAGCCCGATCTCAACTCGCCGTCTGATCAAGGGGGTGCCGATGCGCATCGGTGAGCTTGCGCGCCGGACCGGGGCGAGTGTCCGCTCGCTCCGCTACTACGAAGAGCAGGGGCTCGTGCCCTCCGACCGCACCTCCGGCGGCCACCGGGAGTATCTCGAGTCCGACGTCGATCGTGTTCGGTTCGTGCAGCTGTTGTTCTCGGCGGGGCTGCCCAGCCGGGCGATCCTGCAGATCCTTCCGTTCCTCGACACCGGTGTGGCCACCCCGGTCATGCGCGCGCGGCTCGACGACGAGCACGACCGGATCCAGGGGCGGATCGACGAACTGACCAACGCGCGCGATCGGTTGTCCCAGCTGCGTGTCGCTGCTGCGGAGTCTGCGGCGGGAAAGCCCGCGTCCGAGTGCAGGCTGGCCGGGAATGATGCGATCAAGTCATGAGGCGACCGCGCGTCCCGGCCCGCCTCGAGGTTGGCGGGTACTGAAACGCGGTCGTCGGGAGTCGTCTCAGGATCGGCCGTCCGGTTCAGACGGGGTGGCCCCCTTGCTGGACCACGGGACGGGGGCGCCTTTCCTCGCCGCTCTGATGAGGGTGATCGTTCCTTCGCCCGCGAGCCCGATGCCGATGGTGAACGTCAGCGGCCTGGCCTCCTCGTGCATGCCGAACCGTTGCGCCAGCAGGCCGAGCCCCGCGCACACGACAAGTGAGGCGATCATCAGCGCGAAGGTCGTCCAGCGGTAGCGCTGAATGAACTGTCCGCCACGACGTTCGATGACCGTGGATGCCGAGCGGAGCGCGCCGAAGCCCAAGCTGATGAGCGAGAGGGCTGTCAACCAGACGAGGTCGATCGCGCTCGGGTCGAACTCGAGCAGGCTTCGTGTGCCGATCGCAAGAAGGATCACGGGCGAGAGCGCGGTGTCACGAGGACGGCGACAAGCGAGGAGCTGCTCCGTTTCGCGTTCGACGTCATTGCTGACCGCATTCGTGATCGCGTGACCGCTCGCGCATCGACCCTGCTGAGTAAGCTCGACAATGGCAGTCTGAGCAGGGAAGGCAGGCTGGAGGCGATCGTGGACCTCCTTTGTGAGTTCCTTCCCATCGATGCCGTTCGGCGCGATGAGGCGATCGTGTGGATCGAGTTCCAGACGGCAGCGAGAACGGACGAGAGCCTTGCCGAGACCTCGCGACGCGCGGCGGCGCAGACCGCGAGAATGGTCGAGGTCATTGTGGAGTCGGCGCAGCGCCGCGGAACGCTCGCTGCAAACATTGACCTTGTTCTCGAGACCGCTCGCCTCACGGCGCTGATCGACGGTCTGACGCTCCGATGCGCATTGCATCCCGATATGGACTCCGCGAGCGTCGCCCGCGACGCATTGACGTTGCACCTTCGCACGCTCATGCAGCAGAGGTCTGGCGCGCACGCCGAGTGAAGACATGCGCGCACGCGCGATGCACCCCCTCGTTAGAGAGGTCCCGCTGGGGGGAGGCTCTGCTCGGTGATGCTCTGTTCGGTGAGGCGGTCGCCGCGGAGTTCGAGTACGAGGTCAGGGGCGAGTTCGCGCAGGAACACGCGATCGTGGCTGACGACCAGCACGGCTCCGCGGTACGAGCGGAGCGCGTTCAGCAGTTGGTCGACGGTGTCGAGATCGAGGTTGTTCGTCGGCTCGTCGAGGATCAGCAGCTGCGGAGGCGGATCGGCCACCAGTAGCCGGGCCAGCGCCAGCCGGAACCGTTCGCCGCCCGAGAGCGTCCTGATCGGACGGTGCACGGCCTCGCCCCGAATGAGGAACCTCGCCAGCCTGTTCCTCAGCTCTGCGGGAGCCGTCCCGGGCGCCGCCGCGCGCACGATCTCCAGTGCCGAGGAGTTCTCGTCGAGATCGTCGATCCGTTGCGGCAGATGTCCGATCCGGTCGGTGTGCACTGTGGACACAGCGCGGACCGTGGGAATCGGATCCGCCCCGCCCTCCGGCGTCGGGAGATCGAGCAACGCGCGCACCAGACTCGTCTTGCCTGCGCCGTTGGGACCGGTCAGCGCCACACGTTCCGGCCCCTGCACGAGCCACCGACGTTCGCCGTCGCCGAGTTCGGCGATGCGACGCGACGAGGCGACGCCGGGGTCCGGCAGGTCGATCCGCACCGCACGGTCGTGGCGCACCCTGCGCTCGGTGGTGTCGTGGGCCCGGCGGGCGTGCTCCTCCTTGTGGTGCACCTCGCGGCGCAGCTTTCCCGCCGACACCTGAGCCTCCCCTGCGCGGAGTTTCATGATCACTTTGGGCCGGCGTTTGTTGTCGTAGTCGGTCTGCGCGTATCGGGCGCGGCGCGCGAGCTTCGTCTCGGCCTCGATGCGCTGACGTTTTTCCTTCTCCAGCATCTTCTTGGCCTCGACCTCGGCCTGCTGCGCGGCCGCCTGTTCCTTCTCCAACCATGTGCGCCACTCGGAGTAGGGCCCGCCGAAGGTCGTCAGCTCGTTGTCGTACAGCTCGGCGGTGTTGTCCATGAGGTCGAGCAGCGCCCTGTCGTGCGAGACGACCACGAGCGCTCCGCGCCACCACCGCACGAGGTCGTAGACCATCTCGCGGGCGCCCCGGTCGAGGTTGTTCGTCGGCTCGTCCAGCAACGTGACGGCGGCGCCGCGCAACCGGACACCGGCGAGCGCGACGAGAATCGCCTCGCCACCGGAGACCTCGCCGACCCGACGTTCGAGCAACCCCGCGCTCAAGCCCATGTCGGCGAGCACGGCGCGGCAGCGGGCTTCGACGTCCCAGTCGTCGCCGATCTCGTCGAACCGTTCGGGGTCAACGTCTCCGTCCGCGACGGCCCGGACGGCGTCGAAGGTGCGTGCGACCCCGAGCAGATCGACGACGCGGGCGTCGGTGTCGAGGGTGAGATTCTGCGGCAGGTATGCGACGTCGCCGTCGGCCGCGACGTGTCCCGACGTCGGCGCGAGTTCACCGGCCGCGAGCCGCAGCAACGTGGTCTTGCCGGAGCCGTTCCGGCCGATGAGCCCGGTGCGTCCGGCGCTGAACGCTCCGGACACGTCGTCGAGAGCCGTGCTTCCGTCGGGCCAGAGGAACGTGAGGTGGTCGAATGTCAGAGCAGTCAAGGAGGGCCTCCTGCGATCGATGCGGGAAACGCTGATCACAGGGCCGTGTCCGGCCGCCACTGGGGAACGGCTGCCGCTGGGTAGCGGACGTCACGACGATCAGCGCGGGTCACGCGTCGGCGTCGGAGTTCCTCACCGGTCCACTCGTTTCGACGGGGCAGGACTCGTACACGGTAACCATGGCGCGTGCGGCCGCGCGAACGCTTTTCGGCCGGGATCCGCAGTGGGTGGGGCGCTGCGGTTGCGGTTCTGCGTTCGCGGCTCGGGTCAGTGACGTGCCGGTGTGCTGGTCGCCCGTATCGGGAGAGCGGCCAGGCGCCGGGCCGCTCCGGGCTGCCAGCGGATCTCGTCGGCGGTGGCCGCGACGCTGAGATTGCCGAACCGGGTCAGCAGCGTCCGGAAGGACAGATCGGCTTCGGCGCGCGCCAGCGAGGCTCCCAGGCAGTAGTGGATCCCGTTGCCGAACGCGAGATGGGGATTCTCCTCCCGGCCCAGAACGGTGCTGTCGGCCGCGTCGAACCGCCGCGGATCGCGATTCGCTGTCGCGTAGACGACCTGCACCGGCTCGCCTGCGCGGATCGTCACGTCTCCGAGTTCGACGTCGTGTTTCGCGTAGCGCATCGGCGCGATCTCCGCGGGACCGGCGACCCGCAGCATCTCCTCCACCGCGGCGGGAACCGCGTCGAGGTCGCCGCGCAGCCGCTCCTGCTCCGGCGGCTGGTTCAGCAGAAGCAGGAGGCCCTCGCTCAGCACGCTCACGGTCGTCTCGTGACCGGCCAGCAGCAGTGTCAGCGCCAGTGACGTCAGCTCCCGATCGGTGAGCCGGTCGCCGTCGGAATCTCGCACCCGGATGAGCGCACTGAGCAGTCGGTCGTCGCCGTCCTCGCGCTTCCGCTCGATCAGCTCGGACATGTAGGCCACCAGACCGCGGGCGCTGTCGGCCATCGCGCCCGGATCGGGCGCGGTCAGCCCGTCCGACCACGTCCGCCAGCGCTCCGTGTCCTCGTCCGGCACGCCCAGCAGCTTGCAGATCACCCGGACCGGCAAGGGATGGGCGAATCGCTCGAGGAAATCGAACGGTTCATCAGGGAAGCCGTCGACCAGTTCGTCGACCATGGTCTGGATCAGGGGCCGGAGCGATTCCACCCGCCGCACCGTGAACTCCCGCGACACCAGGCGTCGCAGCCGTGCGTGATCCGGCGGGTCGTAGGCGCCGAGGGTCTGCGACAGGTACGGCGCGACGTCGTCGGGCAGACCGGCAGCTGCCAGCACGTCCACGGCGTCCTTACGCGTGTTGATGTCGTTGCTGAACGATCCCGGGTCCTTGAGAACGGCGAGTGCCTCGTCGTACCCGGTGACAAGCCAGATCGGGGACTGATCGAAGTACCGTCCACGTCGGACCGGTGGCATCGGGCCGATCTCGGCCCAGAACGCGTCCCCGATCGGATGTGCTCAGCAGATCGGCCAGGTGCGGTTCGGTCATCGCGATCCCTCGGTGGCGGAAACAATGTTCGGCAACTCTGGTTCGAGCAAGTGTGGCGGCCGTACCAGGTATGTGTCTTTCCGTATCGGATCGGACACTACGCGTGACGACGACGGTGTGCGAGAGGGACGCGCGAGAGGGACATGGTTCCGTGCCGGCAGGGTGCGCGCCCGGCCCCGGTGTCGCAGCGGCTGGCTGCGGTCGTCAGCGCGCGCCCGAACGGACCCGTACGGTGGCGCCGTGGCCACATCGCGTGGGAGTCGGGTCCCGGATTTCGTGCTCACGCTGGACGAACTTCGTGCCGTCACGGCGTTCACCGTGGCGTGTGCCGAACTGGTCCTCGACGTGTTCGAGAAAGCCGCGCCCGGCGACGCCCGCCCTCGGGATGCGGTAGAAGCCGCAGCGGCGTTCGCGGCCGGCGGCCCGCGCACGAAGGCGCAGCGGATCGGCGCGCTCGCGGCGCACCGGGCCGCCAAGGACGTCGAATCGGCCGCGGCGCACGCCGCGATGTCGGCAGGGGACGCCGCGGCGTCGGCATACCTGCATCCGCTGGCGGATTCCGCGCAGGTCGGGCACATTCTCCGAGGACCGGCTCACTGCGTGCTCGCTCAGGCGAACCGGACCGACAGGCCGATGTCCCGCGCGACGGCGATGGAGACGGTGCGCCGGTTCGTCACGCCCACGGTGATCGACGTGCTGCTCCGCTATCCACATGCGACGGTCGGCCGTCAGGAGGTCGGAGTCGTCATGGGGGAGCTCGACACGGCACTGCGCGCCCGGGGATCAGACGTCGAATGAGTCCGCGCCGGGAACGGCCGACAGGGCGTTGTCGACGACACCGAGCAGCTGGTCGAGGTCCGCGCCTTCCCTCGCCTGGGCCGACAGCCCGACCAGAACGGCCAGGAGGAACCGCGAGAGCCGGTCGGGGTCGGTACTCGACGGCACGTCGCCGGACGCGACTCCCTGCGCGATGCGGGCCGCGACGCGCTGCCGCGTTCGCTCACGATGTTCGGCGAGCCGCGGCTCACTGAGCATGAAGCACCCGCGTGGCGAATCGTCGGCCACCGCGCCCTCGGCGGTGGTGCGCAGCAGTTCGTGGATCGCCTCGCGGGTGCTCGCCTTGGCCAGGGCTTGGTCGACCTGAGACATGATCCGGTCGACGTAGCACTGCGCGGCCTTGCGGAAGAGCGTGTCCTTGTCGCCGAACGCGGCGTACAGGCTCGGTGCGGTGATGCTCATCGCCTCGGTCAAGCCGGACACGGTGGTGGCCTCGTAGCCGTGACCCCAGAACTGCTCCATCGCGAGGAGCAGCGCCTGGTCGGCATCGAAGCTACGTGGTCTGCCTGCCATGCGCCCGACTTTATACCGGCCGCTGCACAACGCCGGTGGGTCGACGGCGGTGGCGTGGTCCCACAATCCCTTCGAGTCGCCGGCGGGAGCTGAGTAGGGTCGGCCGTATGCCGGGCGAGGTGCAGATCAGGGACGTGCGGGGTGCGCAGGAGTATCCGGAGCTTCGCAGGGTGTGGCGCAGTGCCGTCGACGCCACCCACGAGTTCCTGTCCGCCGAACATCGCAGCGCGATCGAGGCCCGCCTGGAACCGGACTACTTCCCCAACGTGCGGCTCATCGTCGCGGAGGTCGAGGGCGAGGTCGCCGGCTTCGCCGGGACGGCGGCGGGCAAACTCGAGATGCTGTTCGTCGACGCGTCACGTCGGGGAGTCGGCATCGGATCGACGTTGGTGCGCCACGTGATCACGTTCCACGACGTCTCGCAGGTCGACGTCAACGAGCAGAACGGGCAGGCCGTGGGCTTCTACGAGCACATGGGATTCACGATCACGGGGCGGAGCCCGGTCGACGGCGACGGGCTTCCGTACCCACTGGTGCACATGTCGACGGTGTGTTGGCCGGCAACGCACTCGGCGCAGCCGCGTGGACGGCACTGGGTTACCGGCCGCAGGACGACTGGACCCGCTGGGTGAAGCCGGCGCAGGCCGACACTCTCGCGAACCGAGGATGGCCCAACCACGTGTAACTGCGGGGCGCGAACCTCGCACCGGCCTGTTCCACGGCAGTTCAGACGGGACGGTGCGCCTCGATCAGGTGGCGGGTCGAGTGCGCGACGAACGGGCTTCCCTCCCGCATGCGGCGATCGAGTTCGCGCAGCTCGTTCTCGTACCGGATGACCGAGAAGTCCGGCACCCACCACACGCACTTGCGCAGGATCCACACCACGGCCCCGACGTCGTGGAACTCCATGCGGCAGCGTGCGGTCCGCACGGAGTCGACGGCCAGGCCCGCGCGGCGCGCCGCTTCGGCCTCGTCCTCGGGATGACGCTTCCGCCTGGCCTCGGGCAACGGTCCCAGGAAGAACTCGATGAGTTCGAACGCCGAACCCGGGCCGACGTGCTGCGCGACGTAGCGGCCACCGGGAATCAGCACGCGATGGATCTCGTCCCAGTCGGGCCGCACCGGGTGACGCGAGGTGACGAGTTCGAACGACCGGTCCGGCAGCGGCAACGGGCCGCCGTCGGTGTCGAACACCTCGACCCCGCGCGGGCCGAGCAGAGCGCGGGCACGTTCGGCGTTGGCCGGCCAGCTTTCCGTCACGGCCATGCGCGGTGGAAGTCTCGGCGCCTCGGCGACGACCTCCCCGCCACCGGTGTCGATGTCCACAGCGGACTCGACCTCGCCGAGGAGTCGGGCGAGCATGCGCGCGTATCCCCACGGAGGGCGCTCCTCCGTGGCCCGGCCGGTGAGCCAGTCGAAGCCCCAGCCCGTGACGTCGGCGTCGGTCGCCTCGGCGATCAGTTCCTCGTACGTGCGCACGCGGGCAGGGTGCACGGGCGTGGCGACGCGTCGCAACACGGTTTCCGCCCGCGCCGGATGCGCCGCGCGTGGACGCGATCGCATCGGGCAGGAAAGATCGGGCGGGCGGTGTACGTGCGTCGCAAGAATCGGTCGTGAAGGGAGCAGCCGTGATCGACATTCTCAACGGTCTCGTGGCCGCGGTCGAGAACCATCTCGACGAGGAACTCGACGTCGCCGCCTTCGCGGCCGGCGCGGGCACCACCGAGTACCACCTTCGCCGTATGTTCTCGTCGCTGGCGGGAATGCCGGTGTCGGACTACATCCGGCGCCGGCGGATGACGGTCGCCGCGGCGGACGTCATCGGCGGCGAGGACCTGCTGACGATCGCGGTCCGATATGGATACGGATCGACCGAGGCGTTCGGCAGGGCGTTCCACACGGTCCACGGCGTGCGTCCGGGAGACGTGCGCCGCGCAGGCGGCCCCCTTCGCAGCCAAGCACAGCTCAGGTTCCGCCTGACCGTCGAAGGGAGCACCACAATGGACGCACGTATCGTCGACAAACCCGCCTTCCGCCTGGTCGGCTACGCCGCGCGCGTACCGCTCATCTACGAAGGCATCAACCCGCACATCGCCGAGCACATCCGGTCGCTGCCGGATTCGGCGTTCGTGCGACTCAAGGAACTCGGCAACATGGAGCCGAGCGGCGTGCTGCAGGTCAGCGCCGACGCCGAGGGCCACACCGAGGGCAGCGAACTGACGCACATGCAGGGCGTTGCCGTCGGGGCCGACACCGACGTCCCGGACGACCTCGACGTGATCGAGGCCGAGGCCGGTTCGTGGGCGGTCTTCCGCACGTCGGGGGAGCACCCGAAGGTGCTGCAGGACACCTGGGCGGCGACGGCGACCGAATGGTTCCCGTCCAACCCGTGGCGCCTCCGTCCTGGGCCGTCGATCGTGGCGGTGCTCGACAGCGCCGAGGACTTCAGTACCGCCACGTGCGAGCTCTGGCTCCCCGTCGAACGTGCCTGAGATCGGCGGCAGCGGCTCAGCCGGCGCTGGACGACACCCGTCGTGCAGCGTGCTTGCGGTAGGTTCGGACCGCCGAGCGGACGTACGGGTGCTCGTCGTCGTCGAGGGAGGCGGCGACGGCGAGCCCCCGCTCGACGTCCGCCGTCGATCCCTTTCTGACGAACCAGAGCGGTGCCGTGATGGCCGACCGCCTGCGCAGCGGATCGGTCGAGCGTGCGAGTTCGTTGAGAATCCCGACGTCGACGGCGCCGCTCAGCATCGGCATGCCCACGACGCGGGGTGCCGCTCGATCCACCATGTCCCAGGTGGTGATGGCATCGTGATGGTCCAGGTAGCTGCGGGCCAGGACGACGCGGCGGTCGTCGGAGAGTGCCCGCCTGCTTCGAAAGTCCAGAATGCAGAACGCTGCCATGCGTGGTTCGTAGGCCGCGTGCGTGACCAGCTCGTCGAACTCGGCCTCGGGTAGGTCCGTGGCTGCCTTGGCGATGTCGAAAAGGGTGCCCATCCGAACACCGATCACCGGCTCGTCGTCGGCGACCCGAACGCGGATCTTCGCCTCCTCGGCGGGATCGGCGTTGGCATGCAAGGCGGCGACCACCTCGGCGGCGGTGGCGAGTGTGGTTCCCACACCGCTGATCGTAGGCCCTGGTTCACAGGGTGGCCGCGATGATCGCCTGCATGGCCGCGGCGGTGCGGTGTCGCCATTGGGTACGCGGCGGGTTCGGTGGCAGTGCGGTGCGCCGGAGTCGGGCGAGTGCGACGCGGAGGATCGGCGCGTGTTCGGGAAACGTCTCGAGTGCGTGCCTGCCCGCGTCGTCCTTGCTGATCACCTCGCCGGACGTGATGGTCGCGTGCATGCGGGCCGGTCCGAGCAGGCACCACTCCACACGCGACGCTGACAGCGGGCCCTTCCCCGTCGCCACGCGTGTACCGAGCGGGACCCAGTAGTCGCGCAGGTTCTGCCGGGTCCAGTCGCGGAGCGCGGACGGCTCGGGATCGAGATTCCACGTCGCGACGTCTCCGCCACGGACCGGAATGCCGCCGCGATCGAGTTCATGCCAGGTCACCGGGTTGACGTCGAACGCTCCGCGGGCGTCGAAGAGCTCTCCGGTGTGGGAGGCCACCGGTTCGATCCGGCTCACCGGCAGGGACACATCCGATTCCCACACGAAGGCCGTGTTGCAGCACGCGGAGAATCCGTGTCCGCGCGCGGCTCGGCCGACGAGACGTGGAAGTTGCGCCACATGCAGGGCGCGTAGTCGGCGGAGAAGATCACGTCGTCCACGCAGATCGTCGTCGAGCAGGGCGACCAGGTCGACGTCGCTGGCGCCCGGCCGATGGGCGCCGAGCGCGATCGATCCGCCGACGGCTGCCGCGACGATCCCGCCCGGCAGCACACGGTCGGCTGCCCGCAGATACGTGCCGACGGCGTGGGCCACTTCGTCGGGGAGTGGTGTGTCCACGCGGGCCACGGTAGCTGTGAACCACGCCGGAACCGCGGCAGACGGTGCGCATGAACCGGCGTTGGTTGAGCAGGATCGCGACCGCCTGGTAAGGTAGTTACGTACCTACATCCCGGGTGGTGACGATGACGACGATGAGTGCGCGCGAGTTCAACCGGGACGTCAGCGCTGCCAAGCGGGCGGCCGAAGAGGGGCCGGTGCTGATCACCGATCGCGGCGAGCCGGCGTTCGTGCTGCTGTCGATCGACGAGTACCGGCGGCTCGGTGAAACGGGAGCGGATCTGGTCGACCGGCTGAGCATGACCGACGACATCGACGTCGACTTCGAACCCGTCCAGTTGCAGCCGAAGGTTCCCGAGTTGTGAGCTACCTGCTCGACACGAATGTCCTGAGCGAGCTTCGTAAACCCGCCGACCGGGCCGACGGTGCGGTGCGTTCCTGGGTTGCATCGCGGACGCCGTCCGATCTCTACCTGTCCGCGGTGACGATTCTGGAGGTGGAACTGGGGATCAGTCGGGTCGAACGGCGCGACCGGGCCCAGGCCGCCAGGCTGCGAACCTGGCTCGAGGACGACGTCCTCCACGTTTTCGCGGGCCGCGTGTTGCCGGTCGACGTACCCGTCGCGCGGCACGCGGGCCGGTCGCACGTTCCGGATCCCCGGCCGGAACGGGACGCGCTGATTGCGGCGACCGCCGTGGTCCACGACCTGACCTTGGTCACGCGCAACACGAAGGACTTCGACCGGCAGGACGTGCGCCTGATCGACCCGTGGCTCGCCGACGGGTAACCGAGGAACGGAGTGGCTGTGGCTGTGGAGATCACCGGCACCGACACGTGCGGCAACTCGCCGAAGAACCTGTTCGTCGCCCGGTTCGAGGAACACCTTGCGCGTGGTGACACGGACGCACTCGCGGAGGTGCTCGCCGAGGACTGTGTCCTGGAGATCGCGGGCGGCCCCACGGCATACGGCCGGACCGACGTCGCCGCGGCACTGCCGGGCCTGCTGCCGGAGGCGCTGGCGTCGGCACACGTCGAGGCCGCGATCTCCCACGGCAAGGCGGCGTCGGCGTGGGGCACGTGGACCGGCTCGGACGGCGAGGTCCGGCACTGGTCGCACGTGCTGTGGTTCCGCACGCTCAAGGCCGAGCACTTCGCGCACCTTCGTGTCTTCCGGTCCTGATTCCCAGGCCACACCACCGAGAACGGCAGGTGGTCCAATCCGTTCGTCGGTAGGAGCAAAGTAGGTAGTTCACGGCTTTTCGGGGTTTCGCCCGGACCCACTGTCCTACGTTCGCGATCAACGCACCGCCGCCGCCCGGCGACCGGTGCGCGCGAGGATCTCCCTGCCGTAACCGGAGGAACCATGCCGTCCGATCAGTCCCCGCTGTCCGCCGCCGGAATGTCCCGGCGCCGCATGTTCGCCGTCACCGGAGGCATCGCGGCCGCCGTCGCGGGCCTGCCCGCACTGGCCCGCACCGCGGCCGCCCTGCCCACCGCCGCCGCGGACGTGCCCGAGTACGCCGGCGCCGACGACTGGGTCGAAGCCGGCTCCAACGCCCTCGGCGACACACGGTCGAAGGTCACCGCCGTCGTCATCCACACCACCCAGGGCGGCTACCAGGGCGCCATCAACCACATGGCGGGCGAGAACGGCGTCGCGGCGCACTACGTTGTGCGCTCGTCCGACGGCCACATCACGCAGATGGTGCGCGAGAACCGCATCTCGTGGCACGCCAACAGTGCCAACTCGTACGCGGTCGGCATCGAGCACGAGGGCTGGATCGAGGAGCCCGGCTACTACTACACGGCCGCGCTGTACCGCGAGTCGGCCAAGCTCGTGCAGCACCTGTGCTCGACGTGGAACATCCCGGCCGACCGCGAGCACATCATCGGCCACAGCGACGTTCCCGACGCCACCCACAACGACCCCGGCGACGGCTGGGACTGGGACTACTTCCTGGCTCTGGTCAACGGCGAATCCGTGCCCGACCAGCCGCCCGCGCCGTGGACGGCGGCCAGCTCGAGCTTCTCGACCGTCTCGCCGGAGCGCACCAACCCGCCCCAGACGTCGAAGGCGGCCCAGCACCTGCTCAACCAGCACGGCGCGGACCTCGAGGTCGACGGCGCGTTCGGTCCGGCCTCCGGAGAGGCGGCCAAGAAGTTCCAGTCCGACAACGGGCTCACCGCCGACGGGGTGCTCGGACCGCAGACGTTCGCCGCCCTCGTCGCCGGCCGCTCGTCCGGAGACAGCGACGACACCGTGAAGGCCGCGCAGACCGCGCTGAACAAGTACGGCGCCGGTCTCGAGGTCGACGGTTCGTTCGGGTCGCTGACCGACACGGCGGTCAAGGAGTTCCAGAAGGCCAACGGGCTGACCGTCGACGGCGTCGTCGGCCCGACCACGTGGGCCTGGCTCGTCTGACCGGCCCACCACCGAGTCGCGCGCCGTGCCCGGGTGCGAAACCCCGGGCACGGCGCTGCGTCCGTTGCATGCCTCGCCACGGGGCCTCGCGCAGGATCGCGGACGGTTGTCAGGTGCGCGGACGCCAGCGCTTCCACACCGCCGTGCCGGTGGCCCTGGTCTTGCCTCCGTGGCTGATCGCGCAGACCACGGTCATCTCGGGCTCGTCGACGGCCGTCAGCTCCGCCGTGACCTCCAATGGTTCGTCCAGCGGCGTCGGCCTGCGGAACCGTACGTCGAGACCCGCCGTCACGTAGGCGAGGTCCTGGCCCGGCGCCGGTTTCCAGCCGCGGCGGTCGGCCTCGAGCATCACGGCGGCCGCCCCGTGACAGTCCAGCACCGTCGAGATGATCCCGCCGTTGAGGTAGCCGCCGCCGTTGTCGTGCTGCGGCCACGGCGTGAACGTGGCACGGACGATGCCGTCGACCTCGTAGCTGTTCAGCCGGAGTCCGTCGGGGTTGGCCGGCCCGCACCCGAAACACGTCATGTCGGGAAACAGCATCTGCTGGATGCTCGGCCCCGCGTCGTCGGTCGTCCCGGTCTCAGTGCTCATGGCGCTCATCATCGTCGAGGGCTATCGTCGGCGGCGAGCCGGTCGGTTCCGGCCGGCCGCAGAGGTGATTCAGGAGACGGCATCATGCCCGAACCGCAGAGATCCCCAGAACCGGATGCGTGGCCGGGGCAGCCGGAGTTCGACGAGCCCGTCGAACCCGATCGGCACACCGGGGGCCGGCATCGCCGGGACCAGCCGCGGCACGGCGCCGACCTGCCGCCCGACCACCCGGGGCACCAGGAACCGTTCCCGCGTCGCCGCAAGCCCGAGGGCGCTGCCGAGCAGTACCCCCACGAGACCCCGCGGCGCTACCCCGGCGGTGGTGCCCACATCGAGGGCGTTCCGGAGCCGCCGCCGCGGCGAACGCCGGACGAGCGGTGACCGCACCCGACCGGCTCGCCATGGCGACCGGGGAACGCACCGACCTGGCCGAGTTCCTGGCCACGCTGAGTCCGGCCGATTGGGACGCGCCCAGCCTGTGCGAGGGCTGGCGGGTGCGCGACGTGGTGGCCCACGTGATCAGTTACGAGGACCTGAGCGCGGTGGGCGTGCTGCGGCGGTTCGCGCGCGGACGGTTCAGTCCCGGCGCGGGGAACGAGATCGGCGTCGCCGAGTACGCCGTCGAGCCGGACGGGTTGCTGGCACTGCTGAGACAACGGCTCCGCCCGCGCGGGTTCACCTCGCTCGGCGGTGGGCGGATCGCGTTGCTCGACGGGCTGATCCACCACCAGGACATCCGCCGGGCACTGGGACGGCCGCGCGAGGTACCTCCCGACCGGCTGCTGGAGGCACTGCGGATGTCGCTCGGTGCATCGCCGCTGCGGTCCAAGGGACGCGTGCGGGGACTGCGGCTCATCGCCGACGACGTCGACTTCACCGCGGGCGAGGGCCTCGAGGTCCGTGGGCCGGGCGAACCGTTGCTGATGGCGGTCGCCGGGCGTCGCGGGGTGGTGGACGAACTGACCGGCGCCGGGCAGCCGCTGCTGGCCCGGCGCATCGGCCCCTGAACAAGCGTCAGCGCTCGTCGCGGTCGTCGGCGAGCGCGGCCAGGACGTGGAGGTCGACGCGCGCACCGTCCACGGCGATCGCCTCGCGGCGCGTGCCCTCGTGGACGAATCCCGCGGCCTCGTAGGCGGCGCGGATGCGGTTCTCGTGTGCGGCGGTCTGGGTCTCGATGCGGTGCATGCCCGCGACGTCGAAGGCATGGGCGAGCACCAGCCCGGCCGCTTCGGCGCGGTGGCCGTCGCCGTACGGACCCAGCAGGGCCAGGCGGAAGGTGCACGAGGCGTTGTACGGGTCGAGGTTGGACAGCACCGCCTCGCCGATGAACCCGTCGGTGGCGCGTTCCACGACGGCCAGGTCGAGCCGGTCGGTGCGCTGCCCGCACGTGCCGTACCAGCGTTGGGCGGCCGCGAGGTCCCGAAGACCCGCCCCGCCCGGGGATGCGGAATGCGAACCGGCCTCGTCGCGGGCGAGCGCGACGAGGCCGGGAGCGTCGGCGGCCATGACCGGCCGCAGCTGCACGAGCTCGCCGGTCAGGACGGGCTTGTGCGTGAACGCCGCGGTCGGCATCAGGTGCCGCCGTGGCTCATCCGATGATCGCCAGTGCGATCACCAACATCAGCGTCACGAACGTGGCGAGGGCCGTGACGACGGCCTGGCGACGAGGGTCGAGGACAGGAACGCGCTGCATGGGTGCTCCCGAGGTGAAGGTGTAGATGACGTCCTACCTGGAACAGCGCACCGGGCGAAGCCGGTGTTACAGCGCGACCGAGTGACGTCGGCCGCCCTACTGCAGCTGCCTGCGATGCCCCTTGGCCGTGTAGTACAGGACGGCCCCGGCAAGACCGATGATCATGACGAAGGCCGTGCCGCCCACGACGAGCGCCTGGGTGAACGCGTCCCACGGCGACGAGGCCGCGCGCCGCGTCTCCTCCTCGGCCGCGAAGGCAGGCAGTGCTCCGGCGAACAGGAATCCGACAGCGGTCAGAACCGACGCCACCAGAGCACGCATCCGCCGTGTTCGCCGCCGGTCGTCTTCTGTGGACACGCCACGGAAATCGTTGGTACGTAAGGCGATTCGGCTCATGCGCACTCCCTCCTTCTGGTCGGATACCCGAGTAACGTTCGGTCACACGGGATCGTTGCCGGTTGCTGTACACGTCACATCGTCCTGGGTGGGACTTCGTTACGTGGCGTCCATGACGGCGTCGACGACACCGTCGATCTCCGTCGCCAGCGAGATGTCCTTCTCTGTCAGGCCGCCCGCACTGTGCGTGCTCAGGGAGAAACGTAGCGTTCGCCAACGGATGTCCACGTCCGGGTGATGGTCTGCCGCCTCGGCGAGTTCGGCGACGCGGTTCACCACCTCGATGGCTCGCGGGAAGCTCGGCAGTTTCGCCTCGCGGGTGATCGCGTCGCCGTCGCGTTGCCAGTGGGGGAGGTGTTCGAGTGCCGTACGGATGCGGTCGTCGTCGAGTAGTTCCGTCATGTGTCCATGGTGGTGGCGTGCGGGGTAGGCTGCACAGTCGCAGTGCCGCATCGATGCACGAGACGTATCGCGCGTCACTGCATCACCGCCACGGGAGTCCGGTGCCCCGCCGGACTGAGAGGTGGGCCGATCAGCCCACGACCGTTCGCACCTGATCCGGATCATGCCGGCGCAGGGAGGCAGGCTCGGCCTCGGGCCGCTCACGCCGTCCATGTCGCCCGATCCGGTGAGGGCGTGCACGGTGTCGGAAGAGGAGAGCCATGTTGCCGCGCCGCTTGCGCACGACCATCGCCGTCGCTGTGACGGGTCTGCTGGCCACCGGATGCACTCTGGCCGGTGGCGAGGACCACGCCGACGACGCAGCCACCACGGTCACACTCGCCACCCACGACTCGTTCGCGGTGCCGCGCGAGGTGCTGGAGGCGTTCGAGCAGCGTTCCGGGATCCGGATCGAGCAGCTCAAGCAGGGTGACGCGGGTGCGCTCGCCAACAAGCTCGTGCTGACGAAGGCCAACCCGGTCGCGGACGTGGCGTTCGGCGTCGACTCGACCTTCGCCTCGCGGACGCTCCGCGAGGGCGTGTTCGAGCGCCACACGCCGGACGCCGCAGGGCAGGGACCGCAGCGGTACGCCCTCGACGGCCGGGGCGCCGACCGGCTCACGGCCGTCGACGTCGGCGACGTGTGCGTGAACGTCGACCGCGAGTGGTTCGCCTCGCACGACGTGCCGGAGCCGCGCACGTTCGCCGACCTGACGCGGCCGCGTTACCGGGATCTGCTGGTCACGCCGAGCCCGGCGACGTCCTCGCCAGGCCTGGCGTTCCTGCTGGCCACGATCGCCGACTCGGGTGAGGACGGCTGGCGCGACTACTGGCGTGACCTCAAGGCCAACGGCGCCGAGGTGGTCAGCGGGTGGACCGAGGCGTACACGCAGGAGTTCTCGGGATCGTCCGGCGAGGGCCCGAGGCCGATCGTGGTGTCGTACGCGTCGTCGCCCGCCGCCGAGGTCGGCGACGACGGCTCGCCGCGCACGCGGGCGCTGCTGGACACCTGCTACCGCCAGGTCGAGTACGCGGGCGTGCTGGCGGGCACCGACAAGCCGCGGCAGGCACGGCAGGTGGTCGACTTCCTGCTCTCGCGCGAGTTCCAGCGCACCGTGGCCGACAACATGTACGTGTACCCGACGCGCTCGGACGTCGAGCTGCCCGAGGCGTGGCAGGAGGCGGCTCCCCTTCCCGAGGATCCCGCCGAGCTGCCCTCGAACCAGGTCGACCGCGGCCGGGAGGACTGGATCTCGCAGTGGCGCGAGCTGTACGAGGGCTGAGCAGGCCGCGCGGCCTGGGCGTGGCCGCGCTGGCCGCGGTGCCGATCGCGTTCCTCGGCGTGTTCTTCGCCTGGCCGGTGGTGGCGATCGTGCGTCTCGGCCTGACCGAGGGTGGGGTCGGCGCGGTGCTGGCGCACGCGGAGACGTGGGATCTCGCGGCGTTCACCGTCGGGCAGGCGGCCGCCTCGACCGTCGTGGCCGTGGCCGCGGGCATGCCGGTGGCGTTCCTGTTGGCCAGGGTGCGGCTGCGGTGGGCGGGGTTGGCGCGCACGTTCCTGCTCGTTCCGTTCGTGTTGCCGACGGTCGTCGTGGGCCTGGCGTTCAAGGCGCTGTGGCCGGACGGCGGTGTCGCGGTGATCGTGTTGGCGAACGCGTTCTTCAACGTCGCGGTCGTCGCGCGCACGGTGGGCGGGCTGTGGGCGCAGCTGGACCGCAGGGCCGAGGACGCGGCGCGCTCGTTGGGCGCGTCGCCGTGGCGGGCGTTCCGCACGGTCACGCTGCCCGCGTTGATGCCCGCGCTGGCGTCGTCGGCCGCGGTGGTGTTCCTGTTCTGTTCGACGAGCTTCGGTGTGGTGCTGATGCTCGGCGGCGCGCGCTACCGCACGTTGGAGACGGAGATCTACGTCCGCACCGTGGAACTGCTGGACCTGCCGGGGGCGGCGGCGTTGTCGCTCGTGCAGCTGGCGGCCGTGGTCGTGGCGTTGGTGATCGGCGGCGTGGCGCGCCGGAGGCGGGAGCGCGCGGCGGCCCTGCGCGCACCGCTGGCGATGGCCCGGCGGCCGCGGGGCGGCGAGTGGTGGGTGGTCGGCGCGGCCGGGACGGTGCTGGCCGCGCTGGTGGTGCCGATCGTGGCGCTGGTCGCGCGGTCGCTGTCCACTCGGGACGGATGGGGCCTGGACGGTTACCGGGCGCTGGGCTCATCCGGTGCCGGCGCGTTGAGCGTGACGGGCTGGGATGCGGCGCTCAACTCGCTGCGCACGGCGTTCGACGCAACGGTGCTGGCGATGGTGGTGGGCGTGCTGGCGGCTGCGGCCCTGGTGGCGGCGGGGCGGGCGCGCGGCGGTGCCGCGCGGGTGGCGTCGGAGACGTTGGACGCGGCGTTGATGCTGCCGCTCGGGGTGTCGGCGGTGACCGTGGGCTTCGGGTACCTCGTGACGATGGACGCCCTGCCCGGCGATCTGCGCACGTCGCCGTTGCTGGTGCCGTTCGCCCAGGCCCTGGTGGTGGTGCCGTTGGTGATCCGGATGGTGCTGCCGGTGTTGCGGTCGGTGGACGAGCGGTTGCGCCAGGCGGCGGCGACGCTCGGCGCGGGGCCCGCTCGCGTGTGGTGGGCGATCGACCTGCCACTCGCGGCGCGGTCGCTGGCGGCCGCGGCCGCGTTCGGCTATGTCGTCGCGTTGGGCGAGTTCGGTGCGACGAGTTTCCTCGCCAGGCCGGAGGCGCCGACGTTGCCGGTGGCGATCAACGAGTTGATCAGCAGGCCCGGTGAGTTGAACACGCAGATGGCGTATGCGGCGTGCACGTTGCTCATGGTGGTGACGGCCGCGGTGGCCACGGTCATCGACCGGTTGCGGTCTCCGCAGGCGAATGTCGGGGAGTTCTGATGTTGACGGTGGACGGGCTGACCGTGACGTACGCGGGGGTTCCCGCGGTGCGGGACGCGGCGTTGGAGGTCGCCGACGGCGAGGTGTTGGCGTTGCTGGGCCCGTCCGGGTCGGGCAAGTCGACGTTGTTGCGCGCGATCGCCGGTCTGGAGGCCGCGACGGGGTCGGTGCGATGGGACGGCGGTGACCTGGCGGGTGTGCCGGTGCATCGCCGCGGGTTCGGGTTGGTGTTCCAGGACGGCCAGCTGTTCCCGCACCGCGACGTGGCGGGCAACGTGGCGTTCGGTCTGCGGATGCACCGGGTCGCGCAGGCCGAGCGCGAGCGGCGGGTGACCGAGCTGCTGGAGCTCGTCGGACTCGCCGGTTACGAGCGGCGGCGGGTGACCGAGTTGTCGGGCGGTGAGGCGCAGCGCGTCGCGTTGGCGCGGGCGTTGGCACCGCGGCCGCGGCTGTTGCTGCTCGACGAGCCGTTGTCCGGTTTGGACGCCGAGCTGCGGGAGTCGTTGGCGCTCGATCTGGTCGGCGTGTTGCGCAGGGCGAAGATCACGACGTTGTTGGTGACGCACGACCAGGAGGAGGCGTTCACCCTCGCGGACCGCGTGGCCGTGTTGGACGCGGGCACCATCCGCCAGTCCGGCGACGTCCTCGACGTCTGGCGCGCGCCCGCCGACGAACGCGTGGCGCGCTTCCTCGGCGTCACGACGACCCTGCCCGGTCACATCGACGGCGGCCGGTTGACCTGCGCATTCGGCTCCGCCACCGTGCCCCACGTCACCGCCGGTGGCGCCGTGACGGTCGGTCTACGGCCCCACGCGCTGCGCGTGACCGGCGACGGCGGTGTCGGCGACGCGGTGCACGGTGAGGTGGTGGCGTGCGCGCGGCGCCGCGACCACACCCGGGTCACGGTCGAAGTGTCCGAGACCGTTCCGGGTGTGGCCACCGTGGAGGCCGTGGCGACGATGTCGGCGTCGGTCCGTGCCGGCGATCAGGTTCGTCTGGCGCTCGATGCCGACGGCGTGGCGATCGTCGGCTAGCGATGCCGCCGCGCAACGCATTTCCCTGGAGTTGAGGGTGTCGTTCGGTGTCGTGCGTGAACGTTCGTCAGAACGGTGGTTCGTCGGTTTCGCTGGGTTTCGGGGTGAGGATGGGTCGGCGTCTGCCGGTGTAGGTGGAGCCGTGGGGTGTGGTGATGGACGAGGTGCCGTGGTGTGGGTCGTAGCGGGTGATCCACCCGGGCGCGTTCTTCATCCTGTGGTGGCGTCGACACCGTGGTGCGGT
>NZ_JOIJ01000036.1 GCF_000719975.1 Prauserella rugosa
ACATGGACCTGTTGCGGCCGATCTATGCCCAGACCGCGGCCTACGGGCACTTCGGTCGCCCGGACGCCAACCTGCCGTGGGAAAACACCAACCGCGCCGCGGCGCTGAAGGACGCGGCGAAGGCCTGAACACAGGCAACGGACACCGTGCGACGGTGAGTACGTCGTCGGGGGAGGCGGGGCCGACCGGCCTCCCCCGACGACGTTCCACGCGGCCCCGCCAGCTTTGACACAATCTTAGGGAGTGGACCCCGTTATGCGCATCGCCGTCATCGGCTCGATCGCGACCGACCATCTGATGTCGTTCTCCGGCAAGATCTCCGACCAGCTGGTCGCTGACTCGCTCCAGAACGTGTCCCTGTCGTTCCTCGTCGAACACCTCGACATCCGCCGTGGGGGAGTGGCCGGGAACATCACGCTCGGACTGGGCCGTCTCGGCCTCAACCCGGTCCTGGTCGGGGCCGTCGGGCAGGACTTCGGCGACTACCGCGCCTTCCTCGAGCAGAACGGCGTCGACACCAAGTCGGTGCACGTCTCCGAGACCCAGCACACCTCGCGGTTCCTGTGCACCACCGACGAGGACCAGAACCAGATCGCCTCGTTCTACGCCGGTGCGATGAGCGAGGTCGGGGAGATCGCCGTCAAGTCCGTCGCGGACCGCGTGGGCGAGCTCGACCTGGTGCTCATCGGCGCCAACGACCCGGGCGCCATGCTGCAGCACACCGCGGAGTGCCGGACCCTCGGCCTGCCGTTCGCCGCCGACATCTCCCAGCAGCTCGCGATCATGTCGGGCGACGACGTCCGCAAGCTCGTCGACGGCGCGACCTACCTGTTCACCAACGAGTACGAGTCGACGCTGCTGCTCAAGCACACCGGCTGGAGCGAGGCCGAGGTGCTCGACCGCGTCGGCAGCTGGGTCGTCACGCTCGGTGGCAAGGGCGTGCGCATCCTCAGCAACAAGCACGAGACCGTCGAGGTCCCGGCGATCCCGGACGTCAAGGCCGCCGAGCCGACCGGGGTCGGCGACGCCTTCCGTGCGGGCTTTCTGTGGGCCCTCGGCTGCAACATGTCGCTGGAGCGCGCCGCGCAGGTGGGCTGTGTCTTCGCGAGCATCGTCCTCGAAACGGTCGGTCCGCAGGAGTACACGCTGGACCGGTCGGAGTTCTCGAACCGAGCCGCGAAGGCCTATGGCAACGACGTCGCGGCGGAGATCGAATCCAAGCTGCGGGTGTGATCATGGACAGCGCCTTTCTGTCGGCCCTCGACAAGCGGGTGCTGGTCGCCGACGGCGGCATGGGTACTGCGTTGCAGGCCTATGACCTGACGCTCGACGACTTCAATCAACTCGAGGGCTGCAACGAGATCCTCAACGAGACGCGTCCGGACGTCGTCAGCGCGATCTACCGTGGATATCTCGAAGCCGGATCGGACGCGATCGAAACCAACACATTCGGCACGAACCTCGCCAACCTCGGCGAGTACGACATCGTCCACCGGATCCGCGACCTCGCGGAGAAGGGCGCCTCGCTGGCACGGCAGGCGGCGGACGAGTACTCGACGCCCGACAAGCCGCGGTTCGTGCTGGGCTCGATGGGACCGGGTACCAAGCTGCCCACCCTGGGCCACGCCCCGTACACCGACCTGCGTGACGCCTACGTCGAGAACGTGCTCGGCCTGCTCGACGGTGGCATCGACGTCGTGCTCGTCGAGACGTCGCAGGACCTGCTGCAGACCAAGGCCGCGATCGTGGCCGCGAAGCGGGCGATGCAGCAGGCCGGCAGGCAGGTGCCGATCATCGCCCAGGTCACCGTCGAGACGACGGGCACGATGCTGGTCGGCTCGGAGATCGGTGCGGCACTGACCGCGCTGGAGCCGCTGGGCATCGACATGATCGGCATGAACTGTGCGACCGGCCCGGCCGAGATGGGCGAGCACCTGCGCGTGCTGGCCGATTACGCCACGGTGCCGATCTCCGTCATGCCGAACGCCGGACTGCCGGAGCTCGGCCCGAACGGTGCGGTGTACCCGCTGCGACCGGACGAGCTCGCCGAGTCGCTGGCCGACTTCGTGCAGCGCTACGGCGCCCGGCTGGTCGGCGGGTGCTGCGGTACGACGACCGAGCACGTGGCGGCCATCGCCGAGGCGGTCAGGGACACCGAGCCCGTGCGGCGCACCCCGGAGGTCGTCCCCTCGATCTCCTCGGTGTATCAGGCCGTGCCGTTCCAGCAGGACGCCTCGATCCTCAACGTCGGTGAACGCACCAACGCCAACGGGTCGAAGGCGTTCCGCGAGGCGATGCTCGAGCAGCGGTACGACGACTGTGTCGAGATCGCCAAGGCACAGACCCGCGAGGGTGCGCACGTGCTCGACCTGTGCGTCGACTACGTGGGCAGGGACGGCACCGTCGACATGGCCGAGCTGGCCTCGCGGCTGGCCACGGCGTCCACGCTGCCGATCATGGTCGACTCCACCGAGCCGGACGTGATCGAGGTGGCGCTGAACCACCTCGGCGGCCGGTGCCTGATCAACTCGGTGAACTACGAGGACGGCACCGATCCGGGCGGGCGCTACGACCGCATGCTCACGATGGCCCGCGAGCACGGCGCCACCGTGGTCGTGACGTGTATCGACGAGGACGGCCAGGCCCGCACGGCCGACTGGAAGATGCGCGTCGCCGAGCGCGCGATCGCCGATCTGACCGGCAACTGGGGCTTCGACGAGTCGGCGATCATCATCGACACGCTCGTCTTCCCGATCACCACCGGTCAGGAGGAGGTCCGCAAGGACGGCATCGAGACGATCAACGCCATCAAGCGGCTGAAGGAGAAGTACCCGAACGTGCAGACCACGCTCGGTCTGTCGAACATCTCCTTCGGACTGAACCCGGCCGCGCGCCAGGTGTTGAACTCGGTGTTCCTCAACGAGTGCCGCGAGGCAGGCCTCGACTCGGCGATCGTGAACTCCTCGAAGATCCTGCCGATGAACAAGATCGACGAGGAGGCTCGTCAGGTCGCGCTCGACCTGGTCTACGACCGCCGCGAGGGCGACTACGACCCGTTGCAGAAGCTCATGGAGCTGTTCGAGGGTCAGACGGCCAAGTCGGGCAGCGCGTCCCGGGCCGAGGAGCTGGCGAAGCTGCCGCTGTTCGAGCGGCTCGAGAAGCGCATCGTCGACGGCGAGCGCACCGGCCTCGAGGACGACCTCGAGGCCGCCCGCCAGGAAAAGGACCCGCTGGCGATCATCAACGAGAACCTGCTGGCCGGCATGAAGGTCGTCGGTGACCTGTTCGGTTCGGGGCAGATGCAGCTGCCGTTCGTGCTGCAGTCTGCGGAGGTCATGAAGGCCGCCGTGGCCCACCTCGAGCAGTACATGGAGAAGGACGACTCGGGCGGCAAGGGCAAGCTGCTGCTGGCCACGGTCAAGGGCGACGTCCATGACATCGGCAAGAACCTGGTCGACATCATCGTCTCCAACAACGGCTACGACGTGGTGAACATCGGTATCAAGCAGCCGGTGAACGCCATCCTCGACGCCGCGGAGGAGCACCAGGTCGATGTCATCGGCATGTCGGGTCTGCTGGTCAAGTCGACGGTCATCATGAAGGAGAACCTTCAGGAGATGAACGACCGCGGCATCGCGACCAAGTACCCGGTGATGCTCGGTGGCGCGGCGCTGACCAGGACGTTCGTCGAGAACGACCTGGACGAGATGTTCGACGGCGACGTCCGGTACGCCAAGGACGCCTTCGAGGGCCTGCACCTGATGGACCGGCTCATGGCCATCAAACGCGGGGAGACGCCCGAGGAGGACGCGGCCGAACAGGAGAAGAAGGCCGAGCGCAAGGCGCGCCGCGAGCGCTCGCAGCGGATCGCCGAGAAGCGCAAGGCCGCCCGGGCCGGCGACGGTCCCGAGCCGTCCCACGACGACACGACCCGGTCGGACGTGGCCGAGGACGTGCCGGTGCCGACGCCGCCGTTCTGGGGCTCGAAGGTCGTGCGCGGGCTGCCGGTGAACGACTACCTGCAGCTGCTCGACGAACGCGCCACGTTCTTCGGTCAGTGGGGCCTGCGCGGCGCGAAGAAGGGCGAGGGCCCTTCGTACGAGGAACTCGTCGAGACCGAGGGCAGGCCGCGGCTGCGCGCCTGGATCGACGACCTCGCCACCAGGGGCATCCTCCAGCACGCGGCACTGGTCTACGGGTACTTCCCGTGCTACTCCGACGGCAACGACCTGGTGGTGCTCGACAAGGACGAACCGGACGCCCCGGAACGCGCCCGGTTCTCGTTCCCGCGTCAGCTGCGGGACCGCAGGCTCTGCCTCGCCGACTTCTACCGGTCGAAGAAGCAGGCCGAGGAGACGGGCCAGGTCGACGTGCTGCCGTTGCAGCTGGTCACGATGGGTCAACCGATCGCGGACTTCGCCAACGAGTTGTTCGCCAAGGACGCCTATCGGGACTACCTCGAGGTCCACGGCCTCGGCGTCCAGCTGACGGAGGCCATGGCCGAGTACTGGCACCGGAGGATCCGGCAGGAGCTGCGGTTCTCCTCCGGTACCCCGGTGGCGGACGAGGACCCCGAGGACGTCACGGAGTTCTTCAAGCTCGGATACCGCGGTGCCCGGTTCTCACTGGGTTACGGCGCGTGCCCGAACCTGGAGGACCGTACCCAGATCGTCGATCTGCTGGAGGCCGAACGGATCGGTGTGGAGCTCTCCGAGGAGTTCCAGCTGCACCCGGAGCAGTCCACGGACGCGATCGTTGCCCACCACCCCGAGGCGAAGTACTTCAACACCTGACCGCAGGTGTGACGGGTGCCAGCCGTGTTTGACCGCATCACGATGAGCCTGGGAAACTCGACACGAGTCGGCCGAGAGGCGCTGCAGCGGAGACCACTCCGCCACGCTCGGCCACTTTCCCTGGCAACGGAAGGGCGCCTCTGTTTCAAGGAGGCCGTCGCGAATGCCGGATTCCCAGCTCACGAGCGCGTCGATGACGTGTGTCGACGTGCAGGCGTGCCGGTAGGCGAGGGCCAGGATCGGAAAGGAAGTCATGAGTAACAAGTTGCAGAAGGTGAACGGCCTCGAGTTCGCCGTTGCCGACCTGAATCTGGCCGAGGCCGGGCGGCACCAGCTCCGGCTCGCCGAGCACGAGATGCCGGGTCTGATGGCGACGCGGCGTGAGTTCGCGGCGTCCAAGCCCCTGAAGGGCGCTCGGATCGCGGGTTCGCTGCACATGACCGTGCAGACGGCGGTGCTGATCGAGACGCTGGTGGAGCTCGGCGCCGAGGTGCGCTGGGTCTCCTGCAACATCTTCTCGACGCAGGACGAGGCCGCCGCGGCGGTCGTCGTGGGCCCGAACGGTACGCCGGAGAAGCCGGAGGGCGTGTCCGTCTTCGCCTGGAAGGGCGAGACGCTCGAGGACTACTGGTGGTGCACCGACCAGCTCTGGGAGTTCGGCGACGGCAAGCTCGCCAACATGATCCTGGACGACGGCGGCGACGCCACGCTGCTCGTGCACAAGGGTGTCGAGTTCGAGGCCGCCGGCGCCGTGCCGCAGCCGACCGACGACGACCCGGCCGAGTTCAAGGTCGTCCTCGAGACGCTGCGCAAGTCGCTCGAGAAGGACAAGGGCCGCTTCACCAGGCTGGCCAAGGAGATCAAGGGCGTCACCGAGGAGACGACCACCGGCGTGCACAAGCTCTACGAGCTCGTCAAGTCCGGTGAGCTGCTCTTCCCGGCGATCAACGTCAACGACTCGGTCACCAAGTCGAAGTTCGACAACAAGTACGGCTGCCGCCACTCGCTGCCGGACGGCATCAACCGCGCCACCGACACGCTGATCGGCGGCAAGGTCGCCGTGGTCTGCGGCTACGGCGACGTGGGCAAGGGCTCGGCCGAGTCGCTGCGCGGCCAGGGCGCCCGGGTCATCATCACCGAGATCGACCCGATCTGCGCCCTGCAGGCGGCGATGGACGGTTACCAGGTCACGACGCTGGACGAGGTCGTCGAGACGGCCGACATCTTCATCACCACGACCGGTAACTTCAACATCATCACCGCCGAGCACATGGCGAAGATGAAGCACCAGGCGATCGTGGGCAACATCGGCCACTTCGACAACGAGATCGACATGGCCGGCCTCGAGGCCACCCCGGGCGTCAAGAAGGTCGAGATCAAGCCGCAGGTGCACGAGTTCACCTACCCGGACGGCCACTCGATCATCGTGCTGTCCGAGGGTCGTCTGCTGAACCTGGGCAACGCGACCGGCCACCCGAGCTTCGTGATGTCCAACAGCTTCACCAACCAGACGCTGGCGCAGATCGAGCTCTGGACGAAGCCGGGCGAGTACGACAAGGACGTCTACCTCCTGCCGAAGCACCTGGACGAGAAGGTGGCGCGACTGCACCTCGACGCGCTCGGCGTGAAGCTGACCAAGCTCACCAAGGAGCAGGCCGAGTACATCGGCGTCGACGTCGAGGGTCCGTACAAGCCGGAGCACTACCGGTACTGATTCCTTCACGGGTGAGGCGTGGGTGGTGGCCTCGTCGCACCGGCACGGCGTCACGGCGTCAGCGCATGACGCGTGACGCGGTGCCGTGCCGGGGCCACCACCTCCCGCCCACGCGGGTCCGTGCGGTCGTGACCGGACGCACCCGTATCCCAGGCAATCATCGTCCGTGCACGTTGAGGACCCGAGAAGGCGATTCGACATGAAAACCATTGCCCTTGAGCTGGTTCCGCCCGAGCTCGACGGCGGCACCCAGGCCGCGATCGAGGAAGGTCAGAAGGTCGCCCGCGTCGCGAAGGAAACCGGCCTGGACGGCGCGATCAAGCACCTGATGATCCCGGGCATGATCGAGGAAGAGTCCGACCGTCCCGTGGAGCTGAAGCCCCGGATGGACGTTCTGGACTTCTGGAAGACGGTCAGCGGCGAGCTGGACGGCGTGCGGGGTCTGTGCACCCAGGTCACGGCGTTCCACGACAAGCCCCAGCTCACCGAGCGACTCGGCGCCCTGCGCGGCGCAGGGATGGACGGCATCGTGTTCGTGGGCGTGCCCCGCACGATGGCCGACGGCGAGGGCTCGGGCATGGCGCCGACCGATGCGCTCGCCGAGTTCACCGACGTGGTGCCCAACCGGGGCGCCATTCTGATCCCGACGAGGGACGGCGAGCAGGGCCGGTTCGGTTTCAAGTGCGACCGTGGCGCGACCTACGGGATGACGCAGCTGTTGTACTCCGACGCGATCGTGGGTTTCCTGCGCGAATTCGCGGCGAGCACCGAGCACCGTCCCGACATCCTGCTGTCGTTCGGTTTCGTACCGAAGGTGGAGACGAAGCTCGGTCTGATCGACTGGCTGATCCAGGACCCGGGCAACGACGTGGTCAAGCAGGAGCAGGAGTACGTCGCGCGCCTGGCCGAGATGTCCTTCGAGGACAAGAAGCGCGAACTCGTCGACCTCTACAAGCGGGTCGTCGACGGTGTGGCCGATCTCGGCTTCGAGATCAGCATTCACCTGGAGGTGCCTTACGGCGTGTCCAAGCCGGCGTTCGAGGTGTTCGCCGAGATGCTGGAGCACTATTCGCCGCTGCGCTGAGTGCGCCGACCTCCCTGAGGTACGCCCCCGATGATCCCGGGCCGGTCGTGGATGGACGTCATTCACGACCGGCCCGGGATTTTTCGTGCTCTCCGTCGCCGTTCGCGCGAGTACCCACGAGCACGGTGGGCCAATCGTCGCCCGTCGCTGCGGTGGTGGACCCGTTCGTCGACACGGTCGCGGGCGTGGTGGTGCGCTGCACCGGGATGGCAGCCGTGGGGAGCCGGTAGCCGCTGAGACGGGCCATGAGCACGCGGATGCCGTTGTCGAAGGCGTAGAGCATGGCGTGGGGATGCTCGTCGGCAGGCCGGTCGCGGTGGGTGATCCGCCGCGCCAGTCCCGTGCCGCTGATGGTCCACAGCCCACCGAGTTCGTCCGCGTCGTCGCCGCCGGGGCCGGTGAACTCGACCGAGACGGGGCGGCTGACGGCGGCGCGCGACAACGTCGGATCGGTACCCGTCGGCACGAGCAGGTCCCCGCCGGGACAGGCGTAGGCGGCCAGCGGAACGGGCGCGCCGCCGTCCACCGAGATCGCCGCCGTAACGTGACGTGCCCGATCGCCGATCAAGGCAACGCAATCGTGATGGGTCAGGTCCGCTGGCTCCATGCTCGCTCCCTCCCGACCGGAGCCGCACCGCGCGTGGCGGCGCGTGCGTCCGGGGTGTTCCACGTTGTCGGAATGTGGCGTGACACCACCGGAATCACCGGCGGCGGGCGGGCGGAGAGTTCGGGTAATGTCGACGACGACGGTGATCGTCGGCTGCCCGTAGCCGACGCTCGCCGCGTCATCGGTCACTTTCCCTTGGTACGCCGGGCGAACCGATCCGTCCACACGTTGCCTCCCAGTGGGGGAGGCGAGGCGTCCGTGTGGTGGCATCCACCCGGCGGACGTTGCTGATGCGTAGCGGAGGTTGGCACATGGGCGTTTCGCAGAACCGGTTCCGGATGACGTTCGCGGGTTACGACCGCGCGGCCGTTGATCGCCACCTGTCCGCGCTCGAGGAGCAAAACCGCGCCATGGCAACGGATTGCGCGCAACAGGCGCGTCGCGCGGACGCGTTGGCGGCGGAACTCGCCGAGCTGCGGGCGGCCCACGACGCGTTGAAGAACAAGTTCGACCGCGTGTGCCGGACGCCGGTCGAGACCGACGGGCTCTCGGAGCGGATGCTGCGCATGGTGGAGCTGGCCCACGTCGAGGCCGCGGAGATCGTGCAGGACGCCCGCACGCGCGCCGACCGGACCCGCACGGCAGCCGACGAGGACGCCCGCCGGTTGCGCAGGCGCTACGAGCGGAAGCTGGCCGAGCTGGACGACCGTCGCGCGCAGCTGGAGAGCGAGTTCGCCGAGCGGATGCGGATCAACCAGGAGGAGTTCGACGAGCGCGAGCGCGCCGCCGCACAGCGCCGCCGCACGCTGGACGAACAGTCCGCGCGCCGGCGGCAGAAGGCCGAGCAGGAGCTCGGCAAGGCGTTGGCGGCGCGGCGTGCCGAGTCCGAACGGCTGGTCCAGCAGCGGGAGGCCGAGGCGGCCGAGCGTGCCGACGCGATGATCGCAACCGCCCAGGAGCGGGCGGCCGAGATGGTCGCGCGGGCCACGGCGCGGGTCAACGAGCTGGAGGACGTGCAGGACACGTTGCTGGCACGGCTGCGGGAGACCCGGGAGATCCTCAGCGCGGTCGGCGATCTCACCGAGCCGGGCGACGACGAGGAGGCGGCCCTGGCCGTGGAGGCGGTGCCGGAGCAGCGGCACACCGAGTCCGACGGTGAGCCGGATGTGATCGTCGCCGTGCCGGGCACGGTGTCGTCGGCGGACCGGGCGCGTGCCGTGCCCGGTGGTGTGGCGAGCGACGGTGTCGCGGCTGATGGCGCTGCGGCTGATGGCGCTGCGGCTGATGGCGCTGCGGGTGATGGCGTGGCCGACGACCGGGCTGCGGCCGTGGGTGTGGAGAGTGGCAGTGCGGGGAGTGTGGCCGTCGCGGACGAGGAGAGGCTGACGTCGGCGACGCCGGCCTGAGCCTGCTCCTGTTCCGGTACCCCTGCCGTTGCTGTTCCCGTTGTCGTTGACGTAGTCGCCGTAGTTGACGTTGTTGCTGTTGCCGGGCCGGTTCCGGTGCAGCGGGGTTCGCTCGGTGGTGGCCGCCTGGGTGGGCGGCCGGTGGCACGCTGTGGCTGCCGCGCGCCCGCCCGGGTGGTGCTGCTGGTCCGACCCGGTGGCGGCGTGATCGTTTTATTGCACATGAAGATCGGTTTCAGTAGCACTGGGAGGGTCGCCCACCGTCGGTCGACGGCGCGGCGAGTGTTTCGTCAATCCCGAGTGCGAGGAAGGCTGGAGGCCGACCCATGTCGCTGAATGTGCCCACCGATCTGCTGGAGCGTGCCGAGCGGGGAGACGTCGACGACGCCGAGTTCGTGGCGTGTGTGCGGGAGTCGCTGCCGTACGCCTGGGAGATCATCACGGGCGTGGTCGCTGACTTGGAGACCGAGGGAGGACCTTTCGCCGACCACGCGACGCCGCCGCCGAGCGAGGCCGAGCGCGGTCAGCTGCTGCGGGCGCTGGCGTCCGATTCCATCCGCGGAGGGCTGGAGCGGCACTTCGGGGTGCGGCTGGCGTTCCAGAACTGCCACCGGGTCGCGGCGTTCCGGCCGGGTGCGGTCGACGGGGACGAGTACCGCGAGTTCGTGTCCGTCCGCGGTCAGCTGCTGAATCAGAGCCCGGAGCTCAGGGACTGCTGAGCAGGCAGGCGGCTCTCGCGCACCGCGGGCAGCACCTCGGCGCCGAGGCGACGGATGGTGTCCAGTGTGCGTGCGCGGGAGCCGCCGCCCTCGACCATCATCAGCACGCGGTCGACGCCCGTGGCGGTGACGTGCTCGTGCAGGTGGTCCGCACAGTCCTCGGGACTGCCGACCGGATGCAGCCGGCACAGGGTCTCGGCGTACTCGATCGGGTCGCGGGACGGGCGTGACCTGCCGGCGACGGGGACGTATCCGGCCAGTCCGGGGCCGAGCCAGCGGGGGAGCGATTCGCGGAGGTGGCGCAGCGCCGTGTCCCGGTCGTCGGCGACGTAAGCCAGCACGACCGAGGTGTGTGCGACACCGGCCGGGTCGCGGCCGGCGGCGTGGGCCGCGTCGGCGTAGGTGGCAAGCATGCGGTTCTTCTCCTCGGTGCCGATGTGCATGCCGAGGAGCATCGGCAGGCCGCGTGCGGCGGCCAGTGCCGTGGTTGCCTGCGACGTGCACGCCACGGTGACCGGCGGGCGCGGCCGGGTGTGCGGCGGCGGCACGAGCGGCACCTCGGGGAAGGTGAAGGTGGTCCCGTCGCCGCGGACGGTGTCGCCGGACAGTCCGCCCAGCAGGACGTCGAGGCCGTCCGGGAAGCCGTGGTCGTAGCGTTCGATGCCGGTGCCGAAGACGTCGAGGTCGATCCAGGGGCCGCCGCGTCCGACGCCGAGGGCGAAGCGGCCACCGGAGAGTTGGTCGAGCATGCGGGTCTGTTCGGCCAGCGCGACCGGGTGGACGGTCGACAGGACGCTCACGGCGGTGCCCACGGTGATGCGGTCGGTGGCGCCGAGGGCGTGGCCCGCGAACGTGATCGCCGAAGGGCAGGTGCCGTAGGTCATGAAGTGGTGTTCGGCGATCCACGCTTCGTCGAAGCCGGCCGTTTCGGCGGCGACGACGCTCTCGGCCGCCGTGCGTAACGCGTCGCCGGGGTCCTGGTCGCCGAACGTCGCGCCGAGGAGGAACACACCGAGTCTCACGGAGGGTGACCTTACGGTACGGATTCGTCCGAAGTGGACCGGTGGGGTGTGGTGTCCCAGGGTAGGCGGGCTGTGTTGGTGTCGACCGGCGGGTCACCGGTACGGGTGAGTTGATACCGTCGTGGCGTGGGGAAACTTCGATCGCGCATCACGGGGTGGGTCACGCGGCGGTATCTGGCGCGTGCGCAGCGCAAGGGCGGCCTCGACCTGCAGAAAGTGCTGCCCGATTCGGCGCTGATGGCGTTGCGGCGGGACGATCTCGATCCGGTGCGGGAGCTCGCGGAGGCGCGGCGCACGGAGCCGGTGCGGAAGCTGCCGTTGCCGTTCGACCTGAACGTGTGGCTGGTCAGCGGCTACGACGAGGCCAAGGCCGTGCTGGGGGACGGCAAGGGTTTCAGTAACGATTTCGGCAATCTGATGGCCGAACTGGGGATGGATCCGGACGACAACCCGGGTGGACTGGGGTTCGCGGATCCGCCGGTGCACACGCGGTTGCGCAAGCTGTTGACGCCGGAGTTCACGATGCGGCGGTTGTCGCGGCTGCGGCCGGGCATCGAGCAGATCGTCAACGACCGGCTCGACGCGATGGAGGAGAAGGCGCAGCGGGGCGAACCGGTCGACCTGGTCGAGGAGTTCGCGCTGCCGATCCCGTCGTTGGTGATCTGCGAGCTGCTGGGCGTTCCGTACTCGGAGCGGGACGAGTTCCAGCATCTGGCGGTGGCCCGGTTCGACCTGTTCGCGGGTGCGGGTGCGGCCGTGGGGGCGATCTCGGAGTCGCTGGAGTACCTGCTGAAGGTGGTCAAGGAGCAGCGCGAGGAGCCGGGTGACGGGCTGATCGGGATGATCATCCGCGAGCACGGCGACGAGATCGACGACCGCGAGCTGGCCGGCCTGGCCGACGGTGTGTTGACCGGCGGGTTCGAGACGACGGCGAGCATGCTCTCGCTCGGTGCACTGGTGTTGTTGCGGGATCCGGAGACGTTCCGCCGGGTCCGGGAGGACGACGAGGCCGTGCGGGTGTTCGTCGAGGAGGCGTTGCGCTATCTGACGGTGGTCCAGGTGGCGTTCCCGCGGTTCGCGCGGGAGGACATCGAGGTCGGTGGCGTGACGATCGGCAAGGGCGACATGGTCGCCGTGTCGCTCTCGGGTGCCGACCGGGACGGGGCGCTCGGCGAGGACCTCGACACGTTCGACGCGCAGCGGGATCCGACCCAGCACCTGGCGTTCGGGTACGGCGCGCATCGATGTGTGGGCGCGGAGCTGGCGCGGTTGGAGCTGCGTGCGGCGTATGCGGCGTTGGTACGGCGGTTCCCCGACCTGCGGCTGGCGGTGGACCCGGAGGAGCTGGAGTTCCGGCAGACGTCGATCGTGTTCGGCGTGGAGAAGCTCCCGGTGCACGTGAACTGAGCCGCTCACCGCGGTACCGCCGGGTCGCCGCGTTGTCGTGCTGCGGTGTTGCCGTGTCGCTGTGTTGTCGTGTCGCCCGGCCGTCGACGCTCAGCCGCCTGCCATGGCGCCGATGACCATGAGCGGTTCGGTGCCGCGGACGACCGGTTCGGGCAGCGGGGTGTCCTGGGGTTCGTGGGACAGGTCTTCCTCGCAGGCGAAGAATCGGACGAACGCGCGACGTCGTCCCGCATCGTGGTGGCGGATGGTGCCCTTGAGGACCGGGTAGCGCTCTTCGAGCACGTCGAGCACGGCGCCGATGGTCACCGGGCCGGGCACGTCGAGCGTCAGTTCGCCGTCGAGGTTCGCGAGCTTGCGCAGGTGTGTGGGCAGGTGAATGCGGATGGCCGTGGTCGTGTCGGTCATGGCAGCGTCTGCACCTCCACGGACAGGACGGCGGGCAGGTCGCGGACGATGGGTTGCCAGGTGTCGCCCGCGTCGGCGGAGCCGTACACCTGGCCTCCGGTGGTGCCGAAGTAGACGCCGCACTCGTCGAGTTCGTCGACGGCCATGGCGTCGCGCAGGACGTTGACGTAGCAGTGTTCCTGGGGCAGGCCGCGGGTGAGTGGTTCCCATTCGCCGCCGCCGGTGCGGCTGCGGTAGACGCGGAGTTTGCCGTCGACGGGGAAGTGTTGCTCGTCGCTGGTGATGGGCACGACGTAGACCGTGTCGGCGTCGTGGGCGTGGACGTCGATGGGGAAGCCGAAGTCGGTGGGCAGTCCGTCGCCGATGTCGTACCAGGTGGCGCCGTCGTCGTCGCTGCGCATGACGTCCCAGTGTTTCTGCATGTACAGCGTGTCGGGGCGGGCCGGGTGGCGTGCGAGGTTGTGCACGCAGTGGCCGACCTCGGCTTCGGGCTGGGGGATCTGGCCGGAGTTGAGGCCGCGGTTGGCGGGTTGCCACGTCTTGCCGCCGTCGGCGGTGCGGAAGACGCCTGCCGCGGAGATCGCGACGTGGAGGCGGTCGGCGTCGCGCGGGTCCTGGATGATCGTGTGGAGGCACATGCCGCCGGCGCCGGGTTGCCAGTCGGGTCCGGATTCGTGGCCGCGAAGGCCGCGGAGTTCCTGCCAGCTCTGGCCTGCGTCGACCGAGCGGAACAGGGCGGCGTCCTCGACACCGGCGTACACGGTGTCCGGATCGGACAGTGACGGTTCGAGGTGCCAGGCGCGGGTGAACTCCCACGGGCGCTGGGATCCGTCGTACCACTGGTGCGTGCCGACCTCGCCGTCGTAGCGGAATTCGTTGCCGACCGGTGTCCACGTCGTGCCGCCGTCGTCGCTGCGGTGGATCTGCTGGCCGAACCAGCCGAGGGAGGCGGAGGCGTAGATGCGGTCGGGGTTCTGGGGTGAGCCGTTGAGGTGGTAGAGCTCCCAGCCCCCGAACAGTGGGCCTTCGACCTTCCACTCGCGGCGGGTGCCGTCGGCGGTCAGGAGGAAGGCGCCTTTGCGGGTGCCTACGAGTACGCGTACGCCGGCCATGCTGCGGTCCCCTTCTCGAGTCGGATGAGGGAACTGTAACCGGGATCACTTGTCAAAAACAACCGTGCATCGGTCAAGCAAGATCACGGCCGGGCCGGTGGAGTGTCAGTTCCCTGTCGGGTCGTCGCCCGTCCTGCGGTCGGAGTGGCCGAGGTCGCGGGTGGGGTCGACGATGTCGCGGACCCTACGCTTGAGGTCTGACAGTTCGGGGAATCCGCCGTCGGCCTTGCGGGACCACAGGGTGCGGCCGTCGAGGCGGATGTCGAACACGCCGCCGGTGCCGGGCACGAGTGCCACTTCGCCCAGCGCGGTCGGGAAGGTGGTCAGGAGTTCCTGCGCGGTCCATCCGGCGCGCATCACCCAGCGGCACCGGGTGCAGTACTCGATCTCGAGACGAGGTGCGCGCGCGGCGGCGTCGGTCGTGGTCATGCCGACGAGTATCGCCGCTGCATCGAGGGTGGAGCTGGGTGGATATAGTTCGGACGGCACCCGCCGGGTGTCAGGGGCCGGTAGCTCAGTTGGTTAGAGCAGGGGACTCATAATCCTTTGGCCGTCGGTTCAAGTCCGACCCGGCCCACCCTTGTGACCTGCATGTTCGCGATCCCGATCGCGAGGTCAAGATCGTTTGTCCATGGCTTTGTCCATGGCCGAGTTCTTGACCGGCGCTGGCGGGCGGCGGACTCTGGACGCATGGCTGGGGTTGAGAACGGCAGTGACCGGCGGGGTCGCGGCAACATCCGGCGCCGCGGTGGTTCGCTGCAGGTGCGCGTGTACTCGGGTGTCGATCCGGTGACCGGCAAGGAGATCTACTTGTCGGAGACTGTGCCGGGTACGGACAAGGCGGCGTACCGGCGTGCGGACAAGGTGATGACCAAGCTGCAGTCGCAGGTCGATAAGCAGCGGGTGCCGAGTACGAACGTCTCGTTCTCGTATGCCATCGACGAGTGGTTGCGCAGTAGTGACATCGAGCCGACGACGCGGCATGCGTACGTGGGCTACATCGAGCGCACGATCCGTCCCGCGCTCGGTGAGATGCCGGTGAACAAGCTGAGCGCGCGGAACTTGGAGACGTTGTACGGGGAGTTGCGTCGGTGCCGGCGCCGCTGTGACGGTCTGCCGTACATCGAGCACAAGTCCGGCGACGAGCACGACTGCAAGAAGTCCAAGTGCAAGTCCCATGAGTGCAGGCCGATGGCTCAGGCGTCGGTGCGGCAGATTCACGCGATCATCAGTGGTGTGCTGAACGCCGCGGTGCGGTGGGAGTGGATCGACTCGAGTCCCGCCAAGGTTGCACAGCGCCCGCGCCAGCCTGCTCCCCGGCCGGATCCGCCGTCGCCGGACGAGGCGGCCAAGCTTGTGGAGAAGGCATTCGGGCTCGACGAGGCCTGGGGCACGTTGGTGTGGCTGGTGATGACGACCGGTATGCGTCGCGGGGAGGTCTGCGCACTCCGGTGGTCCAGAGTCGACCTCGATGAAGGCGTCGTGGATGTGCGGAGCAGCTACACGACGGTGCGCGGAATCGGCAAGGAGAAGGACACGAAGACGCATCAGATCCGCCGGATCGCGCTCGATACCGAAACGGTCGTGTTGTTGCGGGAACACAAGAAGCGTTGCCAGGAGCTGTTCGAGAAGCTCGAGGCTGTGTGGGATGAGGAATCGTACGTCTTCACCGGCGCGCGAGGTGACCTGACAGAGCCGTATCCGCCTGACGCGGTGTCGAATCGCTACAAGAAGATGGCGACCCGGCTGGGTATCAAGACACACCTGCACGCGCTACGGCACTACTCGGCCACCGAGCTGCTGACCGCGGGCGTGGACTTGCGCACGGTGGCCGGTCGGCTCGGGCACGGTGGAGGAGGAGCGACCACGCTCCGCGTGTACGCGGCCTGGGTGGCGGCCAGCGACCGGAAGGCAGCCGAGATCCTGGGTTCTCGACTGCCGAAACGGCCGCCGAAGGGCAGTGTCGAGGAGTGACCGGATCCGTCCGGTCAGCCGGAGGCGGCCATGCCCCGATCCTGACCAAGAACACCGGCGGACGCCGCGCGCTGGAACCTCTGCTCAGTTCCGGGGCAGCGTGGCATGGGGAGGCCATCCGCAACCTCGGCCACCGGCGCGAGATCTACGACCAGCTCTGAAGCCTTCTCAGGAGATGGCATCCAGTTGGTCAGCGGATTCGCCGAGCGCGCGCAGCAAGCGAAACAGCACAGCCTGAGTGATCCTGCGAGGATCCTCCACGAGCTCGACGGTGGAGGCTTCGGTCCCGTACACATAGCTCGGCTCGCTGAACGCGGGGAATTCTGAGAGCGACATGACATTCTGTGCGCGTGAGCTCTGCTTGCCTTGCATGTTGGTTGCGCCCACGCCGATCAGCCAGCGGCCGTTGTAGCCGTACGTGGCGCCGACCTTGCCTGCCAGCGCGGCCAGGCCGTGGGGCGCAGCGATCATGTTCGGCACGAGCAGGCAGTCCTTGCCGTCACGTCCGATGGCCGAGGCACCACCGGTGTAGCAGGTAATGGCGCCGTCATCGGACATCTCGACATCGAGGAGCTGCCTCTCGAGGTCAGGATTGAGATCAGCCGGTGGAACCCGCGCGAAAAGTCTCGACGATGCCCATCCCCGCCCCGGCGCGCGGAGTTCGTGCGTCTGCAGGTATTCCCAGACTCGCGACCTGTCAGTGTTGCTGTTCCAGAGTGTTTGCAGGACGAGCTCGTCGAACTGCTGCTCCTCGAGCACATCGGTGAGCAGATCGACGCGACTTCCGAGCGGCTGCGCCACGCCGAACAGGTGAGCATTGTGTCGGTCAGGGATGGGGACCGGGTCGCGGGCAATCTCTTTCTCGATGAGGTCATGGATGGTGAGGTCCCGTGCGCGTCGCACCGCGTGGAGGCGGTAAACCTCGTTGTCGCTGAGCTTGTGCTTGGTGGTGTCGTTACGACCCCAGTAGGCGTGATCGACCATGTGCGGCGCCAACGGGCTCGCCGGGACCTCGACCAGCAACACTCCACGTGTGGGGTCTTGGTCATCGGGAATGGGGGGCAGGTGACAAACAGTGGCGGTCACAGTGGGTGCGTGCGATCTGGTCGACCTTCTCGGCCAATCCGTTCAGGGCCACCGGGCGGACGGTGAAGGTCTGGGTGTCCTTGTCCTCCTCTACGCCGACCACCAGGCAGCCCGAATCGATGGCGAATGCAGCGATATCGCGGGCGATTTCTTTATTGGCAGACGGTGTGCGCTGCTAAGCAACGACCAGCAGGCCGCGGAGGCGATGCCGCTGCCGTGGCAGACCCAGCACCGGTATCTGGTGCTGCGCACACCGGAGGCGCCGGAGTTGTGGGTGCGAGCCGTGCCGCAGTACCCGGCCACCTACCGCGTTGAGGCGCTGCTGCTGGTCCGGGAGATCGAGCCGGAACGCGGAATGTGACGCTGGCAGGTGCTCACCGCCGAGGAGAATCCGGTACTGCTGGCCGAGAGTGCCGCCGGGCCAGGCCCGGCCCTGGCTGCTGCGCGAGAACACCAGCTATGACCTGGAGTACGACGACATCGAGGGCGGCTGGCAGGTTTTCGGCCACGCCCCCGACGGGACCGCGCCCCGCTCCTGACCGCCTAGTTCCTTGCTGACCCGGTCTACCGGTGCAAGATCTCGCGGCAGCTGAACAAGGGCGAATCGCTGCACGCGTTGAAGAGGGACCTGCTCTCTGCCCATCAGGGTGCCGGCCGCGGCCGGCATCTGGAGGCCCAGACCAGAACATCAACTTCTTCGGTGCCATCGACGTCGACATCGAAGATGAGCTCGCCCAGCTCGGCCCGACTGGATACCGGCCGTTGCGAGTGCGCGACACCTTGTTCTGACCGCTGCGGCCCCGCTTGGAGACAGTGCTGGGCAAGCGTGGCCTTCGCGATCGGCACACCGCGCGTGATCTCGTCTAAGGCCCGGTGTGTGGGTGGGCTTACGTCGAGGTGGCGGCGCGGTGGAGGTGTTCGGCGGTGATCTGGCAGAGCTGTCGTGTGGTGGTGTCGTCGAGGTCGTGGGTGATCGCGCCTTCGAGGGCGAAGGTCGCTCCGGCGATCTCGGCGGCACGGTGTTCGGTGGTCAGCGGGCCGGGGAGCTGGCGCTCGAAGAGGTTTTCGAAGGTCTGGTGGAAGCCGGTGTGCCAGTCGCGGACAGCGGGCGAGATGGCCACTCGGCTGTGCACGGTGGCGACCAGGTGCTTGACCGGGCGCAGTCGCTCGATCAGCCACAGGAACTGCTCGGCGAGGGAGCGGGCGGCCAGCGAGGCATGCTCGGTGAGCAGTGTTTGAAGGTAGAGGTCGGCGACTGCTACCAGCAACTCGTCCTTGTCGCGGAAGTACCAGTAGAGCGTGTTCGGTGTGACGCCGGCGTGCTGGGCGAGCCGGCTCATCGAGGTGGCCTCGTAGCCATCGGCGATGAGCAACTGGGCGGCGGCGGCCAGCAGCTCGTCTCGCTTCTGTTGTTTGGGGACCGGGCGTCGGTTGCGGGGCACGCCTGCATCTTGACAGGTATTCAAGAAGCAGCCAACCTGTCTTGAATGACAATCAAGAAGGGTTCGGAGATGACCGACGCCGCTGTGCCCGAACGTCGCGAGTTGCTCTTCCCGTCCGGTACTGACCACTGCCACGCCTGGCTCTACCTCCCGGCCACTACCGCGAAGGCCGGCCCGCCACCGGTAGTGGTCATGGCGCATGGCCTCGGTGCGGTGAAGACACTGCGGCTCGGGGCCTTCGCGGAGCGGTTCCGGGCCGCGGGCTACGCCTGCCTGGTCTTTGACTATCGCCACTTCGGCGACAGTGAAGGGCAGCCGCGCGAGTTGCTCAGCATCCGCCGCCAGCGGGAAGACTGGCGCGCGGCGGTGGCCTTCGCCCGGTCTCTGCCCGAAATCGACGGTAGCCGGGTCGTGCTGTGGGGCACCTCGTTCGCAGGGGGGCACGCGATCACCACCGCCGCCGAGGATCACGGGGTGATCGCCGCGATCGTGCAGTGCCCTTTCACCGACGGTCTGGCATCTGTCCGGCAGCGCTCCGTGCGCTCGACCGCTCGGCTGGTCGCCGCCGCTGCCAGGGATACCGTTGCTCACGCATTGGGGCGTCCGCCGGTGCGTGTGAAGGTCGCGGCCCGGCCTGGCGAGGTCGGTCTGATGGTCGCGTCCGATCACGCGGGCGACGTCGTCGGCGAAGTGATCGGACTTCTCACGGCGTCCGGTTTGGCTGAACAGGACTACCGCAACGACGTACCCGCCCGGGTGGCATTCACGATCCCGTTCGACGTTCCGGGCAGGCGGATCCGCGACATCCGGTGCCCGATCCTGTTTTGTGTCTGCGACGGCGACACCGTCGCACCCGCCGGCGCGACCCTTCGCCACGCCGCAAAGGCAGCCCACGGCGAGATCCTTCGCTACCCGGTCAAGCACTTCGACATCTACGACGGCGAACAGTTCGAGCGGGTCATCACCGACCAACTCGCCTTCCTGCACACGAACGTGCCGGTTGGCCCCTGAACCCGGCTCGCAACCGGCACCCAAAGGTCGAGGCCCGTACACAAACGATCTCTCATCCGTTTCTGAGAAACGTTTCTGAGGCGATTCAGGGATGGAGGGCATCGAACCGGCCGCACTGTCCGACGCCGATGAGGTCGAGCGGCACCCGTGCCCGCGCTGCCTCGCCGAGCCCGGTTCGCCCTGCCTGTCCCGCTCCGGCGCGGTCGCCGGGACCTACCACACCGGCCGGTTCACCAAGGTGGATCGACTGGCGAAGGAACTGCGCGTGCCAACCTCGGCCGACCGCGGACCGGGGCAGCCGTGGCGGCCGGGCACGCCGCCGCCGACGCCGATCCCCGCGGACACGGCGAGCGCGGACATCCGCATCGGGTACGCCCGCTGCTCGCACCTAGGGCGTGTCTCCTAAAGATCTGTGGTGAGAGGGGGGATTGTTGATCGCATGTCACGTTCTGCGGTGCTCACTGACGCTCAATGGGCTCGGATT
>NZ_JOIJ01000037.1 GCF_000719975.1 Prauserella rugosa
TGCCATCGCATCAACACGGGCATAGCAGGCGGAAGCGACCTCGGAGGGCAGCTCGGCGGTGAGTCGGGATTGCGCGTTGGGCCCGTGATCAAGCTCCACGCGCCGCCCAGCCCGGGCCATCCGAGCCCACTCCGCTTGCCCACCCGGGTCGACCTTCTCGACCAGTCGCGCCGCGTGCTGAGCCAGGTTGCGTGGCTGCCATGAGGTGGCGGGAGCCGAGGCGAGCTTGTCGCTCAACAACGCATCCACCTGCCGGGCATGCTCATCGGACAGCGGCTCCGTCACGGCAAGGACCCGTCGGGCTCCATACAGCTCGACCTGACCATCGTGCATCGCTTCCAACACCCGAGGCATCCGCTGACTCAAGTCGACGGCGTTGCGGATCCGCTTCTCCACCTCGACAGGCGAGACACGAAGTTCCGGAGCCAACTCCTCAGCAAGCCCCCGCCACTCCAGCTCGTCAGAAGCCAGCGAGGCGAGAAACGTCATCTCGTCAGCATCAACCCGAGCCCGCCGCGACCTTAATTCAGCGGCGATCGTAGAAAATCCCCCATGCTCATCCACGCTTAAAACGATACCGAACAAGTGGACGACCAACCATCATCCAATAGAGTCGCCCCCGGTAAGCGAAGCGCCATCCCGTCGACCTGGCCAAACCCCATCACGCTGCAGGCAGGGCGCAACAACCCACCCCAACGGAACACCCAAACCCCAACCTTGCGCCCTGCCTGCAGCGTGATAAACAAAAAGCCAGGTTCGACAGGATAAAGCGAAGCGGAAAAACGCCATCCCAGAGACCTGCCCAGCCGGCGAGGCGAAAAACCCACAAGTGAAACCGCACCCACCGAGACGAAAAACCCCGACAACAAACCGCACCCACCGAGACGAAAACCCCCACGGCAAACCGCACTCACCAAATCAGCAACCGAAGCGATACGCCCACCGAATCCCCCACCAAATCAACACGAGATGAAACGACCCCAACCACCCCCAGACACCACCAACCCCACCACCGGACCAGCTCCCCCACCCCGCACCCGGAAGAACCACACAGCTGACGCATTGATGACCGGATATGCGTATGTGACGATTCGGGTATGAGTCAGCGTCAGACACCGCCGTTCCGCGCAGACCACGTCGGCAGCCTTCTGCGGCCGCCGGAACTGCACAAAGCGCGCGAAAAGGCCGCGCAGGGTGCGATCACCGCGGACGAGCTGAAGGCCGTGGAGGACGAGGCGATCCGTTCGGTGGTGGACATGCAACGCCGGGTGGGGCTGAGGTCGGCGACGGACGGTGAGTTCCGGCGTGCGTCGTGGCACATGGACTTCATCTATCAGCTCGACGGTGTGTCGAAGAGCGACGAGAAGTTGCAGGTGAAGTTCCGTAATGCGGACGGGGAGTTGGAGTTCAGCCCGTCGGGACTGACGGTCGACGGCAAGGTGGGGCTGAGTCGCACGATCTTCGGCGACCACTTCGACTACTTGAAGTCCGTTGTGGACGATGGGAACTCCACCGGCTCGGGGCCGGCCGTGACGCCGAAGCTGACGATCCCCTCCCCGAGCATGGTGTACTACCGCGGGGGCAGGGCGTCCGTCGACGAGAGTGTCTACCCGAACCTGGACGACTTCTTCGACGACCTGGGCGCGGCGTACGCGAAGCAGATCGCCGAGATCGGCGCGCGCGGCTGCACGTACCTGCAGCTCGACGACACGAGCCTGGCCTACCTCAACGACCCGACCCAGCGTGAGCTGGTGGCCGAGATGGGCTTCGATCCGCAGACCCTGCATCTGCGCAACATCCGGACGATGAACGCGGCGATCGCCGCCAAGCCCGAGGGCATGGCGATCACGACGCACCTGTGCCGCGGCAACTTCCGGTCGTCGTGGGTCGCGGAGGGCGGCTACGACTTCGTGGCGGAGGCGCTGTTCAACGAGCTCAATGTGGACGGTTACTTCCTCGAGTTCGACGACGAGCGGTCCGGTGGTTTCGCACCGCTGCGGTACGTGCCGAAGGGTAAGTACGTCGTGCTCGGCCTGGTCACGACGAAACGTGGCGAGTTGGAGTCGGTGGAGGACCTGCAGCGGCGCATCGAGGAGGCGTCGAAGTACGTCGACGTGGACCAGTTGTGCCTGTCTCCGCAGTGCGGTTTCTCCTCCACCGAGGAGGGCAACGACCTCAGTGAGGAGCAGGAGATTCGCAAACTCGAGCTGATCGTGGAAACCGCGGCGAAGGTCTGGGGCTGAGCGCGCGGCCTGCCCTACAGTACTGGCCGTGCCACTCGAACCGATCATTCTGCCCGCGAACCAGCCGCCCCAGTTCTACCGTGGCGGGGCGGCCATCGCCGACCTTCGTGGCGGGGACGCCCGGGAGTACGGCCCCGAGGACTGGGTCGCCTCCACCACCAGCATGTTCGCGAGCGACACCGACGGGCTGAGCCGACTGCCCGACGGGCGATGGCTCCGGGACGCGGTGTGTGACGATCCGCGCGGGTGGTTGGGCGATGCGCATCTGCGCAGGTTCGGCGACTCCACGGCGCTGCTGGTGAAACTTCTCGACGCCGGGCAGCGCCTGCCCGTGCACTTCCACCCCGACGACCGGTTCGCCCGCGCCCATTTCGACTCGCACTTCGGCAAGACCGAGGCGTGGATCGTCGTCGGTACCAGCAGCGAGGATCCGACCGTCTACACGGGATTCCGTGAGACGCAGTCCCCGGACACGGTGCGGGACTGGGTGCGCGACCAGGACGCGCCGTCCATGCTCGAGGCCCTCAACGCGGTACCGGTCGCGCCGGGCGACACCGTCGTCATCCCGGCCGGGCTGCCGCACGCCATCGGCGCGGGTGTGTTCGTCGTCGAGCTGCAGCAGCCGACCGACTTCTCCCTGACGATGGAGTGGCGCGACTTCCTGGATTCGCCGGAGAAGGGACATCTCGGCATCGGCTTCGACACGGCGTTGCAGGTGCTCGACACCTCGGGTTGGGACGCGGAGCGGCTCTCCACGCTCGTCCGGCACACCGGGGAGCCGGACACCGCGGCCGAGCTGCTGGCAGCACCCGCCGACGGGTTCTTCCGCGCCGACCGCCTACGCCCGCGGCCCACGACGACGTTGGCCCCGTCGTTCGCCGTCCTCGTGGTCGTCGACGGCGGTGGCGCACTCGCCTCCGAGCGCGCCGCCGTCCCCGTCTCGCGGGGAGACACGGTCGTCGTGCCCTACGGAGCCGGCGAGCTGGAACTGTCCGGCGACGTCACCGTCATCCGCTGCCGTCCCCCGGCCTGAGCGCCCGCCGACAGCAACGTCCGTGGCGCGCCAGCCGCGGGACACCGGCCCTCCACACGCTCGGGCAGTGCACGGCGTACGCCACGTGTTGCTCCCGAGGGCCCCATAGTTGCGTTGAACGCAACTATGGGGCCCTCGGGAGCTGTTGCGGGCCGCTGCATCGCGACCACGGACGCCGCCGCCCCGACGGTCCCTATCGCGGCTGCCGCGGCCACCCACGACGTTGCCGTCGGCAGCGGGTGTACGAGCGTGATCAGGCCGACCACCACGGCTGGACACCCGGACCCGAGGTAGAACGCCACGTGCAGGGCTCCGGTGATCGCACCCTTGTGCGCGACGGGTGCGACGGCGTCCACCGCAGCCGACGCACCGCCGTAGGCCAGCCCGTGGCCCACGCCCGCGATCACGGCCGCGGCGAGTGTCGTGGCCGTCGAACCGCCAGCGTTCACCGCCAGCACCACCAGGCTCGTCAACAACGCCGCGGCCCCGGCGATCTGCGCACCACGCACGCCCACCCTGCCGACGAGGGGTTGCGTGGCCACCGAGCAGAGCAGCACCGAACCCAGGATCGCCCCGGTGACCGCGGGGTCGGCGGGCCCGGAGCGCTCGAGCAACGTGGGAATGATCGCGAGGAACAACCCAGCGACCGTCCAGGCGAGAAAACCCGTGACCGCAGCGGATACGAACAGACGCCGGATCGCCCGCGGAATCCGCGGGACCGTGGGACGCCACGCCCGGTGCGGCGCGCCGACGGGTGCCACGGTCATCCCGGACGCCGTGGTGCCGAGCCGCGACACGAGGCGCCAGCCGACCGCCAGCAGGACGAGATGCACGGCGAACGGCACGGTCTCGGGTGCCGGTACGTACCGCGCCATCAGTCCCCCGACCACCGGTCCCGCCGCGGTGCCACCCACGAACGCGATGCCGGCCAGCGCCGCGCCGTCGACCCGGCGGCCGGCGTGCACGGCGGTGAGTGAACTCGCCGCCGCCGTGGCCGCCCCGAGCGCGAGTCCCTGCGCGGCGCGGCCGGCCACCAGCCACCCGATGTCCGAGGCGAACACGAACGACGCCGAGCCGGCCGCCGCGACAACCACCGCGCCCCGCAGCACCGGCCGGGGACCGACCACGTCGGCCGCCTGCCCGAACAGCACCAGCGCCGGGGCGCTGACCAGCGCGAACGTGGCGTACACCAGCGTCATTGTCAGGTCGCCGGCCCCGAAGTCCTGTTGGTACGCCGGGTACAGCGTGCTCGGCAGGTAGGCGCCGAAGGTCAACACGACGAGCAGGTAGGCGCCGGTGGCTGCGGCCGACCCCCGCATCAGGCCACGACCAGGGGAAGCAGCTGGCAATCTCCGCATCACGGCGTCCAGCGTGCCGACGCGGTCTGCTGAAGGGAATCAAACGTTTCCGCACAGGACCGTGCAAACTGATTGCATGCTCGATCCAAAGTTGCGCGTGCTGCAGCTCGTGGCTCAGCACGGCACCGTCACGGCAGCCGCGGCGGCCTCGCACTACACCCCGTCCGCGGTCTCGTACCAACTGCGACAGCTCTCGGACGAACTCGGCGTGCCGCTGATCGAGGCCCACGGCCGCGGCGTTCAGCTGACGACCGCGGCCCGCACCCTGCTGCGGCACGTGGATGCGCTCTCGGCCCAGGCCACCCGCGCCTACGCCGAGCTGGCGGCGTTGGCGGACGAACCCAGCGGCCCGTTCACCGTCTGCGGGTTCTCGACGGCCGCGACGCATCTGCTGCCGCCCGTGGCCGCGACCCTGCGCGACCGGCACCCGCACGTGCGCGTCCGGGTCATCGAAGCCGAGCCACGGCGATGCTTCGACCTACTTCTCGCCGGCGACGCCGACCTGGCGTTGGTCATCAACACGGCCGACACACCGCCCACGGGCGACGAGCGCTTCGACCAGCGCCCACTGCTCGACGATCCCCTCGACCTCGTCGTGCCGGAGGACCATCCGTTCACCCGGCGCCGCCGCGTGACGCTCGCGGAAGCAGCCGACGAGCACTGGATCGTCGGACGTCCCGGCAGCGCCTACCACGATCTGGTGCGCACGGCGTGCACCGCGGCGGGCTTCTCCCCCAACATCGCGCACTACGCCGACGAGTGGGACACGGGAGCGGCGCTGGTCGCCCTGCGGTTCGGCGTGATCCTGGTGCCGCGGCTGGCCCGGCTCCACGACGACCGGCCCGTCGTACGCGTGCCGCTGTCCGGCGATCCGGCCCCGGCGCGACGGGTGGTCGCCGCGACGCGCCGGGGCGGTGCCGAGCATCCGCTGGTGCTGCAGTCCCTCGAGGCCATCAACGACGTCGCCGCACGGCTGTTGCCCACCGAGGCGCCGGAACCGGCGTAACCCCGCCGCGAACGCTACTCAGCCGGGAATGCGACTCAGCAGGGAACGTCGCTCAGTTCGGGACGTTGATCAGCAGGGCGTCGCCCTGGCCACCGCCACCGCACAGCGCGGCGGCACCGAGACCTCCGCCGCGTCTGCGCAGTTCGTGCACCAGGTGCACGGCCAGCCGCGCACCGGAGGCGCCGATCGGGTGGCCGAGCGCGATCGCACCGCCGTTGGCGTTCACGATCTCCGGGTCGAGACCGAGCTTCTCGCTCGACACGAGACCGACCGCGGCGAACGCCTCGTTGATCTCGACGAGGTCGAGTGCGCCGGTGTCGAGTCCCGCCTTGGCGAGGGCGGCGTTGATGGCATTGGACGGCTGCTCGTGCAGGCTCGCGTCGGGCCCGGCGACCACGCCGTGCGCACCGATCTCGGCCAACGGGGCGATGCCGAGCTTGTCGGCCATCTCCCGGCTCGCCACGACGACCGCGGCGGCGCCGTCGGAGATCTGCGATGCCGAGCCCGCCGTGATCGTGCCGTCGGCGGCGAACGAGGGCCGCAACTTCGCGAGGGACTCGGCGGTCGTGTCGGCGCGCACGCCCTCGTCGGTGTCGAACACCACCGGCTCACCCTTGCGCTGCGGCACCTCGACGGGCGCGATCTCGGAGGCGAACACGTCGTCGGCGATGGCCTTCGCCGCACGCTGGTGCGATCGCGCGGCGAACTCGTCCTGCTGCTCGCGGGTCAGGCCGTAGCGCGCGTTGTACTTCTCCGTCGACACCCCCATCGCGACCTGGTCGAACGCGCAGTGCAGACCGTCGAACGCCATGTGGTCGACCAGCGTCGTGTCGCCGTACTTGAAGCCCGACCGCGACTTGGGCAGCAGGTGCGGAGCCTGCGTCATCGACTCCTGTCCGCCCGCGACGATCAGGTCGAACTCGCCCGCGCGCACCAGCTGGTCGGCCAGCGCCACCGCGTCGAGTCCGGACAGGCAGACCTTGTTGATCGAGAGCGCGGGCACGTCCATCGGGATTCCCGCCGCCACGGCGGCCTGCCGCGCGGGGATCTGGCCCGCGCCGGCGGTCAGGACCTGGCCCATGATCGTGTACTGCACCTTCTCCGGTGCGACTCCGGCCTGCTCGAGCGCGGCCTTGATGGCGACGCCACCGAGCTGAGCACCCGAGAAGTCCTTCAACGAGCCGAGCAACCGACCGATCGGTGTGCGGGCCGCACCCAGGATCACGGAACCGGACACTTCTCTTCCTCCAAGCGTTGACGACGCTGCCCCGCCTGCACGTGCGGCGCTCCCGCGAAGACGATACCGCTCCGGCACCGTCCGGCCCCCGCCGTGAGGCGCGCACCGCGATGTGAACAAGCGCACCCCCGAGCCCCGCGCCACCGGCCTATCCTGCCGCTATGCAGCAGGCAACCGCGGCGCTGACGCCGTTCATCACGACCGTCGACCACGTGGGCGTCGCCGTGGCCGACCTGGACGAGGCGATCGCCTTCTACGCCGACACGTTCGGTCTCGAGGCCAGCCACGTGGAGGTCAACGAGGAGCAGGGCGTGCGTGAGGCCATGCTGCACGCGCCCGGCGACGAGGGCGGACCCGCCGTGCAGCTGCTCGCCCCGCTGCGCGCGGACTCCACCATCGCCAAGTTCCTCGACACCAAGGGTCCCGGCCTGCAACAACTGGCCTACCGCGTGACGGACGTCGAGGCGGCGGCCGAGTCGTTGCGCTCGAAGGGGCTGCGCATGTTGTATCCCGAGGCCAAGCGCGGCACCGCGGGCAGCCGGGTCAACTTCGTCCACCCGAAGGACGCCGGCGGGGTGCTGGTCGAACTGGTGCAGCCCGCCTGACGAGGACGCCTCACCGGGACGTCAGTGCGCCGGCGAGGAACGTCAGCTGGCGGTCCATCTCGTCGTGCGGCCCTCCGTCATGGCGCGCCGTGGCGTGCCGATAACTGACGGCGAGTGCGAGCAAGCCCGCGGCACTGTCGACGTCGGCGGTGGCGAGCGTGCCCGCTCCCGCTGCCGCGAGGATGACCGCGCGAACCTGCGTGACCAGCGTGTCGTAGCGCTCCTGCAACGCGGCGGCGACGGCGCGGTGGGTGTCGGCCTCCCGCCACAGCAGGTGGGACAGGACGCGTGATCCGGCGAGCCTGCGGTCGAGTTCGGCGACGAGCCTGCGCAGACTCTCGGCGATGTCTCCCCGCACGACCACGCGATCGGCCTCGACATGCTCGTCTGGAAGCCGCTCCACGAGTGCCGCCAACAGGTCGGTCTTGCGGCGGAAGTAGTAGTGGACCAGACCTTTGGGCACGCCCGCTCGTGCGGCGATACGCGAGGTGGGAGTGGCGTCGAACCCGTGCTCGGCGAACAGTTCCTCGGCCGCCGACAGGATGCGCTCGCGCGCCGAGGACGGCTGCGCGCACTCGGATCGGGTTCCGAGTCCGTCGGGATCGGTGTCGTCGGACGGCTCGGAGCCGTCGGCTGGCTCGCTCGGGGTGGCGGCACGGCGTGGCATGGGTGTCCTCGTCGGGGCGAACTCTCGGACCGGCGTCAGTCAGAGGCGGGGTGGGAAGCGGCGTCGGAGGCGGCGGCAGAACCGTCGTCAAGGGCGGCGCGAATCCGGTACGGGGCGTGGAACCGCGCACGGCGTTGTCGGGCACGCCGTGCGCGTCGTCGCCCTGCCCGTCACCCGCGGGGCCGGACTCAGTGCTGACCGGCCATCCGATGTGCCGCGCTGGCCACCGGTACCGCTGCCGCGCCGACGAGCACGGTCAGTCCGCCGATGATCCAGGACGTCCATGCGGCGCCCATGAATCCCGTGTAGCCCATCACCCACGGCGACAGGAATGCGAGGGCACCGAGCACCACCTGGATTCCCTCACCGACGATCATGCCGGGCATCGCGAGCGAGACGAGCCCGTCGATGGCGATGAGGGCGCCGAGCACCACCATGGTCCACGCGGCGGCGGTGTCGGTGCTGAGCCATATCGGCGACAGGGCCAACACCGCACCGAGTACCACTTCGGCCCAGTCGTGCGGCCGGGTCCACGGACGCACCGGATTGGTCGACGGTCCGGTCATCGTGATCACCTCCAAGAGGTCGGCCCACGGCGAGCACGTCGGTGTGCCCACCGCCGGGGACCGCCGCTGCCGGGCGTTCCCCGCGTCCAGAATGCGCTTGGTTGGCCGCCCGGTCAATCGACGTCGAGCAGGTCCGAACGTCCCGCGTTCACCCTGCACACGCCGCATGCGCGCACCTCTCCGACGACCCCGCCACGGGCCGGGCCGTGAACCCCTTGTGAAACGCCACGGCGCCACAACCGCATTCGGCGGCGTGCGGGGAACGCGTGCGGTTAGGGTGGTGTCATGAGCCTTGGCGACGAACGGGAGCTCGTGCCGCTGGGTGCCGGCTTCGACTTCGAGAAGCGCGGATACAGCCGGGCACAGGTCGACGAACATCTCGAGCGGCTGGACGCCGACCTCCGCATGCTCACGTCCGACCGGGACGCGGCCATCTCGCAGGCGGGCGACCTGGCGAAGCAACTCGAGTCGGCCCGCATCGAGATCGACGATCTCCGCGGTCAGGTCGAACGGCTCGCCCAGCCGCCGACGACCATCGAGGGGCTCTCGGAACGTCTCCAGCGCATGCTGCGGCTCGCGCAGGAGGAAGCCGCCGACACGCAGGCGCGCGCCGAGGCCGAGGCCGGCCACATCCGCGCCAAGGCCGAGGCCGACGCCAGCGCGATGCGGGCGCGGTACGAACAACTCCTCACCGAGCTCGCCGAGCGCCGCCGCGAGATGGAGGCCGAGCACCGCAAGGTGATCGCCGACGCCCGCGCGGAGGCGGAGTCGATCCTCACCAAGGCCAAGGAGGAGCGCGACCGGCTCGACGCCGAGGCCGAGCAGCATCGCACGAAGGTCGAAGAGGACTTCGAGATCGCGATGGCCACTCGGCGCACCGAGGCGATGCGCGAGCTGGCCGAGCAGGAGGCGGCCAGCAAGGCCGAGGCCGAACGCCGCGTGCGCGAAGCCACCGAGGAGGCCGCGGCCATCCGTGCCGAGGTCGCCGACGAGCAGGCGAAGGCGAAGGCCGACATCGAACGCCGCCAGCGGGAGTCGGTCGAGGACGCCAACCGGCGCAAGCAGAACTCGATCAGCGAGGCGAACGCGCGGGTGGCCGAGGCGACGGACGAGGCCAACCGCCGGGTGCGCGAGGCGACCGAGGAGGCGAACCGGCGCGTGCGCGAGGCGACCGAGATCGCCAAGCGGCGGGTCACCGACGCCAAGAGCAAGGTCGAGGCGCTGCGCACACTGCGGCACAAGGTCGCGGACCAGGTCGTGTCGGCGAAGTCGATGTTGGCTCAGGTCGACGCCGCCATGGAGGGCAGGCAGGACTCCGCCGACGCGGCCGGGAACGACGTGGCCAAGCGCAACGGGCAGAAGGCGCACGCGGGAGCCGCGACCGGATCGGAACCGACTCGCGAGTAGGTATGTGTGGCCTCTGCTGACGGGACCCGCTACTGTTCGGCGAACCGAGGTTGGCTGAGCCCGCTGGAGGACCGATAAGCATGGCCGCTTACCAGACCGTCGTCGTCGGCACGGACGGTTCCGACTCGTCCTTCGCCGCCGTGGACCGCGCCGCCGCCGTGGCGGGCGACTCCGGCGCGGCCCTCGTGATCGTGTGCGCCTATTTCCCGGCGAGCAAGGACGAGGTCGAACGCGCCCAGGACGAACTCGGCGACGAGGCGTACCAGGTGGTCGGTTCCGCACCGGCCGAGGACACGCTGCTGTCGGCGCGGGATCGTGCGGCGAAGGCCGGTGCGCAGAACATCGAGACGCTCGCCATCAAGGGCGAGGCGGTCGACGTGCTGCGCAGCACCGCCCAGGAGCGGCGCGCCGACCTGCTGGTCGTCGGCAACCGCGGGCTCAACACGCTGGCGGGGCGCATCCTCGGCTCCGTGCCGTCCGAGGTGGCCCGAAAATCCGGCATCGACGTGCTCATCGTGCACACCACGTAGGCGCCGGCGGTGGACGAAGCGCTCGCGCGCCGGCTCGAGCGGATCCTCCTCGACGGCAAGCGCAAGTACACGCGACTGCAGGTCGCCGAACGGGCCGGGGTCGCTCCGGAACGGACTAAACGCCTCTGGCGGGCACTGGGGTTGGCCACGGCCGACGACGACGAGGTGGTCTTCACCGACGCCGACGTCGAGGCCGTGCGCATCGTCGACCGGTTGGTCGCTGCCGGGTTGCTCGACGAGGAGCTCGAGACGTCGGTCGCCCGCGCCGTGGGCCTGCACCTGTCGCGGCTGGCCGAGTGGCAGGCCGACCTGCTGTGGTCGCTCGTGGCCGACAACCCGAAGTTGGCAGGCGACGAACAGCGGATCGGCAAGCTCGTACAACAGGTACTGCCCGAACTGGAACGGGTGCAGAACTTCGTCTGGCGGCGGCACCTCGCGGCCTACTCCGACCGGCTGCTCACCGCCGCCGACGAGGAACCGGACTCCCGCACCGAGGTCGTCGGGTTCGTCGACATGGTCGGCTACACCCGCATGACACGGCGGGTCAACGAGGCCGAGCTCAGCGCCGTCCTGGAACGCTTCGAGACCCTGGCTTCCGATGTCATCGCCGAACGCCACGGCCGCATCGTGAAGATGATCGGCGACGAGGTGCTGTTCGTCTGCGACGACCCGGCCGACGCCGCCGAGATCGCATTGACCCTCGCCGAACGCTCCGCCGAGGACGAGGAACTGCCCGACGTGCGCGCGGGGATGGCCAGTGGCCGGGTGCTGGGCCGGTTCGGCGACGTCTACGGCTCGGTCGTGAACGTCGCGAGCCGGCTGACCTCACTGGCCCGGCCGGGCACCGTGCTCGTGGACCGCGAGCTCGCGCGCGAACTCGCCGGGCTGTCCGAGTACGAGGTCCGCGCGCGCAGGGCGACGTCCGTGCGCGGGTACAGCAGGCTCCGCCCCGCCGTGCTGCGCCGCGCCGGCCGCGAATCCCGCCGAACCCAGAGCGGCCAGCAGCTGGCGGCGGAGCTGTTGGGCCTCAGCAAGCCGGCGTCCGAACCGGACGAGCGGACCGACTGAGGCCCTGCCGGACCTACTTCTTCTGGTACCGCTCGCGCCGCACGGTGGCCTTGCGACCCTTGATGCTCGTGCCCTTCAACGCGGCGATCACGTCGTCGGCCGCACCGGAGGGCACGTCGACGAGCGAGAACCGGTCGGCGATGTCGATGGCGCCGATGTCGCGGCCACGCAGCCGCGACTCCCCCGCGATCGCGCCGACGAGGTCCTGCGGCCGAACCCCGGACGTGCGCCCGACCCCGACGAACAGACGGGTCATGCCGGGGCCGACGGCCCGGCCACCCTTGGGTCCGCGTCCGCCGCCCGGGGCACCGTCGCGCTTACCACCGCGCTTGCCGTCCGCCGGCGGCCACGCCTTCACCTCGGGGATCTCTTCCTCCTCGGTGACCGTTCCACCCGCTTCGTGGGCGAGCTTCACGGCGGCGAGCGCGATCTCCACGACGTCGTACTCGTCGGCGAGCGGCTCGACGACCGAACGGAAGCGGTCCAGGTCGGAGGTGTCCTGCAGCGCCTCGGTGAGCGAGGCCCGCGTCTGCTCGAGGCGCTGGGCCCGCAGGTCCGCAATCGTCGGCAGCTTCTTGACCGCGATCTTGTGGCCGGTGACGCGCTCGATGGTCTTGAGCATGCGGTGTTCGCGCGGCTCGGCGAGCGTGATCGCCGTCCCCTCACGCCCGGCACGGCCCACGCGGCCGATGCGGTGCGTGTACGACTCGGGCGCGCTCGGCACGTTGTAGTTGACCACGTGGGTCAGCTGATCGATGTCGAGACCACGCGCGGCGACGTCGGTGGCGACGACCAGATCGGCACTGGAACCGCGGAGTCGTTCGACGACCCGGTCGCGCTGCAGCTGGTTCATGCCACCGTGCAGCGGCTCGGCGCGGTAGCCGCGGCCGTTGAGGGTCTCGGTGAGCGAGTCCACCTCGTCGCGGGTACGGCAGAACACGATGGCCGCGGCGGGTGATTCGACGTCCAGGACGCGGCCGAGCGCGGCCGGCTTGTGTCCACGCGGCACCACGTAGGCCGTCTGCGTGATGGGCGATTCGGCGCCGCCCGACGTACGTTCCCTGCCGACCGAGATCCGCGCCGGGTCGGTCAGGTACTGCTTGATCAGACCGTTGATCCGGGGCGGCATCGTCGCGGAGAACAGCATGGTCTGCCGTTCGGCCGGCATCTCGGCGAAGATCGCCTCGATGTCCTCGGCAAAGCCCATGTCGAGCATCTCGTCGGCCTCGTCCAGCACGACCATGCTGAGCTCGCCGAGCGACAGCGTGCCGCGCGAGAGGTGGTCGAGCGCGCGCCCCGGCGTGGCGATCACGACGTCGACGCCGCGTTCGAGCGCCTTGAGCTGCCTGCCGATCGGCTGGCCGCCGTAGATCGGCAGTACGCGGGTGCCCAGGTCGCTGCCGTAGCGGTGCATCGCCTCGGACACCTGGACGGCAAGCTCCCTGGTCGGGGTCAGCACGAGCGCCTTCGGGTTCTCGCCCTTCCCGTGTCCGGTGATGCGCGTGAGGATGGGCAGGGCGAACGCGGCGGTCTTGCCCGTGCCGGTGGCGGCTTGGCCGACGAGGTCGCGCCCGTCGAGAACCGGCGGGATGGCCTCCCGCTGGATGGGCGTGGGCTCTTCGTAGCCGAGTGCCGAGAGCGCGCCGAGCAGTTCGGGGCGCAGGTCGAGGTCGGCGAACGTCACGCCCGCCTCGTCGGCTTCGTCGGCTTCGTCGGATTCGTCCGCGTCTCCGGCGTCACCGGCATCGCCGGTGTCACTGGAGTCGTCGGTGTCACCGGCCTGCGGGGCCGGGGTGCGGTCTTCGAGTTCGAGGGTGCCTTCCGACGGGGTGTCGTCGTCGGGCGTGCCGCCGGTGGCGGTGTCATTCACAGTGGTGGACCTTCCTGATCCGGGGAAGTGTGCGGCGACGTCACGGCCGTGACATCCCCGACAGGGGTAACCACCGGCCGTATCCGCCGAACGGTGGGACGTGCGCTCACCGCGACGCCGGCAGCACCGCGTACTGACGGACGTACAGGTCGGTGTAGGTGACCGGGCCGCGCGGACCGGGGACGCGGTCCAGGTTGATGCCGGTCTCGGGGACGCCGAGCAGCTTGAAGCCGTCCAGCAGACGTGTCGGCGCGTTCCAGAATACGCCGGTGCCCTGATAGGCGTCGAAGAACGCCTCCGCGGCCGCGCTGTCCTCGGTGGCGATACCTGCGGCCAGGCCGGAGGTCTGCTCGTTGGCGATGGTCACGGCCTCGGTGAGGCTGCCGACCGTCGCCACGGTGACCGTGGCCTCCCGGTCGGAGTCGAGCGCCCATTCGTAGCCGAGCGCGTGGTCGTGGGGAGCCAGCGACGGCGTGACGTCACGCCCGTCGAGCGCCTCGGCGATGATCGGCCACAGCCGGTCGTGGACGGCCGTGTGCACCAGCAGCAGGTTGAGCCGGTTGCACACGCCCAGCCGGTCGAGGCTGCCACGCACGAGCGAGGCGACCGTGTCGGCGTCCGCAGCCTCGTCGACGTACAGCACGCCACCGCCGTCGGCGTGCGCGAGCGTGCGTACGCCGTGTGTGGCGCCCTCCCTCGCGAGCGCACGCGTGCTGTCCCCGCTTCCGCGCAGGATGACCAGCGGCACCAGGTCCGGCAACCGGACGAGCGCGGCCGCCGCCTCCCGTTCGGTACGGGGCACGAGCTGCACCGCGGCGGGGTCGATCCCGGCCTCGGTCAGCGCCGGGGCGACGACGACCTCGATCAGCCGCTGTGCCGACCCGAGTGCGGCCGCGCCGGTGCGCAGCACGCCCGCGTTGCGGGACTTCACCAGTTGCGAGGCGACGTCCACGGTCACGTTGGGCCGCGCCTCGTAGTTGGCCCCGATGACGCCGACGGGCCTGCGCCGCTCGACGAGTTTCAGGCCACCGTCGAGAGTGGACACGTCCGCGGAGCGCTCCTGGTGCGGGGCACGCGCCAGGAGGCGGAGCTGGTCGGCCATGCCGGTCAGCCGCTCCTCGGTGATGGTGAGGCGGTCGAGCAGGCCCGCGCTCATGCCGTCGGCGCGCGAACGTGCGACGTCGGCCTCGTTGGCGGCCAGGATCTCCTCCCGGTGCGTCAGCAGCCGGTCGGCCATGGCGTTCAGGGCCGCGTCGATCGCCGTGTCCGCCGCGGTCGCCAACGACGGCGCCGCGTGCTTCGCCGCACGCGCGCACTCTTCGACAGCCTTGGCGACCTCGTCCGTCACAGCCCGAGCCCTTTCCTGCTCACGCGGGCGCGTTTCCGCCCGTCCTCTCACCCGCCACGTCCTGCCTGCGACGTCGACGGTGTCGACCTCCCAGTGTGCCGCACGGCCGGGGCGCGCCGACGGCCGGCACGGCTCGCGTCGCTACAGCGGCCCGCCGACGGCGGGGTCGACGAGCAGCATGCCGCCGACGACGGCACAGCCGACGATGAGCACGCCCAGCACGAGCAGCCAGATGGCCGCGGGCAGTCCGGTGAGCCGCGCCAGCTGGTCGATGTCCGAGTCGCGCGCGGCGCCGCGTCGGCGCTTGCTCTGAAGCTCGAACAGCGGCCGCACCGATCCGAGGATCAGGAACCACGTGACCAGGTACACGAACACCGCCTGCACGCCCGGCGGGGCGAGCCAGGCGACGGCGGCCAGCACGGCGGCCGACAGCAGGATCGAGAACACGCCGTAGGCGTTCCGGATCAGGATCAGCACGCCCAGCAGCAGCACCGCCGTGATCACGAGCACCGCGGACAGTTGCTCGGCCCAGACCAGCCACGAGAACAGCAGGCCGAGCAGAGCGGGCGCCGGATACCCGGCCAGCGACGTGAGGACCATGCCCGGACCTTCGGGACGGCCCCGGGACACGGTCACGCCCGAGGTGTCCGAATGCAGCCGGATGCCCTGCAACCTCCTGCCCACGAGGAGTGCGGCCAGTGCGTGTCCTGCCTCGTGGACGATCGTGAGCACGTTGCGTGCCAACCGCCACGGACCGTTCGACAACACCACGATCAGGGTGGCCACACCGCTGATCAGGATGATGGTTCCCGCCGTCGTGGCGTCGAGGGAGAAAGCCTGCGTCAAGTCGTTGATGCCGTCCTGCACCGCGCCAGCTCACCACAACGGGTGTCGGCTCCCGGTGACACCCTCGTTCACCGCTGCGCGACCACTCCCCTTCCCTCCCGCCGATCCCGACCGGGCGCCGCACGCGACGCGCCCGCGCCGTCTTCATGGTCTCGCCCGGCAACGCATCCGGCCCACCATCGATCCGCCCGCACCGCCACGGTGCGCAGCAGGAAGCTCGCCCAGCTCCGATACGGCGCCCATGCGGCGGCCGCCGCCTCGGGAGGCTCGTCGTACAGCTGCACCATCAGCCGGGACAGCAACCGGTCATGGGCGGGGAACACGTCCGGGTGTCCCGCCCCGCGCGCCACGATCAGTTCCGCGGAGAAGGGGCCGATCCCGGGAAGTTGCCGCACGAGTGCGACGGCGTCGGCGCCGTCCATGGACCGCAACGCGGGCCCGTCCAGCAGACCGGACTCCGCCGCCGCGGCGATCACCGCGAGCCTGCGCCGCTTCTCGGCCGAGAGTCTCGTGGCAGCGGCGACGCTCCGGAGCTCACTCGGCGGCGGGCACACCGTCCGGTCACGGCCCGCCACCTGGACGGTGCGGCCGTGGCGGGCGACCAGGCGGTGGAAGGCGCGGACCGCCTGCGGTGTCCGCAGGCCCTGGCAGACCACGGCCCAGCACGCGGCCTCGTAGGCGGAGCCGAACAGGACCGGCCGCAGGCCGGGTGCGCGGCGACGGACGCCGCGCAACCACGGGTCGCGGTCTACCACCGCGGCGAACGCCTGACCGTCGCAACCGAGGGACAGCACCCGGCGCGCCTGCGCGACAGCACGCTCGAGGCCGTCGCCGGGAACGCAGGCATGCAGCTCCAGCACGGCCTGCGACCGTCGTCGCACGCGCAGTCCCACCGGTTCCCACGTGCCCTCGAGCAGGAACGTGGGCCACAGTTCGTCGCGCGCCGGCGAGCACCCTTCGGACACGGGGTTGACCACGCCCGCCGCGGCGCACGAGGCCAGTACGTCGAACTCCTCCGCGGCGACCGGTTCCAGTCGTCGTGCTTCGGAGTGCCGCAGCGCCCGTTCCCGAGCGGCTCGCGCGCCCCGCGTTGCCGGAGACGGCCGGGCAAGCCCGCTGATCCCGGCCGGCAACGGTCCACGGTGGCCGGCACCGCCACAGGACCGGTGCTCGGAGAACGGCTCCCCGCTGGCCGAGTGCTCGTCGTTGCTGGTGCCGTCCACCCACGGGTGGCCGGTCCGATCGGTTCGTGTCACGGGCGCTTCCCCCTCATTGCGCGGCCGGCGCGTCGCCGGGCCGTCCCTACGGCTTTGATGCCGATTCGAACGTTAGAGCGATGGACGGGCCGGCGGTACGGCGAAGGCAGGACCGGCGGACGTTTTCCCAGGAGCGCCGCCACGACTGTCGACTTCGCTCCGCTCGGCGGCAGCGCGAACGGTCCACCGGCATCGCAGGCGAAGTACCCACCGAAAGCCTGACCCGACGAAAACGGCACGTGACGCACCGGCAGCGGGCAGGCGCGTTAGTGTGACCGGGTGACTGATCGTCTAGTCTGGATCGACTGTGAAATGACGGGGCTCGATCTCGCGAAGGATGCGCTGATCGAGATCGCCGTGCTCATCACCGACGCCGAGCTCAACGTCCTCGACGAGGGACTCGACCTCGTCATCCACGCCGACGACGATGCGCTGGCCGACATGCCGGACGTCGTGCGCGAGATGCACGCGAAGTCGGGGCTGACCGAGGAGGTCCGCCGATCGACCATCACGGTGGCCGAGGCCGAGCGTCAGGTGCTCGACCACATCAAGCGCTTCGTGCCGGACGCGCAGACCGCGCCGCTGGCGGGCAACTCCATCGGCACGGACCGCGGCTACATCGCCCGCGACATGCCCGATCTCGACGCACACCTGCACTACCGCATGGTGGACGTGTCGTCGGTGAAGGAGCTCGTGCGCCGTTGGTACCCGCGGATCTACTACGCGAAGCCGGAGAAGGGCCTCGCCCACCGCGCGCTGGCCGACATCAAGGAGTCCATCGCGGAGTTGCGCTACTACCGCAGCACCGCATTCGTGCCGCACCCCGGCCCGACCAGCGACGAAGCGAAGGCCGCCGCGGAACGGACGATCGCGCAGGCGTGACCGCGCACCTGCGCCGACGGCCGTAACCGGACCTGCGCGCAACGGGCCGAACGCGGCGCGCTACGATATGTCGGCCGAGGCGCTGAGGCGGCTCGCATGGTGGGTGTAGCTCAGCTGGTAGAGCACCTGGTTGTGGTCCAGGAGGTCGCGGGTTCGAGCCCCGTCACTCACCCCACAAAACTGCAGGTCAAGCGGTTGAAGCCCCGGAGGTGCCCCCTCCGGGGCTTTTTTGTGCCCCCTCGAAGTCGGACAGCCAGGGCACACTTGCTCCATGCCCAACCACAGCAGCCGCTTGGACGACGCGTTCCTGACACTCGCCGCGCGACACGGGGTGGCGTGAAGTGGCCCATATCGAGAAGCGCGCACTCAAGGACGGCACCACGAGTTACAAGGTTTGCTGGCGCGACCCCGACACCAAGCAGAAGGACTCACTCACCTTCGACGACGAGGCAAAGGCCGAACGGCTCAAGAAGCTGCTCAACGCCAACGGGCAACGCCTGGCCGATGCCCAACGCGTCGCCCAGGCGATCATCAACAACATCCCGACGGTCGCCGACATCATCGAACACCACATCGAGCACTTGACCGGAGTCACAGCCCGCACCAAGCGCGACTATCGGCGCGATGCCCGCAACCACATCACGCGACATCTCGGCGGCATCCCCATCGACGCGCTGACCAAAGACCGTGTCAAGCAATGGGTCAACCACCTGGTCGCCCCGGACGAGGAAGACACCAAGCCCATTAGTCCGAAGACACTGCGCAATGTCGTCTACTCGGTGCTCTCCCCCGCGCTGAACTCCGCGATACCCGAGTACCGAGCCGACAACCCCGCGAAAGGCATCCGTATGCCCCAAGAAGATCCAGTAGAGATGATCTTCCTCACGCATGGTGAGTTCTCGCTGCTGCAGTCACACATCCCCGAGGAGCACCGCACCTTCGTGCGCTTCCTCGTCTCTACCGGCCTCCGCTGGTCCGAAGCCATCGTTCTCACCGTCGACGACTTCGATCTTCTGTCCAACCCCGGAACGGTTCGCGTCAGCAAGGCGCGCAAGCGCGGCCCGAACGGGCCATACACGGGACCGCCGAAAAGCAAGCGAGCACGACGCACGGTTTCGCTCGCCCCCTCGATCGTTCCCGAGCTTGCCGCCCTGACGATCGACAAGGCGGGCGACAACCTGATGTTCACCACCGGCCACGGGGGCATGTATCACGCCGGCAACTTCCGTGAACGCGTGTGGCTCCGCGCGCTGGAGAAGGCCAACGCCGAGAAAGACCCGGACGGCCACCCGATCCCCCGCGCCCTGCGCCTCAACAAGAGACCGCGTGTGCACGACCTGCGACACACCCACGCCTCATGGCAGGTCGCCGCCGGAGTCGACCTGCCCACGGTCCAACGACGCCTGGGCCACGAGTCGATCAAGACCACAGTCGACCGCTACGAGCTCCTAACGCATTCGGTTTGGGAGTCGTCGCCAGGTGATGAGGCTGCAGGCGAGCGCGAGGAACCCGTGGTGGATGTCGGTGCGGCGTTCCCAGCG
>NZ_JOIJ01000038.1 GCF_000719975.1 Prauserella rugosa
CACGCGGAAGCCACCTCCGACGGCAACTCGGCGGTGAGTCGAGAGTGAGCATTCGGCCCGTGATCAAGCTCGACCCGCCGCCCAGCCCGGGCCATCCGAGCCCGCTCGGCCTGCCCACCCGGATCAACCTTCTCCACCAACCGCGCCGCGTGCTGAGCCAAATTCCGAGGCTGCCACGACGTCACGGGAGCGGAAGCGAGCTTGTCGCTCAACAACCCATCCACCTGCCGGGCGTGCTCGTCAGACAGCGACGAGGTCACAGCCAGGACCCGCCGAGCCCCATACAGCTCAACCTGGCCCTCCCGCATGGCATCAAGAACCCGAGGCATCCGCCGAGACAGATCGACGGCATTACGGATCCGCTTCTCCACCTCCACAGGCGAGACGCGAAGCGAAGGCGCCAACTCCTCAGTCAACCCCCGCCACTCCCCCTCGTCAGAAGCCAGAGAAGCGAGAAACACCATCTCGTCAGCATCAACCCGAGCCCGCCGAAACCGCAAGTCGGCGGCGGTATCAGAAATTCCCCCAGAACCATTCACACTTAAAACGATACCGAACACACTGGCGACCCACAATCACCCAATAGAGTCGCCCCCGGTAAGCGAAGCGCCATCCCGTCGACCTGGCCAAACCCCATCACGCTGCAGGCAGGGTGCAACAATCCACCCCAACGGAACACCCAACACCAACCTTGCGCCCTGCCTGCAGCGTGATAAACAAAAAGCCAGGTTCGACGGGATAAAGCGAAGCGGAAAAACGCCATCCCAGAGACCTGCCCAGCCGGCGAGGCGAAAAACCCGAGAACGAACCTATCTCCGAGAACAGCACCCAGCCTCACGGAAACCAGCCCATTCGAGAACCGAGATTACCGAATCAGTCGGCGAGACGAAAACCCAAAATCGGCCTTCAAGCGCGTCGAACGGGTCCGCGTCCGGAGGGTTGAAGGGGGCGGGGAAGCATGGGTGGGGTGGGGACGGGAAGGGTGATGGGGTCGTGGTCGAGGGTGACGGCCTGGCCGTAGTGGGTGAAGGTGAGGGCGGGGCCGTCGACGAGGGTGTAGGTGGCGTTGCCGTTGGTGGTTTCGACGCGGATACGGGAGCCGTGGAAGCACATGCGGAAGGCGATGCGGTCGACGCCGGGCGGGGTGTGGGGCCGGAACGACAGCTCGCCGTTGTGGTCGCGCATGCCGCCGAAGCCGGCGACGAGGGCGATCCAGGAGCCTGCGAGGGAGGCGATGTGGAGGCCGTTGCGGACGTTGCCGTGCAGGTCCTGGAGGTCGACGAGCGCGGCTTCGCCGAGGTAGTCGTAGGCCAGGTCGAGGTGTCCGCATTCGGCGGCGAGGACGGCCTGGGTGGCGGCCGACAGTGACGAGTCGCGGACGGTGATGGCTTCGTAGTAGGCGAAGTTGCGTTGTTTCTGGGTGGGGGAGAACGCGTCGCCGCGCAGGTGCATGGCGAGTACGAGGTCGGCTTGTTTGACGACCTGTTTGCGGTACAGCTCGAAGTAGGGGAAGTGCAGGAGCAGGGGGTAGGCCGAGGCGGGGGTGGATTCGAAGTTCCAGCGGGCGTGTTCGGTGAACCGTTCCGACTGGGGGTGCACTTCGAGGAGTTCGTCGTAGGGCAGCAGCATGGCCCGCGCGGCGGCGACCCACGTTTCGATTTCCCGTTCGCCGACCGACAGTCGTTCGGCGACGTCGGGGTGCCTGCGGCACGAGGCGGCGGCTTCGACGAGGTTCCGCTGTGCCATGAGGTTGGTGTAGACGTTGTTGTCCACGATGGCGGAGTACTCGTCGGGTCCGGTGACGCCGTCGATGCGGAATCCGCCGTGGGGGTCGTGGTGGCCGAGGGACATCCACAGGCGTGCCGTTTCGGTGAGCAGTTCGACGCCGTGGTCGCGTTCGAACTCGGTGTCGTGGGTGGCGGCGAGATAGCGGGCGACGGCGTCGGCGATGTCGGCGTTGACGTGGAAGGCGGCGGTTCCGGCAGGCCAGTACGCCGAGCATTCGTCGCCGTTGATCGACCGCCAGGGGAACGAGGCGCCGAGCAGACCTAGCTGGCGTGCCCGGTTTCGCGCTTTGTCCAGTGTGGAATGACGCCACCGCAGCGCGTCGCGGGCGGCGCCGGGCATGGCGTAGGTGAGCACCTGTGCCACGAACGTCTCGCTGTCCCAGAACGCATGCCCGTCGTAGCCCGGCCCGGTGAGGCCCTTTCCGGGGATGGCGCGGCTCTCCCCGCGGGCCCCGGCCTGCAGGACGTGGAACAGGGAGAACCGCAGCGCCTGCTGTAGTTCGGGGTCGCCGTCGATCTCCACGTCGGCCGAGTTCCAGAAGTCGTCGAGGAACCGCCGTTGTTCCTCGAGCAGTCCGGTCCACCCGGTCTGGAGTGCGCCGGCCAGTGCCGCGTCGACCTGCGAGCGCAGCGCGGGGATCGACCGCTGCGCCGACCATCCGTAGCCCAGGTACTTCGTCAGCACCAGTTTGCCGTCCGCGGCCACGTCCACGGCGACGGTGAGGCGGGCGAGGTCGTCCTCCACCGCGATGTCGGTGCGTAGGTCACGGCCGCCGGGCGCCTCGATCTCGTGGTCCATCGCGGCGGCCATGCGCAGCTGGGACCGTTTCGTCCGGTGCACCAGCACCGCCCGGTAGTCCTCGGCGGTCATGTACTCACACCGCAGTGGCGCCTCCAGCGCGGCGGCCACGCGCGGGTCGCCGCTCTCCGCCTCGATGGGCTCGTTGGCCAGCAGGTCGGACTGGGCGACGATCTGCAGTTCACTGCCGTCGAGCGGTTCGACCTCGTAGCGGATCGCGGCAACCGAGCGCTGGGTGAACGACACGAGCCGTTCGCTGCGGACGCGGACGCGCCTTCCGGTCGGGGACGTCCAGTCGGTCTCCCTGCGCAACGTGCCGGACCGGAAGTCGAGCACCCGGTGGTGCGCGCCGGCGTGCCCGTACCGCAGGTCCAGCGGTTCGTCCTCGACGAGCAGGCGGATGATCTTGCCGTCGGTGACGTTGACGACCGTCTGACCCGCCTCGGGGTAGCCGTACCCGGCCTCGGCGTACGGCAGTGGGTGTTCCTCGTAGAAGCCGTTCAGATACGTGCCCGGCAGGCCCCTGGGCTCGGCCTCCTCGAACGTCCCCCGCAGGCCGATGTGCCCGTTCGACAGCGCGAAGGTCGACTCGGTCTGCATGAGGGCCGTCAGGTCCAGACCGCGCCACAGCAGCTGCCACGGCGAGCATTCGTACCCGTGCGTGTCGGTCACGTCGGCGGCACCTCCAGCAGTTCGGCGAGATCGGTGACGACCACGTCGGCTCCGTGCCTGCGCAGGGCCTCTGCCTGGTCGGCACGGTCGACGCCCACCACATGTCCGAACCGGCCCGCCCTGCCCGCCTCGACTCCGGCCAGAGCGTCCTCGAACACGGCGGCCGCGGCGGGTTCGGCGCCCAGCAGTCGGGCGCAGGCCAGGAACGAGTCGGGGGCCGGTTTGCCCCGCAGCCCCTCGGTGGTGATGGTGACGCCGTCGACCCGCGCCTGGACGAACCGATCCAGTCCGGCCGCGGCCAGGACGTTCTCGGCGTTGGCCGACGACGTGACGACGCCGATGGCCAGCCCCGCCTCACGCACCGCGGTCAGATACCGCTCGGAGCCGGGGAAGGGCTCCACCCCTTGCTCGTCGATCATGCGCAGCACCAGGTCGTTCTTACGGGTCCCCACACCGTGGACGGTGTCCACGTCGGGCGGGTCGTCCGGCGAACCCTCGGGAAGGTCCAGGCCACGGGAGGCCACGAACGCACGCACCCCGTCGAGTCGGGGCCTACCGTCGACGTACGCGGCATAGTCCTCGTCGGTGAACTCGCCCGAACCGCGCCGGCCGAGCAGCTCGTCGAACGCGCGCTTCCACGCGGCCCGGTGCAGGGACGCCGTGCTCGTCAGGACACCGTCGAGGTCGAACAGACAGGTCGTGATCGTGGCGGGAAGGCCGATCATGTGCCTTCACGGTAGTGGCAGGAAGACGGTCCTGCCACGCGCGACGATCACGGGCGCGGATGCGGCCGTACGCGGTGGATCAGCTCGTGCATGGTCTCGTCCGCGAGCCGGTAGTAGACCACCCGGCCGCGGCGCTCGGCCGTGACCAGCCCGTGTGCGCGCAGCAGCCGCAGGGCCTGCGAGACGGCCGTGTCCGTCATGTCCGCGGCCGCCGCGAGGTCGGAGACGCAGATCTCCTTCGCGTAGTGGATGCACACCAGCAGCGTGAGGCGCGACGGGTCGGCGATCACCGAGAACCGGTCCGCCCACTGCTGGACGGTCTCCCTGTCCCCGAGACCCGTCACCGCCTGATCGACGCGCTCCGGGTCGATCAGGCGGCGCCCGGGGTCGGTCGGCTGCTCGGTCGGCACGAGGCCCATGGTCCCAGACGTCAGCCGCGGTCGTCGGAGGTGGCCGCCGTCACCGGCAGGCCGGCCATCAGGTCGCGCTCCGTGATCCCGGGTCCGTGACCTGCACGGATGAACCATTCGGTGCCGAAGGCGTAGGCGAACGCCTCGTCCGGCATGGTCAGGAAGAACGATTCCTCCGCGATCTGGCTGGCGTGTGCCCGCATGGCCGCGCGTTTGACGTCGAGGTACGGCGTCACGTCCACCGCCGCGGTGAGCACGGCTTCCGGGCTGCCGAACTCGGGCGCCTGCTCGAGATCGGGCAGGTCCATCCCGGTGGCCTCCTGGCTGTCGGCCAGTTCGGCGAGACCACGCATCATGTGGTCCCGGTTCTGGGTGGCCTGATAGACGCGCGGCGTTCCGGCCAGTTCCGCGGCGCGGAGACCGACCCGGTGCACCTGGATGTGGTCGGGGTGGCCGTAGCCGCCGTGCTCGTCGTAGACGGTCAGCACGTCGGCGTTCTCCTCGTCGAGCAGGCAGGCGAGCTCGCGCGCGGCCCGTTCGACGTCGGCCTGCCAGAACGCGGAGGGCTCGTCGTTGGACGGCGTGCCCATCATCCCGGAGTCGGTGTAGCCCAAGAACTCCACGCGCGCTGCGCCCAGGAGTCTCCCCGCGGCGTGCGTCTCGGCCACCCTACGTCGCCACAGTGGTTCGCCGGGGTCGAGGAAACCCTCGGGCACCTCGCCGTGCTCGCCGCGGGTGGCCACGACGAGCACGACGCGGTGGCCCTGGTCGGCCGCCATCCGCATCACGCCGCCGCACGTGATGCACTCGTCGTCGGGATGGGCGTGGAACGTCACGAGGGTCGCCATGGGGAGAACTTAGCCGCCCGGCACCGTCTCCCCGCCGAGAGCCGCGAGCACCTCGCCGGTGTAGTACGACGACATGCGCTCCGAGGCCAGGAACACGTACGACGGGGCCAGCTCGTCGGGTTCGGCAGGCCTGCCGTACGGCGCCTGCTGCCCGAAGCCCTCGACCGATTCGGCGTCCATCGTCGCCGGGATCAGCGGCGTCCACACGGGGCCCGGCGCCACGCAGTTCACCCGGATGCCCCGCGGGCGCAGCGCCTGCGCCATCGCGTAGGTCCACGCGTGCACGGCTCCCTTGGTGGCCGAGTAGTCGATCAGCTTGGCGTTGCCGCGCAGGCCGTTGACCGACCCGCTGTTGATGATCGCCGAGCCCGACGGCAGGTGCTCCAACGCGGCGTGGGTCACGCGGAAGTAGCTGTGGATGTTGACGTCGAACGTGCGCATCCACTGCTGCTCGGTCAACTCGGCGACGTCGTCGAGCTGCAACTGGGTCGCGATGTTGTTGACGAGCAGGTCGAGGCCGCCCAGTTCACGTACCGTCTCGGCCACGACGTGCGTGCACTGGCGCGCCTCGGCGAGGTCGCCCGCGATCAGGGTGCAGCGCCTGCCTTCGGCGCGGATCAGTGACGCGGTGTGTTCGGCGTCGTCGTGCTCGTCCAGATAGGCGATGGCGACGTCGGCACCCTCCTTCGCGAAGGCGACGGCCACCGCCCTGCCGATACCCGAATCCCCGCCGGTGACGAGCGCCTTGCGGTCGCGCAGCAGGCCGCGGCCCTCGTAACCGGCCATCTCGTCGCGCGGTTCGGGGGTCATGTCGCCGGTGTCGCCCGGCGCCTGCTGGGTCTGTGCGGGCTGGTTCACGGTGGCTCCTCTCGATCTCGTGTCCGGTCAAGGCACCTACCCGGCGGTCGCCAGGCCGAAACGGCGGCCGTCGACGACAGTTCCGATTAATCGGAAAATGATGCGGTAGTTCCGATGTGAGTTTCTTTCCACGTGTGGTCCACTATGGACAAGGGGCGACCAGGTATTGCAGTTCGTTTGCCACGCGCGTACCGTTTTCGGTAGCGGCGTTTCGGGGGCCGCGGTCGCATCTTCGTGATTGGCGGCGGCTTGGACGACGCGGCCGGTTTTGCCGAGCGAATTCGGGCCGGGGTAGGCAAATCGGGGACGGCCGGACGTCGAGGCAGTCGACGCAGTCGACGCAGTCGACGCGTCGGCGTGCCGCAGGCTATGACGCATCGGGGCTGCTGCGTACATCGAAGTACTGCGCACGTCGAAGTACATCGGGGCACATATCGGGGCAGACAGTCGGTCGGGGGAGGGGCATATCGTGGAGACAGCTTTCGGTGCGAGAGTCGGCGCGGGGACCATTGCGGCGAGTGGGGTCGAGGTGACCGTGGAGCCGCGGTCGGCGGGCCTGGTCGTGACGCATGTGCTGGGGGAGATCGACCTGCTGGGCGTGTCCCTGCTGCGCCCGTGTGTCGAGCAATTGGTGGGCACCGCGCGTTCGCTCGTGCTCGACTTCACCGAGACGAGCTATCTGAGCGCGGCGGGCTTGTCGCTGCTGCTGCAGACCTCCACCGACGCGCGCTCGCGACGTCTTCCGTGGGCCATCGCCGCGGCGCGGTCCGTGCTGCGGCCCATCGAGGCCACCGGCCTGGAACACCGCCTGCCCGTGTACCGGGACGTGCCCGGTGCCGTCGACGCCGTGCTGGGCGCCGATGCCCGCATCCCCGCGTGAGACCGTTTTCCACAGACGCCCGCCCTTCGTGGCGGGCGTTTTCTCGTCCGCCGACAATTCGCGTTTTCCGCGAAGTGAACCCTCGCTGAGTGGATACGCGAGGCCGGCCGTTTCCGTGACGTCTTTTTCGCGGTTTCGGTGACCGCTTCCCGCGATGTCGTATGGGGTGGGTTCACCGAACAGGGGGAGACCCGGGTCGGGGATTTCGCGGGCCTCCCGGCCGGCCTTGCGCCGCGGTACCGTCGTCGACCATGGAGACCGTGCTGCCCGAAGCCGTGCGACGCACGCTGCCCCTGCTGACCTCACAACCCGATTCCCCGCCGGTGCGGGACGGCTACCTCGACCTGCTCGGTGGCGACGCTCCCGCGCCGAGCGGTTTCTTCCAGTCGTTGTGGGAATCGCGGCTGGGCACCGTGGTGTACGAACCCGTCCAGTCGGGTGTGCGGAAGGTGTTCGCCGGACTGCGCCCCTCGGCGCGGCGGCTGCGGCTACCCGAGGGAGGGACCGCGCTCGACGTGGGCTGCGGCCCCGGCAATGTGACCGCCGACCTGGGCAGGGACGTCGGGCCCGGCGGGCTCGCGGTCGGGGTCGACGTCTCGCGCAGCATGTTGCGCAGGGCGGCGTCCGCGTACGCCGGTCCCAATGTGGGATTCGTCCGCTCCGATGCCTCCGCGCTGCCGTTGCGGACCGACAGCGTCGACGCGATCACGTGCCTGATGGTGCTGCAGTTGTTGCCCGACCCCGAGGGTGCGATCGCCGAGTTCGCCCGGGTTCTCGTGCCGGGCGGGCGTGCGGCGATCCTGCTGCCCGGGTACGCGGGCCCCGGTGCGGGGGTGGTCGCCACCGTGGCCGGCGTGGCCGGTGTGCGCCTGCCCGGGCACGAGGCGATCGCGGCGACCTTCGAGCGGTACGGCATGGAGGTGCTCGACGCAGGCACCACCGCGCCCGTCGCCCGGCTCCTGGCGGAGAAGCCGCGCTAGGCGAGCCCGCGTGGATCGGCGGGAACGTCGACCGAGTGTCGCTGCAGGGTCTCGAGCGGGATCACCTCGGTGGCGCGTTCGTGTGTCGAGGCGAGGACCACCGGCGGCGCCGCGCCCGCGTCGAAGGACTGGAGCCACCGGTCCGCGCAGACGCACCAGCGATCTCCCGGAGCCAGGCCTTCGAAGTCGAACTCGGGGCGCGCGCTCACCAGGTCGTTGCCCACTGTCTGCTGATGCGCGAGGAACTCCGCGGTGACCACCGCGCACACCGAATGGTTGCCGAGATCGTCGTCGTCGGTGCGGCAGCATCCGTCGCGGTGGAAACCGGTCAGCGGATCGGTGCCGCACGGCTGGAGCTCGTCGCCGAGCACGTTGCGATCGCTCATCGGTCCACCGTGGCACGGCACGGGCCGTGAGCACACACCCCTCGGAGGGAAAGCGCGGTGCGGTGGCGGGTGCCCGCGCTCAGTCGCGGTGGGCCACGAACGTGCCCTTGGACTTGAGCGTCTGCACCAGTCCGCGTTCGCGCAGGATGCGCGTCGCCTTGCGCACGGTGTCGAGTGCGACGCCGTACTCGTCGGCGAGTGCGCGTTCCCCCGGCATGCGCCGTCCCGGCGCCCACTCGCCGCTGTCGATCAATCCGGCGAGGTGTTCGGCCAGGAGTTCGTACTCGTAGCCCGTCTTGTTGTCCGGGTTGTACTTGCGTGGTGCGGGACCGCTCATGTTTCGACATTAGAACGGTCCTGAGCTGCACGAAGTTGTGGAACGCGGCACACCGCGGCGGTCCGCGACATTCCGCGCTGTTCTGCGTCGTTCTGCGTCTGTCCAGATCCTGCCGCTGCGTAGCGCGCTGCGTACCATCCGTGCTAGCTTGTCCGGGCCGATGCCGGGTAGCGGGCCGCTCACCTGCACCAACGCATCGAGATGAACACATCGAGACCGGACCACCTCCGGCACGGCGCCGTGGTGGGTACGGGAAAGGGGGAGTCCGCGTGGGAATCAGCGGAAGGGCCGACATGCCGTGGCTCGCACAGGCGGCCGCCCGCGTGCGGCGGCGGGTGGCCGACCTCGAGCCACACGACTGGAGCGATCAGGCGTGCCGGATTCGGCAGGAGGCGCTCGACGTCGACCTGTGGGAGCGCAGGCGCCGGGGGAGGCCGGTCCGGTTGTGGTCGGCGCAGCTCGTCGTGCGCACCGCGGGGCTCGACGCGGACGACGCGCGATTCCGGCTCGCCTGTCTAGCCCACCCGTACCACCGCATCGGCGACGTCCCACGGCTGTACGCCACGGCGGGACCGACGGAATGGCCCGTGCCCGACGAATACGGAGCCATCACGGACGAGGAGGCCGCGGAGGCGGCGTCGTTGCGGCGGATGTATCCCGCCGCGCTCGCCGAGCGGCGGCGCCGCGCCGTGGAAACCGGCCATGTGACCGGGACCGGCCATGCCGCGGAGGGGGCGACTCCCGTGGGCGGCGGCGGTGCCGGGGCGAACGTCGATGGTGTCGACCCGGATGGTGTCGACCCGGCCGCGCGACTGCATGCCGCGGACCATGCCGCCGCGCTGGAGATGGCGGGCCGCGGCGTGCGGCGCACCGTCGCGCCGGGCCTCATTCCCTCGGGTCTGCGGTGCTGGCAGGCGTGGCAGCGGGTGTTGTTCCTCGCCGGACCCGGTGATGCGCGGGATCGGGCCGAGGAGCTGGCGGCCACCGTCGTCGACGCCCGCGGGGCGGTCGCGGCCTCCGTGGCGTCGGTGCAGGAGGAAGAGGGCAGGCGGGACCCGGTCGACGGCCGCATGGTGCACCCGGCCTACGACGTCGGCCCCTTCGGTGTCGAGGCCCTGTGGGACGACTTCGACACCGACCCCCGGCCGCCCGGGGACCCGGACGTGCTGTCAGCGGTGCTGTTGCGCGCCGCTGCCTATACGCGGCAGGAGTACGGGATCGGTACCGCCAGGAGTGGGATACATATGAACGCAAACCTATGCAACGCACCGAAAATTACGTACCCTCGGTAGGGTCATCGCTTCGGCGATGAGACGACCGGCGCCTTTGGTTGTTCCCCCTCCCCAGAGGCGCGGTATGGAGTGCCCCGGTGCTGTACCCCCAGCGGCATCGGGGCACTCGTCGTTCGCGGGCGGGTTGTCCGGGCGGTGAGTCGCTCACACCGCGGGTGCGGAGGCCTGCGGGCCGCCGCGCAGAATGTCGATCCCCGCCGTGTCGGGTCTGCCGCACACCCAGCTCGAACCCCTGAGGTTCTTCGCGTCCTTCTTGAGCGGTGCGAGTCGGCGCGAGATCTCGTTGTAGGACTCCACCGACCGGCGCGGACACAGCAGCGTCGACAACGACACGGTCACCGGCATGCCGTCGGCCGACCACTGGGTGTCGAGCACGGCGTCGGCCAGCGGCCGGATCGTGTCCGGCCCGCACGAGATGAGGAAGTCGTCACCGCCGACATGGCTGACGGTGACCCCACCCAGATCGGTCGCGAGCCGGGTCAGCGCACGCCCGATCGCGCGGATGACGTCGTCGCCCGCCGCGAACCCCGCCGTGTCGTTGATCTTCTTGAACGAGTCGATGTCCAGCCATCCCACCACGAGCGGTTCACCCGCGGAGATCCTGCGGTCGACGTCGCGGGCCACGGCGTCGCTTCCCGGCAGCCGGGTCAACGGGTTCAGCGCGGCCGCCTGCTCGACCTTCGCCTCCGCCATACCGCGGACCAGCTCGTGGACGAGCACCACGCCCTGACATCGGCCCGATTCGTCGATCACCACCACGTCGTCGGATGCGCGCCCGGTCGGCCCGTCACTGACCATGTCGAGCACCTCCAGCGCCGATGCCGAGTTGCGGATGACGTGCGGAGGGTCGGCGAGCCGTTCGGCTGGCCGGTGGGCGTGCAGGGCATGACCGAACGGCCCGGTCACCGCCAGCAGGAAGCGCGTGCGGTCGATGGACCAGCGCGGCTTGCCGTCCTCGTCGACGCCGACCAACCCGCTCAGCGCGACGTCGTCGACAAGTACGGCGCGGACCTGTTCGCAGGTGGCGTCGGCGGGCACCGTTCTGGCGGGGCGGAGGAAGTCCTTGATCGCCGGTGTCCCGCAGGAGCGGTAGTCCTCGCTGCCCGAGGCCGCGGGTGTGATCGCCCCGGCAGGTATCGAGCCCTGGCCCGCGGGGGCGAACAGGTGTCCCTGAACCAGGCCGATGCCCAGTCCCCGGACCATCGCCAGCTGTGCCTCGGTCTCGACGCCGGTGGCGACGAGCCGGATCCCGGTGCGGTCGGCGAAGTGCACGAGCGCCTCGGTCAACGCCGCGGTCGGCGTGTCGTCCGGCAACTTGCCGAGGGATCTGCGGTCGAGTTTGACCATATCGGCGTGCGACTCGGCGAGCAGGTTCAGCGGGAGGTCGGCCGCCCCGAGGCCGTCGAACGCGATCCGGAAACCGTGGGCGGCCAGGCGATCCAGTCCCGCCAGCAGCGCGGCGGGCGGTGTCGAGTGGAAGGGCGGGCCCACCTCGAGGACGACGTCGTGCGGTCGCCGTTCGGTGTCCCGGAGCGCGCTGAGCAGTGGTTCGAGTGCGGGGGCTGGCGACGCGGCGGTGAGCGCGGTGACGTTCAGGTGCAGCGGCAGGCGCGTGACGTCGTGCTGGGCCTCGTGCACCGCGCGGGCGGCGAGCCCGGCGTCGGCCTGCACCAGCCTGCCGAGGCGCATCGCCGATTCAAGCAGTTCGCTTATTCGCCCTGCGGCAGGGCGCGCGAGTGCTTCCACAGCCACCGCGCTACCCGTGTGCAGGCTGTAGAGCGGCTGAAACGCGAACTGAACCTGGTTCACACCGACTCCTGTTGTTCGAATACGCCGAAAGCATCCGAACCGACTCAGCGAGCAGTCGTCCGATACTCACACAAGCGTGGACAACCCATCAACCATGACGGCCACGCCGAGCTGTCGGTTCCCGTCCATCCGGTTGAAATCTTGCTGAACGAACACATCCAACCCGGTGACAGACGGTAGCCCCGTCGGCGAGGCTGCCCGGCGTGAACACGTTGAACAGAAGACAGGCGTTGCGAGCCGGTTCCCTCGCCGCGGCGGGTGGAGTGGCGCTGGCCGGAGGCGTGACGGGTGCCCTCGGTGCACCGGCGGCGTTCCAGCACGGGGTGGCGTCCGGTGATCCACTTCCCGACGGGGTTCTCCTGTGGACCAGGCTCACCCCATCGGCGGATGCCGTCCCCGGATCGGGGAGGGGCCGGCAGCAGACCGTGGGGTGGGAGATCGCCCATGATCCCGAATTCCGCAGGATCGCCGCCCGTGGCCGCGTCGGCACCGGCCCCGAACGCGATCACACCGTCAAGGTCGATGCGACCGGCCTCGCAGCCGACACCTGGTACTACTACCGGTTCACGTGGCGCGACAGCGTGTCCCCGGTGGGCCGGACCCGCACCGCGCCAGCACGGGGGAGTGCGGTCGACCTGCTGCGGTTCGGTGTCGTGTCGTGCTCGGACTGGCAGGCCGGACACTTCGCCGCCTATCGGCACCTCGCCGAGCGCGGCGACCTCGATCTCGTCATTCACCTCGGCGACTACCTGTACGAGTACGAAGCGGACCCGGACGGGGTGCGGCCGCACGACCCGCCGGTCGAGATGGTCACGCTCGAGCACTACCGGCGCCGGCACGCGCAGTACAAGACCGATCCGGCGCTCCAGGCCCTGCACGCGGCCACGCCGTGGGTCGTCACGTGGGACGACCACGAATCGGCCAACGACTCGTGGTCCGGGGGCGCCGAGAACCACACCGAACCCGACGAGGGCCCGTGGTCCGAGCGGCAGGCGGCCTCGCAGCGTGCCTATGCCGAGTGGATGCCCGTCCGTTACGAACCGGGCGGTCACATCTACCGGCGCCTCGAGTTCGGATCCCTCGTCGAACTGTCCATGTTGGACCTTCGAACCTACCGCAGTCAACAGGTCTCGCATCCCTTCGACCGCGGGATCCACGACGACGAGCGGACGATCACGGGGCGCAAACAGCTGGAGTGGTTGACCTCCGGACTGGTGACCGCTACGGCGCAGTGGAAGCTCATCGGAAACTCGGTGATGATCTCACCGGCACAGTTTCCGTCCACACTCAACACTCGCGAGTTCGAGGCGCTGACCGATCTGATCGGCCCGATCGAGGGTGTTCCGTACAATGTGGACCAGTGGGACGGCTACACCCATGACCGCGCCACCGTGCTGCGCACCCTGCGCGACCACGGCGTGTCCGGCACCGTGTTCCTGACCGGCGACATCCACTCCGGCTGGGCCACCGAGCTTCCCGCCGATCCACTGACCTATCCGCTCACCGGTGATTCGGTCGCGACCGAACTGGTCTGTACGTCCGTCACGAGCGACAACATCGACGACTACCTCCGGGTGCCGCCGCGCACCCTGTCGCTCGTCGTCGAAGCCGTGCTGAAGCTGGCCAACCCGCACGTGAAGTACCTCGACTTCGATTCGCACGGATTCTCGGTTCTCGAGGTCACCCCGGAGGCGGTGCGGATGGACTGGTTCCGTCTGGCAGACCGCACCGATCCGGACAGTTCGGCAGAGGTCACTGCGTCCTACCGAGTCCCGGCCGGCACGAACAAGTTGGAACGCGTTCCGCGCTCGCTCGATGGTGCGACCCCGCGGTTCGAGGCGGCGACCGAGGCCGAGCGGGCCGAAGCGGAACGGCAGGCCAGGGCACGGCAAGCGCGGGAGACGGCACCGAACACCGCTGCTCGGCGTGACGATGCGCCGTCGAACGAGCCCGCGGCATCGAGGGAGGCGTCATGACGGACATGCAGCATGCACTGTCGCGCAGGAACTTTCTGCGCGTCACCACGGCGGGCGGGGCGGCCGTGGTGCTGTCGACCGCGGGCGGCGTGGGCGTCGCCTCGGCCGAGCGACGCAGGCGCGACCTGCGGGTCTACGTTCTGGTGGTCGACGGCCTGCGGCCCGACGAGATCGAACCGCGGGTGACGCCGAACCTGTACTCCCTGCGTGGCGAGGGCACCCACTTCCCGCAGGCGCGTTCCCTGCCGATCATGGAGACGCTGCCGAACCACGTGATGATGATGACGGGCGTGCGCCCGGATCGTTCGGGCGTGCCCGCCAACGACGTGTACGACCCGGCCGTGGGAGAGGTGCGGACGCTCGACCGCCCGTCGGACATCTTGGTGCCCACGCTCCTCGAACGGGTCGCCGCGACCGGCAGGGTGACCGGGAGCGTGCTGAGCAAGGAGTACCTCTACACCATCTTCGGTGAGCGGGCGAGCGTGCGCTGGGAGCCCGAGCCGCTGATCCCGATCACCGACCACGCGCCCGACATCGCCACGAGGCACGCGTTGTCGGCGATGGTCGAGGAGACGGATCCGGACCTGGTCTTCGTCAACTTCGGGGACGTGGACCGGGTCGGCCACGCCGACCTGACCGGGACCACGCTGCGGTTGGCCAGGAACGCCGCGTTGGCGTCCACCGACGCGCAGGTGGGGCGGTTCGTCGACGAGCTCAAGGAGTCGGGCCGATGGGACTCGAGCGTCCTCGTCGTGCTGGCCGACCACTCGATGGACTGGTCGTACGGGCATCGGCTGATCTCGCTGCAGTGGCGCATGGACCGTGACGATCTGCTCGCCGACAAGGTCGCGATCGCGCAGAACGGCGGGGCGGACCTGCTCACCTTCACCGGGCAGGAGAGCGAGCGGGGCGCGGCGGTCGAACGCATGCGGCGGATCGCGCTCGAGGCCACCGGGGTGTTGTCGGTGCACCGCCCCGAGGAGCTCCGGCTCGCGCCGGACGCGGCCGATCTCGTCGTGTACTGCAAGGCGGGGTGGCGCTTCTCCGATCCGACGCCGATCTCCAACCCGATTCCGGGCAACCACGGACATCCGGTGACTGAACCGATTCCGTTCTTCATCGCGGGCGGCCATCCGCGCGTCCGTCGTGGAGCGACGTCGTCGGCGCCGGCGCACACGGTCGACGTGGCACCGACGGTGGGCGAGCTGTTCGGCCTGCCCGCGATCACGGGCGGCTACGACGGCACGCCGCGGCACGAAGCGCTCATTTCAAGGGAAGAGTTAGCCGCATCATAGAAATTCACAATCCGTGAATGCGGAAAAGGTCACCGGATGATCAAGATCACCGGAATTGTGGCCGCTGGCACACGGATGAATGGCGCGTCCTGCATCTTTCATCGTTTCGCCGTCATGTCGAGGTGGTCACGAAGTGATCACAATGCACCATTGTGACAACCCGGGGTAGTTATCCCGCGACGCCCTCGTGGAAGTCGGAAGATTTCCACGAGGGCGTTCTTGTTGAGCTATACGCAACGCGTTGCCGAATACGCTACGAACTCACATCCCGTATCACTCATCAGACTCGTGGACTAGAGCTACGGCGAAATCCATGCCAGATGACACCCTGAGTAGAACGCAATAGGCCGTACGTGTCCGAGTGTTACGGAGGTCACAAAACGCTTGGATGTGTAACGCGCACTGGTGCGGGCCTTGCCGCTACGGGCGCTCCGACCTCGTATAACGCCGGTTCTGCACGTGCGTTCCGCGGCGCCATCGAACGCTCGGAGCGTCGCTCGAGCGGTATACGAGGGGTGAAAATTCGCGTCACGCCATGGACCCATTGATCGAACGGCGACTTTGTGAATAGATTGAGGCTCAGGCGGTTTGCACGGGATCAGCGCGGATCCGAGCAATTCCGCCCGGTCGGGGTGAAGGGCCGCGTCAGGTGTGACGCGCGTTACGCTGGCAGCGCACAAATGCGCGCCGCAGGCCGATTTTTTCGAATCGCGATCGATGGATCGCGTCGTCGGCCTGGCCTTTTTCATGCCCTTCCCCGACGTGTTCGCGGCCGTATCTCCGCACCGAGCGTGGGTCGAGGAGGCATCTGCGGGGAGCTGCGGTGACGCGGCCACGGACAGCAAGCACCGATCCGCCGAACGTGGAGGGAACGCAATGCAGGAATCAGCGGCTGGCACCACCGATGCGCAGGCCGAAGTAGCAGAGAAGAGCCGGGCCGACGCGCATCCCGACCAGGCGTTCGGTTCCGACCCGCTGGCGGTCCGGGAGAGCGACCACTACGCCGAGGAGTACAACGAGGGCTTCGTCGACAAGTGGGACGAGCTCATCGACTGGAAGGGTCGGTACGAGAGCGAGGGCAGCTTCTTCGTCGACCTGCTGCGCAAGCACGGTGTGGAGTCGGTCCTCGACGCCGCGACCGGCACCGGCTTCCACTCGGTGCGACTGCTCGAGGCCGGCTTCGACACCACCAGCGTCGACGGCAGCGCCGAGATGCTGGCCAAGGCCTTCGAGAACGGCAAGGAGTACGGCGACTACGTCCTGAAGGTCGTGCACGCCGACTGGCGCTGGCTGTCGAAGGACGTGCAGGGCAAGTACGACGCCATCGTCTGCCTCGGCAACTCCTTCACGCACCTGTTCGACGAGAACGACCGTCGCAAGGCGCTGGCCGAGTTCTACGCCGTCCTCAAGCACGACGGCATCCTCATCATCGACCAGCGCAACTACGACTCGATCCTCGACAACGGGTTCTCGAGCAAGCACACGTACTACTACTGCGGCGACGAGGTGACCGCCGAGCCGGAGTACGTCGACGACGGGCTGGCCCGTTTCCGGTACGAGTTCGCCGACGGCTCGCTGTACCACCTCAACATGTTCCCGCTGCGCAAGAACTACGTGCGCCGCCTGCTGCGGGAGGTCGGCTTCCAGAAGATCGACACCTACGGTGACTTCCAGGAGAGCTACGCCAACGAGGAGCCCGACTTCTTCATCCACGTGGCGTCGAAGGAGTACATCGAGGGCGCGCTGACGGCGAACTACTCGAGCGCGGTCAACACGGCCCGCGAGTACTACAACTCCGAGGACGCCGACAACTTCTACTACAACATCTGGGGCGGCACCGACATCCACGTCGGCCTCTACCAGTCCGAGGACGAGGAGATCGCCCCGGCCAGCCGCCGCACCGTCGAGCAGATGGCCAAGAGGCTCGGTCTGACCGAGGGTCAGAAGGTCCTCGACCTGGGCGCGGGATACGGTGGCGCGGCGCGTTACCTCGCCGAGACCTACGGCGCTAAGGTGACGTGCCTGAACCTGTCCGAAGTGGAAAACGAGCGGAACCGGCAGTTCAACAAGGACGCCGGGCTGTCCGAGCTGATCGACGTCATCGACGGCGACTTCGAGAACCTGCCGTTCAACGACAACGAGTTCGACGTCATCTGGTCGCAGGACGCCATCCTGCACAGCGGTGACCGTGTCCGCGTGGTCGAGGAGGCCGTGCGGGTCCTCAAGCCGGAGGGGCAGATGGTGTTCACGGACCCGATGGCCGCCGACGACTGCGACACCTCGTCCCTGCAGCCGATCCTCGACCGGCTGCACCTCGACAGCCTGGGTTCGCCCGGCTTCTACAAGAAGGAGCTGACCCGTCTCGGCCTGAAGTCGGTGGAGTTCGAGGACCACACCGACCAGCTCGCACGGCACTACGGTCGCGTGCTGGCCGAGCTCGAGAAGCGTGAGGACGAGCTGGCCGCGACGATCAGCAAGGAGTACCGCGAGCACATGAAGACCGGCCTCAAGAACTGGGTCGCCGGAGGCAAGTCCGGCAACCTCGCGTGGGGCATCTTCCACGTCAAGGCGTGACCCGGCGCCAGACCGCAGACAAGAAACACCAGTAAGACCGCTCCCGTCGACGAGAAGGAAGCATTGTGGCTACAGGCAGGCTGTTCACCAGTGAGTCCGTGACCGAGGGTCATCCGGACAAGATTTGTGACGCGATCAGTGACACGATTTTGGATGCGATGTTGTCGCAGGATCCGCGG
>NZ_JOIJ01000039.1 GCF_000719975.1 Prauserella rugosa
CGCGGATGTGACCGCCGACCTGTTATTGGGCAACGACCCGGGCGTTCGCGTCCCGGAAGCCGCTGCCATGGTCTACCTGCACATGCCGGTTGACGCGGCTCTGTCGATGTCCGACAGCGGCTGCGAGCTCGACGGCTATGGGCCGATTCCGGCTGCGGTGGCGCGGGAGATCATGACCAACCGCGACAGCACCTGGCGCAAAGTCCTCTGCGACCCGGCTACCGGTCAGCCCATGGATCTTGGCCGAACTCGCCGACGGCCCAACGCGGCCATCCGCGAACTCGTCCGAGTCCGCGACCGGGAATGCGTCGTGCCCTGGTGTCGACGGCCTGCTCGGCACTGCGACCTCGACCACCAACGCGAGTGGGCCACCGACAACGGGCCCACTTCAGCGGCCAACACCGCACCACGGTGCCGTCGACATCATCGGATGAAGAACGCGCCCGGGTGGATCACCCGCTACGACCCACACCACGGCACCTCGTCCATCACCACACCCGGCGGAACCACCTACACCGGCAGACGCCGAAGGGGATGTTGCGCGTCCGATGTGTCGTTGCCGTATACAGCAAGTGATGGAGTCGCCGTCGGGGCGACACTGACGAGCTGAGGAGGAACCGTTGTCGAACAAGGCCGCCGTCTTGTTCCGCGTGGTCGCCGTGGCCGAGGCGTTCTCGTGGGCTGGCCTGCTGATCGGCATGTTCCTGAAGTACGTCGTCGAGCTCGGCGAAGGCGGCGTGCCCGTGCTGGGCGCGGTGCACGGCGCGATGTTCGTGCTGTACCTCGTGGTGACCCTCGGCGTCGCCAAGCCGCTGGGCTGGAAGTTCGGCACCGTCGTCACGGCCGTGCTCGCCAGCATCCCGCCGCTGTTCACGTGGTGGTTCGAGGCATGGGCCCTGCGCCGCGGCAAGCTCGACGGCCCGCAGCACGTCGAACACGGCGGCACGTCGCTGTTCGTGCGCCGCACCGCGAACGCCTGACGCCCGCACCGAACCCGCCGAGCCCGAGCGCACGCGGCCGGCCTCGCGTCACTCGACGAAGTCGCCGGCCGCTTTCCGCACGCGCGTCAACAACTCGGTGAGCTGCTCGGTCTGCCGGTCGGTCAAACCGACCAAGCCGAAATCGATGTCGGTGACGGCCTTCGTCGCCGCCTCGTAACGATCGTGGCCGGAATCGGTGATCTCGACGAGAGTGGTCCGCCGGTCGGTCGGATGCGGCAACCGGTTGACGAGGCCGTCCTTCTCGAGCCGATCGACGATGTTGGTCACGCTCGTCGGATGCAGCTGGAGCCGCTCACCCATCACCCGCATCGGCAACGCGCCGCGCTGGGAGAACGTCAACAACACCAGCGCCTCGTACCGGGCGAACGTCAACCCGTGCGCCTTCAGCGCGCCGTCCACCGCCGACTGCACGATCTGCTGAACCCGCATCACGCCGGTCACGGCCGCCATGGTCTCGGAAGGCCCGATGCGGTCCTCCCACAGCTGCGCCGCGCGGGCGATCGGGTCGAACGGCAACGGACGGTTCATGGCGCACGAAGTTAGCAGCGCGCTCCCGCCCCACAGCCACGCGCCCCGGGCCCGGCGCGCCCCGCTTTCCGCCGGCCCGGCTGTGCGGCAGGCTCACCGGCAGCACACACCCAACCCACATCCAACGCACATCGAACTGCGAATCCAGAGGCCACGCGCCCCGACCACAAGGAGAACGACCATGATCGTCGCGTTCAGCGTGAGTCCGGCCGGAGCCGCCGACGGCGAGGCCGACGGGGGAGTGAGCGAAGCCGTCGCACGGGCCGTCCGCGTCGTACGCGAATCGGGCCTGCCCAACCGCACCAGCTCCATGTTCACGGAGATCGAAGGCGAATGGGACGAGGTCATGGCCGTCGTCAAGCGCGCCGTCGACGCGGCAGGCGAGGGCGCCGCCCGCGTCGGTCTCGTCCTGAAGGCCGACATCCGGCCCGGCTACACCGGCCAGCTGGACGCCAAGGTCGAACGCGTCGAACACCACCTTCGCGCGGAGTGAACGACGGCCGTCGCGCACCCGCGCCCAACTGCGGATTCGCTAGGATTCCACCGGTAACGAAGATGTCCGCAGTCCGTGCCAGGATGGAACCGTGACACAGCCACGCAACACGCCAGGGGTACCAGCGGCGCTCTCCGGAGCGGTCGACCTGTCCGGTCTGAAGCAGCGCGCCGAGTCGACGAAGCAACAGCCCGCAGGCTCGCCCGCGGGCGGTGACGCAGCGCAGCCGCCGACCGGCGCGGCCGGCGCCGGCGGCTCCAGCGCCCCGGGTGGCGGCGCCGTCGTCGACGTCACCGAGGCGACGTTCCAGTCCGAGGTCGTCGACCGGTCCATGGAGACCCTCGTCGTCGTCGACCTGTGGGCCGAGTGGTGCGGCCCGTGCAAGCAGCTCAGCCCGGTGCTCGAGAAGCTCGCGGCCGAGTCCGGCGGTGCGTGGGTCCTCGCGAAGGTCGACGTGGACGCCAACCCGCGCATCTCGCAGCTGTTCGGCGTGCAGTCGATCCCGACGATCGTCGCCATCGCCGGTGGCCAGCCCGTCGACGCCTTCTCCGGCGCGCTGCCCGAGCCGGAGATCAAGCAGTGGCTGGACCGGCTGCTGGACGCTCTGCGCGACAAGCTTCCCGGCATCCGTGCCGCGGAGCAGTCAGGCGGCGCCGAACCCGCTGAGGAACCCGAGGACGAGCGGTTCACCGAGGCCGAAGAGGCCTTCGCGCGCGGCGACTTCGCCGCGGCCGAAGCGGCCTACCAGCGGATCCTCGACGCCGAACCCGCCAACGAGCAGGCCAAGGCCGCCCTCAACCAGGTTCGCTTCGCGGCACGTGCGGGCCAGAGCGACCCGTCGGTCATCGCCAAGGCGGACGCCGACCCTTCCGACGTCGACGCCCAGCTCGCGGCCGCCGACCAGGAGGTCGCCCAGCAACAGGTCGAGGCCGGATTCCGGCGCCTCATCGACCTCGTCCGCCGCAGCGCCGGCGAGGACAAGAACCGCGTCCGCGAACACCTCGTCGGCCTGTTCGAACTGTTCGACCCGGCCGACGATCGCATCGCCAAGGCCCGGCGTGACCTGGCCAGCGCCCTGTTCTGAGGACGCCGTACGGCGGGCACACGTGGGGCCGCGGGTGGGATCATCCCACCCGCGGCCTACTTGTACGTGTCGGTGCAGGCCTGCGAGCCCTCGAGGAATCCGTTGCGGAGTGCCTCGATGCGGGCGAAACCGTTGGCGACGCGATGTCCCTCGATGTCCGCGGCCAGCAGGCTCCGGGGCTGCAGCAACTCGGCGATCGCCTCGTCGAGGTCGCCGGGGGAGAGGTACAGACCCTTACCGTTCGGACTGTTGACGTACTGGGCCCACGCGCCGACGAGACACGCGGTGCGCAGCCCGGCCTGCGAGCCCTTCGCCGGCGCGCCGACGCCCTTCTGGATGCCCTGGACGTACCGCGACGCGACCTCGGAGAACGCGGCGAAATCGCCGAGACCGGCGTCCGGGGACTCCTGGCCGGTCATCTCCGCCTGTTGATCCGCGGGCTGGCCGATCTCGGCCAGCGTCGTCATGTCGAGGTTCACCTCGTTGTCCTGTTCGCAGTACGACACCGGAGGGGTGGACACCCCGCGGCGGCAGGTGCCGTCGCCCTCGACGAGCTTCGGGGCGTCGACGCCCGCGCCGGAGAACGCGTCGTCGAGACTCATCTGGACGTACTCCATCGTCGTCCAGCTGATGTCGGCCTCACCCCGCGTCTCCCGGTCGGCGGCGTTCTTGAACGGCACCTCCGTGATGCGCTCGTCGGCCTCGGCCTGGTCGATCTCGGCGCAGCGGGCGCCACCCTCCTCGAAGCCGAGCTGCACCGCATAGGTGCGGTCGAACCCGGAGCCGTGCGCGCCCTCCTCACTGAAATCCGCACCGGCGGGGTCACGGATCATGAACAGCGCGCCGAGGACCTCGTTGAGTCCGTCGGAGGTGGACAGCTCGAAGTACTTGCTGTTGCCCTCGGCGATCCACCGCATGTGCGCGCCCATGAAGCAGTCGGCCTGCTGCTCCTTGACGATCGTCGAGGTGTTGTCGTCGATGCCGGCCTTCTCACCGAGCCGGGTCTGCACGGCATGCCCGAACTCGTGCGACAGCACCGCCGTCACGGCCATCTCGCCGAACTTCTCCTCCAACAACGGCAGAAGCACCTTGCGGTCCCAGGCCACCATGTCGTTGAGGGGGCAGTAGAACGCATTCATCGCCAGGTCGGCCGTGTTCGCTCCGCAGACCTCCTTGGCGGTGCTCGTCGGGTCGTAGGACAGCAGCTCCGACACCGGCTTGAACTTCTCGTCGAAGTCCCTGGGCATCTCCTTCTCCCAGTAGTCGGTGACGTCGGCGACCGAGGCCAGTGCCAGCTGGTCGGCGTGGGAGTCGGTGGCGCCCTCGGCCTTCAGATCGGGCGTGGGTGCACCGTCCTTCAGTCCGCTGTCGAAGTGCGTCACCGGAAGACCCGCGACGTCGCCCTCGGTCTGCAGTTCTCCCGTCACCTGCTCACCCGCACAGCCGGTCAGTACCAGTGCGACGGCGCTGAAGACCGCGGCGATCCGGACGGCCGTGACGCGCGTTCGGCGCCCCCCTGTGTTCATAGGGGTGCACCTTACTGAGTCGCCCCCGCCCGGGTGTGGAGATCCGGACGAACCACCGCGCGCGCCGGAATGATCACAGCCCCCGTGCGGCGAGGCGACGATCAAGTAGGTTCAATCGCACCATGAGAGCAGTCCGTCGCTTCACGGTGCACGCGCGCGTCCCGGACCAGCTCGCCGGTCTCACGGCGCTGGCCACGAACCTGCGCTGGACCTGGCATCCGCCCACCCGCGATCTGTTCGCGTCGATGGACGACCCGCTGTTCCGCCGGATCCGCGACCCGCTGCGCATGCTCACCGAGATCCCCGCGGGCAGACTCGAGCAGCTCGCACGTGACGAGGACTTCCTGGCACGCACCCGCGCCGCCGTCGATGACCTGCACCGGTACCTCACCGAACCGCGCTGGTACCAACGGCTGGCCGAACAGCACGACCGGGTTCCCGCCGCCGTGGCGTACTTCTCCATGGAGTTCGGCGTGCACGAGGCGCTGCCGAACTACTCGGGCGGGCTGGGCGTGCTCGCGGGCGACCACCTCAAGGCCGCCTCCGACCTCGGGGTGCCGATCATCGGCGTGGGGCCGCTGTATCGGGCGGGCTACTTCCGTCAGTCGCTGTCGCTCGACGGCTGGCAGGTCGAGCACTATCCCGTGATCGACCCCGACGGGCTGCCGCTCGAACTGGTCACCGACCCGTCGGGACGGCCCGCGCTGGTCGACGTCGCCATGCCCGGCGGGCGCAGGCTGCACGCCCAGATGTGGAAGGCCAGCGTCGGCAGGGCGGTTCTGCTCCTGCTCGACACCGACGTCGACGACAACGACGACGACCTGCGCCGCGTCACCGACCGGCTCTACGGCGGAGACGCCGACCACCGCATCCGGCAGGAGATCCTCGCCGGTATCGGCGGGATGCGCGCGGTGCGGCGCTACTGCGAGCTCACCGGCCATCCGCAGCCCGAGGTGTTCCACACCAACGAAGGGCACGCAGGCTTCCTCGGACTGGAACGGGCCAACGAGATCCTCGGCGACCCGGCAGGCCGCGACCTGGACTTCGACGAGGTGCTGCCCGCGGTGCGCGCCGGGACCGTGTTCACCACGCACACCCCGGTGCCCGCAGGCATCGACCGGTTCCCCGTCGACCTCGTACAGCACTACTTCGGGGACGGAGCGCTCGTTCCGCATGTCGAGCCGCGGCGCATCCTCGCGCTCGGCGCCGAGGAGAACCCGGGCATGTTCAACATGGCCCACATGGGTCTGCGGCTCGCGCAGCGGGCCAACGGCGTCTCGGCGCTCCACGGACGCGTGTCACGGCGCATGTTCGCCGGCCTGTGGCCCGGATTCGACGACGACGAGGTGCCGGTCCGCTCGGTGACCAACGGGGTGCACGGGCCGACGTGGGTGGCGCGGGAGATGACGGCGCTGCTCGGGGGCAACGACGAGGAATGGGGCCACGAAGGCGACGGGGACGGCAGGCGCATCGCCGCCGACGTCACCGACGAACAGCTGTGGGCTCTGCGCCGCGAACTGCGCACCAACCTCGTAGGGGAGGTGCGCCGCCGCGCCCGCGACGCGTGGCTGCAACGCGGCGCGTCGGCGCTCGAACTGGGCTGGACCGAGCGGATATTCGACCCCGACGTGCTCACGATCGGCTTCGCCCGCCGCGTGCCGACGTACAAGCGGTTGACGCTGATGCTCCGCGATCCCGAGCGGCTGCGCAGCCTGCTGCTGGACGAGCAGCGGCCCATCCAGATCGTCGTGGCGGGCAAGTCGCATCCGGCCGACGAGGGCGGCAAGGCGCTCATCCAGCAGATCGTCCGGTTCATCGACGACGACCCCGAGGTGCGCAGGCGCATCGTATTCCTGCCGGACTACGGCATGTCCATGGCGCGCTACCTCTACCGCGGCTGCGACGTGTGGCTGAACAACCCCACCCGTCCGCTCGAGGCGTGTGGCACCTCCGGCATGAAGGCGGCGCTGAACGGCTGCCTGAACCTGTCGATCCGCGACGGTTGGTGGGACGAGTTCTACGACGGCTCCAACGGCTGGGCGATCCCCACCGCAGACGGCGTCACCGACCCGCTGCAGCGCGACGACCTCGAAGCGGCCGCGTTGTACGACCTGATCGGCCAGCAGATCGCGCCGCTGTTCTACGACCGCGACGACCGTGGCGTGCCCAGGGGCTGGATGTCGCGCATCTGGCACACCCTGCGCACGCTCGGGCCGAACGTGCAGGCCTCGCGGATGGTGCGCGAGTACGTCGAGTCGTACTACCTGCCGGCCGCCGCGACGGGAGCCGAGGCCGCTGCGGACGGCTACGCGGGTGCGCGTGCGTTCGCCCGGTACCGCACCCGCCTGGAGACCGCGTGGCCCCGCGTGCGCATCGCCGACACCGAGCTCGTCAGCGACGGCGCGGACACGCTCGTGGTGGGCTCGGACGTGCGGGTGCGCGCCCACGTCGACCTCGCCGGTCTCGATCCGAGCGAGGTGGACGTACAGGCGGTGGTCGGCAGGGTGGGCGACACCGACGACCTGCAGGACGCGGTGCACGTGTCGATGGATGCGGTCGAACGGGGCGTGTTCGAGGCGCGGCTGCGCCTGCCGCACGCGGGTGCGCTCGGCTACACGGTGCGCGTGCTGCCGCGGCACCACCTGCTCGACAGTCCCGCCGAACTGGGCAAGGTCGTCGTGGCCTGACGCCCGGTCGATGCCGTGGATGCGCGCCGGGACATGTGACGAGACGAGGCCAGGCCCACACGTGGCATCGGCGCACGCGTCGGCGACAATGTGCACCGTGAACGCGGCGCACGAGAACACACGGGACGGCGGACCGGACAACCTCGAGGATCTGATGATCCACACCTCGGGCGTGGAGGTACGGCGAGGCGGCAACAAGCTGCTCTCCGACCTGGACTGGTCCGTGGAGCTGGACGAACGTTGGGTGATCCTCGGACCGAACGGTGCGGGCAAGACCACGCTGCTCAAGTTGGCCGCGGCCGAGCTGCATCCCACGTCGGGCACGGTGCACATCCTGGGCGAGCGCCTCGGCCGGACCGACGTGTTCGAACTGCGCACGCGGATCGGCTTCACCTCGGCCGCCGTCAACGCGCGCGTGCCCGGCGACGAGAAGGTGCGGGACGTCGTCGTGAGCGCGGGCTACGCGGTCATGGGCCGGTGGCGGGAGCGCTACGACGAGCTCGACACCGAGCGGGCCGACGAACTGCTGGCCGCGCTCGGCATCGCCCACCTGGCCACGCGGGAGTACGGCACGCTCTCGGAGGGTGAACGCAAGCGCACGCTCATCGCCAGGGCCCAGATGACCGACCCGGAGCTGCTGCTGCTCGACGAGCCTGCCGCGGGGCTGGACCTCGGCGGCAGGGAGGACCTGGTGGCGCGCCTGTCCGGGCTGGCGCTCGACCCGGATGCGCCCGCCATGGTGCTGGTGACCCACCACGTCGAGGAGATCCCTCCCGGATTCACCCACGCGCTGCTGCTCGCCGAGGGACGCGTCGTCGCGGGCGGCCTGCTCGACGACGTGCTGACGGCCGAGAACCTGTCCGCTACGTTCGGTCAGGACCTCGTGCTGGAGCGCTCTGGTGATCGCTACTTCGCGCGGCGCAGGTAACCTCGGAGACCGACTACCGGCCGGTAACCTCACCGGGCGGCACGCACGACGAACAAGGCGTTCAAGGAGGAAGGCGTGGGCGAGTTCGTACGACTCGAGGTCGAGGCAGGCGTCGGCACCATCAGGCTGGACCGGCCCCCGGTCAACGCCCTGAACAACCAGGTGCAGCGCGAGCTCGCCGAGGCCGCGAAGGAGGCCGGCGAACGGGACGACGTCCGCGCCGTGATCCTCTACGGCGGGGAGAAGACCTTCGCCGGCGGTGCGGACATCAAGGAGATGGCCGCCAAGTCCTACGTCGAGATCAACACGTTCGGCGCGGAGCTGCAGGCGTCGCTGGCCTCGATCGCCGAGCTGCCCAAGCCGACGGTCGCCGCTGTCACCGGCTACGCGCTCGGTGGTGGGCTGGAATTGGCCATGACCGCCGACCGCCGTGTGGTGGGCGACAACGTCAAGGTCGGCCAGCCGGAGATCCAGCTGGGCATCATCCCCGGCGCAGGCGGCACCCAGCGGCTCACGCGCCTGGTCGGGCCGAGCAAGGCGAAGGACATCGTCTACACGGGACGGTTCGTCAAGGCCGACGAGGCGCTCGCGATCGGCCTGGTCGACGAGGTCGTCGCCCCGGACGAGGTGTATGCGGCCGCGCACAAGTGGGCCGCGCAGTTCGCGAACGGTCCCGCGGTCGCGCTGAAGGCGGCCAAGGCCGCCATCGACGGCGGACAGGATCTGGACCTGCGCAACGCGCTGAAGCTGGAGACCCAGTTGTTCACCGCGCTGTGGGCCACCGAGGACCAGGCCGCGGGCATGCAGTCGTTCATCGAGAACGGCCCCGGCAAGGCCGAGTTCAAGGGGAAGTGACGAGGCGTGTCCCATTCGACGACACCGTCCGGCACGCCCTCCGACCCGGCGCCGAATCCGCACGCGAGCGCGGAGGAGGTCCAGGCGGCCTACGGTGACCCCAAGCTCGCCAACGTGCTCTACCACGACTGGGAGGCGGGCACGTACGACGAGAAGTGGTCGATCTCGTACGACGAACGCTGCATCTCCTACGCGACCGACGTGTTCGAGGCCGTCGCCGGTCGCGAAGGACAGCCGTATCCGACGGCGATGGAACTCGGCAGTGGCACGGGTTTCTTCCTGTTGAACCTCATGCAGGGCGGCGTGATCAAGAAGGGTTCGGTGACCGATCTGTCGCCGGGCATGGTCGAGGTCGCGCTGCGCAACGCCGAGCGGCTGGGGCTGGACGTCGACGGCCGGGTCGCCGACGCCGAGCGCATCCCGTACGACGACAACAGTTTCGACCTCGTCGTCGGCCACGCGGTGCTGCACCACATCCCGGACGTCGAGGCGGCGTTGCGCGAGGTGCTGCGCGTGCTCAAGCCCGGGGGACGGTTCGTCTTCGCCGGTGAGCCGACGAAGATCGGTGACTTCTACGCGCGCAAGCTCGGCCAGCTGACGTGGTGGCTCACCACGAACCTGATGAAGCTGCCGATGCTCAACGACTGGCGCCGGCCGCAGGCCGAACTCGACGAGTCGTCCCGTGCGGCGGCTCTCGAGGCCGTGGTCGACCTCCACACGTTCGATCCGTCCGAACTGGAGCGGATGTCGTCGTCGGCGGGCGCGGTCGACGTCAAGGCCGTCACCGACGAGTTCAGTGCCGCACTGGCTGGCTGGCCGATCCGCACGTTCGAGGCGGCGGTACCCGACGAGAAGCTCACGCTGCGGTGGCGACTGTTCGCCTACAAGCTGTGGCTCCGACTGTCTGCTGTGGACAAGAAGCTGCTGTCGAAGGTGCTGCCGCGCGAGCTGTTCTACAACGTGATGGTCACGGGCACGAAGCCGCCCGCGCCGGTCGAACTGTAGGCAGCGACGAGCGTTGCCGTACGCGTTCACCCTCGCCGACGTCGAGTACCTGACCTCCGCCGACGGTGCGCGGGCGCTCGCCGCCTGCGACGCACTGCCGTTGACGGACGCGAGCTGGCTGGCCGACGTGGCCACCGCGCGCCGCGAGGTCGGTGAGCGCTACGCGGCCGTGCTCGAGACGGTCCTGCTGCGCAGGAAGTCGGCGTCCAAACTGGATGACGCCGGGTCGTGGTTGCTGACCGGGGACGCACTGCAACAGGCCAGTGCGTCCCCGGTGGCCGCGCATCGGGCCCGCAGGCTCGCCGGCAGGGACGTGCACGACGTGACGTGTTCGATCGGTGCCGATCTCGCCGCGCTGGCCGGCACCGCGGCCCGCTGCGTCGGCTCGGATCTCGACCCGGTGCGATTGGCGATGGCCCGGCACAACTGCGGGCAGGCCGGCGTTGCTCCGTTGATCGTCCGCGCCGACGCGCTGACCCCGGTGACCCGCGACGCCGTCGTGGTGGCCGATCCGGCGCGGCGCGATTCCTCGGGCAGGCGCACCTGGCGGCCGGGCGATTTCGTGCCCGCTCTCGACGAGCTCGCCGACGTCCATTCCGGACGGGACATCGTCGTCAAGTGCGCCCCCGGTCTCGATCCGGCCGCGGCTCCGTGGGCGCGCGAGGTGGAGCTCGTGTCGCTGGACGGGCAGGTGCGGGAATCGTGTCTGTGGAGCGCCGGGCTGGCCACGGCCGGCAGGCGCGCGACCGTGCTGCACAGCGGCGGTGCCGAGTGGACGATCACCGATGCCGAGTCCGACGACGTGGCTGTCGCCGAGCCGGGCGAGTGGCTCGTCGATCCCGACGGGGCCGTGGTCCGTGCGGGACTGGTGCGGCACTACGCCGCCCGGCACGGGTTGTGGCAACTCGACGAACGGATCGCCTATCTCACCGGTGACGTCCCGCCGCCCGGCGTCCGTGCGTTCCGGGTGCTGGAGTTCGGCCGGTACAGCGAGAAGGAGCTCAGGGCCGTACTGCGCAGGCGGGGCATCGGCCGGGTGGAGATCCTCGTGCGGGGTCTGGACGTCGACCCCAACACGTTGCGCCGCAGGCTCAAACCGTCGGGTGCCGACGAGGCGAGTGTCGTCCTGACCCGGATCGGGAGGACCCCGACGGCGTTCGTCTGCCGCGCCGAACGCGTCCCCGGGTGAGCGCCGCTCGGGCGGTGGGGGTCACAGTTCGGTGTGTCCGGATCACCACCGTCGTCGGTAGCGCGGACGGGCGCGACGGGCATAGCGTGCTCTGCCGCAGGGCACAGTCGGTCGTGGAGGAGGAACGATGTCGCGGGTGCGGAGGCTGAGCGGGCTCGCGCTGGCCGCAGCGCTGGGCGCAGGGGTCGCAGGGGGTGCCGCCGCGGTGGCCGGGCCGGGCCAGGACGTGGCGCACGGCGGTGGGGAGCCGGCGAACCTCGGTCAGGTGAAGCTGGACGTACAGGACTACTACGGCGACTGGGTCGACGACGAGGGCAAGCACCATCACTCGCAGGACAGCCGTTGGGCGAAGGACACGCAGGCCGAGCTCGATCGTGCCACGCGCTACCTGGAGCAGCGGCTGAAGCGCGGCGTCGAGAACCCGGCGATCGTGCTCGACATCGACGACACCTCGATCGTGTCGTACGGCTGGGAGGCCGACAACGACTTCGGCTTCGACCCGGCCGCCCAGGAGGACGCGATCAATCGCGGCGAGTTCCCCGCGAACGAGGCCACGCTGGAGCTGGCGCAGTGGGCCGATGCGCGCGGAGTCGACGTGTATTTCCTGACCGGGCGCGACGAGCACCAGAAGCCCGCGTCCATGCGCAACCTGGCGAACATGGGATACCCCGAGCCCGCCGACGCGTTCTTCGACCCGGAGACCGAGGAGCAGGTCCCGGACTACCTCGAGTGCGGCCTGGACTGCACGACGGTCGAGTACAAGTCGGGCACGCGCGCGCACCTGGAACAGACCGGCGCGACGGTCGTGCTGAACGTCGGCGACCAGTACAGCGACCTTGAAGGCGGCCACGCCGAACGGTCGGTCAAGCTGCCCAACCCGATGTACTACATCGACTGATCGCCTGATCCAGGAAGCTCAATCGAAGAGACAGCGCTCGCCGCGAACCGCCGTCCCTCAGAAGGGCGGTGGTTCGTCGGGGCGCGGTTGTGTCGGGGTGAGGACGGGTCGGCGTCTGCCGGTGTAGGTGGTTCCGCCGGGTGTGGTGATGGACGA
>NZ_JOIJ01000040.1 GCF_000719975.1 Prauserella rugosa
AGAAAATCCCCCAATTTGCGCTTCCAGGGATAGGCGTGGGGGATGTAGTGGCTCCAGTGTAGCACGCCCGCCACCCGCGATACAGCGGATTATCACCCGGCGAGCCACGTCAGTTTCCGGTTACCGGCCCCTGCCGGGACTGCTCGCGGCCTACGTCCATCCGTATGCCAGGTTGGAGCTCAGTCGCCCGCCGCGCAGGCCTCGGCGAACTCCCGTGCACTGCGGTTCGAGCCGAGGTCGGCGACGGCCGCGCGGACACGTTCGAGCGTCGGTTCGTCGGTGACCTGCCTCATGTTCGCCAGGTACTTCTGCTCGATGTCCGACGGGGTCAGCGGTCGTTCGTGGTGGCCGCGGTTGACGTCCTCGCGGTGGGTCAGCACGCGTCCGTCGCGGAGGGTCACATCGATCTGGGCGGAGTAGGCTTCCGGGAACCGGCTTCGCGGATCGTCGGCGATCCGCACCCGGTCGGCGATGGCGTGGATGTCGGTGTCCGCCAGGGACTCGTCGGTGAACTCCGCCAGCGTCAGGCGCCCGCGCTGCAGGCACGCGCCCACCACGTAGGGCAGGCTGAACTTCGCGTCGTACAGGTCGCGCGGGCGGCGCTTGCCCTCCAGCGGCTCGCACACCGCGGCCGCGGCCGTCGGGTGGATGCGGCACAGAATGTCGGTGACCTGGTCGGGTTCGAGACCTTCGTGCTCGCGCACCGCGAGCACGGCATCGGCGAAGCTGTGCGTGAAGTGGCAGCTCGGGTACGGCTTGACACCGGTGCCGAGCATCTCCCACCGCTGCCCGAGATCGGCCGCGATGGTCTCGGTGTCGCACTCCTGCCCGGGCAGGTGCGTCGCGAACAGTCCATAGCGCCCCTCGTACACCGCGCGCGGCCCCGGCCAGTCCGCGGCCGCGAAACCGGCCGCGGTGAGCGCCGATGCCGCCGCCCATCCCGGGTGCAGGCGCTTGGTCCACGCACCGTCCTCCAGGAACTCGAGGATGCCGGACGCCATCGAACCGACGATCTGCTGCGCGCCCGCGATCCCGGCGGCGTCCGAACCGGACACCGTGGCGGCCGCCACCGCCGCGCCGAACGCGCCGGCCAGTCCGGTGGGGTGGAAACCGGCGCGGTGGAAACCCCCGTGCGCGGCCAGGCCGACCCGGGCGCTGATCTCGAGACCGAGGATGTAGCCCAGCATGAGCTCGCGCGTCGTGCGGTCATGTTCGACGGCCGCGGCGATCGCGGCGGGCAGCGCCGAGGCGGACACGTGCACGATCGAGCCGATGTGCGTGTCGTCGAAGTCGTGCCCGTGGACCAGGATCCCGTTGAGCAGTGCGGCGTCGCGCGCCGACAGCCGGTCCGGCGACCCCAGCACGGGGTGATCACCCCGCCCGAACCGGGACACCGCCCGGCGGGCGCGCTCGGCGAACGGTTCTCCCGCGGCGCAGAACGCGACCCCCACCGAGTCCAGCGCCAGGTTGCGGGCGTGGTCGACCACGGCCCGCGGCAGGTCCTCGAAGGTCGCTGCGGCGGCGAACTCCCCGATGCGCTCGGCGATGCTGGACGATCCCACGCGATTCCCTTCCCTGCGGCGTGGGCAGGAGTGTGCCAGCCCGTCGAGCACCGCCGCAAGAAAACATCGGACTTTTCCTGGCGGAATCAGTCCGACGGAGGACGCGGCGGCGCGGGCTGCCGCACCTCCATCTGCTCGTAGAGCGGTCGCAGGCTGTGCAGGTGCTCGCGGGTGAGCCGCTCGGCGGCCTCGGCGTCCCCGCTGGTCACCGCTTCGTAGATGTCCACGTGATCGCGGTCGACCCGCTCCCACTCCGCGCGGCTGATCCGGTCCCGGTCCAGCCTGCTGTGCAGCACCTCGTTGATCGGGCGGCACATCAGCTGCAGCAGCGGGTTGCCGGTGGCCGACACGAGCGTGGTGTGGAAGTCCCAGTGCACGACGAAGCCGCGGTCCGGCTCCAGCGTCGAGGTGCTGGCCGCGGTGGCCCGCAGCATGTCCAGCGCCTCGGCGTCGGCCCGCTCGGTGGCCAGCCGGGCCGCCGACGGTTCCAGGATCAGCCGCGCCTCGAGCAGGTCCGACACCGTCATCGACCTGGTGTTCACCAGCAGCCCGAGGGTGCCACCCAGGTTGTCGGCGATGCTGTCGGCGTCCGGGTTCGACACGAAACTCCCGCCGGTGACACCGCGGGTGGTGTCGATCAGGTGCTGGCTGGCCAGCAGCCGCAGTGCCTCCCGTACGGTGCTGCGGCTGACCCCGAACAGGCCGGTGAGTTCCGCCTCGCTGGGCAGCCGGGTGCCCGAGGGCAGCGTGCCGGTCAGGATCTGCTCCCTGAGCTGGTCGGCGACCTGCCGGTAGGCGGCGCGCACGCGGCGGACGCGGAGTCCGGAGCCGGGAGCTGGGGCGTCGGTCATGTCGGCGGTGTCCTGTTCATCGATGTCGGGCGTCGTGCGCAACGGAACGCAACCGAAGCACACCGGAGTCTAGCCGCACGAGCGAGGTTCACACGGAAAACGTCTGATGTATTGCGCACTGCGGTCTGCGTCACGCATACTGCCCGCCAAGCCCGGACCCGAGCCGGTCCGGGGAACCCCCCCCAACGCAACACGACAGGAGGTCGCCGCGTGGCTGTGCACGACGGCTGGCAAGGGCGCTACTACGAGGACTTCGTGGTCGGGGACGTCTACCGCCACCCCCTGGGCCGGACGATCAGCGAGGCCGACAACACCTGGTTCACGTTGCTCACGATGAACACCCACCCGGCGCACTTCGACGCGAACTACGCCGGACGGACCCCGTTCGGGCGCGTCCTGGTCAACTCCGGGCTCACGATCGCCATGCTGATCGGGCAGAGCGTCACCGACATCAGCCAGCGCGCGATCGCGAACCTGTCGCTGACCGACGTGCAGCTGACGCACCCCGTCTTCGTCGGCGACACGGTGTACGCCGAGTCGATCTGCACGAACAAGCGGGAATCGGCGTCGCGGCCGTACGCGGGCCTGGTCAGCGTCCGCTCGCGGATGCTCAACGCCGACGGCGACGAGTGCGTGTCGTTCGACCGCACGGTGCTGATCTACAAGCGCGCCCACGCCACGGTGATCGACTCCTTCCCGGAGGCGAAGAACGGCCCGATGACGCTGCCCGCGGAACAGGGAACCCATGACTGAGCGGCTGCCCCTTTCCGACGTCCGGGTGCTCGCGGTGGAGCAGTACGGTGCCGGCCCGTTCGGCACCCTGCACCTCGCCGACCTGGGCGCGGAGATCATCAAGATCGAGGACCCGCGCTTCGGCGGCGACGTCGGCAGGCACACCCCGCCCTACGCGCAGGACGGCGACTCGCTGTTCTTCGAGGCGTTCAACCGCAACAAGCGCTCCATCGTCCTCGACCTGTCCAGTGAGTCCGGGCGCCGCACGTTCGAGCGGCTGGTGTCGGTGAGCGACGCGGTGTACTCGAACCTGCGCGGCGACGTCCCGGCGAAGATGCGCATCCGGTACGACGACCTCAAGCACCTCAACCGCGCGATCGTGTGCTGCTCGCTGTCCGGCTACGGCATGACCGGTCCGCGGCAGGACCGGCCCGGCTACGACTACATGTTGCAGGGCCTCGCGGGCTGGATGTCGGTGACCGGCGAGCCGGACGGGCCGCCCACCAAGTCCGGTCTGTCCATGGTGGACTACTCCGGCGGCATCGTGGCCGCGACGTCGCTGCTGGCGGGCATCCACGCCGCGCGGCGGGACGGCGTCGGCATGGACTGCGACGTCAGCCTCTACGACACCGCCATCGGCATGCTGACCTACCTGGCGACGTGGCATCTGAACGAGGGGTTCGAGCCCCGGCGCACGCACCACTCCGCCCACCCGAGCCTGGTGCCGTTCCAGAACTTCCCCACGAAGGACTCCTGGATCGTCATCGGCTGCGCCAAGCAGAAGTTCTGGGAACGGCTCGTGGACGCGCTCGGCTCGCCGGAGTGGGCGCGCAGCGAACGGTTCGCCACCCCCGCCGCCCGCTACGAGAACTCCGCGGAGTGCGTGCGGCTGCTGGAGGTGGAGCTGGCCGAGCGGACCACGGCGGAGTGGCTGGACTGCCTGGAAGCCGCCGGGGTGCCGTGCGCGCCGATCAACTCGGTGCCCGAGGCGCTGGCCGACGAGCACGCCGCCGCGCGCGGGCTGCTGATCAGCACCGAGCACCCGCGGTTCGGCACCGTGCGCCAGGTGGCCTCCGCCGCCCGCGCCGGTGCGCCGCGCAGCGACCACCGGCGCGCCCCGTCGCTGGGTGAGCACACCCGTGAGGTGCTCGAGCAGCTCCTGGACATGGACGCAGGCGAGATCGACGCGCTGGCACGGGCCGGCGCGTTCGGAGAGCGGGAGTAGACGCGGTGGACTTCACACTGAGCGGCGACCAGGAACAGTTCCGGTCGATGCTGCGCGACTTCGTCGACGGCGAGATCGTTCCGGTCGCGCGGGAATGGGAACACAGCGGCCGGTACCCGACCGAGATCGTCGGCCAGATGAAACAGCTGGGTCTGTTCGGCCTGATGATCCCGGAGGAGTACGGGGGAGTGGCGGCGGACTTCGTGTCGTTCACCCTGATGTTCGAGGAGATCGCGCGCGGCTGGATGGGCATCGCGGGCATCCTCGGCAGCCACTCGCTGTCCTGCTGGATGCTCGCGCGGCACGGCACCGAGGAGCAGAAGCGCCGGTACCTGCCCGACCTCGCCACTGGGGCCCGGCGCACCGGTATCGCGCTGACCGAGCCGGACGCGGGCACCGATCTGCAGGGCATCCGCACCACCGCGACCCGCGACGGCGACCACTACGTCGTCAACGGCACGAAGATGTGGATCACCAACGCCCGGTACGCCGACCCGTTGCCCGTGCTGGTCAAGACCGACCGCAGCGCCACCCCCGCGCACAAGGGGATGAGCGTGCTGCTGATCGAGGCAGGCACCCCGGGCTTCACCGTCACCAAGGACATCCCCAAGCTGGGCTACAAGGGCACCGAGTCCTGCGAGGTGGTCTTCGACGACGTCCGCGTTCCCGCGGCGAACCTCCTCGGCGGCGTCGAGGGGCGCGGAATGCAGCAGGTGCTGTCGGCGCTGGAGGTGGGCAGGCTCAACATCGCAGGCCGCAGCCTCGGCATCGCGCAGCGCGCCTACGACGAGGCACTGCACTACGCGCGCGACCGGCGCGCCTTCGGCAAGCCGATCGCCGAGTTCCAGGCGATCCAGATCCGCCTCGCCGAGATGGCCACGCAGCTGCAGGCGGCGCGGCTGCTCACCTACTGGTCGGCCGATGCGCTGGACCGGGGCAAGCGCTCGGACCTGCAGACGGGGATGGCCAAGCTGTTCGCCTCCGAGGTGGCGCTGCAGGCGGCGCAGGACTCGATGCGGGTGCACGGCGGGTACAGCTACTCGGCGGAGTTCGAGATCGAACGCCTCTACCGCGATTCGATCCTGATGACGATCGGCGAGGGCACGAGCGACGTCATGCGGACGGTGATCGCCCGGTCGCTCATCGGGGACAAGGGCAGGGTCGGCTGGTGATCGCGCGCAGCTGGCTGTTCTGCCCGGCCGACCGCCCGGACCGCCTCACCCGGGCGGTGGACGTGGCCGACGTCGCGGTCGCCGATCTGGAGGACGCGGTGGCCACCGACGCCAAGGAGCGCGCACGCGCGACCGTCGCGGAGTGGCTCGCGGCGGACCCGGCACGGGCGCGCCGGGTCTGGGTGCGGGTGAACAACGAGCAGGATCTCGTGGACGCCGATCTGGACGCGATCGCCGGGCTCGGGATCGCGGGCGTGGTGCTCCCGAAAGCCGACCTCGTCACGGTGACGGCGCTGGCCGGGCGGTTGCGCGTCCCCGTGCTGCCGCTCGTGGAGACCGCCGCGGCCCTGTGGCGGCTGCCCGAGATCGCCGCCGTGCCGGGTGTGGCGACGGTCACGCTCGGCGAGTACGACCTGGCCGCCGACCTCGGGGTGAGCGGCTTCGAGGACGACCCGCAGCCGCTCGCCTGGGCGCGCTCGGGAGCGGTGGCGGCCGCGGCGGGGTGCGGCCTGGTGCCGCCGCCCGCCCCGGTCACGGCGGCGTTCGACGACCGGGAGGCGTTCACGGCGTCGACGCGGGCGCTGCAGCGGATGGGTTTCGCCGGACGGATGTGCATCCATCCGCGCCAGGTGGAGTGGACGCACGACGCAGTGCGGCCGGGTGCGGACGACGTGGAGCGGGCGCGCGCGGTGCTGGCCGCGGCGCAGGACGCGGAGCGGAAGGGAAGCGGTGTGGCGGTCGTGTCCGGGCGCATGGTCGACGCCGCGGTGGTGCGGCGTGCGCGCCGCGTGCTGGCGCTGGCCGCTCCGGACGCCGGATCAGTGATGGACTAGCAGGGTCACTTGGAGGACCAACCAGATGAAACGCATCGGAGTCGATGTCGGTGGCACGTTCACCGACCTCATGTACTGGGACGAGGACGGCACCATCGCGGTGCACAAGATCCCGTCCACACCGCAGGACCCGTCCGTGGCCACCGTCGCGGGTGTCGGAGAGCTGGCCGAGCGCGTCGGCGTGTCCGTCGAGGCCCTCGACCAGTTCCTGCACGGCACGACCGTCGCGACCAACATCGTCCTGGAGCACAACGGCTCCGACGTCGGCTTGATCACCACCGAGGGCTTCCGCGACATCCTCCACATCGCCCGCAAGAAGCGCCCCCTGAACTACTCGTCGTACCAGGACCTGCCGTGGCAGAAGTGGCAGCTGGTGCGGCGCCGCAACCGGCGGGTGGTGCGGGAGCGGATCAACGCGGCCGGCGAGATCCTGACGCCGCTGGACGAGGACGGCGTGCGCGAGCAGGTCCGCGTGCTCAAGGCCAACGGGGTGCGGGCGATCGCGGTGTGCTTCCTGCACGCCTACCGCAACCCGGTGCACGAGCAGGCGGTCAAGCGCATCGTCGAGGAGGAGTACCCCGGTGTCTTCATCTCGCTGTCCAGTGAGGTCGCCCCGCAGTACCGCGAGTACGAGCGGTTCTCCACCACGGCGCTGAACGCGTTCGTCGGGCCGAAGGTGTCCGGCTACGTCACCAACCTCGTCGACACCGCCCGCGAGTCGGGTGTGCGCGGCGACGTGCGGCTCATGACGTCGGCGGGCGGGCTGATCACTTCGCGCCGCGCGGTGGAGCACCCGGTGTCGCTGCTGACCAGCGGCGTGGTGGCAGGCCTGCTCGGAGGGTGCGCGATCGGCAAGGCCTCCGGCTACGAAAGCGTCATCACCCTCGATGTCGGCGGCACCTCGGCCGACATCGGTGTGGCGGCCGACGGCAAGCTGCGGATGAAGCACCTGCTCGACACCCGCATCGGCGACTACCACGCGATGGTGCCGATGGCCGAGGTGGACACCATCGGCGCCGGCGGCGGATCCATCGCCTTCATCGACGAAGGCGGCATGTTCCGGGTCGGCCCGCGCAGCGCGGGCGCGGTGCCCGGCCCCGCCTGCTACGCGCGCGGCGGCACCGAACCCACGAGCACCGACGCCATGGTGACCATGGGGTGGCTGCGCGAGGACAGCTTCCTGTCCGGGAACATGCGCGTGGAACCCGACCTGGCCACCAAGGCGATCGAGGAGCACGTGGCCGCCAAGCTGAGCACCAGCGTGCAGCATGCCGCGATCGGAATCTTCCAGATCCTGGCGCACGCCATGACGGAGGCCATCAGCCTGCACTCGGTGCGCAAGGGCTACGACCCGCGCGACTTCTCACTCGTCGCCGAAGGCGGCGCGGGGCCGCTCTACGCGTGGCACATCGCGCAGCAGCTCAACGTCCCCCGGGTGATCGTGCCCGCCCACCCCGGCATCGCCTCGGCCATGGGCCTGCTGTCCACCGACATCAAGGTCGAGGTGCCCGCCACGGTGTGGACTTCCTCCGCGGACCCGGACACCAACCGCATCGCCGCCGAGATCGACCGGCTGTCGACCCAGGTCATCGAGCAAGTCACCGCGGACGGGCTGTCGGCCGACGACGTCGTCATCGAACGCAGTCTCGACTGCCGTTACATCGGCCAAGGCTACGAGCTGCGCGTGCCCGCGCCCGACGGCCCGGTCGACGCCGACTGGGTGGCGCGTGCCGCCGAAGCGTTCCACCAGGTGCACGAGCGCACCTACCTGCAGCGGTTCGACGACAAGCCGGTGCACTTCGTCAACGTGCGCGTGGCCGCGGTCGGCAAGGTGGGGCACGTTCCGCTCGCCGAGGTCGAAGCGAGTGGCCCCGACGCTTCCGCCGCGGTGAGGACGACGACGCAGACGTTGTTCTGGGACGAGGGCAACCAGCCCGCGGAGTTCACCACGAACGTCTACGACCGGGACCGCTTGAAGGCGGGCAACGTGATCGACGGTCCCGCGATCGTCGAGCAGTTCGACTCGACCACCATCATCGGGCCGGGGCAGCGCGCGACCGTCGACCGCGTCGGCCACATCATCATCGAGACCAGTGACAACAGCCAGGGAGGTCAGCGGTGACGGCATTGAACCCGGCGGGCGAGACCCTCGCGGGCGTCGCCCCGGACGACTTCGTCCGCGTCGACGTCGACCCCATCACGCTGCGGGTGATCGGCGGTGCGCTCGACTCCATCGCCAAGGAGATGGCGCAGATCCTCTACCGGATGGCGTACTCCAGCCTGATCCGGGAGTCCGAGGACCTCGGTGCGGGCATCTTCGACGTCAACGGCCGTGAATTGTGCGAATCGGACTCGACGCCGATGCACTGCGGATCCATCCCGGCCTACATCCGCGGCATCGACCGCAGGCTGTCCGGCACCTACCAGCCGGGCGACGTCATCCTGCACAACCACCCCTACCACGGTGCCGCCCACTCCCCGGATTACGGCATCGTGATCCCGATCTTCTTCGGGGGGCGCCACGTCGGGTTCGCGGGCTGCACCGGCCACGTGTCCGACATCGGCGGCAACTTCCCCGGTCTGTGCATGGACGTCGTGGACGTCTGGGCCGAGGGCAAGCTGATGGACGCGGCGAAGATCTACGACGCCGGCGTGCGCAACGACGCGCTGATCCAGCACATCCTGGACAACGTGCGCACCCCCGAGCAGAACGCGGGAGACCTCGAGGCGCTGATCGCGTGCGCGCGGCTGGGCGAGCGGCGGTTCGTCGAGCTGCTGGAGCGCTACGGCGTCGACGTGGTGATGTCGGCCGCCGAGAAGTGGATGGACTACTCCGAGGAGATGTTGCGCCGCCGGGTGCGCGAGATCCCGGACGGCGAGTACGAGGCGCCGCTGTCCTACCTGGACGACGACGGCAAGAACCGCGAGGTCCCGCTGGCGGTCGCGGTGAAGGTCAAGGTGACCGGCGACGACGTCGTCGTCGACCTCACCGGCTCGCACGGGCAGGTGCCGACGGCGTTCAACGTGCCGTTCGAGGGTTCGGTGCTGCCCACGGTGGCCTCCGCGGTGCGCACGTTGCTGCTCGACGAGGCGCTGACCGAGGAGTACGTGCCGCAGAACGACGGCTGCTTCCGCCCCGCCAAGGCCTACGCCCCGGAAGGCACGCTGTTCAACCCGGATTTTCCGGCGTCGTGCTTCGCGCGGTTCTCGCAGATCAACCGGATGTTCGACTCGATCAACATCGCGCTGGCCGATGTTCTGCCCGACCGTGCGGTGGCGGGGTCCTCGGCCGCGCTGTGCGCCATCGCCTACTCGGGTCTCGCCGAGGACGGCCAGTCGTACTGGGTGTACATCGAGATCAACGAGGGTTCCTACGGGGCGCGCAACGGCAAGGACGGCCTGGACTGCGTCGACACCCTGATGGCCAACACCCGCAACAACCCGATCGAGGAGCTCGAGCTCAACCGCTCGATGATCGCCGAACGCTACGAACTGCGCGACGAACCGCCCGCACCCGGCCAGTACCGGGGTGGTATCGGCAGCGTCCGCACGTGGCGGATGCTCACCGACACCTTCATCGGGTCCGAGGCGGACAACCGCAACGACCCGCCGAAGGGGCTCGCGGGCGGACACGACGGTCTGCCCGGTGCGTTCACCCGCAACGTGGGTACCGAGCGGGAGGAAACGCTGTACTCGAAGGTCACGCAGGAGCGTTGCGCGGCAGGCGACACGCTGGAGATCCGGATGCCCTCCGGTGGCGGGTACGGCGATCCGCTGCTGCGGGAACCCCCGCTCGTGCTGGAGGACGTGCTCGACGACTTCGTCACCGTCGCCGATGCCGAGCGCCACTACGGCGTGGTGATCGACGAATCGACGATGACCGTGGACGAGGACGCGACCGCCAGGGCGCGCGCGTCGCGGCAGGCGGCGTGATCGCGGGTCCGCCGGGGCGGCCGGTACCCCGGCGTCCCGGCGGACCCGGTTTTTCGGCAGGGAAAGGAGACCAGGTGGGTCCGGTCCGGGAACGAGTCGAGCGGTACCTGGCGCGCACGCGGGAACGCGATCGGGATCTGCGCGCGTTCATCGCGGTGCTCGCCGACCGCGCGCGGCGGCAGGCCGACGAACGGGACGCGACGCCAGCCGCGCGGCGGGGGAGCCTGCACGGTCTGACCGTGTCGCTCAAGGACAACATCGACGTGGCCGGTGTCCGCAGCACCGCGGGCTCGGCGCACCACGGTGGCGTCCCGGCCGCGCGGGACGCCACGGTCACCCGGCTGCTCGACGACGCCGGTGCCGTCGTGTTGGGCAAGAACAACATGGCGGAGTTCGCCATGGGCGCCACCGGACGCAACGCGGTGTTCGGCGACTGCCGCAACGCGCGGGACGGGCACCGGATCGCGGGCGGGTCCAGCAGCGGTTCGGGGGTCGCGGTGGCGGCGGAGCTGGTCGAGGCCGCGCTCGGCACGGACACCGGCGGATCGGGCCGGATCCCCGCCTCGGTCAACGGGGCCGTCGGGTTGCGCCCGACAGTGGGGCGGGTGTCCAACCGCGGGGTGTTTCCGGTGAGCCCGTCGTTCGACACGGTCACGCCGATCGCGGGCGACGTCCGGACGGTCGCGCGGGTCCTTGCCGCGCTGGACCGGTTCGATCCCGACGACCCCACCGCGGTGCCCGGTGAGCGGACACCGGTCGACGCGCTGCTCGGCGCCGGGCTCGACGGCCTGCGGGTGGGGGTCGCCGGGGGATTCCTCGCGGACGGCGTCGAACCGGGTGTGCGGCGGGTGGTCGCGACCGCGACGGAGCTGATGGCCCGGCACGGTGCCACGGCGACGCCGGTCACGGTCGCGGGTGCGGAGTCGGCGCAGGAGCGGATGCTCGAGATCATGTACCCGGAGGCGGCGGGCGTGCACGCGGAGCGCATGCGGGCCGATCCGTGCTCGATCGACGCGGACGTGTTGCGCCGGCTGCGGATCGGCGCCGGCACGCCGGAGGACGTCACCCAGCGCGCCCGCCGCTGGCGGCGGGATTTCCAGGCGCGCGCGAGCGAGGTGTTCAGCCGCGTCGACGTCGTCGTGTGCCCGACCATCCCGGTCGACGTGCCCCGCGCGGACGCCGTCGACCTGGCGGCGTCCACTCGCGACCTCGCCCGGTTCACCTACGTGTGGGCGATGTACGGCGGTCCTTCTATGAGCGTCCCGTGTGGACGGCACCCGGAGTCCGGTATGCCAGTCGGGCTGCACCTGGCGGCCGCGCCGTGGCGGGAAGACGTGCTGCTGCGCGCCGCGGCAGGCTACGAGGCGGCGCTCGGCGGCAGGCCGAACGCACGGTGATACCGCGCCGTCGGTAGTGGGGAAGCGTCGAACCGGCGGGTCGTTCATCACTCGAGCTCGCCGCATCCCTCGTGGGCGCTGGACTCCTGAAGCTGTCCTGAGCCGCAAAGTAGAAGGACCCGCAACCGGGGTCCGAGTTGAGCCCGCGCCTGGTTGGCGCGGGCTCTTCGGTGGGATCGCCTCGTGCTACTCCGGCAGCTGCCGCGTCAAATCCTGCTTGTTATCCGTCTCGTCAGTCACAGGTTCAGTGTTTCGGTCATGATCGTCCCGTAACGCTGCACACTCTCATCGGCGCCGACGGCGGCCCGCTCGTGCACCGCTCCGGCAACTGGGGCGGCACGATCAGCGACGACTTCCGGGACCGCTTCGGCGCTGCCTTCGACCGGGAGTTCCAGCGCTGGGCCGACGCCGCCCACCAGGGCCGCACCGACCCCACCGCGGCCTCCACCTGGGACGGCTACGCCGCAGCAGCCGCCTGCGAAGCAGGGGTCCAAGCCCAAACCACCGCCACCAGAGCAGAAGTGGACCTCGCCGAACGCCCCGACTTCTACACCCCCTGACCCACCCGCGTCTGCACCCCGCCGACCGGATTCCAGCGGAAATCGTGACCGGATTCCACTGAAATCCGGTCACGGGTCGCAGCAGGCGCGCCCGCCCGCTCCCGGGGAGGTCCCAGCGTCCTGACAGGCTCAGGGGCGAGTGATCGTCCGGAGCAGACCGGAGTGGTCGAGGTCGCCGTCGCCGGCGCGGACCATCTGGTCGAACTGGGAGCGAACCAGGTCGACGACGTCGGAGGGCGCTCCGACGTCATTCGCCGCATCGCGGGCGAAGATGAGGTCCTTGAGCTGGTTGCGGGCGCTGCCGCCACCGCTGTAGTCCGCGGTCAGCCATCGCTCGGACTTCTGCCGCAGCACCTCCGACCCGGCAAGGCCGTCGCCCAGCGCGGTCACCAGGTCGGCCCGGGACAAGCCGTGCAGTTCTGCCAGGGCGAGCGCCTCGCAGAGCGCGGCGATGGTTCCCGCGACCACGATCTGGTTGCACGCCTTGGCGATTTGACCGGAGCCGGCCTCGCCCATCCGCACCGCTGTCCGCGCCACGGCGTCGAAAACCGGGCGCAGGGAGTCGACGATGGCTTGATCGCCGCCGACCATCAGGCTGAGGGCGCCGCGTTCGGCCCCGGGAACGCCGCCGCTCATCGGTGCGTCCACGACCCGCACGCCGTGCTCGGCGGCGAGGCGGGCGGCGAACTCGCGCAACGCGACCGGGGACACGGTGCCGTGCACGACCAGCACCGGGCGTTCGACGCCGTGGGCGCGCCACCCGGCGAGCAGCCCGTCCGGACCCGGGAGCAGCGCCTCGACCTGCGGCAGGTCCGGCAGCACGGTGAGCACGACGTCGGCGGCAGCCTCGGCGGGCGACGTGGCTTGCCTGGCACCGAGCGAGACGACCCGCTCAGCGCGTTCGGGCGTCCGGTTCCACACGGTGAGCGAGCCCAGTTCGCGGACCAAGTTGACGGCCATCGGTTCGCCCATCGGGCCGAGCCCGAGCAACGACACCTCATCGGAGGGAGTCATCGGCCGAGCAACCCCACGGTTTCCCGGCGCAGTTGCAGCACCTGATCGAACCGCTCGTCGAGTTCGACGTCGTCCAGGGTCGGGGTGGTGCCCCTCGGGATGT
>NZ_JOIJ01000041.1 GCF_000719975.1 Prauserella rugosa
TCAGCCTGGCGCAGACAGCATCAATACCGAGCCCGGCAGGCCCACTACCAGCAACAATCCACCAGAGAACCATGACCATCACGATCTACGGCTGGAGTATTAGGGGCTCTAAGCCTATTTGCAATGTCACAGTCTTCGGCTATTGCAAGCCCGGAAACCAGAACCGTGAATCCAGCACACGCTCCAACGTCGACGGCCGTCACCAAACCCGCCATACAGCAGTCAAGTGCAATTTATACGACATCCCAGGAAGCCGTTCCGGGCATTGCCCCTCCTGGAGCCGCCGACACAGCCGTATATTTGGACAGCAACGGCCAGGAAATCCCAATGGCCACGGAATCGAACAAGCCCGCAGGTCCTAGGCAGATCGGTTGCACCCCCGAAAGTGTGCCGGACAGCCCACACCCATCCGGCGGCGACGTCTCGGGGCACGGATTCTGGCGCCAAGGAGACTGCACCGGCACCCAGGCGGACGTCTACCCCTGTCTTTATGAGTACTACACCGACAATACCTGGCGTCAGAAAGCGTGTTCGCCGACCGAGCGGCTCTACCCAGGAGGAGGGCGCGGGGACCGTTCCACGGCACGCGCAGCCTGTGAAAGTAACGTCGGGACATCTTGGCGGAACCACGTAGACGTTGATGTGGTCGACGAGATCGACACTGGCGAGAACCCATATCGCCAGGCTGATGTTCCGTGCCGAGTGTTCAGCTAGACCGCGTAGACGCAAGCGTTCCTGACAAGCGATTCGGACGGTAAACGCGTAGCACTCTGCCCCTGATCGGATGCCCTAGCATGTCCGAAGAACAAGCGGGCTGAGGTCGGAGATCTGAAGGAGTGACCTTACGTGGCAGAGCGCGGTATCTCAGCAGCGCAGCCGGGCATGGTGCCGGCGGGCCGTCGGGCCGCCGGCACCATGATCGCTGCACTGCACGGCGAATTGACCCCGCACGCGTGGCACGATCCAGAACACGACGCCTACCAACTATTTTTCCAACGATCCCTTGCCATGGGCTGGCTCGATGACACATCGGCCGGGAGCGACGCACATGGCGACGTGCGACGCGCACCGGGACTGTGGGGCATGAACGACGCCGGGTGGGAACACCCATTCACGGCCGAGACGAACCTAGTCTCCTGGTTCCAGGTCGAGGTCAGCCCCGTGGCCCACGACCGGCCACTGCCCGTTCAGCCACTACTGCGGTGCGCGGAGGACGCAACAACGCGTGCCGGGACCGTCGACATACATGCTGTCCAGCTGTTGCTCCCGGTTCAGGGCCTGAATCCCAAGTCCCGCCCACCGTGGGCGCGCGAGCCGGCGATGCGGACGACCGATTGGTTCGCCGAGACCGCCCCGCACGCCCGAACGCGGGTGACCGTGGATATCAACCAGGGCCAACACCGCTTTTCCCCCGCCGCAGCACAGCACCTGGTCGACCGCCTCGGAACGCTGAACCAGGACGTATTCACGCCCGGCGCTCACGGCGCCTCTGTCCCGGACCTCATTCCGCAACCACCGTTCGACGACCGACTCTGGAACGGTCCGCCCGGAAACGGCGTGTCACTTAGCGGACAACTCGCCGAATGGTCCTGCGACGCGATCGGCTGGCTGGCCGAGCTCATCGGGGACATCGCCGCCCAGATCCACACCGCCTCCCCTCTACTGCTCACCGTCACCCGCGAACTCCCGTCGCGCTGACGAGCACGTGATCACGACACCAACATGTCGCTGGGGCGGCGCCTGCAAGGCGGACCCGCTTCGTTCATGGGCGTCGACCGCACGACCGTGCGCCAGTGGCACGGGCTCCGCTGACCGCGGGGCTGCTGAAGGAAACTGTGACAGTGGTTTAAGTGATGACGGTCACTGACGAATCGGCACGAGATGTGACCATCAGGCACCGGCAATCTAGAACCATTCGGATCCCAACCGACGGCCAAGTTCTCGAGAATCGGACACACAGCGGCATGGACCACCTGTCCACACGCAGTCTTCGTCCCCCATAGCCCATCGCTAGCGGTGCAGAGTGAGTCACCGTCCACTCCAACGGCGAGTAGTTTCACCTACCCCGACGGCGTAGGTGTCGCTCGATTCGGTGAGTAGTGCCACGTGGTCTTGACTGATTGCGTTGTACCGCCATGGGGTCAGTGGCACACTGTGACGCCGAGATCACAGCAAGGCTTAGAGGGGGCCGATGGGGTTCGAAGCGAAGATCGAGGCCATCGCGAACGCGAGTAGTGCAGCGGAAGGTGTGGCGCAAGGCGTGCGCGCAGTCAAACCCGCCGCGGCACTGCCGGACGGGCCCGCAGGGATCAAAGGGGCTCAGGCCGTAGCGAAACTTGCGCGGGTGAAGGAGTCCTGGCAGGGCAAGGGAGCACGGACCGCCGACGCGCTGGATCAGTACGCGCAAAACCTGTCCAGCGCCGCAGAAAAGTACCGCAGCTCTGATGACGCTGCCCGGATGGACCTGGATGGTTCGACGGGCCGTTCCAGGGCGTTCTGATGGTCACGTGGGCAGATGTGCGTCAGTGGACTGGTGGGCCGCTCGGTGAAGCGATCGGTGCGCTCAACCGCGAGTACAACGAGCTCATCACTGCTGGTGAGGACCTCGGCAAGATCGGTATCCCGGACGGATGGTCCGGCGAGGCCGCACAAGCCGCCGGCAGCCGCTGTGGTCAGCTGGTGGAGAGTCTCGGTGAGTGGACCGCGGAGATCGCGGCAGTACGTAAGGCATGCGGCGCAGCGAGTGATGCGATCGGCGGCGTGAAGAACGGGGTGTCCGAAGCCGAGGAGCTGGCCAAGGCCAACAACTTCAGCATCGCCGACGATGGCTCGATCACCGATCAGGGGCCGCCGCCGGATACACCGAAAGCCCAGCAACAAGCCGTCGCGGACGAACGCGCTGCCGTCAAGTCGGAGCTGACCGAACGCGTGAGCCAGATCCTGCGCAGTGCACGGGACATCGACAACGACCTCTGTACCGTCCTGGACAAAGTCCTGTCGTCCGATACGATCGATGCCGACAGCAGCGCGACATCGCTGTCAGCGGCCGGTGACGCCGGGGCGAAACTCGGAACACTGAGCATCCCTACCCCGCCACCGCTCAACGACGCCACGGCCGCCCAAAACGCGGCCTGGTGGGCCACCCTCAGCGACGCCCAGCGCAAACGGTTCGCCCAAGACTATCCGCGCCTGGTGGGACCACGCGATGGGCTCGACACCACTAGCAGAAGCTCGGCGAACATGGTCATCCTCCGAGAGGAACGCGAAAAACTCCAGGCCGAACGGAAATCCCTCGAAGAGGAGATTCGCAAGAAACAAGGTCCCGGAGGCAGGCTCCAAAAGCCCAGCCTCGAGAACGACCTCGAGAGCGTCAATAACCGAATCAAAGGTCTCAACGACATCGAAGCCAGGGTCAACCGCACCAAAGACCTCCCCGACTCCAGTAGCGAGAAGTACTTTCTCCTCCACGTTGACGGGCAGGGCGACGGTACCGCTGCCGTATCCCGCGGCAACCCGGACACGGCACAACACGTCTCCACGTTCGTCCCGGGAACAGGATCCGACCTCGGGAACATGTATTCGACGATGGACCGATCCGAGCGTATGGCAGACGAAGCCCGGTTGGCAGGTGCGACTTCTCAGGCAACGATCTCATGGCACGGCTACGACGCACCCGACGCAATTCCCAACGCCATGAGCGGTAGCTACGCCGAGGACGCGGAGCCGGACCTGGCAAGGTTCCAGGAAGGACTGCTGGAAGCTAGAAGTGCGGACGCTCCGGAACGTCACAACACTTTGATCGGGCATAGTTATGGAGGAACGACGGTCGGAAAGACGGTCCAAGACTACGAGCTTCCGGTCGATGATCTCGTCCTTGTTGGCAGCCCCGGCGTGGACGCTCCCCATGCAAGCGAACTTAACGTCCCAGACGGGCATGTTTGGGCGACAGCCGACGAAAACGACCCGGTGGCAGAAGCCCCGGTGTTCGACATCGATCCAACTGAGGAAGACTTCGGAGCTAAGGTATTCGAATCGAAATCCGGAACAGATGGAAAATGGTGGCAACTTGGGTACGACGCCGACTCGCACAGCCAGTATTGGGACGTTGGCAACCCCGCACTGAAGGAGATGGGGAACATCATCGCGGGTGCAGCGAAATGAGGGTGCGCAAGAAATTCTCCATGGTGACACTACCACTTGCCACTGCAGCAATCCTCGGCGGCTGCGGCACAGAGCCAGACGATTCTGGAGTTTCGATGGATAAGACGATTACCATCCAACAGGCCAACGACAAACTCGAGGAACATCTCGAACGATCCCACTCAGCATTTCCAGACTCCGCAACGTTCGAGGAGTTCTCCAAGTACGAAAACAGTCCATGCGAGGACCCAGGCGACCCCGGGCCAAAAGGAAAGAAGTTCGCCAGCCGCATATACCAGGTGAGAAATGTTCCAGCCGATGGAATCAAGGACCAGTTCACTACAGCAAAACAGTGGTGGACAAGCAACGGTTATCAGGTCACCCACGAAGATGACGAGCTTCTCAGCGTCATTAACACCGAAGATGAATACAAGCTGGGCCTCCGTACGAACCGACTCAACGAGCTCTTCCTCCTCGGCGACTCGCCCTGTGTCTGGCCCAACGGAACACCACAGCCCGAAGACTGACAGCAACCATGCGGCTGAGCGGTTCTAGGCATTTGAATATAGCAGGTCAGCCGTGATGGAATACTCCCCCAGAAAAGTGGCGGCATCACTTCTCGCAGCAATCTCTCTACTCTTACTGGGTTCATGCGGGAATCCCACAGAGGAATCCGGAGACACCACGCAAGACACCATCACTATTCAGCGGGCCAACGAAAAGCTCGAAGAGCACATGCAACGCACCCGGGAAGCTTTTCCGGAGGCAGCCCAGTTCGAGACGTTCTCACATCACAAGGAAAGCCCATGCGAGGACCCTGGCGATCCGGGCCCGCGGGGTCGCGTATTCGCGAGTCTCGCATACCAAATTAAGAATATTCCCGCAGAATCCATCAAGGAACAGTTCTCGCAGCTTAAGGAATGGTGGGAGAAGAACGGCTACCGCGTTCTCACCGAAGATGCTGACACGCTACGCGTTGTTAGCCCCCAGGATGAGTACACACTCGGCCTCCGCACAAACCCGCTCAACGAGCTCTTCCTCCTCGGCGACTCGCCCTGTGTCTGGCCCAACGGAGCACCACAGCCAGAAGACTGACAGCAACCAGACGGCTGAGCGGGTTTCGGACATTTGAATGCGGGGTGCGCCCGCTATCCAGCCGACGCCGAACCAGTGATCGACTCGCAACCGATTGCCATCGCCAGGTGCGTCAGCTGCGCTGGCGGCCACACATGGCCACAGTCCAGGCAGGTGCACCCCGTGCGTCCGTCGACCGACAGGGTCGGCCCCTTCACCGACTCCCCATCCTGCTGTCGCCACACGAACCGAACTCCGCACGCTGGACACGGCGCTACGAGGTCGAATCGCTTGGGCGGGTCGAGCACGTCGCGGATCTCGCGGGACCACTCGCGCAGGTAGTTCAGCATGGCGCCCACGTGGTCCACGTTCGTCCAACGGCCGGCGATCTCGACCATCGCCCGGATGCGGTCTTCGGCGGTGCATCCGTCCTGCATGGTGGCTTTCACATGCAGGTCTGCGGCGTCTGCCTCGATCTGGGTGAGGACGTCCACTACGTGCTCGTTGAGCGGGGTGTACGTGCCACTCCCGTTGCCCTGTCCGCCATCAGAGGTGGGCGCAACGGCTTCGCGGAGCTGTCCGAGCAGTGGGGGCTGTACGTGGCGCGTGGTCGTGTTGTCGTCGCGGACTACGGCGCCGGTGCTTCCGTCGACCAATTCTCGCGCAACCTGTCGCAATTCGTCGTGGAGACGCCGGAGCATACGAGGATCAGACATCCATCAGGCCTTTCTGGGGAAGAGCATAAGACAGCGTCGCATACCTCTATAGAACAATACGAAGATGCGAGAAATTCCCAGAAAGAGCCCGTAGCAGTCGGACCGTTCAATCCTGTTCGACGATGAAAACTCCGCCTTCTACATCAATTTGTCGCAATTTCGATTCCACTACTCAGACGACACCCGGGTAGCCCATCACCATGACGAAGATGGACAGTCCCAGGGCTGTCGCCCCACATGCGATCCCCGCTGTCCCAGTCGACGTGCGTTGGTTCTTCTTACCTCCATTGATCTGACCGGCGCTCGACAGGATCAACGTGATGCCAGACAAGATAAAGGCGATCGCCGGAGCCAAGATCAGGAACACCAGCGCGATGACCCCGACGGCCATCCCTGCAATGCAAACGCCGTTGTGCTCTGACGGAGGTGGTGCCTGGTACTGCCCGTAGGGCGGCTGCTGCGGGTACTGCCCGTAGGGCGGTGGATAGGTCATGGATCCCCTCCTGAGGCTGGAACGCACGGTATGTCGAGCCCTACCGGATGGTCGTTAGCGGCGTTACGGACTCGTTAGGAGTCGCCGGGCGCGACCTGCATGACGGTCAGCCCGATGCTTCGCTACGCCTCCACCACGCGATCCCTGTCATCGAATGCGCACACCCCGCGTCGGGGAGGTCGTGGAGATTCACGACGCCTCCCCCTCGACGGTCTCCCAGCCGCAGCCGGCGTAGCCGGCGATGTCGAGCCATGTGTCCCGCTTCGGGTCCGCCACGAGCCGCGCCAGCTTCAGGCCGATCATCAGCTGGGCCACGTCGGAGGCGGTGAACTCCGCCCCGTCCTTCAGCTTGTGGCCGAGCTGGGCGGTCCAGACGCGGGCTGTGTTGTCGAAGTTGGCGGTGGGCTCGCCGTACGACTTGTTCCGGTCGCCGGTGATCACCTCCGCCGCTTCGTGCAACAGCTCAGCGCGCGGAAGCGTCCGTTCCTTGTCCATTTCCTGCGACGCGGAAAGCGTGCCGCCCGGGGAGAACCGAAGTACGGGCTCCGTCAGTCGCATCGACTCTCGTTCGCTCACCTGTCCAGCCTCTCTTGCCAACCGTTGCCGCATGCCGTGCACGTTCGTTTCACCCCTGCGGGAATCGCGCCCCACCTGCGTACCAGCTCGTACTCACCCGGCGACGTCTCGACTTCCCGCACCGTCGGTGGCTGGGCCTCGAGGTACCCCGAGTGGTGTGGGCCGGGGGCCGCGCACCTCGGGCAGGTCGCGAGAAAGCTGAAGCCCGGGTAGTAGAAGCCGGTCACGCTGCGCCCTCGTTGTGTTCGCGCATCCACTGCTGCATGTGGAAGTCGGAGCACCACCAGAACGGGTCGTCGACGAGGTTCGTGCACGGTTCCCAGGCGCACGGTTCCGCGGTTTCAGGATTGGTCGGACCCGGGCACTGGCGCTTCATGGACGGAGGACAAGGACGAGCGTCGAGCATCACGCCGCCTCCATCTCGTCGGGGAGCTGAACCTTGGCCAACGACTCCTGCCGCCACTTCTGCATCGGGAACGGCTGCAGGCCCAGCAACGCCAGCCCCAGCGATGCGCAGGCAACGGCGTCGGCCATGTCCTCCGCGCGAACCGCCAGCAGCGGATCCCACTGCGGCCAGGTCCGAGCCATCGACATCGCCACAGCCGCCTTGTCCGCTCTGCCAGAACCGGCAGCGAACTTCTTCACCGTCGCCGGCGCGGCCACCACCACCGGCACATCCGACGACAGCAGCCGACCGACCACCTGCCACCAGCTGCCAGCCCGGTCGTGCTGCGACGCCCCCGACGCGCCATAGGCGGGGCCTTCGACCACAACCAGTTCAGCATCGGCGACGTACCCCACCACGTCCATGCGGATACTGCACAGGCGGTCCCAACGGTCCCGCAACGTGTCCCCCCCCCCGGCGGCCCTTGGACAACTTCACCCACGACTCGACGCTGTAGTCGGTGCCGTCGGTGGTGATGACCGCGCACCCGGCGTTGGTCAGGCTGAGGTCCAACCCCACCACGGTGGTCACGACGCCGCCTTCAGGTGCGCCGCAACCCACTCCAGGAAGCCGGAGAGCCGCTCGCCGACGTAGTACGGATCGATCTCCGACCCGTCGACCTTGGACGCGAGCCGAAGGTCCCACTTCCACAGCGTTTCGTATGCGGCCTGCCCCCTGCGCAGGTCGGGCCGCGCCTTGTGGTGGGCTTCGAACGCGGAGACGAACTCGTTGAACGCCTGGTTCACTACTCCCCCTTCCTCGTGGGATGGACCGGGCGGCCGTGGACGTCCTCGTGGCCGCCGTCGTGTCCCGCGGGCAGACCGCACTGGGCGAACACCTCGCCGGCCCGGACGTCGGCTGCTTGACAGCGCGGGACCAGCGTTTCGCCCCGGTCCCCCTGCACGGCTCCCTGGGCGAGGTCGTTGCTGCGCCTGAGCTCCAGATAGATCGCCGCCAGCAGGTGCTCTGTCGCTGCCTCGTGCAGGCCGTCCAAGCTGGTCCCGCGGGCGTCGGTCCAAACCTGTTCACCAGCCGCTTCGGCCAGTTCCATCGCAGCGTCGTAGTGCTCATGGGAGTTCATCGGCTCCCAGCCGTCCCGTGCCATCACGAACCGTCTCTCGGGAAGTCACGGACCTTCAGCTTCGCCATGCGCCCGTCGGGGTGGTGCCACACCACGCCCTCGATGCCTTCCTCGTCGAGGTTCCGCATCGCCTCGCGAAGCCCCTCGAAGTCCAACGGCAGGCCGTCGATTTGCTCTGCAGCGGCGTGCCGCTCCAATCGATGGAACATGCAGCCTTCTGGGTTGCCGTTGATCTTCGGGCCGATCAACTCGAACGTCCCCGGCTTCATTGGTTGGCCAACGAGTGCGCCGAACTGCGTGAGCGGTTCGACAGCCTCAGCGTGGAACTTCGCGAACGACGACTGCTCGATCGGCTCCCAGCCCACCGTCTTGCCCGTGGTGTCGTCCGTCTCCACCGGCATGAAGTTCTCCGGCGCGGTCTTGCCTCGCTTGACCTCGCGGCGCGCCCACCACTGGCCGTCGTCGTCGAGCCTCACGCAGGTGCCGTCGTACTTGCGCGTGGCGACACCTTCCCCATTCAGTACCCACGAACAGTCGGAGTTGATGATGCGGTCCACGTACCGCCGGTCATCAAGGCGTCGCTGAAACAACGTTGGGATCTTCCTCATCACGTCGCCTACCGTTCGAGTCAGAAGGGAGCTTCTTGTGTGTTGGTCCCGCCCCACGGGTCATCGGCCGGCGCTGCTTCCTTCGTCCGCTCCACGCGGTTCACCGACACAGACGCCCGCTTCACATCGGGGCCGACCGCGTACACGGTCATCTCGAGGGATTGGCGCTTCTCGCCGTCCTTTTCGTACTCCCGCTGGTAGAGCTCGCCCTGCACGATCACCATGTCGCCCTTGGCGAACGACTCCGCCGCATGCTCAGCCAGGTCGTCCCACGCGGTGCCCCTGACGAACAGCGATCCTGCGTCTTCCCACTCACCGTTCGCGTTCTTCTTCCGCTTGCCGAACACAAGCGGGAGTGTCAGGACCGCCTTCCCACCGGGCGTGAACCGGAGCTCCGGCTCAGCCCACAGCTTCGCCACGTCACAGATCTTGGGGAGTGCCATGATGCGCTACCTTTCGGGGCTTTCTCGTTCCAACAACGGGATTCGCGGGCTTAGAGCGTGTCTCGTTTGGATCTTGACCCGTCGTCCGGGATGATCGTCCATTGTGGTTGATGCGTTGTCGTGGCGGTTGGTTCCTGATGAGTTGTGG
>NZ_JOIJ01000042.1 GCF_000719975.1 Prauserella rugosa
AAGGTTGACTCGAAGGATCACGCGGTGGCCGCGCCCACGTCCACAACACCTCGTAGACGATCCCGGCGACCGCGCCACACCACTATGCGGGACTCAGCTTCCTGGGCCTGTCGGTCGAGGTTGTTGGTCGGCTCGTCGAGGAGCACGATCTGGTCGCCCCTCAGACGCAGGCCGGCCAGCGCCGTCAGCACGGTCTCGCCGCCGGACAGAGCGCCGACCTCTCGGTCGAGGTCCAGGCCGCGGAGTCCGAGGCCGTCGAGGATGACACGGGCGCGGGTGTCAATGTCCCACGCATCGCCGAGCGCGTCGAAGTGCCGCGGATCTGCATCCCCCGACTCGATCGCTCGGAGCGCGTCGAGCTTGCCGCGGACGCCGAGGAGATCGGCGACCGTCGACGCGGTGCGGAGCGCGAGATTCTGCGGGAGGTAGGCGACGTGACCGGCCCGGGTGATCGTCCCGGCTGTCGGCGTCAGCTCGCCGACGATCAGACGGAGCAGCGAAGATCGATTCCGCGCTCACGGCGCGTTGGATCAGATCGGGCCATACCCACCCGAGGTCGCCGTAGGCGCGTCCCAGAGATGCCGCGGCGTCTGCGGTCCCCGCGTCGTCGCGAACGAAGGTGAAGAACGCGCTCAGTCGTCCATCACGTTGCGGGTAGAGGCCCGCGCTGCGGCCGACCGCGGTCAGGAGGGTTGTCTTCTCGCGAACCGACGTCGGCGGATCGATCACCTCGAACGACGCGACTTTCACGCCGAAGTCGTACCGCCACCGATCCTCGGGGCCGAAGACGAGCCGCCTGACGGTGGAATGCGCGCCGTCGGCGCCGATCACGAGATCAGCTGCGACGCGCGACCCGTCGCGCAGCGTGACGACTGCCCCATCGGCGCCGTCGGTGACGTCCGTGACGGTCTGGCCGAATCGGATATCTGCGACGTGCTGCGCCGCGCCATACAGTGCGCCTTCGAGATCACCGCGGAGGATAGAGACAGTCCGGTGGCCCGTCAGCGCACGCTGCGAAGCCTCTGACATCCAAGCGAGCCCCCTTCCATCGCCGTCGACCTGCTGCATCGGCCTCCATGGAGATGCCCGCGCGCGCAGTTCTTCGACCAATCCCAGTCGCGTGGCCGCCTCGTACCCCATGCCTGAGAATCCAACGACGAAGGCGCCGCCGCGCAAGCGGGCCGCGCGTTCCAGGACGATGACCGACCATTTCGCGCGGGCGAGGCTCAGGGCCGTGGCCAGGCCGGCGATGCCGGCGCCCACGATGATCGCCGTACGGTCAGACGGCGCGGTTTCCCTTGTCATCGCTCGATCTCCTCGAGGAACTCGCGGACGGCGCGGACGGTTTCGACGGGGTGGTCCTGCGGCAGGAAGTGGCTCGCGCCCTCGATCACCTGGATACGTCCGAGCAGAGTGCGGCGCGCCGCCTCCTCCGCAAGCGCGAGGGGCACGGCATCGTCGCGATCACCGTGCAAGAACAGAGTCGGACGGCGCAACTCCTCCATCCGGGGCATGAAGTTCGTTCGCATCCTCCTGAACCCCACCTCGAACCGGTTCCAATCGCTGAACAGGTGCCCGCCGCCTCGGCGTTTCGATCCGTATTCGACGCGATAGGCCCGGGCGAGGAAGTCGACATCCTGGTCCGTGACATCGTCGGCGTAGGGCAGCTTGCTCCGAGCGAAATCCTCAAGAGCCTTCGGCGATTGCAGTCGCGTCAGGGCCCACGAGATCGGCGCTCGAAGCGACAGGTAGGAGATCTCGTGGGCGCGAACGCGGTCCTGGATGCCTCCGCATGCTGCCAGCACGAGCGCATCCACGCGCTCCGGGTTGTTCAATGCGGTGCCCAGAGCAACGGCGGCGCCCATCGACAGCCCGACGAGAGACGCGGAGCCGACACCCCACGCATCCATCAGGTCGATAACGACGGATTCGAGTCCGCGCTGATCGGCACGAGCCCGCCACGGCCAACTCGCACCGTGTTTGGGGAGATCGGGGGTGTACACACGATGGTCGCGGGAGAGGTCTTCGGCCACCTGACGCCATGTGATCGAGCCGTTGTCCAGGCTGGCGCCGTGGAGCAAGATCACCGCAGGCCCGGTGACCCCGCCCACCTGGTACGAGACGTGCCCGTCGTCGAGGTCGATTCCGTGGCGTTCGAAGCCGCTGATGTTCGTGAGGGGCGAGGCGTCTCGACTCATAGATTCCGCTCCAGTTCGGTCAGTTGGTCGTCGAGTCGCTGCAGGAGTTGAAGCTGCGCTTCATGAGCGGCATCGATGTCGGGCGCACGGTGGGTTGCGAGGCCACTGCTGATGGTGTCGGCGAATAGTTCGACCGTCGCCGCCAGATCCTCAGCCCCCGACGGTCCGAGCACACCCGCAGAGTGGACGAGACCTACCGTGAACGTCCTCATGACCCCGACGATGCGATCGGGCTCGACGCCATCGTCGACGACTCCGGCGAGCTGAAGCTGCCGGACGTAGTCGCCCAGCCAGTCGACCCGCTCGCGATAGCGCTGACCGGGCAGCTGGCCCATATGCGCGCCCAGCACGTCGGCATCCCCGAGATAAAGGGCGCGCATCAAGGGGTCGGAGAGCAGCGAATCGACTCCGAAGCGATACGCCCGCGCAAGATCGACGAGCCTGTCCGAACTCTCGATGCACTCACGGACGTACACGATCGATCGGCGTGTGCTCTCGCGGATGAGGGCATCGAGTATCGCGGTCTTGTTCTGGAACTCCAGGTACACCGCGCCCTTCGCTACGCCGGCGCGCGAGGCGATGTCCGACACCGTCGTCGCCGACCACCCGCGTTCAAGGAGGAGGATCCGCGCGGCGTCCAGGATCCTGCCGCGTCGATCCGGGATCAGAGGTCTGGGCATCGCACTCCGTAATGACTAGAAGAACGCTTTCGGTCATTACGGGCTTACCCCACCCCTGGGCAGCACGACGACGTCCCCCTCGAGCGCGGCCGATCCGGGCGCCAACGGGGTCACCACTTCTGGTTGGTCATGAAGTGGACCCTTCTCGCCCTCTGCAGACCACGGTGGCAGCGACGAGGCGCGGCAACTCGACGCCGAGCCGCTCAGCCGGCTCGCACCACCTCGCGGCACGAATGCCGTCAGTTCCAACACGGCGGGTCCATGAGGTCGGCCTGTTCGAGCAGGACGAGCCCGTCATGGGCGTGAGGAACGGATCGGTGACAACTGATCGTTAGCGCCGGGAGGCGCTGACGGGGAGGATGTCATCATGCCCGGTCCCTATCCCAAAGAGTTCCGCGAGGACGTTGTCGCGGTCGCTCGTAGCCGCGAAAGCGGCGTCACCATCAAGCAGATCGCCGTCGACTTCGGTATCAGCGAAGCGACGTTGCAGAACTGGCTCCGCCAAGCAGACGTCGAGGACGGCAACCGTCCCGGTCAGACGGCTGCGGACGCTGCCGAGGCTCGCGAGTTGAAGAACCGGATCCGGTTGCTCAAGCAGGAGAACGAGGTTCTCCGGCGGGCGGCGGCGTATCTGTCGCAGGCGAACCTGAAACTCGGTGGCTCCCCAAAATGACGTACCCGCTCGTATCTGAGCTCGCCGCGGACGGCATCCCCGTCTCGGTGTCGTGCCGGGTTCTGAAGCTCGCTCGCCAGCCCTACTATCGGTGGCGCAACGCCCCGATCCGGGATGCGGACGTGCTCCGCGCGTATCGGATCAACGCGCTGCACGACGCGCACCACGACGATCCGACGTTCGGCTACCGCTACCTCGCTGACGAAGCGCGGCGGGCCGGGTGGCGGATGAGCCGCCGGACGGCGTGGAAGTTGTGTTCTCAGGCCGGGCTCCTCTCGTCCGCGCAGCGCCGCCGGCGCGGGAAGGGCAAGAAGGCTGGCCCTCCGGTGTTCGATGATCACGTGAAGCGCGTCTTCCGCGCCGACGCACCGAACCGGGTGTGGCTGACCGACATCACCGAGCACCGCACCACCACCGAGGGCAAGCTCCACTGCTGCGCGATCAAGGACGTGTTCTCCAACCGGATCGTCGGCTACTCGATCTCGGATCGGATGACCGCGAAGCTCGCCGTCGACGTCCTCCGCAACGCCGTCGCCCACCGTGGTGAGGTCGCTGGCTGCATCCTGCATGCCGACAGGGGCAGCCAGTTTCGCAGCCGAGCCATGGCCCGTGAGCTGCGTCGTCACGACATCGTCAGATCGATGGGCCGCGTCGGAGCGGCCGGAGACAACGCCGCGATGGAGAGCTTCTGGTCGCTTCTTCAAACGAACGTCCTCAACCAGCAGCGGTGGACCACCCGACAAGAACTGCGACTCGCGATCGTGGTCTGGATCGAGCGGAAGTATCACCGCCAACGAGCACAGGACACTCTCGGCGGGTTGACGCCCATCGAGTTCGAAGCCAAGCTAACCGAGCGGCTCACACTCGCGGCCTAAACCGAACCTGTCACCAGTTCCTTCCTCACGCCCCAGGACTGGCAGAAACCGCTCGCGGTCAGGGGCATTTACCATCCGCACCGGTCGGCACTGATCCGCAGAGCGAGCAATGGCTCGACGCTGTCCGCGATCGGCGTGGAGAGCAGCGCCCACGCCGCAGATATCATCTTCTTTGAAGCGCCGCGAATGAGTGTTCTGACCCATCGGGCCGATCAGTCGTCGAGCAGAGGGTTGTACTTCATGCTCAGGCTGCGTTCGAGCCCGGCGGCTCCGGCCAGGATAATGAGTGCCACGTTCGTCCAGCCCGGTAGCGTCAGCGCCGGGACCTCGAACGACGGCAGTCCGACGAGCGGCGTCAGGTTCCCGGCGAGGTTGATCAGCTGGGGAAGCTCGATCCCGAGCACAGCCAGTAGGACGACAAGCGAGACCCAACCGACGACTCGGCTCGCGGTAGGGTGAGCGGTACCGACCCGCGCCCGCCATGCCTCGGCCGTTCCTTCGGCCGGTGGAAGCTGCACTGTGTCGCCAGCTTCGCCCTGTCGCAGGCGAACGTACTTCATGCCGGCCTTAGCGACCGCGGCCTCGATCCGTACGCCACCGCCGAGATGGAACGTGGCACGCCCGCGAGCAGTATCGACGAGTCGTCCGTTCCGGTAGAGGCGGATGCGCTCGTCCAGGTCGAGGTAGTGAGCGTCGACGACGTAGCCCGCCCCGTCGTGCTCGGTCACGAAACGGCCCCGGACCAGCCCCTCCCCGCGCCGCAGCGGCCGCAGGACCTCGGAGTCATGCGTCATGGCCAGCCTCCGTGTCGTCAGTCGTGCTCTTGCCGAGCCCGCAAGCCAGCGCCGCGTCTAGGACCCGGTGTGCCTCGTCGGCCCCGAGATGGCCGTGCAGGACTTCACTCGCGAGCCCGCCGGCCGTCGCAAGCAATCCATCAGAGATCATCTCCGAGGACGTGATACCGGCTGCTTCCAGCGCGGAACCGGAGCTGCGTAAGACGAGCGCAACCTGATCGACCAGCAGCATGCGCAGCTCTGCGTGACCTTCCAGCAGTGCCCGCCCCAACGCCGGCTCGGTGAGCGCCAAGGTCTCAAACATGGTGACCACACGGAGATCTCTGAAGTCCTCGGGACTTCGCGGGATCATCGTGCGCAGAATCGCCGCGACCACCTCCGCAGGACTCGGCTCGACTTTCGCGAGCGTCGCCTCCACACGAGAACGCGCCCTATCCTGCACAGCATCGAAGCAGGCCTGTACCAGCCTGGCGCGGTCGGTGAAGTAGTGCTGGACCCGTCCCGGGGATACATCCGCGGCAGCAGCGACCCGACGGAACGTCAGCGACTCGAGGCCCCCCTGCTCGACCGCCGTGCCCGCTGCATCGATGATCGCTTGCCGGACCACATCGTGATCGCGTCCGCGCCCTCGCGCCATAGCCCATCTCCCTTTCTTCTACAGTGCAATACAAGCGTATCGAAGTAAATATGCGGCGTCCATCCCTTCTAGCAGGCGTGCGACGGCGGCAGGCCGACATTGGCGCTGTACGGTCACTTGGCGGCTGCAGAGCCGTGGGAGCGACCGGACGCCAGGCGCGGTGCGAAGGTTCGGCCACGGCCGAGCTTTGAACCCCGGTCGCGAAGGGTGCCGGGCATTGGGGAGCGGAGAAAGCTGTCACATAATCTTCTTGACTCCCGGGATCGTGCGCACGACTGCAGCGAGCAGCCAGCAGGCCGGTACTGCCAGGAGGAGCAGGACGCCGAACTTCGCGATCGCCGGAGCCGCGACGTCCCGAAGCATCAGTGCAAGACCGACCAGGATTGCGGGATGAATGACGTAGACGGTGAACGCGTTCGCCGACAGAAACCTCCGGACCGGTCCGGTGTCCGGCGCGAGTCGCCTGAATATCACCAGCACTACCACGCTGAGCCCGACACCGAGCGCGGCCGTGAGAACTCCCGCCGCGACCGCAGACACACGAGGGTCGGGCGACAGGGGCTGCTGAAGGAAACTGTGACAGTGGTTTAGAGCTTGTCTCAGTTGGTTTGTTGGAGTCGTTTGAAGCAGACGAGGGCGGCGGCCAGCGCGAGGAAGGCTGTGAAGGTGTCGGCGCGGCGTTCGT
>NZ_JOIJ01000043.1 GCF_000719975.1 Prauserella rugosa
GACAGGACCTCACCCTCGGCAGGTCCGCCGACCTCGACTACGGCCGCAGCATCACCGATGCCTGCCTCGACTGGGACACCACCGCCGAACTGCTCGACCAACTCGCCGCCGGAGTGCGCGCCCGCCGCGGCTGACCGGCCGGAAACGGCCCCCGCACCCAGCGTCACTTTGGAAGGATCGGTGTGTTGAGTACACCCGCACGTCCACGCCTCTGCTGTTGTGCGGCTGCCATGACTCGTAAAGCAATGCGCCATGAGGACGCGCAACACATCCATTTCCCGGAGGGCCATGGGCGACCAAGCACCTACAAACATTCTGTCCGTGCCCAGGCAGGAGCCGGCGCATGTGAGTGCGCTCTCCTGCCACACGATCTGTGTTGCCCGACGAGGGCGATCACTGGTTTCAGTCGGTGCCTCCGGTGCGGTTGGCACGCGCGAGCAGGTAGAGCAGTACGGGAGCGCCGAGGACTCCGGTCACGGCTCCGACGGGCAGTTCGGTGGGCGCGAACAGGAGCCGGGCGGCGAGGTCGGCCGCGATCACGAGCAGTGCCCCCATCGCGGCGGACGGGCCGAGTCGGATCGGACCGCCGGGCAACAGTCGCCGCGTGATCTGCGGCGCGACGAGGGCGATGAACCCGATCGGTCCTGCCGCCGCGGTGGCCATGGCCGCAAGGACGACGGCCGTCGTGATCAGGGCGGGCCGCATCCAGGTCGCCCCGCCGGTCAACGCCTTGGCCAGATCGTCGCCGAGTTCGAGCACGCGAAGCTGCCGGCCGAGCACGAGGAGCACGGGCACCGCCATCACCACCGTGCAGGCGACGACGGTCACGTGCAGGGACCCACGGTTGGCAAGGCTGCCCGTGAGCCACGACGCCGCGCTCAGCACCTGGTGGTACTCGGCCTGCACGAGCAGGTACGAGATCGCGGACGAGAGCATGGCCGCGATGCCGATGCCCACCAGCACGAGCCGATAGCCGTTCAGGCCGTGTTTGAGCGCAAGCAGCACGATTGCCGCCGACGTCCCCAGCGCACCGACCAGCGCACCGAACACGAGCATGGCTCCGGAGCCGCCCACGAGCGTCATCACGAGCAGTGCGCCGAAGGATGCGCCCGCGTTCACCCCGATCACGTCGGGGCTCACGAGCGGGTTGGCGGCGATGCGCTGCAGGATCGCGCCGGACACGGCAAAAAGGGCACCGACTCCGAGACCGGTGACCGCGCGGGGCAGGCGATCGCGCACGACGACGTCGTACTCGATGAGCGTGCCGCCCCCGCCGAGCACCCGCAGGATGTCGGCCGTCCCCAGGTCGAATTCCCCGAGGCCGAGCGATACCACGGCCAGGCTTCCGGCGCCCACCCAGAGGCCGGCCGCAAGCAGCGCCGACCTCCGGAGGAGGCGAAGCAGGACACCACGACCAGACACCGGCACATCACGTTGGGCCGTCACAGCTGCGCCACCTTCCGCCGACGCACCAGATATAGGAACAGCGGCCCTCCGGCGAGTCCGGTCACAATGCCCACCTGCAACTGTTCGGGCTGCATCAGCAGCCGGCCTGCGACGTCGGCCAGGAGCAGCAGGGCTGGTCCGAGCAGCGCGGACAGCGGCATGATCCACCGGTAGTCAGGCCCGACCAGGACGCGCGCGATGTGTGGGACCGCCAGTCCGACGAACGCGATCGGGCCGGCGAGCACGGTCGCCGCTCCCGCCAGGAGCAGTACCGACACCGCCGCGAACGCACGGGTCACCACCAGCCGGACGCCCAGGCCTCGCGCGATGTCCTCACCCAGCGCCATCAGGTTGAAGCTCCGGGCGGCGACGAGCGCCAGCACGAACCCGGCCACGAGGAACGGCCCGACGGCGCCGCCGGTGTCGACGTCCGCCCGCGTGAGGGAACCGATCGCCCAGAACCGGTATTCGTCCAATGTGGCCGCGTCGAGCAGGGTGACGATCGTGGTCATCGATCCGGCCATTGCGGCCACTGCCGCGCCGGCCAGTGCCAGTTTGACCGGTGTCGCACCGCCCCGTCCCAGTGAGCCGAGTACGTAAACGACGAGAGCGGCTGTTCCGGCTCCGGCGAATGCGAACCACAGGTGGCCGCTGACCGCGGTCACGCCGAACGCGATCGCCGTCACCACCGCCAGCGACGCTCCGGCGTTGACACCCAGGATTCCCGGCTCTGCCAGAGGATTACGGGTAAGTCCCTGCATCACCGCCCCGGCCACACCCAGCGCACTGCCGGCCAGGACTCCGGAGACGGTCCGCGGAATGCGCACGTGCCGAACGATCGTCTCGGCCTCCCCGCTGCCCGGCGAGACAAGCGCCGACAGTACGTGCCCCAGCGGCGCCGGATAGCGTCCGACCACAAGGGACAGTAGGCACGCCGCAACCAGAAGCACCATCGCCGACGCCACCCAAACCAACGGGAACATCCGACTCGGACGCACGTTCGCCGCTGCGGCCGGGCGCGTGCGCACCGCCTGCTGCGGCGTTCCGTCTACCAAGCGGTCGACCGGTAAACCCCCGCTAGCCAACGAGATTCGGGTGCAACAAGGCTGCGACCTGCTCGATGCTGTGCGCGGCGCGGACGCCCGCGGAGCGATCGGCGAACAGGAACGGGTGCACGGCTTTGTCGGCTACGGCGGTGATGTCGGCCAGGGCGGGATCGCGCAGGATGGCGTCCACGTCGGCCTGCGCATCCCGTGTGGTCATGTCGGCGTTGCAGCAGGCGTCGGTGAGGATGACATCGGGGTCCCGGTTGACCAGTTCCTCGGCGCCGATGTCGATGTTGCGCGTGTCCGACAGGTCGGCGAAGACGTTCCTGCCACCGGCGCGCTCGATGATGTGCGAGCCGAAGTCGATGCCGCTCACGGTGCCGTAGCTGCCGTCCTCGTTGGGGGACACGATGGCGACCGACGGACGTTCGGCACCGTCGACCCGTTTCTCGACCTCGGCGATCCGCTCCCGCAGGTCGGCGATCACCGCGCGTGCGGTGTCCTCGACGCCGAACAGCACGCCGAGGTCGCGCAGATCCTGGTAGACGTTCTCCACCGTCACCGTGGCCGGATCGATCGACTGATCGGTGAGGCCGTCCTCGCTCGGGCACAGTGGCGAGAAGATCCAGCTCTCCACGCCGAGCTCGCGCAGGCTCGCGCGGGTACCGACCGAGCTGTCAGCACCCTGTTCAGCGAAGAAACCGTTGAAACCCGACAGCACGAAATCCGGTTGCTTCTCCAACAGGGCTTCCCGGCTGGGCAGGCTCGGCACGTAGTCAACGCGTTTCTGCTGATCCACATACTCCGGGAGCACCTGCGCATCCAGGAACGCGGTCCCGACGAGGCGGTCGGTGATCCCGAGGGCGTGTGCCATCTCGATCGCGGGCTGATAAGCCGCGTAGACCCGTTTCGGCGGACCGTCCACGGCCACGTCGATCCCGCAGTTCTCCCTGCTAACCGCCGCACCCAAGGCAGAGGCAGACTTCGGTGATGGCGGTGCGCAGGCTGTCACGGCAACGGTCAGAACGGACAAGAACAGAGCTGCGGAACGCAAGCGCATGCTCGTGACGGAAGTACGCGTACGGCTCTGGGTGACTGCCACGCGCCTCCGGCGCAGTACGGCAGAGTTGCGCCTCCGGCGCCGCGGCAATGACATCGTCAGACCGCCCCTCCAGGTCCTCGTGGAATCGGGTCACGCGGTGTGCGATCGAGTCGCACGGTGCCGTGGCCGGTCTCCTGGCTGACGGGTCCTACGCGCTGTGCCGGCCTTCCCGGAGCGTGTGCTCCAGTGGCCTGCGTGCTCGCACGGCACAGCACTTCCCGAATCACAGTGGCGAGGGCCGCTCCGGTCTTCCACCGGATTCCCGTGCACCACGGCGGTATGAACTTAGCAGACACGCAAACGACCAGACGTGTGTCGGCACCCACAGACCTATGACCAACCTGACCTGAACCGATTCAGGTCACCATGACGGCTCCGATAAGCGGTGTGGACCAGCCCGCAACATTCAGGCCAAGCCCCGCACCGCAACCACCGTGATGCATGGTGAGGCTCTCAACGGCAATAGGCAGACACCGAACAACAACCTGCGCACTGAGAAACCCGCAGCTGTCCCGCGCAGGCCGTTGCAAATCACAAGATGTTCCGGATACCAACTCACCCGCACTGGGCGCGTAACGACGTAGAGCAGTCGTTCCCGCCCGCGCCGGACCTTCGGACACTCCCGTCACGATTCCATCAGCGAATGACGTCACGAGTCACACCGGACCGAGTCTCACTGCCAACGAACCGCACGACAGACAGGGGGTCGGACTGGTGGTGGCCACAGGAGAACAGCCCTCCCAAGACATTCTCCGGAGGCTGCGTCAGCAGCTCAACACCCTCGTCGCAGTGCTGACTGTCGCTGACCTTGACGCGGACGTGCGAACCATGCTCGCAGCACTTGCCCACACCGCAGTTACCGCCGAGCCGCTACTGGCCAACCTCGACCCGAGCATACTGATCGAAATCCGCAGCGCGTTCGACCATGCCGAGGCACAGCGTATCGACGACATGCGCGCAAGCCTGCTCATGGCCAGCCGCCGACTCTCCGTCCTCCCACACACAGGAAGCTTTCCCTCACTACCGCACCAGGGCGCACCCCCGCACCACACTAAACCTTCAAATCCGAGGGACATGCGCGAGTGACTCCCAAATGCAAGGTGTCAAACCCGGTGGCAGTCTGTCACGGACGCATTCTAGGGCGCTCCGCCGAACAGACTTAGTGCACAGTTTCGGCGAGCAGACCCGGGGACACCACGCGATTCCTTTCCGATCTAAAAGGAGAACCCGGTGTCACCTCGAGTAACTCAGTTGAACAATACCCCACCGTCGATCATCACGGCCTGTCCAGTCATGTAGTCGGAGTCTCGTGAGGCCAGATACGACACAAACGAGGCAACATCACGTGGCTCCTCCACTCGGCCGAGTGAGATTGACTCGGAGAAACGCTTCAAAGCAGCACCGCGCTCTTCCCCGGACTGCTCAGTCATCTTCTCGTCGATCAGGTCCCACATGGTGGTACCGACAATACCGGGGCAATAAGCGTTCACCGTAATGCCGTGATCGGCCCATTCTTGCGCGGCAACTTGCGTCAAACCACGTACGCCCCACTTGGTCACCGAATAGCCACCGAGCATCTCGAAGCCCTTATGCGCGGCGATCGACGCGGCGCCTATAATCTTCCCGCCCGAACCTTGCTCGATCATCTGCTTCGCTGCCGAACGATAGGAATTGAACACGCCATATAGATTTACCTGAACAAGTTCGTCCAGCTCTTCGGTAGTCATTTCAAGCAACGACGCCACCCGAGCAATGCCAGCGTTCGCTACGAATACGTCGAGTTGTCCGAACTCATCCACAGCTCGCCGAACCAACGCATCGACCTGCTGTGGGACAGTGACATCTGTAGGGACAACCGTGGCACGGCCACCCGCCCGTTCGATGTTCCTGCGTACGTCCTCGAGATTCTCGACCATAGACTCTAGGTCGGCGATTGCCACAGCCAGTCCGTCCTGAGCGAGACGCTCAGCAATACCTTGCCCGATACCTCGCGCTGCGCCGGTGACGACAGCCGTCCGTTGCCTCGGTGCGCTCACAGAATGACCCTCCTCACAAACTCGGTCACTTTACATGTGAATTCCCGCGATAGGGGCATGCAAAACCGACCGCGTGGACAAGCTCAGCAGTACACGTTCCGCGGGCCATAGTGCCTCTCCCCCAACTCGACGTGATCGGTTGCCGCGCCCGCATACCCATCGAGTGACGTTTCAACGTCGTCACGCGGCGTCAGTCAATGTCGGCACCCCATTCGGCAAGGTATCTGGCCACACCGCCGCCTATGCCATGCCGGCTTGGGCCAATCGCCCTGTGGTTCCAAACGTCAACACGCCGGAGTAGCACAGTCGCGGATTCGCGCCAGGGTGTTCGAACACATCCATGGCAAGAAGATCCACCGCCGACTCGACTACGGCCGCCGACCACGACCCGGGGTCGGCACGCTGGTCCGGGTTGACGAGCATCAACCACAACAGCTACAGCCTGCTGGGTCCGTGACGAGCCGACACTGTCGACCTGGCCGACCAGGTTATGGCCGCGCAACGAAGCGGGAAAACCGAACCGAACTGACGGGGCCGACTCTCCAAAACCTAGAACTCGCACTAGCCACACCTAACGGCGTGTCTCGTTTGGATCTTGACCCGTCGTCCGGGATGATCGTCCATTGTGGTTGATGCGTTGTCGTGGCGGTTGGTTCCTGATGAGTTGTGGGAGCTG
>NZ_JOIJ01000044.1 GCF_000719975.1 Prauserella rugosa
ACATCCCGAGGGGCACCACCCCGACCCTGGACGACGTCGAACTCGACGAGCGGTTCGATCAGGTGCTGCAACTGCGCCGGGAAACCGTGGGGTTGCTCGAACTCTCCTTGCGCCCCGAACGCAACCCGATCATCGACCATGTGTTCGATGCTAGTGCGGTGGTTATGGTGGCCGCCACGGCCGCAGCGTCACAGGGTGTCGCCGTCCTGTACGGCGGCTTGCAAACCCAGCAGCAGCGAGCGGCGGTCCGGGATCAGCCGGTTCACCGTGGTCGGTGTGTCGGGTCCCGGAGGCGGTGCCGGCGGTTCGGTCACTGCCGCCCCTTCCTGGATGCGGGTGATCGTCCGGCGCGGCTCTGCGCGTGTTGTGACGGTAGCGACCGGCACCGACCAGAACGGCGCGCACGACGTCCGGTTCCATTCGTGATTCGACCGGGCAGGTCGCGCGCCTCGTGGGCGTCACGCGCGGTAGCTGACCGGCGAGCGCGCCGCGGTCAGACCCCGATGGTCGGCCGGTCGTCGTCGGTGATCTCTGGCGCGGTCGGTGTCTCCACGGCGTCGCGACTCCGAACGACCGTGCGGGCGGTCTCGAGGAATCGGCGGACGAGGGGGGAGACTGCGGTGTCGCGGTAGGCGAGGGCGAGGGCCGTGCTGAGCTGCGGTGACCCGAGTGGCCGGAACGTCGCGTCGTTGACCTTCAGGTGGCGGAGAGAGGCCGGGACAAGGGCGACGCCCATGTCGGCGGCGACGAGCGCGACGAGCGCTGCGCTGTCGGTGACGGTCTGGCGGATCTTCGGCGTGAAGCCGGCGGTGCGGCATGCCGAGATCATGATCGAGTACATGGTCGACGGCGGATGGTCCGGGTAGGAGATGAACCAGTCATCACGAAGATCGGCGAGGTCGATCTCGCTCTTGACGGTGGCCGGGTGACGGCTGGCCAGCAGGGCGACGACTCGTTCGTTCCGGATGGCCTCGACGGCCAGCCCGGACACGGCGACCGGCGGCCGGAGTACCCCGACGTCGAGGCGGCCGTCGAGGAGCTGCTCGACCTGGGCTGGGGTCACCATGTCGCTCTGGACGCGCAGGGCCACGTCGGGGTGTCGGTCTCCGTAGGCGCGCACCAGCGTCGGGAGTAGTTCGTAGGTAGCTGATCCGGTGAAGCCGAGGCTGAGTGCTCCGAGTTCGCCTCGGTCGGCCTTGCGCGCCTCTTCTGCTGCCTCGTCGCTCTCGGTGAGCAGGCGGTTGGCCCGCTCGTAGAAGACCGTGCCTGGGTAGGTGAGGGCGACCGAGCGCGTGGTTCGGGTGAACAGCTCGACGCCGAGCTCGCGTTCGAGCTGGCGGATCTGTTTGGACAGCGGGGACTGGGCGATGTTCAGGCGGTTCGCGGCGTGGGTGAAGCTGCGCTCGTCGGCGACGGCGACGAAGTAGCGCAGGTGCCGCAGCTCCATATCCGGCCTCCGGTATTCCGCTGAGGTCTGAGTCCAGGCATTCCTAGTCTTTCACAAACTACTATCTCGCGTGCCACGGTGTGCTCCATCACCGAAGAGAGGGGTTGCACTGTGGCGACCATCCACTCGGAGTCCGACTCCCAAGAACCCGTCGCGGCGGTACTGGCGGCGCGGGGCGGTCAGCAGGCGTGCACTGCTCTCGATCCGCGTGCGTTGCGGCGCTGCTTCGGCCGGTTCACGACTGGCGTGACGGTGGTGACCTATCGCAGCGGCGACGAGGTGCGAGGAGTGACGGTCAACTCGTTCACGTCGGTATCCATCAATCCGCCGCTGGTGCTGGTGTCGCTGTCGCGGACCACGCACGCCTACGAGGCGATGCAAGGCCATCCGTTCGCGATCAACGTCCTGCGATCGGACCAGATGGATGTCGCGATGCAGTTCGCCGGTCGGGCCCGCGAGGACTTCAAACTCGACTGGGCGTCCGTGTCCGGCCCTGACGATCCGCCGAGCCTGGCGCGGGCAGTGGGGGTGTTTAAGTGCACGCCCTGGCAGCGCTACGACGGTGGCGACCACGTCCTGGAGGTCGGCCAGGTGACCAGCTTCGAGCACCGCACTGGTGACCCGCTGGTGTTCAGCGACGGCAAGTTCGTCTCGACCGGGCTGCCGCTGTTCGACGGCCCGATGGTGTTCAGCCTCGACGGGCCGCCGGAACCGGGGTGGGTGGCCGCTGCCCAGCGCTTCCACCACCTCGCCGACCAGTAGCTGGCTCTCTGCCACCAACAGTTCCCTGCCGAGATCCGCCAGACCTGTTGTCCCGGGCGTCATCGACATGACCAGAAAGTCCCCAGTTGAGGAGGATCAGTGAAGATCACCTTGTTCGAGCAGGCTCCGTACCGGTACCTGCCCGACGACTTCGAGCAGCACTACGATTCGGTGTGCAGCACCCCGTACTCAGTCGCCAACCGTGAGGGGGTCTACTCCTCGATCCGCGACTTCATGGACGAGCTGATGCTCGGCGCACGCGCCGGCTTCGACGGGATCGCTATCACCGAACACGGCCAGTCCAGCTACGACATGGTCCCGAACCCGGATCTGGTCGCCAGCGCGCTGGCCTACCAGACCGAGGCCGAGGGCCTCGACGTGGCGATCTTCCCGATGGGCCGCTCGCTGGGCAAGGCGCGCGAGCCGGTGCGAGTGGCCGAGGAGTACGCGATGATCGACGTGCTCTCCGGTGGCCGGCTGGTCGCCGGTTTCCCGATCGGCCTGCACTACGACGCCAGCATCAACAACGGGGTCCCACCGATCGAGATCCGCCCGCGGTTCGACGAGAACCTGGAACTGCTGCTGCGGGCGTGGTCGGAGGACAAGCCGTTCGCGCACAACGGGCGGTTTAGCCAGTACCCCCAGGTCAACATCTGGCCGCGACCCCTGCAGCCGTCGCCGCCCGTGTGGATCACCGGTATCGGCAACCCGCGCACGATGCAGATGACCCTCGAGCGCGGGTTCGGCTTCAACTACCTGTCCTGGTTCGGCGCGAAGCTGACCGGCAAGCGGATCTTCGACCGCTTCTGGGAGATCGCCGATCAGGTCGGCGTTCCGCGCAACCCCTACCGGCTCGGGTTCCTCCAGACCATCGCGGTCGCCGAGACCGACGAGCGGGCCGAGCAGGAGTACGCCAAGCACCTGGAGTACGGCTTCCGCAAGGGCCTCGGCTCGATCCCGATGGAGAAGCTCAGCCTGCCCGGCGGCATCGACATCCGCGGTGTCCAGGCACTGGTCAAGGACCCGGGCGACTTTGGCCTCTACAACCAGATGCGCAACGCGTCGTTCCGCGACCTGGTCGATGCTGGTGTCGTGATCTGCGGAAGCCCCGCCACCGTGCGCGAGCAGCTCCGCGAGTACTGCCAGCAGTACGGCATCGGCACCCTGCACGCGATGCTCGGATTCGGGTCCCTGCCGCGTGATCTTGCCATGAAGAACATCGGCCTGTTCGCCGAGGAAGTCGCCCCGTATCTGCGGAATCTGTGGGCCGACAGCGGCTACAAGCACCACTGGTGGCCCGAGAAGCTCGGCGGCGACCCCACACCCGTGACCTCCGGCACCTCGGCCACCGAGGGCGCCCCGACCCCCGCAACCTCCAACCAGATGGCGGTGACCCGATGACGACGACGGCAACCGAACCCTCGATCACCGAGGAGGTCGTTCCGGTCTGGAACGGGCGCCTCAACATCCGGGTCAAGGTGGCCGGCGCCGGCGCGCCGCTGCTCTACCTGCACCCGGCAGCCGGCCTGGCCTGGGACCCGTTCCTGTCCCAACTGGCGCAGAACTTCACCGTCTACGCGCCCGAGTTCCCCGGCACCAGCGTCGGCGACCCCTACGCGATCCACGCCGTCGACCACCTCTCCGACGTCGTGCTCATCTACGAGGAGGTCGTGCGCACCCTTGGATTGCGGAACCCTGTCGTGGTCGGGCAGTCGTTCGGCGGGATGATCGGCGCGGAGCTCTGCGCCGCCTACCCCGAACTGGCGTCCAAGGTGATCCTGCTCGACCCGATCGGGCTGTGGCGCGACGACCTCCCAATCGCGAACTGGATCGCCACACCGTCCGACCAGCTGCCGGCGCTGTTGTTCCACGACCCGAGCGCTCCCGGACCGCAGGCCATGCTCGCCATGCCGGAGGATCCCGACACGGCCGCGGCCGCCGTGGCCGGAATGGTGTGGGCCTTCGGAGCCACCGGCAAGTTCGCCTGGCCCATCCCGGACCGCGGCCTCCGCGCGCGGCTGCACCGGCTGACGGCCCCGGTGCTGCTGGTATGGGGCCGTGAGGACGCCCTCGCCCCGGTTGGCTACCTCGACGAGTGGCGCTCCGAGCTGTCCGACAGCCAGGGCGTGATCATCGACAACAGCGGCCACATCCCACAGGTCGAGCAACTTGACCAGACCTTGGCAGCTGTGCAGGAGTTCCTCGGCACACCCTGATCCCCGTCACCCCAGGGCGCTGGGCCGGCGGCTCGACCAACAGTAGGCCGGGCCGTCGGTGGCGGTCCCACGCCCGCTCCACCCAGCACTCCACGTCCCAGTTCTGTCCTGAAGCGACTGCTGTCCCCACGTATCGGAGTCCGGTCATGACCGCCGCCCTATTCCGCCGCACCGACGAACCGAATGCGCGGGCGAGCATCCCGCTCTGGCGCGGCGTGGACCAGGTACCCGCCACGTTCGGGCCGTGTGTGGTCATGGTGGGTGTCTTCGACGGATTGCACCGCGGCCACCGACGTCTGGTCGATCATGCCCGATCCATCAGCCACGACCGAGGGCTACCGCTGCTTCTGGTCACCTTCGACCCGCACCCTGCGCGAGTACTCGGGATCGACCGGGACACCTCCGCCCTGAGCACCATCGCCTACCGTGCGGAGCTCGCCGCCGACGCCGGCGTCGATGCAGTCTGCGCGTTGCGCTTCACGCGCGAACTCGCCTCCTGGACCCCAGCCGAGTTCGCCCGCGAGGTTCTTGCAGACGGCCTGAGGGCGGCTGCCGTCGTCGTCGGCGCCAACTTCACCTTCGGCGCCCGGGGCGCCGGAACCGTCGACACCCTGAACGAGCTCGGTCGTGACCTCGGGTTCACCACCCACGGCGTCCCGCTGCTCCAAGTAGTCGACACGCCGTGCTCCTCGACCTACACCCGACGATGTCTGCGGGTTGGCGACCTTGCCGGCGCCGCCCGTGCCCTCGGACGGCCCCACCGCGTCGATGGCCACCGCCTCGGTGACGTCGTACTACTCGCTGACTACACGGCACTGCCTCCGACCGGCCGCTACCGCGCACTGGTCGACGACCGTGAAGGACTCGTCGAGATCGACGCGGACGGCCGGCTCCGGATTCTCGCCGGTGATCCCTCACCGGCGGGCCGTCCGGTCACAGTCGCCTTCCTCGAACACAACGAGTGTTGACGCAGCTCGGCATGTTCGAGCAAGACAGCCTGACAGCGGTGGCTGGAACTCACGGCTGAGCGGGTGATAATCCGCTGTATCGCGGGTGGCGGGCGTGCTACACTGGAGCCACTACATCCCCCACGCCTATCCCTGGAAGCGCAAATTGGGGGATTTTCT
>NZ_JOIJ01000045.1:0-2500 GCF_000719975.1 Prauserella rugosa
TAAGTAAGTTCGGCGGTGTCCTACTCTCCCACACCCCTACGAGTGCAGTACCATCGGCGCTGGCAGGCTTAGCTTCCGGGTTCGGAATGGGACCGGGCGTACCCCTACCGCTATCACCACCGAAACACTACGAAACAACACAACCGTTGCTCCCCACACCACCAAACCCGTGCGGGAGTTGGTGTGGTGTTTCAGGATCGTAGAGTGGGTGCGTAGCATCTTTGTAGGCAAGTCCTCGGCCGATTAGTACCAGTCCACTCCAACACACATTACTGCGCTTCCATGTCTGGCCTATCAACCCAATCATCTCTTGGGGGCCTTAACCCACAACGGGTGGGAGACCTCATCTAGGAACAGGCTTCCCGCTTAGATGCCTTCAGCGGTTATCCCTTCCGAACGTAGCCAACCAGCCATGCCCCTGGCGGGACAACTGGCATACCAGAGGTTCGTCCGTCCCGGTCCTCTCGTACTAGGGACAGCCTTCCGCAAGTCTCCTACGCGCGCGGCGGATAGGGACCGAACTGTCTCACGACGTTCTAAACCCAGCTCGCGTGCCGCTTTAATGGGCGAACAGCCCAACCCTTGGGACCAACTCCAGCCCCAGGATGCGACGAGCCGACATCGAGGTGCCAAACCATGCCGTCGATATGGACTCTTGGGCAAGATCAGCCTGTTATCCCCGGGGTACCTTTTATCCGTTGAGCGACACCCCTTCCACCAGGAGGTGCCGGATCACTAGTCCCGACTTTCGTCCCTGCTCGACCCGTCAGTCTCACAGTCAAGCTCCCTTGTGCACTTACACTCAACACCTGATTACCAACCAAGCTGAGGGAACCTTTGGGCGCCTCCGTTACCCTTTAGGAGGCAACCGCCCCAGTTAAACTACCCACCAGGCACTGTCCCTGAACCAGATCATGGTCCGAAGTTAGATTCCCAGCACGACCAGAGTGGTATTTCAACAACGACTCCACCACCACTAGCGTGGCCGCTTCACAGTCTCCCACCTATCCTACACAAGCCGAACCGAAAACCAATACCAAGCTATAGTAAAGGTCCCGGGGTCTTTCCGTCCTGCCGCGCGAAACGAGCATCTTTACTCGTAGTGCAATTTCGCCGGGCCTGTGGTTGAGACAGCCGGAAAGTCGTTACGCCATTCGTGCAGGTCGGAACTTACCCGACAAGGAATTTCGCTACCTTAGGATGGTTATAGTTACCACCGCCGTTTACTGGCGCTTAAATTCTCAGCTTCACCACCGAAATGGTTAACCGGTCCTCTTAACGTTCCAGCACCGGGCAGGCGTCAGTCCATATACCTCGACTTGCGTCTTCGCATGGACCTGTGTTTTTAGTAAACAGTCGCTTTCCGCTGGTCTCTGCGGCCACACCCACCTAACCCGCACAGGGTTTCAGCAGGCCTGGCCCCCCTTCTCCCGAAGTTACGGGGGCAATTTGCCGAGTTCCTTAACCACAGTTCACCCGATCGCCTTAGTATTCTCTACCTGACCACCTGTGTCGGTTTGGGGTACGGGCCACGCGCGCACTCGCTAGAGGCTTTTCTCGACAGCATAGGATCACTCTACTTCACCACAACGGCTACGCATCACGCCTCACCCTTCATACAGGACGGATTTACCTACCCTGCGGGCCACACGCTTACACCAGTACTACCACTCACTGGCGGAGCTACCTTCCTGCGTCACCCCATCACTTGACTACTACGCCATCAGGTCCCACGCTCCACCAACACCATCTTCCGAAGAAGACCATGCGGCTTCGGGTGGTTAGTATCCGACGCCTCACCATGGACGCACACACGCGGGTACGGGAATATCAACCCGTTATCCATCGACTACGCCTGACGGCCTCGCCTTAGGTCCCGACTCACCCTGGGCGGAACAACCTGGCCCAGGAACCCTTGGTCATCCGGCGGTACAGATTCTCACTGTACATTCGCTACTCATGCCTGCATTCTCACTCCCACACCCTCCACCGTTAACTTCCGTCACGGCTTCACCGGGCCCAGGACGCTCCCCTACCCACCACAACCCGCGTTAGCAGTTGTTGCAGTGACTCGGCTTCGGCGGTGTACTTCAGCCCCGCTACATTATCGGCGCAGAACCACTTGACCAGTGAGCTATTACGCACTCTTTCAAGGATGGCTGCTTCTAAGCCAACCTCCTGGTTGTCTCAGCAATTCCACATCCTTTTCCACTAAGCACACACTTAGGGGCCTTAGCCGGAGTTCTGGGCTGTTTCCCTCTCGACAACGAAGCTTATCCCCCGCTGTCTCACTGCCGCACTCTCACACCATGGTATTCGGAGTTTGGTTGACGTCAGTAACCCGATCAGGCCCATCAGCCACCCAGTAGCTCTACCCCCACAGTGAAACATACGACGCTGCACCTAAATGCATTTCGGGGAGAACCAGCTATCACGGAGTTTGATTGGCCTTTCACCCCTACCCACAACTCATCCCCCAGGTTTTCAACCCTGGTGGGTT
>NZ_JOIJ01000046.1 GCF_000719975.1 Prauserella rugosa
CGCTGGGAACGCCGCACCGACATCCACCACGGGTTCCTCGCGCTCGCCTGCAGCCTCATCACCTGGCGACGACTCCCAAACCGAATGCGTTAGGAGCTCTCAGGCCGATTCCCGCATCAATCAGCCGGGGTATCACGCCTTCACCCCGGCGGTGCTGTGGAAGCTCGTGGGATGAGAGTCGGGGCGCTCACCGCGGTTTCACCCCTCGCCGCCCCGTCGTCGAGGACGAGGCTCAATGCGTCGGCGGCGATCTGCCGGAACGGCACCCGCACGGTGGTCAGCGGCACCGGCAGCCTGCTGACCACCGGGATGTCGTTGTAGCCGACGATCGACACGTCCCTCGGCACCTCCAGGCCCAGCGCGTGCGCGGCGGCGAGCACACCGATCGCCGTGTTGTCGTTGACTGCGAACACCGCGCTCGGCCGGTCCGGGCGATCCAGCAGCGCACGCCCGGCGATCTCACCGGCCTCGATCGAGAACGCGTCACCGGCGACCATCGCGGGGTCGAAGCCGATCCCGCCGCTCGCCAGGGCCTCTCGGTAGCCCTCCGCGCGCCCACGCGCGCTCGAGGCGTACTCGGGTCCGCCCACCAGGCCGATCCTGCGGTGGCCCAGGTCGATGAGGTGCCGGGTGGCCAGTTGCGCTCCGAGGCGGTCGTCGCCGATGGCGGCCGGGCCGGCTCCGTCGGTGCGCAGGGCGAGCGCGTAGGGGGGCCCGCCGACGTCAACGGGCTCGCCGACACGCGCCGTGGTGAGGATGAGCCCGTCGACCCGGCGCCGCCGCAGCGACTCCACGGCCTTGTCCTGCGCCTCCGGCAGGTCCTCGGTGGTGGCCACGACCGTGAACAGGTCGCGTCCGGCCGCGGCCTCGGTGATCGCCTCGTAGAGCATCGCCATGACCGTGTCGGTCAGCCTAGGGACGATCACCCCCACCGTGCTGGTCCCGGAGCGGCGCAGCCCGGAGGCGAGCGGGTCGCGGACGTAGCCGAGCTCGGCCGCGACCTCGCGCACGCGCTCCGCGGTCGCGTTGGTGGAGCGCGGAAGGCGTTCGTCGAGCACGCGGGAGACCGTCGACTTGCTGACCCCGGCCGCCCGGGCCACATCGAGAATCGTCACCACGCCCCGGAGTCTACCGGAAGTTGGGAACGTTCCCGGGATCGGTCTTGACACTCCGCGAGTCGTGGAGCATCGTTCTGGGAACGTTCCCGCGACCGTTCCCAGAAATGGAGTCCCACGCATGTCTCTCGATCTCCGCGGCCTCAACCCCGCCCCGGTCACCCCGTTCACGCCGGACGGCGAGGTCGACCACCAGGCGATGGCCAAGCTCGGCCAGTGGCTGGCCGGCCACGACGGCGTCAAGAGCCTCGTGGTGCTCGGCCACGCCGGCGAGGGGACCTTCCTGACCCAGGACGAGCAGGTCGCCACCATCGCCCAGCTGGTCGAAGCCGTCGACGTTCCAGTCATCGCCGGGATCACCGGCGAAGGCACGCACGTGGCCGTCGAGGAGGCCAAGCGCGCGGTCGCCGCAGGCGCCCAGGCGGCGCTGGTGTACCCCTCGCACGGCTGGCTGCGGTTCGGCTACCAGCAGGGCGCCCCGCAGGAGCGCTACCGAGCGATCTACGAGGAGGCGGGCCTGCCCTGCATCCTCTTCCAGTACCCGGATGCCACCAAGGCGAACTACGACCTCGACACCCAGCTCGAGATCGCCGCCCAGCCGGGTGTGTTCGCCACCAAGAACGGCGTGCGCAACATGCGCCGCTGGGACACCGAGATCCCCGTCCTGCGGCGGGAGAACCCCCATCTGCAGATCCTGTCGTGCCACGACGAGTACCTGCTGCACACCATGTTCGACGTCGACGGCCTGCTGGTCGGGTACGGCAACATCGCCCCCGCACCGCTGCTCGAACTGATCGCCGCAGGCAAGGCCCGGGACTACGCGGCGGCCCGCGCGGTGCACGACCGCCTGCTGCCGGTCACCAAGGCCGTCTACCACCGCGGCTCGCACATGGAGGGCACGGTGGCCCTCAAGCTGGCTCTCAAGGCGCTCGGCGTGCTGGAGAACGCGACCGTGCGCTCTCCCCTGATCGACCTCTCCGCCGAGGTCGAGCAGGAGATCGTCCAGGCGCTGCGCAGCGCGCAGCTCGTCTGAGCCGACCAGCGGGCCGGGTGCGCGAGCGCATCCGGCCCTCGCCGGCCACCCGGCCGGTCCGGTGACAATGCCGTCCCCGAACGACCCCGCGACAATGCCGCGCGGGGGTAAGGAAGCACGATGTCCGATGCAGTACCCGCCCGGATGAACAACGGGCCCAACGACACCTCCGGTTCCGCTCCGGTCGGCCGTGGACGCCGAATCCTGCGGATGCTGGCCCTGATGGGGCCGGCCTTCATCGTCGGCGCCTGGCAGTTCGGTCCCGGCAACCTCACCTCGGCGGTGCAGGCCGGGAGCCGATTCGGGTACTCCCTGATCTGGGTCATCGCCGTCTCGACCGCGCTGATGCTCATCTACGCCGACATGAGCATCCGCATCGCGCTCGTCTCGAAGGGCTCCGTCGTCCAGACGATCAAGGAGCACCTGGGCCGCCGAGTCGGTTGCCTGGCCGGGTTCGGCGTCTTCGCCATCACCCTGATGTTCTCCGTCGGCAACGCCGTCGGCTCGGGACTCGGTCTGTCGCTGGTGTTCGGCGGCTCGCCCATGTGGTGGACGCTGGCCTGCACGGCCGTGGTGGTCGGGATCCTCTTCGCGCGACGGCTCTACACGCTCATCGAGAAACTCGTGCTGGTCATCGTCGCGATCATGGCCGTATCGTTCGTCGCCACCGCGATCGTGACCCGCCCCGACTGGGGCGCCGCCGCCGTCGGATCCGTGGTCCCGATCGTCCCCTCCGGAGTGGGGCTGCTGATCGTCGCCCTGGTGGGCACCAACTTCTCGGTCAACGCCGCGTTCTACGCCGGCTACGCCTCGCGCGAACGCGGGCTCCGCCGCGAGCAGTACCGCGAGACGACCATCGCCGACACCATCCCCGGCATCGTCGCGCCCGGGATCATGACCGCGCTGGTCATCATGGCCGCCGCCGCAGTCCTGCCCGGGGTCGGCGGCGAGGAGGGCGCCACGCTCAAGCAGTTCTCGACCGTGCTCACCCCGATCGCCGGAGAAGCCGGACGAACCATCTTCTCGCTGGGCTTCACCGGAGCCGCGATCTCGGCGATGATCGCCAACGCCACCGCGGGCGGCACCCTGCTCTCCGACGGCCTCGGCTTCGGCAACAGGCTCGCCTCATGGCGGGTCCGCGCCGGCATCCTGGGCGTGCTCGGCTTCGGCGCCCTCATCACCGTCCTGGCACGCGGGCAATCACCGGTCCAGCTGATCATCGCGGCGCAGGCGTTGACGGTCATCGTCGCTCCCGTCCTGGCCGTGCTGCTCGTCGTCCTGGCCAACCGGCCCGGCCTGATGGGCGACCTGCGCAACAAGTGGTGGCAGAACGCGCTGGCCGCCATCGGACTGGTCGCCATCGCCGCGGTCTGCTACCAGCTGGCAGTCACCAGCTTCTCCTGACCGCCACCGGCACGGTCGCCGCCAACACCACATACCGGGGACTGTCCGGCTTCAGAACAAGCCGGACAGTCCCTCTCGACGCCGCGCTGCCCAGCAATCCCGCCAGCCCGCACTCGGTGCGCGACGGGCGGATCTGCCTGGGCGAAGAGGACACCGCGATCGAGCTCTCCCCGCTGCGCAGACCGAAGTTCTACGGCATGACCACATCGGACGGTGTGCTCTACGACCAGATCGCCCGGCTGCATGGAACCGACGTGCTGGCCAAGACCGTGGTGCAGACCTGCATCCGCTACGCAGAGTCGGACCGATGCCGGTTCTGCACCATCGAGGAGTCGTTGCGCGGTAGTGCGACGGTGGCGGCCAAGACCCCGGCGCAGCTGGGCGGTCAAGTCCCTTGTGGTGGTGTAGTGCTGCGTTGTCCTTCTCTGGGGTTGTTAGGCGCTGAGTTCGAGGATGGGGTCGTTGGGTGTCTCCGTGTCG
>NZ_JOIJ01000047.1 GCF_000719975.1 Prauserella rugosa
CGATCTTGGGAAGTCCACACAACAGACCATGATCAACTGGTGGCCGCACCCATCTCCAGCACCCCTCACCAACCCCGATCACGAAGTCCGGCTGGAGTATTAGCCGTAAAAGGCGCCTCACCGGCCGCCGAAAGGGCTGCCTACGGCAGCCTAGGGGCCGCGTACCGCAAGACGCCAGAGGCAGTTAACGGGCCCACGCCTCGGAAAGCGCGGCCCCGCAGCTGCATGGGGCGTCTGTTGGTTAGCCATCGGCGGGCGCCGCCGCGAACGCGGCGCCCGACGAGATATCCGTTGATATTAGGGACGCCGGTGGCGGAGCCATACCCGACCGCCGACTGGGCATCCTTGATGGTCGCTACGCGCGGGGGCGTGGCCCCGCGTGTGGGTTGCCTGAAAGCCGCCCCCGCTGTGTCAGCACGCCGTTACGCTAGGCTGCGTTGGCCTACGACGTGATGGGGAGCGCTGGGGTATGGCAGACAACGCGGGCGACACTACGGGTGGCAACTTTTGGGAGCCGTTCGTGTTCGCGGTCACGGGCGAGAAGGGAACCGCGACAGCGGACGGATGGGTTAAGGATTCAGCAGGTCCCGTGGGGGGCTTCATGATGGACCTAGACACCGCTGAAGGCCTGGTTCGACAGGCAGAGTGGGTTAGGGACCGGCTTCAGACGTTAGCCGAGGATGCCCGGGACCTGGTAAACGTCGAGGCGCCCGCCGACGATCCCGGAAGTATGCACTTCACAGACGTCGCCCGGCAGGCGAACCAGCTCGGCTCCGATCACGTCCGAGCGGAGTGGAAGCACGCCCGGGATCTTGCCGAAAAGCTTCAGAAGGCGCTCAACGTGTACAGGGAGACGGACGAACAGGCTGCCACGGATACGAAAAACGCCGGTGGCGGTGAAGGGGGCGGACTGCTGTGACGCGGAAGCTTGGGACGCTGGCTCTTGGCGCGTTGGCAGTGCTGGCTACGGCGTGTTCAAGCGAGGAGGGCCAGGCAGAGCCTCGGGACCCCGCAAGCGAGGCGCCGTCCTCTGCTGCGGCGAGTAGCGAGGCAGCGTCTGACCTTCCGCACAGCGGAGCCCCCGCCGTCGAAAACCCACTTCCCGAGTCCGCCCTATCCGGGGACCCGTGCGACGCCCTGACCCGCAAGCAGATCACGGACGCACTGGGCGAAGGTGCCTCCCCTGACGGCGAACGGCGCGACCTAGAACAACTTGGCCCACGTTGCCGATGGACCAATATTGGTTCGGGGGCGTCGTTTGTCGTCACGTTCCAGACCGCACACGGCGAGGGGCTGAGTACCACCTATGCCAACGCGAAGCCTCAGATGCCCGTGTTCAACGAGGTAGACCCGATCGAGGGGTTCCCAGCGGTCGCATACAAAGAGAGCGAATCCGATCCGATGTGCACCACGATGGTTGGAATCTCCAATGAACAAGCTGTATCTGTAACAGGAACAATAAGTTCTGAATCTGAGCAGGAAGGTACAGACTCCTGCGGACCGGTGCAACAGATAACCAGCTGGGTTGTAAGCAACATCAAGACTCAAAGCTGAGATGAGAACAAGTCAAAATCAAACTTACGACGATCAAGAAGCCAAACTAAAAGAAGATCAAAAAGTAAAAAAGAAGACAACTTAAAGTGTCAAACGATAACAAGAAGGACAATCCAAAGCGGAAAAGGTAAACAACGCAAGGCAAACGCAAGCCAAGCAGAGACGATCGAAGCTCAAGTCTGTCTTGATAAGCTGTGGCTTATCACGGACACTTGACCGTTTAAGCACACTAGGTATACCAACAGTGTGCGCAGTCCCTATGGACACCCATTGCCGTACCGAGGGCGCGCCGAGGCCGACCGTGTGGCCGCTGGCGCGGGGCGTTGGCGTGGGCGCTGGCGCCTCGCCGCCGGTAGTGGCGCCCAATAAGACGGCCTGACGCTTTTCAGGAAACATCCGCTGTCGCTGTGTGCCTAGGTACGCATGACGGCCCCTAGTACTCCAGCCGGACTTCGTGATCGGGGTTGGTGAGGGGTGCTGGAGATGGGTGCGGCCACCAGTTGATCATGGTCTGTTGTGTGGACTTCCCAAGA
>NZ_JOIJ01000048.1 GCF_000719975.1 Prauserella rugosa
CCACCCGCTACGACAAGCTCGCCGCCGTCTACCGAGGAGGCATCGTCCTCCGCGCGATCACCCTCTGGCTTCGGCAATAAGGAGACACTCCCTAGTTGTGGTGGAGCTGGGTGTGTTTGCCGGTTTCGCCCGCAGACGGTGGCCGGCCCGCTACGCTAGGCTTCCGCTGCAGCTGTGCGCGGACACTGACGGGGGAGGTCAGTCGATGAGCGAGGACGCGGGTAAGGCGGCCGGAGGTTCGAACTTCTGGGACAAGTTCACCTTCGCCATCAAGGGTGAGAAGGGAACGGCCACCGAGAGCGGCTGGCTGACCGGCGCCGTGTCGTCCGTCGGCGAGTCGGTCAACGGTCGGTTCGAGCTGGACCCCGAGAGCGCCGAATCCATCGTGAAGACGGCCGAGTGGGCTGTCGGGCGTCTCCGTCAACAAGCATCCTTGGCCCGTGAACTCACGAGCATGGAGCCGCCTGCCAAGGACCCGGGGAGTGAGGGCTTCAACAGCGTCGCGGTGCGGATGTTCGAGCTCGGCGCTGACCATGTCGATGGGGAACTCAAACAGCATCGAGACCTCGCCGACAAGTTGAGGAAAGCGCTCGACGTCTACCAGCAAAGCGATCAGCAGGCCGGGAACGACATGAAGAAGGCCGGTGGCGAGAGTTCTGACGGAGGTTATCTCGGATGAAGCGGGTGCTCGTCGCACTGGCGTGTGGTGCTGCGTTCGTTGCGACCGGCTGCTCAGCAGACGGTGAGGAGGGCGAAGCCCAACCGGCTCCCGATACTCAGGTCGGTTCGCCAACGGAGTCGGCTCCACGTGAAGAGTTGCCTCACAGCGGGGCTCCTGCGGTCGACCAGCCGCTACCGGAATCAGTACTGTCCGGACACCCTTGTGACCTGCTAGAACGTGCGCAGGTCGAAGACGCGTTGGGAGAGGGCGCCTCACAGGGAACTGTTGCTGACGAAGAGGGGTTGGGCCCGCGCTGCGATTGGGGAAGTGCGCGGCAGGACGCTGGCTTTGTCGTCAGCTTCTATACCGACGCAGCGCAGGGACTCAGCTCTTGGTACGCCAATACGCGACCGAAGATGAAGATCTTCGAGGAGGTCGAACCGATCGACGGATTGCCGACGGTGGCCTTCAAGAAGAGTCATGACGACCCGATCTGCACCCTCGTCACCGGAATCTCGGACAAGTATGCCGTGGGTACCACCGTCACGATCAGCACTGAGAAAGAAGACGAAGGCGTGGATGCCTGCCAGGTCGGCCGACAGCTGGCGACCGAGGTCATCGGCAAGTTGAAGGCGAAGGCCTGACCGGGCACGTCGAGCAGGAGGGGGAGCCAGATGGGGAACTTGTTCGGTGGGGACCTTGGTGAGGCGAAGGCCAAGGTTCTGTTCGAGCAGCTGAACGTCTTCGGCAGCTCGGTGCCGATTCACGAGCTGGTCCGGCGGATTCGCGCGGGAGACGCCGCCAAGTGGTCGGAGAACTCGGGCAAGATGGGCCAGGTCACCTCTGGTCACGACGAAGTGGCCTCAGCGAGCAGTGACATGTTGAAGGCCTTGGAAAGCTCCTGGTCGGGCGCGGGTGCTGACGCGGCGTCGGAGGCCATCCGATCGACGGCGAAGACCTCTCATGCCACGGGGGAAACGTATCGACGCAACGCGGAGTACCTGACCACGAATGCTTCGGCGTTCGAGAACATCAAGAACTCGTTGCCGGATGTTCCTGCGCAGGAGCCGGAGACTGGGTTTTGGGACAGTGTGGCTCCGTGGGAGACCGATGCTGAGGCGGACGCGCGGCGGTACAAGGCCCAGGTTGATCAGGCTCGTGAGATCTACTCCGGTTACGAGTCGAATGTTGTGCAGGCTGCTTATGACATGGAGGGGGATTTCGGTCAGCTCGGTAAGAGTGGTGGTGATTTCGGGAGTATTGAGCGGGATCCGGCGTCGACGGTGAAGGACGCGGGTACCGGGGTGATCGATATCGATGAGCCGCGTGGTGGTTCCGGGGGCGGTCCGGTCGGTGGTGGGCCGGTTGGTTCTGGTGGGCCGGTGTCGGGTGGCGGTCCGGTGGGTGTGAGTGGTGGT
>NZ_JOIJ01000049.1 GCF_000719975.1 Prauserella rugosa
CGCCTCGGCCGCTTGACCCCCATCGAATACGAAACCATCATGAGCCACACCGCCACCCCGGCGGCCTAAACCACTGTCACAGTTTCCTTCAGCAGCCCCGAGGACGGCCAAGCTGAGCCGCAGGGTCCCGCTAGCTCTGTTCCGTCCTCTGCACCCGCTAGCAGTGGTGCACCTTCTGAGCTTCCCCACAGCGGCGCACCGGCCGTAGACAACCCGCTTCCCCGGTCGGTGTTGTCCGGTGACCCGTGCCAGGTCTTGACTGCCGAGCAGGTTACGACCGCCCTCGGTGATAACGCATCCAACGGTGAACGTCGGGACCTTGACGGACTCGGCCCACGGTGCGGGTGGAGCAACACCGAAGAGATTGCTTCATTCGTTGTGGGCTTCCAGACCGAACATGGTGAGGGACTCAGCGCGACCTACGCCAACGCTAAGCCACAGGCGGAAGAGTTCAACGAAGTCCAGCCTATCGAGGGCTATCCGGCCGTCACCTACAAGATGAAGGCTGATGCGCCGATGTGCACAGCGATAGTCGGGGTTGCTAACGAATATTCGGTTTCGGTGACGGGCACGCTTGGCACGCAGGCCGAAGAGAACGGCAAGAACCCTTGCGAACCGGTGCAGCAGGTAGCTAGCTGGGTGGTTGCCAACCTGAAAGCTCAGTCCTAGGTGTACCCGGCCATCACGTTGGTTGCAGGCGGCTGGTTGGGGTTGGTCTGCGAGTGAGCTGTGGGGGCGAAACGTCTACAAGGAGACTGACGAGCAGGCCAGGGCGGACGTGAAGGACGCTGGTCGAGACGGGGGGATGTTCGACTGATGCGGCGTGGATTTGCGTTGGTGGCGGCTGGGTCGCTGGTAGTGCTAGCCACAGCTTGTTCAACCGAGGATGAGCAACCAGAGCCGGAAGTTTTGTCGGCTTCGCCGTCCTCGGCTCCAACCGGTAGTCCGGCACCCTCCGGGCTCCCGCACAGCGGCGCACCGGCCGTAGACAACCCGATGCCTGCGTCGGTTCTCTCCGGGGACCCATGCCAGATCTTGACTGCCGAGCAGGTCAAGACCGCCCTTGGTGATAATGCGTCCAGCGGTGTACGTCATGACCTCGACGAGCTGGGTCCGCGATGCCGGTGGAGCAACACCGAGGCCCGAGCTTCCTTCGTCGTGACCTTCCAAACAGCCCACAAGCAAGGGCTCAGCACAACTTACGCCAACGTCAAGCCTCAGGCTGCCGCGTTCAACGAGGTAGCCCCGATCGACGGCTACCCCGCAGTCACGTATCAAGACCAAGAGGCTGGTGGTCCCATGTGCACAGCCATGGTGGGTCTTTCGGATGAGTACGCAGTCTCGGTTACGGGCACGATCGGCAGGGATGGCGTGAACCGTCCCGGGGGGCTGCTGAAGGGGTGTGTGACATCTGAGTTCGCTTGCCGAGAGGTGGGCGTGGAAGGATGTTGTTGTGCCCAAGCCGTATCCCCGTGAGTTCCGT
>NZ_JOIJ01000050.1 GCF_000719975.1 Prauserella rugosa
GGGCGGTTTCCAGGGGTCCTCGCAACACCTGATGGCTAGTTGGTCGTCAGTAGATCACGCAGACGCTCGGCTGGGGTATCCCAGTCGAGCGTCTTGCGTGGACGGCCGTTGAGTTTCTGGGCTACGTGTTCGAGGTCCTCGGGCCCGTAGGGGCGCAGGTCGGTGCTCTTGGGGAAGTACTGGCGCAGGAGTCCGTTGATGTTCTCGTTGCTGCCTCGTTGCCAGGGCGAGTGCGGGTCACAGAAGAACACCGGAACCCCGGTCGCGATGCTGAACTGCTTATGAGCAGCCATTTCGGCGCCCTGGTCCCAGGTCAGCGACCCCCGCAGATGCTCCGGCAGTGTGCCGATCAGCGCGGTGAGCACGTCCCGGACCTCTTCAGCGGTGTGCCCGCCGGGCAGGTGCCCCAGAAGCACGTAGCGAGTGGTCCGCTCCACCAGCGTCACGATCGCCGAGATGCTGCCCGGCCCGACGATCAGGTCGCCTTCCCAGTGCCCGGGCACGGCCCGGTCCTCGACCTCCGGCGGCCGCTCAGAGATCATCACCATCTCGTCCACGAACCTGGGCGTGCGCTGGTCAGGATGTTTGTGGGGCTTCCGACGTGTCCTGCCCGTCCGCAGCGCAGCGGCGACCTCTCGCCTCAACCCGCCCCGCGCCTGGACGTATAAAGCCTGGTAGATCGTCTCCGGGCTCACTCTCATGCTCTCGTCGTCGGGAAACTCCTTGGTCAGAGTGTGGCTGATCTGCTCCGGAGACCACTGCACTGACAGCTTCTCCTGCACGTACTCCCGCAACGACACGTCCGTGACGAGCTTGGATGTCTTCGGCCTCGGTCTCGACGCAGCCCAGGCACGCTGCGCGGCATAGGGCTGATAACGCCCTTCGAGGGAGCGGGCATCGAGCTCACGCTTGATCGTCGAGGCCGGCCTGCCCAGCACCCGTCCGATCGCACGCAGGCTCGCCCCGCCCCGGCGCAGGTCAGCGATGACTTCTCGTTCCTTCACTGTGAGAAATCGTGGATGCAGCTCCGCCTCCAACGCAGGCAGTGCAGCAGCGGTGAGGGGAGTGGTCATGCCGGTGTTGTAGTCGATCCGCCGACCATCCGGGTAGAGCCGCGAGTGTCCGATCTGCCGGATCCCCTTGTCCCAGTCTTCCGCCGTGCGAATGTTGACGCCGATATGAGCTGCAGCCTCACCTCGCCGCATGCCACTGGCACGCAGCTGTTCGTACTCTTCCCGGCGAGGATGGGGACCATTGCCCGGTCTCCCACGGCCGCGGATCCCTGCCTTGCGCGCCCAGCTAGCGGCAGTATGCCGATTCGCGCCGATCACGCGAGCAGCAGCCGCGACGCTGCCGTCCACCCTGTCCAGCGCTACGAAGAAAGCTTCCTTCAACTCCTCAAACGACACGATCCCCGCAACTCCCTGAAGAACAGGGTGTTGCGGGGATCGCTAGAAACCGCC
>NZ_JOIJ01000051.1 GCF_000719975.1 Prauserella rugosa
GGCCGCGGCCGGTGGCGCGGGCGCCCGTGGTGGTGCCGGTGGCGGCATGATGGGCGGCGCCGGAGCCGGACGCGGCAACCAGCAGGGCGGCGAGGACGAGGAACACCAGCGTCCCTCCTGGCTGGTCGAAGCCGACCCCGACAGCCTGTTCGGCACCGACGAACGCACCGCCCCACCCGTCATCGGCGAATAAACCACGACGTCAGGTAAGCAACCCGAGGGGAACCGAGATGCCCGAGTTCGGTGATGTTCCAGAGTCCGGGGGAGTCAGCCGCGGCGCGGCCATCGGTGCCGGCATCGGAGCAGCCGGCAGTGCCATGGCCAAGCAGGTCGGCGACGCCAAGGCACAGTCCAGCGCACTGTTGGAGTCTGCCAAGGGCGGAGGCTTCCGCGTCAGCGAGAACGCCGCCCAGCCCATCCGGGATGCGCTCATCGAGGCCAACGACGACCTCAACCGCATCCTTGGTGAGGCAAACACGCTAACCGCAGCGCCGAAGCTGGGTACTGGTCCATACGCCCAACAGGTCGCCGAGCACGTACAGCAGAGCGGCGACGGCCCGCAGGGGGTTTTGCCGATGCTTCGGCAGCTTCGCACCGTGATACGGCAGTCCGAGGAAGCCCTCAAGATCGCCATGGATAATTACCGTGAATCTGAGGATCAGCAGAAGCAGACGTTCAACGGGTAGGAGAACCAGCATTGCGTTCCGCGCGTGCGGCCCTGTTGCCGATTTTTGCCGTTGCGGCCTTCTCAGTTGCCGCTTGTTCGGACTCTGAAGGTGGTATCGCTGAGGGCGACGACGGAGCGGCATCGCCGTCCCGGTCAAGTCCGGGCAGCGCCTCGACGTCAGCCCAAAGCGAAGATGCAGCGTCCTTAGATTCGCTCGATCCATGCTCGGTTCTGACCACGGCGAAGGTGAAAGAGTTTGGCCCTATCGAGGCTGGCTCGCCCGAGCGGAGCGAGGTCGGGGGCGCCCCGGCCTGTACCTGGCACGGCGAAGCGGGCTATAGCACTAAGCCTGTGGCCACTTCGTCTGTCGTTATCCGCACTGACGGTGGTGTCGATGTCATGAATGACAGAGGCAGCGGTGTTCAGCAGACTGAGGAGAATGGGCGAGTATTCGCACGTTCTCCGGGGCCCGATGTGTGCACGATCGCGATCGGCGTCACCGAAACCACCCGGGTGGACGTGGGTGTGAGCGGAGTTGAAACCGGCCAGGCGTGTGAGATCGCAAACGCACTGGTCGAGGCTGCTGAGCCGAACGTTCCGCGGGGCTGAGTAGGGGCGTTCGACGTGCAAGGCCCATGTCACGCGACCTGGGCGGATGGTGGACCGCTTGGGGACTCGAACCCAGAACCCGAGGATTAAGAGCGTGTCTCGTTTGGATCTTGACCCGTCGTCCGGGATGATCGTCCATTGTGGTTGATGCGTTGTCGTGGCGGTTGGTTCCTGATGAGTTGTGGG
>NZ_JOIJ01000052.1 GCF_000719975.1 Prauserella rugosa
CCACAACTCATCAGGAACCAACCGCCACGACAACGCATCAACCACAATGGACGATCATCCCGGACGACGGGTCAAGATCCAAACGAGACACGCTCTAAGGCTAGGCCGGGGCTCACCTACTCGCGTTCGTGTTGATCTTGTATCAGTCGAACTCACCGTCCTTCACGCCGCGGATGAAGGCGTCCCACTCGCCTGCGGTGTAGTGCAGCGCCGGCTTGTGGGGTTCCCTGCTGTTCCGCAGCCATCGGCCGCCATCAGCCGCGGGAGCGACCTCGGCGCACTGGCCGTTCTCTCCGCTGTAGCTCGACTTCCGGAACACGACGCCCTGCTCGGGCTCCAGCGCGTCGCGTACATCGTTGTTCACTTCTCACACCTCCTTCATGGCGCTTTGAATGATCCCCCGTGAGTCTTCGGGGGTAGCGGCCAAGGCGTGGACGTGGCGCAGCGTGCGCTCGTACAAGGCGACCTCTTCGGGCTCCTCGAAGTAGAGCCCGGTGTTGACCAGCTCGAAGTAGACCACGCCCGGATCGCCCTTCATGTCGGGCGGGAACTTCATCACGGTGAAGGTGCCGCCCTGCTGTGCGGTGTGTGCGCCCGCGTCGAGCGGGAGCACCTGAATGTCGATGCGCGGGCGTTCGGACATCTTCAGCAGGTGCGCGAGCTGCTCGCGCATCACTTCCGAGTCTCCTCGCTTGCGGTAGAGCACCGCTTCGTCCAGCACGGTCCACAGCCGCACCGGGTCGTCCTCGCGGTCGAGAATCCGCTGCCGGCCCATGCGCAGCTCGACGCGCTGCTGAACTTCCTCGTCGGTGAGATCGGTGTCCGCGCGGATCACCGCCTCGGCGTAGGCGCGGGTCTGGAGCAGCCCCCTCACGAGCAAGGCGTCGAACGAGGACAGCTCGGCCGCGCCGGCTTCGAGCCCGAGGAACAGGTCAAACCACGGGGGAACCGCGCTGCTCAGGTTCGCCCACCAGTTCTTTCCCCGCTTCGCAGCCGTCAGCAGCTCGCGCATGAACTCGGTCCGGTCCTGCTTCCCGTACAGGCCGAGCAGGATTTCCAGGTCGCCGGCCGAGGGCAGGTTCCGCGCGCTCTCCAGGTAGCCGACGTGCTGCTGCGAGCGGCCGATGCGCGCCGCGGCGTCCTTCTGCTTGAGCCCGGATTCCTTGCGTAGCCGCTTCAACTCCAGCGCGATCCAGCGCTTGAGCACCGCGGGACTCGATGACGTGACCACGCCGTTCACCTTCTCCTCGGGTTCAGGGGTTACCAGCCTGCACCACAAGCCCATCACCCGAACGGACGCCCGTGTGAGGGTTGACGATGTGAATACAACATGGCCTCGAGGCAGCCAAACGACAAGGGCGAACCGGCGGACGTCCGCCCGTCGTCGACGACGACAAACGCCGCGCCATCCTCGCCCGCCGAGACGAAGGACAGTCAATCCGG
>NZ_JOIJ01000053.1 GCF_000719975.1 Prauserella rugosa
TACTCCAGCCGGACTTCGTGATCGGGGTTGGTGAGGGGTGCTGGAGATGGGTGCGGCCACCAGTTGATCATGGTCTGTTGTGTGGACTTCCCAAGATCGCCTGGCGGCCGCGGGCGCCAGCATAGACCCTGCCCGTTGGCGGGCGATGTTCGATGAGATGACTGGACGGATCGCGGGCCGCTTCAGCCGGGTCGAGCCGCGACGCCGGGTGGAGAAACTGTTGCTGGGGCTGGTGTCTGAGCTGCCGCGGAAGAACTGTTGGACCATCGCCGAGCATGTCGGGGACGCGACCCCGGACGGCCTGCAACACCTGCTCGCCCGGGCGGTGTGGGATGCCGATGCGGTGCGCGACGACCTGCGCGACTATGTCTGCGATCGCCTCGGCGGCGAGGACGCGGTCCTGGTCGTCGATGAGACCGGGGACCTGAAGAAAGGCACCCACACCGTCGGCGTGCAACGCCAATACACCGGAACGGCCGGCCGGATCGAGAACTCGCAGGTGGCGGTGTATCTGACGTATGCCACGACCGCGGGGCACGCGTTTATCGACCGGGCCCTGTATCTGCCGAAATCCTGGACCAGTGATCGTGACCGCTGCGCGGCGGCCGGGATCAGCGAAGACGTGCAGTTCGCGACCAAACCTTCCCTGGCCACCACCATGATTACCCGCGCTCTCGACGCCGGAGTCGATGCGCCGTGGGTGACCGGCGACGAGGTCTACGGCGCCGAGCCCCGGCTGCGTGGGGCACTGGAGGACCGCGGCGTCGGTTACGTGCTGGCCATCGGATGCGACCGCCGCGTCGCCACCGGCGCTGGAACGCTCCGCCCGGACGAGCTGGCCACACGGCTGCCCAAACACGTGTGGCAGCGTCAGTCGGCCGGTACCGGGGCGAAAGGACACCGCTTCTACGACTGGGCCCTGATCGACATCGATCCCGACGCCGAGACGCCCGGGCATCGATGGCTGCTGATCCGACGCAACCGCCGCACGAAAGAGTTGGCGTTCTACCGCTGCTACGCGCCCACCCCTGTCGCGCTGCCCGTCCTGGTCCGTGTCGCGGGAACCCGTTGGCGCGTCGAGGAATCCTTTCAAACCAGCAAAGGTTTGACCGGGCTGGATCAACACCAGGCCCGCCGCTGGGTCTCCTGGCACCGCTGGACCGTGCTGGCGATGCTCGCGCACGCCTTCCTCACCGTCATTGCCTCGACCGAGCGCGCCCGAGGGGCGGCACCGATCGGCCGGATTTCCGTGACCTGCAACGAAGTCCAGCACCTATTCGCCACGATCGTCATCACTCCGATCAACGACATCGCGCATCGGCTGCGCTTCTCAGCCTGGCGCAGACAGCATCAATACCGAGCCCGGCAGGCCCACTACCAGCAACAATCCACCAGAGAACCATGACCATCACGATCTACGGCTGGAGTA
>NZ_JOIJ01000054.1 GCF_000719975.1 Prauserella rugosa
GCGGCCACCGCGTGATCCTTCGAGTCAACCTTCCACAGAATCCTCGAGGACCATCACGATGACCGCACCACATATTGTTGACCCTGCCGGCCTGTTGGGTGAAGCCCTGTCCGAGGCCTCTCCGGATCTGATGCGCAGCCTGTTGCAGACGATCATCAACCAGTTGCTCTCCGCCGACGCTGACGCGGTGGTCGGCGCCGAGTACGGCCGCCGGTCATCGGGCCGAACAACCCAGCGCAACGGCTACCGGCACCGCGACCTCGATACCCGCCTCGGCACGATCGATGTGGCCGTGCCGAAACTGCGCAAGGGCAGCTACTTCCCTGAGTGGCTGCTGGAGCGCCGCAAACGCGCCGAGTCCGCGTTGATCACCGTGGTGGCCGACTGCTACCTCGCCGGCGTGTCCACCCGGCGGATGGACAAACTGGTCAAACAACTCGGCATCGATTCGCTGTCGAAGTCACAGGTCTCCCGCATGGCCACCGACCTGGACCAGATCGTGGAGGAGTTCCGCCACCGTCCACTGGGCGAGGCAGGCCCGTTCACCTTCCTGGCCGCCGACGCGCTGACCATGAAGGTCCGCGAGGGCGGTCGCGTGATCAACGCTGCGGTGCTGTTGGCGACCGGGGTCAACGGCGACGGGCACCGCGAGGTCCTGGGCATGCGCGTGGCCACCGCCGAGACCGGCACCGCGTGGAACGAGTTCTTCGCCGACCTCGTGGCCCGCGGACTGACCGGCGTCCGCCTCGTCACCAGTGACGCCCACGCCGGCTTGGTCGAGGCGATCGCGGCGAACCTGCCCGGCGCGTCCTGGCAACGGTGCCGCACCCACTACGCGGCCAACCTCATGAGCGTGACCCCGAAAACCATGTGGCCCGCCGTCAAAGCGATGCTCCACAGCGTCTACGACCAACCCGACACGACCGCCGTGCACGCCCAGTTCGACCGCCTGTTGGACTACGTCGACGAGAAACTCCCTGCCGTGGCCGACCACCTCGGCCAGGCCCGCGCCGACCTGCTCGCTTTCACCACGTTCCCGAAAGACGTGTGGGTACAGATTTGGTCGAACAACCCCGCCGAACGGTTGAACAAGGAAATCCGTCGCCGCACTGACGCCGTCGGGATCTTCCCCACCCGCGAGGCCATCATCCGGCTCGTCGGTGCCGTCCTGGCCGAGCAAACCGACGAATGGGCCGAAGGGCGCCGCTACCTCGGACTCGACGTCCTCGCCCGCTGCCGCCTCACCCCCATCACCGACCCCGACACGGAGACACCCAACGACCCCATCCTCGAACTCAGCGCCTAACAACCCCAGAGAAGGACAACGCAGCACTACACCACCACAAGGGACTTGACC
>NZ_JOIJ01000055.1 GCF_000719975.1 Prauserella rugosa
GGGGGCTGCTGAAGGGGTGTGTGACATCTGAGTTCGCTTGCCGAGAGGTGGGCGTGGAAGGATGTTGTTGTGCCCAAGCCGTATCCCCGTGAGTTCCGTGAGGACGTTGTCCGGGTCGCGCGTAACCGCGAGTCTGGTGTGACTTTGGCGCAGGTCGCCGCGGACTTCGGTGTTCACGAGATGACGTTGCAGAAGTGGTTGCGTCAGGCTGATGTCGAGGACGGCGCCAAGCCGGGTGTGTCCTCGGATGCGGCGGCTGAGTTGCGTGAGCTCAAGCGCCGTAACCGGCTGTTGGAGCAGGAGAACGAGGTGTTGCGTCGGGCTGCGGCGTACTTGTCGCAGGGCAATCTGCCGGGAAAAGGCTCTACCCGCTCGTAAGGGAGTTGGCCGCCCCCGATGCCCCGATTCGGGTGCCGGTGGCGGTGGCGTGCCGGGTGCTCAAGCTCCACCGCCAGCACTACTACGCCTGGCTGCGCAGGCCGGTCACCGACACCGAGTACGACGAGGCCTACGCGGCGAACGCGATCTTCGACGCTCACCGCGAGGACCCCGAGTTCGGGTATCGCCTGTTGCACGACGCGGTCACCGCCACGGGCGTCGAGGTGTCGGACCGCACGGTGTGGAAGATCTGCTCGGACAACGAGTGGTGGTGCGTGTTCGGGAAGAAACGCCGCAGCCGCAAGGCCCGGCCCGGTCCGCCCGCGCACGACGATCTCGTGCGCCGCGAGTTCACCACTGACAGACCGAATCGCCTGTGGCTGACCGATATCACCGAACACCCCACCGGTGAGGGCACGCTCTACCTCTCCGCGGTCAAAGACGTGTGGTCGAACCGGATCGTGGGCCATTCCATCGCCGACCGGATGACCTCCCAGCTCGCCCTGGACGCGCTGGAATCGGCCGTCGCCCGCCGTGGTGGCCACGTCGCCGGCTGCACGCTGCACAGCGATCGCGGAGGTCAGTTTCGCAGCACGAAGTTGCAACAAGCGTTGTGGCGCCACCACATGCGCGGCTCGATGGGCCAGGTCGGCTCAGCCGGTGACAACGCCGCCATGGAGAGCTTCTTCAGCCTCCTGCAACGCAATGTGCTCAACCGCCGCACATGGGCCACACGCGAAGAGCTCCGCATCGCGATCGTGACCTGGATCGAACGCACCTACCACCGACGCCGCAGACAAGCCCGCCTCGGCCGCTTGACCCCCATCGAATACGAAACCATCATGAGCCACACCGCCACCCCGGCGGCCTAAACCACTGTCACAGTTTCCTTCAGCAGCCCC
>NZ_JOIJ01000056.1 GCF_000719975.1 Prauserella rugosa
CTGTTCACCAGTGAGTCCGTGACCGAGGGTCATCCGGACAAGATTTGTGACGCGATCAGTGACACGATTTTGGATGCGATGTTGTCGCAGGATCCGCGGTCGCGTGTTGCGGTGGAGACGTTGGTGACCACGGGTCAGATTCATGTGGCTGGTGAGGTCACGACGGCGGCGAACGTGGATGTGAACGCGTTGGCTCGGCAGGCGGTGCTTGACATCGGTTATGACTCGTCGGAGAAGGGGTTCGACGGGGCTTCGTGTGGGGTGAATGTGGCGATTGGTGCTCAGTCGCCGGATATTGCTCAGGGTGTGGACACCGCGTATGAGTCGCGTCTGGAGAACGCCCTCGACGACCTCGACAAGCAGGGCGCTGGTGATCAGGGCCTGATGTTCGGGTATGCGTGTTCGGACACGCCGGAGTTGATGCCGCTGCCGATCGCCCTGGCCCACCGCCTCTCGCTGCGCCTGTCGCAGGTGCGGAAGAACGGCACGGTGCCGTATCTGCGGGCCGATGGTAAGACGCAGGTCACGATCGAGTACGACGAGCACAAGCCGGTGCGGTTGGACACGGTGGTGCTTTCGTCGCAGCATGCTGAGGGTATCGATCTGGACAAGCAGCTGGCGGTGGATATCCGCAAGCATGTGATCGATCCGGAGATCGCCGAGCTCGGGTTGGAGGCCGAGGATCCGAAGGTGTTGATCAATCCGACGGGCCGGTTCGTGGTCGGTGGTCCGATGGGTGATGCGGGTCTGACCGGGCGGAAGATCATTGTGGACACCTACGGTGGTATGGCGCGTCATGGTGGTGGGGCGTTCTCGGGTAAGGACCCGTCGAAGGTGGACCGGTCGGCCGCGTACGCGATGCGGTGGGTTGCCAAGAACGTGGTGGCTGCTGGTCTGGCTGAGCGGGCCGAGGTGCAGGTGGCGTATGCGATCGGTAAGGCTGCGCCGGTGGGGTTGTTCGTGGAGACGTTCGGTACGGAGAAGGTGGATCCGGTCAAGATTCAGGCGGCGATCGATGAGGTGTTCGATCTGCGTCCGGCTGCGATCATCCGGGACATGGACCTGTTGCGGCCGATCTATGCCCAGACCGCGGCCTACGGGCACTTCGGTCGCCCGGACGCCAACCTGCCGTGGGAAAACACCAACCGCGCCG
>NZ_JOIJ01000057.1 GCF_000719975.1 Prauserella rugosa
GGTCGAGCAGTTCGGCGGTGGTGTCCCAGTCGAGGCAGGCATCGGTGATGCTGCGGCCGTAGTCGAGGTCGGCGGACCTGCCGAGGGTGAGGTCCTGTCGTCCCTCGGCGAGGAAGCTCTCGATCATCAGGCCGGTGATGCCCGGTTCACCCGCGGCGATCCGCCCGGCGAGTTCGCGGACGAGGCCTGCCTGGCGGACGTGGTCCTTGCCGCTGTTGCCGTGGCTGGCGTCGACGACGACGCGTTCGGGCAGTTCGGCCTTGCGCAGGCGGGCCAGCGTGTCGGCGACCGTGTCGGGGTCGTGGTTCGGACCACTGCTCCCGCCGCGCAGGATGACGTGGCAGTCGGGGTTGCCCGCGGTGGTGAACAGCGCCGACAGGCCGTCGGTGGTGATGCCGGGGAAGACGTGGCCCGCCGCTGCGGCGCGGGTGGCATCGACGGCCACCTGGACGTCGCCCTCGGTGGAGTTCTTGATGCCGACCGGCATGGACAGTGCGCTGCACAGTTGCCGGTGCACCTGGCTGGCGGCGGTCCTGGCGCCGATGGAACCCCACGTGACGATGTCGGAGATGTACTGCGGCGTGATCGGGTCGAGGAACTCGCATCCCACGGGAAGGCCGAGTGCCGAGACGTCGAGCAGCAGCTGCCGCGCCATCCGCAGGCCCTTGTTGACCGCGAAGCTGCCATCCAGGTCCGGATCGTTGATCAGGCCCTTCCAGCCCAGGGTCGTGCGCGGCTTCTCGAAGTACACCCGCATGACGACGTGCAGGTCGTCGCGGAGGGTCTCGGCGTGGGCGGCGAGCCTGCGGGCGTAGTCGAGCGCGGCGCCCGGGTCGTGCACCGAACAGGGGCCGACGAGGACGAGCAGCCGGTCGTCCCGTCCGGACAGGATGTCGACCGTGGCGTCGCGGCCTGCGCGGACGGTGTCGGCGACGGGGGCCTGGACCGGGTGTTCGTCGCGCAGGAGCGCCGGTGACATGAGCGGGCTGACGTG
>NZ_JOIJ01000058.1 GCF_000719975.1 Prauserella rugosa
CTAGGGCGTGTCTCCTAAAGATCTGTGGTGAGAGGGGGGATTGTTGATCGCATGTCACGTTCTGCGGTGCTCACTGACGCTCAATGGGCTCGGATTGAGCCGCTGATGCCGTGCTCGGACGGCCAGCGGGGCAGGCCGTTTAGGGATCATCGGCAGGTGGTCGAGGGGATCGTCTACCGATTCCGGACCGGGATCGCGTGGCGGGACCTGCCTGAGTCGTTCGGACCGTGGCAGACGCTGTGGAAGCGACACAAGCGGTTCTCGACCGATGGGACCTGGGACAAGATCCACGCCCGGCTGGTTGCCGAGGCCGACGCCGCGGGCGAGGTCGACTGGACGGTGTCGGTCGACTCCACCATCAACCGCGCCCACCAACACGCGCTCACTCTGCGACGGGTCGAACATCCCGCAGGCCGTCGTCGGCCCACAGGGGGCTGAGCAGAACTACAAGGATCTACGCGCCGAGCCGCCTGATCATGCGCTGGGGCGCTCACGCGGCGGGATATCGACCAAGATCCACCAGCTCGTCGACGGCCACGGCCGCCCGCTGGTTATCGCGCTCACACCCGGCCAGGCCGGTGACTCTCCCATGCTTGCGCCACTGCTGTCCCACCTGGCCGTCACGCGGCTCGGTCCAGGTCGGCCGCGCACTCGCCCCGAGGCCTTGATCGGCGACAAGGCCTACTCATCCCGAGCGATCCGAGCCAGATTACGGGCCCGGGGCATCAAGACCGTGATCCCTCAGCCCGCAGACCAGATCGCTCACCGCAAACGGCGTGGTGCCGCCGGCGGCCGCCCACCCGAGTTCGACGCCCGGACCTACAAGCGGCGCAACGTGATCGAACGATCCTTCAACGACCACAAGCAGTGGCGCGGCATCGCCACCCGCTACGACAAGCTCGCCGCCGTCTACCGAGGAGGCATCGTCCTCCGCGCGATCACCCTCTGGCTTCGGCAATAAGGAGACACTCCCTAG
>NZ_JOIJ01000059.1 GCF_000719975.1 Prauserella rugosa
CTAGTGCGTGTCTGACAATGTTTTGGTCCAGGTGGTCACGGCGTGGAGGACGACCGCTGATCGGTAGATGGTGGCGAGTTTGTCGTAGCGCGTGGCCAGGCCTCGCCACTGTTTGAGGAGGTTGAAGCCTCGCTCGACGACGTTGCGGCCGCGGTAGTCGACCGCGTCGAAGACGGGTGGTCGCCCACCGCGGGATCCGCGGCGCGTGCGGTGCTGGGTTTGGTCGGCTGGCTCGGGGATCACGGCGGCGATGCCACGGGAGCGCAAGTGCCGGCGGATCGCTCTGGAGGAGTAGGCCTTGTCGCCTCGGACGCGGTCGGGCCGGGTGCGGGCTTGACCGCGTCCGAGGCGAGCGATGTGCAGGTGCCGCATCAGATGCGGGAACATCGGCGCGTCCCCTGCCTGGCCGGGACCGACCAATACCACCAGCGGGCGGCCATTCCCGTCGACGAGGTGGTGCACTTTGGTGCTCCAGCCGCCGCGGGAGCGGCCGATCGCGTGGTCAGGCGGCTCGGCGCGCAGATCCGTGTAATTCGACCCAGCCCCCTGTGGGACGAGTGATGGTCGTGGCGTGCTGATGCGCTCGCGCGATCGTCGAGTCCACCGAGACCGACCACTCCACCAACCCCGCCGCATCCGCCTCGGCCAACAGGCGCTGCAGGACCGTGTCCCACGTGCCATCGCGGGCCATCCGACGATGCCAGGTCCAGATCGTCTGCCACGGACCGAACACCGCCGGCACATCCCGCCAGGCGATCCCACACCGATACCGGTAAATGATCCCCTCGACCATCGCCCGCGCATCCGAGAACGGACGACCACGCTTACCCGTGCGAGCCGGAAGTAGATCCTCGATCAACGCCCACTGAGCATCCGAGAGCAACTGAAACCGCGACACGACCAGCAGCATCCCAGCCGCCAAACACTAAATTTGTCAGACACGCCCTAG
>NZ_JOIJ01000060.1 GCF_000719975.1 Prauserella rugosa
GAGCTCCTAACGCATTCGGTTTGGGAGTCGTCGCCAGGTGATGAGGCTGCAGGCGAGCGCGAGGAACCCGTGGTGGATGTCGGTGCGGCGTTCCCAGCGTTCGGCCAGGCGGCGGAACTGGTGCAGTAGTGCGAGGGTTTGCTCCACGACCCAGCGCACGGGTTGGTTGTTGTCACGGGTGCCTCGGCGGCTGATCAGCGGTCGAATCCGGCGCTGTCGCAACAGGTCTCGGTACTTGTCGTGGTCGTAGCCTCGGTCGGCCACCACGGCCTCGGGTGTGCGGCGTGGCCGGCCCCGGCGCCCGCGGACGAGCGGGACGGCATCGACCAGCGGGATGAGTTGGGTGATGTCGTTGCGGTTGCCGCCGGTGAGCGTGACCGCGAGTGGGACACCGCCGCCCTCGCAGATCAGGTGGTGCTTGGAACCGGTCTTGCCTCGGTCGACCGGACTCGGTCCGGTCGCCTCGCCGCCCTTTTTGCGCGGATGTGGGAGGCGTCCACACACGCGCGTGACCAGTCGATCTCCCCGGCGGCGTTCAACTCGGCGAGTAGCTCCTGAGGCAACCGGTCGAAGACCCCGAGCTCCTGCCAGTCCCGAAGCCGTCGCCAGCACGTCATCCCGGAACCAAACCCCAGCTCCTGAGGCAGGTCCTCCCACCCGATCCCGGTGAACAACACGAACAGGATCCCCTGCAACACCTGCCGATCCGGCAACGGCTTCGGCCCGGTCCGACTCGCCGGACGCACCGGCAACAACGGCCCTATCCGGGCCCACAACTCGTCCGACACGACCCACGGCGCAGCCACACCAAGATCATCTCAAACCAAGATCATCAACCTGTTAGTACTCCAGCCGGACTTCGTGATCGGGGTTGGTGAGGGGTGCTGGAGATGGGTGCGGCCACCAGTTGATCATGGTCTGTTGTGTGGACTTCCCAAGA
>NZ_JOIJ01000061.1 GCF_000719975.1 Prauserella rugosa
GGGAACCCGAACACCGGGATCATTGCCCAGCAACAGGTCAGCAGTGACATCCGCGCGCAACTGGTCCAACGTGCGCGACTCACCATCACGTCGTAGGCGGCGTGCCATCGCATCAACCCGCGCATAACAGGCGGAAGCCACCTCCGACGGCAACTCGGCGGTGAGTCGAGATTGAGCATTCGGCCCGTGATCAAGCACCACGCGCCGTCCAGCCCGGGCCATGCGAGCCCGCTCGGCCTGCCCACCCGGATCAACCTTCTCCACCAACCGAGCCGCATGTTGAGCCAGGTTGCGTGGCTGCCACGAGGTGACGGGAGCCGAGGCGAGCTTGTCGCTCAACAACGCATCCACCTGCCGGGCATGCTCATCGGACAGCGGCGAGGTCACGGCCAAGATCCGCCGAGCCCCATACAACTCAACCTGACCATCGTGCATCGCCTCCAACACCCGAGGCATCCGCCGAGACAAGTCGACAGCGTTACGAATCCGCCTCTCCACCTCCACAGGCGACACCCGAAGCGAAGGCGCCAACTCCTCAGCCAACCCCCGCCACTCCCCCTCACCAGAAGCCAGAGAAGCGAGAAACGTCATCTCGGCAGCATCAACCCAAGCCCGCTGCGACCTTAGTTCAGCGGCGGTAGCAGAAATTCCCCCATGTCCATCCACGGTTAAAACAATACCGAACACACTGGCGA
>NZ_JOIJ01000062.1 GCF_000719975.1 Prauserella rugosa
GTAGCCGTCCAACTCACAGCCGCTGTCGGACATCGACAACGCGGCGTCAACCGGCATGTGCAGGTAGACCATGGCTGCCGCTTCGGGAACCCGAACACCAGGGTCGTTGCCCAGCAACAGGTCGGCGGTGATGTCGGCCCGCAACTGATCCAACGTGCGCTGCTCACCCTTGCGCCGCAGGCGGCGTGCCATCGCATCAACCCGCGCATAGCAGGCGGAAGCGACCTCCGACGGCAACTCGGCGGTGAGTCGAGACTGCGCGTTCGGCCCGTGATCAAACTCCACGCGCCGCCCCGCCCGGGCCATCCGAGCCCGCTCCGCCTGCCCACCCGGATCAACCTTCTCCACCAACCGCGCCGCGTGCTGGGCCAAATTCCGAGGCTGCCACGACGTCACGGGAGCGGAAGCGAGCTTGTCGCTCAACAACCCATCCACCTGCCGGGCATGCTCGTCAGACAGCGGCGAGGTCACAGCCAGGACCCGCCGAGCGCCATACAGCTCAACCTGACCATCCCGCATGGCATCCAGAACCCGAGGCATCCGCCGAGCCAGATCGACGGCATTACGAATCCGCCTCTCCACCTCCACAGGCGACACCCGAAGCGAAGGCGCCAACTCCTCAGCCAACCCCCGCCACTCCCCCTCGTCAGAAGCCAGAGAAAAAACAATACCGAACAAATGGACGACCCACCATCACCCAATAGAGTCGCCGTTCGGTAAGCGAAGCGCCATCCCGTCGACCTGGTCCCAAACCATCACGCTGCAGGCAGGGCGCAACAAACCACCCCAACGGAACACCCAACACCCAACCTTGCGCCCTGCCTGCAGCGTGATAAACAAAAAGCCAGATTCGACGGGATGGTGCGAAGCGGAGAAACGCCATCCCAGAGACCTGCCCAGCCGGCGAGGCGAAAAACCCCGACGGCAAACCGCACCCGGGCCGAAAAACCCCGAGAAAGAGAACCCGACCCTAAGAGCTTGTCTCAGTTGGTTTGTTGGAGTCGTTTGAAGCAGACGAGGGCGGCGGCCAGCGCGAGGAAGGCTGTGAAGGTGTCGGCGCGGCGTTCGTAGC
>NZ_JOIJ01000063.1 GCF_000719975.1 Prauserella rugosa
GCTCACTCTCGACTCACCGCCGAGTTGCCGTCGGAGGTGGCTTCCGCGTGTTATGCGCGGGTTGATGCGATGGCACGCCGCCTACGACGTGATGGCGAGCAGCGCACGCTCGACCAGTTGCGCGCGGATGTCACTGCTGACCTGTTGCTGGGCAATGATCCCGGTGTTCGGGTCCCCGAAGCCGCCGCCATGGTCTACCTCCACATGCCCGTTGACGCGGCCCTGTCCATCTCCGACAGCGGCTGTGAGCTGGACGGCTACGGACCTCTTCCGGCAGCGGTGGCGCGGGAGATCATGACCAACCGCGACAGCACCTGGCGCAAAGTCCTCTGCGACCCGGCCACCGGCCAGCCGCTCGACCTGGGCCGTAGTCGACGACGGCCCAACGCGGCCATCCGCGAACTCGTCCGCGTCCGCGACCGGGAATGCGTCGTGCCCTGGTGCCGACGACCTGCCCGGCACTGCGACCTCGACCACCAACGCGAATGGGCCACCGACAACGGGCCCACCTCAGCGACCAACACCGCACCACGGTGTCGACGCCACCACAGGATGAAGAACGCGCCCGGGTGGATCACCCGCTACGACCCACACCACGGCACCTCGTCCA
>NZ_JOIJ01000064.1 GCF_000719975.1 Prauserella rugosa
CGCCTCAGGTGTTGGCGCGTTTGCGGAGTTGGCTGGCGGCTTCGGCGGGGTCGGGGGCGTTGTAGATCGCGCTGCCGGCCACGGCCACGGTCGCCCCGGCCTGACGGACCGCGCCGATGGTGTCCGGACCCACCCCACCGGCGATCGAGAACGGCACACCGGCCTCACGCCCGTCATCCAGCAGCTTCTCGATCGTGTAATCCGGACGGGCCTGCTCGTCCAGACCCGCATGGATCTCCACGAACGACACCCCCAACTTGGCCACCTCACGGATCCGACCCACCCGGCCCTCGGTCACCGCGATCATGTCCGCGACCACACTCTTGCCGTACTTCGCCCCCGCAGCCACCGCACCCCGAATCGTGTCGTCATCGGCCACCCCCATCACCGTCACCAGATCCGCACCCGCCTCGAACGCCAACCCCGCCTCCAACTCACCAGCATCCGCCGTCTTCAAATCCGCGAACACCAACTTGTCCGGATGCGCCGCCTTCACCGCACTCACCGCAGAAATCCCCGCCGACTTCACCAACGGAGTCCCCAACTCCAACACATCCACGTACTCGGC
>NZ_JOIJ01000065.1 GCF_000719975.1 Prauserella rugosa
CGTGACCTCGCCGCTGTCTGACGAGCATGCCCGGCAGGTGGATGCGTTGTTGAGCGACAAGCTCGCCTCGGCTCCCGCCACGTCGTGGCAGCCTCGGAACTTGGCCCAGCACGCGGCGCGACTGGTCGAGAAGGTCGACCCAGGCGGGCAGGCCGAGCGGGCTCGCATGGCCCGGGCTGGACGGCGGGTGGAGCTTGATCACGGGCCGAACGCGCAATCCCGACTCACCGCCGAGTTGCCCTCCGAGGTCGCTTCCGCCTGCTATGCCCGTGTTGATGCGATGGCACGCCGCCTACGACGTGATGGTGAGCAGCGCACTCTCGACCAGTTGCGGGCCGACATCACCGCCGACCTCCTCCTCGGCAACGACCCCGGTGTTCGGGTCCCCGAAGCCGCAGCCACGGTCTACCTGCACATGCCCATCGACGCCGCCCTGTCCATCTCCGACAGCGGCTGCGAACTCGACGGCTACGGTCCCATCCCGGCTGCGGTGGCGCGGGAGATCATGACCAATACCGACAGTGTGTGGCGCAAAGTCCTCTGCGACCCCGCCACCGGCCAG
>NZ_JOIJ01000066.1 GCF_000719975.1 Prauserella rugosa
TCCCGCGCCACCGCAGCCGGGATGGGACCGTAGCCGTCCAACTCACAGCCGCTGTCGGACATCGACAACGCGGCGTCGATCGGCATGTGCAGGTAGACCGTGGCGGCGGCTTCGGGGACCCGAACACCGGGGTCGTTGCCGAGGAGGAGGTCGGCGGTGATGTCGGCCCGCAACTGGTCCAACGTGCGCAACTCGCCATCACGCCGCAGGCGGCGTGCCATCGCATCAACCCGCGCATAACAGGCAGCCGCGACCTCCGACGGCAACTCGGCGGTAAGACGGGATTGCGCGTTCGGCCCGTGATCAAGCTCCACGCGCCGCCCAGCCCGGGCCATGCGAGCCCGCTCGGCCTGCCCGCCTGGGTCGACCTTCTCGACCAGTCGCGCCGCGTGCTGAGCCAAATTCCGAGGCTGCCACGACGTCACCGGAGCGGAAGCGAGCTTGTCGCTCAACAACGCATCCACCTGCCGGGCATGCTCGTCAGACAGCGGCGAGGTCACGGCCAAGATCCGCCGGGCCCCATACAGCTCGACC
>NZ_JOIJ01000067.1 GCF_000719975.1 Prauserella rugosa
GTCGGGGGTGTCACGACGTTGCCGGTGGTCGGGTCGCGCAGCACTTCGCCGTCCTCGGTCAACGCGAACGCCTCATCGGTCGAGACCACGTACTGACGCTGATGCTCCTCATCATCACCACCCTGACCACGACCGGCACCACCACCCATCGCACCCATCGGCATACCACCACCACGAGCCCCACCAGCACCACCACCGGCCGCCGCGGCACCACCAGCACCACCCGAACCCGTCGGACCGAAACCACCACCAGCACCGGTCATCTTCCCCGCACCAGCACCACCAGCCGCACCACCAGCGCCAGCGCCACCGGCCCCAGCGCCAGGGCCACCCGCGGCACCACCACCGGCGCCCGAGGAATAACCACCCCCGCCAAGACCACCACTACCGGCACCGGGCACGGAGAACCGACCACCACCAACACCCGACCCACCGCCGGACCCGCCACCGGAACCGCCGGACCCGCCCGGGCCGAACCCCGGCCGCGGCGCCCCCACCGGACCAAACCCCGGCCCATTCACACCCGGCCCATTC
>NZ_JOIJ01000068.1 GCF_000719975.1 Prauserella rugosa
TCGTCCTCGCCGCCCTGCTGGTTGCCGCGTCCGGCTCCGGCGCCGCCCATCATGCCGCCACCGGCACCACCACGGGCGCCCGCGCCACCGGCCGCGGCCGCCGCACCCGGGGCCGCGCCACCCATGCCCGGTTTGGCCGCACCCGAGGCACCACCCGGACCGGCAGCACCACCAGCTGCACCGGCGCCCATGCCCTTGGCCGCACCGGCGGCCGAACCACTGCCACCACCGGTCGGGCCGAACCCGCCTGCCGCGGCCGGGCGACCCAGTTTGCTGCTGTAGGGCGTCGACCCGCCAGCGGTGGACCCGCCCATCGGCCCGACCGGCCCCATGGGCCCGAATCCGGAACCGCCCGGGCCGGCACCCGGGCCGGGCATGCGCGCCGCCGGGGTGTTGGCCGCCGGGCCCGTGCCCGGCAACTGGCCCTGCCCGGTCGCCCGACCCGGCATCGGCGCCGGCGCCACACCCGGCGGAGTGCCCCCGCCACCGCCGGGCAGGCTGCTGAC
>NZ_JOIJ01000069.1 GCF_000719975.1 Prauserella rugosa
CGTAGCCGAACGTACGTACGCAGCCAGGAATCGAGCAGCGGCTCGGTCAGGCCGATGCTGGACGCGATCGCTCGCCTGTCTTGCCGCCTACGCAGATTGCCGATTGTCTTGCTCAGCTGGCCAAGAGTGAGGGTCTCGACCATGAGCCACGACGGCGGCAGCTCGGGCAAGCCGTAGGTCGTCAGGTAATGCTCGAGCGCAGAGCGATGGACCGGGATCTCCTCGCCAGACTTGGACTCGTCGTCGGATTCGGGCGGACCGCCAAGCCGGTCATCACACTTCGCTCGTACGTACTTGAGCAGCCCATTGTGTATGGACGCGTTGTGGAAGTACGACGCGTCCATGTACCAGTGCGGATCACGATGGGCCGTCGACATGTGATCGGTGAGCGCCGCTCGAACCGCGACTTCGACCCGTTCCAGCGCGTCCGTCACCAACAGACGTAGCGCTCGATCGAACACG
>NZ_JOIJ01000070.1 GCF_000719975.1 Prauserella rugosa
CACGCGGAAGCCACCTCCGACGGCAACTCGGCGGTGAGTCGAGAGTGAGCATTCGGCCCGTGATCAAGCTCGACCCGCCGCCCAGCCCGGGCCATCCGAACCCGCTCCGCCTGCCCGCCTGGGTCGACCTTCTCCACAAGCCGCGCCGCGTGCTGAGCCAAATTCCGAGGCTGCCACGACGTCACGGGAGCCGAGGCGAGCTTGTCGCTCAACAACGCATCCACCTGCCGGGCATGCTCGTCAGACAGCGGCGAGGTCACAGCCAAGATCCGCCGGGCCCCATACAGCTCGACCTGGCCCTCCCGCATGGCATCCAGAACCCGAGGCATCCGCCGAGACAGATCGACAGCGTTACGAATCCGCCTCTCCACCTCCACAGGCGACACCCGAAGCGAAGGCGCCAACTCCTCAGCCAACCCCCGCCACTCCCCCTCGTCAGAAGCCAGAGAA
>NZ_JOIJ01000071.1 GCF_000719975.1 Prauserella rugosa
CGAGCAACCCCACGGTTTCCCGGCGCAGTTGCAGCACCTGATCGAACCGCTCGTCGAGTTCGACGTCGTCCAGGGTCGGGGTGGTGCCCCTCGGGATGTCGCGGCGCAACCGGACGTGGTGCGCCAGCGCGATCGGCAGCGCGCCGCGTTCCACCGATGCGCGTGCCGAGATGAGCTTGCCCCACACGGAGTAGCCGCCCTCGCCGTCGAGCTCCTCACCGGCGCGCAGGTCCTTCTTCGCGGTGGCGACCACGTCGCCGAAGAACCCCTTGGGCGCACCGGTCGGCACGCCGCGCAGCACGGCGTTGGCGATGGAGATCCCCAGTTCGAGGCCGACGTAGTGGTAGGGGCGGTAGAGCGCGGCGTAGCGCTTGGACGGGTCCGGGTGCCACGGGTATTCGGCGAAGCAGCCGGAG
>NZ_JOIJ01000072.1 GCF_000719975.1 Prauserella rugosa
CTGTGGGGGCCCAGCCCCCCACGCCCCAGGCCGGCGGGCTTCGCCCCCGGACCCCCTTCGGCCTCGCTTCGCATCGGCCTACTCGTTCGCGGTCGCCCAGGGGGCGTTGGTTGCTGCCTGCGTCGGGATCCGCCTGCGTCGTGGTTGCCTGGGGCGATCGGTGTCCGTGTGCGTTCGGGGCTCTGGGGCTCGTGGGGTGGTTGATCTGCGACGGGGCGCGCAGGGGCCCCGGTGAAAACGATCAAAGGCGGGCGTGTAAAGTTGCATGTACACAACGACGCGGGGTGGAGCAGTTCGGTAGCTCGCTGGGCTCATAACCCAGAGGTCGTAGGTTCAAATCCTGCCCCCGCTACAGAGATCGGGAGACCCCTGTC
>NZ_JOIJ01000073.1 GCF_000719975.1 Prauserella rugosa
GAGTTCCCACATGCCCGAAAAGTCACTACGGGCTCGGGGGTCCCTTCGTTACGAGAAGCCGCCGCTGACGGTTGACGCGCTTCTGACGTTGTTGTCCGAGCGTGGCCTGCACTTCCCTGATCCCGATAAGGCCGGTCGGTACCTGCGTCACATCGGCTACTACCGGCTCTCGCCGTACACGATCCCGTTCCAGCAACGCGATCGCTGGCCCGCTCACATTTTCCGTGAGGGGACCACGTTCGAGGACGTGCTGGATCTGTACGTGTTCGATCGAGCGCTACGTCTGTTGGTGACGGACGCGCTGGAACGGGTCGAAGTCGCGGTTCGAGCGGCGCTCACCGATCACATGTCGACGGCCCA
>NZ_JOIJ01000074.1 GCF_000719975.1 Prauserella rugosa
GCCAAACGACAAGGGCGAACCGGCGGACGTCCGCCCGTCGTCGACGACGACAAACGCCGCGCCATCCTCGCCCGCCGAGACGAAGGACAGTCAATCCGGCAGATCAGCCGCGGCACCGGCGTCTCCGTCGGCGTCGTCCATCGCGTCGTGACCGAGAACGTCGACGACGACTCCGGGCCCTGTTCAGAGCTCGCGCACCCGGCAACATCAACATCGGTCAGTTGAGGTGCCGACTCCAGAAGGGGTTGTCAGCCCACCCGTCCGGGATTCCCATGCCCCGGAGGTTCATTGGAGGACGGGTAGTCACGAGCTCGTGGAGCCGTCGTGCCCAGCTGCTGCGGG
>NZ_JOIJ01000075.1 GCF_000719975.1 Prauserella rugosa
CCGGACCCGCCACCGGAACCGCCGGACCCGCCCGGGCCGAACCCCGGCCGCGGCGCCCCCACCGGACCAAACCCCGGCCCATTCACACCCGGCCCATTCACACCCGGCCCATTCACACCCGGCCCGTTCGCGCCCGAACCACCCGGACCGAAACCCGTACTGCTCTGCCCCGGAAGACCGCCCACACCCGGATAATTCGCCACAGGCGGACGCGCCGAATCCGGCGACGAATACCCCGACGTACCCGTCGTGTCATTCGGCGCAGTCCCCACAAAACCCGGCGACGAATACCCACCCGAGG
>NZ_JOIJ01000076.1 GCF_000719975.1 Prauserella rugosa
GGCCCCATACAGCTCGACCTGACCCTCCCGCATCGCTTCCAACACCCGAGGCATCCGCCGAGACAAGTCGACAGCATTGCGGATCCGCTTCTCCACCTCGACAGGCGACACCCGAAGCGAAGGCGCCAACTCCTCAGCCAACCCCCGCCACTCCAACTCGTCAGAAACAAGAGAGGCGAGAAACGTCATCTCGGCAGCATCAACCCGAGCCCGCCAAGGCCGAAACCCAGCGGCGGCATTAGAAATTCCCCCAGAACCATTCACGGTTAAAACGATACCGAACAAGTGGACGACCC
>NZ_JOIJ01000077.1 GCF_000719975.1 Prauserella rugosa
GGCCACGCGCTAGCTCAAAGAAACCCCAAAAACGGGGCAAAACAACAAAACAAAACTTACAAAGCACACTGTTGAGTTCTCAAACAACACACACTTGGTATTTGCGTCAGAGCGCACTCAGCACCTGGGCAAACCTGCTGGCTTGTTATGGGCTGATCGCTCCGACTGGGAACACCCACTCTACCACATGCGTGGGAGCTTGGTTCATGTCCCCTCGCCTGGTAACCCGGGGCTTGCGACTCGGCCTTTCGGCTTTCGTCTGCCCGGTCTCCCTGGCGACGAAGAGAA
>NZ_JOIJ01000078.1 GCF_000719975.1 Prauserella rugosa
CCGGACCCGCCACCGGAACCGCCGGACCCGCCCGGGCCGAACCCCGGCCGCGGCGCCCCCACCGGACCAAACCCCGGCCCATTCACACCCGGCCCATTCGCGCCCGAACCACCCGGACCGAAACCCGTACTGCTCTGCCCCGGAAGACCGCCCACACCCGGATAATTCGCCGCAGGCGGACGCGCCGAATCCGGCGACGAATACCCCGACGTACCCGTCGTGTCATTCGGCGCAGTCCCCACAAAACCCGGCGACGAATACCCACCCGAGG
>NZ_JOIJ01000079.1 GCF_000719975.1 Prauserella rugosa
CAATCTGCGTAGGCGGCAAGACAGGCGAGCGATCGCGTCCAGCATCGGCCTGACCGAGCCGCTGCTCGATTCCTGGCTGCGTACGTACGTTCGGCTACGGAACATCTGCGCACACCACGGCAGGTTGTGGAACGTCGGCCTCGGCGTCTACCCGAAGGTTCCGAACTCAAGCAAGGTTTCGTGGCTCCCCGATTCGGACCCGCTGCCCGTCAGTTCAGAGAAGCGTCTCTATCCAGTTCTCGTCTCTCTCCAGTCGGTGCTCGATTCGA
>NZ_JOIJ01000080.1 GCF_000719975.1 Prauserella rugosa
CCAACACCCGAGGCATCCGCCGAGACAAGTCGACAGCATTGCGGATCCGCTTCTCCACCTCCACAGGCGACACCCGAAGCGAAGGCGCCAACTCCTCAGTCAACCCCCGCCACTCCCCCTCGTCAGAAGCCAGAGAGGCGAGAAACGTCATCTCGGCACCATCAACCCGAGCCCGCCAAGACCGAAACCCAGCGGCGGCAGTAGAAATTCCCCCAGAACCATTCACACCTAAAACTATACCGAACAA
>NZ_JOIJ01000081.1 GCF_000719975.1 Prauserella rugosa
TTGTTCGGTATAGTTTTAGGTGTGAATGGTTCTGGGGGAATTTCTACTGCCGCCGCTGGGTTTCGGTCTTGGCGGGCTCGGGTTGATGGTGCCGAGATGGTGTTTCTTGCCTCGCTGGCTTCTGACGAGGGGGAGTGGCGGGGGTTGGCTGAGGAGTTGGCGCCTTCGCTTCGGGTGTCGCCTGTGGAGGTGGAGAAGCGGATCCGCAATGCTGTCGACTTGTCTCGGCGGATGCCTCGGGTGTTGG
>NZ_JOIJ01000082.1 GCF_000719975.1 Prauserella rugosa
GCCGCGTCAACCGGCATGTGCAGGTAGACCATGGCAGCGGCTTCCGGGACGCGAACGCCCGGGTCGTTGCCCAATAACAGGTCGGCGGTCACATCCGCGCGCAACTGGTCGAGCGTGCGCTGCTCGCCCTTGCGCTGTAGGCGGCGTGCCATCGCATCAACACGGGCATAGCAGGCGGAAGCGACCTCGGAGGGCAGCTCGGCGGTGAGTCGGGATTGCGCGTTGGGCCCGTGATCAAGCTCCAC
>NZ_JOIJ01000083.1 GCF_000719975.1 Prauserella rugosa
CTCTCCGACGCCACTGGATTACCAATGGCCACCGGGATCTCGGCAGGCAACACGGCTGATGGCGACGCGATGATCCCGCTGGTCAACGCGATCCCGCCGGTCCGTTCCCGACGTGGGCCGCGGCGCCGCAAGCCGGCGAAGCTGCATGGCGACAAGGCTTACAACAGCCGCGAACGTCGCCGATGGTTACGAGACAGGGGAATCCGGCCTCGGCTGGCACGCAAGGATATCGAGTCCAAGGAGCG
>NZ_JOIJ01000084.1 GCF_000719975.1 Prauserella rugosa
GGGCAGGCGGAGCGGGCTCGGATGGCCCGGGCTGGACGGCGGGTGGAGCTTGATCACGGGCCGAATGCGCAATCTCGACTCACCGCCGAGTTGCCGTCGGAGGTGGCTTCCGCCTGTTATGCGCGGGTTGATGCGATGGCACGTCGCCTACGACGTGATGGTGAGTCGCGCACGTTGGACCAGTTGCGCGCGGATGTCACTGCTGACCTGTTGCTGGGCAATGATCCCGGTGTTCGGGTTCCC
>NZ_JOIJ01000085.1 GCF_000719975.1 Prauserella rugosa
CGACGCGGGGTGGAGCAGTTCGGTAGCTCGCTGGGCTCATAACCCAGAGGTCGTAGGTTCAAATCCTGCCCCCGCTACAGAGATCGGGAGACCCCTGTCCACGGAATGTGTGGACAGGGGTCTCTTTCGCTTTGCTGTGGGGGCCCAGCCCCCCACGCCCCAGGCCGGCGGGCTTCGCCCCCGGACCCCCTTCGGCCTCGCTTCGCATCGGCCTACTCGTTCGCGGTCGCCCA
>NZ_JOIJ01000086.1 GCF_000719975.1 Prauserella rugosa
CATGAAGCTTCGAACCGGGTTTCCCACGGTCGACCGGGCTCGGACCAGTCATAGGTCCCCCTTTTTGGCCCGCACGTGGGCGGCATCCACCACCGCGCGGGACCAGTCGATCAAGCCCTGATCACCTAACTCGTCCAGCACCGCGTGATGGATCCGTGCCCACAAGCCCGCCTCGGTCCAGCGCACGAACCACCGGTGCGCAGTCGGGACCTTGACCCCGA
>NZ_JOIJ01000087.1 GCF_000719975.1 Prauserella rugosa
CCGGATGCTGGTGGCGTTCCTGGTTCCGGTGGATCGCCGGATCCCGGCGGGGCCGGCGGTTCGGGTGGCGTTCCTGGTTCGGGTGGTGCCGATGGTGGTGCGGCTCCGGATGGTGCGGGTGGAAGTCCGGGTGGTTCGTGGGGTGACAACAACGATCCGACGTTCAATCCGTGGGTGAATGAGCCCTCGAGCGGCGCGGGCGGTGCTCCCGGTTCGG
>NZ_JOIJ01000088.1 GCF_000719975.1 Prauserella rugosa
CGACACGGAGACACCCAACGACCCCATCCTCGAACTCAGCGCCTAACAACCCCAGAGAAGGACAACGCAGCACTACACCACCACAAGGGACTTGACCGCTGCGGGGTGAGCTCGAATCGAGCACCGACTGGAGAGAGACGAGAACTGGATAGAGACGCTTCTCTGAACTGACGGGCAGCGGGTCCGAATCGGGGAGCCACGAAACCTTGC
>NZ_JOIJ01000089.1 GCF_000719975.1 Prauserella rugosa
CGCCTCTCCACCTCCACAGGCGACACCCGAAGCGAAGGCGCCAACTCCTCAGCCAACCCCCGCCACTCCCCCTCGTCAGAAGCCAGAGAAGCGAGAAACACCATCTCGTCAGCATCAACCCAAGCCCGCTGCGACCTTAGTTCAGCGGCGGTAGCAGAAATTCCCCCATGTCCATCCACGGTTAAAACAATACCGAACACACTGGCGA
>NZ_JOIJ01000090.1 GCF_000719975.1 Prauserella rugosa
TCCCGCGCCACCGCAGCCGGGATGGGACCGTAGCCGTCCAACTCACAGCCGCTGTCGGACATCGACAACGCGGCGTCGATCGGCATGTGCAGGTAGACCATGGCTGCGGCTTCGGGAACCCGAACACCGGGATCATTGCCCAGCAACAGGTCAGCAGTGACATCCGCGCGCAACTGGTCCAACGTGCGCGACTCACCATCACGTCGT
>NZ_JOIJ01000091.1 GCF_000719975.1 Prauserella rugosa
ACCACCATCGGCACCACCCGAACCAGGAACGCCACCCGAACCGCCGGCCCCGCCGGGATCCGGCGATCCACCGGAACCAGGAACGCCACCAGCATCCGGCGATCCGTCCGAACCGGGAGCACCGCCCGCGCCGCTCGAGGGCTCATTCACCCACGGATTGAACGTCGGATCGTTGTTGTCACCCCACGAACCACCCGGACTTCCAC
>NZ_JOIJ01000092.1 GCF_000719975.1 Prauserella rugosa
CCCAATAGAGTCGCCCCCGGTAAGCGAAGCGCCATCCCGTCGACCTGGCCAAACCCCATCACGCTGCAGGCAGGGCGCAACAAACCACCCCAACGGAACACCCAAACCCCAACCTTGCGCCCTGCCTGCAGCGTGATAAACAAAAAGCCAGGTTCGACGGAATGGTGCGAAGCGGAAAAACGCCATCCCAGAGACCTGCCCAGCCG
>NZ_JOIJ01000093.1 GCF_000719975.1 Prauserella rugosa
TATGGGGCCCGGCGGATCTTGGCCGTGACCTCGCCGCTGTCTGACGAGCATGCCCGGCAGGTGGATGCGTTGTTGAGCGACAAGCTCGCCTCGGCTCCCCCCACCTCGTGGCAGCCTCGGAATTTGGCCCAGCACGCGGCTCGACTGGTCGAGAAGATCGATCCGGGTGGGCAGGCGGAGCGGGCTCGGATGGCCCGGGCTGGA
>NZ_JOIJ01000094.1 GCF_000719975.1 Prauserella rugosa
GGTTGTCAGCCCACCCGTCCGGGATTCCCATGCCCCGGAGGTTCATTGGAGGACGGGTAGTCACGAGCTCGTGGAGCCGTCGTGCCCAGCTGCTGCGGGGTGAGATCGAATCGAGCACCGACTGGAGAGAGACGAGAACTGGATAGAGACGCTTCTCTGAACTGACGGGCAGCGGGTCCGAATCGGGGAGCCACGAAACCTTGC
>NZ_JOIJ01000095.1 GCF_000719975.1 Prauserella rugosa
CGTTGGGGTGGTTTGTTGCGCCCTGCCTGCAGCGTGATGGGGTTTGGCCAGGTCGACGGGATGGCGCTTCGCTTACCGGGGGCGACTCTATTGGGTGATGGTGGATCGCCAGTGTGTTCGGTATTGTTTTAACCGTGGATGGACATGGGGGAATTTCTGCTACCGCCGCTGAACTAAGGTCGCAGCGGGCTTGGGTTGATGCTG
>NZ_JOIJ01000096.1 GCF_000719975.1 Prauserella rugosa
CATCAACCCGAGCCCGCCAAGGCCGAAACCCAGCGGCGGCATTAGAAATTCCCCCAGAACCATTCACGGTTAAAACGATACCGAACAAGTGGACGACCCGCCGTCACCCAATAGAGTCGCCCCCGGTAAGCGAAGCGCCATCCCGTCGACCTGGCCAAACCCCATCACGCTGCAGGCAGGGCGCAACAAACCACCCCAACGG
>NZ_JOIJ01000097.1 GCF_000719975.1 Prauserella rugosa
TCGGACAACAACGTCAGAAGCGCGTCAACCGTCAGCGGCGGCTTCTCGTAACGAAGGGACCCCCGAGCCCGTAGTGACTTTTCGGGCATGTGGGAACTCTCGCTACCAGACAAAGAAAATCCCCCAATTTGCGCTTCCAGGGATAGGCGTGGGGGATGTAGTGGCTCCAGTGTAGCACGCCCGCCACCCGCGATACAGCG
>NZ_JOIJ01000098.1 GCF_000719975.1 Prauserella rugosa
TCGGACAACAACGTCAGAAGCGCGTCAACCGTCAGCGGCGGCTTCTCGTAACGAAGGGACCCCCGAGCCCGTAGTGACTTTTCGGGCATGTGGGAACTCCTGCTACCAGACAAAGAAAATCCCCCAATTTGCGCTTCCAGGGATAGGCGTGGGGGATGTAGTGGCTCCAGTGTAGCACGCCCGCCACCCGCGATACAGCG